>NZ_JAGTWO010000004.1:2672122-4008183 GCF_018842675.1 Candidatus Pantoea bituminis
TGACGCGTTCAGGCTAAACCTGACAGCCCGGACACCAGTAAAAGGGTCTGGACGAGAGCGTTCCCTTTTCAATCAGTGTTCCGCAACGCCGACATTTCTTGCCCTGCCGATGAAACACTTCGAAGCGAAAAGCCGCTTCAGAGTGATATTTTTTCATCGTTCCTCGCATGCGATAAGCGTGCCGTGGTACCGATAACAGCGCCTCGCTGAATGCTGTCAGCTGTGCTTCGCTTAACGATTGTGCCCGATGCTGCGGCAACAGTTCTGCTAACCACAAAACTTCAACCCGAAGGTAGTTACCTAACCCGGCAAGAAAGGCTTGATCCAGTAACAATCCACTGAACTGTCGGCGGCTGAAGCGCGGTGAAAGTAGCCGTTGTTTGACTTCTTCCACCGTCAACGTGCTGTCGAGCACATCCGGGCCAATGCGATTCAAAAAGGGATGGCTGGCGAGCATATCCGCATTTAGCAGTTCAATATCTGACGCGCTATAGAGCAAAATCGCATGCTCGGCGGTAGCCAATCGAACCCGCAGTTGCCGTTTCGTTTCTGGCTGGCTTTCAGGTAAGACAATACGCCAGACGCCATAAAGCTGATTGTGACTGTAAAGCGTTAAGCCATTGCTGAAATGCGTCAGCAGCGCTTTACCCCGCGTTTCAATCGCCTGTACCTGCTCACCGAGCAGCGACGGTTCGTAGGTTTTCAGCTCAGGAAAGGCAAACCAGACATCCGTTAACGGTTGCCCGACAATGGCTGTTTCAAGCTGATCCGCCACACGGCGGATCTCCGGTCCTTCTGGCATTTATCCGCCTATTAGTGCGTTGCTCCACCCACGACTTTCAAATCCTCTTTTATCTCTAACGTGACGCGAACGGCAATTTCCAGCGCCTGAATCACGTTAGCCGAAGACATACTCGGTGCGCCAGGATGCTGTGCCGCCTGCTCTGGCAGATAAGGGATATGAATAAAACCGCCCCGCGCTGAACTGCCTTGGGTTTGCAGCCAATGCAGCAAACCATACATCACCCGGTTACAGGTAAAGGTGCCCGCAGTTTGTGATACCGACGCGGGAATGCCCGCTTCACGCACCGCCGCGACAATGGCTTTGATCGGCAAGCGTGAGAAATAGGCCGCTGGGCCATCCTGCACAATCGCTTCATCCACCGGTTGTTTACCGGCGTTATCGGGAATGCGCGCATCATCCACATTAATGCCAATCCGCTCGACGGTAATGTCGCTACGTCCGCCCGCCTGCCCTACCGAAATAATCGCGTCAGGTTTAATCTCGTCCAGCGCCTGATTAAGTACGTTCAACACTTCGCTGAACACTACCGGCAATTGGCGCGTAACAATGGTTGCGCCAGCAATTTGCTTGCCTTCCAGCGCCCGTACCGCTTCCCATGAAGGATTAACATCTTCCCCACCAAAAGGTTCGAACGCGGTCATCAATACAGTTTTCATTCTTTCCTCACAGGAACATCAGAAAATAGAGCAAAAAGACGTTAACGATTAACAGTAGCACACCGGTTGGCACCTGAGCCTTGATGACCGCGTTACGGTCTGGTAGCTCAAGCAATGCCGCAGGCACGATGTTGAAGTTAGCGGCCATCGGTGTCATCAACGTACCGCAATAGCCAGAGAACATGCCAATCGCCGCCATCACTGCTGGATTACCGCCATGCTGCAAGACAAGAATGGGGATCCCTACGCCTGCGGTAATAATCGGGAAGGCAGCAAACGCGTTGCCCATGATCATGGTCAACAGCGCCATGCCGACAGCATAAACCGCAACCGCAATAAAGCGATTATCGACCGCTAAATAGGTTTCCGTAAGGTGTGAAATCGCGCTGCCGACGCCTGCCGTAGTGAACAATAATCCCAGCGTCGCCAATATTTGCGGCAGGATGAATGCCCAGCCGATGGCATCAAGCAGTCGGCGCGTTTCCTGCATCGACTGCACAGGTTTCTCGTGGGTCATTTTCAACGCCACCAGCCACCCCACCAAACACCCAACCATCATTGAAAACAGCGTCACCAGAGTGGAATGATTGCCGGGACCAAATACCGCGTCTTGCAAACCCGGGATATGGTTAAACGCTAAGACACCGACCACGGTGATTACCGGAATGGCTAGCGCAGGCAGAAACAGTTTGTTGTGCAAACGTTTTGCGCTGACCTTTTTTCTTCGTCACTACGTTGATGATAGCGGCCTAATTTTACACCGCCTAAACCTGCGATGAGCGCCATCACCACCACCGCAACACCCACTACAATATGCAGCGTACGTGTGCCGACTTCCGGCGTTCCCATCAATTGCGTCATTAAATGCGTGGTCCAATCACCGACCAGAAAAATCAAGCCGTACAGCGCCCAGAACAAACCGGTGGTAAAACGACGCGGGTTGGCGCTGTCACGCCAGGAAAGTACCGCCACAACCAGCAGGATAATGCCTGCCAGCCACATCAAATATTGTTGCTGAAACATTATTGGCCCTCCTTGGCTTTCAATGCCTGGCTATTCAGCGTCTGTAATTCACGTGACAGTTTGCGATCCAAGCGAACCAGACGTGCTGAGTGGATTAGGAAGGCAGCAATCGCTGTTGGAATACCCCACAGCGCAATGTGCAAGGGCTCGGTCTGAATGCCTGCCGACTCTTGCATGAAGTTGTGCATGAAGATAATGGCACCGAAAGCCACAAAAATATCTTCGCCAAAGAATAAACCTACGTTATCCGTTGCCGCTGACATCGCGCGCAGACGATGACGAACCTCAGGTGAAACCTCACCATAACGGTTCTCGGTAGCGCCTTCAGCCATTGGTGCTAATAGCGGACGCACCATCTGTGGATGGCCACCCAGGCTGGTTAATCCCAGCGCGGCGGTGATTTCACGCACCAGCAGATAGACGATCAGCAAGCGACCGGCGGTCGCGGTTTTGATCTGAGCAATCCACGCTTGCGCGCGCTCTTTCAAACCGTGGCGCTCCAGCAGGCCGATCACTGCCAGCGGTAACAACAGAATCAGCGGCAGATTTCGCGTATTTAAAAAGCCTGCGCCCAGCTTTTCCAGGATGTCAGCAATCGGCATCATCGCAGCGATACCGGTCACGAAACCCGCAACAATCACCACCAACACCGGATTAAAACGTAATAAAAAGCCTACCACGATGGCGGCAATGCCGAGCAGCGGCCAAAGGTTCACCACGCTGTCCATATTTTCCCCTTATGAGATAAAAAACCCGGCGCATTGCCGGGCTAACAGTCAACAATTTAAAGGCTATTCACGGCAACCTGATGTGTCGCAAAAACATCACGCAGGCGCTGAGCAAACTGCAACGCATGCGCGCCATCGCCGTGCAGACAAACGGTTTG
Organism: Candidatus Pantoea bituminis; assembly: GCF_018842675.1. Classification (NCBI taxonomy): domain Bacteria; kingdom Pseudomonadati; phylum Pseudomonadota; class Gammaproteobacteria; order Enterobacterales; family Erwiniaceae; genus Pantoea; species Candidatus Pantoea bituminis. The sequence continues at coordinate 2,675,493 of NZ_JAGTWO010000004.1, forward strand.
TGCATTCACCGCAACCCATTCGCCGCTGATGCTTTTCACTTTGCCTTGTTGCACCATTGCCAGCGTTTGTTCAATCGCCTGGGTTTCATCTTCGATCAGCGCGCCCGGTTGACCGCGTGGCACTAATGCACCGCTATTGAGATAGCCGCGATCGGCAAAAACTTCTTCACGGGTACGTAATCCGCAATCAAGGCCTGCGCGAATTAATTCGCTATTGGCAAGACCAACGACGATCAAATTAGCATCCACCGCTTTAATCGCCTGCGCTATAGCCTTTGCCAACACAGCATCCGCTGCGGCTTGGTTGTAGAGCATGCCGTGCGGTTTAACGTGCACCAATTTTTGCCCTTCGCTCTCCGCCAGGCTTTTCAATGCGCCAATTTGATAAATCATCTGGGCATAGACCGTTTCAGGTGGAAGCTGCATCGCGGTGCGACCAAAGTTTTCGCGATCGGGAAAGCTGGGATGTGCGCCAATGGCGACGCCAAACTCTTTTGCCCAGCGCACTGACTGCAGCATGGTTTGTGCATCACCCGCGTGAAAGCCGCAGGCGATATTGGCTGAACTGACTAATTGCAGCAGTGCGCGATCGCTGCCGCTGCCTTCACCCAAATCGGCGTTTAAATCAATTTTCATGAGCGAGTCCCCACACCATTTGGTCTAACGCGCGTTGCTGATGTTCACGCGCCTGTATTGCTTCTGGCAAAGTGCAGTGAATGAAGTGGATTGGATCACCTAAACGAATCTGTGCCAGATGATAAAGATCGGCTTCAATCACGCAGGCGATGCGCGGATAACCGCCCGTAGTTTGTGCATCTGCCATTAGAACGATCGGCTGACCATTAGGCGGTACTTGAATCACACCGGGTACCAAACCGTGCGATAACAGCTCACGTGGGGTTTCGCGGTTGAGCTGTCGGCCCTGCAGGCGATAACCCATGCGGTTACTTTGCGGACTGAGTTTCCATGCGGTACGCCAAAAAGCCTGCTGCGCCTCGCGGCTGAACTCATGATACTCCGGCCCCGGCAAGGCGCGAATACGATTACCCCATAAGATTTGGCGCACACCGGCTTTCTTATCAAACTGGCGAGTTGGTTTGCCCAGCGGCAGGCGGTCACCATCTTCCAGTTTACGCCCTTGCCAACCGCCAAACCCCGCCTTGAGATCGGTGCTGCTTGAACCTAATACTTCCGGTAGCTCAAAACCGCCATTAACAGACAAATAGCTGCGCATGCCGCGAACCGGCATCGACAGTGATAAAACCTGGCCCTTCTTCACTGGCAAACGCCAGCCGGTCCACACCGCTTTGCCATCCAGTTCAGCATGACAACCTGCGCCCGTTAAGGCAAACCAGCCCTCACGCGTGAATTCAGCTTTGAACTGACCGAGCACAATTTCCAGCACCGCGCTGTCAGGCGCATTACCCACCAGCAGGTTCGCGGTGACCATCGCTGGATGGTCGAGCACGCCGCTGACGCTGATACCATATTGTCGCCAGCCGTTACGACCGCTGTCTTGAATGCTGGTTGCCAGCCCGGCACGAAGAATTCTTAGCATACGCCCTCCTTTTGCGGCACAAACCGTACCGTATCGCCGGGACGTAACAAGGTTGGTGGTTGATTTTTGGATCAAACAGCGCAACGCGTGTTTGTCCAATCAGTTGCCAGCCACCGGGGCTGGCGAGCGGATAAACGCCAGTTTGGCTACCGCCAATGCCCACCGATCCTGCCGGAACCAGCACGCGCGGTTCTGCACGACGTGGCGTGTGCAAACGCTGATCTAATCCGCCCAAATAGGGAAAGCCAGGCTGGAAGCCGATAAAATAGACCACGTAATCACTGCTGCTGTGCAGCTCAACCACTTGCTGCGGCGTCATGTTGGCCTGTTCAGCCACCACGTTGAGATCGGGCCCGCTTTCACCGCCATAGATCACCGGAATGTCAACCTGACGTGATTCTGGCAACTGCGCTTCACTCTCTTCCCACCAGCGCTGTAAGCGCTCAATAGCATCCAGCGCTTTATGTTGTGGATCGCGTAACAAAATGGTGATGTTGTTCATCCCAGGTATCACTTCAAGCACTTCTTCATGCGCTTGCAGCCGTTGATTCAATCCCCAAATGCGCTGTTGGCTAACCAATGAAATCGGCGGCTCCAGTTCCAGCACAGCCGCGCGTTCGCCCAACAAATAACAACGTGCTCGTTGCAACACCCACCTCCATTTCACCTAAAATTACGCGCGCAGAAATCTTCAGGCGCGCGTTGCAGGCATTTGCTTATCGGTATAAAGCAGACAGTTATGCGAAAGTGACAGAGATGTGTCAATAGATTTAGGTCCTGCGCGAAAGTGCAGGACCCGTGAAGTGCTTAGGCGGGATTAGGAATATCGATGAAAGTGACGTCGAGGCCGTGGTTTTCAGCCAGCCATTCGCCCAACGCTTTAATGCCCGCGCGTTCAGTCGCGTGATGGCCTGCTGCAAAGAAATGCAAACCTTGCTCACGGGCGCTGTGAATAGTCTGCTCGGAGACTTCACCGGTGATATAGGCATCAACGCCGAAGTCGGCGGCGCTGTCGATAAAGCCTTGGCCGCCGCCGCTGCACCACGCAACACGACGGATTTTCGCGGGTGCGTTATCGCCACAGTGCAGCGGTTCACGCCCCAGTTTCTGGGCAATGCGCTGAGTCAGTTCTTCCCCGGTCAGCGGCGTTTTTAATTCGCCCCAAAACACCAGTGGCATCACTTCACCGCGTACATCAATATCCAGTAACTGCGCCAGCTGTGCGTTGTTACCCAGCGTTGCATGCGCATCCAGCGGCAGATGCCAGCCATATAAATTAATATCGTTAGCCAGCAGCGCACGCAGGCGATTACGCTTCATGCCTTTAATTACCGCCGGTTCATTTTTCCAAAAATAACCGTGATGAACCAGAATCGCATCGGCGTTACGCTTTACGGCTTCATCCACTAATGCCTGACAGGCAGTAACCCCGGTAACGATGGTTTTGACTTCGGCGCGGCCTTCAACCTGTAATCCGTTGGGTGCGTAATCGCTGAAGCTGTGTGTATCCAGCTGCTGATTGACGATTTGCTCTAATTCGTAGTGATTCATTTCGGCTCCCTTGCCGCCTCAAGCCGCATTTTTTGCGCGCTCAAAGGCGTCTAATGTCTTTTTACGTGCCTCCTTATGTTCCACGATTGGTGCCGGATAATCGAGTACCTTGTTGTGTTTCTTCGCCCAAGCGTGCGGTTGGTGAATATCGCTGTCTGGCACGTCACTGAGCTCAGGCAAGTAGTGGCGAATAAATTCACCTTGCTTATCGAAGCGCTCGCCCTGCGTTGTCGGATTAAATATACGAAAATAGGGTGCAGCATCGGTGCCGGTTGACGCCGCCCATTGCCAACCGCCGTTATTGGCAGCCAAATCACCGTCAATTAACTGCTGCATGAAATAACGCTCACCGCCATGCCAGTGGAGAAGCAAATCTTTTACCAGGAAGCTGGCGGTGATCATGCGTAAACGATTGTGCATCCACCCAATATCATTCATTTGCCGCATAGCAGCATCAACAATCGGATATCCTGTTCTGCCCTCTTTCCATGCAGTGAAGTGTTCATCGTTTTGCTGCCATTCAACGTTATGTGTCCACTGAATAAAGGGCTGATGCTTGCACAACGCGGGATAAGCCACCATCAAGTGCCGATAAAAATCACGCCAGATCAACTCATTAAGCCAGACAAAAACGCGATTATCATCCAATGCCGCAGGATGTTCTTTCAGAACCCGATGTAAACACTGACGCGGCGAAAGCACGCCGGTTGCCAGATAAACCGACAAGCGGCTTGTGCCATCAACGGCAGGCATATCCCGTGCGGATGAATAATCCAGAATCGGTTGAGTGGCGAAATGGCGTAACTGCCTCAGCGCAGCGGCTTCACCGGGAGGGAAAAGAGCCTGATCAAAGTCAGCTGCTTGATAACTAAAGGGGGGATTTTTTGTGAATTCTTAATGGCGCGCCGTCACGTGCTCTCGGCGCTGGAACACATTCCGGCAAGCCTTGATGCAGCCGACGGACAAAAGCTTTGCTAAACGGCGTAAATACCTTGTACATGCTGCGATCACCGGTTTGAACGCTGCCGGGTGCCAACAGCACGCTGTCATCAAAACCCTGACAAATTACGCCGTTCTCATCTAACTGTTTTTCAACTTTCGCATCACGCTGCCGCTCATTGAATTCGTATTGGTAGTTATAGAAAAGGTTATCAATTTTATGTTGCTCACAGAATGTTGTGAGGTAGTCAACAGACGCATTGAAGTCAGTACATTGATGATAATAAAGTTCGATACCGCGATCGGCTAATGTCTCTTGTAGCAGCAGCAAGCTTTGATAAATAAAAGCAGCCTGCTTCGGTGCCATATCATGCTGCTGCCACTGTTTCGGTGTAGCAATGTACAGCGCAATCACCTTGGCTTTGCTGTCGCGACATGCCGCGTGCAAAGCCAGATTATCGTTAATGCGCAAATCATTACGCAGCCAAACTAAATGGGTGGTCATATCAGGTCCGAATTATTGCCCATAACGCAGGCGCAGCGCTTCGGGATAGGGATCAAAGTAGCGCTGTTGAGCCAGCCATGGATGCGGATATTCCGCCATGTAGTGCTTAAGAATGGTGATAGGAACCAGCAACGGCTGTGTGCCCTGACGATAATGGTCAATCAAGGTTGCCAGTTCCTGCCGCTGTGGCGAGCTGAGCTGGCGACGGAAATAGCCTTGAGCATGCATTAATACGTTGGTGTGATTACGCCGTGATGCAGGATGCGACATCAGTTCCATCAGGCGATTGCGATACTCAAAAGCGAACGCTTCCAGCGAATCCCACTGGCTCATTGACGCGACAAAAGGCCCTAGCTCGCGATACTTTTCTTGAGAATGCGCTAAAAGCAGCAGTTTATAACGGCTGTGGTACGCAATGAGACGCGCACGCGTCAAACCTGACTTCCACATTTGATTGAATTCGTGCAACGCACAAATACGTCCTACAAAGTTTTCGCGCAATGCAGGATCGTGTAGACGTCCATCCTCTTCAAGTGGCAGCCAAGGCATCTCTCTACGCAGAAACTCGGTAAAAATGCCGGTTCCCGCTTTGCGGTTGTTGTTGGATTCAGGCTCGTAAACGCGCACGCGTTCCATGCCACAACTCGGGGACTTAGCACACAGAATGTAGCCACACAGATGATGCATTGCTTTCACCCGCTGTTCAGACCATGTGCGCATTTCCTGCGTAACCTCTTCTCCCCCATCTTTGCTGAAGCAGAGATGCAGATCATCGTCTTCTTGCTTTACTAAACGTAATGCTGGACGTGGCGTGGGAAGACCAATCGCCATTTCTGGACAAACAGGTTCGAAGCGCACAAACGGCGTGAGCTGTTCCGTTGCGAAGGTTAATCGCTTGTGACCACCATCAAATCTGACGGTATCGCCAAGCAGGCAAGCACTGATCCCAACTGGAATTTTCTCACTCATACTTGTACAACCTCTGAAATCTTGTAGAGGTTTAAGTGTAGCTGAAAATTATTTGGCTGTAAGGGATTGAAGGTTAAGTTTAGAGAAATTCTGAGAGGATAATGCTTAAAAAAAGCCCGGTAAAATGACCGGGCTGACTATTTGGATGGGTAAATTACCAAAAAATTCCTCCTGCCGCTTCTGACTGCGCCAACCAAACGGGTTTAGCGCTGGTTTTACACCACACGCGATGCAGATAACTGTAAAAACGGGCGCGATCTTTACGGAAAAGCATGATCGGTAACGCCATAACGCCGAGTAAAATCACCAAGGCACGACGCAAAATAATTTTGTTGCGTGAATAAGCGGGATACATCGTTTGCCTCCTTTTTAAGCGTAATAAGTGAGTAAATGTGATCTGACTCTAATATTACGCCCAGCTGTGTAATTTTACTACTCATCCGACCACCCTCCAGACCAAATTTATCGCTTTTAAGAATGCACGCCGTAAGTAAGTTACACACTTGTAATGGCGTTGTTTCTTTAGTGGTTATTTTCTCAATTGAACATTCACGGACGCGCTGATCATTTGTTGTTAAAGTAGCGAGTAAATGTTGATTTGATGGCAGGTTGCACGTGGCTACGGTTTTGATCATTGAAGATGAAAAAGAAATACGTCGTTTCGTTCGACTGGCATTAGAAGGCGAAGCCTTAAAAGTGTTTGATGCGGACACCCTGCAACGTGGCCTGATTGAGGCCGCCACACGCAAGCCGGATGTGGTGATTCTCGATTTGGGTTTGCCTGATGGTGATGGGAACACGTTTATCCGTGAACTACGGCAATGGAGCACCATTCCGGTGATTGTGCTATCGGCGCGCAGTGATGAACAAGATAAAATCGATGCGCTGGATGCCGGTGCGGATGATTACCTGACCAAGCCCTTTGGGATTGGCGAGTTACAGGCGCGAGTGCGGGTGGCCTTACGTCGTTTTAGCGGCATTAATCCTGAGCCTAAAGTGGCGTTTGCAGACGTGACCGTTGACCTTGCTGCACGTCGCGTGATTCGTGCAGGCGAAGAGATTCATCTCACTCCGATAGAGTTTCGTTTACTGGGCGTTTTGCTGAACAACGCGGGCAAGGTGATGACTCAGCGTCAATTGCTTAGTCAGGTATGGGGGCCGAACGCGGTCGAACACAGCCATTATTTGCGTATCTATATGGGACATCTGCGGCAAAAGCTGGAGGGCAACCCGACTCAGCCGCTGCATTTGCTCACCGAAACCGGGATTGGTTATCGATTTATGCCATAAAAAAAGGCGCCAGCGGCGCCTTTTTCATTACACCTTTATCAGGCGTTTTTCAGCACTTCGCTGACGATTTCTACTGCTTCTTTCTCGATCTGTGCGCGATGTTCGGCACCAAGGAAGCTTTCACAGTAGATTTTATAGGCGTCTTCAGTGCCAGAAGGACGCGCTGCAAACCAGCCGTTTTCCGTCATCACTTTCAGACCACCAATTGAGGCACCGTTACCAGGCGCTGCAGTCAACCGTGCGGTGATCGGATCACCCGCCAGCGTGTCTGCACTCACCATTTCTGGCGACAGCTTAGAGAGCGCCGCTTTCTGTGCCGATGTAGCAGAAGCCTGCAAGCGGTTGTAGCTTGGCGCACCAAAGCGCTGAGCCAGCTCATCATAATGTTGCTGCGGGTTCTTACCGGTCACAGCCGTAATTTCAGCGGCCAGCAAGCACATAATGATGCCGTCTTTGTCCGTTGACCATGGCGTACCATCGAAGCGCAGGAAGGATGCACCCGCGCTCTCTTCGCCGCCAAAACCGAAGCTGCCGTCGAAAAGACCATCCACAAACCATTTGAAACCAACCGGTACTTCTACCAGTTTACGACCAATGTCATTAACAACACGGTCGATCATCGCACTGGAAACCAGCGTTTTGCCTACGGCAACTTCTTTGCCCCATTGCGGACGATTCTGGAACAAATAGTTAATCGCTACCGCCAGATAATGGTTTGGATTCATCAAGCCCGCAGGCGTAACGATACCGTGGCGATCGTAATCAGGATCGTTACCAAATGCTAAATCGAATTTGTCGCGGTAAGCCAACAGGCCCGCCATTGCGCACTCGGACGAGCAATCCATACGCACCACGCCATCTTTATCAAGATGCATAAAGCGGAAGGTTTGATCGATAGCATCGTTAACGATGGTAAGATCTAACTTGTAGTGCTCTGCAATGCGCTGCCAGTAAGCCATACCGGAGCCGCCAAGTGGATCGACACCAATTTTCAATCCTGCTTTCTGGATTGCGGCAAAGTCGATAACCTGCGCTAACCCTTCGACGTATGGCTGGATCAGATCTTTTTCTACAATATGGCCGCTTGCCAGCGCTTCATCCAGCGGCAGACGTTTGACTTCTTTCAAGCCATTTTTGATCAGCTGATTTGCACGATCTTCCACCACTTTGGTGACATTGGTATCAGCTGGTCCACCGTTTGGTGGGTTGTACTTGATGCCGCCATCTTCAGGCGGGTTATGGGATGGCGTAATAACAATGCCATCAGCCAGCGCGCCGCCAGACTTATTATGTTCAAGAATTGCGTTGGAGATCGCAGGCGTTGGCGTATAGCCATTATCCTGCTGAACAATAACGTCAACGCCGTTGGCCGCCAGCACTTCCAGCACCGACAAAATAGCGGGTTCTGACAGCGCGTGGGTATCTTTACCTACGTAGCATGGGCCAGTAATGCCATTCTTTTTGCGCTCTTCAGCAATCGCCTGCGCGATAGCCAAAATGTGCAGCTCATTGAAGCTTTGACGCCCTGCGCTACCGCGATGGCCAGATGTGCCAAATTTCACCGCATGTTCCGGGTTCGCCACATCAGGCTTCAGGACATAATACTGTGATGTTAATTGTGCAACGTTAATCAAATCGCTCTGCTGGGCAGGCTGCCCGGCACGGGGGTGATTGGCCATTGGCGCTTCTCCCTGACGCTTCAGTTTAAATGGTGCCGCAAACTTTCTCTGTCAGTTCCGGCGGGAACTGCATTGATAGCATGATGTGTTCGACCATGCTGCATTTGCGACCAGTATTGGTATTGGTGATCACCCAGTACGGCGTGCCAGGAACGTGCTTTGGCTTCGTGTGGGTGCCATTCTGCAACAGCGTGTGCTCATCGCCCGCAAAGTAAACGCGAGTACGGCCTTGCAGCGAGGCAGTTGCCTCGGCAAACGCTTCGGTATCAAGACGATAGAGTGTTGACAAAATCAGCATAAAGCGATTAACCGCTCGCTTCTGCTCCGCATACTCATCAGAAAGCATTAGCTCACGCATGGCGCGCACGCGATCTTGCGGGCGCGATTCTACACGCGCAGCTTGCGCGTCATGCACGTCTGGCTTCGCCGCGTTTGGCGCAGCCGCTGCAGGTGCCGTTTGACCGGCAGTAAACTTCAGCATGCGACGCAGAATATCTGATGCGCTTTCGCCAATATGTTGCGTATGGCTGGCAATATAACGGTAGAGCTCTTCGTCAACTTCGATCGTTTTCATCTTATTCCGTACGGTTTTTTACTCATGACAGAACCATGCATTACCTGAAAAGCCCTTAGCAAAGTTTGGCAATTCGAAATGTGAGCGGATTCTAACATCAGGATTATAAAGTTAAATTCAGGCGGGCTGTTAGCATTCAAACGGTTTATGGGCAAAAGTCAGAATATGTCCTAATGCCGCTGGAACCGGCGCGCCTGAAAAGGTGAATCCATGATAACCTAAGCTTAGGTCTCAAACTTAAGAACTTTGCCATGATTTTGAACGCCCGTCTGCAAACTGAACAATCTACTGTTGATTCCCGGCCCATCCTGCTTATTCATGGACTTTTTGGCAGCCTTGATAACCTTGGCGTGCTGGCGCGTGGATTAAAGGATGATCGTCCTCTCATCCAGGTTGATGTCCGTAATCATGGCATGTCGCCGCGCTCTGAGGAGATGAACTACGCTGTAATGGCGCAGGATATGTTTGACACGCTGGATGCGCATGGTATCGATCGCGTTTCTGTCATAGGTCACTCTATGGGCGGCAAAATAGCCATGACGATGAGCGCACTGGCTCCCGAACGCATTGAACAGTTAGTTATGATTGATATCGCTCCGGTTGATTATCAAACCCGTCGTCACGATGAAATTTTTGCTGCTATCCGGGCGGTCACAGAATCTGGCGTTAAGCTGCGCAGTGCAGCGGCTAATGTTATGCGCAACGTGATCAATGAAGAAGGCGTGATTCAGTTCATTCTCAAATCTTTTCAGGATGGAGAATGGCGTTTTAACGTGCCGGTACTGTGGGACAATTACGCGACCATTTCTGGCTGGAAAGATATTCCGGCTTGGCCACATCCTGCGTTATTCATTCGCGGCGGTGATTCTGCCTATCTGGATAATCAGTATCGCGATGCTTTACTGAAACAGTTCCCGGCAGCTCATGCACATGTGATTAGCGGAGCGGGACATTGGGTGCATGCTGAGAAACCTGATGCCGTTTTACGCAGTGTTCGTCGGTTTTTGCGCTTTAAAAGCAATTACCTGGCGGTGAAAGTTTAGGATTGGCGTACGCGGTTAGCGTGGAGTATGATGGCGCGCTAAAAATTTGCCGACGGCTATTTCTGCCGCGGTAAGGGCCAATAATTTATAATCTGCGCAGCGTAAACGCCGCTCGCGCCCATTCAGTTTCACTAAGCCATGGCAAAAGAACACACTGACCGCACCACGCTTGATCTGTTTGCTGAGGAGCGTCGTCCCGGTCGCCCTAAAACCAGTCCGCTTTCGCGCGATGAACAGCTGCGTATAAATAAACGCAATCAACTGAAACGTGACAAAGGGCGCGGGTTACGCCGTGTCGAGCTTAAAATGAACAGTGAAGCCGTTGAAGCACTTAATACGCTGGCGGAACAGCGCAATCTCAGTCGCAGCGAATTGATTGAACAAATGTTGCTGCAACAACTCAAACTAGACTGACACGAGCAAAACGCACGCAAAAACAAATGTCACGGCTTTACAAGTTCCGCGCTTTTGTCACGTCTGCTATTATTCGCAGAAATGTGCTGTTTTAGCACACATCTCATCATCAGGATTTAAGAGGTTATTTTACCCATGGCACTCGTAGGCATCTTCTTTGGCAGCGATACCGGCAACACCGAAAACATTGCAAAAATGATCCAGAAACAGCTGGGTAAAGACGTTGCGGAAGTGCATGACATCGCGAAAAGCACCAAAGAAGATCTGGCAGCGTTTGATATCTTGCTGCTGGGCATCCCAACCTGGTATTACGGCGAAGCGCAGTGCGACTGGGATGATTTCTTCCCAACGCTGGAAGAGATCGACTTCAACGGCAAATTAGTCGCGTTGTTTGGTTGTGGCGATCAGGAAGATTACGCAGAGTATTTCTGTGACGCGATGGGCACCATTCGTGACATTATCGAACCTAATGGCGCAGTGATTGTTGGACACTGGCCGACTGAAGGCTATCACTTTGAAGCCTCCAAAGGCTTGGCCGATGATAAAAACTTCTTGGGTTTAGCGATTGATGAAGATCGCCAGCCAGAATTGACCAACGAACGCGTTGAAAAATGGGTTAAGCAGATTTTTGATGAGCTACAGCTCAAAGAGATTATCGAAGCTTAATGCTTACTGATTCGATGTGGGCGCTGGCTCACATCGAATCAGTGGAAATTCCTATAGAAATAATAGCCACATTTTTTTAACTTTCTTCGTTTAATCTGTAGAATACCCCTATCGGTCATCCGCTTATTTCTCTGGATATGAGATGAGGCTGAACGAAATGTTAACAGACCTCTGTAGAAATCCTCCCCGGCTCGGTAAATTCCTCACAGCTAATGGTGATTTCCAGCATTTCACTCGGTTTTCATTTCGTTGCTTCGGTTCTATAATGAGACGCAAATGAGAATGGGTGTAGATCGACATTCAAGGCCAAGCGCCACAAAAGTGATTAAAGTAACAGGACAAAATCCGCATGACTGACAACAATACCGCATTAAAGAAGGCTGGCCTGAAAGTCACGCTGCCCAGACTTAAAATTCTGGAAGTGCTTCAGGAACCTGAATGCCATCACGTCAGCGCGGAAGATTTATACAAACGCCTGATTGATATGGGCGAAGAGATTGGTCTGGCAACGGTTTATCGCGTATTAAACCAGTTTGATGATGCTGGCATTGTAACCCGTCATAACTTTGAAGGCGGCAAGTCTGTTTTTGAATTGACGCAACAGCATCACCACGATCACCTGATTTGCCTGGATTGTGGCAAAGTGATTGAGTTCAGCGATGAGTCGATTGAAACGCGCCAGCATGAAATCGCTACCCGCCATGGCATTAAATTATCCAACCATAGCTTGTATCTTTACGGTCACTGCTCACTGGGTGATTGTCGCGAAGACGAAACGCTTCACGACAAGTAAGTTGCTATGCACTGATATGAAAAAGCCGGTTTATAACCGGCTTTTTTGCGTCTGGATCTCAGGCTACGAGCGTTTCCTGCAAGTAGCGCCAACGCGGAATAGAGGTGCTGCAATCTAAAATCGCCAGTGAAATACGGCTCTGATTTTGACCGTTCATCATTTGCAGTTCTCGATATTGAATGATGACTTCATTTTCTTGCTCAGAAATCACCACATGTTCACTGGTCGCAATACGCATCCCTTCACGCTGACCTTGTAGTTGAAGAAAAAGCGCTTCAGTTTCGTTTAAATTCAGCTGCCTTCCTTGCGGCGTCACCATACAAAAGTCGGGATGAAAGTGCGAAAGCAGAAGATGAAAGCTATCATCCGCTGTCGCTGTATTATTGAAAATACGTTCAATTAGTTGATGTAAAACTACGACACTGTGTTTAGCTTCCTGGGCGAGAACGGTCATTTTTTTCCTTTTGTAACCCGCATAGCAACGCTTGAGAGCGCTTAGCCTACCTGAAAAAATCAATTCACACCTTGTAATTGATTAATTTTACTAAACTAAGATTTCTCCCAGATATGCTTGCAGGGTCAATTTGATGTAAAGCAGCATATCTGGTTGTATTGACAGGAATCGCAGTAATAAAAAAGGGCGATTAATCGCCCTTTTGTTTTTTTATCGTGTCGGTAATCGAAATTTTTAATCGCCGATTTTTGCCCAGGTATCACGCAATCCCACAGTGCGGTTAAACACTAGCTGTGAAGGCTTTGAGTACACGCTGTCAGCACAGAAATATCCTTCACGCTCAAACTGATAAGGTGAGGTCACTTCAGCATTTCGTAGGCCTGGTTCGACAAAACCGTGTTTTATTTCCAACGAATTTGGGTTGATGGCAGCAAGAAAATCTTCTGCTGCACCAGGATTCGGTACGCTGAACAAACGGTCGTAAAGTCGGAATTCGGCAGGTAGCGCATGCTCAGCAGAAACCCAATGAATCACGCCTTTAACTTTGCGGCCATCAGCAGGATCTTTACTTAACGTGTCCACATCGCACGTGCAATAAATGCAAGTGATATTGCCGTCTTCATCCTTTGCTACACGCTCAGCGCGAATCACATAAGCATTACGCAGGCGTACTTCTTTACCCAGCACCAAACGCTTGTACTGCTTGTTCGCCTCTTCTCGGAAGTCAGCACGATCGATCCAAATTTCACGGCTAAACGGAGCTTCGCGCGTGCCCATTTCTGGCTTGTTTGGATGATTTGGCATAGTGATAATTTCGTTATGGCCCGCAGGCAAATTCTCAATCACCACTTTTAAAGGATCCAACACCGCCATAGCACGAGGTGCATTTTCATTCAGATCGTCACGAATACACGATTCCAGCGAAGCCATCTCAACGATATTGTCTTGTTTGGTCACGCCAATACGACGGCAGAACTCACGAATAGAGCCCGCCGTGTAACCGCGACGACGCAGGCCTGAAACGGTCAGCATGCGCGGATCGTCCCAGCCTTCTACATGCTTTTCACTGACTAATTGCGTCAGCTTACGCTTCGACATCACTGCATATTCCAGATTCAGACGTGAAAACTCGTACTGACGTGGATGAACTGGAATAGTAATGTTATCCAAAACCCAGTCATACAAACGACGGTTATCCTGGAATTCCAGCGTACACAGCGAATGGGTAATGCCTTCCAGCGCATCGGAAATGCAGTGGGTAAAGTCATACATCGGATAGATGCACCACTTATTGCCCGTCTGATGATGTTCAGCAAACTTAATGCGATACAGCACAGGATCGCGCATCACAATGAAGTTAGATGCCATATCGATTTTAGCGCGCAGGCAGGCTTTACCTTCCTCAAATCCACCCGCACGCATTTTTTCAAACAGTGCCAGGTTCTCTTCTGGGGTACGATCGCGGTAAGGACTGTTTTTACCCGGCGCCGTTAAGGTGCCACGGTACTCACGAATCTCTTCAGGCGTGAGTTCATCCACATAGGCCAGGCCTTTATTGATGAGTTCGACCGCATAGTGATAAAGCTGATCAAAATAGTTTGAGGAATAACAAACTTCGCCACTCCACTCAAAGCCCAGCCATTGCACATCACGCATGATGGATTCAACGAACTCCACATCCTCTTTGACCGGATTGGTGTCGTCGAAACGCAGGTTGCATTGACCCTGGTAATCTTGAGCAATACCGAAGTTCAGACAAATCGATTTTGCATGACCAATATGCAGATAACCATTAGGCTCTGGCGGAAAACGGGTATGCACGCTGCTGTGCTTGCCGCTCGCCAAATCTTCGTCAATGATTTGACGAATAAAGTTAGTTGGGCGGGCTTCAGCCTCACTCATTACAAAAATCCTCAATACGAATAGCGGGTGATTTGTACCACGAAGTATCGGAGTATGATCCACAAAGCGTCGTAGGGAAACAACCGTTTGTTAAGCGTTTAAAACAAAAAGGCAGGAATCGCTTCCTGCCTTTGGGGTTGTGTCGCGGAGTAATTAACCTATTACTTCATACAGTCGGGTTTCGCCGGCAATCACCTGTCCGCTGGCTAACAGATTCAAACCGCCAAAATCATCACTGTTGCTTACCACAACAGGACTGATCATGGATCGTGCATTGGCATTAAGGAATTCAAGATCCATTTCCAGCACCGGCTGGCCAGCAACGACCGTTGCGCCCTCTTCGACTAAGCGTGTGAAACCTTTACCACCTAATGCCACGGTGTCCAGGCCCATATGCACCACGATTTCAACGCCATTATCCGTTTCAAGGCAGAACGCATGATTGGTGGTGAAGATCTTCACAATGGTTCCCGCAATCGGCGCAACCACCCGCTTATCGGTAGGCTTGATCGCTAAACCTTCGCCAACGGCTTTGCTAGCGAAAGCTTCATCCGGCACTGCATCCAGAGCCACAACCTCACCGCTGACTGGTGAGACCAGTGTGGCAATGACTTTTTTATCGCTGTTCAATACGGCTTGCGGCTTAGCCTCTGTTGCCGCTGGCGCACTACTATTACTCGCTGCGGCAGCCACCGGACCTTTGGTCAGCACGCGTTTCATCGCAGAAGCAATGCTTTCAGCTTGCGTCCCTACAATGATTTGTACGCTTTGCTTATTCAAACGAATCACGCCCGATGCGCCAAGACGTTTAGCCACACCTTCATTAATTTGTGCAGAATCTTTCACATTTAAACGTAGACGCGTAATACACGCATCGATAGCTGTCAGGTTTTCAGAACCGCCGATCGCACCGATATAGCGGCGTGCCAGAGACTCCGTCGCGTTTTCGCCATCGCCCGTTTTATCAACGTTAACGTCGTAGCCATCCGTCTCATCACCCGCAACGGCTAATTCACGGCCAGGCGTCATCAGGTTGAACTTCAGGATAGTGAAGCGGAATACCACGTAGTAAAGGGCAAAGAAGACCAGGCCTTGTGGGATCAGCATGTACCAGTGAGTGGCTAATGGGTTACGGGTTGAAAGCACCATATCCACTAAACCGGCACTGAAACCAAAGCCCGCAATCCAATGCATGCTCGCGGCGATGAAAACAGAAATACCGGTTAATACGGCATGGATGAAAAACAGTACCGGCGCCACAAACATGAAGGAGAATTCCAACGGTTCGGTAATTCCGGTAAAGAAGGCTGCAAACGCAGCTGCCAGCATGATCCCGCCAACTTTGGCGCGGTTCTCTGGGCGTGCACAGTGAAAAATTGCCAGCGCGGCGCCCGGCAAGCCGAACATCATGATCGGGAAGAAGCCCGCTTGATAGCGACCTGTGATACCCACTGTTGCGCTGCCATCAGCCAGAGATTGCGCACCGCCAAGGAATTTAGGGATATCGTTAATGCCTGCAACATCAAACCAGAAAACCGAGTTCAATGCGTGATGCAGGCCAACCGGAATCAATAAGCGGTTAAAGAAGGCGTAAACCCCTGCACCGATCGAGCCAAGTTTTTGTATGTGCTCACCAAAGCTGACCAGGCCACCAAAAATAATCGGCCAGATGTACATTAAAATGAACGCGACCAGAATCATCAGGAAGGAGACCAGAATGGGCACCAGACGACGACCGCTGAAGAAAGAAAGGGCTTTAGGCAACTCAACATGGCTGAAGCGGTTATAGACTTCGGCCGATAAGATACCGACAAGAATGCCGACAAACTGGTTATTTATTTTGCCAAATGCAGCGGGAACTTGTTCCACGGGCATTTTCTGAATCATTGCTACCGCAGCGGGTGAACAAAGCGTGGTAACGACGAGGAAACCGACAAAACCGGTCAGAGCGGCTGCACCATCTTTATCTTTCGACATGCCGTACGCCACACCAATCGCGAACAGCACAGACATATTTTCGATAATGGCAGCACCCGATTTGATCAACAACGCTGCTAGCGCATTACTTGCGCCCCAGCTGTCAGGATCAAGCCAGTAACCAACCCCCATTAATATCGCTGCCGCTGGCAGGGTTGCTACCGGCACCATGAGTGCGCGGCCAACCTTCTGTAAATAACCTAACATTTGCCCTTCCCCCTATGAGACACGCTTATTGCTTTGTTGCCACTTACTCTTTTTTGTCAGCAACAAAGATCTGTAATAACACTTTTGGTCACGCTGCGAGTGTAATGATAAATTAATTCGCCTCGCAAATTAAAACCGCGCTTTCTGTGATTTTTATCACCAAAAAACGTCTCTCGATGCAGCTGCGTCTGGCTATCACGCCAAACTTATTTTATGATCCAAAATATCAAGGCGCAGAATTACCATGGCGATAACGCGTAATCAGTTTAGGCTGATTATTAGCACAACGGTACAGCGTCTAACCTTTCCCAATTCTTTAATATTGAGGTGAAACATGAGACTGATTCCTTTAGCCACGCCGACTCAAGTAGGCAAGTGGGCTGCACGTCATATCGTCAACCGCATCAATGCCTTTAATCCAAGCGCCGATCGCCCTTTCGTTCTCGGCTTACCTACCGGCGGAACGCCGCTAGAAGCGTATAAACATCTTATTGAGATGCATAAATCGGGCCAGGTTAGTTTCAAGCACGTAGTGACGTTCAACATGGACGAATATGTTGGCTTACCGAAAGAGCACCCAGAAAGCTATCACAGTTTCATGTACCGTAACTTTTTCGATCACGTTGATATACAAACAGAAAACATCAACCTTCTGAATGGCAATGCGCCTGACATTGACGCAGAATGTCGCCAGTATGAAGAGAAAATTCGTGCGCTGGGTAAAATTCATCTGTTTATGGGCGGCGTCGGCAACGACGGACACATTGCCTTTAACGAACCAGCCTCTTCTTTGACTTCCCGCACGCGTATCAAAACGCTGACACACGATACGCGCGTTGCCAATTCACGCTTCTTCAACGGCGATGTTGATCAGGTGCCAAAATACGCCCTGACTGTTGGTGTTGGCACGTTACTGGATGCCGAAGAAGTCATGATTTTAGTGACGGGCCATGTCAAAGCGCAGGCGCTGCAAGCGGCAGTTGAAGGCAACGTTAACCACATGTGGACCATTAGCTGTCTGCAACTGCATGCAAAATCCGTTGTGGTTTGTGATGAGCCCTCCACGATGGAATTAAAAGTGAAAACGGTTAAATATTTCCGCGAGATGGAAGCGGAAAATATGAAAGGTGTTTAAGACTACGTTGTAGATGTCTGCTGTTGCCCTTAAATCAAAGCAGGCCTAGCCGGGAGAAGAAAGATGTATGCATTAGTTAACGGTCGTATTTACAGCGGCCATGAGATTTTGGACAACCACGCAGTGGTTATTGCTGAGGGTAAGATTGAGCGTGTTTGCTCTCACGAGGCGCTGCCCGCAGATATTGAGCAGCGCGATGTCTCAGGTGCCATCATCGCTCCCGGTTTTATCGATCTACAACTGAATGGTTGCGGCGGCGTGCAGTTTAATGACGACATTGATGCGCTCAGCATTCAAACGCTGGAAATTATGCAGCGCGCCAATGAAAAATCGGGTTGTACCAGCTACCTTCCTACCTTGATTACCAGCAGCGATGCGTTGATGAAGCGCGCCATTGAAACCATGCGTGCTTATCTAAACAAGCATCAGCATCAGGCGCTGGGATTGCATCTTGAAGGTCCGTGGTTAAGCACGGCGAAAAAAGGCACCCATAATCCTGCGCTGATCCGTTTGCCCGATCCTGAAATGGTGCAATTCCTGTGTGATAACGCAGACGTCATCACCAAAGTGACTTTGGCACCAGAAAACGCCGGTAGCGATGTCATTCGTCAACTGACTGATGCGGGTATTATTGTCTCTGCTGGCCACTCAAACGCGACCTATGAAGAAGCCAAAACAGGTTTTTCAGCGGGTGTGACCTTTGCGACGCATCTCTATAATGCCATGCCTGCTTTTGCTGGTCGTGAGCCTGGTCTTATCGGTGCGCTGTTTGATTCGCCTGATGTATACTGCGGCATTATTGCCGATGGTTTACATGTTCATTACGCTAATGTGCGTAATGCAAAACGGATTAAAGGCGACAAACTGGTGTTAGTGTCCGATGCCACCGCACCGGCTGGCGCAGACATCGATAAATTTATTTTTGCAGGTAAAACAATATACTATCGTAACGGCCTGTGCGTGGATGAGAATGGCACGCTGAGTGGTTCAGCATTAACCATGATTGATGCCGTGCGAAATAGCGTCGAACATGTCGGCATTGCATTGGATGAGGCGTTGCGTATGGCGACACTTTATCCTGCACGGGCAATGGGCGTGGAAAAACAGTTGGGCACGATCGAAGCAGGAAAAATCGCAAACCTGACTGTGTTTACACGCGACTTTAAAATCACTAAGACGTTTGTCAATGGAGACGACGTCCTGAGCGAGTAAGCACTGAATGACCACTGGCGGCCAGACACAAATAGGAAATGTCGATCTTGTCAAACAACTCAATAGCGCGGCCGTTTATCGGCTAATCGATCAACAAGGGCCGATTTCGCGCATTCAAATTGCCGAATTGAGTCAGCTTGCGCCCGCCAGCGTCACAAAAATTACCCGCCAACTGATTGAGCGCGGCCTGATTAAAGAGGTGGACCAACAGGCGTCCACCGGCGGGCGCCGCGCGATTTCCATCATCACTGAAACCCGCAACTTTCATACCATTGGCGTGCGTTTGGGCCGTAACGACGCCACGCTAACGCTGTTTGATCTCAGCGGGAAATCACTGGCTCAAGAAGATTATGCGTTGCCGGAACGTACACAAGAAACGTTGGAGCACGCGCTGCTGAATGCCGTCGCCGCCTTTATTGAACTCCACCAGCGTAAAATCCGTGAGCTGATTGCAATATCGGTGATTCTCCCCGGCTTAGTTGATCCTATAAACGGCGTGATTCGCTATATGCCGCATATTTCAGTCAGCCATTGGCCTCTGGTTGCCAGCCTGAAAAAACGCTTCAACGTGACCAGTTTTGTCGGCCACGATATTCGTAGCCTGGCGCTTGCTGAGCACTATTTCGGTGCAAGTCGTGATTGTGCTGACTCTATTCTGGTGCGTTTACACCGTGGCACTGGCGCAGGCATCATCGCTAATGGACACATCTTTCTGGGTAGCAATGGCAATGTCGGCGAGATTGGCCATATTCAGGTCGATCCTTTGGGCGAGCGCTGCCATTGCGGTAATTTCGGCTGTCTGGAAACCATTGCTGCAAATGGCGCGATCGAAAATCGCGTACGCCATTTATTGAGTCAAGGCTATCCCAGCGTATTGACGCAAGATGATTGCTGCATGCCTCAGATTTGCAAAGCTGCAAATCAGGGTGATGCGCTGGCATGTGAAGTGATCGAATATGTCGGCCGCTATTTAGGCAAAGCTATCGCGATTGCGATTAACCTGTTTAATCCGCAAAAAGTGGTGCTGGCAGGTGAAATCACCGATGCGGAGAAAGTGCTGCTGCCCGCGATTGAGGGGTGTATCAATACTCAAGCACTTAAAGCGTTTCGCAAAAATTTACCGGTGGTGCGCTCACAGTTGGATCACCAATCTGCCATTGGCGCTTTTGCGCTGGCAAAACGTGCCATGCTCAATGGCATCCTGCTGCAACATCTTCTCGAAGACTAAGTCGAGCCTGCCAATCTGGCGGGCTGCATCGGAACGAAACTATGACAATTAAAAACGTAATCTGTGATATCGACGGCGTGCTGATGCACGACAATACCGCTGTGCCCGGCGCTAAAGAGTTTTTACAACGCATCGTGCAAAAAGAGATGCCGCTGGTGGTACTCACCAATTATCCCTCACAAACCGGTCAGGATTTGGCTAACCGCTTTGCCTCGGCAGGTATTGATGTACCGGATTCGGTTTTTTATACCTCAGCAATGGCCACTGCAGATTTCTTGCGTCGTCAGGAAGGCAAAAAAGCCTACGTTATCGGTGAAGGTGCGTTGATTCATGAGCTTTATAAAGCGGGATTCACGATCACTGACGTCAATCCCGATTTTGTTATCGTGGGTGAAACCCGTTCGTTCAACTGGGATATGATGCATAAAGCCGCTTTTTTTGTTGCCAGTGGCGCACGCTTTATTGCAACCAATCCAGATACGCATGCACGAGGATTTGTCCCGGCCTGTGGCGCGCTTTGCGCAGGCATTGAGAAGATTTCTGGCCGCCGCCCTTTCTACGTGGGTAAGCCAAGCCCCTATATCATGCGTGCTGCACTTAATAAAATGCAGGCTCACTCCGAAGAGACGGTGATTGTCGGAGATAATTTGCGTACCGATATTCTGGCAGGCTTTCAGGCGGGACTTGAAACGATACTGGTGCTTTCTGGTGTTTCAACCTTGAGTGATATTGATGCCATGCCTTTCCGTCCAGACTGGATTTATCCTTCTGTGGCCGATATCGACCTGTTCTGATTCATTCTTCTTATGACGCAGCGATAAGAATGTGCGGTGCGTCATCTTTTCTTGCTGAAAACCGCCACACCCGTGATTAAATAACGACCAATTACGTTATTTAATTATCGATTCATCAATTAAATGGTGATTTTATTGATGAATCATCAAATATATCGCATTACCAACAATCTTTTTATCAGTAAATCATGATTCCTCTTGCATTGGATGCATGAAATAGCGCATTTTCTTATGCATCAGGCAGCGACAGGCTGCTGCAAACACAAAAGATAACATCGCCGTTAGGTAAGCTCAGGAGTCAGTTATGTGTTCAATTTTTGGTGTGCTGGATCTTAAAACCGATCCTGTTGAGCTGCGCAAAAAGCGCTGGAATGTTCACGTTTAATGCGTCATCGCGGACCAGATTGGTCAGGTGTCTATGCGGATGACCACGCGATTCTTTCGCATGAACGCCTCTCAATTGTCGACGTCAATAACGGCGCACAGCCGCTGTATAACGCCGACCACACTCACGTGCTGGCTGTTAACGGTGAAATCTATAACCATCAGGCGCTGCGTGCAGAATTAAGCGATCGCTATCAGTTCCAGACCGGGTCTGACTGTGAAGTGATCCTGGCGCTTTATCAGGAAAAAGGCGTCGACTTCCTGGATGATTTGGAAGGCATGTTCGCATTCATCCTGTATGACAGCGTTAAAAACACCTACCTGATTGGCCGCGATCACATCGGTATCATTCCGCTGTATATGGGTAATGATGAGCACGGCAACCTGTATGTCGCGTCTGAAATGAAAGCGCTGGTGCCGGTTTGTCGCTCTATCAAAGAATTCCCGCCGGGAAGCTATCTTTCCAGCACTGACGGAGAAATCCGCCGTTACTGGCAGCGTGACTGGATGGAATATAAAAACGTTGAGCATAACGAAACCGATGCTGCGGGCCTGAAACACGCACTGGAAGAGTCAGTGAAAAGCCATTTGATGTCTGACGTTCCTTACGGCGTGTTGCTTTCTGGTGGCCTCGACTCTTCCATTATTTCTGCAGTGACCAAACGTTATGCAGCAAAACGTGTTGAAGATCAGGATAAGAGCGATGCGTGGTGGCCACAGCTGCACTCTTTTGCCGTGGGTCTTGAAGGTTCACCGGATCTGAAAGCAGCGAAAGCTGTGGCCGAACATCTGGGTACCGTGCACCATGAAATTCATTTCACCGTGCAGGAAGGTTTGGATGCTATCCGCGATGTGATTTACCACATTGAAACTTACGATGTCACCACTATCCGCGCGTCTACGCCGATGTATCTGATGTCACGTAAGATCAAAGCGATGGGCATTAAAATGGTGCTGTCGGGTGAAGGTGCGGATGAAGTCTTTGGCGGTTATCTCTACTTCCATAAAGCGCCGAACGCGAAAGAGTTCCATGAAGAGAACGTCCGCAAATTGCTGGCACTGCATATGTTCGACTGCGCACGTGCTAACAAAGCCATGTCTGCATGGGGCGTGGAAGCGCGTGTCCCCTTCCTGGATAAGAAATTCCTTGATGTCGCCATGCGCATCAACCCGAAAGATAAGCTGTGTGGCAGCAACGGTAAGATGGAAAAACACATTTTGCGTGAATGCTTCTCTTCTTACTTGCCGGAAAGCGTGGCGTGGCGCCAGAAAGAGCAGTTCTCAGATGGCGTGGGCTACAGCTGGATTGACAGTTTGAAAGAAGTTGCTGCGAAGCAAATCAGCGATCAGCAGCTGGCGACGGCGCACTTCCGTTTCCCTTATAACACGCCAAACTCTAAAGAAGCCTATCTCTATCGTGAAATCTTCGAAGAGCTGTTCCCGCTGCCAAGCGCTGCTGAATGTGTACCAGGCGGACCTTCTGTAGCCTGCTCTTCTGCAAAAGCGATTGAGTGGGATGAAGCGTTTAAATCAATGGACGATCCTTCAGGTCGTGCGGTTGGTGTGCATCAATCTGCTTATAAATAAGCAAGATAATTGATTTGAAAATGGGCCCTTTGTGGCCCATTTTTTTGCCATTCGCCTTGTAAATACTGAATAATTGCCGAATAAACCATCAGCCTGGTTATAAGCCAAACAAACAGGCGCTTTAAGGTAAAAAACGACAAAAAAATTGTTGACGCTGTCTGGTCAACTCCGCATAATGCGCCCCGCAACGCCGATGAAGGTTGCGCGAAAAAAGATGGCTACGTAGCTCAGCTGGTTAGAGCACAGCACTCATAATGCTGGGGTCACAGGTTCGATTCCCGTCGTAGCCACCATCTTTTTTGCGGGAGTGGCGAAATTGGTAGACGCACCAGATTTAGGTTCTGGCGCCGCAAGGTGTGCGAGTTCAAGTCTCGCCTCCCGCACCATTTCATGATTCGGCAAGCGTGGATGGGGTATCGCCAAGCGGTAAGGCACCGGCTTTTGATGCCGGCATTCCCTGGTTCGAATCCAGGTACCCCAGCCAATTTTCGAAGTTTCTCGTGGTTGCGAGTCGACGAATGGGATATCGCCAAGCGGTAAGGCACCGGTTTTTGATACCGGCATTCCCTGGTTCGAATCCAGGTATCCCAGCCATCTTCGAAAAAGCAAAGCAATAAACGCAATAAAATTAGGCTACGTAGCTCAGCTGGTTAGAGCACAGCACTCATAATGCTGGGGTCACAGGTTCGATTCCCGTCGTAGCCACCATTTTATTGGGGTGTCGCCAAGCGGTAAGGCACTGGTTTCTGATACCAGCATTCCGGGGTTCGAATCCCTGCACCCCAGCCATATAAAGACAATTTGATTCCCATAATTGGGGTGTCGCCAAGCGGTAAGGCACTGGTTTCTGATACCAGCATTCCGGGGTTCGAATCCCTGCACCCCAGCCAAATTGCATAATAAAGCCCGCTTTTGCGGGCTTTATTGTTTCTGTCTGTTGCAGTTCACCTTTCAATAGCCCCGCGCACACTTACCGCACAGCATCGACATATCAAAAAACGCCTCTACACCCTGAACATTAAAATTCAGAAGTGTAATGTTCGTATATCCAGAGGCGCCAGATTTCAACGCGTTTCATCCTCTACGCAGATCCACCCATTATTTCGTTGTCATTACAGCCCTAATGCATAACGCAGCGCCTGACGTTTTAACACGCCAGAATGCTCTGCAGCGATCAACCCAAGGTTACGTATAAATTTAAGCGGTGGCAGGTGATTGCTAAAGGCGAAATAGAACAGATCCATGCCGCTTTGCATCAACAAATTATCGTTGCGTCGTTGTCGTTGATAACGTAACAGCACACGTTCAGAGGCCCAATCTTCTGCCTGACTGCGCGATTCGCTCAACACATCAATTAAGGCGTCAATATCGCGATAACCAAGGTTTACGCCCTGTCCTGCTAGCGGATTAATGGTATGTGCTGCATCACCTACCAACGCTAACCCCGGTAGAACATAGCGAGAAGCATGACGGCGTACCAGCGGAAAACCGCCTGCAGCGTGCGCTTTAAAGCGGCCTAAACGCGCAGGGAAATGGGCAGCAATCTCTTTTTCTAGCTGTGGCAGTGCCATCGTCTGTAATTGACGAATGCGCGTTGGCGAGTCATACCAAACCAGCGAAGCATGATTACCATAGAGCGGCAAAAAAGCACGTGGGCCTTGTGGAGTAAAGTGCTGCCATGTTGTATCGCCTGCTGGGTGTTCACAAGTTACACCAATCAATAAACATGACTGCGCATAACTCCAGCCATGAATACCAATGCCCGACATCTGCCGCACCTGCGAATTGGCACCATCTGCGCCCACCACCAAACGCGCATGCAAAGTTTGGCTATTATCGAGATTCAGCCGCCAGCCACCATTTTCTTCTTGTAGATGTTCTAACGTTGCCGGTGAGATCAGCGTAACCTCCAGCTGCTGCATCCGCTCCCATAAAGCCCGCTGCAAAACACCGTTTTCCACCATAAAACCTAATTCTGGCAATCCCAGCGACACCGCATCAAAATTGACCTGCGCGGTTTGCCATTCCCAGGTTTCTAACTTGCGATACGGCGCACAGCGCATGGCCTCAATACGTGACCAGACATCAAGCTGCTTTAGCATGGCTACAGAAGAAGAACCAATAGCAGAAATACGAATATCAGGCTCGCTGTCAGCCACAAACGGTGCCGGCTCCGCGCGCTCAATCACTGCTACGCGAAATTTTTCCAGCGCCAATCCGCAAGCCAGTGCTGCTCCGACCATGCCACCGCCGACCACCACGACATCAAACTGATTATCCTGCATTGCTCATATCCTTTTACTTTTCTCCGCCAGCTTCAGCAGCGAGCGGGACCGATTAAGCAAAGTGTACCGGAAAAAATCCGGCACGATCAGAAAAGCCCTTAGGCTGGTCACAACAGCATCAAAGCATTACAATACGCGCCCTGCACTTCACTGCTCTGAATCAATGGCTAGTTCGATGACAAAAAAACTGCATATCAAAACCTGGGGATGTCAGATGAATGAGTACGATTCATCTAAGATGTCTGACCTGCTGAACAGTACGCATGGCTACACGCTGACTGAGGAAGCTGAAGAGGCGGATATCCTGCTGCTTAACACCTGCTCTATCCGAGAGAAAGCGCAGGAGAAGGTTTTCCACCAGTTGGGCCGCTGGAAAAAATTAAAAGAGCGCAACCCTGATTTGATCATCGGCGTCGGCGGTTGCGTAGCGTCGCAGGAAGGGGATCATATTCGCCAGCGTGCGCCTTGCGTGGATATCGTATTTGGTCCACAAACCCTGCATCGCCTGCCGGAAATGATTAACACCGTACGCGGAAGCAAAAGCCCGGTTGTTGATATCAGCTTTCCTGAAATTGAGAAATTTGATCGTCTGCCAGAACCGCGTGCAGAAGGCCCAACCGCCTTCGTTTCCATCATGGAAGGCTGCAATAAATATTGTACTTTCTGTGTGGTGCCTTATACCCGCGGCGAGGAAGTAAGCCGTCCGAGCGACGACATTTTGTTGGAAATTGCCCAACTGGCTGCGCAAGGTGTTCGCGAGGTCAACCTGCTGGGTCAAAATGTTAACGCCTATCGTGGCGCAGCCTTTGATGGTGATGTCTGCACTTTTGCAGAGTTATTGCGTCTGGTTGCTGCTATCGACGGCATTGACCGTATTCGCTTCACCACCAGCCATCCCATCGAATTTACCGATGACATCATCGAGGTTTATCGCGATACACCGGAACTGGTGAGCTTCCTGCATTTGCCGGTGCAAAGCGGTGCTGATCGTATTCTGACACTGATGAAACGTGCGCATACCGCACTGGAGTACAAAGCGATTATCCGTAAGCTGCGCGCGGCACGCCCGGAGATTGAGATTAGCTCTGACTTTATCATCGGCTTCCCTGGCGAAACGCAGCAGGACTTCGAGCAGACCATGAAGCTGATTGGCGACATCAACTTCGACATGAGCTATAGCTTTATTTATTCTGCACGTCCCGGCACGCCAGCAGCGGACTTGCCCGATGACGTCAGCGAAGAAGAGAAAAAGCAGCGTCTGTGGATTCTGCAAGATCGTATTAACCAGCAGGCACTGGCCATTAGCCGCCGTATGCTGGGCAGCGTGCAACGCATTCTGGTTGAAGGCATCTCGCGTAAGAACGTGATGGAACTGACGGGACGCACTGAAAACAACCGCGTGGTTAACTTCGAATGCTCGCCAGAGATGATAGGCAAATTTGTCGATGTCGAGATTGTCGACGTCTATACCAATTCGCTGCGTGGCAAACTGGTCCGCACTGAGGATGAGATGGGTCTACGCGTTGTTGAAAGCCCGGCGTCGGTCATTGCGCGTACGCGTAAAGAGAACGAAATCGGCGTAGGTACTTTCCAGCCTTGATCCCTGCTTTACTTTGCGGCAGCGCGCGCAGTGCTGCCGCCAAATTCAGTTTGTTGCACTTGGTTTCTGAAAGAGCCGCCCAAATATCTTTTCTGAAGCTTGCGTCCAGGCTTTACGACATAAATAATTTCGTTATGGTGCATTCGTTTAAGCCAAACGGTGCGTCAAACACCCATTTCAACTGGCCCTCAGTGACCCAAAGGATTCGTTTGAATATCGAAACTCGTGAAATCGCCCTTGAACCGGCCGATAACCGCCGTCTGATGAGCCTGTGTGGTCCATTTGATGACAATATTAAACAACTGGAACGTCGTTTGGGCATCGAAATCAATCGCCGTGACAATGCCTTCAAGTTAGTTGGACGCGCGCTGTGCGTGAACGCGGCGGCAGATATCCTTAAAACGCTCTACGTTGACACGGCCCCCGTTCGCGGTGATATCCCCGATATCGAGCCAGAAAAAATTCACCTGGCGATCAAAGAGAGTCGTGTACTGGAACAAACCGCAGAAAGCGTGCCTGATTTTGGCAAAGCGGTGAACATCAAAACGAAACGTGGCGTCATTAAGCCGCGTACGCCTAATCAGGCGCAGTACATCGCGAATATCCTCGACCATGACATCACCTTCGGTGTCGGCCCGGCGGGTACCGGTAAAACCTATCTGGCGGTGGCTGCGGCAGTTGACGCGCTGGAGCGTCAGGAAATCCGTCGTATTCTGCTGACGCGCCCCGCCGTGGAAGCGGGTGAAAAACTGGGTTTCCTGCCAGGCGATCTCAGCCAGAAAGTTGATCCTTACCTGCGCCCTCTTTATGACGCGCTGTTTGAGATGCTGGGCTTTGAACGCGTTGAAAAGCTGATGGAGCGCAACGTTATCGAAGTCGCGCCGCTGGCTTACATGCGTGGCCGTACGCTCAATGATGCGTTCATCATCCTGGATGAGAGCCAGAACACCACCATCGAACAGATGAAAATGTTCCTGACGCGTATCGGCTTTAATTCAAAAGCGGTGATTACCGGCGACGTCACGCAGATAGACTTGCCGCGTCACACCAAATCTGGCCTGCGCCACGCAATTGAGGTGCTTTCAGAAGTGGAAGAGATCAGTTTCAACTTCTTCCATAGCGAAGACGTTGTCCGTCATCCCGTGGTCGCACGCATCGTTGTCGCCTATGAAGCCTGGGAAGAAGCCGATCAAAAACGTCGCGATCAACAGGCTGAAGAGCGTAAACGTGAAGCGCTGGCGGCGCATGTTGCCGCGCAGGAGAGCAAATGAGTTCGGTAATCCTTGATCTTCAACTCGCCTGCGAGCACACCACGGGCTTGCCGGAAGAAGCACAGTTCCAGCGTTGGCTGGAAGCGGCGGTTATGCCCTTTCAACCAGAAAGTGAAGTCACTATTCGTCTGGTTGATGAAGCAGAAAGTCATGAGCTTAATCTGACTTATCGCGGTAAAGATAAGCCGACCAATGTGCTGTCATTTCCGTTTGAAGCCCCACCTGGTATTGAATTGCCGCTGCTTGGCGATCTGATTATTTGTCGTCAGGTTGTCGAGCAAGAGGCTGCTGAACAAGGCAAAACTGTTGAAGCGCATTGGGCGCATATGGTGGTACACGGTACGCTGCATTTGTTGGGCTATGACCACATTGAAGACGAAGAAGCCGAAGAAATGGAAGGAATCGAGACCGAGATAATGCTTGCTCTTGGGTATCCCGATCCGTACATTTCGGAGAAAGAAGACGCTTGAGCCTTTGGTTCAGGTCATCCTGCTGTTAGCACTAACGCTGACAGTTTTATTTTCTTATCAGAGAGATCGACAAAAACCGCCATGAGCGATGACCATTCTCAAAACAGCGATGCACCCAGTAGTAAAAGGGATTTTTTCCCTGTTGATCAACCAACTGTTTCACGGTGAACCAAAAAGCCGTGACGAACTGCTGGAGCTGATCCGCGATTCTAATCATAAAGACCTGATCGATCAGGATACCCGCGACATGCTCGAAGGTGTATTGGACATTGCAGAACAGCGCGTGCGTGACATCATGATTCCACGCTCGCAAATGATCACTCTCAAACGCAATCAGAACCTCGAAGAGTGCCTTGAGCTTATTATCGAATCCGCGCATTCGCGTTTTCCAGTAATCAGCGAAGACAAAGATCATGTCGAAGGCATCTTAATGGCAAAAGATTTGCTGCCATTTATGAGCAGTGAATCAGAACCGTTCAGCATGGAAAAAGTGCTGCGTCCTGCGGTTGTGGTGCCTGAGAGTAAGCGCGTTGACCGCATGCTGAAAGAATTTCGCTCGCAGCGTTATCACATGGCGATTGTCATCGATGAGTTTGGTGGTGTTTCAGGTTTAGTCACCATTGAAGACATTCTTGAGTTGATCGTGGGTGAGATTGAAGACGAGTATGACGAAGAAGAAGATCGTGATATTCGCCAGCTAAACCGTCAAACCTTCACTGTGCGTGCATTGACGCCAATAGAAGATTTTAACGAGGTGTTTGCCACGCAGTTCAGCGATGATGAAGTCGACACCATCGGTGGACTGGTGATGCAGGGATTCGGCCACCTTCCCGCACGTGGGGAAAGTATTGACATTGATGGTTACCATTTCAAAGTCGCGATGGCTGACAGCCGCCGTATCATCCAGGTTCACGTAACAATTCCGGAAAATTCGCCGCTACCTCACTTGGATGACGAATAAGTTTATGGTTTTAGCCTCTCTCTACTCGCGTCAGCGGGTACGCCTTCTGCTGGCTTTAATTATGGGTGCCTTTGGCACCCTCGCCTTTTCCCCTTATGATTTTTGGCCTGCTGCGCTGCTTTCGCTGTGTGGCCTGCAGCTCCTGACGCTCAATCGAACCAGCCCGCAGGCTACAGTCATCGGCTTCGTTTGGGGTTTTGGTCTGTTTGGTAGCGGCATAAACTGGGTTTACGTCAGCATCGCGACCTTTGGTGGCATGCCAGGACCGGTGAATATTTTCTTGGTGGTTCTGCTGGCCGCCTATTTAGCTATCTACCCCGCATTATTTGCAGGTTTGCTCAATCGATTTTGGCCGCGCGCTACATTGTGGCGTCTGGCGCTAGCCGCACCAGCATTGTGGCAAATCACTGAGTTCTTACGCGGTTGGGTGCTAACTGGCTTCCCTTGGCTGCAATTTGGTTACAGCCAGATTGATGGTCCGCTGAAAGGGCTTGCTCCGCTGGCGGGGGTAGAAACGCTGACCTTCCTGCTGATGATTATTGCTGGCCTGCTGGTGCATGCTCTGCAACAACGCAGCGGTAAAAGCCTGATCGCCGGCTTGATATTACTGGCACTGCCTTGGCCTCTACGCTACATCCAGTGGGTTCAACCGATGCCTCAGCGCAGCGTTGAAGTGGCTTTAGTACAAGGTAATATCCCGCAGTCGATGAAGTGGGATCCTCAGCAATTACTGAATACGCTACGCGTTTATACCAGCCTGAGTCAGCCGCTGATGGGCAAAGCGCCGATCATTATTTGGCCTGAGTCTGCTATCACTGATTTAGAAAGCAACCAGCAAGCGTTTTTGCGTTCACTTGATGATGAATTACACCAGCGTGGCAGCGCATTGATTACCGGCATCGTTGATTCACGTCTGGAGCAGAACCGCTACCACGACTACAACACAGTAATCGCGTTGGGTGGAGAACAGCCTTATAACTACTTCAGCGCCAATCGTTATCAAAAAACCATTTGGTTCCCTTTGGCGAATTCGTGCCGCTGGCTGATTTACTCCGCCCGCTGGCGCCGTTCTTTGATCTGCCAATGTCCTCTTTCAGTCGCGGTGCCTATATTCAACCGCAACTGAGCGTGGCGGGCTACCACCTTACTAGCGCGATTTGCTATGAAATTGTGCTGGGCGAACAGGTACGCGCCAATTTACGTCCCGATACTGATTTCCTGTTAACGGTATCCAATGACGCATGGTTTGGGCACTCAATAGGCCCGTGGCAGCATTTCCAGATGGCGCGAATGCGTGCATTGGAATTAGGCCGCCCGCTGTTACGTAGCACCAATAATGGCGTGACCGCAGTAGTGAATGCCAATGGCGATGTTGAGAAGATGCTGTCGCAGTTTACCCGCGGCGTATTAACTGAAAAAGTCACGCCCACTACCGGTGAAACACCTTATGCACGCGCTGGCGTTTGGCCAGTCTGGATATTAACGGCCTTAGCGGCGCTTATTGCTGTTATCCGCCGTCGGCGTTAGGTTTATCTCAACGCAAAACGGCGAAGGCTCCTTCGCCGTTTTTTCTTCTCATAATCTCTGTATCCCACCTCTTTTCGTCACCCTCCGCTACCAACATCTCTGCATCCTCATCTACTCGATCGCGCTTTCTGGCACGATGATTGCTATTTAACTCAGGAGTTTTCGCAGACATACCATTTGATGACGCGTTGTCAGGCCGTCTGCACCAAAAGAAATCAATCCCGCGCACCGCTATCGCGCACGGATGTGTTTTTGCCTTTTTTGGTGCGAATCGCCTCGCAAAAAAGAAACTTTTTTGTTTCATCACGTTAACAATCCGCTATGTTAGTGACTATTCTGAGCGCGCTTGCGCTGTGGGATGACCAGAAAAGCAGCAGAAAATACACACAACATCATAATCAGCACAGGATAAATTCTGTGCAATTTCCATACGAAGGAGTTGGAACATGCAGATACGCAAAGTGGCATTATCTCTTCTGCTGTTAAGCGCAGCAGCTGGAGCGGCCCAAGCGGAAGATCTCAGCGGCACCCTGAAAAAGATTAATGACAATGATGTCATTGTCGTCGGGCACCGTGAATCATCAGTTCCCTTTTCTTACTATGACAACCAGCAAAAAGTCGTCGGTTATTCTCAGGCTTATTCCAACGCCATTGTAGAAGCCATCAAAGCGAAGCTGAACAAGCCTGACCTGCAGGTCAAAATGATCCCTATCACTTCACAAAACCGTATCCCTCTGTTACAGAACGGAACTTACGATTTTGAGTGTGGATCAACCACCAACAACCTTGAGCGTCAGAAACAGGCCGCCTTCTCCGATACCATTTTTGTGATCGGCACGCGCCTGCTGGTGAAAAAAGGCGGTCCGATTAAAGATTTCACCGACCTCAAAGGCAAAACTGTGGTCGTGACATCCGGTACGACTTCAGAAGTTCTGCTGCATAAGCTGAACGATGAGAAGAAAATGGAAATGCGCATTATCAGCGCTAAAGATCACGGTGATTCTTTCCGCACGCTGGAAACCGGTCGCGCTGTGGCCTTCATGATGGACGATGCACTACTGGCAGGCGAACGTGCAAAAGCGAAGAAACCTGATAACTGGGAAATTTTAGGCACGCCGCAATCGAAAGAAGCTTATGGCTGCATGCTGCGTAAAGAAGATCCACAGTTCAAAACCTTGGTGGATGACACTATCGTTAAAGCGCAGTCTTCTGGTCAGGCAGAAAAATGGTTTGATACCTGGTTCAAGCAGCCGATCCCACCAAAGAATTTGAACATGAACTTTGCGTTGTCTGATGACATGAAAGCCCTGTTTAAAGAGCCTAATGACAAGGCACTGAATTAACAATGATAACAAGGGCAGCCGCGCTGCCCTCTCGATTGCTGAAACCGCGGCATGGACAGACAAACCTGTAACAGGTCGTTCCCCTGAAACAGGCAGTAAAAGCCGTTCATCAATCTTCAGGGTAGCTTAGCTACCCTTTTTTACCGGAGCTCGTTATGGGTATCGATTGGAACTGGGGCATTTTTCTCGAACAGGCCCCGTTCGGTAACACGACCTACCTTGGCTGGCTGTGGTCCGGTTTTCAGGTGACGATCGCCGTCTCCTGTTGTGCCTGGATTATCGCCTTCTGTGTAGGATCATTTTTCGGCATTCTGCGCACTGTACCCAATCGTCTGTTGTCGACCATTGGTACGTGCTACGTGGAACTGTTTCGTAATATCCCGCTCATCGTTCAGTTTTTCTTCTGGTACTTGGTGGCACCGGAACTGGTGGGTGAAAACTTAGGGATGTGGTTTAAAGCCGAGCTGGATCCCAACATTCAATTTTTCATCTCCTCTACGATCTGTCTTGGCCTGTTTACCGCGGCCCGCGTCTGCGAGCAGGTACGAGCGGCGATTCAGTCGCTGCCAAGCGGACAAAAAATGCCGGTTTGGCGATGGGGCTAACCCTGCCGCAAACCTATCGTTATGTGTTACTACCGAATGCGTATCGCGTGATTGTGCCGCCGATGACATCGGAAATGCTTAACCTGGTGAAAAACTCCGCTATCGCTTCGACTATTGGCTTGGTAGATATGGCTGCACAGGCGGGCAAACTGCTCGACTATTCCGCACACGCTTATGAATCCTTTACGGCTATTACGCTGGCCTACGTGGCGATTAACCTGGTGATCATGCTGTTGATGAGTTTTGTAGAGCGCAAAGTGCGTCTGCCTGGCAATGTAGGAGGGAAATAATGTACGAATTTGACTGGAGCTCCATTGCTCCCAGCCTGCCCTACCTGCTAAACGGTTTGGTTATCACGTTCAAAATCACCCTCACCGCGGTGATCTTCGGCATTATCTGGGGCACCTTGCTGGCAGTAATGCGTTTATCTACTTTCAAGCCCATCAGCTGGTTCGCCAAACTTTACGTCAACCTGTTCCGTTCAGTGCCGTTGGTGATGGTGCTGCTGTGGTTTTATCTGGTGGTGCCGAGCTTCTTACAGCAGGTTCTGGGGATATCGCCGAAAACCGATATTCGCCTGATTTCGGCAATGGTGGCTTTTTCACTGTTCGAAGCCGCTTATTATTCAGAAATTATCCGTGCCGGGATCATTAGTATCTCACGCGGTCAGGGTAATGCGGCGTTGGCGCTGGGCATGACGCAATGGCAGTCGATGAAACTTATCATCCTGCCGCAGGCGTTCCGCGCCATGGTACCGCTGCTGCTGACGCAAGGTATCGTGCTGTTTCAGGATACGTCGTTGGTCTATGTCTTGAGCCTGGCTGACTTCTTCCGTACCGCTTCTACCATTGGTGAGCGTGACGGTACCCAGGTTGAAATGGTTCTGTTTGCCGGTCTGGTTTACTTCGTTATCAGCCTGAGCGCGTCGTTGTTGGTCAGTTATCTAAAAAGAAAAAGGACGGTTTAAATGATTAACCTGAAAAATGTTTCTAAGTGGTATGGTCACTTTCAGGTGCTGACCGACTGCTCAACCGAAGTGAAAACCGGTGAAGTGGTAGTGGTCTGCGGACCGTCCGGTTCTGGTAAATCAACCTTGATCAAAACCGTCAATGGGCTGGAGCCGATTCAGCAAGGCAACATCACGGTTAGCGGAACCGAAGTAAACAACAAGAAAACTAACCTGGCCAAGTTACGCAGCCAGATCGGCATGGTGTTTCAGAACTTCGAACTCTTTCCGCACCTCAGCATTATCGATAATTTGGTGCTGGCGCAAGTCAAAGTCTTGAAACGTGACAAAGCCGCAGCGCGTGAGAAAGGCCTAAAGCTGTTGACTCGCGTCGGATTGGCAGCACATGCACAAAAATTTCCAGGCCAGCTTTCTGGCGGCCAACAGCAGCGTGTGGCGATTGCCCGCGCGCTCTGCATGGATCCCATTGCCATGCTGTTTGACGAACCGACCTCAGCGCTCGATCCTGAAATGATCAATGAAGTGCTGGACGTGATGGTCGAACTGGCACAGGAAGGCATGACAATGATGGTGGTAACCCACGAAATGGGCTTTGCGCGTAAAGTGGCTAACCGCGTGATCTTTATGGATGAAGGTAAAATTATCGAAGACACTAATAAAGATGACTTCTTTAACAATCCGCAATCCGATCGCGCTAAAGACTTCCTCGCTAAAATCCTGCACTAAAAAACAGGCGGGCTGCGAGGCCCGCCTGTTTTATCAAACATTTAAATTAAGGTTCAAACGGCTGGCGTTGAAACTGATCGTGCCCGCATTCCGGGCAACGTGACAAGGTTTCGGGTGTGTAAATAGCGCGAGTAAACTGGCACTTTTCACATACCAGATTTCCTAACCCCACCACTTCACCACTTTGATATACGCCATGGTGATGCAGATCCTGAAACACCTCCCGCCACTCCAGCTGGCTCTTATCGGTGATGTCAGCCAACTCTTTCCACACGCTTTCACGAATCACTCGCATAAACACTGAATCACCTAACGGCTCCTCAACTTCAGCATAGCTGCGTGCAAACTCTTCTAAATCTCGCCGAACCGACGAAAGCGCCTGATCGACTTCACCAACGCTGAGGTCACTGCTGGCAAGCAACTGACTACGCCGTTCAGCAATCAGCGTATCAACGTTACGATCGCCATGGCGAAGGCGCTCGGTCAAAACCGCTAACGACTCGCGATATTCCTGAGCCACTTTGTTCATTTAATTCTCCTTTATGCGCTCAATGCCTGCACTAAGTTTAGACGTTTTGGCATATTTGCCGTGTCGTCTGAGAGGCGAATGACAAAAGGGTGAAGGCTCAGGCGCTTTAAGCAGAAATCGCGCCAGCGAAAGTGGGAAGTGTTGTTGATACGCGGCCTTATGGGTATGCTATGCGGATCTTAAAGTAAGCAAAGTGTTATTCATTAAGGACCACAGGCAGCCATGCAAGAGCAATACCGCCCGGAAGAGATTGAATCCCGCGTGCAGCAGCACTGGGATGAAAACGAAACGTTTAAAGTGACTGAGCAGGAAGGTAAAGAGAAATATTATTGCCTCTCCATGTTGCCCTATCCTTCTGGCCGCCTACACATGGGTCACGTTCGTAACTACACCATCGGCGACGTAATCGCGCGTTATCAGCGTATGCTCGGCAAAAACGTGTTACAGCCGATTGGCTGGGATGCGTTTGGTCTGCCTGCAGAAGGTGCAGCGGTAAAAAATAACACCGCACCTGCGCCGTGGACTTACGACAACATCGCCTACATGAAAAACCAGTTAAAACTGCTGGGCTTTGGTTATGACTGGAGCCGTGAGCTAGCGACCTGCCAGCCAGAATATTATCGCTGGGAACAGTGGTTCTTCACCAAGCTGTACGAAAAAGGTCTGGTTTATAAAAAAACGTCGGCGGTGAACTGGTGCCCGAACGACCAAACAGTGCTGGCAAACGAGCAGGTTATTGATGGCTGCTGCTGGCGCTGTGACACCAAAGTTGAGCGCAAAGAAATTCCGCAGTGGTTCGTGAAGATCACCGACTACGCTGAAGAATTACTGAACGATTTGGATACGCTGGAAGATTGGCCTGAGCAGGTCAAAACCATGCAGCGTAACTGGATTGGCCGTTCGGAAGGTGTAGAAATCACTTTTGACGTGGCTAACAGTGAAGAAAAAGTCACCGTCTACACCACGCGTCCAGACACCTTTATCGGTGCGACTTACGTAGCGGTTGCCGCAGGTCACCCTTTAGCCACTCAAGCCTCAGTAAATAACCCGGCTCTGGCTGACTTTATCGCCGAATGTCGCAACACCAAAGTGGCTGAAGCCGATATGGCGACCATGGAGAAAAAGGCATGGCTACCGGCCTGTCTGTTATCCATCCGCTGACGGGTGAGTCCCTTCCAGTATGGGTCGCTAACTTCGTGCTGATGGAATACGGCACCGGTGCGGTCATGGCCGTTCCGGGTCACGATCAGCGCGACTGGGAATTTGCGACCAAGTACGATTTGCAAATCAAGCCGGTTATCCTGAACCTTGATGGCAGCGAGCCTGACGTAAGCGCGGCAGCGATGACTGAAAAAGGCACGCTGTTCAATTCCGGTGAATTTAGCGGTCTGGATCATGCTGCCGGTTTCAATGCCATTGCTGAAGCGTTAGCAGCGAAAGGCGTTGGCGTACGCAAAGTAAACTATCGTCTGCGTGACTGGGGCGTTTCTCGTCAACGTTACTGGGGTGCGCCAATCCCAATGGTGACGCTGGAAGATGGCACCGTGATGCCAACGCCAGAAGATCAGCTGCCCGTGATTTTGCCGGAAGATGTCGTCATGGATGGCATCACCAGCCCAATCAAAGCCGACCCAGAGTGGGCAAAAACCACGGTAAACGGCCAACCTGCGCTGCGCGAAACCGACACGTTTGACACCTTCATGGAATCGTCGTGGTACTACGCACGTTATACCTGCGCTAACTACAACGAAGGCATGCTGGACCCGGCTGCTGCAAACTACTGGCTGCCGGTTGATCAGTATGTGGGTGGTATCGAACACGCCATCATGCACCTGATGTATTTCCGCTTCTTCCACAAATTGCTGCGCGATGCTGGCTTGGTTAACTCGAACGAACCGGCTAAACGCCTGCTGTGTCAAGGCATGGTACTGGCAGATGCGTTCTACTATTTGGGCGTCAATGGCGAGCGCAACTGGGTTTCTCCGGTTGATGTCACCGTTGAGCGTGATGAGAAAGGCCGCATTACTCAGGCTGTTGACAATCAGGGCCGCGAAGTGATTTACGCTGGCATGAGCAAAATGTCGAAGTCAAAAAACAACGGCATTGATCCCCAGCTGATGGTTGAGCGCTATGGTGCGGATACCGTGCGTCTGTTCATGATGTTTGCTTCGCCAGCAGAAATGACACTGGAATGGCAGGAATCAGGCGTCGAAGGTGCTAACCGCTTCCTGAAGCGTGTGTGGAAACTGGTGTTTGATCACACGCAAAAAGGTGCCACTGTGGCGCTGGATGTGGCCAGCCTGGACGATGATCAGAAAGCGCTGCGTCGCGATCTGCATAAAACCATCGCCAAGGTCGCCGATGACATTGGTCGCCGTCAGACGTTTAACACGGCGATCGCGGCTATC
The DNA here is from genome assembly GCF_018842675.1 of Candidatus Pantoea bituminis. Taxonomy (NCBI): domain Bacteria; kingdom Pseudomonadati; phylum Pseudomonadota; class Gammaproteobacteria; order Enterobacterales; family Erwiniaceae; genus Pantoea; species Candidatus Pantoea bituminis. The sequence goes on from NZ_JAGTWO010000004.1 coordinate 2,713,046, forward strand.
ATGGAATTGATGAACAAACTGGCGCGCGCGCCGCAGGAGAGCGAACAAGATCGCGCCCTGATGCACGAAGCGCTGTTGGCGGTTACACGTCTGCTTTATCCTTTCACTCCGCATGCGTGCTACGTTCTGTGGCAAACGCTGGGTGGCGAAGGCTCGATTGATGATGCAGTTTGGCCAGTAGCCGATGAAGCGGCAATGGTTGAAGATTCACTGTTAGTCGTGGTCCAGGTAAACGGTAAAGTGCGTGGTAAAATCACCGTTCCAGCCGATTCAACTCAGGAGCAAGTTCAGGCACGCGCTGCGCAAGAACATTTGGTGGCGAAGTACCTTGACGGCGTGACTATTCGTAAAGTGATTTATGTACCGGGCAAACTGCTTAACCTGGTCGTAGGTTAAGTTCAGGAGGAACTGTGCGACATCCGATTATCAGGCTGTTTGTCACGCTGGCGGTGTTGATCACCGCTGGCTGTGGTTTTCATCCACGCGGCACCACGCAGGTGCCGTCTGAGTTGAAAACGCTGATTGTTAACTCTGGCGATCCTTATGGTCCGCTGACACGTACAGTGCGTCAGCAGCTGCGCCTTAATAACGTCAATATTGTTCAGGACACTAAGCAGAACCGCATCGATATCCCCACGCTGCGTCTTGGCGGAGAAAGGCAAGGTCGTGACACCGCTTCGGTATTTATCAGCGGCACCACCGCAGAATATCAGTTGGTGATGACGGTAACTGCGCAGGTCCTGTTGCCGGGCAAAGGCATCTATCCCATCAGCACCACGGTTTATCGCTCCTTCTTTGATAACCCGAATGCGGCGCTGGCAAAAGATGCCGAGCAGGACTTGATCGTTCAGGAGATGCGTCAACGTGCTGCAGAGCAGTTGGTGCGTAAGCTGCTTACCGTGCATGCTGCGCAAATCAACAACAAAGAGACATTACCTGAATCGTCCATTCCGGTGCCGGGTGAAGATTCAGCGGAAGTGCCCTCTTCCTCTGCTACCAGTTTGCAATGATCAGGATTTATCCTGAACAACTCAGCGCGCAGCTTCGTGAGGGGCTGCGCGCCTGTTATTTGTTAGCCGGTAACGAACCTTTGTTGTTGCAGGAGAGTGCCGATGCCATCCGCGTCACCGCGAATGCGCAAGGCTTTGAAGAGCATTTCAGCTTCACGCTGGATGCTCACACCGACTGGGACAGTTTGTTTGTCAGCTGCCAGTCGCTCAGCCTGTTCGCACAACGCCAAACCCTGACGCTACACTTTCCCGAAAATGGCCCCAATGCGGCGATGGCAGAGCAACTGCTCAAGCTGTCTGGCCTGCTGCATGCCGATATTCTGTTGATTTGCCGTCTGGCAAAACTGACCAAAGCACAGGAAAACAGCGCCTGGTTCAAAGCGTTGTCGGCGCACGCTGTGTTAGTACCCTGTCAGACGCCAGAGCAGGCGCAGCTGCCACGTTGGGTTGTTAACCGTGCTAAAGCGATGCAGTTAAACATCGATGACGCGGCCGTGCAGCTGCTGTGTTACTGCTATGAAGGTAATTTGCTGGCGCTGGCACAAGCGCTGGAGCGTTTATCGCTGCAGTGGCCCGACGGCAAACTCACTTTGCCGCGCGTTGAAGAAGCCGTAAGCGATGCCGCACATTTTACCCCTTTTCACTGGGTGGATGCTTTGCTGGCGGGTAAAAGCCGCCGCGCCCTGCATATTCTTCATCAGTTAGAAAAAGAAGATAGCGAAGCGGTAATTTTAATGCGCACGCTGCAACGCGATCTGCTGACATTACTGCACTTGCAGCGCCATCAGACGCAACAGCCGCTGCGCACGCTGATGGATCAACAACGCATCTGGCAAAATCGTCGCGCTTTGTTTACCGAAGCACTACAAAGACTGGATGCTGTCCGTTTACAGCGCGCCATTCATTTGCTGGCACAGATCGAGATAACCTTAAAGCAAGATTATGGTCAGCCTGTTTGGCCACAGCTCGAAACGTTGTCGTTATTGATTTCCAGCCGCGCCTTTCCAACGAGTTTTGCTCATGTCTGAACTACACGCGCTGTTTGGTGGCACCTTTGACCCGATTCACTTTGGCCATTTGCGCCCTGTTGAAGCGTTGGCGCAACAAGTTGGATTAAAACGCATTACCTTGTTACCCAATAACGTGCCGCCACATCGTCCTCAGCCAGAAGCGAGTGCCGCACAGCGCGTTGATATGCTGCGTTGCGCTACCGAAACGCTTCCGCTGTTTGAGATTGATACGCGCGAACTGCAACGCGAAACGCCATCGTGGACCGTCGCGACGCTAGAAACCCTGCGCGCTGAGCGTGGCCAACAGCAGCCGCTGGGTTTTATTATTGGCCAGGATTCTTTGCTTACGCTGGCAAAATGGCATCGCTGGCAAGATTTGTTGTCATTGTGTCACCTGCTGGTCTGTAAACGCCCTGGCTATGCCACCGAAATGGATTCGCCCGAGATGCAGGCGTGGCTTGATGACCATATCACGCAGGATGTTCAGCAACTGCATCAACGGGCAGCAGGGTGTATCTGGCTGGCTGAAACGCCGTTGTATAATATTTCCGCTACTGAAATCCGTCAGCGCCGCCATCAGAATCTCGCTTGTGATGATCTTCTGCCTGCCGCCGTTATTGCCTATATCGACCGCGCTGGCTTATATCGCGACTGATTTCCCCATGCTATACTGCGCCGCTTGATTTTTGGCTGCGTCATTCCGTACATCATTTAGTCTGTGCATCATTTATTCTGAGCACTATCCGGGCTTTCAGCCGGTCCACCATCACCAGTTTTGAGGGGAACCTTTTGCAAGGTAAAGCACTCCAAGAGTTCGTTATCGATAAAATCGATGATATTAAAGGCCAGGACATCATTGCACTTGATGTGCAAGGTAAATCCAGCATCACCGATTGCATGATTATCTGCACCGGCACCTCGACACGTCATGTCTCTTCGATTGCCGAGCACGTTGCGCAGGAATCTCGCGCAGCGGGTATGGCGCCGCTGTCGGTTGAAGGTAAAAATGCTTCCGATTGGGTCATTGTTGATCTGGGTGAAGTTATTGTGCACATCATGCAGGAAGAGAGTCGCCAGTTGTATGAACTGGAAAAACTCTGGAGCTAACGCGTGAAACTGCAGCTCGTTGCCGTTGGCACCAAAATGCCCGACTGGGTGCAGACCGGTTTCATGGAATATCTGCGTCGCTTTCCCAAAGATATGCCGCTGGAATTGATTGAGGTTCAGGCGGGTAAGCGTGGGAAAAATGCTGACATCAAACGCATTCTTGAAAAAGAAGGTGAAGCGATGTTGGCGGCGGTCGGCAAAGGCAATCGCATTGTTACGCTGGATATCCCCGGACATCCGTGGGAAACGCCACAATTAGCGCAGCAGCTGGAGCGCTGGAAGCAGGATGGACGTGATGTCAGCCTGCTGATTGGCGGCCCGGAAGGTTTAGCGCCCGCCTGCAAAGCTGCGGCCGAGCAGAGTTGGTCGCTTTCAGCATTGACGCTACCCCATCCGCTGGTGCGCGTGCTGGTTGCTGAAAGTCTTTATCGTGCATGGAGCATTACGGCAAATCACCCTTATCATCGTGAATGACCGATAAGCCCACATCAGACCTTACAAGTAGCGGATGAAATTACAAAGCAACGCCTTTCGCGATTATAGCGCCGAACAGAAACTCTTTGTCCGCCGGGCGTTGATCGCTTTCGTCGGTATTTTAGTGCTTTCCTCCGTGCTGGTGGTCAACCTGTACCACCTGCAGATTTTACGTTTCGACGATTACCGTACCCGCTCAAACGAAAACCGCATCAAACTGGTGCCGGTTGCGCCCAGTCGCGGCATCATCTATGACCGCAACGGCACGCCGCTGGCGTCGAACCGCACTATTTATCAGGCTGAGTTAGTGCCAGAAAAGGTCGATGATCTTAAACAGACGTTAGAAAATTTACGTCCGGTGCTCGATCTCAGCGACGAAGATCTTGAAGCCTTTGAAAAAGAGCGCAAGCGCTCACGACGCTTTACCTCAATTCCGGTTAAAACCGGCCTGAATGATATTCAGGTTGCCCGCTTTGCTGTTAATCAATATCGCTTTCCCGGCGTCGAAGTTAAAGGCTACCAACGTCGCTACTATCCTTTTGGTCAGACGCTGACGCACGTTGTGGGTTACGTGTCGAAGATCAACGATCGCGATGTCGCTCGCCTTGATAAAGAAGGTAAATGGCCAAACTACGCAGCGACTCATGATATCGGCAAGTTGGGCATCGAAAACTTCTATGAAGATCTGCTGCACGGTAAGACAGGTTATGAAGAAGTTGAAGTAAACAACCGCGGCCGCGTGATTCGTCAGCTGCATGAGGAGTCGCCACAGGCGGGCCGCGACATCTATCTCACCATCGATCTTAAACTGCAGCAGTATATTGAAACGCTGCTGGCGGGAAGCCGCGCGGCGGTCGTGGTTAGCGATCCGCGTACCGGAGAAATATTGGCAATGGTATCAACGCCAAGCTATGACCCGAACCTGTTTGTTGATGGCATCTCGTCAAAAGATTATCGCGCCTTGTTGGCCGATGAAAACCGTCCGCTCTACAACCGTGCGATACAAGCGGCTTACCCGCCAGCGTCAACCGTTAAACCCTATGTCGCCGTCTCTGCCTTAAGTGCCGGTGTGATCAATCGTAATACCAGCCTGTTCGATCCAGGTTGGTGGCAACTTCCCGGTTCTGAAAAGCGTTATCGCGACTGGAAAAAATGGGGGCATGGCCGCCTCAATGTGACCAAATCGTTGGAAGAATCCGCCGATACCTTTTTCTATCAGGTCGCTTATGACATGGGTATTGACCGCCTTTCCGAATGGATGAATAAATTTGGTTATGGCCATCGCACCGGTATTGACCTTCCACAGGAAAGCGCGGGCAACATGCCGACGCGCGAATGGAAACAGAAGCGCTTTAAAAACCGTGGTATCAAGGCGATACCATTCCTGTTGGTATTGGTCAGGGATACTGGACGGCCACGCCCTTGCAGATGAATAAAGCGATGATGATCCTGATTAACGATGGCGAGATTAAAGTGCCGCATATGCTGCGCGCCACACGCGAAGGCCGTACGATAGTGCCTTACCGTCAGGCACCCTCGGCCCCTATTGGTGATATCCATTCGGGTTATTGGGAAATTGCTAAAGACGGCATGTATGGCGTTGCCAATCGCCCAAACGGTACTGCACACAAAAGCTTCGCGGATGCACCTTACAAAATCGCGGCCAAATCAGGTACGGCGCAGGTGTTCGGTTTGAAAGAGAACGAAACGTATAACGCGCATAAAATTGCCGAACGCTTACGTGATCACAAATTGATGACAGCCTTTGCACCCTACGACAAACCACGTGTTGCCGTGACGATCATTCTGGAAAACGGCGGCGCTGGCCCGGCGGTCGGTACCGTGATGCGCCAGATTCTGGATCACATTATGTTAGGTGATAACAATACTGTCCTGCCGGACGCAGCGCCCACGCCGCCCGGCTATGAAGGTGAATAATCATGTCCATGAACGATAGTCCGCAAAAAAGATCGATCTGGACGCGTATCCATATCGATCCATTGTTTATGTTAGTTATTTTAGGTCTGCTGACCTACAGCGCCATCGTTATCTGGAGTGCCAGCGGGCAAGATCCTGGCATGATGGAGCGTAAAATTGGCCAGATTGTCATGGGCCTGGTAATCATGATCGTCCTGGCGCAGGTTCCACCGCGGGTTTATGAAGGCTGGGCGCCTTATCTCTATATTATTTGCGTCATCTTACTGATAGCAGTCGATGCTTTTGGTCAAATCAGTAAAGGTGCGCAACGCTGGCTGGATCTGGGCGTGGTGCGTTTTCAGCCCTCGGAAATCGCCAAAATTGCTGTACCGCTGATGGTGGCGCGTTTTATCAACCGCGACGTCTGCCCGCCTACACTGAAAAATACCGGCATCGCCTTGATTCTAATCTTTGTGCCTACGCTATTGGTCGCGGCACAGCCTGACCTTGGCACCTCAATTCTGGTGGCGGCCTCAGGTTTATTTGTTCTGTTCTTATCCGGTATGAGCTGGAAATTAATTGGCGTAGCAGTATTGCTGGTGGCTGCTTTCATACCTATTTTGTGGTTCTTCCTGATGCATGACTATCAGCGCGACCGCGTGATGATGTTGCTTGATCCCGAGAGTGACCCGCTGGGAGCCGGCTATCATATAATCCAGTCCAAAATCGCCATTGGTTCTGGTGGCCTGCGTGGCAAAGGCTGGCTGGAAGGTACGCAATCACAACTCGAATTCTTACCCGAACGTCATACTGACTTCATCTTTGCGGTGCTGGCAGAAGAGTTAGGCCTTGTTGGCGTGCTGGCTTTGCTGGCGCTTTATTTGTTGTTGATCATGCGCGGTTTGATTATCGCAGCACGTGCGCAAACCACGTTTGGCCGCGTGATGGCGGGTGGTTTAATGCTGATTTTATTCGTTTATGTTTTCGTTAACATTGGCATGGTTAGTGGTATCTTACCGGTGGTTGGCGTTCCGTTGCCGTTGGTCAGTTATGGCGGCTCTGCGCTGATCGTACTTATGGCGGGATTCGGCATTGTGATGTCGATCCATACTCACCGAAAAATGTTATCTAAAAGTGTTTAAGAGGCTGCAGATGCGTAAGGATTGGCTTGGCGTTGCACTGGCATCAATGATTTTGGCTGCCTGTTCCACCCCGGAACCGCAAAATAGTGCGCCGCCGCAACCGGCTTATAATGGCCCGGTGGTTGAAATTCCTGGTGTGGAACCGCGTTATGAGCCCGTCAATCCCGGCACCAACCAGGATTACAGCGTCAATGGCAAAACCTACCGCATCAACCAAAATCCTCAGAATTTCAGCGAGATTGGTATAGCGGCCTGGTACGGTGATGAAGCAAAAGGCAACCGCACGGCAACGGGCGAAAGCTACGATCCCGATGCCTTAACGGCAGCCCATCCAACCCTGCCGCTGCCAAGCTATGTTCGTGTGACCAATATCGCCAATGGTCGTCAAATCGTGGTACGCGTTAACGATCGTGGTCCCTATACGCCAGGCCGCGTTATTGACTTGTCGCGTGCCGCAGGAGATCGCCTCAACATTTCCAACAATTCTCGCGTACGCGTTGACTACATTAACGTGGCACCAGATGGCACCCTTTCGGGACCCGGCACCATCGGTACTGTTGTTGCTAAGCAAAGCTACTCCCTTCCTGCTCGCCCTGATTTGAGCGGCGGATCGGTGATGAACGGCGGCAGCGCAGCGCAATCAGAACCCGCTCCGCAAAACGTTGAGGCTATCAGCAACAGCACATTGCAAAGCAGCGATAATATGGGCGCACCGGTTCAAAGCAGCGGCTTTCTTGGCGCCCCTCAACCGCTAGCCAATGGCGTACTGGAGGGCAGCGAGCCGCAGCCCGCTCCAGTAATCGCGACCGCTGCCGCAGCGTCTGCTGCCAGCCCTGCCTCATCCAGTAACAGCGCGCATCCGGTGGTCGGCTATGTTGTACAGGTCGGTGCATTAAACGATCCCGCTCGGGCGCAGCAAATGCAAAAAAGCTTAAGCCAGCGCTTTGGCGTGCCCGGCGCCGTTGAAACTTCAGGCAACGTTTATCGTGTGCAACTTGGCGGGTTTAAAACTCGCGCTGAAGCAGCTGCGTTACAACAGCGATTAAATACTGAGGCACAAATTACGTCGTTCATTACCAGCGCGCGTCACGAAATGTGATGTAAATCACCTTAGTCGTAACGTCTGCTAACAACCCATTCATTAAGCCAGATGCCTGTAAATCAGGCATTTGTTATGATGAGTTATCTTTTTAAACCTTAAAACCACGGATGTTGTAGTCCTATACATGAACACGCTGAAATCATCTCGTTTGCTGAAACGCCTGACAGTGGGATCACTGATCGCTTTCTCTCTCAGCCATGCCGCTATTGCTGATGATGTTAATCTCAAGACTATGATTCCGGGCGTACCGGACATTGATGCCGAAGCTTATGTGCTCATCGATTACCATTCAGGTAAGGTGTTGGCCGAAAAGAATGCTGATGCGCGTCGCGATCCCGCCAGTCTGACCAAAATGATGACCAGCTATGTGATTGGACAAGCGGTTAAATCTGGCAAAATCCATCAGGACGATATTGTTACTGTGGGTCAGGATGCCTGGGCGACCGGCAACCCCGTGTTTAAAGGCTCTTCGTTGATGTTCCTGAAGCCTGGCGATCGTGTTCCGGTTTCACAGCTGACGCGCGGCATTGTGCTGCAATCAGGTAACGATGCTTGTGTGGCGATGGCCGATTACGTTGCCGGCAGCCAGGATGCGTTCGTTAACCTGATGAACAACTATGTAAAAGCCATTGGCCTGACAAACACCCATTTCCAGACGGTTCACGGTTTGGATGCGGAAGGTCAATACAGTTCAGCACGCGATATGGCGAAGATTGGTCAAGCACTGATCCGCGATGTGCCAGATGAATACGCGGTTTATAAAGAAAAAGAATTTACCTTCAACAATATCCGTCAGATGAACCGTAATGGTCTGCTTTGGGACACTAACCTGAATGTTGATGGGATCAAAACCGGTCATACCAACGCAGCGGGCTATAACCTTGTCGCTTCTGCTACCGAAGGCCAGATGCGTTTGATCTCTGCCGTAATGGGTGGACATACCTATAAAGGTCGTGAAACCGAAAGCAAAAATTGCTGACATGGGGCTTCCGTTTCTTTGAAACCGTCGCGCCACTAAAAGCAGGTAAAGAGTTTGCTTCCGAGCCGGTGTGGTTTGGTAACAGCGATCGTGTTCAGCTGGGCGTAGATAAAGATGCCTACCTGACCATTCCACGTGGACGGATGAAAGATCTGAAAGCCAGCTATGTGCTGAACAATACTGAGCTGCACGCACCGCTGCAGAAAAATCAGGTTGTGGGTAGCATTAACTTCCAGCTGGACGGTAAAACCATCGATCAGCGCCCGCTGGTGGTGTTAAACGAAATCACTGAAGGTGGATTCTTCAGCCGTATCGTCGACTACATCAAACTGATGTTCCATCACTGGTTCGGCTAATCTCTGCGGGCGATTGAAAAGTCGCCACAGCGCCCCCATATCACGTTATTATGATGCTCCCGCTCAGGCGGGAGCCTTTTTATGCACCGGAGTCAATATGAAAACCAAACTGAATGAACTGCTCGAATTTCCTACCCCATTTACCTATAAAGTAATGGGCTTGGCACAACCGGAGCTGGTTGATCAAGTGGTTGAAGTGGTGCAGCGCCATGCGCCCGGCGACTATTCTCCCGAAGTGAAGCCGAGCAGCAAGGGCAACTATCACTCCGTCAATATTACTATTACCGCCACGCACATTGAGCAGGTGGAAAAGCTGTACGAAGAGCTGGGCAAGATCGAAATCGTTCGTATGGTGCTGTAAATGATAACGTCGGCAAAGGGTGTTGGTCTTACCGTTTGCCGACGTTATACTCAGCCTTTCCCCCTTTAGCGGACCCGCGTTTTGTCAGTCGAAACTCTTCTTGTTCGCCAGTTAGGTCTTTGCAACTGGCAATCCACTTCTGAAGCTATGCATCACTATACCGATCAACGTGACGGCAGCAGCCGCGACGAGATTTGGCTGGTGGAGCATGATCCGGTTTTCACGCAAGGTCAGGCAGGCAAAGCGGAACATGTTTTAATGCCAGGCGATATTCCTGTAGTACAAAGCGATCGCGGCGGTCAGGTCACCTATCACGGTCCCGGCCAACAGGTGATGTATGTGCTGATTGACATCAAGCGACGTAAAATTGGCGTCCGCCAACTGGTTACGGCCCTGGAAGAAACAGTGATTGCAACACTCATGCACTTTGGCGTTGAAGCGCGCGCGCGCGCCGACGCCCCTGGCGTCTATGTTGGTGATGAAAAAATCTGCTCGCTGGGTTTACGCATTCGCAAAGGCTGCTCATTCCATGGTCTGGCGCTTAATGTCGCCATGGATTTATCGCCTTTTTTGCGTATCAATCCTTGCGGTTATGCAGGAATGAGCATGACGCAACTGCAACATTTTAATCCTGACGTAAGCGTTATCGAGGTTCAACCTTTGCTAGTAGCGGCATTTGCCCGCCTGTTGAATTATGAAAACGTTGAGTGGCAGACTGAGCCAAACCCAGTAATGCGTTAACTGTGAATGCGTATTTACAAATATGTAACGTTTCAACGCTCAGGATGGCTGCTTCCCGGCCAATCAGATGATATAATTTTTGCACTTTTTTCAAATAAAGTTGAAAGCGCCCTTCTCGATGTGTGAGAAAGCTTTCAAATCGCAATCCGACCGGAACCTGCAGATTTTATGAGTAAACCAATTCAGATGGAACGCGGCGTCAAATATCGTGACGCAGATAAAATGGCGTTGATCCCAGTTAAGACTGTGACCACCGAACGGCAAGAGATGTTGCGTAAGCCGGAATGGATGAAAATCAAGTTGCCTGCGGATTCCAGTCGTATCCAGGGCATTAAAGCGGCAATGCGTAAAAACGGTTTACACTCGGTCTGCGAAGAGGCGTCATGCCCTAACCTCGCCGAATGTTTTAACCACGGTACGGCAACCTTTATGATCCTTGGTGCCATCTGTACCCGTCGCTGCCCATTCTGCGATGTTGCTCATGGCCGCCCTAACGCGCCTGATGCTAATGAACCCGGTAAGCTGGCACAAACCATTGCTGACATGGCGCTGCGTTATGTGGTGATCACTTCCGTTGACCGCGACGATTTGCGTGATGGTGGCGCTCAACATTTTGCCGATTGCATCAGCGCTATTCGTGAAAAAAGTCCTACCATCAAAATCGAAACTCTGGTGCCTGACTTCCGTGGCCGCATGGATCGTGCGCTGGAAATTCTGACTGCTACGCCGCCAGATGTATTTAACCACAATCTGGAAAACGTACCGCGCGTTTACCGTCAGGTGCGTCCTGGTGCTAACTACGACTGGTCGCTCAAACTGCTGGAGCGTTTTAAAGAAGCGCATCCATCTGTTCCGACCAAATCAGGATTGATGGTCGGGTTAGGCGAGACCAACGCTGAAATTGTGGAAGTGATGCGCGACTTGCGTCGCCATGGCGTGACTATGCTTACGCTGGGTCAATATTTGCAGCCTAGTCGCCACCATTTGCCGGTTCAACGTTATGTCAGCCCGGCAGAATTTGATGAAATGAAAGAAGAAGCGATGGCGATGGGCTTTACGCATGCCGCCTGTGGTCCTTTTGTTCGTTCTTCTTATCATGCCGATATGCAGGCTAAAGGCCTGGAAGTTAAGTAACGCTATACAGGTCGTGCCACCTGGTACGGCCTGATTATCCCCTGCCCTTAATCTCTTCAACTAATCTGTCGCTTTATCCGCTGAGGCTATAAGCCATTTTGTCATTTTAATCCTCAGCTGCTTTTATAGGTCAGATTATGGAACCTCTTTCCACCCCTTCAGCGTTTCCCGATTGGTTCATACCGGACGATACTGATCACCTGGCTAGCGATATGTTGTCTGGCGGTTCAGACGAAAATCTTGATGCCATAAAAATTCGAACTGCGCCTGTTAATACAACTAACCCTAACCTTACAGCTCACGCGAGTTGCGGCATGGCAGCGCTGGCTACTGCGCTTCATATTGAACAGCGCTATGCTGTTGAGCTAAGCCTCAAGACGCAGACTTCTCCATTAGCGCCTGCCGCGACGACACTCCCTTTATCACTTTATCCTACCGCTGAATTCGTCAACGCCCACGCCTTATCAAATTCAGCATCAGTTTCACAGTCAGAATGGAAGAGTTGCTCTGCTGCTGAAATTGAGCCTCATTCGTCGCTTGCCGCTTTTGAGCCTGAAACGCTTAACCTCATCGGGTCCAGTTTGCTGGAAGTCCCCACACCGCTAAGCGATGTCTACAGTCAGCCAATACAAAACACAGAACGTTATCAGCAAACAGTTAAGGATAATGCGAAGGATCAATCTGATGATGAGATAACACAGCCAAACCTGACGTTTGATGGCAGTTCAGAAGCTGATGCATTAATGGACATCTATCTCAACAGCATATTGGAGGGAAGTACCGTAACAGATGCACAAGTTCACTGGATTTCCGAGCAACCTGAAAATTGGGGAGAAGGATTATATCAACTAAACGCACTGCAGAGCTCAACATCAACGCTTGCGCCGGTGAGCGGTCAATACATGTTTGAAGCGGTAAACGGCCTGTTTTCGGAAGATTTAATAATTCCAGAAAATGAATTTATTTTACTGCAATCTGAGATCGAGCAGGGCTTTACATTACCTGATGAGGATTTGGAAATTGATCTTTCGGAGATTGTCGACACGCTACCGCTAACGCTAAGTGAGGTCGGTTTTGCCTGGGATCGGGTTAGGCCGGTTGACGTTGATCTCGAACTCAACTCAGTGGTCAGCCTGCATTAAAAAACAAAAACCAGACTGATTAAGTCTGGTTTTCTCTCTTCCATCAGAAATAAAAAGTAACATTTATTGTCAACTGACGTTGATTTACTCTTTATGTGATACGCGTTCTGCTGGAATTTCTTCAGCTGTGTTCTTAGTTGCGCTGGAGTCATCATCTTTCATGGCTTTTTTGAAGCCTTTGATTGCGGATCCCAGATCGCCACCCAGTGAACGTAACTTATTGGTGCCAAAGAGCAGTACGATAAGCGCACCGATGATCAGCAGTTTGGCAATACTGATACCTTCCATAATTAACTTTTAAACCTTAGCGAAAAACGGTGAATCTTATTTAGGCGCAGTTTCTCAATCACCTCAACTGCAATCTGTAACAGAGTAAGATCGCTTTGCGCGAAAACTAGTGAATCTACCCTGATCATAAACGATTAAATAAAGCGGCTTAAAAAAGCCTGCGTTCGTGGATGCTGCGGATTCGCAATGACCTCATCCGGTGTTCCTTGCTCCACCACCACCCCGCCATCCATGAACACCACGCGATCGGCTGCTTCGCGTGCAAAACCAATTTCGTGCGTGACCACAATCATGGTTAAGCCTTGATCGGCCAGCGTGCGCATTGTGGCCAGCACTTCACCCACTAATTCAGGATCCAGCGCCGAAGTCGGTTCATCAAATAGCATTAAGGTCGGCTTAATCGCTAATGCGCGAGCAATCGCGACACGCTGTTGCTGCCCACCAGAAAGGTGTCGCGGCCAGGCATCCGCTTTGTCGCTCAACCCCACCGTTGCCAGCAGCTCTTTAGCATGCGCTAACGCTGCCTGACGGGAAAATTTATGCACACCAATCGGCGCTTCAATGATGTTTTGCAGCACTGTCATATGGGGGTAGAGATTGAACTGCTGAAACACCATGCCAATTTTCTGCCGTTGCTGGGCAATTTTTCGTGGTGACAAACGATGCAACACGCTGCGTTTTAGCTCATAACCAATCTGCTGATCGCCGACCATAATCGAGCCGCCGTTCATATCTTCCAGATGATTAATGCAGCGTAAAAAAGTAGATTTCCCCGACCCTGATGGGCCAAGAATAACCACCACTTCACCGGGATAGACATCAAGGTCGATGCCTTTGAGCACTTCATTGTCGCCATAACTTTTCTGCACGTTTCGCGCGCTGACTAAAGGTTCAGCTGTTTTCATACGTCCTCCTTACGCACCAACGACGTATTGGCAAATGGCGTAGCGGCACGTTTGGCCGTAACCGCCACGCGTTTCGTACCACGCGCGTAGTAGCGTTCAATCGCGGACTGTCCCACATTGAGAATTGAGGTGATGAGCAGATACCAAATTACCGCCACCATCAGCATTGGAATAATTTCGAAGGTGCGGTTGTAGACGGCCTGCACGGAATAAAGCAGATCGCCCATCGCGATAACGCTCACCAACGAAGTGGCTTTGATCATACTGATGAGCTGGTTGCCAGTAGGTGGAATGATGGAACGCATCGCCTGTGGAATAATAATGCGGCGCAGTGCACGCGCTCGACTCATCCCAAAGGCCTGAGTGGTTTCTACCTGACCGTTGTCGACCGAGAGCAGGCCAGCACGAATCACTTCCGCCATATAAGCCGCTTCATTCAACGCCAGTCCCGCAATTGCTGCCGTCAGCGGTGTGATGAGATCATTGGTATTCCAGCTGGCAAAAGTGATGTCGGTCCAAGGCACAGTAATCGATAAGGTCGGGAACAGCGTCGACAGGTTGTACCAAAAAATGAGTTGCACCAACAGCGGCGTACCCCGGAAGAACCAGATATAGAGACCGGAAAGACCGCTCAGTAATTTATTCTCTGACAAACGCCAGACCGCCAGAATTAAACCCAACAGGGTGCCGAGAATCATCGACACCACCGTGAGTCCGAGCGTCACCTGCAACCCTTTCAATACTGTGCCTTCCGTGAACCATTGCAGCACCACTTTCCATTCGAAATTGGGATTGGTCACTACCAGCCACATCAGGTTCGAGCCAATAACCAGCACCACAATCCAGGAGACCCAGCGTCCATATGAGGGTGCACTGTGGGCAAAAGCCACATCGCGCTGTTGCACGTTGGCCTTGTCCATGGCTCGTGAATCGTTGGTGTGTAAACTCATTTAGCCGCCCCTTTCGCCAGATTAACGCCCGGTTCAGTAATCATGTTGCCGTCCAACTTCCACTTTTTCATGATTGCTGCATAAGTGCCGTTTTGATACAGCGCTTTGTAACCATCCAGTACAACTTTACCCAGCTGAGAGTTTTTCGGCACAACGGTGCCCTGGAAGATATCGCCAAAACCATTTTTCTGACCTGTGCCTGCGAGTTCAAGCTGACCATTCGCCTGTTCAACAAAATAAGTCAGCGGCGCTTGTGAAGAGAAAAAGGCATCAGAGCGCTTAGAACGTACCGCCAAAATAGAGGAGGGTTGGTCGGTAAAGGATTGCACAGTGACCGCCGGTTTACCGGCAGCGGTACAAGCGGCAGATTGCTTACGAATAACTTGTTCGGCAGAGCCGGCAGCCATAACCGCAATCCGCTTGCCGCAGGTGTCGTCCAGACTATTAATTTTTGACGGATTGCCTTTTTGAACGCCAAAAACCACAAACTCTTGCACGTAATCGATAAAGTCGACTTTTTGCTGGCGGTCTGGATAATCGCCTACCGGACCGATTGCTAACTGATAGCGTCCCGAATTAATCCCAGCCAATACGCCTGATAAACCACTGACCGTTGCATGTTCAATTTTAACGCCCAGCAGCTGGCTGAGCGCTGTGGTTAAGTCAGCGGATGCGCCATCCATTGAGTGTGGGCCATTGACGATTTCATACGGAGGAAAAGAGCCGTTGTTAACTGAAATCATTTTCCCGGCTGTTTTGATCTCTTCTGGCAGACGATCGTGCAGTGCCTGATCCACTTTTTGAACCGCAATGGCATCAGCAGCATGGGCTAAAGTTGCAGTCATACCTAAAGCCAGCGTGAGTGCGGTCGCTATCTTTTTCATTATTTTCCCCAATGCTGTCAGTGTGTTTTTAGTTCTGGTCGTGCAAAACGACGATTTTCAAGGACCGGTAAAACGCTGCGAGCGTAGGCGATCCGCTGCGGATCGAGATCGGCAAACACCAACGCGGTGGATTCCGGCGCTTTTGCAATCGCAACGCCGAGCGGATCAATCACCAGGCTATTGCCAATATTGCGTGGTCCACATTCTCCCACCGCGACCATGTAGCAGGTGTTTTCCAGTGCCCGCGCAGTAGTGAGTAATTCCCAGTGCATCTCTTTCAGCGGCCCTTTGACCCAGGCGGCAGGCAGCACCAGCACATCGGCACCATCCAGCACCAGACGGCGCGCCAGCTCCGGGAAACGCACGTCATAACAGGTCATTAATCCCACCTTCATACCCGCCACCTCGACTAAGGGTGGAATGACATGGCCGGGATTAACGCGCTGTGATTCTTGCATGGCAAAGGCGTCATAAAGATGCAGCTTTTCGTAAGCAGCAATGATTTCACCATTGCGAATGGCGATCAGGACGTTGAGCGCCTTTTGCTCTTGCGTTGGCACATGGACACTCATCATCGTGGTGAGGTCGTTACCTTTACTGGCTGCCAAGAGTTGGGTTAAAAATGGGCCATCCAGCGGCTGCGCAGCTTTCAGAACTAAATCGGGATCGGCGATATCACGCGCCAATACGCCTTCAGGCAGTACCAGTAGATGCGCGCCACCCGCTAAGGACCGGCTCATTAAATCAAGGCAAATATCCGCGTTATCCTGCCATTCACGGCTAACGGCAAATTGCCCCATCGCGACTTTCATCATCATTCCCCTTACCTGCCACCGGGAATAGAAGCTCCGGCGTCAGCAATGTTTTGGTCAGACCTTGTTGATACAGCTCATTGGCAAAGTCCGTGATCATCTTCTTGTTAACGGTAAAACCGTTTTCATTCCAGTTGGCTGGCAATTCCTGCGCGGTACGTCGCAAATCGTCCAGTAACCACGGCGTGGTGTCGGCATACTTTTCGCGCTTTTGCATCCAGACGTGATAGGAACGGGTAATGAGGTCACTCAACGCCTGAGGCAGCCAAGGATGCTGCTCCGCCAGCGCGGGTTTCATTGCCAAAATATGGATGCCTGGCACATATCCAACACGATTAAAGTAATCAAGCTCGGCCTGATAAAAATCGGTTTGCAGTTGACGTAAGCCCGATTCTGCCAGGAAAAACCTTCTGGCATGAAGGGGTAAACACAGCATCCAGCTCACCCGCTTTCAGTAACTCAATCAGTGGGCGCTCTTCTGGCGCAGGTTCGATACGGCCCGGACGGCCAAACCCTGCCAAACGGTCAACAATCGGATGGTCGGCAGTTAATCGACCGGCAAACCAATAAGCATCATCAATTTCCACTCCCGCTTCACGCAGCACTGTGCGCGTCCAGGTGTTACCTGAATCTTGCCAACCCGTAACACCAATTCTCTTTCCTTTTAGCTGTGCTGGCGAAGTGAGCGGACTTGCGGTGGTGGTGATAATGCAGCGCTGGCGAAAGCCACGCATCAAAAAGTGCGGCAGGCCAAGCAGCGAGTGATCACCTTTCGCCCGGCCTTGCGCGTAACGGCTAAAGGAGACTTCGCCTGCGTCGTAATCAGGGCTGGTTGCAATGTCATTCACCAGCGTCCCGACGCGGTCAATTTTTAAATCAAAGCCTTCCGGCTTGATGTCGCCAAGTGCCAGCGGCGTAAAATAGTCCCAGTCACGTACCGCTAGTCTGATGGTAAGCCTTTCCATTTTTTCCCCGTCTCTGCCAATGCAGTTGAGCTGCGATGATTTAATCACCAAATAGTGCTTGAATTTGATACTAGATCTGGAACACTATCCTGAACAATCTTTTATTTGTTACTGAACAAATTATTTTCTTATGACGCAAACCGTAGATCTACACTGGCTAAGTAGCCAAATTAATGATGCTTCCGTAAAAGGCATTGCGCTGGCTGCCTCCACGCTAATACGTGACGGCCAAATTGCGATTGGCATGCAGATGCCGTCGGTACGCGACTTAGCGGAAGTGTTAGGCGTAAGCCCAGCAACCGTTTCAGCTGCCTGGGCGCAGTTAAAGAAGCAGAAAGTGCTGGCAGGTAAAGGCCGAAGTGGCGTTTGGGTGAGCGGAAATAACGTAACGCCTCGCCCTATTCGCTTTGAGAAAATTGGTAACTATGGCGATAACATTCAAGCTGACCTGGCAATGGCGTCGCCTGATACCGCTTTGTTGCCTGATTTATCGTCCGCTTTACAGGCGGCACTTAACTCTCCACAGCTCAACAGCTACTATCGTGAAGCCATTTCGCCGCAGTTGCTCAGCGCGATTCAACCTCGCTGGCCTTATCCGGCAGAAGCTTATTTAGCGACCGATGGTGGTTTTGATGCGATGAATTTAGTGGTGCAAACGCTGGTTTCGCCTGGCGATCGGGTCATCATTGAGGATCCGACAGCGACACGATTGCTGGATATGCTCGACAACGTTGGCGCTGAAATCCTGCCTCTTGCTTGTGACAGCGAAGGCCCGTTGCCAGAGGTGCTAACAACATTGCTAGAGAAGTCGCCGGTGATGGTGATTTATCAACCGCGCACGCATTCAGCGACAGGGCACAATATCAGCCGCGGGCGTCGTCAGGCGTTGGCAGATGTATTAGCAACCAGCTCGACGCTGATTATCGAAGATGACGGCATTGGCGATCTCTCCGTGGAATCTGCCTGGAGCCTGGGGGAAGTTTTTCCCGACCGCACGATACACGTACGCTCATTCTCCAAAGCGTATGGGCCAGATTTAAGGTTGGCGGTGCTTTCTGCTACATCAAATATGGTCAAACGCATTCAGGCCTGGCGTAATTTTGGCGTTAGCTGGACCAGCCGTATTTTGCAGGATGCCGTTGCGTGGATGCTGGAGGACGCGGCGACTCAACAGCACATTAATGTCGCCCGGGAAACTTACCGCCAACGGCGGGAGAAACTCTTGCTGGCTTTAGCGAATCGTGGATTAGTACTTGAAGCGCGGGATGGATTGAGTATTTATATTCCCGTACTCTCAGAACAATTTGCGATGATCACCTTGGCGGCACGCGGTATCGCTGTGCTGCCAGGCGAACGCTGCCGCTTGGGCAACACGCAGTTTATTCGCGTCAGTATTGCCTGTATGAACGAGCAACAGTTGGAAATGATCGCCAATGCGCTGGTGATTGCTGCCGGACATGAAATCAGTTTGGGCGTAAACCTTTGACATGATAACTCGGCGATTCTTCGTAGCCTTCTCGCGCATAAAACTGATTAGCTTTTAGTCGTGATACGTGACAATGCACTTCCATGCGGTCGCAACCGCGTTGTGACGCCATGGCTTCAGCGTGCTGAATAAGCTGCTGACCGACACCTTTACTGCGCTCACCTTCAGCAATGCAGAAATAACTGATACGCGCAAAATCACCGGCCAACGCCAGCTGTGGAATAAAATGCATCGACAAAAAGCCCAGCACCTGCGTGCCATGCTCTGCAACTAAAAGCATTTCATTCGGATGCGTGATGAGCTGAGCAAGGCGCTGGTCGATAAAACTCTCCGTTCCGCCGTAGCCTAGCTCCGCTAACAACGCGCTCAATGCGAAACTGTCCTTTGCCTGTGCCTGACGTATATTCATTCTCTCTCCTGAATGGGGTAATTCCTGTCGTTCTGTTATATAGCGTTGAGAATGAAAAATCTGCAAGTAACGCTTGTTATGATTATGTTACGAGAACTATTTGTGACTGACACCGCAGAATGTGCGCCGTCATCCGTAAGCCATTAAATTTGCATCTTCAGCGCACCTGATGCCGGTTCGTGGAAAAAGAGTGAATCAGTCACCAAGTTCGGGCATTGCTACGGTGGAGGGCAGGAGGGCCAGAGGAATATCAAAGCGTGGCAATTGAGGAATGGCAGGCATAAAAAAACCCGCCAATTGGCGGGTTTTTAGAATTCTGACTGTTAACTTACAGACTGATAACGTTAGCAGCAGATGGGCCTTTCGCGCCGTCGGTGATTTCAAACTCAACGCGCTGACCTTCAGCCAGAGTTTTGAAGCCGTTGCTCTGGATTGCAGAGAAGTGTACGAATACATCTTTGCTGCCATCTTCAGGAGTAATGAAACCGAATCCTTTAGATTCATTAAACCACTTAACGTTACCTTTGATCTTAGACATCTAATATTACCTTTACATGAAAAATGGACACTAAACTGTGTCGGCGTCTAGTACAGCAATTGCAGAGAGATTTGTCCAGCTTGAATTGATGGAAAAGTGATAAATATCGACATTCTTTAGATGCGTCACACTTTATGTTTCTTTCGCTTGCCTAAAATGCCCAACGTAGCCAGGCAAAATAGACATTTCCATTGTTATAAGTGCCCGGAATGTAAGTCATTTGAAAACTCAATGCGCCATAACCTATTGAACCCAAGGGTAATAGCACAGGAACGGGGTAGTAATTCCAGTTATCTCGCGCTGTGGCTCCCACAGTAAAACCTACGCCCCAGTGGAATGACTGATTTTCTAACGGTCGCCAGGTCGCTTCCCAACCGTATCCACCAATCGGCTCCCATTTATTGAAAGAATCCTTAAAGGCCATGAGATACAGGCCATGCCAGTTCCCCTTTTCGTCATAACGAGAAACGCCGCCACCCGCACCCCACGGATGTTCGTTATAGCGATCAATATGTTCCTCATCATAGGTCCAGCGGTTATGCCAGGTTATCGCTGGCACATAGACATCCACGCTGTCTGGCTGCTGCCAGGTCTGTTGCACATTATGATTTAAGGTTTCCCAACCTGACTGCACTCCCTGAAGCAACGTTGCGGCCTGAAGTGAGAATGAGAGCATGAGTGCTGGAACAAGAGGCCAGATCACGAGAAGACAATACCTGTTCACTGCTTTTTCCTGCCGATTTTTTAAATGGCGAGTTCTAAACCCAGTGTTGAAGCCAAGCGGGCATCTTAATGAGGCGCTCCAAACTGGAGATAAACATGAAGTCGATTTTAAGAAATTGTGCCGCAGAAAGAGGTGAGGCACCGCCAGCAACTTTCGCATCTGGTCACATTAAATGCGAAAACAGGCCATTGATGGCGAGATTATCCGCAAACAGCTAAAAAACATGATCCTTATCAATGAAAAGGATTTTTGCGGAGCTTGAATTGCTCAAAAAACAGCTACGAAACAGGAAAATATTCTTAGATTCAATGCGCTAAAAGAAATGATCGCAACGTGTTATAAATTAGAAAATCTTAACTATTTTTGATGTATTTTTGATAAGATTGGTCTTATTCAATTCCAGGAAGGAGGCGAAGATGCCATGGTGATGAAAATTCGCTGCACTGCATGTGGCAGCGCAAAGTTTACCTTTATTGATTGCAAAGCAAGTTTGAAACCTTTCCACGGCGCCTGCTGTGCATACTGTAAGAAACATCTTGCGGTAAAAGATTTGTTACCTGTAACGCGTAACAGCCCCTCTCGCCCTGTTCACCCGTACGTCAAAACAGAGATTCAGGCAATTGAGAGGAAATTCGGGCACCCGGTAAGGTGCCCGCTTTATTAGAAAATGAGTTTGAACACCCCTGTCAGCGTTAACAGCCCAACGATAAAAATGATGGCGATGACCCACAAAATTATTTTCATTTCCCTCTCCCTTACCTAATAAAAAAGCCTTTCCTGTAAACAGTATAGGTGAAAATTTTACCTTTGCTGCTTCGCTCTCAAAGACCAACTCTGCCCCGTTAAGCCGCTTAGTGTCCATTTTTTTCTGCGAGACAGGTCGCAAGATAATCATTATTTCTGGCACACCGCTTCGTTTAGCGAAGCAGGGCCAGCTAAAATTTAAGCGGCAAAGGCAGGCCAGAATTGTGATGAATTTGAAATCAGTAACAAGGAGATCTTATGAGCACGATTAATACCAGCATGGGCCGCTATAGCCTTAAGGCTAAAAATAGCGGCGATCACATCAAGGGTTCTTTCGCTATCAATGATGAAGGCGGTACTCAACTTACCTTGCAAGAGTTTGATGAACCCTATTTAGATGATGTGGTAAATAACGTGATTTATCCTGTCACGGGTGGTAACCGCGAAATAGCGCGTGCACTGCGCGAACAGATGGTGAAAGCCGGTTTCGAACAACCCCATTAATCCTCAAAACTTTGGGCCGCATTTTGCGGCCCTGCTCTTAAAAATCCCCTTGATATCTAACCAACACTTGCCGCTGG
Organism: Candidatus Pantoea bituminis; assembly: GCF_018842675.1. Lineage (NCBI taxonomy): Bacteria > Pseudomonadati > Pseudomonadota > Gammaproteobacteria > Enterobacterales > Erwiniaceae > Pantoea > Candidatus Pantoea bituminis. The sequence continues at coordinate 2,734,807 of NZ_JAGTWO010000004.1, forward strand.
CCTACCTTTCACTGCAGGATGAAAACCCTTCATAAAAAGGAGATTAGCGTGAGTCAATTGCATCGTATTAATGCCAGTCGATTACATCAGTTTGTTCAGGCGATTTGGCTTTATGCCGGCAGCACAACAGAAGAAGCTGGCTTGGTTGCCGATCATTTAGTTGCTGCGAACCTGGCAGGACATGACTCCCACGGCGTAGGTATGATCCCCAGCTACATGGCGTCGTTGGCACAAGGTCATTTGCAGCTTAATCAGCGCCCAACGCTAACCAAAGACGCTGGTGCGGTGTTGACGCTGCATGCCAATCAGGGCTTTGGTCAGGTTGCCGCTTGGGAAGCAATGAAATTGGGCATTGAACGTGCTCAGAAATTAGGGATTGCCGCGGTCGGTTTACATCATTCACATCATATTGGTCGTATTGGTCACTGGGCGGAACAGTGTGCAGCAGCGGGTTTGGTCTCGTTCCACTTCGTTAACGTTATGGGCGATCCCATGGTGGCACCCTTTGGTGGCAGCGATCGCCGTTTTGGTACTAACCCATTTTGCGCCATTTTTCCAAGACAAAATGCTAAACCGCTGCTGCTTGATTTCGCTACCAGCGGTATTGCTTATGGCAAAACGCGGGTTGCCTGGAATAAAGGCATTGAGGTCGCGCCAGGTTATCTGATTGATCACCAAGGTCATGCCACCACGCAACCAGGTGTGATGCATCAACAGCCGTTTGGCTCTTTACTGCCTTTTGGCCTGCATAAGGGTTACGCATTAGCGGCAATGTGCGAGATTCTCGGTGGCGCGTTATCGGGTGGGCGCACCACTCACGATGCCACAGTGCAGAGCAACAGTGACGCCATCTTCAACTGCATGACCACCATCATCCTTGATCCTGCTGCTTTTGACGCGCCAGCGATGCAAGAAGAAGCCGAAGCTTTTATCGAATGGGTAAAACGCTCACCTAAAAGTGGTGATGAGGATATTCAGGTGCCAGGTGAATGGGAAGAAGCGAATCGCGAAGCGCGCGATCGTTTAGGCATTCCGTTAGATGCCACCAGCTGGCAGCAGATATGTCAGGCAGCGGCACAGGCTGGCATGCCAGATGAAGAGCTAAACGCGTTCCGTTTGTTGGCGGTATAAAGTAAAACCGCCGCGACACGTTGTCACGGCGGTGTTTGCTTATAGGGCGTAAGAGAGCAGTAAGCAGCCGATCAAACCACATACGGAGATAATGGTTTCCAGCGCTGACCATGAACGAATCGTTTCGCCAATCGTCAGGTTAAAATACTCTTTAAACAGCCAGAATCCTGGGTCGTTTACGTGCGAGAAGATCACGCTACCGGAACCGACGGCAATCACCATAAGCTCCGGGCTGGCGCCACTGCTAACAATCAAGGGTGCCACAATCCCGCCAGCAGTAATTGCCGCCACGGTGGCAGAACCCAACGCAATACGTAACACCGCAGCTATCGACCAGGCCATGAAAATAGGTGACAGGTTGGTTTGGTTCATCATGTTGGCGATATATTTATCTACGCCGCTGTCCACCAATACCTGCTTGAATGCCCCGCCGCCGCCGATGATCAACAGCATCATTGCGATGATTTTGATCGAATCTGTCAGCGTATCCATCACCTCTTCCATGCTACGACCGCGGTTCAGGCCGAAGGTGAAGATAGCGATCAATACCGCGATCAGCGTTGCCATGACCGGATCGCCGAAGAATTCGGCGTAAGGCAGCAGTACATGCCCTTTTGGCAGTAGCATTTCCGCCACCGCACGCAAAGCCATCAACACCACTGGAATCAGCGCAGTCCAAACGCTCACGCCAAAACTTGGCATCTCCGCTTCAGTAAAGGTTTTAGGGTTGTAAAAGCTTTCTGGGATGGGTTTATCAATTTTCTTCAGGAAGCGCGCATACACCGGCCCCGCCAGAATAACGGTTGGGATCCCTAACAAGGTGCCGAACAGCAGCGTTTTACCCATATCAGCGTCAAACAGGGTCGCAATAGCGGTTGGGCCAGGGTGTGGAGGCAAAAAGCCGTGCGTAACAGAAAGTGCAGCAGCCATTGGCACACCGACGTACAGCAGCGGCACGCGCGCCGATGCGGCGACACTGAACACCAATGGCAACATCAGGACGAAACCAACTTCGTAAAACAGCGCAAAACCCACAGTGAAACCGGTCAGCACCAGCGCCCATTGAATATACTTGACGCCAAACTTCTTAATCAACGTCGTTGCAATGCGCTGGGCGCCACCACAGTCGGCCAGCAGTTTACCGAGCATGGCACCAAAACCCATGATCAGCGCCAAACTGCCCAGTGTTCCGCCCACACCGGTTTTAATTGAAGTAATAACTTTATTGACCGGCATGCCCTGCATCACACCGACCGCCAGCGCTACCAGAATCAGCGCGATGAAACCATTGAGTTTGAAGCGGATCATAAGCAGTAGCAGTAACGCAACGCCGATCGCCACGTAAAGTAATGGCATAATTTTTCTCCACCATACGCACTGACGAGCTGGCTCAGTGCTGGTTTGTTATCGTGGTCCCCAAAGGGTGACAGAACTTAACGTCTGTAAGATGTTTTAACACCTCGACAAACGCTGTTACCGATAACATGTTAAGGGTAACATCGCGATGAAAGCATCACCCTCTCGATAGTGAATTTCTGTTTTGCGAAGGTGATCAACTTTTTGCCAACGCGTTATCAGAAAGTTTGCAGAGGCCAGCGGCGCGCTTTTAGTTACACTCAAATCTTAGCGAAAACTTAAAAGGATGCGCAGGTGAGTGAGAATTTGAGTGAGCTGTATAGCAATCAACGAACTCTGTTTGGCCGTGGAAGCATTGATAAACTGGTGCCGCTGTTAGCGCTACAGCAGCAGCCGACCCTGCTGTTTTGTGGTCAATCATTTCTGCAAAGCCCAGCTTATGCCCGGCTAAAGTCAACGTTGAACGATCACATCATCGGCTATGAAATTGTGCGAAATGAAGCGTCGCCCGCTGATATTGATGCCTGGGTCACACGTTGGCGTGGCCATGTCGATCGCGTTGTAGCCATCGGGGGCGGCAGCGTGCTTGATGCCGCTAAGGCATTTAGTGCGATGATGCAGCATCCGCTGCCGACGGCGCGTTATTTAGAGAAAGTCGGCGACAGCGCCGTTCAGCCAGTTACCTTGCCGATGATTGCGGTGCCGACTACAGCCGGAACCGGCAGCGAAGTGACGCAGAATGCGGTCGTGACCGATCAACACGATATTCAGGTGAAAGCCTCACTGCGTCATCCGGTCTTTGTGCCTCAGGTTGCGATTCTCGATCCCGATCTGTTAAAAAATGCCCCCGATAAAGTCCTGGCAACTTGCGGCATTGATGCCTTTACCCATCTGTTTGAAGCCTATTTATCAAATAAAGGGAATCTGTTTACCCGCCAGCTGGCGTTAACGGGCTTAAAGCAGTTTGTTCAGGCGTGGCCCCAATTAAATCGTGACGATGCAGAAGGTGATAAAGCGCGTGAAGCGATGATGATGTCTTCATGGTTAGGCGGTGTTAGCTTGAGCAGCGCCGGTTTAGGCGTGATTCACGGTATCGCCGGCGAGCTGGGTGCACTCAAGCCTTTTCATCATGGCGAAGTCTGTGGGCGGCTGCTGTTTCCGTTTCTTGAGGTTTTGGCAGAAAGCCACCACATTGAGCAACAACAGTTAATGGCAGAGCTTCATGCTCAGCTGTTTAGTGAAGCCACAGATTCTCCAGCGCGTTACATGAAAAACTGGCTGCAGCAGCAGGCGATCACACCATTTTGGCAAGATGGCCCTGCACTAACGCATCAGGAGGTAGAGTGGATTCTGGCGCGCGCCAACAGCAAAAATTCCTTGGTGGATTACAGCAAAGATGAGATGCGATCCATGATTGTGCAGGCATGGCCGATGCTTTGAAGCAAAGCTGGGCAGGCTTGAATCTTGCTCGGTGATAATCCACCCTTTTAAATACTGAACTCACCTGCGCCAGCTTCATCACCTGGCGCCTGAATATTTTCCGGCAATCCGCGCGTTAATTTCCTTCGCCGCCATCGCGCTGCGCCACTGCACACACTGACCAAGCGCCGCGCCCCACCAGCTTGAGCCTATCGCTTCTACCGCGGCGTTTAATCCCGATATGATAATTTAAAAGTCGATAATGTCATTTTTTGAATATCGGTAAAGCAAAGAATAAATCCAGTCAACGCGAAGATGTAGGTGTAAAAGGTGCCTCGCCCGCTAGCATGTGCTCAATCACCTGCAATACGCCCTGTTCGTTGTTGTGCGGAGCCAGGTAGCGTGCGCTCTCTTTCACCCGCTGCGGCGCATTTTCCATCGCAAAACTGAATGCAGATTGCTTAAGCATTTCCAGGTCGTTGCCGCCATCGCCAAAAGCCAGCACTTCGTCATGCGAAATGCCCCAGCGTTTCGCCAGTAAATCAAGACCGTGCGCTTTATGGTTACCTGGAACGATTAAATCAACAGAGCCATGCCCGCTGGAGGTCGCTGCCGCCGCGCCTTGATGTAAGCGCGTAATATCAGCCATCAAAGGTTCGACGTAATCATCAGAGAGGTTAAGTGCAAATTTGAACAGCTTGTCATCTTGTACTTCATCGAGGCTGCCGATCTTTTTCAGCCGATGGCAGTAATGACGCATTTTCGCTAGCCATTTTTCATCGGTTTCATCGAAATAATAAGCGCTGTTGCGGCCGCAGAGCAGATAGCGCAAACCCGGATAATGGCCGTTTTGCAGCGTATCGATCACCGCGTTAATGTCGCTGCGAGAAAAGGCGCCGCAAAAAGTTCCTCATCACGATCGATGATCCATGCGCCATTTTCAGCCACAAATGCAATTTCACTGGCGATGTCAGGAAAGAAAGATTTGAGCTGGTAATACTGATTGCCGCTGGCGACGACAAATTTTATGTTGCGGGCTTTGAGCTGGTGATAAAGGGCGAGAAAGCGAGGCGAGTTGTACTGTTTTTTATCATCAAGAAAGGTGCCGTCCATATCAACCGCAACCATTTTAACCATCGTCATCATGACTCCTTAAAAAGGGAACCTCAGAATGAAGTGTCAGAATAGCCTAGTGAGAAGGAAGCGGAAAGAAGCACGGATGGCCGTAGCCATCCGTGAGGGAAATTAATGGAACGCGTTGCTCAGGATCAGTGAGGTAATCACACCAGTAGCCGCAGCGATCAGCACATAGTTACCGTCAATATAGGCCCAGTGTTCACCGCGTGGCGGTTCACGTAAACCGCGTTCATGCCAGTCATTCACGCGATAATGGTCGCCGCGATATTCGTGTGGTACTGAGTGGCCGCGACGGAAGTCGTGGCCGTTCCAGGCGAAGTGATCGCGATCATTACCGCGATCGCCATGATAGTCAGCGTGAGAGCCGCCACGATTGTCATGATCGCCGCGAGGGCCGCCTTGGTTGTGATGATCATCATGACCCGCCCCGCGTCCGCGATCGTCATGACGGTCGCCACCGCCCTGCTGTTGCTGCCACGGTTGCCCATGGTGATCGCCCGGGCCATCAGCCCAAGACGCGCTTGAAAACAGTGTGCTGCATGCTAAAAGTGAAGCGATAAACGTTAATGTTGTTTTTTTCATGGTACTACCTCCAATGGCAACGACTGATGTATCGCCGTTGAGATGACTATTATCCATATGGAGGGTGTGCAGCATCTCCAAAAGTCTTAAAGATCGGTAACTTACACACTATTACGCTGTCTTATCGATTCCTTAACGATTGTCATAACTTTTGATACAGATGGCGCTGAAAGTTTATTTAGCAAAGCAGACTTTCAGGCATTTAAATAACCCAGAATAAATAAGAACTTTCTGATGAAATAGCGTTAAAAAAACCAATGCCTGAAATGTAACCTTTGAAGAATGAAAATAACGGCATAATGCGGGGGAGAGTAAAGGTGAATAAAAACCCGATCGAAAACGATCGGGGATTAAATATCCACACCAACCAAACGGGGTAAAACCCTTACATTTTATTAAGGGAAAACTGAAGCACACAACACCACATCACTAGTGCCGCAGCGCAAGAATAGCATCTCCAGCACAGCGAATGGGTGAAAAATTGTCATGTTATACAAAATAATTTTCACTTATTAACTCAGCCGTAAATAAACATTTCCAAAATAGATAAAATCCATAATAAGGACAAAAATTACTTTCGTAACTCAACAGAAATAGGTCTGTGCTCTGACCAGATAGCGATAAAAATTAAATCAAGACTGCCCTGATAAATATAAAAACAGGAATAAATAAAAAACGCATGTCTCACAGCTTATATCTCATAAAACATGCCGGTTCCCCGGTATAGCCGTTCTGTACTGCTGTTAAGGCATCTCAGTTAAGCATTACTCATTATTCGTTCCCTCACTCACATGCTAATAACTGAACGCTGTAACCAGCAGATAAATCAACGCTAGCGAGAACGGTTTTGATTAAGACTTCAGGAAACGTTAAAGAGAAAATTTTGATCAGCGCCTGTTTGATGGGCTTCCGTGTGCGTTACAACGGCAGCGATAAAGCGCTGGTGCTGGATACCCTCGATCGCTGGCAGCGAGAAAATCGTTTAGTCGTTCACTGCCCCGAACTGGCAGCCGGTTTAGCAACGCCACGTTTACCGGCTGAAATTATTGGCGGCTCAGGTGAGGATGTATTAGCCGGGCGGGCGATGATTGTAGAAAGCGATGGCAGCGATGTCACACAACCCTATTTACTTGGGGCATGGCTGGCGCTAAAAACGGCTCAGGATGCGGGTTGCCGCTTTGCCCTACTCAGCGATGGCAGCCCAACCTGCGGAAGCCAGAGAATTTACGATGGATCTTTCAGCGGTCAGCAGCATCCCGGCGCTGGCGTGGCGGCAACACTTCTTCGTCAGCACGGCATTACTGTTTTTGCCGAGCATCAGGCAGGTGAATTGGTTTCTCATCTTGAACAACTCGCAGACCAGCGTATTGCAATCCGATTGAAGTAAAAAGAAGTTAAAAAAATGCGCCGGATTAAGCGCCGCATAGCGGCGCTAAACGTTTAACGTACCAGTGAGAAGAAAATCGCTGAAATTGCGATCAGACCAATCAGTACCACAAACACATTGCTGATCTTACCGCTGTATTTGCGCATTGCCGGGACTTTCTGGATGGCATACATCGGCATCAGAAACAGAATCACCGCAATGATCGGCCCGCCAAGCGTTTCAATCATGCTGAGTATATTGGGATCAAGTGTCGCCACCAGCCAGGTGGTAAGCAGCATAAACAGTGAAGTCAGGCGATTCAGCGTGTTCGGCGCGACCGATTTTCCCTGGCTGCGCAGCGCTTTGTTCACCAGCCCATTAAAGCCTTCACGCGCGCCCAAATAGTGCCCCAGGAACGATTTAGTAATGGCAACTATCGCGATAATAGGGCCGAGCCAGGCAATAACCGGTACGTGGAAGTGGTTGGCAAGGTAAGAAAGAATGGTGATGTTCTGCGCTTTTGCTGCATGCAAATCGTCTGGCGACAGGCTCAGTACACAGCTGAAAACAAAAAACATTACCGTCACAACCATCAACAGATGCGAATACGCCAAAATGCGTGAACATTTTTTCTCCGCCTCCTCGCCATACTCTTCACGCTTCGCCACGGCAAAAGAAGAGATGATGGGCGAATGATTAAAAGAAAACACCATCACCGGAATTGCCAGCCACAGCGTCATCCATAAACCGTTTCCGCTGCTCTGATTCACCTCCATCGTTTGCAACGCCGCACCGTGCCAGTGAGGAATCAGATAGCACGCCATTAACATTAAAACGGCCACGAAGGGATAGACCAACACGCTCATTGCCTTAACGATCATCTGCTCACCGAAGCGCACAATGGTCATCATGCCCATAATCAGCACCAGCGACAGCAGCACACGCGGCGGTGCAACCCACCCCAACTGGTTAACGAGCAGGCTCTCAACCGTATTGGTAATGGCCACGCTGTACATCAATAAAATGGGATAGATTGCAAAGAAATAGAGCAGTGTAATGACATTTCCCGCGCCCGTACCGAAATGCTCTTCCACCACTTCAGTGATGTCGCCCGAAGGATTTTTGCCTGAAAGGACAAAGCGTGTTAGCGCGCGGTGTGCAAAAAAGTCAGGGGAAAGGCGAGAATCGCCATAATGATTAACGGAAGCAACCCACCAACGCCTGCGTTGATTGGCAAGAACAACACGCCGGCACCAATCGCGGTGCCGTACAATCCCAACATCCACATGGTGTCGGTTTTCTGCCAACCTTTTTCCGTTGACGTCTCAAGGGCACCCAGCGTGCCGGTTTGCGTGTTTTTCATCTGGTGATCCAATAAACGTGCAATCAACGCCGCTGCGTTTTGCGACTGCAAAATTAACGTCCACTTGCTGCTCTGCCCTGCTTCACAAGGATGAGCACAAGCGCGATGTGCCGGTGAGATCAATGACAACGGGCGCAACTTCAAGAAAATCCGCTGCCTTAGCGTTCAGGTGGTCAACAGGGACGAAGCCCCGTAAAACGCGTCTCCACCCTTTAAAACGTAATCGATTGCGCGGCATCTTTTTACACTACTTGACGGTTTAACATCAAGTTCAGCGGCAACTTAAGCGTTAAACACGGTAGAAACGGGCAAATTTTGCACGACGTGCACTTTCTTAGCGGGTGGCTGCCAACTGTTCATGTTGTGATTTAAACCGGCCAAAATACTGGCACTCCCATTGTTGCGATGATTGTCGACCTGCTGGCGCACACCTTATCGCGCTTGGTTAGAGGTGCCCTGAACGTTTAACTGCCTGTAAATTTTCCTGCCGTCGTGACGTAATCTTTGCCAGACTTTAAGCAGTCCCGTTGAATTGATTTGCACTGTTTTTAATGGCTTAACAGGAGTTAAAACATGAAAATTGCTTGCCTGGGTTGGGGATCGCTGATTTGGAAGCCTGACGTATTGCCACTTGCAGGAAACTGGCAAGCAGACGGCCCCTTGATGCAGATTGAATTTTGTCGCATCGGCGATGGCGGTGAATTAGCCACTGCGATCTGCCCGAATGCCGCTCCGATTCCCGTCTTCTGGGCCTGGATGTCGACATCGTCACTTGCATTAGCCTGCAAATCACTGCGCAAGCGCGAAGGCATTCCAGACGAACGGGTGGATGGCTTAGGCATAATGTTGATCGGTGATAAAGCCGAGGGAGGAATAGAGAAATGGGCACGCAGCAAGGGCATTGAAGCCCTGATCTGGACTGGCCTGCCCGCGCGCGTGGATTTTACTGAAGGGCGCATTCCCAGTGTTGAGGAGGTACTCAACTACCTTCAGCAGCTGTCTGGCGATAAACGCGCCCATGCGCGAAGTTACATTGAGCAGGTCCCGGCGCAAATCGATACGCCTTACCGACGAGCCATTGCCGATACGCTTGGCTGGCATCACGCAAACCCTCAGATTCCGGCGATCACTACGCCAGTAAATGACGACAAAAACAGCCAATCCGCTTAAATCCTACGCTTATGTCATTGGGCCGCTCGGCTTACTTAAATCGAGCTGGCTACACTTCAATGCAGGTTGAATAACCTAGCGGAAATGTATTCTACATTCCCCACCCTGAGTCATTCTGATATTGCCGCAACGGTGTTCCTCTTGAATAGACGGCAATTCACTGATCAAAGGAGTCGAACAGATGAAAGCATTAACCTACCATGGCCCACATAAAGTCAGCGTTGATAATGTGCCCGATCCCGGGCTTGAAGCCGCTGATGACATTATTCTGCGCGTGACTGCCACAGCAATCTGCGGTTCAGACCTGCACCTATACCGCGGCAAAATTCCCGGAACCGATCACGGCGATATCTTTGGCCATGAGTTTATGGGGGAAGTTGTGGAAACCGGTAGCGGCGTCACGGCCGTCGCCAAAGGCGATCGCGTTGTCATTCCTTTTGTCATCGCCTGTGGCGAATGCTTTTTCTGCCATCTGCATCAATATGCTGCGTGCGAAAACACCAACAGCGGCAGAGGCGCGATAATCAATCGTAAAAAAATTACGCCACCCGCTGCGCTGTTTGGTTACAGCAAACTGTATGGTGGCGTGCCGGGAGGCCAGGCCGAATATGTCCGCGTCCCTAAAGCCAACGCCGGGCCGTTTAAAGTGCCGGAGACTTTATCGGATGAAAAGGTGCTGTTCCTTTCCGATATCCTGCCTACTGCCTGGCAAGCCGTGAAAAATGCCGAAATCAAAAAAGGCTCAAGCGTAGCGATTTTTGGTGCAGGCCCAGTCGGCTTATTGAGTGCGGCTTGCGCCCGACTGGAAGGTGCCGAGCAGATTTTTATGGTCGATCATAATGATTATCGACTGACATTTGCGCGGGAACGTTACGGTGTAATCCCGATTAACTTCGACAAAAACGACGATCCTGCCGCCTTTATCATTGAAAACAGTGCCGGCAATCGGGGTGTCGATGCGGTTATTGATGCCGTTGGCTTTGAGGCTAAAGGCAGCTTGACTGAAACCGTACTCACCAATTTAAAACTGGAAGGCAGCAGCGGCAAAGCGTTGCGTCAGTGCATTGCCGCAGTACGTCGAGGTGGCATTGTCAGCGTACCGGGCGTCTACGCTGGATTCATTCACGGCTTTCTGTTTGGTGATGCGTTCGATAAAGGGCTTACCTTTAAAATGGGCCAGACGCATGTCCATGCTTACCTGCCAGATCTGTTGAATTTAATCGAGCAAGGGCATTTGACCCCGGAAGAGATCGTTACCCATCACATGCCGCTGGAGGACGCTGCACGCGGTTATGAGATTTTTGAGAAGCGCAAAGAGGATTGCCGCAAAGTGATTCTGGTGCCGGGCATGGCAGCCACGCAAGCCACGCTGTAATTCCCAAGGGGCGGCTTATTTTGTCGCCCCACCTACCTTTTAGTTCTCGACCTGCCTCACGCCCACGCTTCGACCTGCCTGTACATTGCTGCTGCAAAAACCTATGTTTATTCTCTTCAACACTTTGCAGGAACAGGCAGCGTGAACATCAATCAATATGGACAGCAAATCGGGTGGGCCCTGCCTGACTGGCAACCCGTAGCAAAACCTCTTCGTCAGGCGATTGTAGGGAATTACTGCCTTTTGGCGCCGCTTGACCCTGAGCACAGTGAAGCGCTGTATCAGGCTTTTTCGTTGGCGGAAGATGATCGTGACTGGACCTGGTTGAGTACTAACAAACCCAACTCCGTTGAAGAGTTGAGGTTTTGGGTCATCGATAAAGTCGATAATCTGGAATTAGTGCCCTTTACGGTAGTAGATAAAACAACGCAGCGCCCAGTAGGCGTGGTGTGCTTTGCCAATATTGAGGTGGATAACGGCGCGCTTGAGATAGGTCATGTGACCTGGTCGCCCCTGATGCAGCGCAATGTTATCGGGACAGAAGCCCTGTATTTGCTGCTGAAGACGCTCTTTTCTCTAGGCTACCGCCGCGTAGCCTGGCGCTGTGACTCGACCAATCTGGCTTCGCGTCGTGCTGCTGAAAGGTTAGGGTTTACTTTTGAGGGACGCTTTCGCCAGACGATGACGCGCAAACAGCGCAATCGGGATACCGACTGGTTATCAATGATTGACAGTGAATGGCCGCGTATCAATCAGGCGCTATCCGGCTGGCTGGAGGAGAGTAATTTTGATGGCGAAGGCCAGCAAAAGAAAAAGTTAGTCACCTTTTTCTAACACGCTAACCTCGCCGTTATTCACTAATGCAGACGGCGAGTTTTTAGCGCAACCGACCATAACGTCTCTTTGCAGCGCGAACAGGTTCTACTCTGCCCCTTTCCTATCTCTTCCGTCTGCCCGCAATGGGTGCACGCGTACAAAGCCGTGAAAGGGATCTGCGCAAAATCCTGCCGATGTTCCGGTGGCAACACGCTGAGTCCTGCTCGCATTTCATCATCATCATAAAAATAAATGCTGAGTTGCCCATCGACCTCAATCAGCGCCAGTCGTACCTGACCGAGATGTTCTACCCCATCCTGACGCAGTTCCATAAAAAACTCATCTTCAGAAATATTGAGCTTGTCGAGACTTTCAAGGACATACAGGCCCTCTTTGATCAGCGTGACAACATCGCCCTGTATCCACTTAGAGAAGCGCACGCTACGCGCAGTGAGAAACGTGGTGAAGCGGTATAAAGCCAGCATCACGATAAACACTAAAACCACCGGCAATACCGGCACATCATCATAAAAAGTGACATCACCGGACGCCGATCCCAGCGTCAAAATCACTACCAGCTCAAACAGTGAAAGCTGACGTACGCCCCTTCTTCCCGATACCTTAAGAAAGGTAAACACCACGACATAAGCCAGTAATACGCGCACCACCACTTCAAACAAAAACGTAGCCGGTTGGTCGTTGAGCAAAAATCGATGCCAGTCGAATGAAAGCATATAAAACATCCTGAGTGATGAGAGGTGAGCCCACTGAGCGACACCTTTCCCTGCATGCCTGATTATTTAGGCCATACCATAATCAAGCCGGTTTAAAGTTGCAAAAGAGAGTGGGAACGGCATTTAAAGCGGAGCGCGTGCTATTAATCCTGAGATCGTATTAAACCGAAAAGGATCTTCTTCCGTTAAAAACAGATCTTGCCCCCTTCCTCTTAAAGTCTAATGTTTACAAAGAGATTTCCTGTTAAAGACCGGAACCACTTTACCGCTTTGCTTTTTCTTTTTTACTTCAATAGTTTGCTTAAAAATCGTGCTTACCTATACTTTCCAGTAAGGTTTCCTTTTTCATTTGAAATGTATGAGAAACCTATACAAATCAAAACCTCGATAGCGTTAGCGCTTCTCCCGCTATCTTCTGTTTGCCTGGGATGCATTTTCTTGCCCGCACAAACGTTCATCGTTTTTCGCATGGATCGTCTGACAAATCAGAAGGGTTAGGCCAGCCAGTCTGCATCGTATTTCTCTTCTTACCTGACTCGTCCTCCGACGACATGTCAGCAAGATGTTTTTGCTCTTTTTCTGTACAGGAGATGCAATGACGCCATTTTCCAGTTTTTGGCAGGCCGGCTATGAAGGTGCCGATCACGTTAATCCGCACGGTGAAGCATTGGCAATGAACCATATCAATGCTCATCAGGCGCGCTGCGCAGAGGATTACGCCGCACTCAAGCCCTTTGCAATCAACACGGCACGCGAAAGTGTCGGTTGGCGACTGTGTGAACGCGATGACAGCTATGACTTTTCATCCGTGGCGCAGCGTATGGCGATGGCAAAACAGCACGGCATTCAACTGAGCTGGACAATTTGTCATTACGGTTGGCCATCCAATGTCAGCCTGTTCGATGCTGACTTTATTCCGCGCTTCGCCGCTTTCTGCGGAGCGCTGGCGGGTTTTCTTGCGCCTTGGTATGACGACGCGCCGGTTTATTCCCCCATCAATGAAATCTCTTTTCTGAGTTGGGGCATTTCGGTTGGTCTGTTCGCATTGCCCGATATTCCTCAAGAGGATCGGGCCGATGCCGCCAAGCAACAGTTGGTGCGCGCCACGCTGGCAGCGTGTGACGCGATCTGGCAGGCCGATCCGCGCGCGCGCATTTTGCACTGCGATCCGCTGATTCACATTGTGCCTGAAGATGAAAGCGAGGCCAGCCAGCAACAGGCGGAGAGCATGTGTGAGACGCAATATCAGGCATGGGACATGTTGAGCGGCAAGCGCAATCCCGAACTGGGGGTGATCCACGCTATTTGGATCTCGTGGGCGTCAATTACTACCACGACAATCAATGGGAAAACACCAGCAACCGCAGGCTCTATTGGCACTTGGGTGATGCACAGCGCAAACCGCTGAATGAGATGCTATCGCATGTTTATCAACGCTATCGACGCCCTTTGCTGTTAGCGGAAACCAGCCACGTCGGCAGCGGACGCGGTGCGTGGATTTTACAAGTCAGCGCGCAGGTCGCGCAGGCGCAGTTGTCAGGCGTTGAGCTGCTCGGCATCTGCCTTTATCCCATCATCGACCGACCGCTGTGGGAAGATCCTGGCTTCTGGACCCGAAGTGGACTTTGGGATCTTGACCGACTCGGGCCCGATCCCTTTGCGCGTCAACTGCAGCAACCTTACGCCAGCGCCCTTCGCCAGGCACAGCATGCCTTACAAGCTCTTACCTTCTCTACCCAGCACGATCAGGAGAACACTATGAAACAACCGGTTTTAATCGTATTCAGTCATTTACGGTGGGGATTTGTCTTTCAACGGCCACAGCATTTGCTGACGCGTCTGGCGCGCTATTACCGCGTGTTATTTGTTGAAGAACCGCTGTATCAGGCAGGCCCGGCAGGATTGAAACAGAGCGCCCCCGCCGCAAACATTACCGTAATCCAGCCGCATACGGATATCGAGGCACCCGGTTTTCACGATAGCCAAATCGCGCCGTTGCAATTGCTGCTGGCAAGTTTGCTGGAAGAGAATGAGCGCCCGCTGGTGTGGTTTTACACGCCGATGGCACTGCCGTTGTTGACGCCCTTCAAGCCCGCGCTGGTGATTTATGACTGCATGGATGAACTTTCCGCCTTTCATCAAGCTCCGCGCCAATTGCAGCAGCGCGAATCTGCATTATTAACGCGCGCTGATTTAGTTTTTACCGGCGGCACCAGTTTGTATGAAGCGAAAAAAGACAAACATCCGCAGGTACACTGTTTTCCCAGCAGCGTTGATGCAATCCATTTTGAACAAGCGCTGGATCGCAGCAATCATCATCCTTTGCATGATGACGTTCCGCCATTGCGCCTTGGCTACTATGGCGTGCTGGATGAGCGTATCGATTTGCCGCTGATTGCCGCGCTGGCGGATAGCCATCCTGAATGGCAAATCGTGATGGTTGGCCCGGTGGTTAAAATTGATCCGGCCAATTTGCCACAACGACCCAATATTCACTGGCTTGGTCAGCAGCCTTATCAGGCGCTGCCGCAGTTCCTTGCGGGTTGGGATGTTTGCCTGATGCCCTTTGCCATCAATGCATCGACTCGCTATATCTCACCGACCAAAGTGCTGGAATACATGGCGGCGCAACTGCCGATTGTCAGCACCGCCATTGTCGACGTGGCACGTCATTATGCCGATTTGGTTGCGGTGGCGCATAACCCTAGGGAATTTATCCAGGCTTGTGAAGCGGCGTTGCAGCTCCCGTCCGATGAGCGATTGACGCTGGCAAAAAAATGCAGGCAAAGGTAGCCGCCACCTCTTGGGATCGTACCGCAGAGCAGATCCACGCACTGATGCAGCAGGCGCTGATACAGGAGAACGATGCCGCGCAGCGCAGCGGTGAACCCACAGAAAACGATTCGGCAGTGCGCTGGTTAACACCACCCACTGAAGAGTCTGAAGCGGTGCCCTGCCTGATTATTGGTGCCGGGCCGACCGGCCTGAGCGCGGGTTATCATTACGGTGAAGGCGCTGTTGTGCTGGAAAAAATGCGTCACCCGGTGGGTGGTGCCGTTCAATTGAAGACAACGGTTTTACCTTCGATTACGCCGGGCACATTATGTTTTCGCAAGATCCTTATGTCCTGCAACTTTATGAAATGCTGCTAGGCGATAACTTACATTGGCAAGAACGCGAAGCCTGGGTTTACAACGACGGGGTTTATACGCGTTACCCTTTCCAGTCAGCACTGTATGGTTTGCCTGCCGACGTGGTGAAAGAGTGTATTTTGGGTGCCATTGATGCCCGTTACGGTGAGACGGAAGCGCGCACTGTGCCGCTGGATGTGGCGCGTCAGCGCCGTGATTGTTGTGCTGACGGCGCGATACCCGATGGCGATTCCTGTGCAGTTGAAGGCGAAGAAAGCGCTGAGAATTTCGAGCAGTTTATTATGCGCACTTGGGGAAAAGGCATCGCCCGCCATTTTGCCCTGCCTTACAACAAAAAGCTCTGGAAGGTGCCGCTTTCCGAGATGGAAACCTCCTGGCTTGGCGGTCGCGTGCCATTACCGGATTTGGCACAAATCATAGAGGGTGCAATCCAACCGCTGGCGAAACCGGTTGGGCCGAATGCGCGTTTTGGCTATCCGTTGCACGGCGGTTTTCAGGCGTTGATGTCAGGCTTTTTACCGCATCTGAAATGTACGCTGGAAACCGATGCGGCGCTGGTGAAAATCTTGCCGCAGGCGCATATC
The DNA here is from genome assembly GCF_018842675.1 of Candidatus Pantoea bituminis. NCBI lineage: Bacteria > Pseudomonadati > Pseudomonadota > Gammaproteobacteria > Enterobacterales > Erwiniaceae > Pantoea > Candidatus Pantoea bituminis. The sequence goes on from NZ_JAGTWO010000004.1 coordinate 2,750,992, forward strand.
GCCATGCTGGCGGATGGGCGTCATTATTGTTATGAACAGTTGATCAGTACCATGCCGTTGCCGGAATTGATCAAAATAATGGGTGATGAAGTCCCTGAAAATGTGCAGCTTGCTGCCAAAAAACTACGATACGTCTCGGTACGCTGTGTGAATTTAGGCATTGATCGCGCCAACCTGACTGAAAAGCACTGGATTTACTATCCGGGTGACACGCTGTTCCATCGTATTTTTGTCCAAGGCAATGCCAGCCCGCACTGCAATTCACCCGGCGGATTTGGCCTGACATGTGAAATGACCTACAGCAAAGAGAAGCCACTCATGCTGCAAGGTGACGCACTGATTGAGCGCTGCCGTGAAGACTGCATCAAAGTGGGCATGATTCGTCCTGAAGATGCGATTATCTCTGCCACTCAGGTAGATATGCCTTATGCGTATGTGGTTTACGATCATGCTCGCCAGGCGAATGTGGCCCTGATTCGCCAATGGCTGCTTACTCAGGATATTCATCTGTCGGGACGCTACAGCGAGTGGGAATATTACAATTCTGACCACGCTTTTCTTGCCGGAAAACGTGCAGCTGAAAACGTGAAAATGCAGCTGCCATCGCAAAGCACTCGCGTATAAATAACGGCATTTAAATCGAGCCAGTTCATCTGAGCTGGCTTTTTTATAGACGACTGCCTGGCTTTAGGCCACGGCGGGGGAACATTTAGTGGTTTTTAAATTTTCTAACTGATTTAGCCGCACATCCGCTTTTTTAGTGGCTGAATGTTTAGCCAACCCATTTCCCAAACCAAAGTCACCAATAAACCCCAGCACCGTCAGCACATCGAAACGGCCCGTTTCGCTGATTTCACTCTGTACGCTGTGGGCTTTAACGATTTCCTGTTCAACGGCTTTGCAATCAAAGGCGGTGGTTTCTTCTGTCGTCACCGCAGGTGCTTGCGGATATTGTTTGGTCGCGCAGCCCACCAGCATCATGGCGACGACGATTAGCCTCAGTTCTTTCATTATCTTGCTCGTTTTTTGCTCGGTTACTCTCTTATCGGCAGATTCCGCTGCTTTCATTAATATTCTTAATCTACTTTTTCAAACGAACCCGCTACGCTAATGTAGGCTTCAGTCCCGCCTGTTGCGGTAGGCAAACCAACGCGCGTCGTTAAAAGGCCCAGAATCTGAGGAGAGAAGATGTCTACTTTTCACTGCTTGCTATCCCTTTTGGGGGATTGGCTCTGATCATGCTGGCGCTGGCTGCGGTAAAAAAACAAAAACCTTTCTTATTTTCGGTTATGTATTGATGACCTCATCGGTTGTAAATACCGTAATCGGAATGACTTTAGGTTGACCAAGGAATGTTTTATATGAGGTTTTTCAATGCGCTTTAAAGGATTGAATATTGGGTTTTTCCTGCTGATTTTGGCGATCGTAACAGTCGCCTTCTTCGATGTGTTATCCCCTTACTTTTCTCCCATTTTGTGGGCTGCGGTATTAGCGGTAATCTTTCATCCGCTTAAATCACTGCTGCGCAACAAACTGGGCGACCGCAACGGGCTGGCTTCGCTGCTGACCTTGCTGTGTATCTGTTTGATCGTGTTCACGCCGTTGATGATTATTGCCTCTTCGTTAGCGGTAGAAATCAACACGGTGTATACCAAATTGCAGGGTAATTCGACCCAGTTTCCAACGGTTTTTGCTGAGTTAATGCAGCATTTACCGCAGTGGGCGAAGCATTATCTAACGGAGCATAATCTGGATAATGCAGCGCAAATTCAGCAAAAACTCTCTGAGTTTGCCCTGAAAGGCGGCCAGTATGCGGCGGGCAGCGTATTTATCATCGGTAAAGGCACGTTTAGTTTTACCGTGGGCTTTGGCGTGATGCTTTACCTGCTGTTCTTCCTACTGAAAGATGGCTCTTATCTGGTGCATCTGATTTTAGAAGCGCTGCCGCTTTCGACCTACGTTAAACACCATTTGTTAGGAAAATTTGCCGCTGTCTCGCGTGCAACCGTCAAAGGCACGGTAGTCGTAGGCATTGTGCAGGGTATTTTGGGTGGACTGGCCTTCTGGTTCATCGACATTGATGGCAGCCTGTTATGGGGCGCGTTGATGGCCTTTTTATCCCTGATCCCCGCCGTGGGTTCTGCGATTATTTGGGCACCTGCCGCCATCTTCTTCTTTGCCACAGGTGCATTGTGGAAAGGTCTGTTCCTGGTGGGCTTCTTCGTGATTGTGGTTGGCCTGGTGGATAACATTCTGCGCCCACTGCTGGTGGGCAAAGACACCAAAATGCCAGACTATATGATTCTGATCGCCACGTTAGGCGGAATGGAAATTTACGGCATCAACGGCTTCGTTATTGGTCCGGTGATTGCTGCGCTGTTTATCGCCTGCTGGAATTTACTCTCTGGGCGCGATAACCGCCAGAACATTGAAGAGCTTGATGAAGAGGTTATCGAGGAAGGCAAAAAGCAGTCGGACACCGCAGTTGAAGAAAGCAAAAAGCAGCTGGAGACCCCCGCTAAAGAGTAATGCTTCCAGATTGTGAATATGCCAACCATAAAAAAACCCACCGCATTGGTGGGTTTTTCTTTTAAACAACTTACTAAATCAATTAGTTAGTTGCTTTGTTTTTCAAATCTTCTGCACCCTGCTTGGTTTTATCCCAGCCTTTCTCAGTGCCTTCTTTGGTCTTATTCCAGTTTTTCTGCGCGCCTTCCTCAATCTTGCTGCTGGTGGCGTTGCTTTTGCCTTCCGCTGCATTTTTAGATTTGAGTTTCAGCTCTTCGCCCTGGTGCTGAGATTGATGCAGTTTTTCTTTCGCTGTATCGGCGCCTTTGTGCGCTTCAGCAACCGTGTTATCGGTAGTCGTTGCGGCGAAAACAGGGGACGCCAGTAAAAGTGCAGACAGTGCAATCATTGTTTTCTTCATAATTCCCTCTTTTATAAAAAGTGCCGTGTCAGGTCATTATCCTGGCATATGAGGTTGTAGAAAGATTTAAGAATAAACCAGGAATGAAGAAAGTGGCTTGAGCGCCGAAAATTCAACCAAAAAACAGCATAATTCACCGTTAAAGCAGATCGAGCTGTGGGTTGGTGTCCTGTTTTTTCACTTTGCGTGTTTTTGCTACAGGCGCAGGCTTCTGCATTTGCTGATGAATCCAGTGCAGGATGACTTCAACGGCATACGCCTGTTGCTCAGTCGTCAATGCCTGATGCTGAGGAATCGCGTGCCACTTGCGCAAACAGCCGCGACAGCAGGTGCCGGTAGCATGTTGAGCAATAAATACCGGATGACCGCGCATCGGCGTTTGCTTGCCGTCATTAGTTGGTTCGGCTGCTGCCAACCTTTGTTTGATGAAGTCAGCCGCATGTTCGCGTACCTGAACTTCGCCTTTATTTAGGCAATAATCATATTCAATTTTACCCAATGCAAAGCGCTGCCTGAATGGAGAGCGCGACAGACGCTGAAAAAGATCGTCGAGTGGCGTCATAAAACCTCAGTGAACGAATGGAAAGGCAAAATAGCGGTGAAAAGTATACTGGATTTTATTCACGTTTTTGAGTGGCTGCAGAATCGAGTGATGTCCGAATTAAAAAAACCGCCTGGAGGCGGTTTTGAGTTTTTAGATGTTTTTAGCAGGATCGGGAAAGTCATTTCCATCTTCATCTTCCAGCGGATCAATCCCTTCATCTGAGCCTTCAGGTAACTCTTCATCGTCATCTTCATATGCCGGATATTCGGCATCATCAGGAACCGGTTCTTCATAATCGGGACGTTCAGACATGGTGACCTCCGTGATTGCTGTGGTTGGTCTGTTAACTGTAGTCCTCCCACCCCAGCAAGGCGTGCGGCACTTCACGAAAGCGTGAGAATAGCGCGTTATCTGCAGTGATTAATCACTCTCTTTCCTTCCCGACAGATAACGTACGCCCTGCTCGCCAAATTCCTCGCGATGCGGCACGTTGGGTTGCAGATGAAAAATCTCTCCTGCGTGATAAGTCTTTTCGCTGTGTTCCGTAAAAATGGTGATGTCGCCATGAGTAATCAGCGCCATCGCCTCAAAAGAATGCACATGGTTATCGAGTTGTGTTTCGGGAGCTCGCTCAACCCAAACCGGTTCATCAAACCCTTTATCCGCTAATAATTTTCGGAATTCTTGCTCGGTCATCTCGCCTCCTGAGTATTGGCCTGCTTTAAGCATAGACAATGATGCTTTTGCTCTACTGCGCTGGGGTGAAGAATGGGCTGCCGCTGGCTCTGTTGCCGCTGAGCACGCCTAACGATTTTGCTCCCTACGCCGGGCATTCTGACCGAGTTGGTACACAACTTAACGGCTGAATCCAAAAAACATTGGGCATTGCTCGAGAGGCGTTCGCCGCCTTTCTGCTGCTGCGACAGAGTCGCCAATTTAGATCCAATCAAATAAAGAGAATAAAAGAAGTTCAGATCAAAACCGTCCACATTCCCGTTGGCAACGGACGCTTTGATGGGCGGCGGCATGACAGTGAAAAAATGCAGCACCGATGACGGATGACTTGATGTTTATAGTCCTGAAGTCGCGCATTGGTAGCAAATGATCTCCCTGCTTTACGACGTGGTACGCAGGACCGCTGGCGCACGTTTAGAGCATGAGTACAACCGCATTACATTAACGCGGATGGCGAAATCGTGGGTTAAATTCCGACTTTTTAACAACGCGTTGAGCGTTTTCTCACCTCGCCAGAATGCGCTTACAGCGCTGTCTTTTAGGCCATAAAAAAAGCCACCCTGTCCGGTGGCTATTTCTAAAGTAAAAGCAGAATGCGTAATGTGGATTTCAGCACCAACCGCTTTTCTTAAGACTTATTCTAACAACTCGTCAATAAGATGCAAATGGAATGTAACTTTACAGAGGCGAAAAATCATCCTACTGAAACCGTAATATTTCGCTGTGTCAGGGGAATTAAGCGCGTTCGATATGTGGGTAATAGCATAAGGGCTAACGCCAGAATTACATTAAAACAACCACACCGTAAATTCTCCTTCACTTAAAAGAATTCAGAGGATGTGGCTGAGATAAAGCTGCTGCTCCGGGTGCCTCCCGGTAAGCCATTGAATGGCCAAACCGGCTCATGTTCGATTACCCACAGTATTCACCGTGATGACCATTTACATCCTGCCGCTTAGGAGGATTAGCAGCAACAATGCAGCCTAACACTTGAATGGTAGATAGGCATGAGGGCAAAATCTTATATTGTATTACTAATGCACTTTTTATTATGTCGGCACTAATTTTTTGCCGTTTCGCTAATGAACGTGTTGGGTAAGAATGACAAGACATAACAGAACCACCCGCGTTACGTCTGCCGGTTCACTTCCATGGCCGCCGAGTTACAATTCAACAGCAATGATTCGTAATGCCCAGCCAACTTTTCAGGATTGGCTCTTACTGAACACAGCAGATACACATCAGAAAAATCAACATGTCGATTTTCACAAGGTGTCCCAGCCTGTAATTGACCTGAAATGGCATATTGACTCCAATAAAAAACCCGCCGAAGCGGGTTCTATAAATATTTGTTTTAGTCGACTTTTTCGCAATCGTATGTGCCATGTATACGTATCTGGCTTTGGTGAGTACGAATCACCTCTACATTCAAAATCGCTTTGCCATCTCGATATATTTGTTCCATTCCCAGCATACCTGGCGCTTTAGCGTTTTTTACCCGCCACTGTAACTTAACGTTGTCATAGTCATCTTTCTCTTTCAGAAAGGTAATTTTCTGCGTCTCTGACCGTTCACCATTGACATAAATCCAACCACTTTTATTAGCCTTTAAATAGAAAGGGCCACATTGCGTTGCCGAGAAGGCGGAAGCAGTGAACATCATTAAAGAAATTAAACAGATTATTTTTTTAATCATGACCAACAAAACTCCGTTGAATTTTCAATGCAGGTAAATAAATCTGACAACCGTATCGTAAAAAGCCTCGATGCTTAATTTGCTCACTTACTTGTTCTCATAAACATGTAGCAGGATAAATGCCAAAGGGAAACTGATGCAATGGGAAACAAATAACTAAAGACAATGAACTTTGTAAGCCGCATTGAAATCGTTTCAGCCATAATCTTCTTCATGAAGGGATTTTGATTGATGCAGGCTATTGGTCTCTTTGAGAATTAATAACATAAGCCTGTTTCCAGCCAGTGTCGACAATGAAACATATAGCCGTCTGGCTGGGGGATGGTGCCGGTAATGAGTAATTGGTGTTTTGGTTTTAAAATAATTATTTTGTTTTTGTGAGGTAAAGGATTTTTTAGATTGCATACGTATGCAACCATGAGAGTGTAGAAAGAACAGGTATCCTGCGGGACCTGGCTGGGAGCAGAACAGCCATGAAATTTGCCCGCAGGTTTAAGTTGAAATAGGTCATCACTCAATGCGAACTATGCGTCTTGTACCACCGTCTGACTGCCGGGAAGAGATCGCCCGACGACTGGAGATAGTCGAGCAGAACCTGCACCTTAACGCGATTCTCGGGGTAAACCCGGAGGCCATTTCTCAAGCAGAAAAGTGTCAGCAATTACGCCGCGAAAAGAAAAGCTTGGGGCCCCTGCATGGCATCCCCCTCATTGTAAAAGATAATATTGCCTGTGCATCTTTGCCGCTAACGCTGGGGTGTAAGGCGCTGGAATCGGTCATCGCGGCTAAGGATGCGTTAGTGATCCAGCGTCTGCGTAAAGCAGGGGCGATTATTCTGGCAAGGGCGAATATGTCAGAGTTTGCTTTTGATGTTCGCTCCCGGAGTTCTCTGGGGGCGATGTCCGTAACCCACTGTGCCCGGCGTTAACCGCAGGCGGATCCAGCGGAGGCAGTGCTGCTTCTGTGATTGCCGGAATGGCAGATGGTGCGCTGGGAACTGATACCGGTGGTTCGATTCGCATTCCATGCAGCTACACCGGGTTGGTCGGACTGCGTCCCGCTTTCCGGAGACAGCAGCTCGCGGGCGTTGCGCCGCTGTCCGTGAGCAAGGATACCGTTGGCCCCATGGTCCACAGTGTCCGGGATGCAGCGCTGTTACATGGCATTCTGCACGGTGAAGAGGTTGCTGAATTATCGCCAACATCGCTGAAAGGCGTGCGATTAGGCGTGATTCGCGCGCTGGAGTCAGAAAATAGCGATGAGCGAACAGTCTGGAACAAGGCGCTGGAGAGATTACGCCAGGCAGGCGCAGTCATCGTAGAGATCGCTCTGCCCATTCTGGCGGAGGTTGAATCACAGTCTTGCCTGAGCATGTATGAATTCCCGGTCGCCATAAACAGCTGGCTGGCGGCACAAACAGCCGTGCCGACAACGCTGCGGGAAATTGTGGATTCCGGTGAGTGTCTGGCTGAGTTTATCCCGCTGCTTGAAAAAATGCTGGAATGTCAAAGCCTGAAAAACCCGTTGTGGTTGAGTGGACGCCGCTTTCAGCGACGATTAACCCATGCACTCGGGCTGGCTGTAGAACAGAATCGTATCGAGGGTTTTCTTTATCCCACGGTTCGCCGACTGCCAGAAAGCCTCAATAAAATGCCCCCTGGCTGTGCGCCTGAACTGGCCGCCATCAGCGGTTTGCCCGCCATAACAATGCCGTGTGGCAGAACGCAAAAGGGGCTGCCGGTAGGAATGGAAATTCTGGGGAAGGAGTCGGATGAATTTTCTTTGCTCTCTCTGGCGTTGGGGTGTGAATGCGTCCTCCTGAGCAATGAAATATAGGTATGGACAAAACAGACATCACGTTAAAAGTAATGTGGTCCGTAGCTGTTATCTGTTCATTGGCCCCGTGATTAAAAGGCGATTTTGTGCCATGAATATATGTTGGTCGTTGGTGAGCCGGATGGCGCTATCATGGTATCGCCAGTTGATTTTCAATCGCATCAAATATGACCAGTAAATGGTCTGCGACTGCTCTAACGCGTAGCTAACCTGCTCAGTCTGAATACATCACCAACCATAATGCCTGATCGAAACCGATATCAGGATTAACGCAATGCATATTTGTTTCTCTTGAATCGCCACGGATCATCAAGACATTTCTGATGTCGTTGATAATATTGGTTTTCGTATTCAGAAAGTGGCATCTGATTACTCGAACCATGCCGACGTCTACAGTTATAAAACATTTCGATGTAATCAAAAACATCACTGCGGGCTTCTTCCCGCGTTCCGTAGATCTTTCTCTTTATCCGTTCGCGTTTCAGTAGCGGGAAAAAGCTTTCCGCAACCGCATTGTCGTGGCAATGACGGAACCACAACAGCAAGCGTCAAAAAGATGCGCGTAGATTCCAATACCGCATGGCGGGCAGCATTAAAACGGGCAGGCATTGATGACTTCCGCTTTCACGACCTTCGGCACACATGGGCAAGCTGGTTGATTCAGGCTGGCGTTCCGTTATCGGCATTGCAGGAGATGGGTGGCTGGGAAAGTATAGAAATGGTGCGTCGTTATGCTCACCTTGCACTGAACCATTTAACGGAGCATGCGCGCAAAATTGACTCACTTTTAGGTGATCACGACACAAATACGACACAAGGAAGAAATCAGGTAGGATTGAAGCTTGCGTAAGTGCTTGAAAGGTATTGGTACGCCCTACAGGATTCGAACCTGTGACCTACGGCTTAGAAGGCCGGTGCTCTATCCAACTGAGCTAAGGGCGCATGGAGATGGCGAGGATTATACGGGCCGACCCGAATGAGTCAACGCTTTTGACTTATCAATCAGCATGGTTGCTGAAGTTTAAGACAATGTCAGCAATTCAAAACCTGACAGCGCGTCGCGCTTCTGACAAAATAGGCACCTTCCCCCGATTTAACACAACACAGTGGATTTCCTCTCTGATGGCAGCAAAAATTATTGACGGTAAAACGATTGCGCAGCAGGTGCGTCTTGAGGTTGCGGAAAAAGTGAAGCAACGTCTGGCAGCCGGAAAACGTGCACCGGGTTTGGCAGTCGTTCTGGTAGGTGAAAATCCTGCATCGCAGATTTATGTCGGCAGCAAACGCCGCGCCTGCGAGGAAGTGGGATTCATCTCCCGCTCTTACGATTTGCCCGCTACCACCAGCGAAGCCAGGTTGCTGCAGCTGATTGACGATCTCAACAATGACCCAGAAATCGATGGCATTTTGGTACAGCTGCCGCTGCCAGCGGGCATTGATAACGTCAAGGTGCTGGAAAGTATCACACCGGACAAAGACGTTGATGGTTTCCATCCTTACAACGTCGGTCGTCTGTGCCAGCGTTCGCCAAAACTGCGCCCTTGTACGCCGCGCGGCATCGTCACGTTGCTTGAGCGTTATAACATTGACACTTACGGCCTCAATGCCGTGGTCGTTGGCGCATCAAATATTGTTGGTCGCCCGATGAGCATGGAACTGCTGCTGGCGGGATGTACCACCACCGTTACCCATCGTTTTACCAAAGATTTGCGTCATCACGTTGAGCACGCCGATCTGCTGGTGGTGGCGGTCGGAAAACCGGGCTTCATTCCAGGCGACTGGATCAAGCCGGGCGCGATTGTTATTGATGTCGGCATTAACCGTTTAGAAAGCGGGAAAGTAGTAGGCGATGTTGATTTTGAAGCGGCTTCTGAGCGCGCAGCGTATATCACGCCAGTACCGGGCGGCGTAGGCCCGATGACAGTAGCAACGTTGATTCAGAATACGCTGCAGGCGTGTGAAGAATTTCACGACAATGAGGTGAAATAATGGCGAACTTTTCTCTGGGAAAATTCCCGCACGTTGATCTTTGTGATTTGCTCAAGCTGGAAGGCTGGGTTGAAAGTGGCGCAAAGGCCAAGGTCGTGATTGCTGATGGTGAAGTGCGGGTCGACGGCGCGATTGAAACCCGTAAGCGTTGTAAAATCGTTTCTGGTCAAACGGTTGAATATGCAGGTCAACGTATCACCGTGACCGCATGATGTTCTGGCGTCCCTGCGGGGACGCCTTAAATCCACGCTTCTCCCACCACGCGCGTCTCGCCCTCTATTTGCTCCAGCTCAATATGATTCAACGCCGTATGCTGACGAATCAATGTGGCCAGTTTGGGCGAGTGGCTGGTAATCCACAATTGACTGAACTGGCTGGCCTCAGCAATTAACCGCGCCAGAGCGGGTAATAAATCTTCATGCAAACTGTTTTCAGGCTCATTCAGCGCCATAAATTGAGGGGGTCGCGGACTCAGCAGCGCCACGACTAAACAGAGAAAACGCAGTGTGCCATCTGAAAACTCAGCGCTCTCCAACGGCCGCAAAATACCTTTGCGCGACATCAGCATTTGAAACCGACCATTCTGCACATCGACGTGGAACTCGCTGTCGGGAAACGCTTCACCCACCACCTCAAACAACAATTCGTGATGACCACGCTCAACAATAGTGGCCCATGCCGCTGCAAGATTGCTGCCATCATGCGCCAGCACCGGCGCACGCACGCCAATTTGTGGTGCGCGAATAGGCGAACCGGGCCAGACAGCAAACTCGTGATAGAAACGCCATTGGCGCAGTCGCTCACGCAGTTGTGACAGTTCAGGATAGCGATGCGGTTCACCTAGCTGCCCGAACAGCGACTCTTCCGGGTGCAACACCGCCGGATAAGCGATGCGCTCACCGTCAATATTATGCAAAAAAGCAGTCTGATTTTTACGCTGCATAAGGCAGGCTGAAGGACGCCGTTGATGACCACTCATCCACAGATGTTCTTCCTTCACCAGTGGATCAAGGTTAAACAAGCTCGTTGCAAGCGGCTCAGGAAAGCCAACCTCCAGCTGATAATCCATATCATCCATTTGCACCGCGAGAGAAAGCCGTTTGGCATCGTGCCGGCGATCGCCTTGCCGCAAACCTCCGGCCCACATCGCTTTTTGGATGCCACCCTCTTCCGCTAATGCCAAGGCCAGTTGCCCGCAGGCAGCTTCATGCAGCAGGCGTACCGCTTTATAGAGGTTGGATTTGCCGCACCCGTTTGGGCCGCTCACCACGTTTAACTGCTGTAATGGCAGGGTCAAATCCCTTACCGAACGGAAGCCGCGAATCTGAAGCTGCTCAATCGACATAATAAAAAATCCGCATAATAAAAAAGGGCGATTTCTCGCCCTCTTTAGTTTACTTGCGTCGCCAGGTTGATCCCTGCGGGCCGTCTTCAACTATTACGCCGAGTTCGATCAGCTTGTCGCGCGCCACATCGGCTTGCGCCCAATCTTTAGCCGCTCGGGCTTCGGCGCGGGTTTTCACCCAATGCTCAATTTCCGCCACTTCTTCATCGTTCACCTGCGCGCCACTTTGCAGGAATTGCTCAGGATCCTGCTGCAGAATGCCAAGAACGTTGGCAATTTCACGCAGTTTTGCCGCCAATCCATTCGCCGATGCTGCATCTTCACCTTTCAGGCGATTCACTTCACGCGCCATGTCGAACAGCACTGAATAAGCTTCAGGGGTATTAAAATCATCATCCATCGCGGCACGGAAACGGGCCTCGAAATCATTGCCACCGCTCGCCGCCACGCTGTTATCCGTGTGGCGCAGCGCAGTATAAAGACGCTCTAAGGCGGCACGCGCCTGATTCAAGTTATCTTCACCGTAATTAAGCTGACTACGGTAGTGGCCAGACATCAGGAAGTAACGCACCGTTTCTGCATCGTAATGCTGCAACACGTCCCGCACGGTGAAGAAATTACCCAGCGATTTGGACATCTTTTCGCGGTCTACCATCACCATACCGGAATGCATCCAGTAATTGACGTAAGGCCCGTCATGCGCGCAGGTTGACTGAGCAATTTCATTTTCATGGTGCGGGAACATCAAATCAGAACCGCCGCCGTGGATATCAAAATGCTCGCCCAGTTGCTTGCAGTTCATGGCCGAACACTCAATGTGCCAGCCCGGACGACCATTTCCCCACGGCGAGGACCACGCCGGTTCGTCCGCTTTCGACATTTTCCACAACACGAAATCCATGGGATTACGTTTCACTTCTGCCACTTCAACACGCGCACCGGCTTGCAGTTGATCCAGATCCTGTCGCGAAAGCGCGCCGTAATCGGTGTCGCTCATGACATCAAACATCACGTCGCCGTTGTCCGCGACGTAGGCATGATCGCGTGCAATCAGCTTCTCAACCAGCTCAATAATTTCCGCAATATGACGCGTGGCGCGTGGTTCTTGATCGGGCGGAAGAATACCCAACGCCGCAAAATCCTTATGCATCTCTGCAATCATGCGGTTGGTCAGGGTTTCAATACTCTCACCGTTTTCGTTAGCACGTTTGATGATCTTGTCATCAATATCGGTGATGTTGCGCACATAGTTCAGATCATAACCGGTATAACGTAAATAGCGCGCTACCACGTCAAATGCCACAAACGTCCGACCATGACCAATGTGACAGAGGTCGTACACCGTGATGCCGCATACATACATACCGATCTTACCGGCATGGATGGGTTTGAATTCCTCTTTCTGTCGACTCAGGGTGTTATAGATCTTAAGCATTGAACGTTTCCGTATTAACGTGTGCGGTTGGCACTTATTTTGGGTATTCAGACATTGTGCCGTATTTTTAACGCTCGTGCGATGCAAAGCAAGCCAACTGCGCCGCCCTGCTGACGCGTCATTGCAAATTATGATATAAGAACCGTCGAGAAAAATGGGCACGCCATTCTATGATGCGGCCTGAGTGACTGACGACAACCTTTACAGGACAACAAAAATGGTAACTTTCCAGACGAACCATGGCGATATCGTGATCAAAACCTTCGATGACAAAGCGCCGGCAACCGTACAGAACTTTCTGGATTATTGCCGTGAAGGTTTCTACGACAACACCATTTTCCATCGCGTAATTAACGGTTTCATGGTTCAGGGCGGCGGTTTTGAGCCGGGCATGAAGCAGAAAGCGACGAAAGAAGAGATTCGTAACGAAGCCAACAACGGCCTGAAGAACACCCGCGGTACTCTGGCGATGGCGCGTACTTCTGCTCCACACTCCGCGACTGCCCAGTTCTTCATTAACGTCGCTGATAACGACTTCCTGAACTTCCGTGACGAAAGCCTGCAAGGCTGGGGTTACTGCGTGTTCGCTGAAGTGGTTGAAGGCATGGACGTGGTTGAGAAAATCAAAGCGGTAGCAACGGGCCGCAGCGGCATGCACCAGGATGTACCAAAAGATGACGTTGTCATCCAGAAAGTGACCGTTAGCGAGTAATGTCGCGCACGTTATTTATTGCAGATTTACATCTGTGTCAGGAAGAACCGGCGATTACCGCCGGTTTTCTGCATTTTTACAGCGCGAAGCGCCGCATTGCGACGCGTTGTATATCCTTGGCGATCTGTTTGAAGCCTGGATTGGCGATGACGACCCCAATCCGCTGCATCAAAAAATCGCGAATGCACTGCGCGCCCTACCCGTACCGGTTTACTTTATTCATGGTAACCGCGATTTCCTGATTGGCCGACGCTTTGCGCGCGCCAGCGGCATGACGCTACTCCCAGAAGAGCAGGTTCTTGAACTGTACGGTCATCGATTACTGATCATGCATGGCGATACATTATGTACTGACGATCAAGGCTATCAACGCTTTCGCGCTAAGGTGCATCAACGCTGGATTCAGACGCTGTTTCTCGCGCTGCCACTGTTTATTCGTAAACGCATCGCAACGCGCATGCGTGCCGACAGCAAACAAGCTAATCAGCATAAGTCGTTGACCATCATGGATGTTAATCAGCAGGCTGTTGAAGCCGCGATGCAACGCCAGCAGGTACGTCTGCTGATTCATGGACATACACATCGCCCCGCTATTCACGCCCTGACGCTGCAAGGCAAAGCTGCTGAGCGTGCCGTTTTAGGCGCATGGCATAGCGAAGGTTCAATGATCCAATTGGACGCCAGCGGTATTCAACTGATCGAATTCAACTTTTAAAAATCGGGCTGAATTGGCCCGTTTTAGCCCGACGCAACCGTTTTCCTTGCTCTCTTCTCATGCTATTCTCTGTGCCCTTCAAAACCTGTCCGCCCGGCCAGGTCTGTTTGTTTATTCACAGGAGTTGACCGCATGTCATCCAACGCCGCCCCGGCTCGCATTGCTATTGTTATGGGTTCCAAAAGTGACTGGGCCACCATGCAGTTCGCTGAGGAAATTCTGACCAGCCTGGACGTGCCCTTCCATGTTGAAGTGGTTTCAGCGCACCGCACGCCGGATAAATTGTTTACCTTTGCCGAAACGGCTGCTGAAAATGGCTATCAGGTGATTATCGCGGGCGCAGGTGGCGCGGCACATCTGCCTGGCATGCTGGCGGCTAAAACCTTGCTGCCCGTGTTGGGTGTTCCAGTGCAGAGTGCAGCACTCAGCGGTGTCGACAGCCTCTACTCCATTGTGCAGATGCCACGCGGTATTCCCGTTGGCACCTTAGCCATCGGCAAAGCGGGTGCTGCCAATGCGGCGCTGCTGGCGGCACAGATTCTGGCGATTCATGACGCGGCGCTGGCTTCCCGCCTCGCCATCTGGCGTCAAACGCAAACTGACGACGTGCTGAATAACCCGGACCCGCGGGTGGAAGCATGAAGCCGGTTTGTGTTTTAGGAAATGGTCAACTGGGCCGTATGCTGCGCCAGGCGGGTGAACCGCTGGGCATTGCCGTTTATCCTGTGGGTTTGGATGCTGATCCCGATGCGCTGCCGATTGCTGAAAGCGTGATTACCGCCGAGATTGAACGCTGGCCTGAAACGGCATTGACGCGCGAACTGGCGAGTCATCCGGCTTTCGTGAACCGCGATATCTTTCCTCGCCTGGCCGATCGCCTTACGCAGAAGCAGCTGCTTGACCAGCTCAATCTTGCTACCGCACCCTGGCAGTTGCTGGCCAATAAACAAGAATGGCCAGCGGTGTTTACAGCATTGGGTGAACTGGCCATCGTGAAGCGCCGCACGGGCGGTTACGATGGCCGTGGTCAATGGCGTTTGCGCGCCAATGAAACGGACTCGTTGCCAGACGAATGCTACGGCGAATGTATTGTTGAGCAAGGCATCAACTTTTTAGGTGAGGTGTCACTGGTCGGCGCACGCGGTCAGGATGGCAACACTGTATTCTATCCGCTGACTCATAATCTCCATCAGGATGGCATTCTCCGCACCAGCGTGGCTTTTCCGCAGGCAGACAGCGCTCAGCAGCAGCAGGCTGAAGCGATGCTCAGCGCCATCATGCATGAACTGAACTATGTTGGCGTGATGGCGATGGAGTGTTTTGTCACACCAGCAGGTTTACTGATCAACGAACTGGCTCCACGCGTGCACAACAGTGGTCACTGGACGCAAAATGGCGCTTCAATCAGCCAGTTCGAACTGCATCTGCGGGCGATATTGGGTCTGGCGCTGCCAAAACCGGTGGTGATTGCCCCGTCGGTGATGGTGAACTTGATTGGTACCGCCGTGAATCTCAACTGGCTGCAGCAGCCGCTGGTACACCTGCATTGGTACGACAAAGAAGTGCGTGCGGGTCGTAAAGTTGGCCATCTGAATTTGACCGACAACGATCAGGCACGTTTGAAAGCGTCACTGAATGCGTTGGTGTCGCAGCTTCCAGAAGAGTATATGAGCGGTATTGCCTGGGCAGTGGCTAAATTATAACGCTTTACCTGTTGTTCCCTCTTCTCTGACAGAGGGAACGATCCATTCCATCTTTGCGCGTTAATCTCTCATCTTCATCGCAACGTGATACCACTCATTCAAATGCGTTATTTGGTAGCCGTGCGCGGTAAATAGCGTGTTCAAAGAGGTTTCAGAATAGAGGGTGATGTGGCCATTACGCGGCGCAATATACCAATTGTTCATTCCTTGATGACTGACTGAGTCATGGGTTCCGGTACTAAAATAAAACACCCCACCCTTTTTCAAAAACGCGTAATTTCTGCGACGGTTTGATGCGGATCTGGCGTGTGCTCAAGCACCTCAAAGCAAGTTATAAAATCATAGGCAGCCGTTTCGGGATAATCACCTGTAATGAACGGATCCCAGGCGATCATATCGATCCCCTCTTCTCGCATTAATTTCGCCAGCGTGCCGCTGCCGCCACCGTAATCCAGCATCTTGCTGCCATGATAGCGTTTGAATAATTGCAGAATAAAATCACGGTTTTTAAGCGGGCGGTTGATCTCATAGTTAGGATCGAATTGCGCATAATCCTCGTTATAAATGTGCTGCTGGTAATCTGCCGGACTCCAGTCATCCAACGCATGGGTATAAATCAAACCACACTGCTGGCACTGATGATAATAAATCGCAACCCCGGTAAGGGGATAAACATAGCGGTTCACATTGTTGGCATAACAAGCGGTATTAAAATCGGTAACGCCATAGAGTGTGGCGTGGCCCTGGCAAATTTTGCAGCAGGCAGTGTCAGTGACGGGCTTGATGACAAGGGGGTGCGATAAAGGTGAATGTGACAATGTAAGCGCTCTTTGCGAGATAATTGACCTGATTGTTTCAAACGACACGTCCAGACCAGGACTTAAGTCTGGCCTGGACGTTTAGGGCTATCCGGCGCTAAAATTTTTGAACAGCGCTTCTCCTTTCAATAACCGCACGCCCAGCCAGCCACCACACACCGACAGTAGCAGCGCACCGCCGATCGGCAAGGCCAGCCACAGCGTCCAGTCAGGCTGCCAGGGAAGTCGAAAATTTTACGCTGCAATCCCCACAACGCCGCTTCCGCTCCTAATGCCGCCGCCGCACCCGATACCACACCGAGCAGCGCGAATTCACACCACAGTGTGGATCGCAATAAACGTTTGCTGGCCCCCAACGTTCGATACACCACCAACTCCTGACGGCGTTGTCGCATACCGACTTGAATTTGTGCCATCAACAGCAATACGCCACAAGCCGTAACCAACACCACCATGATTTCCAGTGCCTGGCTTACCTGCGCCAGTACCTGTCCGATCTGCCGCATGATACTGCCGATATCGAGCAGGCTCAGCGTGGGAAATTGGCGATTAAGCTGTGCCAGCAAGGCGGGATTGTTATCCATGCGGAAACTGGTTAGCCAGGTTTGCGGCTGTGTGTCCAGGGCGCCAGGTGGAAAGATAAAGAAGAAGTTAGGTCGCAAACTCTCCCAATCCACTTTGCGCAGGCTGGTGATTTTGGCGCTGAACTTTTGCGTATCACCCTCGAAGGTCAAGGTATCCCCGAGTTTCAGGCCCAGCCGGTCAGCCAGTTCAACCTCCATCGACACTTCACCCGTTTTTGGAGGCCAGTTGCCCGCTACCAGCGGATTGTGTTCAGGGCGCTCATTGAGCGAGGTTAAATTGAGTTCACGGTTTAAAGCGTTATCCATTTTGGGATCCGCCTCTTTACCGTTTAACTCACTTAATCTGACCCGAGCGATAGGGTAAAAGGTTTCCGGTTTGATCTGATGCGCCTGCAAGAAATCCCGCACCTGCGGTACCTGATCTTCTGTCATGTTCAGCAGAAAGAAGTTTGGACTGTCTGCAGGGAGCTGTTGCTGCCAGCGATCCAGTAAATCGCCGCGCATGACTAACAACAGTGCCAACAACATAAAGGACAGCGAAAATGCAGAAAGCTGGCTAAGCGTGATGCCGGGCTGACGCAGCAGACGATTGATTGCCAGCCTTAGCGCCAGATTACGCACCACTAAACGGCGCAGCAGCAGTAGCGTTGCCCAGCCGAGCAGTGACAGCAACGCAGCCAGCAACACCACACCCGCCAGCAGCGCCCACAGCATTTTGCTGCCGCCGACCAGCAGCGCCAGCAAGACAACGACCAGCGCACCCATGGCAGGAAGGTAGAATTTTAATGGCCAGATATTCGCCACCGCATCCCGTCGCAAGACGCGTAATGGCTGCGTCGCCAGCAACAAGCGATAGGGCCGCAATCCCACCAGCAGCGAAATCACGAACAGTGAACCTACCGCCCACACCCACGGCCACAAGCTGGCAGCGGGCAAGCTGGCCGGCAGCACCGGTTTCAGCATCGCCATTAACAGCGCTTCAACGCCCTGCCCGACCATGCTGCCGCACACAGCCGCCAGCAGCAACACCGCCAGCCATTGACCAATCAGCAGCTTTTGCAAGGCGCCGTGCGTGGCACCCAGCGTTTTCAACACTGCGACTAAATCGTAACGGCTGCGACAGTAATGGCTCATTGCCACCGCTACCGCCGCAATCGCCAACATCAATGTTAGCAGAGCTGAAAGCAGCAAAAATTGCTGAGCACGCTGCATCGAGCGACCTAATGCATCTTCGGAATTTTCGATACTGGTCCAGCGCTGATCGGCTTTCAGCTGCGGCTGAATCCAGCGGTCATAATTCGCTAACTGCTCAGATTCACCAGAAAATTTATAGCGCCAGGTCAGTCGGCTGCCTGGTTGAATGGCACCGGTTTTTGCTGCGTCTGCCAGATTGATCAACAAGCGCGGCGCTATCTGAAACGGATTAAAGCCGCCATCCGGTTCCTGAATCACCTCCCCGACAATGCGCAGCGTGGTGTCCCCAACATCCAATCGATCGCCGACTTTTAAATTCAGCAGCGCCATTAAACGTGGGGCCGCCAGCGCTGTGCCTTCAACCGGTTTCAGACCCGGCGGATCGGTTTGCAAATCACCAAACATTGGATAGTGATTATCAACCGCTTTTACCGAGGCCAGCTGCGGCGTTTGTTCAGCAAAAGTCATGGTCATAAAGCTCAGCTGACTGCTGACTGACAATCCCTCTTCACGCGCTTTCGCTAGCCAGGCATCAGGCACCACATCGCTGCTGCGCAAGGTGCGATCACCCGCCATGAAATCCCGACTTTGCTGACTTAGCCCCTTTTCCATTCGGTCACTGATGGAACCCAATGCCAGCACGCAAGCGACCGCCAGCGTCAATGCGAGCCAAACGATCAGCAGCGAGGGCGAGCGCCACTCACGCCAAAACCAGCGCCAAATCATTGCTCCTCCCACAGCTTGCCATCGCGCAACCGTAAACGCCGATCGCAGCGCGCGGCCAGTTGCTCATCATGCGTGACCAAAATCAGCGTGGTCGCAAAATCGCGGTTGAGTGAGAACAGTAAATCGGCAATACGATCGCCGGTTTTACGATCCAGATTACCGGTGGGTTCATCAGCAAACAGCAAGCCGGGCCGACCGTTAAAAGCACGTGCCAGCGCCACACGCTGCTGCTCACCGCCGGAAAGTTGCGCGGGCAGATGATGCAGACGCTCACCTAATCCCAACTGATTAAGCAGTTCTCGTGCCTGCTCGCGACTTTGGCGATCGCTGTCGCCACGTAACAGCGCGGGCAACTGCACATTTTCCTGCGCATTTAGCGTTGGGACTAACATAAATGATTGAAAAACAAAGCCGACTTGCTTAGCACGCAGCGCGGCGCGTTGCTCCTCGTTCATCTGATGCAATGGCTTGCCCATCAGATTCACCTCGCCGCTGCTGCCATCATCGAGACCAGCTAAAATACCGAGTAACGTGGATTTTCCTGAACCTGATTCGCCAATCAACGCGATGGTTTCAGCCGGTTTGACAACTAACTCAACTCCGGTAAGGATGGTCAGCTGATGCTCTCCCTGACCGACGGACTTAGTAAGATGATGAACTTCAACAACGTTTTCCGCTGGCATTATCCCTTCCTGTTATTGTGTCTTCTGCTGGTGTCTCGTCTTGCTGCGGCTGATACCCTGATGGTATTGGGCGACAGCCTCAGCGCCGGTTACCGTATGTCGGCTTCCGCCGCCTGGCCCAGCCTGCTCAATAAACAGTGGCAACAGCAACCCAGAGTGATTAACGCCAGTATTAGCGGCGATACCGCTGCACAAGGACTGGCGCGTTTACCGTCGCTATTAAAACAGCATCAACCGCAATGGGTGTTAATCGAATTGGGCGGTAATGACGGTCTGCGTGGATTTCCGCCTGACGCCATCGCCCTGAATCTGCGCAAAGTGATCGACGACGTAAAAGCAGCCAACGCGAAACCCCTGCTAATGCAGATTCGTTTACCGGCCAATTATGGACGTCGTTATACGGAAGCGTTCAGCGGGATCTATCCCGATCTGGCACAGCAGTACAACATTCCTCTGGTGCCCTTTTTCATGGAGCAGGTTTACCTGAAACCTGAGTGGATGCAGCAGGACGGCATTCATCCAAACCCTGATGCACAACCTTTTATTGCCAATTTAATGGCAAAAGAACTCGCTCCTTTAGTTAAGCAGCAGTAGCGACAATGAGCGCGAAAATGGGTAAATAAATGCAAAGAACCGTGGTAATAACCGGCTGTTCCAGCGGAATTGGGCTGGCTGCCGCCAACGATTTGCTGACACGCGGCTACAAAGTCATTGCTGCCTGTCGTAAAACAGAAGACGTTGCGCGGATGAATACGCTCGGTTTTATTGGGCTGCAGTTGGATCTCGACGATCCCGCGAGCGTAGATCGTGCCGCTGACGACGTGATCGCCCTGACGGAAAACCGCCTGTTTGCTCTGTTTAACAATGGCGGCTTTGGCGTATATGGTCCGCTGCATACTCTTTCTCGCCAACAGCTGGAGCAGCAATTCTCGACGAACTTTTTCGGTACGCACCAACTCACGATGCGCTTGCTGCCCGCACTGCAAGCCAGCGGGAATGGGCGCATTATTAATACCAGCTCGGTGTTAGGTCTCATTTCTACACCTGGCCGTGGTGCCTATGCCGCCAGCAAATATGCGCTGGAAGCGTGGAGCGATGCGCTTCGCCTGGAAGTTTACCGCAGCGGCGTGCGTGTCAGCCTGATTGAACCCGGTCCGATCAAAACGCAATTCACCGACAACGTAACGCAAGGTGAGCAAAATAAACCGGTGCGCAATCCCGGTATCGCCGCACGTTTTACTTTGCCGCCAGAAGCCATTCTGCCTAAATTGCGCCATGCTTTGGAGAGCAAACATCCGCGTTTGCGTTATCCAGTGACGCTGGTCGCACACATTATGGGCTTGCTGAAACGTTTGCTTCCGGGCTGGATGATGGATCGCATTTTGCGTAGCCATTAACCGCTCAACCTGAATTCAACTTGAAGCGCGGCCCGTTGGCCCCATATTCTTAGAACACTTTCTGCAAAGAGACTTATTCATGTCACCACAAGCTTCGATTATCGACATCAACGAATCCAACCTGCATCAGATTCTTGAGCAGTCGGCACAGCTGCCCGTGCTGTTTTACTTTTGGTCTGAGCGTAGCCAGCATTGTCAGGAGCTTACCCCATTACTGGAGCGCTTAGCTCAGGAATACGCGGGTCAGTTTATCCTTGCCAAACTCGATTGCGATAAAGAGCAAATGGTGGCGTCGCAGTTTGGATTGCGCTCTATCCCAACGGTTTATCTGTTCCAGAACGGCCAGCCCGTTGATGGTTTCCAGGGACCGCAACCGGAAGAGGCAGTTCGTGCCCTGCTGGAAAAAGTTTTACCACGTGAAGAAGAGCTGAAAGCGCAGCAAGCCATGGCGCTGATCGACGAAGGTAAACCGCTTGAAGCGTTGCCGCTGCTGAAAGATGCCTGGCAATTGAGCAACCAAATGAGCGAAATCGGCTTTCTGCTGGCAGAAGTATTGATTACGCTGAACCGCAGCGATGAAGCAGAAGCCGTGCTAAAAGTGGTGCCGCTTCAGGATCAGGATACCCGCTATCAAAGCCTGATCGCCCAGATCGAGTTGCTGAAGCAAGCCGCCGATACGCCAGAGATTCAGCAGTTACAATCCCAGTTAGAAAGCGATCCTTCTAACGCTGAACTGGCTGCTAAACTTTCGTTACAGCTGCATCAGGTTGGCCGCAACGAAGAAGCGCTGGAACTGCTGTTTAGCTTCCTTAAAACCGATTTGAACGCGGCTGACGGTCAGGCGCGGAAAATGCTGCAAGAGATTTTGGCTGCGCTAGGGACCGGCGATGCACTCGCCGCGCGCTATCGCCGCCAGCTTTACTCACTGCTCTACTAGGTGAGTAACAACGGGCCGAAGCGACTCGGCCCGTCAATCTGACAATCTGGAGGTTATATGTTGACTGTTATTCCGGTACTCATTGTACTGGCACTGGTGGCTGTGTGGGCCTGTGTCAAAATTGTACCGCAAGGTTTTCAATGGACGGTGGAACGCTTTGGTCGTTACACCCGAACATTGCAACCAGGTTTAAGTCTGGTGGTGCCGTTTATGGATCGTGTGGGTCGCAAGATCAACATGATGGAACGGGTGCTGGATATCCCATCGCAAGAGATCATTTCTAAAGACAACGCTAATGTCACCATCGACGCCGTCTGTTTCATTCAGGCCGTTGATCCGGCTCGCGCCGCCTATGAAGTCAGTAACCTTGAGTTGGCGATCATTAATCTCACCATGACAAACATGCGTACTGTGCTTGGCAGCATGGAACTGGACGAAATGTTATCGCAGCGCGACAGCATCAATACGCGTTTACTGCACATCGTTGATGAAGCAACTAATCCGTGGGGCGTGAAAATTACCCGCATCGAAATTCGCGATGTGCGTCCGCCGCAAGAGTTGATTGGTGCCATGAATGCTCAGATGAAAGCAGAGCGAACCAAACGCGCCGACATCCTGACCGCTGAAGGTGTACGTCAGGCGGCTATTCTGCGCGCCGAGGGCGAAAAGCAGTCGCAAATACTCAAGGCCGAAGGCGAAAGAACCTCCGCATTTTTGCAGGCCGAAGCGCGTGAACGTCAGGCGGAAGCCGAAGCGCGTGCCACCAAAATGGTCTCCGAAGCGATTGCGGCGGGTGATATCCAGGCCATTAATTACTTCGTTGCTCAGAAATATACCGATGCATTGCAAAAAATTGGCGAGGCCAATAACAGCAAAGTGGTGATGATGCCGTTGGACGCCAGCAGCTTGCTGGGATCCGTCGCGGGTATCAGCGAGTTGCTTAAAGATTCACGTCCCGAGTCGAAACGCTGATGCTGGTCGATATTATTGCGCATCCCCACTGGTTCTGGCTGACCTTAGGTGGCCTGCTTTTAGCGGCTGAGATGCTCGGCACCAGCGGCTATTTACTGTGGAGCGGCCTGGCAGCAGTAATGGTGGGAATTATTGAGTGGTTTATTCCCTTTAGCTGGACGACCCAAGGCTCAATGTTTGCTGTGTTAACGCTGGTTTGCGTCTTCTTTTGGTATCGTTGGATCCGTTACCGTGAAGGCCAGCAGCAGCCAAACTCCCTTAATCAGCGCGGTAGCCAGATGATTGGCATGCACCTGACGCTTGATACGTCACTGATAAACGGCTTGGGTCACGTACGCATCGGCGACAGCAGTTGGCGCGTACAGGCCGAACAAGATTTAGTGGCGGGAACCCAGGTTGAAGTGATTGCCGTTGAAGGCATCACGTTGCGCATTCAGCCACGCTTTCCTACCGTTTGAGTACAGCAGCCTGTTAGGTTATTGATGATGGGGCATTCAGCGCTGTCATCGCCCGGACAGGCTTCAGCCAGCGCTAATAATCGGGCGCGCATGGCGTGTAATTCTTCGATGTGCGCCGCAATTTCATCTGCTTTTTGTAGCGTTCTCGCTTTCACATCTGCGCTGTGGCGAGCGGGATCGTTAAACAGCATCACCAGTTCGCGGCACTCATCAAGGGTGAAGCCAACCTGTCGCGCCTGGCGCAATAAGTTAAGTTCTTCAATATGATGCGGATTATAGCTGCGGTAACCATTTTCACTGCGCAGCGGCGGCGTGACGACGCCCTTCTCTTCATAAAACCGAATCGCTTTGCTGGTCAGCCCGGTTTTGTTTGCAACATCGCTGATGTTCATTTTCTCTCCTTGACCTTCCCCTTGATGGAAGGTTTACGCTTTATAACTAATCGAAAGTGACCGCCCGGTCAAATGTCATGAAACGAGGAGTTAAGCATGTCACAGACTATTTCTTTGGCGCTGGATGGATTGACCTGCGGCCATTGCGTTAAACGCGTAAAAGAGGCGCTGGAACAGCGCAGCGATGTTAAACAAGCTGACGTCACGCAGCAGGAGGCGCAAATTGTCAGCGATGCTGATGCGGCCGAACTGATTGCGACAGTTGAAGCAGCAGGATATCAAGCCACATTAAAAGCAGACGACAGCTACCCAAAGGCTGAACCGTTGACAGCAACAGAGCCGACGCCGAAGGCGCTGACAACGGAGTCCTTTTCTCAACCGGCAGAAAAAGCGCTACCCGCGCATTTTTTACTGATTGACGGCATGAGCTGTGCCAGCTGCGTTAGTCGGGTTGAAAAAGCGCTGCAACAGGTCAAGGGCGTGAGTCAGGCGCGCGTCAATTTAGGCGAGCGTAGCGCACTGGTGTTGGGCAACGTTGAGCCACAGCAGTTAGTGGCGGCCGTTGATGCCGCAGGCTACGGCGCGCAAGTCATTGAAGATGAGCAGGAACGCCGCGAGAAACAGCAAAACAGTGCCCGCAAAGCCATGCGACGTTTTAGCTGGCAAGCAGCTTTAGCGCTGCTGTTTGGCGTGCCGCTGATGATCTGGGGCATGGCTGGCGACATGATGCTGAGTGCCAGCAATCACTCAACCTGGCGGGTGTTGGGTATTATTACGCTGTTAGTCATGGTCATCAGCGGTAATCACTTTTATCGCAGCGCCTGGCGCAGCTTGCTTAATGGTGCTGCCACCATGGATACCTTGGTGGCACTTGGTACGGCTGCGGCATGGATCTACTCCTTCAGCGTGGTGTTGTGGCCAGACTTCTTTCCTCTGCAGGCGCGCCACCTCTATTTCGAAGCCAGCGTAATGATTATCGGCCTGATCAATCTCGGGCATGCACTGGAACAGCGTGCGCGTCAGCGTTCATCCAAAGCGCTGGAGCGCCTCCTCGATCTCACTCCCGCACAAGCTCGCGTAATGACTGAAGAAGGTGAATCGCTGCTGCCGGTTAGCGCAGTGCAATCGGGTATGACGTTGCGATTAGTAACCGGCGATCGCGTACCCGTGGATGGCGAGATTCAGGACGGCGAAGCCTGGTTAGATGAAGCGATGCTAACGGGTGAAGCCGTGCCGCAGGGTAAATCCACAGGGGATAAGATTTACGCGGGCACGCTGGTTCAGGATGGTGCGGTGCGCTTCATCGCCAGCGCCACCGGTAATCACACGACGCTGTCGCGCATTATTCATTTAGTGCGTCAGGCGCAAAGCAGTAAACCTGACGTTGGCCGCTTAGCCGACCGCATTTCAGCCGTGTTTGTTCCTGTGGTGGTGGCGATAGCGGTGATCAGCGGTTTGATTTGGTATTTTTTCGGACCACAGCCGCAAATCGCTTACACGCTGGTTATCGCCACCACCGTGTTAATCATCGCCTGCCCTTGTGCGCTGGGTTTAGCCACGCCGATGTCGATCATCGCGGGTGTCGGTCGCGCTGCTGAGCTAGGCGTGCTGGTGCGCGATGCCGATGCACTACAACGTGCCAGCAAAGTAGACACCCTGGTGTTCGACAAAACCGGCACGCTCACAGCAGGCCGACCGCAGGTGACTGACGTTATCGCCTGGGGTGATGCCGATCGTCATACCATTTTGCAGGCTGCCGCCGCACTTGAGCAATCAGCCAGTCATCCGCTGGCAAAAGCCATCGTGGCTGAAGCGGGTGAAGCTAAACGACCTGACGTTGAGCAATTTCGTACAATACGTGGCAAAGGCATCAGCGGCATACTCAACGGCAAGACGTTACTGTTGGGTAATGTGGCGCTGATGCGCGATCACCATATCGAGTGTCATTCAGCCCAAGCTGATATTGATCGGCTTACTCAGCAAGGCGCGACGCCAGTGTTGCTGGCGCAGGACGGTAAATTAGCGGGTTTGATTGCCTTGCGCGACACCTTACGTGACAGTAGCCGTGATGCTCTCCAACGGCTGCATCAGTCGGGATATCGTCTGATTATGTTAACCGGCGATCATGAAAAAACGGCACGCGCTATCGCCGCGGAAGCCGGTATTGATGAAGTGATCGCTGGCGTGCTGCCGGAAGGCAAAGCGGATGCGATAGCGCATCTGCAGCAGCAAGGCCGCGTGGTTGCCATGATTGGCGATGGCATCAATGATGCACCTGCGCTGGCGCAGGCGGATGTCGGCATTGCAATGGGTGGCGGCAGTGATGTGGCGGTAGAAACGGCGGCGATTACCTTAATGCGCGCCGATCTCAACAGCGTTGCGGATGCTTTAGCGCTCTCTTCAGCAACATTGCGTAATATTCGACAGAACTTATTTGGTGCCTTTATTTATAACAGTATCGGCATTCCTGTCGCCGCTGGCGTGCTTTATCCGCTAACCGGCATGCTGTTGAGTCCGATTGTGGCAGGCGCAGCGATGGCGCTCTCATCAATAACCGTAGTCAGTAATGCTAATCGCCTGCTACGTTATCGTCCGCCACGTCAGCAATAGCCGTTACGGCGCTGTTTTTCGACCGCTGAAATCGCTAGCATGGTGTTTTCAGCGAATTAAGGACAGGGAATGACAGGTAGCGTTTGGCACACTTTGCGCGGATTAATCAGTCGACTGTTTCCTACACACTATCGCTGGCCGGCAATGGACGTTCGGCTTGGCGATCGCAAATTGCATCTGGTCGGCAGCATTCATATGGGCACACGTGATATGCAGCCGTTGCCCAGCCGTTTACTGCGCCAGTTGCAGCAAGCCGATGCGTTGATCGTTGAAGCGGACATTACACAAGGCGGTTCGCCTTTTGATAACAGCGGTGAACGTGCACCTTTAGCCGAACGTATTGACGCTGAAGCGATGGCAAAACTGGTGGCGCTGTGTAATGAACTCAACCTTGCCATCAGCATGTTTACTACACTGCCTGCGTGGCAAATCGCGCTAATGCTTCAGGCGCAACAAGCACAACGACTCGGTCTGCGCCCCGATTACGGCATCGATTATCAGCTGTTACAGGCGGCGAAAAACTGGCAAAAGCCGATCATTGAACTGGAAGGCGCGGATACGCAAATTGCGCTGTTGAAAGCGTTGCCCGATGACGGTATGGCGCTGCTGCAAGATACGCTGATCCACTGGCACACCAATGCGCGCTTGCTTCAGATGATGGTGAGCTGGTGGCTGGATACACCGCCGCGTCAGCCAGAGATTGCGTTACCGAGCACGTTTAGTCAGGCGCTGAACGATACGCTGATCAGTCAACGTAATGTGCACTGGCGTGATGCATTACAGGCATTGCCTGCGGGGAAATATGTGGTTGCGGTAGGTGCGCTGCATCTTTACGGCGAGGATAATTTGCCCGGTCTGCTTAGAGCGCCTTAAAAAAGCACCATAAAAAAGAGAGCCGATAGTTTTATCGGCCCGTCAAAGAGGAATTTGTTTATGATTTTGGTTATCACTCAGCAATCAAGTTGCTGGCGCGGGCCAATTCTCACCTAAAGAACAAATTTTCGCCACCTTTATTCACCTCTTTTTATAATAAGATTTTTCTGATCAGCTGATTAAAACAGGTACTACTATGACGCCCGCAGTAAATCTTCTGGAAAAACAAAAAGTCAGCTTTACGCTGCACCCTTATGAACACGATAGTCAGGAAACCAATTTTGGTGATGAGGCGGTGCGTAAACTGAATTTGGATGCACGTCAGGTCTACAAAACGTTGCTTGTTGCCTTAAATGGTGACGCAAAACAGCTGGCCGTGGCGGTCACACCGGTTTCCAGCCAGCTCGATTTAAAAAAGTCGCTAAAGCTTTGAAGGCAAAAAAGCGGATATGGCCGATCCACACATCGCACAACGCGTTACCGGCTACCTGCTGGGCGGTATCAGTCCGTTAGGGCAAAAAAGCGTTTACCGACGGTGATCGATCACTCCGCTGCGACATTTACCACCCTGTTTATCTCTGGCGGCAAGCGGGGTTTAGATATCGAATTAGCGCCTCAGGATCTTGCACGCCTGCTGGATGCACCGTTCGCCGATATTGCGCGCCGCGACTAAACGCGCGGCTGGGCGCAGAGTTGATCGATCATCCATCGTCCGGCGGGACCCGGCGGATTACGGCGCGACCAAATGACTTCGATAGCAATATGCTGCGGCCAGCCCGCTAACGGTAGCTCTTGCAAAACGCCGTGACCAAACTGGCTCACTAACCAGCGCGGTAGAATGCTCCAGCCAAAACCCTGCTCAGCCATTTCTAATAGTAAAAGATAGTTAGGTGCAGACCAAACGCGCCCCAGCGGGGATGTTTCCCGCTGATCAACCCATGTATTCAGACGTAAATGACGCACTTCCTCAAGCTGGTTTTCGCGGATGATCGCTTGCTGCGCCAAGGGATAATCGCGATGCAAGTAAATCGCCATCTGCGCTTCTACCTGCAAACGCGCCATCGCAATATCATCAGGCAGTCGTGGCTGAGCGCGAACCACACCCAAATGCACACGGCCTGTTTGCAGCAGATCGAGCACATCTTCGTCTTCCGCCATCATGCATTCCAGTTCAATGTCGGGGTAGCGCGCATCAAACTGCTTAAGAAGATGTTCGTGGTGATCGGTTTGCCAAAAATCAGAAACGGCAAAACTCAGGCGCGGTTCTACCCCTTCTGAGAGCTGAACCGCCAGCGTACTTAGCCGCTCATTGGCCGCCAAAATTTGCTGCACCTGTGGCAATGCCCGCCGGCCTTGTTGGGTCAGCTGCGGCTGCCTGCCGCTACGATCGAACAGGATAAAGCCCAGGTCATCTTCCAGATTCGCCACTGCGGTGCTAATGGTGGATTGGCTTTTACCCAACGCTCGTGCAGCGGCAGAAAATGAACCGCTGGTGACAGTTTGTACAAAAGCTTCAAGGGATTCGGGGAATACCGCATTTCATCCATCGCTTTTATCGATAGCTATTCATTTTATCTTAGCATTTTTCCGTGAGAAACTGCGCCGCATCACCCAAAGGAGTTTTATGATGCGTACTCGCTCAATGAAAGAACGTTTTTTACATGCCGCAGGTTTTGAAACGTTAGCGATCCTCACGGTTTCGCCGCTTGCCGCCTGGGCCATGGATAAACCGCTGTTTCAAATGGGCTCGCTGGCCATCATGCTGTCGACTGTCGCCATGTTGTGGAACATGATCTATAACAGCGGATTTGACCGTTTCTATCCGCCTGGCCAGAAACGTAGCTTTGGCGTGCGTGCTTTACACGCGCTGGGCTTTGAAGGGGGATTTATAGTGATCGGTTTACCGATTGCCGCATGGATGCTGAACATCACGCTGTGGCAGGCGTTGTTGGTAGAAATTGCTTTCTTCCTGTTTTTCTTGCCCTACACCATCGGCTACAACTGGGTGTGGGACAAACTACGTCAACGCTGGATTGCACGTAAGTCTTGCGAAATCTGATAAAAAAGGAGGCGCTAGCGCCTCCTCATTTTTACCTTTCACGCTTTACTGGACGTTAGCGGTTTCCCGACCCCAAGGCCAAATCCACGCCAAAAACATTTGTGGATAGTTGCGCTTACGGGATTTTTCTGCCGCTTCATCACGCGCCTTTATTTCCGCTTCCGTCAGATGAATAATCTCACCCTTGGTGGCGTAATCGCTGGCTTTAAGCGGCGAATGCGTCTTAAACCAATCACGTAGAACCTCTGCATCAACATCGCCGCTATTCACATAACCCGCGTGATTATCGAGTCGTGGATAACCATCTCCGCCCGCTGCGTTAAAGCTGTTGGTCGCCATGCGATAGCTTTGCTTGTCGTCAATCGGTTGCCCTTTGATGCGAACCTCGCTCACCGACTTTCCGTCTGCTACCAGGCTCACATTGCTGAACTGAGCGTAACCACCAGAGTTGGGTTTAATATTGGCCACTACCGCCAGATACTTTTTGATTTCCGCACCGGTCAGCGTGACTGAAACCACCTGATTACCGAACGGTTGCACCTGCAATAAATCACGCCAGCTAATCTTGCCGGGCTTCAGTGAAGTGCGTATGCCTCCGCCACTCATCACGCCAAAGTCAGCTTTGGCATGTGCCATCTGCGCACGCAATATGAGCTGCCCAAGGTTGGTCTGCTCAGCGCGCACTTTGTCGTTTTCACCCTCAAATACGCCCTCAGTACTGCCAACATTTACTATCAGCTTCGCATCTGCACGCTTCTGATAGGGCGTTAACAACTTCATCATCGCGGTATTTTTTGGGATCTCTTCTTGCCAGGTCAGCCAGGATTCGCTGCCATCCATATTATTGATTTTATGCTTGAGATTTACCGGCACCAGCTGGTACGACGCCAGCGTGATTTCACCATTGCGGTAAGTGAAGTCACCGCGACCCACATATTTTCCCCACTTATCAGCCTGCATGATCCAGACACCGTTTTGTTGATCGGGCTGACAAGGCTGACCTGGCTGATAATTTTTGACGCTGACATTCTCTTTTTCCATGCAAACCGCATCATGAGAATGGCCGCCGACAATCAGATCGAGGGTTCCTTTTGGCAGGCTACGCGCTAACGTTACATCGCCCGGTGCATTGCTGCCGTGTTTACCGTCTTCGTCATAACCCAGGTGCGTCAACGCGACAATCACGTCAGGCTTTTCAGTGGCGCGTAATTCAGCCACGGCTTTCTCTGTTTCGCTGATGGGATCGCGGAACTCGATATCCTTCAACGCAGCCGGATTCGCCAACTGCGCGGTTTGCGGGGTAATCAAACCGAGCACAGCAATTTTCAGCCCCATACGGTTAAATACAGCCCAAGGCTTGAACAGGCGCTGTCCGCTGCTTTTTTGATAGACATTTGCGGCTAAAAACGGGAATTTTGCCCATTTTTCCTGCTTACGTAGGATATCCAGCGGTTTATCGAACTCGTGATTGCCTAACGCCATGGCATCATAGCCAATCAGATTCATGCCACGAATATCGGGTTCGGCATCTAGCTCATCCGATTCAGGCACGCCGGTGTTGACGTCACCCGCAGACAGGATCAGCGCACCGCCGCCTTTGGCCTGCACGTCATAGCGCAGTGTATCCATCAAGGTCTTTTGCGCCGCCAGGCCATATTCGCCCTGCTCGTTGAACCAGAAATGTCCGTGCTCATCGTTGGTATGAAGGAGGCTAAAACGGTAGGTACGATCAGGCACAGCGGCCTGAGAAAGCATGGGTGTCAGCGCCAGTAACAGCGCTATTCCTTTTCCTGACCATCGTGGTATTAACAAAGCCAATCTCCTTATCTCGCATCTGGCCCGTTTATCTACGGGCTCGCTCGCTAAATCGACCTCCTGTGTCGCACATTCCTCTCCTTAACTCAAGGCCAAACACACTTAGGGTTAATTAAGCGGAGGTTCTTAAGACGCTGATTTACCTTCCTGGAATGTCAGCGCTGGCGATAACACCTTTTCTCTGGCGTATCCGTCGTGTCATACGACTTTTAGAGGGATAATTATTTTTCCTTACGTCCCTTGATTAACCGCTATTGCGGCCAATATTAAAGATAATGATTAAAAATAGAGGTTCGATTGCGTTTTCTTCGTATTTAATGAGTTTTTTCCCTTAATCCCACAAATTATTCAGCGTACCACTGCTATTTGCATTAAACTCATTTGTTACAAGCGGATACAATTGCACACAAGGAGACAGGCATGCATCACACCACACCGTTGATCACCACCATTGTCGGGGCACTGGTTCTGGCTTTTCTCCTTGGTATGCTGGCTAATCGCTTACGAATATCTCCGTTAGTCGGTTATTTAATGGCTGGCGTGCTGGCAGGCCCTTTTACGCCCGGTTTTGTCGCAGATACCAACCTCGCTCCTGAACTGGCGGAATTAGGCGTCATTTTGCTGATGTTTGGGGTGGGCCTGCATTTCTCTTTAAAAGATTTGATGTCGGTAAAACACATCGCTATTCCCGGTGCTATTGCGCAAATTGCCGTAGCAACCTTGCTGGGAATGGGTTTGTCGTGGTCGATGGGCTGGTCATTAATGACGGGCTTAGTGTTTGGGCTCTGTCTTTCAACCGCCAGTACCGTGGTGTTACTGCGCGCCTTAGAAGAACGCCAGCTGATTGATAGTCAACGCGGGCAAATCGCCATTGGCTGGTTAATCGTCGAAGATTTAGTGATGGTGCTGGCGCTGGTTCTGCTGCCTGCGATTGCCGGAATGTTTGAAGAAGGCAACGCCAGCGCGAGCTTACTTGCCTGGGATCTGCTGTTGACCATAGGTAAAGTCGCTGCCTTTATGGTGTTGATGATGGTGGTAGGACGTCGCGCGGTGCCGTGGATCCTTGCCAAAAGTGCCGCAACCGGTTCGCGCGAGCTTTTCACACTCGCGGTGCTGGCGCTGGCGCTGGGCATTGCGTTTGGTGCTGTAGAATTTTTTGATGTCTCCTTTGCCCTGGGCGCGTTTTTCGCGGGCATGGTGCTGAACGAGTCTGAATTGAGCCACCGTGCCGCACATGACACGCTGCCGCTGCGCGACGCGTTCGCGGTGCTGTTCTTTGTTTCGGTAGGGATGTTGTTTGACCCGATGATTTTAGTGACACAGCCGTTAGCGGTGCTGGGTGCGCTGGTGATTGTCGTGGTGGGTAAATCGGTCGCGGCCTGGTTGCTGGTCACGCTGCTGGGGCATTCACGTCGAACAGCGTTAACCATTTCCGTGAGCCTGGCGCAGATTGGTGAGTTTGCCTTTATTCTCGCAGGGCTCGGTATTTCCCTGAATATCCTGACCGAAGAAGGGCGTAATTTGGTGCTCGCCGCCGCCATTCTGTCCATTATGCTGAATCCTATTCTCTTTACCTTGCTAGAACGTTATCTGGCAAAAACTGAAACCATGGAAGAGCAAACGCTGGAAGAGGCGATTGAAGAAGAGAAGCAAATTCCGGTCGATATCTGTAATCATGCGGTGATTGTGGGATATGGCCGCGTGGGAAGCCTGATTGGTGAGAAGTTGCTGGAGGCGAATGTGCCGCTGGTGGTGGTAGAAAATTCACGTCCTCGCGTTGAAGCGCTGCGTGAACGCGGCATCAGAGCGGTGCTGGGCAACGCCGCGCGCGCCGAAACTATGGAGCTGGCACGTTTAGATTGCGCCCGTTGGCTGCTGCTGACGATTCCCAATGGCTATGAAGCGGGCGAAGTGGTGGCAGCTGCCCGTGAAAGACATCAAAGCATTGAGATTATCGCGCGGGCACATTATGACGACGAAGTGGAGTACATCATGGAACGGGGCGCAACGCGCGTGGTGATGGGCGAGCGTGAGATTGCCAATAGCATGTTGCTGATGCTCGAACAGGAGATGGCGCAAGATCATCAGGATTTAGCCTGCGAAACTGTACGGGCCACGACCAACAGCTAATCCCCTCTTTATGGCGAGAAGGTCATTAACAGGACCTTCTCGCACCGACCCGCTTAAATCATCGATCCCAGTAGGACTCTTCCAGGCTATCTTCACGCTCTGGTAAGCCGCGCGTCAGGCGCGGTGAATGCTGGTTCAACACCTGATAACTGACGCGGTTAGCATATTTACACACTTGCGCCAGCGAAGAGTAAGTCAGATAAGGTCGGGCGTGTTTGCTGGAATTCGCCACTTTAAGACGGTGATAGTTGTTCGCCGTAATGTCATGTAGCAGAGCCGCCAAAGCACCATCACCCGCACCGTTGGTATTCATGATTTTCTCTGGACCGCCCATATAAGGTGCGATATGAGAGAAAATACGCAGCGGTTGCTGGCAATCCTGCAAACGCATTACGCGGCTGAATTCGTACTGGTTAAACTCTGCAATCGCACCGGGCAGCAACGGATGATTGGTTTTGCGCTTGAATTCGTCTTCGGTATAACCCGCCATGTATAAACCCGTCGGGCCTGCAGTACACAGCACCAGGTCTACCCATTCCAACGCCATATCAGATGCCAGCAGCGGATCCGCTTCGCCGGTTAACGCATAGGCTTCTTCTTCATTCATTGCCACGATAGAGACGTGATCGCGCAGGAAATCGCGCCAGAATTGCGGATTATCGCCAATGACGTGTTTAGTCCCTAACGTTAGCACCACCGGCACGTTATGCTTTTTTGCGTACTCAATTGCTTGTAGCGTGGCATGCGGCATCGGCTCGCCCTCTTTGCAACGCACCAGATAGGATGTCAACACCAGCGCCGAGGCACCCGCAATCACCGCTTCCGGGATGTTGGCTGGCTGCAACTGGTTCATCTGGCCGGGACTGATAGCAAAGGTGCGTTCGCCCTGCTCGCCAACTAAAGTGAAGCAGCGTCCAATCGCGCCATCAACACCCTGCAGATAGTTGAGATCCATGCGGCTGGAAGTATTGCAAAGATA
This sequence comes from Candidatus Pantoea bituminis, assembly GCF_018842675.1. Taxonomy (NCBI): domain Bacteria; kingdom Pseudomonadati; phylum Pseudomonadota; class Gammaproteobacteria; order Enterobacterales; family Erwiniaceae; genus Pantoea; species Candidatus Pantoea bituminis. The sequence goes on from NZ_JAGTWO010000004.1 coordinate 2,785,258, forward strand.
GCGATAAGCGTAACCGCCAATTTGAATGTTATTACACATCACGCCCAGCAGTACCGAGCGATCATCAGCCAACACGGAAAAATTGTGCAGGGTGTTGCCAATGGTACCGCCCGCAAACTGATGGCTGATCAGCTCTTCACGCATTAACTCGGTGTAGAGCGCTTCAGCAACGGCATCGTCAATCACTAAAGAATGGCCTGCGCTTAAACCGTAGCGAGCTAAAAAGTCATCATCCACTTTGGCTTCGATATCAACCAATGTCTGATCGATACCCACCACCCAGCTGCCTTCTTCAACGTCGTGTTGAGTGGGTTGCAATAAAGGATCGCGAGCGCTAACAGGGAAATAGTGTTTGGATTTTCGTTTGCCGGGAAATTTCATGAAGGCTGCCGTAGGGGAAAACAGGCAGAGAATGATATCACACTCTCTGCCTGTGAATTAACGGCGTGCGTTGACCAGCTGCACCATCATGTCGATGTGAGCTTCATCATCGTTTAAAGCTGGGATGTACTCAAACTTCTCACCGCCTGCGTGCATGAAGAACTCGCAGTTTTGCTCGCTGATCTCTTCCAGCGTTTCCAGGCAATCTGCCGAGAAGCCAGGACTCATCACTTGAACGTGCTTGATACCTTTGGCCGGCAGGCCTTGCATCGTCTCATCGGTATAAGGCGTCAACCAAGGCTCACGACCAAAACGCGACTGGAAAGTCAGTTTAAACTGGTCGTCGCGCAGGCCCAGCGCTTTAGTCAGGGCTGCGGTCGTATCCGCGCAGCGCTGCGGATAGTCATCGCCTTCATCTGCAAAACGTTGTGGAATGCCGTGATAAGACATCACCAGCAGATCGGGCTGACCATGCTTGGCAAAAGAGCGTTCAACCGAGGCTTTTAACGCAGCAATGTAAGCGGGATGTTCAGCATAATCGCGAATGAACTCGACATCAGGCAATGAGCGGTAATCTTTAAATACCGCGGTTAAGCCGTCCCACACTGCAGCTACGGTAGAGCAGGAAAATTGCGGGTAAAGCGGCAGCACGATCAATCGCGTTACGCCCTGCGCCATTAAACTGTCGACGGCACTTTTCAGGCTGGGATTGCCGTAACTCATGCCCAATGCAACCGGCATATCGAGCTTTGCCGCAAGCGCATCACGTTGGCGCTGGCTGAAAACCATCAACGGCGAACCGCCTTCCATCCAGACCGATGCATACAGTTTTGAGACTTTTGGCGATCGGAATGGCAAAACAACGCCATTGAGGATCGGCCACCAAAGCCAGCGCGGCGTATCGACAACGCGCGGATCGCTCAAAAATTGTTTTAGATAACGTTTAACTGCAGGTGTGGTTGGGGCGTCTGGTGTACCTAAATTTACCAGTAACACGCCGGGCTTATCTTGCCTCATTGCTATTCCTTGACGAATACGGGGGTGCGTGAAAACGAGGGAAATTGTAGCGGAATTAGTGGGAGGTAACAGCGATTACTGCAAAAGGGGCCAGCATAACCAGCCCCAACGCACTTAGCCGAGGATGTTCGCCAGCTCTGCGCTTACTTCAGGCACTTTACGGGTGCCATCAATTTTGTGATAAGCGGTGTTGCCCGCCTCAGCTTCTTTGCTGTAGTAAGCAATCAGCGGCGCGGTCATCTGATGGTATTCCACCAGGCGCTTACGCACGGTTTCTTCCTGATCATCTTTACGGGTGGTCAGCTCTTCGCCCGTCACATCATCTTTGCCTTCCACTTTTGGTGGATTAAAGTTGACGTGATAAACGCGGCCAGATGGCGCATGGACGCGACGTCCCACGATGCGTTCAACAATCAGTTCATCCGGTACAGCAAACTCCAGCACGTAATCAACGTTGATGCCGGCATCTTTCATCGCGTCTGCCTGAGGAATGGTGCGTGGGAAACCGTCCAGCAGGAAACCGTTTTTGCAGTCTTCCTGTGTAATACGCTCTTTTACCAGCGCAATCACTAATTCATCGGTAACTAGCTTGCCGGCATCCATAATGGCTTTCGCCTGGTTGCCAAGGTCAGAGCCTGCTTTAACTGCTGCACGCAACATGTCGCCGGTGGAGATTTGCGGGATGCCATATTTCTCCATGATGAATTGGGCCTGAGTCCCCTTACCTGCGCCCGGAGCACCGAGCAGAATAATACGCATTGCGTAAATCCCTTGCGAATCGCATTGATCTATCTGAGAAGGCGAAGAACATACCATTATGATCCGCGCATCACAAGAAAGGCGCGGATCCTGTCAGGTCTACTTTATTGGCTTTCCTCTCGGATACCTAGTAGCGATTCAACGTTGCGCCTTTTTCAGATTTGTTGCTAGCGGCAAACAAGTTTTGCAGCCGCTTGCACACCTGATGCGTCATATTGACGCTTTTTTGCCACCGCCGCGCACATTGGCATTGAACTGCAAGCGCTCCAGTTTTGGCCACAACATCATCTCGTCCGAACTCTTTAACGTCGCCAGCAGCGAAGCGGGCAAATAAAAACTGGCAAACGGCAAGCCAGGCTGATGGCTGGAATTCAATATTACCGGCGAGGAGATCGAGATATTATCCACAACCGCAGCGTTATAAGGCCGCCAGTCATCATCGTCCATTCGCTTGAGGGTATGTTGAATCGCATTTTCCAGCGTTAAACCTTGTTCAAACAGGCGCAATTCGCTGCGTACTAACGTACTGAAATCCTGTGTACGCAGCGCCACCAGCACTAAATCATTCCCTAACTCAGCGTGACGATCAAAACGGGTAACAAACAGCTGAGCCTCATTGATCAGTGACTCATGCAGCATGCTGGCAAAGCTTTCACTGGCATCGGTCACACCCTGCTTTTGGCAATCGCTCAACGTTCGTATTACGCCGCGCGGCGTTTCAATATGCGGAATGAGCGTGATATTGCCTGACATCAGTGGAATAGCGGGCAGTACATTGAGTTCGGTAACAGGATAATGGGAAGCGTAGCGGGTTTGATTACGTGCCTGTTCCTGGCGAAAAAAGAGTTGGGAGAGCAGTATGCGCGCAACATGTAACGACGGAGTAAAGAACAGATCGAACTGCTCTAGTTTATAGAGTCGTGACAATGTGAGGCGCAACCTATCTCGCGCCTTTGAAGAACGCTCAGATGAAGAAGATGAGGAAGCCATCGTACTTTTTCTCGTGTTTTTGCAGTGTGATGGCGAGCGGCTCGTCTTGAGCAAGGCGGAAATAGCCGATAAAGGCACAGACAAACGCATCAGTCAACCCGCCAGAATTTGCCCTAAAGGGTAGGTCAATGCGGCTGGACTTTAAAATGATATAAACTGACAATCCCTGTTAGGTTTTTACACAGGGGATGAGTATGACCGGGCTACCACCGCTGAGGGCGCTGCACTATTTTCATCAGGCCGCTTTGAACAGCAGCTTTAGTCTGGCGGCCGAACACCTGCACGTCACACATAGCGCTATCAGTCATCAGATACGCCAGCTTGAAAACTGGATGGGCAAGCCGTTATTTGTCCGTTCTAATGGACGCGTCAAATTAACCTCACATGGTGAGCGCTTACTCATCAGTTGCCAGAAAGCCTTCAGCGAATTACACAGCACCAGTGAAAGTATTCGTACTGGCATGCGTCATCATCTTAAAGTTTCCTGTTCACCCAGTTTTCTCTCGCAATGGTTGATTCCACGTATTGCGACGTTTTATCAGCGACATCCCGAAATCGACGTTCAGTTTCAGGCGCTGGCTGACGTTGATCAGTTGCGCAGCGAACATACTGACGTGTTGATCCTCAGCTACGAGCAGCCACCGGATGGCGATATTGATGCCACCTTGGTTAGCGAAGACTATATTGGCCCGCTCTGCTCACCCCTGTTTGCCCAACGCTTTCGCAGCGAACAGGATCTGGCAGAATTGCCGCTGCTCCATGCCGATACGCGCTTACATGCCTGGTCAGAGTGGGCAAAAGCCGCAGGCGTGCGCGGGAACTTTCGTCCCGGTAAGCATTTTGAAAATCTGACGTTGGGTATTCAGGCGGCACGCAATGGTCTCGGCGTGATCATGGCGCCGCGTTTGCTGGTTCGAAAGGAGCTTGAAGATGGCACATTGATTGCGCCCGTAGGCTTTGTGCGGGTTGAACGCGCAACCTGGATGATGACCAAGCAAGCGCGGCGAAACGATGCTGAGATAAGCCTGTTTCGACATTGGCTCCGCGACGCTGCGCAGCCATAAAAAAAGCCGGTGATGTGCGTCACCGGCTTGTTAGTTTAGGCCGTCAGCAGCTGATTCATACGACGGATAAACTGGTTCGGATCATCCAGCGTACCGCGCTCAGCCAATAGCGCCTGATCCAGCAGCAGTTCAATCCACTCGCCAAAGTGCGCTTCGTCTTGCGTATCCGCAACGCGTTTGACCAATTGGTGATCCGGGTTGATTTCGAAGATGTATTTCACCTCTGGCACTTCCTGACCCGCAGCCGCGAACAGCTTCGCCATTTGCGTGGTCATTTCATTAGCGTCAGTGGTGACAATCGCTGGCGTGTCGGTTAAGCGATGCGTTAAGCGCACCTCTTTAACGCGCTCGCCCAGCAACGTTTTAATGCGCTCAACGAACGGTTCCAGCGCCTTCTCGGCTTCTTTTGCTCTTCGGTTTCTTCATCGGCCAGCTTGCTTAGCGAATCATCCGCTTTGCTGACAGATTGGAAGGTTTTGCCGTCGAACTCGGTCAGGTAGCTCATCATCCATTCGTCGATGCGATCGGAGAGCAGCAGAACCTCAATGCCTTTTTTGCGGAACAGTTCCAGATGCGGGCTGCTCTTCGCTGCGGCATAGCTGTCGGCAGTGATGTAGTAAATCTTCTCCTGCCCTTCTACCATGCGGCTAACATAGTCTTCCAGCGAAATGGTTTGCTCTGCACCTTCGCTCTGCGTGGTTGCAAAGCGCAGCAATTTAGCGATGGTTTGCTGGTTGGTGTTGTCTTCAGCAGGGCCTTCTTTCAGCACCAGACCAAACTCTTTCCAGAAGGTCTGATATTTGTCGCTGTCATCTTTTGCCAGTTTTTCCAGCATTTGCAGCGCACGCTTAGTCAGCGCACCGCGCAGGCTTTGGGTTACGCGGCTGTCTTGCAGAATTTCACGGGAGACGTTCAGCGGCAGATCGTTGGAATCAATCAGGCCACGAACAAAGCGCAGATAGTTCGGCATGAACTGCTCAGCGTCGTCCATGATGAACACGCGCTGTACGTAGAGTTTCAGGCCATGCTTGGTATCGCGGTTCCACATGTCGAATGGCGCACGTGCCGGGATATAGAGCAGGCTGGTGTATTCCTGCTTGCCTTCAACCCGATTATGGCTCCAAATCGCTGGATCGCTGAAGTCATGTGCGATGTGCTTATAGAACTCGGTGTACTCTTCATCGCTGATGTCAGACTTGTTACGTGTCCACAGCGCCTGAGCTTTGTTGATCTTTTCCCAGCTGGTTGTGTCGTTTTCTTCGTCTTTGGTCTCGATTTCAACCGGCAGCGCGATGTGATCAGAGTATTTACCAATGATGTTGCGCACACGCCAGGCATCAAGGAACTCATCCTCACCTTCACGTAAATGCAGCGTGATCTCGGTGCCGCGATCGTCTTTGGTGATATCCGCGAGGGTATATTCGCCTTCCCCTGCTGATTCCCAGAACACGCCTTCGTCAGCAGCTGCACCGCTGCGCGGGTGCGCACGGACACTTTGTCTGCCACGATAAAGGCGGAATAGAAACCGACACCAAACTGGCCGATGAGCTGGCTGTCTTTGACCTGGTCAGAACCCATGGATTCAAGAAACGCTTTGGTACCTGATTTCGCAATCGTACCGAGGTTATCAATCACCTCGTTCCGACGCATACCAATGCCGTTATCGCTCAGCGTAATGGTGCGGTTGTCCTTATCAACAGAGAGACGCACGCGCAAGTCGCCATCACCTTCGTAGAGGCTGGCATCAGACAGCGCACGAAAACGCAGCTTGTCCGCCGCATCTGAGGCGTTGGAAATCAGTTCGCGCAGGAAAATCTCTTTGTTTGAATAGAGAGAATGGATCATCAGGTGCAGAAGTTGTTTTACTTCCGACTGAAAGCCACGGGTCTCTTGTCCTTTCATGGTCATTGCTACCTCAACAAAACAGGTTGAACAAACGTTGAGGAAGATGTGGGGATAAGTACGAGGATTTCAAGCCGGTGTCTTACATAACACCGGCAAGCGTTTAAAATTTAATCTTGTGGCGACCGGCCAGCGAGTGCGACAGCGTGGTGCCATCAACCATTTCAAGTTCGCCGCCCACCGGAACGCCATGGGCGATACGGCTTGCATCGACACCATATTGCCCGCACAGCTCGGCAATATAGTTAGCAGTGGCTTCGCCTTCAACCGTTGGGTTGGTCGCGAGAATCACTTCATTGAGGGTTTCACTCTCTAAGCGCTGTTCAAGGCGATCCAGGCCAATATCCGCCGGGCCAATGCCGTCAAGCGGCGAAAGATGGCCCATCAGCACAAAGTAGCGACCGGCAAATTGCCCGGTTTGCTCAATGGCGTGGATATCTGCCGGGCTTTCCACCACACAGATTTGCCCATTTTGTTGACGCCGGGGATTGGCGCAAATGGTGCAAATTTCCTGCTCGGTGAACGTGCGGCAATCGGCGCAATGACCGATTTCCGACATGGCCCGTGTAAGCGCCTGCGCCAGCCGCATGCCACCGCTGCGATCGCGCTGCAACAGCTGGAATGCCATGCGCTGTGCCGATTTCGGCCCAACGCCAGGCAGACAGCGCAGCGATTCCATCAAAGACTCAAGCAGTGGACTGGTTTGCATTAGAACGGCATCTTGAAGCCAGGCGGCAATTGCATGCCTGAAGAGACATCCGCCATCTTCTCTTTCTGGGTTTCATCGATGCGGCGTGCTGCATCGTTGAATGCCGCAGCGATCAGATCTTCCAGCATGTCTTTGTCATCTTCCAACAGGCTTGGATCGACTTCAACGCGGCGACAGTTATGCGCACCGTTGATGGTGACTTTTACCAGACCCGCGCCTGATTCACCGGTGACTTCCAGTGCAGCGATCTCTTCCTGAACTTTGGCCATTTTGTCTTGCATCTGCTGGGCCTGTTTCATCAGGTTACCCAATCCGCCTTTACCAAACATAGTTTTCTCTCTCAGCTGTGGCCACAACGCTATCCATTGGACAGCGGCAGCGTGATCAAACGGGTCGGATACTTTCTTCATCCAGATCGGCATCGAAAAAGCGACGCAGCGTCTGAATGTGAGTATCGCTGGTGATCGACTGACGCGCTTGCGCCAGCTTCTCTTCGTAAATGGCCTGACGCCACTCCAGTGGCGTCAACACCGTAGAATTATCGTCTTCAATGACCGACAGTTCAACTGTCTGTCCGGCTGCCTGACTTAACGCTGCGCTTAATGCCTGCTGCGCAGCGGTAGAATTCAAATGGCGCTGGCTGGAACGGAGGTGCAAACAAACACCGTTCTCAGTGGTTTCCTTCCATGCATTCAAGGCTAACTGCTGTACTAGCTTAGGCAACTGCAGGGTGGCGATTTCGGCAGCCCAACTGTCACGCTGCAACGCCTCTTCCGCCAGCCGTGCCGCCAGCTCAGGGGTTTTCTCATGCTCAAGCGCAGAACGCAAGGCTTTTGGCGTAGCGACGGGTTCGGCAATTTCCACCGTCTGGTTCTGCGATTTCCAGCGATAGGCCTCTTTTTTTACCGGAGCGGCAGGAGCGCTATCTCGCATGCGCTGCTGGCTTCGCTCGGTGACTGAAGCCAGCCGCTCCAGCGCGGAGTTGGCCGGCCGCGCTCCAGGCGCCGCCGGCTCACTCTTTTTGGTTTGTTCGCTCCCTGGCGCAACAGTTGCGTGCGCGCCTGCAGGAGCTGACTGGTGGAACTGGATAAAGAGGGATCCGGTGCCGCCGCTGGCGACGTTTCATGGTGCTGCGTCGCAGGTGCAGCATCAGGCGGTGCCATTTGTGGCTGTGCCGCCGTCGGTTGTGGCTGCGACTTTGCAGTTTGCGGCTGCGCGGGCGCACGTTGCGGCTGTAAATTGGCGGCTTGAGGCTGTACCGGCGGGTTTTGTGGCTGTACTTCTGCCGGTTGCGCCACCAAGGCTGGACGTGCTACGGGATCAGCAACCTGCGCTTTAGGGTGAAAAGCCAGCGCACGCAGCAGCGTCATTTCAACGCCCATGCGGCGATCGGGCGCAATCGGTAAGTCTTTGCGTCCCATTAACAAGGTTTGGTAATAAAGCTGCACATCCGCTGGCGGCACGACGCGCGCCAGTTCACGTAAACGCAGCGCATTGCTCTCTTCATCATCATTTAATGATGTCGGCAGCAATTGCACCATGGCAATGCGATGCAGTAAACGCAGCATTTCAACCAGCAGAGCTTCCCACTCCACACCGCGCGACGCCGCCTGGTTCAACAGCGACATCACCTCTTCACCGTTGCCATCAACCACGGCCTCGATCAATCCCAACGGCTGTTCGCCATCAAGCGTGCCCAGCATGGTGCTGACGGTTGCGCTGGTTACCGCGCCTTGCCCCATCGCAATCGCCTGATCAGTTAGGCTCAGCGCATCGCGCATACTGCCATCCGCAGCGCGGGCTAAAAGCTGCAGCGCGCGCGGTTCACTTTCGATCTGTTCTTGCTGCAGAACATGGTCAAGCTGCTGGCGGATTTGATCGACATCCAGCGCCTTGAGATGAAATTGCAGACAGCGAGAAAGAATGGTCACCGGCAGTTTTTGCGGATCGGTAGTTGCCAGCAGAAATTTAACGTGTGACGGCGGCTCTTCCAGCGTTTTTAACAGCGCGTTAAAGCTGTGACGCGAAAGCATGTGGACTTCATCGATCAAATAGACTTTGAAGCGGCCACGCGCCGGTGCGTACTGAACGTTATCGAGCAGATCGCGGGTGTCTTCCACTTTGGTGCGCGAAGCCGCATCGATCTCAATCAGATCAACGAATCGGCCCTGTTCAATCTCGCGACAATTATTGCACTGGCCGCACGGCGTCGCGGTAATACCCGTTTCGCAGTTAAGACCTTTGGCCAACAGACGCGCAATGGTGGTTTTCCCTACCCCGCGCGTGCCGGAGAAGAGATAAGCATGATGGATACGTCCCAGAGACAATCCATTCGCCAGCGCCGTCAGAACATGTTCCTGACCAACAACATCAGCAAAAGCCTGGGGACGCCATTTTCGCGCAAGTACCTGATAGCTCATGTGGATTCGACGAATTTGGATGGAAAGGTGAGCGCAGAGATCTGCAACTCCTGTATATCGTTGCAGTAGTCTAACAGCGAGAAATGCATCTGCCTATCACTGGTTATCTCAGTGAAGCATGTGAAGACCTCGCCTTGCGGCAAGGCCTGCAGAATCGTTTAGTGGCCGGGGAAGTTGACCAGACTGTAGCACTCTACGCCAAGCGCTTTTAGGCGGGTTTCGCCCGTTAAATCAAACAGATTAATGATGAAAGCGGCATCCGTAACTTCACCACCGGCACGACGAATCAATTTCACTGTCGCTTCAATGGTGCCGCCGGTTGCCAGTAGATCATCAACTACTAACACCACATCGCCCGGTTGGATAGCATCTTTGTGCAGCTCCAGTTGGTCGGTGCCGTATTCCAGCTCATAGGTTTCGCTGTAAGTTTCGCGCGGCAGTTTGCCCGGTTTACGCACGGGGACAAATCCCACGCCCAAACCTAACGCCACTGGCGCACCAAACAGAAAACCACGCGCTTCGGTTCCTACAACTTTAGTGATGCCTTTGTTGCGATAACGCTCGACCAGCAGCGCGATTGACGCCGCATAGGCTTTTGGATCTTCCAGCAAACTGGTGACGTCACGAAACAGGATGCCCGGTTTCGGGTAATCAGAAATGCTTTTGATGCTGTTTTTAATGTATTCAAGCTGCTGCGCAGTGTCGGTCATAATGTTACGCCTGGTAAAAAATTCTGTTTCGCGCAGCTTCTATAGCGCCAATACCTATTAAAAGGCTCAGCGGGAGAGTATTCACAAGGGAAAGCCACGCACGAAGACGCCCAAATCTAAGCAAATGGCCGGATAAATGCAACTTTATCGCGGTGTCTGCGGCGGATCCGCCGTTTCTGCCACCACCGGAATGCGCCACATAAATGCCACCAGTAATGCTAACATCACCAATAGCATGATACGTACCCACACGATTTTCACCAAAAAAATGGAAACGCTAAAGGTAAGAACAATCAGTAAGATAGCGCGACCTTTCGTGCCTGGCGGCATGGCACGATGTTGATCCCAGTGGCGAAGATAACGGCCAAAGGGTGAGCGCCACAGCAGCCAGTGATGAAAGCGGGGTGAAGAACGGGCAAAGCACCAAGCCGCCAAGAGCATAAATGGCGTGGTAGGTAATAAAGGTAATACAATACCCAATGTGCCCAGCACAATTGCCAGCCAGCCGAGGGTTAATAACACAATGCGTTGCATGAATGCCGCCCAAAAATTCCTGAGTTCGCACACGTTAGCACAATTGGCTGGCGGATTATGAGCCTCAGTTCCGTTCATCAGCGACTGCATCATTGCATTCTTAGCTTGCGTGAAGAGATTGCCCGCCATCCCGATGGACGCTGTCGTCAACCACGCTTCGACAGTCAACTCTTCCGTGCTAAAGGCACAAGACTGGCCGACTATCTGCAAGAAATTGAGCAAAATTTTCAGCGATTGTGTACAGAGGCAGAGGATCTGACTCGAAGTGCCTGGTTAGCTGAACGTTTGGTAGATCAAATCGCAGCCCTGCAACGAGAAGCGAGTACCCAGCAAATTCGCACCTGGCGCGAGCGACCGCAGCGGAATCTGCGAGAATCCAAATATCAGGAATATCGTGAGTATGAGCGACGATTGCAGGCCATGATCGATCAGCGCGAGCAGCGCATGGCGTTGGCTGAAACCCTGGCGGTACAGCAGCAGTTGAAAAAAGATTTGGAAATTCTTGAAGGCAGAATGGCGCGTTGTCGACAGGCTATCCGTTCTGTTGAATGGGCGTTATCGCTGCGTAGTGGCAGTGAAAGCGAATAAAACGTCACGGCAATGTCTGCTTCTATTATTAAGAGCGATACGCTGGCATAAGAGATGGGACAGTAACGAGGTCCCCTGTTAAGGAGAGATTATGTCTTTGGAAAGTGCCCCTGACGACGTCAAGCTGGCGGTGGATTTGATTCAACTTTTGGAAGAGCATCAGCTTCCAGTAGAAACGGTGCTCTCAGCATTGGCCATGGTACAACGCGATTTTGAAAGAAAACGCGACAACAGCCATTCTGATTAAACGTTAACGGTTAAGGTTGGGCTTAGCCGTAACATATCAATAAACGCTTCAACCAGTTGTGTGGCATCACCGGCTAAATCGAAGCTTTCCGGCGTAAATAACCAGCTTTCCATCATTCCATTAACGTAACCGCGCATAATAAGCGCAGCCTGACGCGTGTTAAGATGCGGCGACAGCTGTTCTGCTTCAATACACTGACGCAGAACGTCTTCTATTTTTTCGTAACACTCAAGCAGTAAACTCTGCTGAATGTTTTTCAGTGCCGCCATTTCACCGACGAATTCGCACTTATGGAATATGATCTCCATCAAGGCGCGGCGTTGTGGATCCTTTGCTGTTGCTTCAAAGATATAGACTAGCATCGCCCTTAAAACAGAAAGTGGATCGCCCGGGTATTTTGTCTGATACTCAAGTTCCACATCATCAAGCCCGGCGTCGCATCGCAACCAGATTTCATGCAAGACATCAGCTTTATTTTTGAAATGCCAGTAAATGGCACCGCGTGTGACATTAGCGGCTGCGGCGATATCTGCTAATGAGGTGGCAGAAACACCCTGTTGTGAAAACAGAATAATGGCGGCATCAAGAATTTGATGTCGAGTTTCAAGTGCTTGCGCTTTGGTTTTTCGTGCCATAGGTAACTTTTTTACAAACAGGCAAGTTTACATACATTTGTGAATGTATGTACCATAGCACGACCCGCGATCTGACGCAGCAATGGGTTTTTCGGTTTGTGATCCATTGATCATTTGATATCGAACTCTAGAGGTTTATTTATGAATAAAATCAGAGGATTATCGCCTCTGGCGGCCGTCCTGATGTTATCAGGCAGCTTTTTGTTAACAGGATGTGATGATGGTAAATCCCAACAAGCCGCCCAGCAACAACCTCCTGAAGTAGGTGTTGTCACGTTAAAAAACGAACCTTTAAAAATTTCTACCGAATTACCGGGCAGGACTTCCGCGTATCGCGTAGCTGAAGTTCGGCCTCAAGTTTCCGGTATTATTCTGAAGCGTAATTTTGTTGAAGGCAGTGATGTAAAAGCGGGTCAATCGCTTTATCAAATCGATCCTGCAACTTATCAGGCCGCTTATAACAGCGCCAAAGGCGATTTGTCTCAGGCTGAAGCTAATGCGCGCATTGCTCAGCTCACGGTGAAACGTTACAAACCTCTGCTGGGTACTAAGTACATCAGTCAGCAAGACTATGACACCGCGGTTGCTACTGCTGCGCAGAATGATGCTGCAGTTCAAGTGGCAAAAGCCAACGTCGAAACAGCGCGTATCAATCTCGCTTACACCAAAGTGACTTCGCCTATCAGCGGCCGTATCGGTAAATCTTCCGTTACGGAAGGTGCATTGGTGCAAAGCGCGCAAACTACCGCGCTGGCTACCGTGCAGCAGCTTGACCCGATGTATGTTGATGTCACGCAATCCAGCGACGATTTCCTGCGCCTACGTGGAGAACTGGAGTCAGGCAAGCTGAAACAGATTGACGGTAAAGCAAACGTCACCCTGTTGATGCAAGATGGCAGCAGCTTTTCTCAACCTGGCACACTGGAATTCTCTGACGTAACCGTCGACGAAACCACTGGCTCTATCACCTTGCGTGCGATTTTCCCAAATCCACAACATTCATTGTTGCCGGGCATGTTTGTACGTGCACGTTTGGATGAAGGAACCAACCCAGAAGCCTTGCTGGTACCGCAACAAGCGGTAACGCGTACGCCAACCGGTCAGGCGACAGTAATGGTGGTGGGCTCTGACAATAAAGTCGAATCACGTACCGTGAATGCCGCTCAGGCCATTGGCGACAAATGGTTGGTGACGGACGGTGTTAAATCGGGCGAACGTGTGATTACGACAGGTCTGCAACGTGCAAAACCGGGCGCACAGGTTACGCCACAAGAAGTCTCAGACGATGCTAAAGCTGCACCTGACTCGCAATCGCAGTCTCAGTCTGAAAAATCATCGTCATAACAGGAGCCGTTGATACATGGCTAAGTTCTTTATCGATCGACCCATCTTTGCGTGGGTCCTCGCCATCATCATCATGTTGGCGGGTGTGCTATCGATTCTCAAACTGCCGATAGAGCAATATCCCAATGTTGCGCCGCCGGCAATTGAGATTCAGGCCACCTACCCGGGTGCGGATGCGAAAACGCTGCAGGATTCGGTAACGCAGGTTATCGAGCAAAATATGAACGGCATTGACGGACTGATGTACATGTCCTCAAGCAGTGATTCATCCGGTACGCTGACGCTGACAATCTCTTTCCAGTCTGGAACTGACGCAGATATTGCCCAGGTTCAGGTGCAGAACAAACTGCAACTGGCAATGCCTCTGCTTCCGCAGGAAGTGCAGCAACAGGGGATTCAGGTTAAGAAATCCTCCAGCAGCTTCCTGATGGTGGCCGGTTTCATTAGTGATGACGACAGCATGACGCAGAATGATATTTCTGATTATGTTGCCTCCAACATTAAAGATCCGATCAGCCGTACCGCAGGTGTTGGTGATACGCAGGTGTTTGGTGCGCAGTACGCTATGCGTATCTGGATGGACCCGCATAAGCTGAATAACTATCAGCTGACGCCGGTTGATGTGATCAGCGCGTTGGATACACAGAATGCTCAGGTTGCAGCAGGTCAGTTAGGTGGAACGCCACCTGCGCCAGGCCAGCAACTTAACGCATCAATCATCGCGCAGACTCGCTTAACGTCTACCGATGAGTTCGGCAAAATCCTGCTGAAAGTGAATCCCGATGGCTCGCAGGTGCGTTTACGTGATGTGGCGAAAATTGAACTCGGCGGTGAAAACTACGAGATCATCGCACGTTACAACGGCAAACCCGCATCCGGTATCGGTATTAAACTGGCAACCGGTGCTAACGCACTGGATACCGCAGATGCGGTAAAACAAGAACTGGCGAAGCTGCAACCGTTCTTCCCTGCTGGCATGAAAGTGGTTTACCCGTACGACACCACACCATTCGTTAAAATTTCCATCTTTGAAGTGGTGAAAACCCTGATGGAAGCGATCGTACTGGTGTTCCTGGTCATGTATCTGTTCCTGCAAAACTTCCGCGCCACGTTGATCCCAACGATTGCGGTGCCGGTGGTGTTGCTGGGTACATTTGCCATTATCAGTGCGTTTGGTTATTCGATAAACACCCTGACGATGTTCGGGATGGTGCTCGCCATCGGCTTGCTGGTGGATGATGCCATCGTGGTGGTTGAGAACGTTGAGCGCGTGATGGCGGAAGAGGGATTACCGCCAAAAGAAGCGACCAAACGATCGATGGAGCAGATTCAAGGCGCGCTGGTGGGTATCGCGCTGGTACTGTCAGCGGTGTTCGTACCGATGGCGTTCTTTGGCGGTTCAACCGGCGTAATTTATCGTCAGTTCTCCATTACCATCGTATCGGCTATGGCCCTTTCGGTGCTGGTGGCGTTGATTCTGACGCCTGCGCTTTGTGCCACCATGCTGAAACCCATCAAAAAAGGGGACCACGGCAAAACCACTGGTTTCTTCGGTTGGTTTAACCGTCTGTTCGACAAGAGCACCAACCACTACGTTGACAGTGTGGGTCACATCGTTCGCAGCACCGGTCGCTATTTAGTGATTTACCTGGTGATTGTGGTTGGCATGGCTTTCCTGTTCTTACGTCTACCCTCCTCCTTCCTGCCGGAAGAAGATCAGGGCTTGCTGTTAGCTCAGGCATCGTTGCCTGCAGGTGCCACGCAAGAACGTACCCAGAAAGTGCTGGATCAGGTGACGGATTACTTCCTGACCAAAGAGAAAGACAGCGTTAACTCCGTATTTACCGTCAATGGCTTTGGTTTCGCCGGCCGTGGCCAGAATACCGGTATTGCGTTTGTCAGCCTCAAGCCTTGGGATGAACGTGGAAACAGTGATTTGAAAGTCCCTGCCATCGCCGGACGTGCGATGAAAGCGTTGGGTGCGATCAAAGATGCCATGGTAATTCCGTTTAACCTGCCCGCAATTATCGAATTGGGTAACGCTACCGGCTTCGACTTTGAACTGATCGATCAGGGCAACCTGGGTCACGATAAGTTAACCGAAGCGCGTAACCAGCTGTTTGGTATGATTGCACAGCACTCTGACACGCTGGTTGGTGTGCGTCCGAACGGGTTAGAAGATACACCGCAGTACAAACTGACCATCGATCAGGAAAAAGCACAGGCGTTGGGCGTGTCGTTGAGCGACATCAACACCACACTGGCTGCATCCTGGGGCGGTTCCTACGTCAATGACTTTATTGACCGTGGCCGCGTGAAGAAAGTGTATGTGATGGGTAAAGCTGATTCACGTATGCTGCCGGATGACATCAGCAAGTGGTACGTGCGCAACAGCAGCGGAACCATGGTGCCCTTCTCGGCCTTCTCATCGGCGAAGTGGCAATACGGTTCTCCGCGTCTGGAACGCTATAACGGTCTGCCTGCGATGGAAATCCTTGGTCAGCCTGCGCCAGGTAAAAGTTCTGGTGAAGCGATGAACCTGATGGAAGAGTTAGCGTCGAAGCTGCCAACCGGCATCGGCTATGACTGGACCGGCATGTCCTACCAGGAACGTTTGTCAGGAAACCAGGCACCGGCGCTGTATGCTATCTCGCTGATTGTGGTTTTCCTCTGTCTCGCCGCTTTGTATGAGAGCTGGTCGATTCCGTTCTCAGTCATGCTGGTGGTACCGCTCGGGGTGGTGGGTGCGCTGCTCTTCACTACGCTACGTGGCTTGAGTAATGACGTCTACTTTGTAGTGGGGTTACTGACAACCGTTGGCCTCTCGGCTAAGAACGCCATCTTGATCGTCGAATTCGCGAAGGATTTGATGGATAAAGAGGGCAAAGGCTTGATTGAATCGACGCTGGAAGCATCACGTATGCGTCTGCGTCCAATCCTGATGACCTCGCTTGCCTTTATCCTTGGCGTAATGCCTCTGGCGATCAGTACAGGCGCGGGTTCCGGCGCACAGAACGCAGTAGGTACAGGCGTAATGGGCGGCATGGTAACGGCTACCGCGCTGGCTATCTTCTTTGTTCCGGTATTCTTTGTCGTGGTGCGTCGCCGCTTCGGCAAGAACAAAGCCGAAATTGAAAAAGGCCATCCGGTCGAACATACCCAATCACACTAAGGTGTGATGCTAAAAGGCCGCGCAAGCGGCCTTTTTTATTGCCTGCGAAACCCGCCACTTTCCGTTCTCACACGCTTCGTTAATCGTATTTTTTCTTCGGTTGCATTGAGGCATCTGACGGCGCATAATATTGTTATATTATAACATTACATAAAGGTGAGTTTATGAAAGCCAATATTCATCCGCAATATCGTCAGGTGGTATTCCATGACACTTCAGCTGATGCCTGGTTCAAAATCGGTTCGACGATTAAAACCGATCGCACCGTGGAGTTTAGGGGCGAGACGCTGCCCTACGTGACGCTGGATGTCTCATCTGCCTCACATGTTCATTACACCGGTAAACAGAAAGATTTCACCAAAGAAGGCAGCACAGCACGCTTCAACCAGCGTTTCGGTCGCTTTCTGGGACGCCAATAACAGGAGATAAATCATGCAGGTATTGAGTTCGCTGCGTTCCGCTAAACATCGTCATAAAGATTGCAAAGTGGTGCGACGCAAAGGTCGTATTTATGTGATTTGTAAAACCAATCCGCGCTTTAAAGCGGTGCAGGGAAGAAAGAAAAAACACTAGGATGTGTCGTGATGATTGGCCGGGAATTCCCGGCCTTTTTTATGCTTAACGCATGCTGCCCAACATGGCATTAACGTTATGTTTAAAGGCGGTCTCATAAGTTGCAGCCGGACCAGATGCGGCAGAAAGCGCTTCGGGATAAAGTTCACCGCCAGGCTGTGCGCCGGTCGCGCTGGCAATTTGTTTCACCAGACGGGGATCGGTCTGATTCTCGATAAAGTAGCTGTTGATGTGCTGCTGTTTTAATTGATCAATCAAACTGCCGACATCGCTCGCGCTGGCTTCTGCTTCCGTTGAAAATCCAACCGGGGCCAGAAAATTAACGTCATAACGCTGTCCGAAATAGCCGAAGGCATCGTGGCTGGTTAATACCTTCCGTTTCTCTAACGGAATGGCCTGAAAAGCCTTTTTTGCCCAGCTATCGAGTTTTTTAAGCTGCTGAATATAATTTTCGCCACGCTGACGAATCGCAGCGGCATCATCAGGATCGGCTTTGATTAATGCATTCATCACATTCGTTGCGTAAATCACCCCATTTTGCATGCTGTTCCATGCATGCGGATCGGTAATACTTTTGCCCTCTTCCTCCATGCTACGCGTCGTTACACCGCGAGAAGCCACGACGGGCTGACCTTTATAGCCTGATGCTGTCACCAGGCGATCCATCCATCCTTCCAGCCCTAAACCACTGACGAAAACCACATCAGCTTTTGACAGCGCCAGGCTGTCTTGTGGTGTCGGCTCAAAAGTATGAGGATCGCCATCTGGCCCTACCAGACTTTTTACTTTTACCTGATCGCCGCCAACCTGCTTAACGATGTCAGCCAGCACAGTGAAACTGGCTACGGCATTTACAGTTTTAGCCATGGAAAATGGGCTGATCGCCATCACGCCGATCGCCAGGCTAACCGGTAACTTTTTCATAAAAACCTCTTAAATTAATGGCGGTGCAAAATGCCACCGCACGGCCCTGTCAAAATAGAAATGAAAAACAGCATGGCGGCACTCAGCACCACCGCCGGTCCAGCGGGCAGTGAAAAATGCCAGGAAAGAATCAATCCAATAAATGAAGCGATCACGGCTAACAGCATGGCAGTGGCGAGCATGGCAACCAGATGACGACTCCAGAAACGAGCACTTGCCGCGGGTAACATCATCAATCCTACCGACATCAAGGTGCCCAACACCTGAAAGCCAGCAACCAGGTTCAGCACCACCAACATCAGAAAAAGGCCATGCACCAGCGGCGCGCTCCATTTACCCTGTGCACGTAAAAAATCGGGGTCGAACGCGTCAATCACTAAAGGCCGGTAGATCAGCGCCAACATCAGCAAGGTAAAAGCAGCAATGCCACCGACCAGCAGCAATGCCGGGTTGTCTACCGCCAGCAGCGAACCAAACAGCACATGTAACAGATCGACGCTCGAGCCTCGCAGTGACACCAATGTCACCCCTAACGCCAGCGAACCAAGATAGAAACCGGCAAAACTGGCATCTTCTTTTAGCGGCGTGTAACGGCTGACTGCGCCTGATAGCAACGCCACGGCTAAGCCCGCGATCAAGCCACCAATGCCCATCGCGACTAATGAAAGTCCTGAGATCAAATAACCGATGGCTGCGCCCGGCAACACCGCATGTGATAACGCGTCACCAATCAAACTCATCCTTCGTAACGAAAGGAACACGCCGAGTGGCGTCGCGCTAACGGCTAAAGCGATGCAGGCAACCAGCGCACGGCGCATGAAACCAAATTCAAGAAAGGGTTGAAGCAGCGTCACGGTGCCACTCTCCGTAACGGCAGTGAATGTGTCGGCATTTGGCTATGGGAAGCGTCATCCATCGACAAAACATCTGTGAAATAACGTGCGACTAAGGGGCGATCGTGAAGAACCACCAGCAAGGTGGTACCCGCTTGCTGCTGCTGCTGCAGGATTGACATGAGCAAAGTAACCGTTTGGCTGTCGATACCATTAAAGGGCTCATCCAGCAGCCATAGACGACTGCGTTGTAACATCAGGCGAGCAAACAGAACGCGTTGTAATTGTCCACCTGACAAGGTCGCTGGCTGCGCATCGGCATAATCCATCATTTGTACCGCTTCAAGCGCCAGCCAAATCTCTTTACGCGAAGCACGAGTAATGCCGCCGAACCAACCACAGCGCGGCCAGCAGCCAATCGAAACCAACTCAAATACGGTTAGCGGGAAACGCGTTTCCAGCTCGGTACGTTGTGGCAGCCAACCCCTCTCTTTTCGCGGTAGCAATAGCTCGCATTGTCCTGATATGGGCGGCAGTAAACCGGCAATAGTTTTTAATAAGGTCGATTTTCCGCTGCCATTGGCACCCATTAATGCTGTCATGCTGCCTGCTAACAGCTGACCCGTGATCACGGGGGTAACGGCCTGACCCTGATAGCCTGCACGAAGCGATTTAAAAACAATCATTGATACATTCCCCACTCCATCGCACAGCTAAGCAGTGCAATCAGTGCCAACGCGATAAGCAATCGTCTGTTCAACGACAGCAGTAATCCACTGTGATTCATAATCGCACCTAAATGTTATAACATAACAATTATGATACGCGATTCTTTTGTCAGGGAAGTGTTCAAAATGTTTCAAAAGATAACGTAGCGGGCAATTTATTGAGGGCAGGAAATCATTAAATTAGATTATAATCAATAAGTTAAATAATAACCTATCTCAGCTATCGTTCGTCCGCTCAGTATCTCGCTTGCAAACTTCTTGCAGAACATTAATCATAGGTTTATCAATTGTAATTACAGACCCTGATATGCTGCATATTGAATGTGATATTGCACCTGGCGAAACAGATATCGCTAAAATAGAAACGATCATTCAGCGGAATATTCTCAAAATAGCGGAACCGCTAGCCGGAGATTTACAGTGGTATTCACACAATGCCCTGTTAGTTCCAGAGAGTTTTAAAATAAATTCAATAGAAGTTGTCGGGCCGAATAGATTTAAAATGCTTTACCATTTTGATTGGAATTTATTTAGTCCGTGTTTGGATCTAAATGAAACCATGACGCAAAAAGAGCAGGTAATGTTTCAAATCGTGCCCGGTGCGCTGGCGTTTGAGCTAATTGACAATACGCGTCCTTCTCCCGCCGACGAATTGTAATATTTAGTAATGGAGGTGAGCAAAACTAATGGTTTTACACTATATTTAAAGCACTCCGTTTATTAACAGCTCTATATAATCGCTTCCTGGCCGCTTTGCTTTATCACCCCGCATCGCGGTAACTGTGCTTGCTACGGAGGGGAAAAAGATGGACGAATACTCACCGAAACGGCATGATATTGCCCAGCTCAAATATCTGTGTGAGAGCCTGTTTGACGAAAGTATGGCAACGTTGACTGATAGCCATCATGGCTGGGTTAATGACCCCACTTCTGAAAGCAATTTACAACTCAATGATCTGATTGAGCATATCGCCTCTTTCACGATGAATTACAAAATTAAGCATGTTGAAGATGAAGCGCTGATTTCGCAAATCGATGAATATCTTGACGATACCTTTATGTTGTTCAGTAATTACGGTATCAATACGCAAGATCTCCAACGATGGCAACGTTCAGCTAAACGCTTATTTAATCTGTTCACTGAAGAGTGCGCTTTTCTCCAGCAACCAAGCCATTCGTTATAGTACTTACGTGAGAACGGTTTATTTATGAACAAAGCCCTAACTAAAACGGATTATTTGATGCGACTGCGTCGTTGTCGCTCAATCGATACCCTTGAAAGGGTCATTGAAAAAATAAGTACGAATTACCTGACAACGAACTAGCCGTATTTTACTCTGCAGCCGATCATCGTTTAGCTGAACTGACAATGAATAAGCTTTACGACAAAGTTCCCGTTTCGGTGTGGAAATTCGTACGTTAGTCCTTCACTGCTTTACGTCTTTTCCCTACAACGCATCTATCCAGACTTAATAATCTCGCCTGCCGGCAATGGATCGGCCTCAGGCGAGTTTCGCCTGTCTGCTTTTTTTGAGCATCGTTTTTTGAGTAGAAAGAGGGGAGGATAAAATTGGGTGGGGGCCCTGCCAGCTACATCCCGGCACACGCGTCACCTGCTGCGGCTGCTTCCTTCCGGACCTGACCGAGTTCACAAGCTAGCATTGCGGGAGAACCAACAGGGCCCCCATTGATAGCCCTCATTACGAGAGCGCAGGCATTATCGGGGAAGCCCTTGGCAATTGCAAGCGCAGACGGGATGACCGTTGCTTTCTTGAACAACAAGCACTTCCACGCATTCCCTCTCGTCTGTCATGCTAAAGTTGAAGCCATTTTTTGCGACAGGACAAGCAGATGGACCAACCCGACAGCTTTCAGCAACGTATCTGGCAAATTGTCGCCGCCATTCCAGCCGGTAAGGTCATCACTTACGGTGAAATTGCCCAACTTGCAGGTTCGCCCCGAGCGGCAAGACAAGTTGGCGGCGTGTTAAAGCGCCTGCCTGCAGGCAGCACTTTGCCCTGGCATAGGGTGGTTAACCGTCACGGCACAATTTCATTGCAAGGTGATGACCTGTTTCGGCAACGCGATGCGCTGGAAGCCGAAGGTATTGAGGTCAGCGATGAGGGAAAGATTGCGTTGGAAAAATATCGTTGGTGCTATTAATTAATAAATTTGGGGCGAACGGCGTCGCCCCAAAACAGCGTTACAGACTGGTTGGTGCGGGTACAGAAGAGGATGGCGTCACCTGCGTCGGGGAGGTTGATGGCACCGTTGTCGCTGCGCCCGGTTGGGTTGGCATTGCCATCTGTGGAACCGGAACCAACAACAGTTCCGCTTTGGTACCGCCCTGATTGATTACCGGTTTTACCGCATCCGTGATAAAGGCCATTTTGCCGTCAACAGTAATTGCTGCACTCAGCAAGATACGCGCGTTAGGCTGAATATCTGCTGGGTTGAAAGGCAGGATAAACTGGAAAGGTGCCTGTTTGCCTTCAGTACGTACTACGCGCTGTGACAACACCTTAGAGGGTGCATCTGCCATTGAAGCATCTGAAAGCGTAACGGTTAATACTGCATCCGGTGGCAACGCAATGCGTTGACGAATATAAACCGAACCGCTAACGTTTGGCTGGGTAATTGCCGCTTGCTGTCCTGCCACTGCGGAACCTAAAGTCGGCGTTGCAACCGGCTTACCTTTATCGGCACACCCTGCGACAGCCACCGCCAATGCTAATCCACTGAACACTTGCCAGAATTTCATTGATGTCGTCTCCATTTGATCAAAATGATTATCAGCAGCGAATCTGCAGTACAGCGCTTCACTCGCCGTATGTCCTTAATGTTGGCACAGAATTCGGAAATTTGCCTGGCTGGCACTCAGGCGAAAGTCTGATTGACGACAACTGGTCGGATCTTTCAAACTGAGCAGGTTACTTTTCTGAGGAAAGCGCGATGAGCCAGGCACTGCAAAATCTGCTGAATTTATTAAATTTGGAAAAACTCGAAGAGGGTTTATTCCGTGGTCAAAGCGAGGATCTCGGTTTGCGCCAGGTTTTTGGTGGTCAGGTTGTCGGGCAAGCGCTGTATGCCGCCAAACAAACGGTCCCTGAAGATCGCATCATTCATTCGTTTCATAGCTATTTTTTACGTCCCGGCGACAGTGCAAAAGCCATTATTTACGATGTCGAAACCTTACGGGATGGCAAAAGCTTCAGTGCTCGCCGCGTCAGTGCGGTGCAAAATGGTCATCCTATCTTCTATATGACCGCCTCGTTTCAGGCCCCAGAAAGTGGTTTCGAGCATCAGAATCAAATGCCTTCGGTACCCGGCCCAGATAATTTGCCCTCTGAGCAGATGATGGCGCAAAAGATGGCACATTTGCTGCCGGAAAAAGTCCGAGAAAAATTTATCGCTGAACGTCCATTGGAGATTCGCCCGGTTCAGATTCATAACCCGATCAAAGGCCATGTCGATGAGCCCGTTCGCCAGGTCTGGATCCGCGCTAATGGCGTTCTGCCCGATGATTTGCGCCTGCATCAATATGTTTTGGGATACGCTTCCGATTTAAATTTCTTGCCCGTTGCGCTTCAGCCGCACGGTAAAGGCTTTCTTGAAGCCGATATGCAAGTCGCTACCATTGATCATTCTATGTGGTTTCATCGCCCCTTCGATTTCAGCGAGTGGCTGCTTTACAGCGTGGTAAGCACCTCTGCGTCTGGCGCACGTGGTTTTGTGCGGGGTGAGTTTTATAATCAGCAAGGTGTACTGGTGGCATCAACAGTGCAGGAAGGGGTAATGCGTCAGCGAAATGAATAAAAAAGGGGCGATTGATCGCCCCTGATATTTTTTATTTTAGCGCACAGCTCTTTTTGAAGCGATTTCTTACTGGTTGTAAGCGTTTTCGCCGTGACTGTTGACGTCCAGACCTTCGCGTTCCTGCTCTTCTGGTACACGCAGACCCACAATCATGTCAGCCAGTTTGAAGCCGATGAATGCGGCCACGCCCGACCAAACAATGGTAACGCCAACGCTGAAGATCTGTACCCAAACCTGATGGCCCATGGTAACGCCCTCTGCGTAACCCACGCCACCCAGTGAAGAGGAAGCGAAAACACCAGTCAGAATACACCCTACGATGCCACACACGCCGTGCACACCAAACACATCACACGGGTCATCAACACGCAGCCATTTCTTCAAGGTTGTGACACCCCAAAGGCCAGCCAATCCACCCACCAGACCGATGATCAACGCACCACCGACACCGACATAGCCACACGCGGGGGTAATCGCAACCAGACCACCAATAAAGCCGGAACACGCACCCAGCAGAGAAGGTTTACCCCTAACTGCCCACTCGCCGAAGGTCCAGGACAAGACTGCGCCTGCCGTTGCTATAACAGTGTTCAGGAAGGCCAGCGCAGCGATTTCGTTAGCTGCTGAAGCTGAACCGGCGTTAAAGCCAAACCAGCCGACATAGAGAATCGCGGTACCCATGAAGACCATTGGCAGGTTATGCGGTTTAAACGCTTCTTTGCCAAAACCAGCACGTTTGCCGACCAGGTAAGCACCCACCAGACCCGCAACAGCGGCGTTGATGTGCACCACGGTACCGCCAGCAAAGTCCAGCGCGCCGTCCTGAGCCAGATAACCGCCGCCCCACACCATGTGAGCGATAGGCAGATACGCCAGCGTCAACCAAACCAGCACAAAAATCAGAACTGCAGAGAAGCGAATACGTTCAGCAATCGCACCGACAATGAGACCGACGGTGATACAGGCGAAAGAGGCCTGGAATGCAACGTGAATATACTGGTAGAAGCTGCCCATCACGGCGGTCAGCTGGATATTTTTCAGCATTGCCCACTCGAAACCACCGAAGAACGCATTGCCTTCGCTGAAGGCCAGCGAATAGCCATAAACCATCCACAACACGCAAACCAGAGAGAACGTTACGGCAACCTGAGTCAGCATCGACAGCACGTTTTTTGCACGGATTAATCCGCCGTAAAACAAGGCAATACCTGGAATTGACATAAACAGCACCAGTGCGGTGCAAATCATCATAAATGCGTTATCAGCCTTGTCCGCAACGGCAGGTGCAGCCATCGCGAGCGATGGTAACAGTGCCAGGCTGGTCAGGCCCAACTTAGTCAAAACTTTATTCATTTTATCCATCCCATCACATTACTGAGCTTAAATTACAGAGCTGCTTCGTCGGTCTCGCCGGTACGAATACGGATTACGCGCTGCAGTTCAGCCACGAAAATTTTACCGTCGCCAATTTTACCGGTGTAAGCCGCCTTGCTGATAACGTCCACAACTTCGTCAAGCTGATCGTCAGCAATGGCGATATCAATTTTCACTTTCGGCAGAAAGTTAACGCTGTATTCAGCGCCACGATAAAGTTCGGCATGCCCTTTCTGACGACCAAAACCTTTAACTTCGGAGACGGTCAGCCCCTGAATGCCAATAGAGGATAAAGCTTCACGCACATCCTCCAGCTTGAATGGTTTAATCACTACGGTAACCAGCTTCATAGGATCCCCTCCGGGTATTAAATAGGTGAGTCTCATGGACACGCAGAGATATAAGCAAAGCGTGTGCCACAAATATCGAAAGCGATTAATCAGTGAGTCAGGCGCGCTGGAGCTAGCTTTGTTTTGTGATGGATAACACAGAGAATAGTTTAAGCGGGGGAGTTAAGAGAAACGACTGCACTTCTTTGGTGCCTTCAGCCTCAAAGAAGTGCATTTATACAGATTAATCTGATAAAAGCGCGCAAAAAAGGTGCAGATCACCCTTCTGTTGTTAAGGGCATGCCCGAAGCAAGTTCATCCCCTGCTTGCTGTAACTGATACATTTGCCAATAGCGGCCTTGCTGCGCGAGCAGTTGCTGATGATTGCCACGCTCCACAACTTGTCCATGATGCAGAACTAAAATTGTATCGGCTTCGGTGATGGTTGAAAGGCGGTGAGCAATCACCACCAATGTGCTGTGCTGCCTTAAGGTGCGCAGCGTTTGCTGAATAGCCTGCTCAGTGCCAGAGTCGATATTGGCCGTGGCCTCATCAAGAATCAGGATTTGCGGTAATTCGACCAGCACCCGCGCCAGCGCCAACAACTGTTTTTGCCCAACAGAGAGATTATTGCCCTGCTCACCCAGCCGGGTGTGAATGCCTTCGGGCATGCTGCGGGCTAAGGGTGCCAGTTGGACTTGCTCAAGCACCTGCCAGACCGCCTCTTCACTGATATCGCGGCCTAAGCGTACGTTGGACAACAAGGTGTCCGCTAACACGACCGGATCTTGCTGCACCATCGCAATACCACGTCGCAGCACCGAATGTGTCAGTTCACTTATCGGGCGATCGTCGAGGCGAATCTCGCCGCGCGTCACCGGGTAATATCCCATTAATAAGTTGGCCAGCGTACTTTTCCCACTGCCGGTATGTCCCACCAATGCAACAAACCCGCGTGAAGGAACCTCAAGATTGATATTACTCAGCACATCGCGATTTTCGCGATAGGCAAAGCTCAGGTTGTTAAAGGTGATACGACCTGAAGCGAGGGGACGATCATCACTACCATATTGCTGTTGGGCGGCATCCATCAGCTCAAAAATGCGCTCACCCGATACTACCGCCTGCTGCAACATCGATTGTTGGGTGGTTAGTTCGATCAAGGGTTCGTTCAGGCGTCCCAAATAGGTAATAAAAGCGTAAAGTACGCCCACTTCAAATACGCCCGGCATGGAAAAGCTAAATAGCATCAACAAGCCACACAGCACCAAGGCCGAGAACAGGCTTAATAGAGGCCGCAGCAGGAATCCGTCCAGCCGCAGCGTTTCCATGCGCGCCAAATAGTGTGAACGGCTGGCCTCGCCCATGCGCTCACCAAAGCGCGCCTGCTGACGAAACTGCTGGATCACGCTCATGCCGCTGATCACTTCATTAAAACCGTTGTTGATTTCAGCCAGATAACTGCGCACCCGGCGTGCAATAGGCGTGCTGTAGCGCTGATAAATCAACATCACCACCAGCACCATCGGGAAAATCAACATCGCCACCAGCGCCATGCGCCAGTCAAGGCTAAACATCGCGACCATCATCGCGCCGACTAACGCTGCGCTGCGCAACACTGTTGCTACCACCGTAACGTAGAGATCTTTGATCACTTCGGTATCGTTAGTAACGCGTGAGATGATTTGCCCAACCGGCTGCGTATCAAACGCGCTCAGCGGCTGGCGCAGAGCCGCATTCATCACATCGCTGCGTAATCGCTGCACCACGCCTATCGCCGCGCGATTAAACAGCAGTGCCTGCCAGTAATGCAGCGCAGCAGCCAACAATTGCAGCAAAATGAAACTCACCACCAGCCCAGCCACCACTGCCCAAGGCATATGGTGTTTCGCCACTAATTTATCGATAAAGTAGCTGACCAGAACCGGGCCGGTGACTTCAGCGGCAGCGGCAATCCACAACATTGCGACGGCTATCGACAAGGACTTACGCCAGGGTTTACCGTAGCTCAGCAGGCGTTTCAGTGTTGGCCACAAGCGTTGTGACTTAGCCATGCGGCACTCCTTTTTCATTCTCGTCGTCGTCTAGCGCGGCTTCCAATTGCTGATAACGATACATATCGCGATACCAACCTGGCTCTGCCACCAGCGTATCGTGATTGCCACGTTGCGCGACCGTACCTTGCTGTAGCACCAGAATCTCGCTGGCTTCAGTTAACGCTGACAGACGATGTGCACTGATGATCAAGGTGCGATTCTTGCCCCAGATGCGCAGGTTATGCAGTATTTCATGTTCTGTACGGCCGTCCACCGCTGACAAGGCGTCATCAAGGATCAGGATTTCTGCATTCAGCAATAATGCACGAGCAATCGAAAGCCGCTGTTTCTGCCCACCCGATAACATCACGCCGCGCTCACCCACCTCTGTTTCATACCCTTGCGGTAAACGTAAGATGTCATCATGAACGCAGGCCATTTTGGCTGCTTGCTCAATCTCTTCCTGCGAAGCATTGGGTTTACCCAGCGCAATGTTACTCGCCACGCTATCTGAAAACAGGAATGGCGTTTGGCTCACCACGGCTAAGCGGCTACGCCAGCTATCAATGCGTAATTGCGGGAGCGGCAGATTGTGATAGCGGATATCGCCTTGTTGAATATCGAAGTGGCGCTGAATCAAGCTAAGCAGCGTACTTTTACCGCTGCCGGTTGGACCACATAAGCCCAACATTTCGCCGGGTTTCAGTTGGAAATGGAGATGACTTAATACCGGCCCGGAGCTGGCAGGATAGCGAAACTCACGGATCGCCGCCTGCAAAAGACCTGGCTCTGCAGGCAGTGTTTTTTCACCATCTTCTACCGCCGGCGCTTCCGACAACAGGACGCGAATTCGGCTCCAGGCTGCACTACCGCGCTCGACAATATTAAACATCCACGCCAGCGCCAACATGGGCCAAATCATCAGACCGAGATACATTACAAAACTGGTGAGCTGACCTAGCGTCATTTGATCGTGCCACACCAGCCAGCTGCCGCCGCCAATCGCCAGTAGATTGGAAAAGCCAATCGCGATGTAAATGGTGGGATCAAACCGTGCATCAACGCGGGCCACGCGCAGATTTTTTCACCTGTGTCGCGGGCAATGTCAGAAAATTGCTGCGACTGATGCTGCTCAAGACCAAAAGATTTGATCATGCGGATGCTGGTCAGGCTTTCTTGGGTCTGATCGTTGAGGCTGGAAAAAGCTGCCTGCGCCAGTTTAAAGCGTTGATGCAATTGGTTGCCGTAACGATGGATCACCAGCGCCATAATCGGCATGGGTATCAGTGACAGCAAGGTCAATTGCCAGCTGATTTGTGTGCTCATCACCACTAACACGACGCAACCCATCACCAGTGAATCGACCAGTGTTAACACGCCTTCACCGGCGGCGAAAACCACGCGATCCACATCATTTGTTGCGCGCGCAATTAAGTCGCCAGTACGATGGCGTAAATAAAAGGCGGGATGCTGGCGACTTAGCTGACGATAAAAATCTTCACGAAGCTCTACCGCGAGTTGATAAGAGGCGCCAAACAGCAGCACGCGCCAGACATAGCGCAACAGGTAAACCACTATCGCGGTTGCTAGCATGATGCCAATCCACATCATGATTTGGCCAGTGCTCATACTATGGTGCGTAACGCCATCCACAATAACGCCCACCACATGCGGCGGTAACAACTGCAGAATAGCAATAATGATCAATAAGATGACGGCGCCTACATAGCGTCGCCACTCACGTATAAAATACCAACTTAACTGGCTGAATAATCGCACAACGCTGCTCTCAATCTTTTGCCCTCAAGGGGCGACAGGTAAAGCCGTGGTGTATTTAATTTCTTCCATGGCGAAGCTGGAGGTCACATCAATCAAACCCGGAACGCCGTTAACTAAGCGCTTATAAAAGCCATCGTAACTCTTCATATCGGCAACCTGCACGCGCAGCAGGTAATCATATTCGCCCGCCATACGGTAAAAGGCCATCACCTCGGGCATACTTCGTACCACCGACACAAACGCCTGATACCAGTCGCTGCTGTGTTGCTGCGTCTTAACAAACATAAACGCCGTCAGCGATAAACCGAGTTTTTCACCGTCCAACAAGGCAACACGTGCGCGAATAATGCCATCTTCTTCCAGCTTTTTCAGGCGTTTCCAGCATGGCGTTGTGGTGAGATTAACCGCATCCGCCAGCGCCTGCAGCGATAACGTACAATCCTGCTGCAGCAGCGCCAGCATTTTTAAGTCTGTTTTATCTGGCATTTGGCTTTTCCGTAGAAATATTTTCTCTATTAACGTGATTTTAGCGGCAATATAGCAATCTCTTTTTCCCGTCAGTGCCTTAAAATAGCCGCCATTCACGCTGCCGGATGCTTAACATGCACACTTGCTGGACTCGCCACGCCATTAAAGAAATCAACGCAGATTTTCAACGATCCGCAGAAACCCATTTGATCCGCTTTGATCTGGCCGATTTCCCTGGCATCTGGTTTTACCTGAAAGATGAAAGTACCCATCCGAGCGGCAGCTTAAAACATCGCCTGGCGCGTTCGCTGTTTTTATATGGCCTGGCCAACGGCTGGATAAAGCAAAATACCCCGATCATTGAAGCCTCTTCCGGCAGTACCGCAGTATCTGAAGCCTATTTTGCGCGGCTGCTGGGTTTGCCGTTCATCGCCGTGATGCCCGCCAGCACCGCTAAACGTAAAATAGAGCAAATTACTTTTTATGGCGGGCAATGCCATTTTGTTGAGGATCCTTGCCAGCTTTATACGGAGTCGGAGCGGCTGGCGCGTGAAATGAACGGGCATTTTATGGATCAGTTCACCTATGCGGAGCGTGCAACTGACTGGCGCGGTAATAATAATATTGCCGAGAGCATTTTTCGTCAGATGACGCTTGAACCTTATCCTACCCCGCATACCTTGATTATGAGCGCAGGAACGGGCGGCACTTCTGCCACACTAGGGCGTTACATTCGCTATCAAGGCTTCGATACGCATTTATTAGTGGTCGATCCGCAACACTCTGTATTTTTTGATTACTGGCACAGCCGCGATACGCGTTTGCACAGTACACGTGGCAGCATGATTGAAGGCATTGGCCGGCCACGTGTAGAGCCCTCTTTATGCCAGATGTCATTGACGAGATTATGAAAGTACCGGATGGCGCGACCATTGCAGCGATGCTGAAGCTGGAAAAATTACTGGGACGCAAACCTGGCGCATCTACCGGCACCAATTTTTGGGGCATGATTCAAGTGGCAAAACGGATGCGTGAAAACAACGAAAAAGGCGCGTTAGTCACTCTGTTGTGTGATAGCGGCGAGCGTTACCTCGACAGCTATTATCAGCCGGAATGGGTAGCAAAAAATATCGGCGATATTCAACCCTGGCTGCGCGAGCTGGAATAAAAAACCGGACTTCCTGTCCGGTTCACTGCAATCCTCAGCATTCGGGGAATACGCGAGGTCAGGTGTGGAAAGCCAGTGATTTAAATAGTGAGACACCGCCTGTGTCTCGCAATGACCAATAATGGGCAGATGCGGCAGCGCAGCTTTTAACTGGCTCATGGCATTGCCCATCACGAAACCTTTGCCCACTTGCGCCAACATCTCTCGATCGTTCATTGCATCGCCAAATGCCATGCAATCCGCCAAAGTTAATGAAAGATGCTGACAGAGCAGAGTTAATGCGCTGCCTTTGTTACAGTTAAGCGGTAAGACCTCCAAACAATCCCACGCCGAAAAACAGATGTTTGTCTGCGCACCTAATGCCGCTTCAAGCTGAGTTTTAAGTTTGCACAAGCGCGTATGTTCATCAATAAAACAGATCTTTGTCACATCGTGTGCAGGGATAGATTTCAGATCGCGCAATTGATAATGAAAACCACTCATCTGATGGGCCGCAAGTAGCGCAGGAACCGCTTTGTCAGTGAACCAGCCTTGATCATTAAACACATGCATGGATGCCGTTGTATCCCAGTGCGTGTGAATGACCTCTTCCGCAACGGAAGGCGGTAAGTCGCTTGCGAACAGCAAATTGCCTTGTCTGTCGTGCACGCGCGTTCCGTTACCTGTGATCAGCCAGGCGGGAAGCGTGATTTTCTGCTGCAGGATTTGCATTTCAAGCAGGTGCCGACCGGTAGCAAACGCAAGCTGCACATCGCGAAGATGTAATGCCTGTAAACTCGCTAACGTCTCGCCGCCCAACTGATGGTTCGGCAGTAATAATGTGCCATCCATATCAAATGCTGCTAAACGTGCCATCACTTATCTCCCGCTGAAAAACTGTTGAGCTACTATCGCCTGTTAATTGCGGAAGTAATAGTGAATACTTTTAGAAAATTGTTCCGGGTTTACTATGCGCCAACTTAATCGTCTTAATCAGTTTCAGCGCTTGTGGCAGCAAAGTCAGGGCGCTCCACAACAAACGTGCGTGGCAGAAATGGCACGCTACTGCATTTGCAGTGAGCGCCATCTGCGCACGCTGCTGTCGCAATGGCAGCAAGCAGGTTGGCTACGCTGGCAAGGCGAACCGGGTCGTGGTAAGCAGGGGCGTTTGGAATTTATTCTTGCACCAGAGCAGCTGCGCCAGCAATTGTTGCATAGCCGTTTAGCATCAGGCGATGCGACAGAAGCCTTACAGGTTATGGAAGTTGCACCGGAGAAGTTAATGAGCCTGCTACAGCCTTTGATGGGCGCACAGTGGCAGAACAATGCGCCGGTACTGCGTATTCCTTATTATCGGCCATTAGAAAGTGTGCAGCCGTTACAGATCAGTGGCCGGGCCGAACAACATTTGGTACATCAACTTTTCTCCGGTTTGACGCGATTTCAGAATGATGATCCTATTGGTGATCTTGCGCACCACTGGCAACATCAGGAACAGGGACGAGTTTGGTTATTCTGGCTTCGTCCGCAGCTTTTCTGGCATAGCGACGAGCCGATTCAGGCCAGTCACCTCGTGGCGCAATTTGAAAAGATCATACAGAACGCGCGCGTACGTCAGTTGCTTGCCGATGTGGTGCATATCGATGCGCCCCATCCACTCGCGCTGCGTTTTCAGCTAAAGCAAAGCGATTACTGGTTGCCGCACAGATTGGCTCACCAACTCTGTTTGCTGCCGCATCCTGTTGATACTCACATTGGCAGCGGTCCCTGGAAGCTAAAGCATTTCACACCTGAGCTGGTACGAATCGAAAGCCACGCGCGCTGGCATTTACAGCTTCCACTCCTGCAAGCGATAGAGTATTGGATTACGCCACAGCTATTTGATCGTACGTTGGGCACCAGTTGCCGCCATCCGGTGCAAATCGCTATTGGTGATACTGATGAATTGGACAGCTTACGTCCCGTCAGCCGGAGCATTAGCCTGGGTTTTTGTTATCTGGTTTGTCGCCCACGCAGTGGATTTACACCTGGTCAGGCACGTCGCTTATTTAATCTGGTGCAACAGAGCGACATCATTACTCAGTTACCTTTGGATGAGGGTCTCATCACACCAAGCAGAGAGTTATTGCCCGGCTGGCCGGTACCTCAGCTCAAAGAGGAACAACACCCGTTACCTGCTAACCTGACACTGCACTATCACTTGCCGGTAGAACTGCATGAGATGGCGCGGGCATTACAGCAGCTCCTGTTAGCAAATGGCTGCAAGCTTGAAATCATTTTTCACCAAGTGAAAAGCTGGCGAGATATTCATTCGCTCGCCGATGCTGATTTAGTCATGGGCGATCGTTTGATTGGTGATGCACCGGTTTTTACCCTGGCGACCTGGCTGCAGATAGACCCGCTGTGGCAGCCACTGTGGCATTCTGAGCAAGGCGCGGCAATGTATCAGCAGCTTTGTGAGTTGCAGCAAATTGATAGTCCAGACGATCGCTCCAGGGCTTTGCATCAACTCTATCAACAGCTCATGATCGGTGGTGTATTGCTTCCGCTCTTTAACTACCGTTACCAAATTTCCGCACCGCCGGGGGTGGA
Organism: Candidatus Pantoea bituminis; assembly: GCF_018842675.1. Classification (NCBI taxonomy): domain Bacteria; kingdom Pseudomonadati; phylum Pseudomonadota; class Gammaproteobacteria; order Enterobacterales; family Erwiniaceae; genus Pantoea; species Candidatus Pantoea bituminis. Next base: position 2,818,329 of record NZ_JAGTWO010000004.1, read on the forward strand.
AGGGCTTCAGCTTAACACTTTAGGATGGTTCGATTTTAATCGCGCCTGGATACCGCCGCCGATTAGCACCTCACACAGCTGTTCAGCGACAGACTGAGGCATTACCATAGACACTAATTTTTGATCAGGATAAACACCATGAAACGCGCCGTTGTCGTTTTCAGTGGTGGACAAGATTCCACCACCTGCTTAATTCAGGCACTCCAGCAGTATGATGAAGTGCATTGCGTCACCTTTGATTATGGTCAGCGTCATCGCGAAGAGATTGATGTCGCACGTGAACTTTCGCTCCAGCTAGGGGCGCGTGCGCATAAAGTGCTGGATGTCACGATGCTAAACGAACTCGCAGTAAGCAGTCTGACACGCGATAATATTCCCGTGCCTGCCTACGATCCTGACGCCAGCGGCTTACCCAGCACGTTTGTTCCTGGTCGCAATATTCTGTTTCTGACATTGGCATCCGTTTATGCGTATCAAGTCGAGGCAGAAGCAGTGATTACCGGTGTATGCGAAACCGATTTTTCTGGTTATCCCGATTGCCGTGACGAATTTGTTAAGGCGCTGAATCATGCCGTGAGCCTGGGCATGGCACGCAATATTCGTTTTGAAACGCCTTTAATGTGGCTGAATAAAGCTGAAACCTGGGCGTTGGCAGATTACTGGCAACACCTGACGTTAGTGCGTGAGCAGACATTAACTTGCTATAACGGCATTAAAGGCGATGGCTGCGGAGAGTGTGCAGCCTGTCATTTGCGCGCCAATGGCTTGCAGCTTTATCTCAACGATCGTTCTGGCATCATGGCAGCGATGAAAAATAAAACGGGTTTAAACTGATCACAGGCGGCGAATGTTTCATTCGCCGCCCTGCCCTGCGATTACATCATTAATCCTTGCAAGCGTTGACGCAACTCCCTTCAATTGGCACCGCTTTTTGGCTGTGCAAATCGATACAGACAAAGGTCAGCGCTGCGTCTGCCACTACAGTTTCTTCTCCCGCTAATAACACGCGCTGCGCAATAATGCCGCTTTTGCCGTTTAATTGCGTAATCTCACTGTCTATTTCGAGTACATCACCCAGCACCGCTGGGCGACGATAGTTGATGTTGATATTGACCACCACAAAAGCCAGCCTTTGTTCTACCAGCCAGTTAAAAGCGTCGGCTTCTTCTAGCCATTGCCAGCGCGCCTCCTCCAGAAATTCAAGATATCGTGCATTATTAACATGTTGATAAACATCCAGATGATAGCCACGCACTTTAATAGTGGTTCGCATTTAAAAACTCCTGCCGCAAATGAATAACTGGTTGGACCTGTTAAACTTAGCAAAACCCAACCTTTGCGGCAGGCTATCTGTCAGAGATGTGTGTCACTTCACAATTTCAAACGTGAGGCATTTCTTTCGACTAACGCATTACCAATCCCCGGCACCTCTTTTAACTGTTCAATCGCCGTAAAGGCGCCATATTGCTCGCGGTAACTCACAATTGATTGGGCTTTTTCAAACCGACACCATTCATAACCTTCGACAGCTGTTCAGCAGAAGCCTCATTGATGCTGATTTGATCCTGTTGTGGCAAGAAAATCTGCGCTGCCTGCGCTTCAGCTGACGCTTCTTCGGCATGCAGTGCGGTTTGATAAAGTGCGCCGCCAAGCGCCAGTGAAAGACAAAGTGCATATAAAGTGGATTTTGCCATGCTGTGTTTCTCCTTGTGGTTAACAGCAGGCACAGCATTTCACGCAGGCCGGATTGACTCAAAAGACAAAAAACAAAAATGGAAAAGGCCGCGAAAGCGGCCTTTGTTTGTTTCAGTGATTACCTAATTATTTGCGAGGCTTACTGCATTTGTGCAGCAGCGCCGTACTTAATTTTTGCTTCTTTACGCAGGTTTTGTAGCAGCGCTTCAAATGCCAGTTGAGCATTGTTCTGCGTCACACCTTTAACCATTTCATCAATCTGCGCCTGCGGCATGCTACCGGTGCTAACTTTATCCACCGCTACCAGAACCACATTGCCCTGCATATCTTCACTTACACCCCATGAAGGTTTGTTGTCTGCTGGCTGTGGCAAATTGAAGGCTGCCTGAGCAACCGGATCTTGCGCGTTACGGTCAACTGTCGTGGCCGCGCTCAGCGTCAAGCCCGCTGCAGTTAAAGCATCTTGCTTGCCGGCTTTCAAATCTGCCAGCAGCTTATCCGCTTGCGCTTTAGCTTGCTGCTGCGCTTTCTCGTGCTTCAATGTATCGCTAATCTGCGCCTTAACCTGTTCCAGCGGTTGCACGGCTTCCGCTTTGTGTTCACTGATACGCAGAACAAAAGCACGATCGCCATCGACGCTGATGATGTCTGAATTATTACCTGGCGCACCGTTCTGACCGACTAAACCACCGTTGAAAATAGCTTGTTTAACCGCATCAAAATCGAGTTCTTTGGGCAGGCTGTCATGACTAAACCAGTTTGTTTCAGTGGCTTTTAATCCCGACGCTTGTTCAGCACCCGCCAGCGATTCATTGTCGTTGCTGGCTGCTTCACTCACTTTCTGCTGAAGTTTGTAGAAAGCATCAACGCCTTTTTCCTGCTTCACTTTATCTGCCACTGCGCTCTGCACTTCGGCAAATGGCTTAACTTGCTCTGGCTGGATATCGTCGAGACGGACAATCAAGAAACCAACAGAAGATTTGATCACTGCTGACATCTGGCCTTTTTCCGTCAGGCCGGCGTTTTTCAGTTCATCAGGTGTTGTCGCGGGTTCTAACCAACCCATGTCGCCCCCTTTGCGTGCCGAAATCGGGTCGATGGATTTGGTTTTTGCCAGCTCAGCAAAGTCCCCACCTGCTTTCAGCTGCGTTAATAACGCCTCTGCATCCGCTTCGGTTTTGGTCTGAATCACGCTATAACGATTACGCTGTGGCTGAGAATAGTCAGCTTTGTGTTGGTCGTACCAACTCTGAACCTCAGCTTCGCTGGGATTCTGCTGCATGCTTGCCGCATCAAGTTTGATGTAGCTAACACGGAATTGCTCTGGCGCCATAAAGTTGCTTTTATGTTGCTGATAATATTGATTTATTTCATCATCAGTGACGGATTGCTTGGCAACAAGCGCATTGACATCAATCGTCGCCTGGCGAATATCACGCTTCTGTGAAACGAGGTCTACCAGCTTGCTGGTTTCACCTTTCAGCATGAAATCGGTATTGGCTACCGCATTGATCAATTGCTGATTTGATAACTGTTTACGCAGTGCTTCCGCATATTGATCGGCGGAATAGCCCATACTGGAGATCAAACCGTTGTATTTAGCGTTATCAAATTTGCCGTTGGTCTGGAAAGCCTTCTGATTGAAGATGGCTTGTTTGACTTGTTCATCGCTGATATCGATGTGCAGATCTTTGATATAAGCGTCGAGTAGCGCCTGATCAACCAGTTGCGAAAGCGCCTGCTGGCGAATTTGCTGCATATAACCGTCATTACTTGCCAGCTGAGAGAATTGTTCGCCCAACATTTGCTGCTGACGATTACGCTCATTATTGAACGCCTGCTCCAGCTGTGCCCGGCTGATCTCCTGACCATTAACCTTGGCTGCATAATCGCTGTTGCCGCCAATCAGATAGTTGCCAACGCCCGTCAGCACAAAGGAGAGAATGATCAACCCCAAAATAATCTTGAGCACGACATGGTTCGACGCCGCGCGTAAATTGTCCATCATGGTATGACAACACTCCGCTGTAGTGTGAATGTAAAGCTCGGGCGTAATACGCCGTGTTGCTGGCCCATTACGCAGCTGCAAGTTTAGCTGGCAGCATTAATCCTGCTGAGACACGTCTCACGACCTCTTTTCGCCGCTTCAGGATAAAAAAAGGCACATCAAATCGATGTGCCCGTATGTTACATGAGAACGCGTTAACCGTCCCCTAATCCACTGAAGAAAATGCTCCAATGAATGCATTCGTTGTTATTGATTGACTGCGTCTTTCAATGCTTTACCCGCACGGAAGCCGGGTACTTTGCCTGCCGGAATAGTGATTTCTTTACCGGTTTGTGGATTGCGGCCAGTACGTGCAGCACGGTCGCGCACGGAGAAAGTGCCGAAACCCACCAGCGCCACTTCATCGCCGCCTTTCAGCGCGTCAGAAACAGAGCCCATGAATGCATCTAAAACACGTCCCGCTGCTGCTTTAGAAATGTCAGCATCTGCAGCAATTTTGTCGATCAATTGTGACTTATTCACTCTTTTCATCCCCTCTTTTATTATTTCACTTCGTATCCGCGCTTCCCGCCGAACACGAACGCGCAGCAAGTTATATCAAGCCTGTTATGCCGAAACAACGGTAATTCTCTTAGAACGCTGCTTCCACAGCCACCTAAACTAGCGGCACAAAAAAAGCTGGCAAGCGCCAATTGCCTTGCCAGCTCTGCTTTTTAACGGTTTTTGCCGTTAATCACTATTTTGCTGTCGCGACCTGCATTCCGTATGGTGCATTTTCCAGTGCCAGGTTCAGCACTTCTTCAATACGTTTAACCGGATGAATGTCCAGATCGGCAATAACGTTCTGTGGAATTTCTTCCAAATCACGCTTGTTGTCATCTGGGATCAGCACAGTTTTAATACCACCACGGTGCGCTGCCAGCAGTTTTTCTTTCAAACCACCAATCGGCAAGACTTGTCCACGCAAGGTGATTTCACCTGTCATCGCAACATCTGCGCGCACTGGGTTACCCGTCAGACAAGAAACCAATGCGGTGCACATAGCAATACCGGCACTTGGACCATCTTTAGGTGTGGCGCCTTCAGGTACGTGAACGTGAATATCACGTTTTTCGTAGAAGTCGCCATTGATGCCCAGTTTCTCTGCGCGAGCGCGTACCACAGTTAACGCAGCCTGAATCGATTCCTGCATTACCTCACCCAGTGAACCGGTATAAGTCAATTTACCTTTGCCCGGTACACAGGCGGTTTCGATAGTCAGCAAATCGCCGCCGACTTCCGTCCATGCCAAACCGGTCACTTGACCTACACGGTTTTCGCTGTCGGCACGACCATAATCGAAACGCTGAACACCAAGGAAGTCCTTGAGGTTCTCACCGTTAATGGTGATGTGTTTCTTGGTCTTATCCATCAACAGCGATTTCACTGCTTTACGGCAAAGCTTCGACAACTCACGCTCAAGGCTACGTACGCCCGCTTCGCGGGTGTAATAACGAATGATGCCGACAATAGCACTGTCTTCGACTGTGATTTCGTGAGCTTTTAATGCGTTACGCTCGATTTGCTTCGGCAATAAATGCTGCAGCGCAATATTCAGTTTTTCGTCTTCGGTATAACCCGAAAGGCGAATCACTTCCATACGGTCTAACAGCGGTGCCGGAATATTCATCGAGTTCGATGTCGCGACAAACATCACGTCGGAAAGATCGTAATCGACTTCAAGGTAGTGATCGTTAAACGCAATGTTCTGTTCTGGATCAAGTACTTCCAGCAGAGCAGACGCCGGATCACCCCGCATATCAGATGACATCTTATCGATTTCATCTAACAGGAACAGCGGGTTTTTCACGCCGACTTTCGCCATTTTCTGGATCAGTTTACCCGGCATTGAGCCGATGTAAGTACGACGGTGACCGCGAATTTCTGCTTCGTCACGCACGCCGCCCAGCGCCATACGCACATATTTACGGCCTGTCGCTTTAGCAATTGATTGGCCCAGTGAAGTTTTACCAACACCCGGCGGTCCAACCAGACACAGAATAGGCCCTTTGATTTTGCTAACGCGACTTTGCACCGCAAGGTACTCAAGGATGCGATCTTTCACACGCTCAAGACCGTAATGGTCGATATCCAGCGTTTCCTGAGCTTTACGCAGATCTTTTTTCACTTTGCTGCGCGCGTTCCATGGCACCTGAACCATCCAGTCGATGTAACCACGTACAACGGTTGCTTCAGCAGACATCGGTGACATCATTTTCAGCTTCTGCAGTTCTGCTTCCGCTTTTTCGCGTGCTTCATCTGGCATTTTTGCCAAATCAATTTTGCGTTTCAGCGCTTCGTATTCATCAGGCGTATCATCCATCTCACCTAACTCTTTCTGAATGGCCTTCATTTGCTCATTCAGATAGTACTCACGCTGACTTTTTTCCATCTGCTTTTTGACGCGGTTGCGAATGCGCTTCTCAACCTGCAGCAGATCGATTTCGGATTCCATCATCGCCATCAGATATTCCAGACGCTCGTTCACGTCTGACATCTCCAGCACTGATTGTTTATCCGCTAATTTCAGTGGCATATGCGCAGCGACAGTGTCGGCAAGACGTGCCGCATCGTCAATATTATTCAGTGAAGTCAGTACTTCTGGTGGGATCTTCTTATTCAGTTTGATATAGCCTTCAAACTGATTGATCGCCGTACGCACCAGCACTTCTTGCTCACGCTCTTCAATCTCTGGAGATTCCAGATATTCAGCCTGAGCAACAAAATGGTCACCGTTGTCTGCCAGCGTCGTGATGTGCGCACGCTGTAAACCTTCGACCAATACTTTAACCGTGCCATCCGGCAGTTTCAGCATTTGCAAAACAGAAGCGACGGTCCCTACCGAGAAGAGATCGTTAATGCCAGGTTCATCCGTTGAAGCCTCTTTCTGTGCGACCAGCATGATCTTCTTATCATGATCCATTGCGGCTTCAAGGCACCGAATCGATTTTTCCCGACCGACAAACAACGGAATTACCATGTGCGGATAAACCACCACGTCGCGCAGCGGCAACACGGGGATTTCAATGCGTTCAGAACGCTCAGGATTCATAGAGCTCTCTCTTAGTTTAATGTCCGCCAGGTGATGGGAACCGCATCATGCATGAATGAAGTATGCAATTACCCACAGGTATCTGAGTATATGGGGATGATCGTCCGACATTCAACGTCACAGAGGCGAGAAAAACAAAAGGGGAAAGAATTTTCCCCTTTTTTAAGATAATAACATGGCTAAATTGATTATTTATTCGCCAGAAGCCTGCGCTTCGTGCTTTCCGTAAATCAACATTGGGTCTGACTGCCCCTCAATAACTGATTCATCAATCACCACTTTTTCAACGTCATCCATTGAAGGTAAGTCGTACATGGTTTCCAACAAAGCACCTTCAACGATGGAACGCAAACCACGCGCACCCGTTTTACGTGACATCGCTTTTTTCGCGATGGCAGTCAATGCCTCATCACGGAATTCCAGTTCAACGCCTTCCAGGTTGAACAACGCCTGATACTGTTTAGTCAGCGCATTTTTTGGTTCACGCAAGATCTGAATCAGGGCTTCTTCGCTCAGTTCACTCAACGTCGCCACAACAGGGAGACGACCAATAAACTCAGGAATCAGACCAAATTTGATCAAATCTTCCGGCTCACACTGAGCAAGCAGGTCACCTTCAGACGCTTTCTCTGATTTGCCTTTCACTGTCGCGCCAAATCCGATACCAGAACCGGTTTCAACACGCTGCGAAATGACTTTATCCAGGCCAGCAAACGCGCCACCACAAATAAACAAGATTTTCGAAGTATCAACCTGCAAAAACTCTTGTTGTGGATGCTTACGTCCCCCTTGCGGTGGAACGGCTGCTACGGTGCCTTCAATCAGTTTCAGCAAGGCTTGCTGTACACCTTCACCGGACACGTCACGCGTGATTGATGGATTGTCTGACTTACGTGAAATCTTATCGATCTCATCAATGTAGACGATGCCACGCTGTGCTTTTTGCACATCATAATCACATTTCTGCAGCAGTTTCTGGATGATATTTTCAACATCCTCACCCACATAACCCGCTTCAGTTAATGTCGTTGCATCTGCCATGGTAAACGGTACATCCAACAGGCGCGCCAGCGTTTCCGCCAACAGCGTTTTACCGCTACCGGTTGGACCGATCAGCAGAATGTTACTTTTACCCAGTTCAATGCCGTTGCTGGTGTCGCCGTTGCGCAAGCGTTTGTAGTGGTTATATACCGCCACAGCCAGCACTTTTTTCGCCTTTTCCTGACCGATAACATAATCGTCGAGGTGATGGCGAATTTCATGCGGCGTAGGCAAAGCACTACGTTCGCGATGCGGGGCAACTTCTTTAATCTCTTCGCGAATGATGTCGTTACACAGATCAACACACTCATCGCAGATATACACTGACGGCCCGGCAATCAGCTTACGCACTTCATGCTGGCTTTTGCCGCAAAAAGAGCAGTACAGCAACTTTCCTGAACCGTCTTTGCGCTTATCTGTCATCAGTTAACCTCTTCTAGTTCTCAGGCCATACCGGCGTACGGCGCTGGCCGTGTCGTCACGGCCGAAATTCATTCAACCCATAATATAACCGATATCCTGATAACTATAGCGTAAGGATAAGGGCAAGTTGGGTCTTATTCGCGATGTGTCAGGATAGAATCGACTAATCCATACTCTACCGCTTCACTCGCAGAGAGGAAACGATCACGCTCAGTATCGCGTTCAATTTCTTCCAGCGTTTTGCCTGTGTGCTCTGCCATCAGCTCGTTCATGCGCTGTTTTACTTTAAGAATTTCACGCGCGTGAATTTCGATATCACTTGCCTGTCCCTGATAACCGCCTAATGGTTGGTGAATCATGACGCGTGAGTTAGGCAGGCAGAAACGTTTACCTTTGGTGCCTGCGGTCAGCAGGAAAGCACCCATTGAACAAGCCTGGCCCATACAAATGGTGCTGACATCCGGTTTGATAAACTTCATGGTGTCATAAATAGACATGCCAGCGGTGATAACGCCGCCTGGAGAGTTGATATACAGGTAGATGTCTTTTTCTGGATTCTCTGCTTCCAAAAAGAGCATCTGCGCGACAATCAGGTTCGCCATATGGTCTTCAACCTGCCCGGTCAAAAAGATCACACGCTCTTTGAGCAGACGGGAATAGATGTCGTAGGAACGCTCGCCACGCGAGGTTTGCTCGACCACCATTGGCACCAGCGCATTATGCGGTGCAGTAAATTCACGATCGCCACTGTATGACATTACCGTCTCCTGATTAAATTTCATTGGCAACATTCTGTACCGATTCTACGTAAGACGAGCGGGGAAAACTATGCTCAGTCTCTTTCCGACACCTTCAGGACGGTTAATCAGCCAGCTTAACTGTTTTATTTGCATACTCCCTCTATCTGGGGATGCTGCCCAGTTGTTTCAAGCATAACAATCTTTTCCTTAATCGCTAACCCGGAAAAAGCGATGCGTGAATAATTTGCCGATTAATTAACCGAATAGCGCTAAAGCCTGTGCGCCTGAACGCTAAAAACAAAAAAGCCCGCGACTTTTCAGTTGCGGGCTTAGCACGTCAGGTTAAATCTGGAATCAGGCAGACTGAGTCTGGTTCATCAGATCCTGGAAGTTAGTGGCTTTTTCGGTCACTTTGGCTTTAGCCAGAACCGCTTCAACCGCTTGCTCTTCCAATGCAACGTTACGCATGTTGTTCATCAGCTCATTATTTTTGCTGTAGAACTCGATGACTTCTTTTGGATCTTCGTAGGCAGACGCCATTTCTTCGATCAACGTGCTTACGCGCGCTTCGTCAGCTTTCAGCTCGTGGGTGCGAATCACTTCACCCAGCAGCAGACCTACAACAACACGGCGCTTAGCCTGCTCTTCAAACAGCTCACGTGGTAATTCCAGCGCTTGCTGCTCGTTGCCACCAAAACGCTGTGCAGCCTGACGACGCAGAACGTCGATTTCGCTGTCAATCAACGCAGCAGGTACGTCGATTTCGTTGGCTTCAACTAAACCGTCGATTGCTTGGGTCTTGATGCGGTTACGGATTGCGCCTTTCAGCTCGCGATCCATGTTTTTACGGACTTCAGTACGCAAACCGGCAATTGAACCATCTTCAACGCCGAAACGCTTGATGAACTCTTCAGTAAATTCTGGCAGTTCGCGCGTTTCAACTTTCTTCAGCACGATCTCGAACTTCGCATCTTTGCCTTTCAGGTTTTCAGCGTGGTAATCGTCTGGGAATTTCACGTCGATAGTGAAAGTCTCGCCCGCTTTATGACCCACAACGCCTTCTTCAAAGCCTGGAATCATGCGACCCTGGCCCATTGCCAGCACGAAGTCAGACGCTTTGCCGCCGTCAAACTCTTCGCCATCAACAGAACCGGAGAAATCGATAGTTGCGCGATCTTCCGCTTCGGCAGCTGCTTCAGTTTCGATCCAGTTGGCTTGCTGCTTACGCAGGGTATCCAGCATGGCGTCAACGTCAGCATCAGTCACTTCAACCACTGGTTTTTCAACTTCGATGTTTTCCAGGCCTTTCAGCTCAACTTCTGGATAAACTTCGAAATCGACCGAATAGGTGAAATCCTGGCCTTCTTTATATTCGCCTGGCACGTAGTTAGGTGCGCCAGCCGGATTGATTTTTTCTTTGATGATGGCGTCAACGAAGTTGCGCGTCATCAGATCGCCCAGCACGTCTTGACGTACAGAAGCACCGTAACGCTGTGCCACGATGTTCATTGGCACTTTGCCTTTGCGGAAACCATCGATACGGACTTTTTCGCCACATCAACCAGTTCTTTTTTTACGGCGCTTTCGATGCTGTCAGCTGCGACAGTGATCGTAATGCGACGGCCCAGGCCTTGAGTGGTTTCTACTGAAACTTGCATCTTGTTACCTCAAAAAATCACGTGCTCGGTCAACTTCAGACACCACACATTGTTAATGCGCCGTATCCAACAACCGGGACGGCTTCCGTGAAGAGAACCTGATCCCTGTTACCAGAAGCGTCCCGAAGACATTCCGGAAAAATAGACGCAGCATTATAGCGGCATCGCTGGAATGAGTCGAGGATGCTAACTCACCACTTTTTAACAGTTTTGTTGATTTTTTGCGCTGGGGATCGCGTTTATGTATAAATCGAAAAGAAAAACGGCCCGCAGGCCGTTTTATTTATAAAGGTTTAAGCGAGGGTTCCGGCACCGCGGCAGTTCGGTGAAGCGAGTACAGTATCCTGTAAGCCTTCCCATTCTTTTACTGTGTAAGTGTGTAACGCCAAGGCATGCACGCTGCCTGCCAGTTCTACAGTCAGTTCTCCGTAAATAGCACGGTGACGAGCCAGAAAACGTTGCCCAGTAAAACAATCACTTACTATCACCACTTTAAAATGGCTTTCAGAACCGGCAGGAACATTGTGTCGATAACTTTCGTCGTGCACTTCCAGATGAGCCGGCTCAAAGGCCAGGCGCAGCTTTTCTTCTATTTGTTCGCGGATCATTGTTTTACTCCTCAATGGCGAGCGCTGTGCCCCATCTGTTTAAATATTAGTAGGTTTTTTGACGCAATATGTAGCGAAGCGCGGAAATATTCTGATAGCACTTTCCGAACACTGGCATCTTAACCCGTCTCGATTGATGCTCAAATGGCTGCAACATCCAAAACGCTGAAAAAAGCCTTTACAATCAATTTCCCCTGATGCGGGGCTTTTTTCACTGCCGCGCAATGCTATGATGACGACAGTTTTTGCAAACCAACCCACTATGCTAACGAGAACAAGTATGTTGAAAAAACTGTTATTCCCGCTGTTGGCTGCGTTTATATTGGCCGGCTGTGCATCCAGCAATAATACATTAACTATCCAACCTAAAATCGAGCTGCCGCAGCAAGATCCAAGCCTGATGGGTGTCACTGTGAGCATTAACGGTGCCGATCAGCGTAGCGATCAGGCATTGGCGAAAGTGAATCGTGATGGACAACTCGTCACGTTGACGCCTTCGCGCGACCTACGTTTCCTGCTTCAGGAAGTGCTTGAGAAGCAAATGACTGCGCGCGGTTATATGGTGGGCCCTAACGGCGCCGTTGATCTGCAAATCGTTGTCAACAATCTCTATGCCGATGTAACGCAAGGTAACGTGCGCTACAGCATTACAACTAAAGCCGATATTTCTATCATCGCCACCGCGAAAAACGGCAACAAGCAAGTTAAAAACTATCGCCAGACTTACAGTGTGGAAGGTGCCTTCAGTGCGAACAATCAGAAGATCACCAACGCTGTAAACTCAACCATGAGCGATGTCATTGCTGATATGGCGCAAGATACCAGCGTGAATAACTTCATCAAGCAAAACGCGCGTTAATTAAACCGGTTTTTCCCCTGCCCGGCACCGCGTCGGGCATCTCCTCAAGGTCAGCATGAATCACTATCTCCGCATCTTTACCCAAAAAATGCCGCCGTCTTACTGCTGCTCGGCTTTGCGTCCGGTCTGCCGTTAGCATTAACTGCAGGTACGTTACAGGCATGGATGACGGTAGAAAATGTTGACCTGAAAACGATCGGTTTCTTTTCTTTGGTAGGCCAGGCTTACGTCTTTAAATTTCTCTGGTCACCCATGATGGATCGCTATACGCCGCCATTTCTTGGCCGCCGTCGTGGCTGGCTGCTGGTAACGCAAGTCGCGTTAATTGCAGGCATTATCGCGATGGGGTTCATGCAGCCCAGTCGAGATTTAACGTTGATGGCTGCGCTCGCGGTGCTGGTTGCCTTTTGCTCAGCATCACAAGATATTGTTTTTGATGCCTGGAAAACGGATATTTTGCCTGCCGAAGAGCGAGGCAGTGGTGCAGCCATCACTGTTCTGGGTTATCGCCTGGCAATGCTGATTTCGGGTGGGCTGGCGTTGTGGCTCGCAGACCGTTATTTAGGCTGGCAGATGACCTATTGGCTGATGGCGTTGATGATGGTGCCGGGCATCATCGCAACGTTTCTGGCTAAAGAACCCGATACGCTTATCTCAACACCCCACTCCTTGCGTCAGGCCGTAATCGACCCGCTCAGAGATTTCTTTCAGCGAAATAATGCCTGGCTGCTGATCACGCTGATCATCCTGTATAAGCTCGGTGATGCCTTTGCTGCCTCACTGACCACAACGTTCCTAATCCGCGGTGTCGGCTTTAATGCTGGAGATGTTGGCTTAGTGAACAAAACGCTCGGCCTGATTGCGACCATTATTGGAGCATTGTATGGCGGCGTGCTCATGCAGCGCCTGAGCCTGTTCCGGGCGCTAATGCTCTTCGGATTGCTGCAGGCAGTATCCAACTTTGGCTATTGGCTATTAGCCATTACCGATCAGCGTTTGTGGAGCATGGCCAGCGCAGTATTTGTTGAGAATCTGTGCGGCGGCATGGGAACGGCAGCGTTTGTCGCGCTGCTAATGACACTGTGCAATCGCTCTTTTTCCGCTACCCAATTTGCGCTGCTCTCTGCATTGTCTGCTGTCGGCCGGGTTTATGTCGGTCCAGCGGCTGGCTGGCTGGTCGAACTTTGGGGCTGGCCAACCTTTTACGCTTTTACCGTGCTAGCCGCTCTGCCAGGATTGCTGCTGTTGACCCTTTGCCGCCAAACTCTGGATGCAATGCAAAATAGCGGTGAGTTTTTACCGCGCACCTTATATCGCAAAGGTTATCGCTGGACGCGCCGTTTGTTTACAGCTGGATGCCTGGTTATCGCACTCTGGTTGTGTACGCTGGCATTAAAAGGAGCAGGTTTTGAACGCTTCCCAGACCTTTTACCTCACCTGTTTGAACTCGGGATCGTACTGGCACTACTGGGCGTAATGGGTGGCGTTATTTTGGATTACTGGTCAATGAAAAAAACGCCAAATCCCGAAACCACTTTTAAGTAAAGTACGCCTAATTTCTGCCGATATTGGCTTATTCCTCATCAAAACCTGCAGGCGTGCTATTTTATCAACGCGTGTTATTTTTTGAAGGAGGAATTCTGGATGAAAATAATATAGCTAAGGGATATTAAAAACCGGGACGCAATTATCTTGTATTAAAGTTATCTCTAAAATGATACAGAATTGTTAAACAGTTGAGTAATTAAAGTGAGGGTTATTCCTTTCCCTGTTTTTTTTACGGTTACTTCCATCGCTTTTTGTTATATTGGAGCCAACTGCTTGTCTGCGTTAATAATTTGTCACTCCAGGCAACATCTGTGACACCCTTAGCAAAAGGTGTCAACACGCATCTGACACATCCTTAAGCTGGTTTACACTGCATAAACCTTCCCGTAAAATGCGCGCACACTTAAACGACAATAGAGCCCTTTGTCATTGAGGTCGTTAAATGAGACTCAGTAAATACAATAAAAGTTTGGGGATTTTGTCATTAATTGCAGGCACTTTATTAATGAGTGGCTGTGATAGTGCATTGTTAAATCCCAAAGGACAGGTTGCACTGGAGCAACGTTCGCTGATACTGACTGCCTTTGGCCTGATGTTGATCGTCGTTATCCCCGCAGTCTTGATGGCAGTGGTGTTTGCCTGGAAATATCGGGCTTCCAACACTAACGCGAAGTACAGCCCTAACTGGTCACACTCTAATAAAGTGGAAGCCGTGGTTTGGACCATTCCGATCCTGATCATTGTTTTCCTGAGCGTGTTGACCTGGAAATCAACCCACGCACTCGAACCCAGCAAACCGCTGGAATCGGATGTGAAACCGGTTGAGATCGATGTGGTTGCGCTGGACTGGAAATGGTTGTTCATTTACCCGGAACAGGGTATTGCGACGGTAAACCAGATTGCCTTCCCGGCAAACACGCCAGTGAACTTTAAAATCACTTCTAATTCCGTCATGAATTCTTTCTTTATTCCGACACTCGGAAGCCAGATTTACGCGATGGCTGGCATGCAGACTAAATTGCATCTGATTGCCAACGAACCGGGAATTTTCGACGGTATCTCTGCGAACTTTAGTGGTCGTGGTTTCTCTGGCATGAAGTTCAAAGCCATTGCAACCAAAGACGATGCGGAATTCCAGCAGTGGGTGGCCAAAGTTAAAGCGGCCCCTAACACGCTGACTACTATGGATGATTTCGAGAAAGTAGCTGTGCCAAGCGAAAATCACCCGGTGGAATATTTCTCTACAGCAAATCCTGAACTGTTCTTGCAGGTTATCGACAAGTTCAAGATGAGCCACGGAAAAATGGACATGCCTAAGCACGAAGGTATGGACATGAGTCATGCCGCTTCCGCGGGAGCCGAGGAATAATACGATGTTCGGAAAATTAACACTGGATGCAGTGCCGTACCATGAACCGATTATCATGGTTACGGTCGCCGGTATCATTTTAGGTGGTCTCGCAGTCGTTGCAGCCCTAACCTATTTTGGTAAATGGCAATATCTGTGGTCTGAATGGCTGACGTCTATCGACCACAAACGACTGGGTATCATGTACATCATCATGGCATTTGTCATGCTGCTGCGTGGTTTTGCTGATGCAATCATGATGCGTACCCAACAGGTGATGGCTTCGGCCGGTGAAGCAGGCATTCTACCGCCGCATCACTACGACCAGATCTTTACCGCGCACGGCGTGATTATGATCTTCTTCGTGGCGATGCCTTTCGTAGTTGGCCTGATGAACATCGCCGTTCCGTTGCAGATTGGTGCACGTGACGTTGCGTTCCCGTTCCTGAACAACCTGAGCTTCTGGTTTACTGCGATCGGTGTGATCCTGGTTAACCTGTCGCTGGGTGTGGGCGAGTTCGCGCAGACCGGTTGGTTGGCTTATCCGCCACTATCCGGCGCGGAGTACAGTCCCGGCGTCGGGGTCGATTACTGGATATGGAGTCTCCAACTCTCTGGTATCGGTACGACCTTAACCGGTATTAACTTCTTCGTAACCATTCTGAAGATGCGCGCTCCAGGCATGAGCCTGTTCAAAATGCCGGTATTTACCTGGACCGCACTTTGCACCAACGTCCTGATCATCGCTGCGTTCCCGGTTCTGACCGTTACGCTGGCGCTGTTGACACTTGATCGTTACCTCGGTTTCCATTTCTTCACCAATGAAATGGGCGGGAATATGATGATGTACGTCAACCTGATCTGGGTTTGGGGTCATCCGGAAGTGTACATCCTGGTTCTGCCCGTCTTCGGTGTGTTCGCTGAAATCACGGCGACCTTCTCGAAGAAGCGTCTGTTTGGTTACACCTCTCTGGTTTGGGCGACCATCGCCATTACCGTATTGTCGTTCATCGTTTGGCTGCACCACTTCTTCACCATGGGTGCGGGCGCTAACGTAAACGCCTTCTTCGGTATCATGACGATGATTATCGCAATCCCGACCGGGGTTAAAATCTTTAACTGGCTGTTCACCATGTATCAGGGTCGCATCGAGATGCACTCTGCCATGCTGTGGACTGTTGGCTTCCTGGTCACCTTCTCTGTAGGTGGTATGACCGGCGTTCTGCTGGCCGTTCCGGGTGCTGACTTTATTCTGCATAACAGCCTGTTCCTGATTGCACACTTCCATAACGTTATCATCGGTGGTGTGGTGTTCGGTTGTATGGCTGGCGTGACCTACTGGTTCCCGAAAGCTTTCGGCTTTACCCTGAACGAAACCTGGGGCAAACGCGCTTTCTGGTTCTGGATCATCGGCTTCTTTGTTGCCTTTATGCCGCTGTACGCACTGGGCTTCATGGGTATGACTCGTCGTATCAGCCAGGATATCGATCCACAGTTCCATTCACTGCTGGTTGTTGCAGCGTGTGGTGCTGGCCTGATTGCAATGGGTATTATTTGCCAACTGACCATGTTCTACGTCTCTGTACGTGACCGTGAGCAGAACCGCGATCTGACGGGTGACCCATGGGGCGGCCGTACGCTGGAGTGGTCAACCTCTTCTCCACCGCCGTTCTACAACTTTGCTGTTATCCCGCATGTGCATGAACGTGACGCTTTCTGGGAAATGAAAGAGAAAGGCGAAGCGTACAAGCAGCCGGAGAAATATGAAGAAATTCATATGCCGAAAAACAGCGGTGCTGCGATTGTTATCGCCGCCTTCGGTACCATCTTTGGTTTCGCGCTGATCTGGCATATCTGGTGGCTGGTGGGGCTCTCTTTCCTCGGCATGATCGTTTCCTGGATCGTGAAGAGCTTCGACGAAGACGTGGATTACTACGTTCCAGTTGCCGAAGTCGAGAAGATTGAGAAGCAGCACTTTGACGAAATCAGCAAAGCAGGTCTGAAATAATGTCAACTGAAACTCTGACTAAACACCACCACGACGCCCATGCGGAGCATGGGCATCACGATGCAGGAGCCAATAAAGTCTTTGGTTTCTGGATCTACCTGATGAGTGACTGCATTATCTTCGCAACCTTGTTTGCGACCTATGCAGTTATGGTCAATAACACTGCCGGTGGCCCGGCAGGTAAAGATATCTTTGAACTGCCATTTGTTCTGGTAGAAACCGCACTGCTGTTGTTGAGCTCCATCACCTACGGCATGGCTGTTATCTCTATGAACAAGGAAAACAAAGGCGCCGTTATCGGTTGGCTGGCGTTGACCTTCCTGTTCGGTCTTGGCTTCATCGGTATGGAAATCTATGAATTCCATCATCTGATTGTTGAAGGTTACGGCCCGGATCGCAGTGGTTTCCTGTCTGGCTTCTTTACGCTGGTGGGGACGCACGGTCTGCACGTGACTTCAGGTTTGATCTGGATGTTGTTGTTGATGTTCCAGATCTCCAAGCGCGGTCTGAGCGCCACTAACCGCACGCGTATCATGTGTCTGAGCCTGTTCTGGCACTTCCTGGACGTGGTTTGGATTTGCGTCTTTACCGTTGTTTATCTGATGGGAGCCATGTAATGAGTCATTCTGTTAACGAACATGGTGCATCACACGGTAGCGTGAAGTCATACATGATCGGTTTCATCCTTTCTATCATCCTGACCGGTATTCCGTTCTGGATGGTAATGGATGGCAGTGCATCTCACGGTACCATTCTCGGTGTAGTTCTGGTGTGTGCGATAATTCAGGTGCTGGTTCACCTGGTTTACTTCCTGCACTTAGACAGCAAATCTGAGGGTGGCTGGAACATGGTGGCCATTGTCTTCTCGGCGATCATTATCCTGATTGTCGTTGTAGGCTCGCTGTGGATTATGTGGAACCTCAACTACAACATGATGGCCCACTAAAGAGTCGCTCGTAATGATTAAGCAATACCTGCAAGTAACAAAACCAGGAATTATTTTCGGGAATTTAATTTCTGTCATTGGCGG
The DNA here is from genome assembly GCF_018842675.1 of Candidatus Pantoea bituminis. Classification (NCBI taxonomy): domain Bacteria; kingdom Pseudomonadati; phylum Pseudomonadota; class Gammaproteobacteria; order Enterobacterales; family Erwiniaceae; genus Pantoea; species Candidatus Pantoea bituminis. The sequence continues at coordinate 2,836,386 of NZ_JAGTWO010000004.1, forward strand.
ATTTCTGCTGGCATCTAAAGGCAGCATTGATTACGCCCTGTTTCTCACCTCGCTGGTTGGCGTGTCATTGGTAGTGGCTTCAGGTTGTGTTTTTAACAACGTGATTGACCGCGACATTGACATCAAGATGGAGAGAACCAGGAATCGAGTGCTGGTTAAAGGCCTCATTTCCGCGAAAGTAAGCCTGTGTTATGCCACTACGCTGGGTATTGCTGGCTTTGCGTTGCTCTATTTCGGTGCTAACCCGCTGGCCATGTGGCTGGCGGTAATGGGCTTCGTCGTATACGTCGGCATTTACAGCCTCTATATGAAGCGCAATTCGGTCTATGGCACGCTGATTGGTAGTCTTTCTGGCGCAGCGCCGCCGGTGATTGGCTACTGTGCAGTGACCAATGAGTTTGATGCTGGCGCGCTGATCCTTCTGGCAATCTTTAGCCTGTGGCAGATGCCGCACTCGTACGCGATTGCGATCTTCCGCTTCAAAGATTACCAGGCAGCGAACATTCCGGTTTTACCGGTAGTAAAAGGCATCTCCGTGGCAAAAAATCATATTACGCTCTACATTCTGGCGTTCATGATTGCTACCTTGATGCTGACGCTGGGCGGTTATGCTGGCTACAAATATCTGGTGGTTGCTGCGGCAGTAAGCGTGTGGTGGTTGGGCATGGCGTTATCAGGTTACAAAACCTCAAACGATCGCGTTTGGGCACGTAAACTGTTCGTCTTCTCTATCGTTGCCATCACCGCGCTGAGCGTGATGATGTCGGTTGATTCAATGGGACCGGCGTCAAAAGACCTGCTGACTTACGTGTGGTAATCAGCACCGCAACAGTATGACAAGGGCGCGATTTCGCGCCCTTTCTTTTGTTACCCTTACTTAAAAACTATTGTTTTACCCGCCCTGCCCCGCTCCTTAGAATGATTGCAGCACATTAACAGAGGTTGGAATGAACGATAATAAAATGACTCCAGTGGAGCTGCGCGCCACATGGGGCCTTGGCACTGTCTTTTCCCTGCGTATGCTGGGAATGTTTATGGTCCTGCCGGTACTAACAACGTATGGCATGGCATTACAGGGCGCGAGTGAAACGCTAATTGGCTTGGCGATTGGTATCTATGGTCTGGCTCAGGCTATTTTTCAAATTCCCTTCGGTTTGCTTTCTGATCGTATTGGACGTAAGCCGTTAATCGTTGGCGGTCTGTTGCTGTTTGTTTTAGGCAGCGTTATCGCAGCTTGCAGTGATTCCATTTGGGGCATCATTTTAGGTCGCGCTTTACAGGGTTCCGGTGCAATTGCTGCTGCGGTAATGGCGCTGTTGTCCGACCTAACGCGGGAGCAGAATCGCACGAAAGCTATGGCGTTTATCGGCATTAGCTTCGGCGTTACCTTTGCCATTGCGATGGTGCTAGGTCCCATCATTACTCACGCTTTGGGGCTGCACGCCCTGTTCTGGATGATTGCTATCCTCGCGTCACTTGGCATTGCTATTACGTTACTCGTGGTGCCTTCTACTACCCATCATGTGTTGAATCGCGAATCGGGCATGGTGAAAGGCAGCTTCAGCAAAGTCATGGCTAACTCGCGCCTGCTGAAATTGAATTTTGGCATTTTTTGCCTGCATGTTTTGTTGATGTCGAGTTTTGTCGCGTTACCCGGGCAATTTGAGCAAGCAGGTTTCCCGGCGGCAGAGCATTGGAAAGTCTATCTGGTCACCATGCTTATTGCCTTTGCAGGCGTTATTCCGTTCATCATTTATGCGGAAGTTAAACGCCGCATGAAACGCGTTTTTGTGGGTTGCGTCGGTATGATTGTGGTGGCTGAAATCGTGCTATGGGGCGCAGAAGGCCACTTCTGGACCCTGGTCATTGGTGTGCAGCTTTTCTTCTTTGCCTTTAACCTGATGGAAGCGATTTTGCCTTCTTTGGTAAGCAAAGAATCGCCCGCAGGTTACAAAGGCACCGCCATGGGACTTTACTCCACCAGCCAGTTCCTCGGTGTCGCCATTGGCGGCAGCATGGGCGGTTGGGTGTTTGGGCATTTTGATGCGCAGACGGTGTTTTTAGTGACCGCCATGCTGGCTACCGTTTGGCTGTTTGTTAGCATGACGATGCAGGAGCCGCCTTATGTCAGCAGCCTACGAATCGTCTTGAGCGATGCCGTGTTAGCCGCACCGAATCTGGAAAAGCGCCTCAAAGCACAGCCTGGCGTTTCCTCCGTATTTATCGTGCCTGAAGAGAAAAGCGCCTACATCAAGATTGACAGCAAAGTCACCAGTCGAGTTGAGCTTGAAGCGCTCATCGCCAGCAATTAATGCAAAACCCGGCTTTCGCCGGGTTTGTCTTTGACCGCGACAATACACGCTTAAGTTGCGTATACAATCAAAGAGATACGGATATTGACTCGCGGCTCCATTACGATAATTACCTTACCGTTTGCAGCATGTTAAAAAAGTCACGCTGCGCACGCAATCAGATGATTAATCGCGGAAGTTTTTAAACTGGAACGGCTGCCCCAGATTACCACCACGGACTACTGCCATTGCCCCCTGTAAATCATCACGTGACTTACCGGTGACACGCAGCGCTTCACCTTGAATCTGCGTTTGCACCTTCAGCTTGCTGTCTTTGATCAGCTTCACCAATTTTTTCGCTACGTCAGATTCAATGCCTTTTTTCATTTTGGCATCCAGACTCCAGCTTTTTCCGCTGTGCTCAATCTCTTCAGGAACTTCTAACGCTGCTCCCTCAATGCCGCGCTTAAGCATTTTCTCGCGCAAAATGTCTACCAACTGCTTGACCTGAAAATCAGATTCACTGAGCACTTTGATGGTTTCATTCTTTTCGTTGAGCTCATAGCTGGCGCTCACGTTGCGGAAATCGAAGCGGGTAGACAATTCACGGTTGGCATTATCTACCGCATTGCGAACTTCCTGCATGTCGACTTCTGAAACGATATCGAAAGATGGCATCTCTTCTTCTCCTGACACTAAAGTGGCATGCATAATACCCGTCTAAGGGCGCTAAATAAAATCACGCGACACACAAAGCTATACTTATGTGTGTCAGTAAATAATAAAACGATAAGCCCGCCAGCGGGAGGCAGTATGAAAATTACCGTGTTAGGGTGCGGCGCAATAGGTCAGATTTGGCTCTCCGCGCTTGCACGCCAGGGACACGACGTTCAAGGTTGGCTTCGTGTGCCGCAGCCTTATTGCTCGGCAAATGTCGTCGATCCTCAAGGCAACGTTTCCAACAAAACCTTTATCGCCAACGATCCGCTGTTTCTGGCTGAGAGCCAGTTATTGCTGGTCACGCTCAAGGCAACGCAGGTCTCACCGGCCGTAAAAATCTCGAAAGCGTGCTGCCAGACGATTGCCCTATTCTATTGTTACATAACGGGATGGGCACGCTGGAAGAACTAAAAGGAATGACGCAACCGCTGTTGCGCGGCATCACTACTCACGCTGCGATGCGTGATGGCACGGTGATTAAACACGTCGCCAACGGCATAACGCATATCGGCCCAGGTAATCGCAAAAGTGCGCTTTACAGCAACATTGCCGATACCCTGCACCACGCATTACCGGATGTGGCCTGGCATGACAACATCCGCGCAGCCTGTTGGCGCAAGCTGGCGGTTAACTGCATCATTAATCCGCTTACCGTGGAATATGATTGCCAAAACGGTGCGCTGCGTGCGCACGCTGCACAGGTCGAAATCTTAAGTGAAGAGATCAGTTGGGTGATGGAGCGCGAAGGTCAAAGCATCCCCAGTGATAATTTAAAAGAGATTGTTTTCGATGTGATTGAAAGCACCGCAGCCAACACGTCTTCCATGTTACAGGATGTGCGTGCCCAGCGGCTGACAGAGATCGATTACATCACCGGATTCCTGCTGCGCCGTGCTCGCGCGCATGGTCTGGCGCTGCCGGAAAATACCCGTTTGTTTGAACTGATTAAACGCAAGGAGTTACATTATGACCGCGAACGCATCGGTGCTGGTTTGCCTGGCACATGGCAGTGAAGAGACCGAAGCGGTCACCACCATCGATTTACTGGTGCGCGGCGGCTTGAAAGTCATCACTGCCAGCGTAGAAAGCGATGGCGCGCTTGAGATTGTTTGTTCGCGTGGCGTGCGTCTGTTAGCGGATGCGCCTTTAGTGGAAGTGGCAGACAACGACTATGCGGCAATTGTGTTGCCCGGCGGTCTCAAAGGTGCTGAAACCTTCCGCGACAGCCCGTTGTTAGTGGAAACCGTGCGCCAGTTTCATCTTTCCGAGCGTATTGTTGCAGCGATTTGTGCAGCTGCTGGCACAGTTTTAGTTCCACATGATCTCTTTCCAGTGGGCAATATGACCGGTTTTCCTGGCCTTAAATCCACCATCCCAGAAGAAAAGTGGATGGAGCGCCGCGTAGTATGGGATCCACGCGTTAACCTACTGACGAGCCAAGGGCCAGGCACGGCAATGGATTTTGCGTTGAAGCTGATTGATTTGTTGGTAGGAAAAGAGAAAGCGCGTGAAGTCGCTTCGCAGCTGGTATTAGCGGCTGGAATCTACAACTATCAGGAATTTGAGTGATTAAAAAGGCGGCATCGCTGCCGCCTTGTTCGCTTAAGGTCGATAAACCTTTACGTTTTTAAAACCTTGCTCATGCAGATAAAGCGCCTGCAATCGACTCATCACACCGCGATCGCAATACAACAGCCAGGTTTTATTCTGATCAAGATTGCCAAACTGCGTGCTGAGCTTGTAGAACGGCATCGACTTCACTTCCGTTGCCGAAAGCTGTAGCGGTTTGTCTTCCTGTTCATCAATGGCGCGGATATCCAACACGATATCGTTAGTGCCTAATGACGCCACAGTTTCAACTTCCACCACCTCTTCTTCCGTTTGCTCCGCAATCTCGCGGATATCAACGTTAGTGGCTTCTTCAATCACCTGGTTCAGAATGTCGAAATTGAAATTGCGCTCTTCTGCTTCAATTTTCGATTTCACTGCTTTAACCGTTGGACTTTTGGAAATCACGCCGCAATATTCTGGCATGGTGCTGGCGAAATCTTCCGTACCGATTTCACGCGCAATTTTGATGATGTGCTCTTTGTCGTGCGAAATCAGCGGACGCAAAATCAAAGTATCTGAAGCGTTGTCAATCAAACGCAGGTTAGTCAGCGTCTGGCTGGAAACTTGTCCCAGCGCTTCTCCGGTCACCAACGCCTGAACGCCGTAGCGTTCAGCAATCTGCGAGGCGGCGCGAACCATCATGCGCTTCAGCACCACGCCCATTTGGCCGTCATCCACTTTTTCCAGAATTTCGCCGACAACGGGTTCAAAGTTGATTGCGACGAAACGCACGCGGTGCGAGCGACCGAAGCGGCTCCACAAGTAATAAGCCACCTGACGAACGCCAATTTCATGCGCTGCGCCGCCAAGGTTAAAGAAGCAATAATGTACGCGACTGCCGCGACGCATCAGCATGTAGCTGGAGACGCCAGAGTCGAAGCCGCCAGAGATCAGTGACAGCACATCTTCTTGCGTGCCGACCGGGAAACCCCCAAACCTTCGTAACGCGCAGTGACCAATGTCAGGCGATTCTCTTCAACTTCAAGATTTACCGTCACTTCAGGCTTGTTGAGCTGCACTTTTGCAGTCTCAATGTGCTGGTTCAGACCGCCACCAACGTAACGCTCGACGTCTTGCGAACTGAAACTGTGCTTGCCGCGACGCTTCACGCGCACGCAGAAAGTTTTGTTTTCCAGGCTATCGCGATACTGCACCAGCGTCTGTTCGAAAATATTGTGGATGTCGGTATATTCACGGTCTTCGACGGCCAACACGTGATGAATACCTGGGATGCGCGTTAACTCATCGGCAATCGATGTCCGCAGCGACTCATCTTTTGAGCGCACTTCAATGTGATCCCAGTGACGTACCACCGCGATCTCTTCACTGACGGTTTTCAGAACGTTGCGAATATTACTGGCTAAAATCTTAATAAAGCGCAAGCGCACCGACTGACTTTTGATGGTGATTTCAGGAAATAACTTGATGATAAACTTCATGATGGCGACACAGCTTCGTTGGGCAAATAAGTGCTAAAACAGGCAGCACTTAGCTGGTAAAATCACAAAAATTGCGGGCTACGAGGCGCATCCGCATCCGAGGCGCGAGAGTATATCACCTTTGTCCGATGACTGCTTCTGCAACCGCCGCCACATTGATTATTTTGCTAATCATTTCGTCTCAGCTACCATGTCGGATTGCGAGATGATTCTTAACCGCGAGTCGACACCTAATTATGCCGAAAAAAGCCGAAAAGCCAGCCAGCTTCGAAACGTCATTGCAGCAGCTGGAACAGATTGTCAGCCGCCTGGAAAGTGGTGAGCTGCCGTTGGAAGAGGCGCTGAATGAGTTTGAGCGTGGCGTGCAGTTGGCACGTACCGGGCAGCAAACGCTGCAGCAAGCAGAACAGCGTGTGCGCATCTTACTGAGCGATGATAAAGACGCCGATCTCACCTCTTTCACGCCGGAAAACGACTAATGGATTTTGCCAACTTGCTCAGCGCTTATCACCAGCAGGTGAATGCTGCGCTGACGCGCTTATTAGATCCACTCCCTTTTCAGAGTTCTCCTCTGGTGAATGCCATGCAATATGGGGCATTATTAGGCGGTAAACGTCTGCGCCCTTTTTTGGTCTACGCCACCGGCGAAATGCTTAATGCCGATCCAGTAAGCCTGGATATTCCCGCTGCGGCAGTTGAATGTATTCACGCGTACTCCCTGATTCATGACGATCTTCCTGCGATGGACGACGATGCGTTACGCCGTGGACAACCCACCTGCCACATAAAATATGGTGAAGACACCGCCATCCTTGCAGGTGATGCATTACAAACACTGGCGTTCTCTATCCTGGCGGACCAGCCGATGCCTGGCGTGAGCGCAGAATATCGCCTCGCCATGATATCTGAACTGGCTAAAGCCAGCGGTGTAGCCGGAATGTGTGGTGGTCAGGCGCTGGACCTGGCGGCGGAAGGAAAATCCGTTGATTTACCCCAGCTAGAGCAGATTCATCGCCATAAAACGGGCGCGCTGATCCGTGCCGCTGTTCGTCTGGGCGCGCTGGCTGCCGGGGAAAAAGGTCGTCTGGCGCTGCCGGTACTCGATCGCTACGCGGATGCGATTGGCCTCGCATTTCAGGTACAAGACGATATTCTCGATGTGATTGGGGATACCGCCGTGATTGGTAAACGTCAGGGCGCCGATCAAGATTTAGGTAAAAGCACCTATCCTTCATTGATGGGGCTGGATAATGCCCGCATAAAAGCCTGGGATTTGTATCAGGAAGCGCTTAGTGCGCTGGAAATTCTCGCCGCCCAATCCTATGACACCACAGCTTTGCAAGCGTTGGCGAGCTTCATAATTGAACGCGACAAATAACTTCCATAATGAGTCTCTGATGAGTTTTGATATTGCTAAATACCCGACACTGGCGCTAGCGGACACGGTTCAAGAGCTGCGCGCTCTGCCGAAAGAGAAATTGCCTGCGCTGTGTGATGAACTGCGTCAGTATCTGTTAGACAGCGTCAGCCGCTCCAGTGGCCACTTCGCTTCAGGTTTGGGCGTCGTCGAGCTGACGGTGGCGCTGCATTACGTCTATAACACGCCGTTTGATCATCTGGTGTGGGATGTAGGACATCAAGCCTACCCACACAAAATTCTGACCGGTCGCCGCGATCGTATTGGCACTATTCGTCAGAAAAATGGCGTGCACCCTTTTCCATGGCGCGGCGAGAGCGAATATGACGTGCTGAGCGTAGGCCACTCGTCTACCTCAATCAGCGCCGGTCTTGGCATGGCTGCTGCAGCCGAGCGAGAAGGCAAAGGTCGCCGCACCGCCTGCATTATCGGTGATGGCGCGATCACCGCAGGCATGGCTTTCGAAGCCATGAACCATGCAGGTGATATCAAGCCGGACATGCTGGTGATCCTTAACGACAACGAAATGTCGATCTCTGAAAACGTTGGTGCATTAAATAATCGCCTGGCGCAAATTCTTTCGGGTAAAACCTATGCGCGCCTGCGCGAAGGTGGAAAGCGCGTTTTAACCGGCCTGCCGCCCATCAAAGAGTTGGTAAGACGTACCGAAGAGCATCTGAAAGGCATGGTGGTACCGGGCACGCTGTTTGAAGAGTTGGGCTTCAACTATATTGGCCCGGTTGATGGCCACGATGTGCTAACCCTGGTGAATACGCTATCCAACATGCGCAGCCTGAAAGGGCCGCAGTTTCTGCACATCATGACCAAGAAAGGCAAAGGCTATGCGCCTGCCGAAGAAGATCCGATTACCTGGCATGCGGTACCTAAATTTGATCTGGCAAACGGCGCACTGCCGAAGAGTGCTGAGGGCTTACCGAGCTACTCAAAAATCTTTGGTAACTGGCTGTGTGAAATGGCAGCTGACGATCCAAAACTGATGGCGATCACGCCCGCTATGCGTGAAGGTTCGGGCATGGTGGGCTTCTCACGTGAATACCCAAATCAATACTTTGACGTAGCAATTGCTGAGCAGCATGCCGTGACGTTCGCAGCAGGTATGGCCATCGGCGGCTATAAGCCGATCGTCGCCATTTACTCCACTTTTTGCAGCGCGCCTATGATCAGGTGATTCACGATGTGGCTATCCAGAAATTACCGGTGCTGTTTGCTATCGATCGCGGCGGCATTGTCGGTGCCGACGGACAAACGCATCAGGGCGCCTTTGACCTCGCCTATCTGCGCTGCGTCCCTGATATGGTGATCATGACGCCAAGCGATGAGAATGAGTGCCGCCAGATGCTCTATACCGGTTATCACTATCAGGATGGCCCGAGCGCGGTGCGCTACCCACGCGGGACGGGTGTAGGCACCGAATTAACACCGCTGAAAAGTTTGCCGCTCGGCAAAGGTGTTATCAAGCGTGAAGGCGAACAACTCGCCATCCTAAACTTTGGTACCTTGCTGCCTGAAGCTGCTGCTACCGCTGAGGCGCTCAACGCAACGTTGGTGGATATGCGCTTCGTGAAGCCGCTGGATGAAGCCTTAATTACAGAGCTGGCAGGTAAATACGAGGCATTGATTACGCTGGAAGAAGGCGCAATCAAAGGCGGCGCGGGCAGCGGCGTCAATGAGTACGTCATGGCTAAACGTCTGCGTGTACCGGTGTTGAATCTTGGCCTGCCTGATGAATTTATCCCGCAGGGTACGCAGGACGAAGTCCGTCACGATTACCAACTGGATGCAGAAGGTATCCAGCAGCAAATTGAGGCTTGGCTCGCACAGTAATCCCCTCACCTTTCGCTCCCCAACCGGGGGCGAAACGCCTGCTATGCTTTATGATTCCCTCGAATCATCAGCGACTTTGCGCAGGAGCCATCATGAAAACCATCCAACTGGGTACCACCGATCTGCAGGTTTCGCGTCTTTGTCTGGGTTGCATGACCTTTGGTGAGCCGGATCGCGGCAAACACGCCTGGACGTTGCCAGAAGAGAGTAGCCGCCCGTTAATTCAGCAAGCGTTAGAGGCAGGAATTAATTTTTTCGATACTGCCAACAGCTATTCTGACGGCAGCAGTGAAGAGATCGTCGGCCGCGCTTTAAAAGCGTTTGCCCGCCGCGAAGAGATTGTGGTCGCGACGAAAGTCTATTTTCCAATGAGTAATTTATCCCAAGGCTTGTCGCGCAAAAATATTCTGCAATCCATTGATGACAGCTTGAATCGTCTCGGCATGGACTATGTGGACCTACTGCAAATTCACCGCTGGGATTATGAAACGCCGCTGGAAGAGACGCTTGAGGCGTTAAATGATGTGGTGAAAGCCGGTAAAGCGCGTTACATCGGCGCATCTTCAATGCATGCCAATCAGTTTGCACTAGCGCTTGAGACGCAGGAACGCCATAGCTGGGCGCGTTTCGTTAGCATGCAGGATCAATATAATTTGATTCAGCGTGAAGAAGAAAATGAAATGCATCCATTATGTCTGGATAAAAACATTGCGGTGTTGCCGTGGAGTCCGCTGGCTCGCGGCAAGCTGACGCGTCCGTGGGGTGAAACCACAGCGCGATCGGTTTCTGATGAAGTGAGTAAAACGCTGTACAGCGCAACGGAAGAGAACGATGCTGAAATCGCGAAGCGGGTTGAAACCATTGCAGCGGATAAAGGCGTGAGTCGTGCGCAAGTTGCGCTGGCGTGGCTGTTGCATAAACCCGCCGTAACGGCACCGATTATTGGTGCATCACGTGCGCAGCAGTTGGAAGATTTGGTCAAAGCAGTGGATGTTGAGCTCGATTCAACCGACATTGCTGAGCTTGAAAGTGTTTATCAGCCGCATCCGGCGGTGGGATTTGAGTAACAGCGGCCTCAATCTCAATGATTAAGCGGTGTCCAGCACATCGGAGAATTCCCTCTCCTTTCGGAGAGGGAATGCGTCATTAAACAGCCAGCCAGTAATGGCCGACGCCAAACAATATCGCGGCTGAAATGACCCCAGCGATAATGTCATCGACCATAATGCCCATGCCGCCGTGTACATTGCGATCAAACCAGCGAATCGGCCAGGGTTTCCAAATATCGAAAATGCGGAACACGATAAAACCCGCTAAAACCCATTCCCAGCTGTTTACCGGAATGGCCATCAACGTAATCCACATGCCGATAAACTCATCCCAGACAATGCTGCCATGGTCGTGAACGCCCATATCTTTGGCTGTGCGGTGACAGAGATAAACACCGACACTGATTCCTAATAACACCACCAGTGAATAGATATCCTGTGGCAGATAGGTCATCAGAAACCAGAAAGGAATCGCAGCGACCGATCCCACCGTTCCTGGCATATAAGGGCTTAATCCACTGCCAAAACCCGTGGCTAACAGGTGCCACGGATTGCTCATCCGCAAACGGCTTTTTGCTACGTCTTTATCGAGCGTCAAAATGGTCAAATCCTTTATGACTGAATTTCGCTGGCTTGCCGTTATCCAGCAGCGTTAAACCTTCTGATTCTGGCGCAATCTGACCGATGCAGGTAAAAGGTACGCCAAGATGGCCGAGCGCCACATCCAGCGCCCCGCGATGCACTTCCGGCACGGTAAAGCAAAGTTCATAATCTTCACCACCGCTTAATGCCCAGCGTAAAACTTCTTCCGGCTCAAAATGATCGCGCAGCGCAGGCGACAAAGGCAATGCGTCCAGATTGATGCGTGCACCGCAGCCGCTGGCTTTTAAAACGTGGCCGAGATCGGAGATCAAACCATCAGAGAGATCGATAGCCGATGATGCCAAAGAACGCAGCGCCTGTCCTTGCAGGATGCGCGGCATTGGGCGCAAGTGACGCTTAATGAGCGCTTCATGAACCGCCGGATCGTTGATACGTTTACGATGCTGTAACAACGCCAGTCCCGCCGCACTGTCGCCCAAGGTGCCGGTAACGAAAATCCAGTCGCCAGGTTTAGCGCCGGAACGTTTCAAGGCGCGGCCTTGCGGCACCAGACCATGAATACCCAGCGTCAGGCTAAGTGGTCCGCGCGTGGTGTCGCCGCCCACAAGCTGCATATCGTAATATTCCAACAGCTCAAACAGGCTTTCACTGAATGCCGCCAGCCAGGTTTCGTCGACTTCAGGCAAGGTCATTGCCAGCGTCAGCCAGGCGGGATCCGCACCCATTGCGGCGAGATCGCTGAGGTTAACGGCCAGCGCTTTGTAGCCTAAATCGGCGGGATGGATATCACGAAGGAAGTGTATGCCAGCCACCAACGTATCGGTGCTGATCGCCAGCGTCTGTTTTTCTGGCACGCTCAGAAGCGCACAATCATCACCAATGCCGGTTTCGACATCACGGCGGCTGCGCGTTCTGCGATTGAAGTAGCGTGCGATGAGTTCAAATTCACCACAAGACATAGTTGCGTTCCGCTTAACCAATAATGAAAAAAGGCCGGCAAGCCGGCCTTTTTATTTACTTACGATTGGGTCGAATCTGTGGACCCGCTTTATCCAGCACGCCGTTGACAAACTTGTGGCTGTCTTCTGCGCCAAACACTTTCGCCAGCTCAATACCTTCATTGATGGCTACTTTATAAGGCACATCAGCACGCTTGCTCAATTCATACAGCGAGATACGCAGCACAGCTCTTTCTACCTGGCCCAGCTCTTCCAGCTGACGCGACAGGTAAGGTTTCATCAGACCATCCAGATACGCGCTGTTGGTCGCCACACCGGACAGCAGTTCGCGGAAATAAGAAATATCGACGTCTTTGACGTCTTGTTCCGCCAGAAACTGGTATTCCACATCGGCAATGTCGTTGTTAGACAACTGCCAGGAGTAAAGCGCCTGGACAGCGCACTCACGGGCGCGACGACGAGCAGCAGGTTTCACAAAATTCCCCTTACAAAAATCAGGCTTTGATGGCTTTCAATACGTTAATCATTTCGAGCGCGGTCAAGGCTGCTTCTGCACCCTTATTACCGGCTTTGGTACCAGCACGCTCAATGGCCTGCTCGATATTTTCGGTGGTCAGCACGCCGAACGCGACAGGAATCTCGCTGTTCATTGCAACGCTGGCGATACCGGAGCTGGCTTCACCTGCAACATATTCGAAATGTGCAGTGCCACCACGAATGACAGTGCCCAAGGCGATCACGGCATCATATTTGCCTGTTTTCGTCAACGCACGTGCTGCCAGTGGCAGTTCATAAGCGCCGGGAACCCAAACAACGGTGATGTTCTCATCTTTGACCTGACCGATACGCTTCAGAGCGTCGATCGCGCCATCCAGCAGGCTGTCATTAATGAAGTTGTTAAAACGCGCGATAACGATGGCAACATTGGCCTCAGGCGTAGCAACAGCAGCTTCGATAACTTTCATACTTATCCTTTCAGGGGTTTGTTTGGCCCCGCGCAGGGGGCGGATTCTATCATACTCTTCGGCGGCTTGCTCTCGCTTTTCCGCCTGCATTATTGCGGTGTCAAGGTCAGACGCAAATCCGTGCCGACCTGACGCACATCGCTGAATGAAAAGCTTGGTGCATCAGCAAGTTGCTGTAAACCGGGCAGCTGACACAAGCCGCGTCCCTCATCACCTAAAAGCTTAGGCGCGACATACACAATCAACTCATCAACCAAGCCAATTTGCAGCAGCGCACCGGCCAGGGACGCGCCGGCTTCAACCCAAACGCTATTAATCTGTCGCTTGCCAAGTAGCATCATCATGGCGACCAGATCCAACCGCTGTTCACGCAGCGGCACGCCAATTTGCGTGACGCCTTCGGGCCAGGTTTGCTGATCGGCCGTTTGGCGCATCAGCCACGTTTCGCCCGGCTGCGTAATCAACTTGTGGTGCGGTGTAACGCGATTTTGACTATCCACGATCACGCGTATCGGCTGACGTAGTGTACTTTCATCCAGTAATGACTGGGTATCTGCATTCAGTTCTGACCAACGCACCGTCAGTGACGGATCATCCGCTAACACGGTGGCGCTGCTGCTGAGAATAGCGGAGCTTTGCGCTCGCAGTCTTTGCACATCGCGCCTTGCTGCGGTAGACGTAATCCATTGGCTTTCACCGCTCGCCATTGCGGTGCGGCCATCCAGCGAAGCGCCTAATTTGAGTTGCACCCACGGAAAACCGGTGCGCATGCGTTTCAGGAAACCGCGATTGAGCGCTTCGGCTTCGCTCATCATCAGACCGTGGCTGACGTCAATTCCCGCCTGGCTCAAGCGATGTAAACCGCGCCCTGCCACCTGCGGATTCGGATCTTGCATCGCTGCCACCACGCGGCTGACGCCTGCGGCAATCAGCGCATCGCAACAAGGTGGCGTACGGCCATGATGGCTGCAAGGTTCTAGCGTGACGTAAGCTGTCGCGCCGCGAGCGCGATCACCGGCCATGCGCAACGCATGGACTTCAGCATGGGGTTCACCGGCTCGTTGATGCCAGCCTTCACCCACGACTTCACCATCACGGACAATAACGCACCCTACATTGGGATTCGGTGTCGTAGTAAAACGACCGCGCCGCGCCAGTTCCAGCGCACGCGCCATATAGCGTTCATCGGTCATGGTTTAATCCTGTAAGCGGGCGATCTCTTCGCCAAAATCACGAATATCCTCAAAACTGCGATACACCGAAGCAAAACGAATGTAGGCCACTTTATCGAGCTTTCTCAGCTCATCCATCACTAATGCGCCAATCATTTTGCTGGGGATTTCCCGTTCGCCAGTGGCACGCAGTTGGGTTTTGATATGGTTGACTGCACTCTCGACGGCGTCAGCGCTAACGGGCCGTTTTTCCAGCGCCTTCATCATGCCGCTGCTGAGCTTGTCTTCATTAAAGGGTTCACGCACGTCGTTGCTTTTCACTACACGCGGCATGACCAATTCGGCCACTTCAAATGTGGTGAAACGCTCATGGCACACCAAACACTGACGACGGCGACGCACCGACGATCCTTCACTAACCAGACGAGAATCAATCACTTTGGTGTCCACAGCGGAGCAGAATGGGCAATGCATGACGTTACCTGACGCGAGATAAATGGGCCATACAGTGTAGCGCGAACTGCATTTCAACAAAATCTATTCCCGTGCCTTTCCATCGCCTGGCTCACAGCCAGACAACGCGTGCACCTTAGTTATTGAAAAACCACTACGCTTATAAAGCTGCCTTGCAGCACAAGACTACTAACAATCGGAGGTTTTATGGGTTTGTTTAATTTTGTGAAAGAGGCTGGTGAAAAGTTGTGGGATGCGGTGAGCGGCGGTCACGATGACGACCAAAACAAAAAACTTCAGGACCATATCAACAAATTAGGATTACCGGACAGCGATAAAGTCAATGTGCAGGTCAATGGCGATACCGTTACCGTAACCGGTGATGGCATTACTCAGGAGCTGAAAGAAAAAATCCTGGTAGCAGCCGGAAACGTAGCGGGTATCACCAAAGTTGAAGATAAGGTTACCGTAAGCGATAGCGCACCTGAAGCGGAGCTTTATACCGTGAAGAAAGGTGACACCTTGAGCGCGATTTCCAAACAGGTTTACGGAAATCCTAATGAATACAACAAGATTTTCGAAGCGAACAAGCCAATGCTGTCGCATCCTGATAAGATCTATCCAGGCCAGGTTTTACGAATTCCGAAATAACTGACAAGGATAAATTATGATCAGGACGGTTTGGGCGCCGATGGCGATGTCACTGGTATTTCTCAGCGGCTGTAGCAGCACGCCTTCTACGCCTAAAGTGAATAAGCTGCATCAGGAAGTGAGCCAGCTCAATCAGCAGATGCAGCATTTGACCTCACAGGCCAGCGCGCTGGAAATTCAGGGGCAACTCAATAGCCACTCACAGCAAGGCGCATGGTTAGTTCCGCAAGCGAATACGCCGGTAGAACTCCAGACGCAGCTCGGTACGCTCCGCTTGTCGCTGTCTCGGGTTGAAGGTGAAGCGAATGGTTCACGCGCGAATCTGAACATCCGTGCCACCGGCGATCAGCCGATCCCGCTCTGCGCGCCACGGTTGTCTGGGGTGAGTTGGATCCGGCTAGCGGAAAACCGCTCAACGCTGACAGCCTTAATCAAACCATTGACG
The DNA here is from genome assembly GCF_018842675.1 of Candidatus Pantoea bituminis. NCBI lineage: Bacteria > Pseudomonadati > Pseudomonadota > Gammaproteobacteria > Enterobacterales > Erwiniaceae > Pantoea > Candidatus Pantoea bituminis. The sequence goes on from NZ_JAGTWO010000004.1 coordinate 2,852,006, forward strand.
TGCCAGCCGCGCTGTTGCCGCAAACGTCGGTTAGCGTGCCATTGCGTTTGAGTGGGATAACGCCTGATCAACTGGGTTATATCCGCGTGCACGATGTGGTGGGAGAAAGCGCCGCCCCAACCGTCCCTGCTGCGCAGTAAGCGCCAAAAAATGGGCTGCCAGTTGGCAGCCCATTTCATTTTATTTGCCAGAATTACGGCAGAATTGAAGGCTGATCGGCGCCCTCTTTCTCTACTTTCTGTACCAGCATATGTTCGCGTTTCATGCCCAGCTTCAGCGCCAGCGCTGAAGAGACATAAATCGACGAAACGGTACCAATCGTCACACCGATCAACATGGTCAGCGAGAAGCCTTTCAGCAACGCACCACCAAAGATGAACAGGATCAGGATCATCGCCAGCGTCGTCAGCGAGGTGATCAAGGTACGGCTCAGCGTTTGGGTCAGCGACACGTTAGTGATGTCGTAAGAAGAGCCGCGACGAATCTTGCGGAAGTTCTCACGGATACGGTCAGAAACCACGATTTTATCGTTGAGTGAGTAACCAATCACCGACATCAGCGACGCGACAATAGTCAGGTCGATTTCGATGTGGAACAGCGCCAGCAGGCCGCAGGTAATGATCACGTCATGCGCCAGCGCTAGCACGGTGCCCAGCGCCAAACGCCACTCAAAGCGAATACCGATATAGATCAGAATCGCGATCAGGGCCGAAAGCAGCGCCATCGCACCCGCTTGCGCTAAATCGCTGCCCACACTTGGGCCAACGAATTCGATACGCTTCACGGTGGCACTTTGCTGCGTGGTTTGGTTAATTACCGAGACCACTTTGTTACCTAACTCAGTGCCCGCCGGGCCTGAAACGGGCGCCATGCGCACCATCACGTCACGGCTGCTACCGAAGTTCTGCACCAGCGGCTCATCAAAGCCCGCTTTCACCAAATCGCCACGCAGCACCTCGAGATCGGCGGGTTTCTCAAGGCTGATCTCAATAACCGTACCGCCGGTAAAATCGAGACCCCAGTTGAAACCACGCACGCCGACAATGGCAATCGCGGCAACAATCAGTAGCCCCGAAATGATGAAGGCCAGCGTATCCCAGCGCATAAAGTCAACGACTTTACGGCCGTGGTTCAACTGCTCAATAGAATAATCCTGTGCCACAACGCACTCCTCAAATAGACAGCTTGTTGATGCGTTTGCCACCGTAAACCAGGTTAACAATGGCACGGGTTCCAACAATCGCGGTGAACATGGAGGTGGCAATACCAATTGCTGTGGTAATTGCAAAACCTTTGATCGAACCGGTACCGACCGCGTAAAGAATGATAACTTTGATCAGCGTCGTTACGTTGGCATCGACAATACTTGAGAAGGCGCCTTTATAACCTTCATGAATTGCCTGCTGAACGGAACGCCCATTACGCAGCTCTTCTTTAATACGTTCGTTTATCAGAACGTTGGCATCAACGGCCACCGCCAGCGTCAACACGATACCGGCAATGCCTGGCATAGTTAACGTTGCACCCGGCAACAGCGACATAATGCCGACAATCAACACCAGGTTAACCAACAGTGCGCTGGTCGCAATCAAGCCGAATTTCTTGTAGAACACCACCATAAACAGAATGGAGGCAAGCAGGCCCCACAAGCAGGCTTCCAGACCCTGGGTAATATTTTGCTGACCCATGGTTGGACCGATAGTGCGCTCTTCAACAATCTGAATCGGCGCGATCAACGCACCGGCGCGCAGCAGCAGCGAGAGCTGACGTGCTTCGTTCGGGTTGTTGATACCCGTGATACGGAAGCTATTACCCAAGCGAGACTGGATATTAGCGACGTTAATCACCTCTTCCTGCTTCACCAGAATGGAACGCCCGTTTGCATCTTTTCTGCCGCTGTCTTTGTACTCCACGAACAAGGTCGCCATCGGTTTACCGATGTTGTCCTTGGTGAAGTTGGACATGATGTTACCGCCCGCGCCATCCAGTGAAATATTCACCTGAGGCTGGTTGTATTCATCCATGCTCGACGTCGAATCAGTGATGTGGTCACCCGTAAGAATCACGCGCTTGTACAGCACGACTGGCTGGCCATCACGCATGTCTTTAACTTCTGAATCACCCGGTACACGTCCGCTAGCCGCCGCACTTGGATCCACGCTAGTGTTCACTACGCGGAATTCCAGCGTTGCGGTTGCACCCAAAATTTCTTTGGCACGCGCAGTGTCCTGAATACCTGGCAGCTCAACCACGATGCGATCAGAACCTTGACGCTGTACCAGCGGCTCGGCAACACCCAGTTGGTTCACACGATTACGCAGGATAGTAATGTTCTGCTGAACAGCATATTCACGGGCTTCGCTGAGACGTGCATCGCTCATGGTGGCGCGCAATGAATCCGCCCCGCTGCTGTTGATCACCAGATCCTGATGACGTGAGCTTAACCAAGAGACGGCAGCATCGCGGCTTGCCGCGTCGCGGAAACGAATTTCCACACCGTAATTAGCGATTTTATTGACAGTGGTATAAGGAATGTTTTTTGTGCGCAGGTCGCTACGCAGCGTGTCGGCGTTCTGCTCTTGCAGTTTGCCTAATGCGGTATCCATATCCACTTCCATCAGGAAGTGCACGCCACCGCGCAGATCAAGGCCAAGTTTCATGGGCTCTGCTGAAAGCAGAGAGAGCCAACGTGGCGTAGCAGGGGCAAGGTTTAACGCAACAACATAGTTCTCGCCAAGCGCTTTCAGGATGGTTTCACGGGCGCGTAACTGCACGTCAGTGTTAGCAAAGCGTGCCGTGATAGCGCCATTTTCCAGCGCAACGGATTTGCTCTGAATATTATCTTGTTTTAATGCGGACTGAATCTGATCCAACGTTTGCTCACTGGCGGCGCTTCCGCGCGCACCAGTGATTTGAACGGCCGGATCCTCACCATACAGGTTGGGAAGTGCGTATAGCAGGCCGACAGCAATGACGACGACCAGCATGATGTACTTCCACAAAGGATAACGATTTAACACGGCAGTTCCCTTAGGGAAATAAAAATTACAGCGCCTTCATAGTACCTTTCGGCAGGACGGCAGCCACGAAATCACGTTTAACAACCACTTCATTCGTTTCATTCAACGCGATAGAAACGTAACCGGTTTCTGATACTTTCGTCACGCGGCCCACTAAACCACCGCTGGTCAGTACTTCATCACCCTTAGAGATAGAATCCATCAGCTTCTTGTGCTCTTTTGCACGTTTCTGCTGAGGACGCAGGATCATGAAATAGAAAATCAGGCCAAATACCACCAGCATGATCACCAGAGAATACGGACTTCCCTGAGACGGTGCGCCTGCTGCAGCCACGGCGTCAGAAATGAAAAAGCTCATTAAATTTCCCTCATTGATGAATTGTCAGACGTTAAAGGCGGAACTTCTTTGCCCGTCCGTTGGTAGAACTCGTTAACAAAGCGCTCTAATTTACCCTCTTCGATGGCTTGGCGTAAACCCGCCATCAGGCGCTGGTAATAGCGCAGATTGTGAATAGTATTCAGTCGCGCGCCCAGTATTTCGTTACAACGATCGAGATGATGCAAGTACGCACGGCTGTAATTGCGACAAGTGTAACAATCACACTCTGCATCCAGTGGCGAAACATCATCTTTGTGCTTGGCATTACGAATTTTTACCACGCCGTCGGTCACAAACAGATGACCATTACGCGCATTACGCGTTGGCATGACGCAATCGAACATATCGACACCGCGACGAACGCCTTCCACCAAATCTTCAGGCTTGCCGACGCCCATCAAATAACGCGGCTTATCGTGCGGAATTTGCGGACAAACGTGCTCAAGAATACGGTGCATGTCCTCTTTAGGCTCACCCACCGCCAGGCCGCCCACAGCGTACCCATCAAAGCCAATCTCTACCAGACCTTTCACCGAGACATCTCGTAAATCTTCGTAAACAGATCCCTGAATAATGCCAAACAGCGCATTTTTATTACCCAGGCTGTCGAAGCGGTCGCGGCTGCGTTTTGCCCAGCGCAAAGACATTTCCATTGAACGCTTGGCGTAGTCCCAATCAGCAGGATATGGCGTACATTCATCAAAGATCATCACGACATCAGAACCAAGGTCATGTTGAATCTCCATCGATTTTTCAGGATCGAGGAAAATTGCATCGCCATTGATCGGGTTGCGGAAATGAACACCCGCTTCCGTGATTTTACGGATGTCGCCAAGGCTAAAGACCTGGAACCCGCCGGAATCGGTCAGGATTGGGCCTTTCCACTGCATAAAATCGTGCAGATCGCCATGCAGTTTCATGATCTCCTGACCCGGACGCAGCCAGAGATGGAAGGTATTGCCCAGAATGATCTGAGCGCCGGTTTCTTGCACTTCTTCCGGCGTCATTCCTTTTACTGTGCCGTAAGTCCCGACTGGCATAAACGCCGGGGTTTCTACCACACCGCGATCAAAAATCAGACGGCCACGGCGCGCGCGCCCGTCTGTGGTATCAAGTTCAAATTTCACAAAGCCTCCATCGGAGAAACAGTCCGATGCTTATAACCGTCATACTTCAAACTGCCTGCGCGTTAGCTGCTCTTGTCCACCCGAATCACTGACCAGAGTAAGCTCATTGGGATGAACGCGTTTGCCGCTTTCAGGCAATTCGAATTATTTAGGTTATCGCTAATATAATCAGGCGCCGACGATCTCTTGCGGTGCCTGCGGGTTTTTGCTGATAAACATCGCATCGCCATAACTGAAGAAACGATATTGCTCAGCCACAGCAGCTTGATACGCTGCCATGGTGTGCTGATAGCCGGCAAAGGCCGAAACCAGCATAATCAGGGTCGATTCGGGCAGATGGAAATTGGTGATCAACGCGTCGATCACCTGATAGTGGTAGCCCGGATAGATAAAAATTTGGGTGTCGTCAAAGAAAGGGGCAATCAATGCCTCCTGGCTGGCTTTCGCCGCACTCTCCAACGAGCGCACTGAAGTCGTGCCTACCGCCACAACTCTATTGCCGCGCGCTTTACACGCCAGCACCGCATCTACCACTTCTTGCGGTACTTCGGCGTATTCGGCGTGCATATGATGCTCTTCAATGGTTTCAACGCGCACCGGCTGGAAGGTTCCCGCGCCGACATGTAACGTAACGAAAGCCATTTCAACGCCCTTCTCTTTCAGCGCCTGAAGCAGCGGTTCGTCAAAATGCAAACCGGCGGTTGGCGCTGCTACCGCACCCGGACGTTCGCTGTAAACCGTTTGATAAAGTTCACGATCTGCCTCTTCATCGGGACGATCGATATAAGGCGGCAGCGGCATATGCCCGACGCTGTTAAGAATGTCCAGCACGGCGCGGTCATCTTCAAAGACGATCTCAAACAGCGCATCATGGCGTGCCACCATAGTGGCTTTTACGCTTTCGTCATCGCCCAGCAGTAACTCTGCGCCCGGTTTAGGCGCTTTTGAGGCGCGTACATGTGCCAGCACGCGCTTGTCGTCGAGCATGCGCTCTACCAGCATTTCGATTTTGCCCCCGCTGGCTTTGCGACCAAAGACACGTGCAGGAATCACGCGGGTATTGTTGAATACCAGCAGATCACCGGGGTTGAGCTTATCCAGCACATCCGTAAATACGCCGTGCGTTAGTGCGCCACTTTGGCCATCCAGCGACAGCAAACGGCAACCGCTGCGCTGCGCCTGCGGGTAATGGGCGATAAGAGATTCGGGCAATTCAAAAGCAAAATCGGCGACACGCATGCAAGACTTCTTTCTCAGGCAAAAACAGGCGGCACAGTTTAGCGGAAAATCGACCAATTCTGAACAACTGGCTGCGCAAAGGCAGTTCAGCCTATAATGCGCCCATGAACTTTCTTGCTCATCTTCACCTCGCCCAGCTCGCCGACAGCTCGTTACTCGGCAATCTGATGGCTGATTTCGTTCGCGGAAACCCGCATCAGCACTGGCCAACGCCGGTCGCTGACGGCATTCTTATGCACCGTCGTCTAGACGTCATGACCGATTCGCTGCCAGAAGTCCGTGAAGCGCGTCAGCTGTTTCGCCCCGAAACCTATCGCGTTGCGCCAATTACTCTTGACGTGATTTGGGATCATTTTCTGGCGCGTCACTGGACCACGTTTCATACCACGCTGTCGCTGGCGCAATTTTCTGCCATCGCAGAAAAAGAGATTATGCCGCAGCTGGCGTCCACGCCTGATGAGTTTAAATCGCTAAACGCCGTAATGTGGCGTGAACGCTGGTTTGAGCATTATGCGCAGCCCGCAAGGCTTGAACGTGTGCTGCATGGCATGGCGAGCCGGCGTCCACGCTTAGCTGCCCTGCGCGACTCCTATCAGGATTTTGTCGATCACTATCCGGCGCTAGAGAAACTTTTCTTTCAGTTTTACCCGCGCCTGATGGCGCTGGCACACCAGCGGCAACTTTAGAATTCGAGACCAATCCGTATAACGTTCCTGGGCTGAGCACCGTAATCTCTGCGGCGACTTTATTTGCGCTTCACCAGGGAAAATCATGCAGCAACATATTATCAGCTGGCTCAAAGAAGCTGGCCTCCAGCATTACACCGATACCGTCGCACTGTTAATTGTGCTGGCGACAATTATTCTGATCTCTGTTATTACCCACGTCATCCTTCATCGCACGCTGATGCCGTTGCTACGTAACCATGCTGAAAAAAGCAGCCGCCAGTGGCCAAAAGCCATGATTCATAATCGCCTGTTCAGCCGTTTTGTCTGGCTGATGCAAGGCGTGTTATTCAAACTGCAAACTGAACTCTTCTTGCATAACAGCGAGCAGGTTTACACCGCCATTATTGTGGTGGCACAAGTCTGGATGATGATTTTTGCGCTGCTGATGTTCTTCTCGCTGCTGGATATTTTGCAGCAGTTAAGCAGCAACAGCGCGCTAGCGCAGCAGATTCCCGTACGCGGCATTATTCAAACTCTGAAGCTTATCGCCGCTATTTTGATGATTATCATGGTGATTTCGCTGCTGTTAGGCAAATCGCCGGGCGTGCTAATCACGGGTTTAGGTGCCATGACCGCGGTGCTGATGCTGGTGTTTAAAGATCCGATTCTGGGATTAGTGGCGGGCATCCAGCTCTCTGCGAATAACATGCTGAAGCTGAATGACTGGCTGGAGATGCCGAAATATGGTGCTGACGGTGCCGTTATCGACATTAGCCTGACCACGGTGAAAGTGCGTAACTGGGATAACACCATTGTTACCATTCCAACCTACGCGTTGATTTCTGATTCGTTCAAAAACTGGCGCGGTATGTCAGAATCAGGCGGACGCCGCATCAAGCGCAGCATTCACATTGATACCACCAGCATCCGCTTTCTCGAGCAGGATGATGTGCAATCGCTGAAAAGCGCGCTTCTGTTGTCACCTTATCTGGAGAGTAAAACGCAGGAATTGATTTCCTATAACGCACAGCTAGGTTGCGATCTCACCTCGCCACTGAATGGTCGTCGTCTGACGAATGTTGGCACCTTCCGAGTCTGGCTTGAAAGCTGGTTGAAAACGCATCCGCAAATTCATAAAGGCATGACGCTAATGGTGCGCCAGCTGGCACCAGGCCAGGACGGTTTGCCGGTGGAAATTTATGTTTTTACCAACACCACGATTTGGCAAGAGTATGAAAATATTCAGTCAGATATTTTTGACCATGTTTTCGCTGTGCTGCCGACCTTCGGTCTGCGCGTTCATCAGGCGCCAACCGGCAATGATATGCGTATGATCGGTAAAGCTACCGCTTAATTGCCTTCTCGAAAAAGTCCGTATGCGGTAAAAAGCGTGCGGACGCACTTCTCCCCTTCTTGCCATCGGTGGCTATCTGCGGCTTAATGAAGCCTTTCTTAACTTTTGTTAAGTCGATCACACAGCCAGACCGCCTGCTCAGGCGTTTCTTCCGTTCGATATGTCTCAAAATCATAAGAGGGAAAGATGTCATCCGCTTCGACTTCTGAAACAGACGCGCGCTACCGTTATGCCTGCGAAATTGCCCGTGCGGCTGCCAGCCGTGCTTATTCCTGGTATCAACAGCGCCAAAAATTAGTGGTGGAACACAAGAGGGATCTCCAGGACGTCGTCAGCGAAGCCGACCGCAACGTGGAAGACCTGATCAAAACGCTGATCGCTGAACGTTACCCGGACGACGCGGTGATCGGCGAAGAAAGTGGCGGTAATACGCAAGGTGCCACCTATGTTTGGGTGGTTGATCCCATTGATGGTACCGCCTGTTTCATTAATGGGCTGCATAACTGGTGCGTTTCGCTGGCCGTGTTATGCGAAGGCGAAGCGGTGATCGGTGTGGTGTGCGATCCCAATCATCAGGAGCTGTTTCATGCCCGTCAGGGACAAGGTGCATGGATGAATGAAACCCGGATTCATGCTCATAACGCCCAGCATTTAAATGAAGGTTTACTCGGTTTAAGTAATTCCAGCCGCGTTCCCTCAGAAAGCGTCACCTCGCTAATTACGGGGTTAACCGCTCAGGGTGGAATGTTTATTCGCATCGGCTCTGGCGCTTTAACCAGTGCCTGGGCGGCTGCAGGACGGCTAATCGGCTATTACGAAGCGCACATGAATCCATGGGATAGCTTGCCAGGTATCGTTTTAATGCGTGAAGCAGGCGGTGTGACCAATGATTATTTGCGCAACGACGGGCTGAAAAAGGGTAATCCAGTATTGTTAGCCAATGCGGCTATTTATCAGCAAATCAAAGCATTGGTCGATAATAGCGCCCTGCTCGACTAAATACGTCAAGCCGGTACAGGCGCCTAAGTTGGCTGCCCCTTTTTCCGCTGGCGAGCAGGGGTATTTTGCTCGCGGCGGCGGGTGACTCCCCGCTACACGCAGAGGAACAGTATCAGTTAGAAAAAGAGGTAAAGCTGAGTCGTCATGGCGTTCGCTCTCCTATACGGGGTAATCGCCAGGACACAGAAGCAGACACGGCCCGGACGACGTGGAGTATCGCCGACGGTGAATTATCCGGGCATGACTATAGCGCGGTGGTGAATAAAGGACGCTGGCAAGGCGAACATTATCGTCAATTAGGGCTGCTCAGCACGGGCTGTCCAACGCCTGATGAGACATATGCACCCGCCAGCCCACTTCAACGCACCCGCGCCATCGCATAAGCATTGGTTGAGGGTGCTTTTCCCGGCCACGGCGCAAATCACTCCGTTATTGCGGCTTCTCACAGCCAAAGACGACCTCAGTAATGAGGTGTTATACACGGCGCAACGACACGGCATCAGACAAACTGTAGAATAACGCCGGCCAGTACGCTTTAACCTTATCAATTCAGCGCAGAGGCATTCTCTAAGGCGCTGTATTATAAATAAATATACCCCATTAATTACGATACTTCGGTTCTGAATGCTAATAAATAACAGGGTAAAATAAATAAATAGTTCACGTACCATGATTAATTAAAAAATCAGCAAATGGCACAATTCTCATTTCATTACAGAGACTGTTCGGCACTATATTTTTGTATTAGGATAGCGCTGTCAATCATCCCTTTGAATTACTCTCTTTATTTTTTGATTTTGTTTCGGCGAATAGTTTCGCCGCTTTTATTTATTCACACAGCAATATGATTAAATTAGTCAACCCATTGAAATTAAAAGATAAATAATATTTAAATATAAAAAAATACATCAATAAATTTTTTAACGCTTTGCTGAATCCGTTTTAATAATAATCCATCTGTTTTCGCGGATGAGTTGGCCGGGTATTATTCGATTTTTTAAAAGCGATTTAACGCCCGCTAAACTTACACTTCACCGGATTTATTCATTGCCAGCCTAATTACTGACACCCACCTGTTAAGCTATTTAACAGATAGAAAGAGAGCCCCTCATGAAGAGAGGCTCTCTCGCGATCAAGCCTGCTTACGCACCAGTTTATAACCGAGCAGCAGTACAACGATCCACACCATACCGACATACAGCGAGATACGTGTATCCGGGAAATAACCAATCAGGCCGATAATAAACACTAAAAACACCACGCCCACACCGGCTGTCCAGCTACCACCGGGTAGCGCAAAATTCAGTTTGCTGGCCGCTTCTTTACCGATTTTGCGACGGAAAGCGATCTGCGACAGCAGGATCATGATCCATACCCAAACCGTGGCAAACGTTGCCAGTGAAGCAATCACCAGGAAGACTTTTTCGGGCATCAGGTAATTAAGGTACACCGCAATCAGCATGGCAAACATCATGACCACCACCGTGACCCATGGAATACCGCGTGCAGAGACTTTCATAAAGATCTTCGGTGCATGGCCCTGCTGTGCCATGCCATGCAGCATGCGTCCCACGCCAAAGACATCACTATTAATCGCTGACAGCGACGCGGTCAACACCACGAAATTCAAGATTGAAGCCGCTGCAGCAATACCAAGATGCTGGAAGGTTAATACAAATGGGCTCCCGGAAGTGCCGACCTGATTCCAGGGGTAAATCGACATGATGACAAACAGCGTACCGACGTAGAAGACCAGAATACGCATGGGAACAGAGTTAATAGCACGGGGAATTGAAATGGCCGGATCTTTGGCTTCACCCGCTGTAATCCCAATAATTTCAATGCCGCCATAGGCAAACATCACCATTTGTAGCGACAGCAACATGCCAACAATACCGTGAGCGAAGAAGCCGCCATTGGTCCACAGATTGTGGATGCCGGTGGGCTGTCCACCGTTGCCAAGCCCCCAGATAATCATGCCAAAACCGGCCAAAATCATCACGATAATGGTGGCGACTTTGAAAAAAGAGAACCAAAACTCGACTTCGCCAAACACCTTAACGCTCATCAGATTCACGGCACCGATAATCAGTACCACACTCAATACCCAAATCCAGTGTGGGACATCGGGAAACCAGACGCCCATGTAGATACCGAAAGCGGTGACATCGGCAATAGCGACGATCAGGATCTCAAAACAGTAGGTCCAGCCGGTGATATACCCGGCTAAAGGGCCAAGATAATCTTGGGCATAGCGAGAAAAAGAGCTGGCCTGTGGATTGTTCACCGACATCTCACCCAGCGCTCGCATGATGATGTAAGCCACTGCGCCACCGATAATGTAAGCGAGCAAAACGCTCGGTCCCGCCATTTTGATAGCATCAGCAGAACCGTAAAACAGCCCGGTTCCAATCGCCGATCCCAGCGCCATAAAACGGATATGGCGCGTGCTCAGTCCGCGTTTGAGCTTATTGGTTTCTTGCATAACAACCTGTACCTGTGAAAATGAAAAAACCACGGGCAAGCCCGTGGTTAGAGAAAAACTGTTTACCGTTACGAGTGAACGCTAACCTGTTCGCGCCCTTTCACCCGATCGACCACCGCAGCAATCAGCAGCATCACTAACGACGGTGGCAACCAGGAAAGTCCCTGATCTGCCAGCGGCAAGTGTTGGCTGAAGGCAGGCAGCAGCGCTTTGAACTCGGTGGTTTTGATAGCATCAACAATACCGAACAGCAGGCTAACCAACATGGTCGGCGCGATGATACGGCTGTTTTTGTTCCACCAGTTCAGGGTGAAGCTCAGCACGACCAGCACGATGCATGGCGGATAAATAGCTGTCAGCACCGGAATCGAAATCTGAATCAAATGGCTAAGACCAAGATTCGACACCACCATTGAGAACAGGCCCAGCACAAACACCAGCGTTTTATACGACAGCGGCAAGTGTTGTGCAAAAAATTCTGCACACGCACAAGTCAGGCCAACGGCTGTCACCATACAGGCAACGAAAATCAGTACAGCCAGGAAGAGGCTACCCATACCGCCGAAAGTCTGCTGGACATAAGCATGCAGAATAGCCGCACCGTTGGCGTTTTGATCAACCAGCGCACCGCTTCCTGAACCCAGTTTGAACAGGCTGAGGTAAACCAGCGTCAGGCCAACACCGGCAATCAGGCCAGCCAGGATGGTGTAACGCGTCAGTAAGGCAGCGCTTTCTACGCCACGTGAACGCGCCGCATTGACGATAACAATACCGAACACCAGCGCACCCAGCGTATCCATCGTCAAGTAACCATTAACGAAGCCGCTTGAGAAAGCCGCACGTTGATAATCTACCGTTGCGGGAATGATATCGCCTGCTGGCCACAGCAGCGCAGCCAGGCCCAGCAAGGTCAGCGCTATAATTTTCAGCGGTGCGAGGAAATGGCCAACGGTATCCAGCAATTTACCCGGATAGAGCGAAACGCCGATCACTAAGGCAAAATAGATCAGGCTATAGATAAACAGCGGCAGCGGGCCGTCACCTGTCAGCGGCGCAATGCCGATTTCAAAGGAGACGGTTGCGGTGCGCGGAGTGGCAAACAGCGGGCCAACGGCCAGATAGCACACGGTCGCCAGCACCAGACCCGCCACTTTGCCGATCGGCGAGCTGAGCGCATCAATGCCGCCGCCGACGCGCGCGAGCGCAACAACGGTGATCACCGGCAAACCTACAGCGGTAATAAGGAAACCAAGCGCGGCAATCCAGACATGTTCACCAGACTGAATACCAACCATCGGCGGAAATATAATATTGCCCGCGCCAACAAACAGGGCAAACGTCATGAAGCCCAGCGCGAGAATGTCTTTCGGAGTTAAACGATGTGTCATACGGCCTGTCACTGATGTTGCGGTGGAAGTTGAGTTTGCGTTGTCCCCTCGCTGCGTCAAAACAACGACTTGCTAGCCAATGTCAGCGCATTATGCTCGTCGTGAGGTAAAGCGCAGGTGATTTAAGCGGCTTTTATTCTGTTCACGGAGGGATGGATCGACAACGGCGCTAAGTAAAACGTTTATAGCGGAGAAAGGCAATACGGGATCGGGAAACCAGACGTTAATCATGCAATTTAAGGCAAAGCTAGAGAATAGCTTCGATATTTAGCCTAAGCACATAAGATGATGTGCTTATTTTTTCCTCAAGCCGTGGGAAGTTTCAGCATTAACCGATTCTTAGATGCACAAAAGGCGCGTTTTACGCGCCTGTCTGCACAACTTTACAGCCTTACCACACCTGATTAGCGATTTCGACCACCAGGCGAATCTTCTGCCACTGCTGCTCTTCGCTCAGGCTGTTGCCTTCTTCAGTCGAGGCAAAACCACATTGCGGGCTGAGGCAGATCTGATCAAGGCTGACAAACTTTGCCGCCTCCGACAGACGCGCTTTCACCTGTTCTGGATCTTCCAGCTCGCCGTTTTTAGTGGTGACTAAGCCAAGCACCACTTGTTGATGGCCAGGCTTGATAAAACGCAGCGGCTCAAAACCACCAGAACGCTCGTTATCATATTCCAGGAAAAATTCATCAACATTCACGGAGCCAAATAAGATTTCAGCCACTGGCTCATAGCCGCCTTCTGAGATCCAGGTTGAACGGAAGTTGCCGCGACAGACATGCAGTCCGATCGTTAAATCGTCAGGTTTACCTTCCAACGCTTTGTTTAGGACGCGTGCATAAATACGCGCCAACTCTTCAGGATCATCACCGCGCTCACGGATTTGGCTTTTCTGATCTTCTGAACAGAGATATGCCCAAACGGTATCATCCAACTGCAGAAAACGACAGCCCGCGTCGTAAAAGGCTTTGATGGCGTCTTTATAAGTCTGTGCCAGATCGTCAAAGTATTCCGCTAAGTCGGGATAGACGTTGGCATCAATCATTTTACGGCCACCGCGGAAGTGCAGCACGCTCGGGCTTGGGATGGTCATTTTCGGCACTGCGTCACCGGCTACGCTTTGCAGAAAGCGGAAATGTTCCAGCATCGGATGATGAGCAAAACCCAGTTTGCCGACCACTTTTACACCATGCGCTTTGGTCTGCACGCCGTTGAACTGGATGCCTTGATCCGCTTCATAGCGCTCGACACCTTCCAAACCGTAGAAAAAGTCGAAGTGCCACCATGCACGACGAAACTCGCCGTCAGTGACCACTTTCAGGCCATTTTCGCGCTGCTTAGCCACAACATCGCGAATCGCTTCATCTTCTACACGGCGCAGTTCAACTGCATCAATTTCGCCTGCAGCAAACTGCTCACGCGCCTGTTTAATGGCTGCAGGACGCAGGAAACTACCTACGGTATCGGCACGGAACGGGGCTGTATGTTGTTGCATGATCACCTCTGACTCACCTGACACATAATTGCGGCAGGGAATAATTTCGCTTGGTTATTTTTGGCCATCTGGATGGCTATATGTCTAACCAAAGAGTGACATGCGAACCCTTCATCTGCAATAGAAGAAATTTCAGGTAACGTGAAAGAAATTCATGTTGAGCGGTAATCAGGTTAATTATTTTCAAGCGCAGCGCGCGCCTGCGCCATTTGCTTATCTGAAAGGGGAAGATAACCAGCCTCGCTTACACGACGCTGGCCTTGTGGCGACAGCACCTGTTGTAAAAAAGCCGCGACAAGTGGAGGCAAAAGTTTACCCGGCGCTTTGTTCACATAAAGATAAAGCGGGCGCGCCCACGGATATTGACCGCTGCGAATGGTGTTCGCATCCGGCGCTACCGCGTCACCCTCTGCGTTGACGACCGACAACATTTTTACACCGCTGAGATGAAAGCCGAAGCTGGCATAGCCAATGCTTCGCGGGTTGCCTGCAACGGCTTGCACCACCGCAGCTGAACCGGGAAACTCTGCCACGTCGCTACGGAAATCGCCATTGCACAGCGCCTGCTGTTTAAAGAACCCCATGTACCGGAAGCGGAATTTCTGCCGTAACGCTGCAAATTTCGCTTTATCCAATCCGCTTGTTGCAGTCCGAGATCGCCCCAGCGAGCGGGAGTGGCGGTTGCGCCGCACAGTCGGGTGATAGAGAAAATCGCATCGAGCTGACGCGGCTCAATCTGCTGCAACGGATTGCGCTGATTCACCACCACCACCAAAGCATCCATGGCTACCGGTACCGCCAGTGGCGGATAACCGTAGTGCGCTTCAAATGCCTGACGTTCATCTACCTGCATTGGGCGGCTCATTGCGCCCAGTTGAGCAGCACCCGCGGCTAATGCGGTGGGTGCAGTGGAAGAACCGGACGCCTGCACCTGCACATTGACTCCCGGTGCCTGACGGCTAAAGTCCTCGCCCCACAATGTCATCAGGTAGCCCAGCGTGTCCGATCCTACGCTGCTTAAATTGCCGGAAAGCGTAATCGATTGTGCCTGCGTTATGGCAGGCAGCAACAAAAGAAGAGAGTAAAGAAGCGCACGCATGAGGACGTCCATTAACCGTTAATGAACTGCATTCTCCTGCATCCCGATGCTGACAATCAACCTCGGTGCCAGCGTAAAGGTAAAGCAGGTTTCCTGATGAGGAATACTGGTGATCTCCAGCCGCGCGTTTTGGTGGCTCAGCGCATGCTTAACGATAGCTAAGCCCAAGCCGCTGCCGCCTGTTGCTCGCGAGCGGGCTTTATCGACCCGATAAAAACGCTCAGTCAGACGCGGCAAATGTTCTGGCGCGATACCTGGCCCGTTATCGCAGACTTTAAAGATTGCGCCCTGCCGGCTGCGCAGCCAGCTGATATCAATGCGTGTGCCTTCCGGCGTATGATTAACGGCGTTGTAAACCAGATTGGAAATGGCACTGCGCAGTTGTTCATCGTTGCCAAAGACTTTCAAGTGGGGATCGGTATGGAAATGAATTTCATGCCGCCCGCCGCTCAGCGTTTCAGCCTCATGTTGCAGCAGCTTTAACATCATTGGCACATCGACTTTCTCTTTTAGATCAATGGCGGGTGCGGCTTCAATGCGTGACAAAGTCAGAAGCTGTTTCACTAAACTGTCCATGCGGCGCGTTTGCTCCGACATGGTATGCAGCGCTTTGCTCCGCGACTTTTCGTTCATCACTGCATCGTTCATCATCTCCAGATACCCTTGCAGCACCGTTAACGGCGTGCGCAGTTCATGGCTGACATTGGCAAAGAAGTTGCGCCTTGCCCCTTCCAGCTGGTGCATTTGCGTGACGTCACGCGCCACTAGCAGCCATTGTCCTTCGCTGTAGGGCATGACGCGGAATTCCATGTGATGCTGATTATTCAGCACTTGCGTCAGCGGTTTATCAAAATCGCGCTGGCGAATATAGCGGGAGAATTCAGGATAACGCAGCAGGTTCAGGATGTTCTGACCATTATCTTCTGGCCAGCGTAAGCCAAGATGCTGCTGCGCCAGGCCGTTACACCAGAAAATGGTGCCCTCTTCGGTGGTGAGAATAACGGCGTCCGGTAGCGACTCTGCCCCGCTGCGGAAACGCTTGATCAGATTGCCTAGCTCTCGCCGCCGCCGCCGGTTACGCAGCTGCATTTGATACAAACCGTAGAACAACGGTTCCCAGCTGGCGCGCCCGGTCGGTGGCGTCATGGTGCGATCCAGCCATAACCAATGCGATAAACGCATCAGGTTATGGAAATGCCACAGCAATACGCCCAACACGCTGAGCAGCAGTAGCCACGGCAAGTAGCCGAACAGCAGGCCAAGAATCAGCGCGGGCAGAGACGCCAGCACCAGTTCCGACAATAATCTCTTCCAGGAGAGGCGTTCCAGCACGGGTAAGGCTCCGTTTAGTAGCGGGCAGAGAAACGATAACCTGTTCCGCGAACGGTTTGAACCATGCGATCGTGGCCAGAGAGTTCCAGCGCTTTGCGCAAACGGCGAATATGCACATCAACGGTACGATCTTCGACATACACATTGGTGCCCCAAACGTGGTTCAACAGCTGTTCACGGCTGTAAACGCGTTCCGGGTGCGTCATAAAGAAGTGCAATAATTTATATTCGGTCGGGCCCATTTCCAACGGCGTGCTTTCCGACATTACGCGATGTGAGGAAGGATCCAGACTCAAGCCCTGAATCTCAATCACCTCTTCCACCGCCATCGGTGAAATACGGCGCATCACCGCTTTAATACGTGCCATTAACTCTTTCGGTGAAAACGGCTTGGTGATGTAGTCGTCCGCGCCCACTTCCAGACCGCGCACGCGGTCTTCTTCTTCGCCTCGAGCGGTCAGCATCATCACCGGAATATCACGCGTCATCGCTTCGCGTTTAAGGTGCTTGATAAACTGAATACCGCTGCCGCCGGGTAACATCCAGTCCAACAGAATCAAATCGGGCCAGGGTTCAATCAGTTTACCGACCGCGCTGTCATAATCTTCCGCCTCGATTGGCTGATAATCGTTCTGCTCCAGAACAAAACACAACATTTCACGGATTGGGGCTTCGTCTTCCACAACCAAAATGCGCTTAGCCATTATTACTCCTGCTGATATGACGGCTGTCACTGATGTTCGCGGCGCCATTATGCGTCAGTTTTGTGACACTTTTATGAAAAACATACCCTGTTAAATCAGGCTTTAATACCGAATGTTGACAGCGACATAACATTTTATGATTTGCGTTAAGCGCTGAGGCCAGACGTGAAAATTTATTTAAGCAGGCCGCATTTATAAATTGATAGCCGAAATAATTCGAGCTGCAGGGAGGCGGCAAGCGGATAAGAGCCCGGAGCACGCACGCGCAGCCAACGCATCTGCAGCTTGAAGTATGAGGTATAATCGCCGGGCATTTGGTTTTAGCAGGGAGTTCTATGCGCATCATTCATACCGCGGACTGGCATTTGGGGCAGTTCTTTTACAATAAAAGCCGGGCAGCTGAGCATCAGGCTTTCCTTGAATGGCTACTGGCACAGATTGAGCAACATCAGGTCGATGCCTTGATCGTCGCCGGTGACTTGTTTGATACCGGTACACCGCCAAGCTATGCACGTGAAATGTTTAACCGCTTTGTGGTGGCGCTACAGCCCAGCGGCTGCCAGTTAGTGATATTGGCAGGTAATCACGATTCGGTGGCCACACTGAATGAGTCACGCGAGCTGCTTGCCTGCCTGAATACCCGCGTTATTGCGACACCGATCGACGAAGTGCTGGTGCTGAACAACCGTAAGGGCGAACCGGGCGCGCTGCTGTGCGCCATTCCTTATCTGCGTCCGCGTGACATCATGCGCAGCCGTGCAGGTCAATCAGGCCGCGAAAAACAGGTTAACCTGCTGGACGCTATTTCCGCCCACTATCAGCGCAGTTTTGTCGCCGCCCAGGCGCATGCATTGTCCTTGCCGATTATCGCCACAGGCCATCTCACCACGATTGGCGTGAGCAAAAGCGAGTCAGTGCGCGATATCTATATCGGGACGTTAGATGCATTCCCGGCTTCCGCTTTCCCTGCCGCCGATTACATCGCACTGGGCCACATTCATCGTGCGCAGCGCGTGGCCAACAGTGAACATATTCGCTACAGCGGCTCCCCCATTCCGCTGAGTTTTGATGAATTAGGCACGGAAAAAAGCGTTTTCCTGCTTGAATTTGCCCCCATGGTCTGCAAAGCGTCACGCCGCTTACGGTGCCACAATTTCAGCCGATGCAGATGCTCAAAGGCTCGCTGGCGCAAATTGAGCAGCAGCTTGCCGAATATCAAACCTATCAGGATGAGAAACCGGTGTGGCTGGATATTGAAGTCACGACGCAGGAATATCTCAGTGATTTGCAGCGTCGGGTTGAAGCGCTGACCGCTGAATTGCCGGTTGAGGTGCTGCTGTTGCGCCGCAGCCGTGAACTGCGTCAGCACAGCCTTGCGCGGCTTGAGAACGAAACGCTGAGCGAACTGAAAGTAGAAGAGGTATTTGCTCGCCGCTTAGCCCTGGACAGCGACATGGATGAAGCACAACTCCAGCAGCTCAATACGCTGTTCCGCAGCACGCTGGCTGACATTGAGGAGAACACATGAAGATCCTCACGCTACGTTTTAAAAACCTCAACGCGTTACGCGGTGAGTGGTTTATCGACTTCCGTGCAGAACCTTTTGCCAGCAATGGATTATTTGCCATTACCGGCGCAACCGGCGCGGGTAAAACCACCTTGCTGGACGCCATTTGCCTGGCGCTGTATCACCAAACGCCGCGTCTTGGTGCCATCTCACAAACACAAAATGCGTTGATGACGCGCGACTGCGCTGAATGTCTGGCGGAAGTTGAATTTGAAATCAAAGGCGAAGCCTGGCGCGCCTTCTGGAGCCAGAACCGCGCACGCGGCACGGCGGATGGCAAGTTGCAGGCACCACGCGTGGAACTGGCACGCTGTGCCGACGATCAGATTGTCGCAGACAAAGTCAGCGACAAGCTAAAGCTGATCGAAACGCTTTCCGGCCTCGATTTCGAACGCTTCACGCGTTCAATGATGCTATCACAAGGCCAGTTTGCTGCTTTTCTTAACGCCAAATCAGGCGAACGGGCTGAACTGCTGGAAGAACTCACCGGCACAGAGATTTATGGCCTGATTTCCATGGCAATCTTTGAACGTCATAAAGAGTCAAAAAATGCCTTAGCGCTGCTGCGCAGCCGAGCGGGCGGTATGGCGCTGCTTGATACCGAAACGCGAGCGGCGTTACAGCAGCAAATCGCTTCACTTACCGAAGCGGAGCAGACGCTAACCGCGCAATATGATAATGCCCATCAACAGCAGCAATGGCAGCAGCAGGCGCAGCAGTTCAGTGCTGATGTGCAGCAGATCGCTGACGCCTTGCAACAGGCAGAACAGGCGTGGCAAGCCGCCGAGGTCGATCGTCAGCGGCTGGCTCGCAGCGAACCGGCAGAGAAGCTGCGCGGCAAGCTGCAACAGCGTGACGAATTACAGCGCGAACAGCGTGAGGTGTTGCAGGCTCAACAGCAGCTTTCGCAGCAGCATCAGGCGTCTCTTGCGACTCAACAACGTGAACAACTTGCCTACACCGACGCGCAGCAGGTGCGCGAACAGACGTTGCACGTGCAGCAACAGCAGGAAACACTGTTAACGGAACAGGTGATTCCACTCGATCAGCAGATCGCCACGCTGCATCAACAAGCACAGCAGCAGCAAGGTGAAAAGGATCGGCAACAACGCGTCTGCGAGCAGGCACAGCAAGCGCTGTCGCGTGAAAATGCGCAATTTGAGACGTTGCAAAAAGAGCAAGCCGCTCAGCAGGTGATTTGCGCGCAGTTGGCGGATGTGGCGCAATGGGGCGCATCGCTGTCGCTGTGGCAGGAACGGTTTGCCCAGTTAACCCAGCGTGAAATCGTGCTGGCTGAATTAACCCAGCAGCATCAACAGTTGCAGCAGCAGTTAGCCCAGCAGCAGCAGCAGTTTAGCCAACAAGCGCAACAGGCAGCACCGCTGCAACAAGCCGAACAGCAGGCGTTACAAGTAGTGGTACAGGCGGAGCAAGTACTAACTTCGCTACAGCAAAACGATCCGCCTGAAACGGTGCGTCATTCCCTTACGCAACTGCAAAACAGCCGTGATAAGCGACAGAACTTGACGCTTATCGCCTCGCAGTGGCAACCGCTGCAACAGCAGCTTAATGTGCGTCAGCAGCGCCTTGTTGCGCTGGAAAAAGCGCACCAGCAGGGCGAAGCTGAACTGCAAAAGCTGCGTGATGATTGGAAGCGTGAAAATCAGCAGCTAACAGATGTCGAGAAGATTTGCGCACTGGAACAGCATATTGCCGATCTCGCTGATTACCGCGCACGCCTTGAGGCCGATCAGCCCTGCCCGCTGTGCGGTTCTTGCACCCATCCGGCAGTTGAGGCTTACACCCAACTGGAAATCAGCGAAAACCAGCAGCGGCTGGCGGCGCTTAAAGTTCAGGTCGAGGCGTTACGAGAAGCGGGAACCAGTAAAAAAGAGCAGCTAAATCAGTTCACCCTTCAGCAGCAAACGCTGCGCGAAGAAATCACTGATTTTACCCGTCAGAATGAAACCCTTACTCAGCAGTGGCAAGCGCTGAGCAGTGAGCTGGCACTTACCTTCACGCTTAACGATCAGGCTGATTTAACGCGCTGGCAGCAGCAGCAAAGCGAGCAGGAAACCCGGCTATATCAGCTGCTTCAGGCGCAGGACGCCGCGGAGCGCACGCGCCAGACCGCGAAAGAGCGCTACGTTCAGCAACAGCAGGCTTTACAGCAACACCAGCAGGCGCAGCAACTGGCTGAGCAAACCTTAAAAAATCAGCAGCAAACGCTGGAAGGCGTGCAGCAGCGTCAACGGCAGGAACACGCTAACTGGCAGCAGCTTAACGATGCGCTACAACAGCAACTGACCGATGCCGCGCTAACGTCGCCGTCGCCGGAAGAACGTGAAAATTGGTTAGCGGCTCAGCAGCAGCGTTGGCAGCAGTGGCAAAAGAGCGAGCAGCGGCTCGCCACTCTGCAACCGCAGTTGACACGCGCTGAAAGCCAGGTCAACGCTCTTCAGCAGCAGCTTGAAAGCGAGCAGCAACGCCTTAACACTCAGCAACAACAGCTCACGCTGATTACCTCGCAGCTTGACGCACAGCGCCAACGGCGCACTTCACTGTTTGGCGATCGCGATGTGTCGTCTGCGCGCCAGCAGATGCAGGCGACGCTGCAACAAAAAGAGTCACAGCTGGCGCAAAGCTTAAGCCGCTGGCAGCAAGCGCAAACCCAAGTCAGCAGCCTGGGCGGACAGCTGACGGTGATGGATACCCAGTTAACCTCGCTGGCAACGCGCCTGGCCGATGCCGAGCAGGCGTTCAACAGCGCCTTGAGCGCCGCCGCCTTTAGCGATGAAGCCAGCCTGCGCGCGGCCTTGCTGGAAGAACAGGTTGCGCAGCAGTTGCGTCATCACCTGCAACAGTTGGATCAGCAACAGCAGCAGCAACGGGCGCGACTGGCGGAAGTGCAGCAGCGTTTTACCGCGCATCAACAGGCGAAGCCAGAGAATATGCCGACATCTGCTGAGGCATTAAGTGAGCAGCTAGAAAATCTGCGGCTGGCACTCCGCGATAACGCCAGTCAGCAAGGACAGGCGCAGCAGCAGTTACTTAGCGATGCAACGTTGCGCGCTCAGCAGCAAGAATTAATGCAGCAGATTGAACAAGACGACGTCGCGCTGGCGCAGTGGAGCTTGCTCAACGACTTGATTGGCTCGGCCAGCGGCGACAAATTCCGCCGGTTCGCCCAAGGGCTGACACTTGATCATCTGGTGGCGCTGGCCAATCGTCAGTTGGATCGCTTACACGGGCGTTATCTGCTGCAACGCCGCGCGCTGGATCTCCTGGAACTGGACGTTGTCGATACCTGGCAAGCCGACACCGCCCGTGACACGCGCACGCTTTCTGGCGGCGAAAGCTTCCTGGTAAGCCTGGCGCTGGCGCTGGCGCTGTCCGATTTGGTGAGTCATAAAACGCGTATCGAATCTTTGTTTCTTGATGAAGGCTTCGGTACGCTGGACGCCGAAACGCTGGATACCGCGCTGGATGCGCTGGATGCGCTCAACGCCAGCGGCAAAACCATTGGTGTGATCAGTCACGTCGAGGCGATGAAAGAGCGTATTCCGGTGCAGATCAAAGTGCAGAAAATGAATGGTCTGGGCTACAGCAAACTCGATTTGCCCAGCCCGTGAGGAGATGAGAATGACGAAATGGATCATTTGCAGCGCCTGTGTTGCGCTGCTGGCGGGATGCAGTCAAAAAGCGGCCACGGGAACGGATCCAGAGGTTAATGCGTATCTGCAACAGGTGAATAGCGCATTGATTCAGAACTTCGGCGATAGCGCGAAATATGCGGGAAAAACCTGCAAAGTGACGGCACAACGTCGTCCAGATGGCCGATACAATGTGCTACGCACGGAAGGCGATGAAGCGCTGTGCCTGAAATCCTGGCAAACCGTCAGCAGCATGCGCAATTTACCTTTACCGCCTAAAAACGCGCCTGAAGGTTTGGAGATTATCTTTCCTCAAACCGACGCTAACTAACCTGCAGATCCTGCCGCCACTGGCGTGGGCTGATGCCAAACCAGCGGCGGAAAGCGCGTGAAAAAGCGCTGACTTCTGAATATCCCAGCAGCAGCGCCATCTCTGAGATGGGCAGCTGCTTCTGCTGTAAATAGTGTGTCGCCATTTCGCAACGCACTTTATCCACCAGCGCAGTAAAACTTATTCCCTCTTCGCGCAAGCGCCGCTGTAACGATGCGCCGGATAATCCCAGTTTATCCGCTATCTCTTCCAGCACCGGTTCGCCCTGCATCAGCGAAAGATTAACCTGCGAACGCGTTTGCTCAACAATACTCTGCTGTGAGGCCGCGCTGTTTAAACGTCGAATCGCATCCTGCATCACCATCAATAACATCGGATCGCTTTCTGGCATGCTGCGCATCAAATCGCGCTTGGCGATCACCAGCGAATTAAACGGTTGATCGAACCACACCGGCGCATCAAACACTTTGCAGTGCTCATGCCACTGCTCTGGACGTGGATGTTCGAAATGCACTTCGCGCGGCGCCCAGTTTTTACCGGCAACGTGACGAATCAGGTTCATGAACATGCCCAAGGTTAATTCGGCGTCCTGACGTCGCGTCAGGATTGCGCCGTGGCGCACCTGATAATCGAGCCGCCAGCTGTCGCCTTTGTCCACCAGCCGGGTCAAGGTATCGTGTTGATGCCAGGGAAAAGCATTCACTACATTGTGTAGCGCCTGCTCCAGCGTGGCCGAGCACAACCCGATGTAACCAATCAAGCCTAATGACTGCGGTTTAAACTGCTTGCCGTAGTGCAAACCGAAGTTATCAAACGCAGAGTGACGCGCCGCCTCTTCCATCACGCGACAATAGTTGACCAGCCCCAGGCTCAGCGTCGGGCTGGCGAGCCGTTCAGGATCGATGCCGCTAATGCCAAATATACGATCTACATCGCCGCCGCGAGTATGAATAAAGTCGCTGAGGCCGGTAGCCGCCGCCGCCAGCACGCCGTGATTGCTCGCTCCCGCCGCCGAGAGTGCGGCAAACGCGTCGGGCTGTCTCATCATCGTCGGGTTCATGGTCGCCTCAGAAAGTAGATTAGTGATCTCTCTTTCTGTGCAGCAATTTTCATACCAGCTCAGGATGGCGCGATATCACACCTTTAACGTAAAACACGCGTAAAAGAAACGAAGCGAGGCACCGCGGCAGCGCATATGCGCTCACCGCTGGTGCATTACGCGCCGACCGGCAGCTGTTCAGTTTCCAGATAGCGGCGGCAAAGACGGACAGAATGCGCAGCCCATTGTGGCCCCAAACTCTGCGCCATTTCAGTTTCAGCATGCGATCCTACCCATGCGGTAAGCTGGATACGGCGCTGGATCAGCAAGGTTGGTACCATCGCCATCTCTTTATCGCTGATGTGCGCCACCTGCTCATAGCCGCGGATCCAATTCTCAACCCACTCTCCGGCGCGAGGATGGTGCTCAACAAAGCTGATCGCGGCGGCCAGATCATGCAGATACCAGCCGAGGCCGCAATCATCAAAATCGATCACCCGCGTTTCGCCTTTGTGCAGCAGCAGGTTAGTCAGGCGAAGATCCGCATGGATCAAACCGTAACGATCCGCGCCTTTACCGAAAGCGTCTAACTGCTGGCCCACACGATCTATCGCCTCTTCAACCACGCCATGATCCGCAGGATCGAGCGCTGGCGCGTCTTGCCAGCGTCCCCAATGACTTTGCGCACTGGTCATGGTGTGGTGATCCCAAATGATGCGTTGGAATCCGGCGGGTTTCTGCCAGCTTTTACTGTGCTGATGCAGTCGTGCGGTGATATTGCCCAACTGCTGAAAGGCTTTGGGATCGACATCGGTGGTGGGCATCTCGCCTTCGATCCAGTGAAACAACACCACGTGACGCGCGCCGCCTTCGGGCAGCAACAGCGTCAACACTTTTCCCCTTCATTATCCGCTACCGCTTCCGGCACCACGATGCCGGTTTCCCGCAGCGCATCCAGCCACAGCAATTCACTGACGATGTCAGCTTTCTGATGATAATTGCCACGATGCAGGCGCAGCGCGTAGCGCTTGCCCGCCGCTTTCAACAGAAAAGTGGCGTTTTCGGAGCGACACAGCAAGCTCAGCTCGCCCTGAAGCGCAGCGGGATAGCGGCTTAGCGCCTGCTGCGCCAGCGCGGTCAGTTGGGAATCAGTCAGACTGTCATATTGTTTAGCACTCATCAGTTCGGCTCCAGTAGCTTGCGTGTTATCAGCATGGGACGCCAGCTCCGCAACTGCTTGACCGCAGGCCACCTAAAGTTGACCGCAGCGTGCATCTGGCACCGTTTTTGCCTCTAAGTTGACCGTGGAGGACAAAACTCACCGCGCTCGCGTCAAGTCTTTATCAGCCAGGCAGCGGCATTATCCCTTCACTGTAGCGCAAACGATTAAATCGCGGTGTCCATGCCGCTTAGCACCAACAACGACGGGGAAAACATTATGACGAGCAAGCTCAAACCCACATTAGGTGCCCTGCATCTTTGGGGAATCGCAGTTGGCCTGGTCATTTCAGGCGAATATTTTGGCTGGAGTTACGGTTGGGGCGTGGCGGGCACTTTGGGCTTTTTAATCACTACCGCGCTGATTGCCACCCTCTACACCTGCTTTATTTTCAGCTTTACCGAACTGACCACCGCCATTCCCCACGCCGGTGGCCCGTTTGCTTATAGCCGCCGCGCCTTTGGTGAAACGGGCGGAATGATTGCTGGCCTGGCGACCTTGATTGAATTTGTGTTTGCACCCCCGGCGATTGCGATGGCAATTGGCGCTTATCTCAACGTGCAATATCCCGATCTTAATCCTAAAACAGCGGCGGTCGGTGCCTATATTGTTTTCATGACGCTGAATATTCTCGGCGTGAAGTTGGCCGCGATGTTCGAATTGGTGGTCACGATACTGGCGGTGATGGAACTGCTGGTGTTTATGGGCGTGGTCTCGCCGGGCTTTAGCCTGACCAATTTTACGTCTCACGGCTGGGCGGGCAGCGACAGCTTTGGCATGCCTGCGCTTTCCGGTATTTTCGCGGCAATTCCTTTTGCCATCTGGTTTTTCCTCGCCATTGAAGGCGCGGCGATGGCGGCAGAAGAAGCCAAAGATCCTAAGCGCACCATCCCGAAAGCCTACATTACTGGCATCCTGACCTTGGTGGTGCTGGCGATTGGTGTGATGGTGTTAGCCGGCGGCGCAGGCGACTGGCGCACGTTATCAGGTATCAATGATCCGCTGCCGCAAGCCATGAAAATGATTGTGGGTGAAAACTCTAACTGGATGCACATGCTAGTGTGGATTGGCCTGTTTGGTCTGATTGCCAGCTTCCACGGTATTATTCTTGGCTATTCTCGCCAGTTCTTTGCTTTGGCCCGCGCCGGTTATTTACCGCCAGGTCTGGCGAAACTCTCACGCTTTCAGACGCCACATCGCGCCATTATCGCGGGCGGTTTAATTGGTATCGCTGCAATTTACAGTGATGGCTTTATTAATCTGCAAGGCATGACGCTGACCGCCGCGATGATCACGATGGCGGTGTTTGGTGCCATCGTAATGTACATCATGAGCATGCTTAGCCTGTTCAAGCTGCGCCGAACGGCACCGGAAATGGAACGCAGTTTCCGTGCGCCGGGTTATCCGATTGTCCCTGGCATTGCGTTGGTGCTTTCAGTGGTATGCCTGTTGGCGATGTTGTGGTTTAACCCAGTGATCGGCGCGCTGTTCGTGGCATTTATGGCAGTGGGATATCTTTATTTCCTGGCGACTAAATCACAACGCGACAGCGCACCACAAGACAGCATGCTAGTGGGAGAATAAGTTAACGCGTCACCTGGGTTAAAGAGGTACTCGAGGCCGGTTTATTCAGTCGTGACCAGACGATTTGGCTAAATCGGCCTTTGCTATTAACGCTTTGCTTGCGAGTGATATGATTCCTGCCAAGCCAACACGTGACGCGCAGCAGGAATGTAGATGAAGAAAAAGAGTTCGTGACTCAGGATCTGCTTAGCAAGATTTATCAGTCCGACGCTGACGGGCCGCGTAAACTCCCACCCGAACGCCAGTTGGCCGAAGAGTATAGCGTGTCACGCTTCACTATCCGTCAGGCCCTGGAAAAACTGGTAAGCATTGGCGCCGTACGCATTGTTCAGGGTTCGGGCATCTGGATTAATGCGTCAGTGCGCAGCAATCCACTGGTCTACAACTCGATCACCGAAAAACGCTTTGACCAAATTCACTTCCGCCTCATCAGTTTGCACAAGCGCCGACCCGACAGTGATGAACAGAAGATATTCGACATTGATGACGAGACTTTTATTTGGGCCTTCTGCCGCTTGCGCTATGTTGATGATGTCGCTGTACAGATTGAGCATTCTCGTCTGCCGGTGTCACTGTTTCCCGATCTCACCCGCGAGGTCACTGAACGCTCAATGCAAAAATATGTGCTGAGCAAGGGCTATACCATTTCACATATGCTCACCAGCTATCGCGCAATCTGTATCAGTCGTGAACAGGCCGCGTTGTTAGGCTGTAAAAAGGCAGCCCGGCGATGCACATCATCAACCGGGGCATGTTGCAGGGCGGGCGCGTTTATGAAATTAGCGACATTACCGATATCAATTACACCTGCACTTACCTCACCCCTTTTAATCACAATAATCTTGAATATCGTCAGGAAAATCGCTGAGTTTAAGGTGTGTGAATTGTGCCGTCAGGCAAGCGGCTTTGCGTCCATTCATGGGGACGATAAACCAGCGGATGCTGTGCCGCCCGTTCAGCATTGAAGGTGACGCCAATCCCCGCTTGTTGTGGCGGATAAACATAACCCTGCTTCACCTTTGGCGCGCCGGGGAATACGGCGTCAGTTAACGCTGAGCGTGGAATAAACTCCTGAATTGCCGCGTTATGAAAATGAATATTGAGATGGGTATTCACCGCCACGCCGATCGGCGTCATATCGCCCGGTCCGTGCCATGCCAGACGAACCCCAAAAGCCTGACATAATATCGCCAGTTTTATTGCCGGTGTGATGCCGCCAATTTGCGAAATATGACAGCGAATAAAATCGATGCGGCGATTAATAATCAGATCATGCCATTCTGCCGGATTATTAAATAACTCCCCTAACGCCAAGGGAATGCTGCTTTGCTGACGTACCTGTTCCAGCCAGGCGCACTGCTGCGGCGGCAAAATATCTTCAATAAAATAGGGCTGGAAAGGCTCCAGCTGTTTAGCCAGCTGCACCGCCTGCTGCGGAAACAGTCGCTCATGCACATCATGCAAAATTTCCAGCTTGTTACCATATTTCTCGCGCAGCGCACGGAACATCTCAACGGTGTTGGTCATGTACTCTTGCTGAGAATAGTAAGCGCCCTGTGTCGCATCTTGTGGCGAATGCAACGCTTCTGGCGTGCCGCCATAGAAGCCTAACTGACAACGAATATGGCGAAAACCTTGCGCCAGTAATTCATCTACTGAGTGAAACAAGGCTTCCATCGTTTCCCCGCTGGCGTGGGAATAGGCGGCAATCGCATCGCGTGATTTTCCGCCCAGTAACTGATAAAGCGGCATATCTGCCAGCTGACCTTTGATGTCCCACAACGCCATATCGACACCGGAAATCGCATTATTCATGATCGGACCGTTACGCCAGTAGGCATTAACGTTCATCATTTGCCAGAGGTCTTCAATATTATTAGCGTCACGCCCGATTAGCAGCGGATGTAAATACTCATCAACTAACGTTTTTACGGCCAACGGACGCTGTTGAAACGTAGCACAGCCATGACCTGTTACGCCTTTATTGGTTGTAACGCGCACAGTCACCAGATTATGGCGATCCGGACGAGTAATGAAACACTCGATATTTTCAATAATCGTTGGGGTCACAGCATGAGCTCCTGCTTTTTTATCAAAGGAAATAAAATATTCAGGCAAATATCTTCACCTCGAAATTGCTCTGAAGCAAAACGTTTTTTTAACTTTATTTTGGTCAGTTTTCTTTTATTTTTCTGTTAAAAAAACGAACCAATTTAGTCAAACAGCCTTATTAAGCCCTTTCATTGCTGCAAAATGTGAGCTTACTCATGTTTTATTGGTTTGTTTTGTTATCACCCATTCATTACCATTCCCTCGCTAATTAAAACAATAACCTCTGTCCGCAGGAGTTTTTATGGGTACGCAAGAAATTGTGAATACTATTATTCAGCTAGTCGGTGGGCAGGATAATATTAATAAGGTTTGGCATTGCATGACGCGTTTACGCTTCGATCTGCTTGATGAGAATAAAGTCGATCATGCAGCGATTAAAAAATTGCCGGGCGTATTAGGCGCGCAGATGCAAAGCGATCAATTTCAAATTATTGTTGGCCCAAAGGTGAATAGCTGGCATGAGCAATTAATTGCCGTACTGAAACCAGAAGCGGTTAATAAAAAACCGCAGGATAAAGCACGCAAAAGTCTCGTCTCTCTGTTCATGGATACCGTTTCGGGTGTGTTTGGCCCGATAGTTCCGGCCATTGCGGGCGCAGGCATGATCAAAGGCTTATTAGCCGGACTGGTTGCGCTTAACGTGGTTTCGGCGAAAAGCGATACGGTTATCGTGATCGATCTCATCGCCAGCGGCGTCTTTTATTTCCTGCCCTTTTTCCTGGCGGTTTCTGCGGCAAAAATATTTAAAACCAATGAATACCTTGCAGCTGCGGTAGCGGCCTGTTTGATGTATCCCTCTTTAACCGACGCGGCAAAAGCGCTGGCAACTCATCAGGAAGGTGCCGTCACCGCATTTTGGTTTTTGAATGCTGTGCCGGTTTCAATATTTAATTACGCATCAAGCGTCATTCCCGTTATCTTTTCCATTCTGGCGTTGAGTTATATTCATCGCGGCGTGGACAGAATCATGCCGGATGTGTTGAAAACGGTATTCACGCCAACGCTTACGCTATTTCTTGCCGCACTCGCCGCGTTAGTGATTATCGGCCCGATCGGCATTTGGCTGGGCAAAGGTCTGGCATGGTTTATTGAGGGATTATTTGGTGTTTCATCCAGTTTTGCCGGAATTATTGTTGGGGCTATTCGCCCGCTGGCGGTGTTAACCGGTATGCATCACGCTATGACGCCCATTGCCCTGCAAAATTTCAGCGATCGCGGCTATGACATGCTGATGCCCATGATGTTTATGGCCAATATGTCGATTGCAGGTGCTACCTTCGCCATTTGGACTCTCAATAAAGATCGCCAGGATAAAACCGTCACGCTTTCAGCGGCTATTTCCGCCTTGCTGGGCATAACTGAACCCGCGCTGTTTGGCGTGCTTACGCGCTACAAAAAGCGTTTATTGCCGCCACCATAGCCAGCTCCGTTGCCTCTGCCTTCGTCGGTTTTTTCGGTGTGCGTTTATATGGTTATATCCTGTCGAGCATTTTCAGTTTGCCCGCTTATATTGGCCCCTACTTCATGTTCGCTTTATCTGGCGTGGGAATAGCGCTGGTACTTTCCTACTCATTAACCCTCTTGTTAGTCGGAAAGAGCGAGTCATTACACATCGCTTCGCAAAAGTCACAGTAAGATGTGTAGGGCGTTCGTTGCTTTAAGATTGCATGGAAGCCAGGGCTGATCCGAGCGTTGATGTTGCTGTTTTGACAACGGCACAATGAATAAATGGGTGCTGGCGAGTTGTGGCCGTAAAGCGTCCGCCACAAGGAAATGGCGGACGAGGCTGCAGGGAACGGGTTACGCCGTCTTTAGGTAACAACCGCCCGTGCCGCCTGAAACACCCTTGGCACTTAACGCCAATATCAGCTCTTCAGCGGCCATAACCAAGCGGCTCCCCGTACACCACTCGAATCACCATGCATGGCTTTCAGCACCGGTGTTTCACACTCTCCGCCAAATACCCACTTCTTCATCAACGCGGGCAACGTGTGATATAGGCGATCAACATTGCTCATGCCGCCGCCTAACACAATGACATCGGGATCAAGCAAATTCACCACCTGCGCCAGCGACTTCGCCAGGCGCATTTCGTAGCGACTCATCGCCAGCTCAGCAACCGGATCCTGCTGCTCCAGTAACTGAATAATTTCAGCCCCTTTACGCGACACACCACTCAGGCGCTGATAATCAATGGCAAAACCGGTGCCTGACACAAAGGTTTCAATACACCCTTGCAACCCGCAATAGCACGGTACTTCTTCGCGATAACGTAATTCATCGGCATCCATCCACGGCAGCGGATTATGTCCCCACTCGCCCGCATTCCCATTG
The DNA here is from genome assembly GCF_018842675.1 of Candidatus Pantoea bituminis. Taxonomy (NCBI): domain Bacteria; kingdom Pseudomonadati; phylum Pseudomonadota; class Gammaproteobacteria; order Enterobacterales; family Erwiniaceae; genus Pantoea; species Candidatus Pantoea bituminis. The sequence goes on from NZ_JAGTWO010000004.1 coordinate 2,883,134, forward strand.
CCGCCAATGCGTGATTCACCCTTGATGGCGACACCGGCACCCGAACCGGTACCAATGATCACTGCAAACACCAGCGATTTGCCTGCGCCCGCGCCATCCACGGCTTCAGAAACGGCCAGACAATTCGCGTCGTTAGCGATGCGCACTTCACGATTCAGCGCCTCGGCTAAATCTTTATCCAGCGGTTGCCCATTAAGCCAGGTGGAATTGGCATTTTTTACGCGCTGGCTATACGGCGAAATCGTGCCGGGAATACCTAATCCTACGGTGCCGGTTTGACCGGTTTTCTCTTCTGCCAATAGCACTAAGTCAACAATTGCCTGTACCGTGGCTTGGTAGTCGTCACGCGGGGTATTAATGCGATGGCGAAACAACTCCTGGCCTTCATTAGACAAGGCGATAACTTCAATTTTTGTTCCACCCAAATCAATGCCTATACGCACGGTTTATTCCTCATTATTCGTTCAGATGAGAGATACAGTAGAGGGCGCTTACCGGAAAGGCAATGAAACCAATCCTATGTTTCGCTATCATGCGCGCTGACTCTGTTAGACTTGTGCGCCCGATCGCGCCACGGTAAGGAATCCTGATGTTGTGGTTTAAAAATATGATGGTTTATCGTCTGAATCGTGACATTCCGTTGTCCGCAGACGAGATGGAAAAACAGCTCGACGCCTTTACTTTTTCGCCGTGTGGCAGCCAGGATATGAGCAAAACCGGCTGGGTGCCGCCGATGGGAAATCGCAGTGACGCACTGACTCATGAGAATAACGGGCAGATTATGATCTGCGCCCGTAAAGAAGAGAAAATGCTGCCTTCGCCCGTCGTTAAACAGGCGCTGGAAGCCAAAATCGACAAGCTGGAAGCAGAACAGAGCCGCAAGCTGAAAAAGACCGAAAAAGATTCGCTGAAAGATGAAGTGCTGCACAGTTTGCTCCTCGTGCTTTCAGCCGTTTCAGCCAGACCTATATGTGGATCGACACAGTAAACAACCTGATCATGGTTGACTGCGCCAGCGCCAAAAAAGCGGAAGATATGCTCGCTTTGCTGCGCAAAAGCCTCGGTTCATTGCCGGTAGTGCCGCTGACGTTAGAAAGTCCGATTGAGCTGACACTGACTGAATGGGTACGCTCAGGCGATCTGCCCGCCGGTTTTGCGCTAATGGATGAAGCGGAGTTAAAAGCGATTCTGGAAGATGGCGGCGTAATCCGCTGCAAGAAACAAGATCTGGTGTGTGATGAAATCGCTAACCACATTGAAGCCGGAAAACTGGTGACTAAACTGGCGCTGGATTGGCAGGAACGCATCCAGTTTGTGCTGTCGGATGATGGTTCGGTAAAACGCCTGAAGTTCAGCGACACGCTACGCGATCAAAATGACGATATCGATCGTGAAGATTTTGCTCAGCGCTTCGACGCTGACTTTATCCTGATGACCAGCGAACTCGCCGCGCTTACCAGTAATCTGGTGGAAGCGCTGGGCGGAGAATCGCAGCGCTAAAAAAATGGCCGCATCGTGCGGCCATTTATTTAGTCTTTCAGATAGCGACAGAGATAAGAACTCGGCTCGCCCACCTGTAGATGAAACTCGCTGTGGCCCGGTACGTTAAACACCGAACCCGCTTCAAACCATTTCCACTCAGTCTCGCCAGGCAGCAACACTTTCAATGATCCGCTGACCACAGTCATCTCTTCGGGTTGGCCGGTGCCAAATGTATATTCGCCTTCGGCCATTACACCAACGCTGGCACGACCTGTGCTCGCACTGTCAAAACCGATGGATTTAACTTTTCCGTCAAAATACTCACTTACGTTGAGCATAATACTTCCTCACAGCACATTTAGGTGTCTGGCAGTGTAGAAGGGAACTCGCTGATCTGTCACGTGAAAAAACCAGCGATGTAGCAGAGTGTGATCTCACTAAACCTCAGACGATCAGCTCTGCCGCCAACTTCGCCACCAGCACGTTTGAAAGCAACACCGGAATACTCAATTTCTTCTGCAAGAAGTCGCGATGGTGCTGGTGATAACCAATACAATCCAGTACCACCACTTCTGCTCCCTGCGCCAGCAACGCCTCCGCTGCGGCTTGCAGTGTAGATTCATCGGCTAAATAGGGGCTGGCGACAGCGAAACAAGGTGGCTTATTAAGATGACGCCACTTGTTGGCCTGCTCACGAATTTGCTCTTTAACCGGCACCACAATGCCTACCTGATGCTGATGAACAATCGATTTTATCAGCGGCGGAATGATGCGATCTGGCTCCAGCAGTAATGCGCGTTGCGCCTTTAGCGTGCCGAATTCACCGGTGCACAACAGCAGAATAGTGTCGTAACCCGCTTCTTCCAGCGCGTCTATCTTTTGCTGTAATCCCTGCTCAACCTTCGGCGCAGCGAGTCGCACCTGTTGACCATTCCGCAAGCGCGACACCAAAATGCTGTCGCCAGGTTCAGCCGCGAACTGCGCTTCAATCTCCGCAACGCTCATACCATCCAGTAAGCCTACATGATCAATGTGATCGGCAGGCAGATGCTCCAGCAGCAGCGGCAGAATATCACTGCGCGGTGACTGACCAATGGTCAGCGTGACCAGGGATTTATTCATATTATGGATTCCGGTTACGTAGATGGCTTAGGCTGCCGTATAACGCGAGCAAACGGGCGTACTCGTCTGCGTCATAGAAGTGACAGGTTTCGCGCCCGAACTCTTTCGCTACTTCAACGGCAAATTTCGCCGCCGCCGCGATATCCACTTCATGGCTCGCGCCCGTTCCGCAACCCGGCACCACCGATTCAGCGGTAATCGCTACACCGACTACCGGAACATCGGTCGCGGTGGAGGGCTGCAAAATGCTGTTCAAATGGTAAATGCCGTTGCCGTAAGGCGTGATGTCCTGCGTGGTGATCGGAAACGTCACTGCAGGACGGCCACTGGTCATTTCCATAATGCGCAGCAGATCGTCGGAAACGCGCAAAATGTAGCCCTCTTTCACCGTTGGCGATAATGCATAACCTTTGTGATTGATGATGCGGTTACCTTTGGTAGTATCGATCGACAGAATCGCATCCACGCCCTCAACCACTTCATTGTCATTCATGGTGACGTCGTCAATCGGTGAATCCATGAAATCGACGGGCTCATGCGGACGCGTTGGCGCATCCGGGCAAATATGCGTAGTGATGATCACATCGCCCGCCAGCACGTCGCCTTTGGTTTGCATTTGTGCCAGCTTCAGGGCGCTGGTGATGGCCGCTATAGCGCCATCTGCATCAGACACCAAGCCGATACGCGTTGGACGCGCACCGATCCCTCCCAGACGTCCAATGATGCCCAGCGTCGGCGCATTGCCGCCGGTGGCTTTGCCGTTGCTACCAGGAATATCGACTCTTACGAAGTCGGTGCGCCCTTTCGGACCGCTAACGCGTTTGAATGTAGCGTGAACTCCCGGATAATCAGCAAACAGATCCACGACCTGCTGCCCATCCACAAATGCGCTGTCGAATAATTCAAATACCTGCAAAGTCTGCTGCAAACTCATCGTCGATCCCTTAGTTATTTTTTACTGCTACTGGCAAACAGCGAATGAAAGAAGCTGTACAGAGCGTCACCGGCAATAAAGCCCGCCGCCATGACTTCCATCGGCGAACGACCGCGCTCGCCCCAGACGCGAATAATGACAATACGCAAAGCAATACCCACCACTACCGCCCAACCCGCCATCGCGTTATTAATTAATAAACCAGTGGCAAGCAGAACGCCGAGCTGGCGCTTCGGTCCACCAATGAATTGAATAATCGCGCCGGGAATGGCCCACATCAGCAAATTACCGGCAATGCCAGGTTCGGCTCCGGCCTGAATAGTTTTAGCGTAAACGCGCGCGACCGGCGGTAGCAGGTTCTCAGCAAAGAAAATTGTGTGCGCATACCACACCAGTGGAATCGAGACGACAAAGGCGATCATTGCGGCGATCAACTGAATGCGACGTCCCCACAACTCTTGTTGCATATCCGCGCCGTTACCGCGCAGGATAAAGCCCGCTTTCAGGTCGTAACCCATGTCTGCAAAAGCCGGGCCGGTAGCCGCCGTAAAGCCGCACAGCAGGCAGAGCGCCAGCGGCGGGAAGCCAAGCAAAATACCGACAATCAGGGTAATCAACGCCACGGCAAAGGCCGGGAACCAACCTGAATGCATCGCGGCAATGCCGACAATCAATTCATGTACAAAAGCGGCAAACGCGGCGTAGAGAATAAACAGCAGCAGCATGCCGATGCTCATTTCGCTCCACAATCCGCCTGCCAGCGCCAGCAGGGCTGAAATTAAAAGATAGCCGACGCCGCCGAGACCCAGTGCGCGTTTCACTTCGCTGCCGTTACGACTGACCACCAGCGAATCCTGTTTACGGCTGCGAATCACCATCGCTACCTGAATCAACGCCACTAAACCGGCCCCCACCATGACGCCGTGGGGAATATAAAGCGCATTGATATCAATGCCGGCAATCGGTTGCGCATAGGCCCGAATCAGGAAACCTATTCCTAACATGCTCAGCGCCCATATATTGCCGATAAACGCGGTGCCAAAAGCAGACATAGGAATCTTCAACATGGAGCCGACGATGCCACCTACAATGCCGACCACCAATAACCACGCTTGACGTCCACCACGATCGCCCGCTTTGATCGCTTCAGCGGCGGCAACACCCGGTGGCCATGCATTACTGGCTGGAAATACGCGCGTATCGAATAAGCGATAGAGTAAATAGGCATCCAGTAACATCGCAGCGCTGACGCCACAAAATAACGGAAACACTAATTGAGGTTCACCTAATGCCCACGGAACAGCAATGGGCATTAATAAACTGTTTGCCGCACCAAAGGTGGCAGAGGAAATAGCCGTTTGCGCCAGGTTTTGTATTTCAATCGAACGATAACGTCGGAAAGCTTGCAGAGGAATACGCGCTAATAACATCGCAAAGAGCGCGCCAATAATAGAAGTGTTAGGTGTTACGCCGATGGTGGTAATTAGCTGAATGCCAATTATCGCCCCCGCTATTGAAAGTAAAATTAAAACCAGAGCAACGCCAACCTGTTTTACAGGATTTACCCTTTCCATATTGTCCCCGCCAATGAATACCCAGACGAAATGAAATAACGCTTCACGAGCCAAAAGGCTCGCTTACGTCATTTTTTAAATTTCATCCTTGATTTACCTGCAGCGCAAAATACGCTGGGTAAAGTGAAGTAAACAGGCCCGAGGGCCTGAGTTTTCCCGGTGTGGCGAAATATTACGCCGATAAAATCGTTTAGAGGTTATGCGCCATATTTATCGGCCATCTCTGCAGCCGTTGCGCGTAACGCGTCTAATAGTGCTGGCGGGTATCCCGGCTCAGCATCCTGCGACAGAAACGACAGGCAGAGCGCCACCGATTCGCCATGATGTTTATTGTTAACAATGACTGATAACGAGCTGATTCCAGACAACGTTTCATTGCGTGCCAGCGACCAGCCCTGCTGGCGGATCTCAGCCAGGGTTTCGCACAGCGCCTCAACATTCTGCGGAGAATTGGGCGAAACGTTTTGCCAGTTATCCTGATAATACGTCTTCACATCTTCATCGCTTAATAGTGATAACAACGCCCGACCAGTCGACGTGGCGACGGCAGGCATGCGGCTGCCCGGCGGAGTGACTAATTGCGTAAAGTGGCGGCCGTGGAACATGCGCATTACCAGCACTTCTTGTCTGTCCAGTTTAGAGACATATCCCATGCAGCCCGTATTGGCGGCAAGGCGTACCATCGCTGGCGAAACGCTATCAACCAGCGGTGCAGAGAGATAATGTCCTGCTGCCGCCAGCAATACGCGTCCAATGTGAAAACTGCGCGTTTCGGGATCGCGTTCCAGCAAACCCTGACTTTCCATGGTTGCCAGCAAACGCGATACGGTGCTTTTCGGCAGCGTTAGCGCATCGACCACGTCTGTAAACGTCAGCCCGGCATGTCCCTGCGTAATGCCTTTACGCTGAAACAATTTAAGTACGGCGGATGCGTTTTCGAGTGTGGTCATTTAGCAGTTTCACTATATGGAACAGAGTTCCTGTTTCGATGCAGCGAAAGTAAAACGTGACGCTTAATCGGTCAAGCTTAAATTAACCTCAGGGCAAATTTTAGGCAGTTTAATAACGTGTCTGACGTTTAATCACAGGCGTTTTATAGGGTATTGAAGATAAAAAGCAGGACAGGATGCAGTAATAAATGAGAAATACGAGAAATTAAAGTAAATACACAGAGGGCAATGACGAGAGGAAACAGTTGACTGGCATCCTTGCCAGTGGAATTGCCTTACTCTTTTTCCACATCTTCATAACGGTCTTTAGCGTCTTGCGCTTCAGCTTCCGATTTATGTTCGCTAATGAGCGTATTGGGTGTGGGATGGTCGGCACGCAATTCATACCAGGTTACCTTGCTGTCTTCTGCGCCTTTATCGACGGGCACAATACGCGCTTCGCGTGGATACGGTGGTCTTGTTGGCATAATCAGTCCCTCTTGGCTAAATAGCATTCCACAAGACAGGCAATTGCCTGTCAGAAAGCAAGTATAGTCAAACGAGAGCAAAGGTAACTAAAACAGGGAAAAATCTGAGGGTTAGATCAGCTCGCGCGTGCCAGTGAAAGTGATTGCAAAATCTCCTCAACAACAGATTCGGGCAGTTGCATGGCGTTCACTTCATGATGTGCGGCGGCGCGATAAAGATGCGCGCGTTCACGTAATACATCGCTCATCTCTTCCGCAATTGGGCGGCCCGTTAGCGTTGGACGCTGCCCCGCTTCTGGCTGGTTTTCCAGGCGTTCAGCCAACACTTCGGGCGGTGCGCTTAACCAGATAACCCGGCCATTTTCGCGCATAAAGCGGCGATTCGCTTCCGCTAACACCATGCCGCCGCCAGTGGCGATAATCGTGCCGGGTGCGGTAACCGCTTTAAGTGATTCACTTTCGCGTGCACGGAAACCTTCCCAACCCTCTTCCGCCACCATTTCCGTTACGCTGCGCTGTGTAACAAGCTGCAAGTGATGATCGGTGTCGCAGAAAGCGTAGCCCAGCGCCTGCGACAGTGCTTCGCCAACGGTGGTCTTGCCGCAACCGCGTGCGCCAATCAGAAAGATGGGTAGTGACATCAGGGCAGTTCCTCCGCCGTGGCAGCCCAGAGCGGCTGTGCGTTCAGCTCAATAATGCGACGCATAATAACCGGATTTTATTATCACCTCCACCTATCAAGCATCAATTGCGTGGTAGATGCAGGAGATTGAGAATAATCTTTTGAAATCGTTAGAATAGTTGATGCACGTTTTGTGCATGAGCACTCAACCCTTACCTTCGCAACATTTACTTACTGACCGTCATTTTACTTTAACCATGCTGGCCCTCATATACTTATATGAGTCGCAACAGGAGAGTCATCATGCAACGCGAAGAGCAACAACTTATTGATGGGCTGTTTAGCCGTTTAAAACAGGCTGAAAGTCAAACCACAGCGCGCGATGCCGCCGCTGAACAACTGATTAAGCAACATCTACAGGAACAGCCAGGCGCACCTTATTACATGGCGCAGGCGATTTTGATTCAGGAGGCGGCGCTGAAAAAGCTGAATGAGCGCGTCACTGAATTGGAAAATCGTGTTGCTCAACAGCAACAGCAGCCCCAGCAGAGCAGCGGTGGATTCCTTTCAGGATTATTTGGCGGGCATTCACGCCAGGAATCCCCTGCACCACAGCAGCCGCCAGTCTGGAACAACGCGCCACAACAGCAGCCACCGCAATATGCCAATGCACCGGCAGCACGCGGCACCGGTTTTCTCGGCGGCGCGTTACAAACCGCTGTGGGCGTGGCGGGGGTGTGGTAATGGCAGACATGTTAACCAGCATGTTCCACCATTCTCAGCCAGAGGAGATTGTGAACATCATCAACGAGCCGCCATTGCCGGACGTGAACAACAATCTCGATACCTTTAACGGAGGCGATCAGCAATCATTCCTTGATCAAAACAGTGGCTGGGATAACAACTTCGCCGACAACAATGATTTTAATGACGTTGGCGGCGATGATTTCGACGACGACAGCTTCGTCTAATCTCAGCGTTTTTGCTGCCTGAGCCAGCTATCCAGCTCATTCGCAAACTGTTGGCGGTCACGCGGACTCATCGCCGCTGGGCCGCCGGTTTGCACACCGCTGGCGCGCATCGTATCCATGAAATCACGCATAGTCAGCCGTTCACGAATCGTTGCCTCTGAATAACGCTCACCGCGTGGATTCAGCGCCGCAGCACCTTTTTCAATAATCTCTGCGGCCAGCGGAATATCAGCCGTGATCACCAAATCGCCTGGCTCTGCGCGTCTCACGATTTCATTATCCGCCACGTCAAAACCGGCGGGCACTTGAAGTGTGCGCAAATAAGGCGACGGTGGTACGCGCAAAAACTGATTTGCAACAAACGTCACGGTGGTTTGGGTTCTGTCCGCCGCGCGGTACAGCACTTCTTTTATGACATTCGGACAAGCGTCGGCATCGACCCAAATAGACATCGCAGTTCCTTATTCTCGGGGAATGATGGAGATCTTGCCGTTCTTCTCCAGAATGGCAAATTTTATTTGATCCAGCCGCTCCAGTCCTTGCGAACTGCGTGCGCTTTGCAGAATGTCGTCTTCACTGATTCCCGCTTTTCGGGCACGCTGGGAAAGTAATTTCCCTCCTCAACCAGAATCAATGACGTTCCGTCGATCAACATTTCGACGCGGGGAAACCATGTTTTCAACATCCCAAACATAATATCAATCACAATCAGCGTGATGATGGTAATTGATGCACCGGTGATCGAGAAATCATCCCCCAATAACGCCTGCTGGGTAGCTTCACTGATGATCAACAGCAAAATCAGATCGAAGGAGGTCATTTCCATCAAAGTGCGTCGTCCGGCCACTTTTAGCACTACCATCAGCAGCAAATACATACTCGCCGCGCGCAATACTGTTTCCATGTCGTTCTCCTAGGGATAAACCAGTGAAGTCACTTTTACCTGGCTGTGATCGTCGAATTGCACTGTGAGCGGCAGTCGCCCATAACTTTGTGGCTGAACAGTTAACCAAACCGTAGCGTCTTGCTGACCGGCACGTCTTTGCCAGCGCAAAATCAATGTATTGGCGCTGCTCCATGCTTCATCAGGTTGAGGTTGAAGCGTCTGAATCGGCAGATCGCCGAGTTGCTCACCGCTCAGGGTGATTTGATAGTGATCGCCCTCCAGTTGATGCAGGTGAAAGGAAATATCCATGTTGCTGTCGCGGCGACCAAATCGCTCATATTCGACCTGCAAACGTTTATCACTGCTGCTTACCTGCTGCTCACTGAGGAATCCCTTTGAAAAAGCGCCGCAGGCTCCTGCAATAACAATCAACACCAACACGGCATACCCGAAGCGCTGGATGTGCCATTCAAGGCGTTGCCACAGCATGTCCTCTTTTACGGGATAGTCTCTACTGCGCTGTTCATCGTTCGACATCGTCTCTTCTCTCGGCGGCTGACTTGTTATTAATCCTGGCTGAAGTAAGCTAACACGCTAAGAAAATCGAATATTTCCTAAGGAGACGGCGATGTTAGAGAAGAAAATCGGGTTTATCGGCGGTGGCAACATGGCGAAAGCTATTATTGGCGGGCTGGTGAACAGCGGGAAAATTGCGCCGTCTAATATCTGGATATTTGACCGTAAACCGGAAACCAACCAGGCGCTGGCCGAACAACAGGGCATTAACGCGGCTGAGAGCGCTGAAGCGCTGGCACGCGAAGTCGACATTTTGTTTGGTGCCGTGAAGCCCAACGTGATTCTTAAAGTGCTAAAAGACCTGGCAGGACAATTGAAAAAGGATGCGCTGGTGGTTTCCATTGCCGCGGGTGTGACGCTGGATTCGCTGGCATCTGTGCTCGGTTATGACCGTAAAATCATTCGCGCCATGCCTAATACGCCCTCTTTGGTCAGTGAAGGCATGACGTCTGTAACGCCAAATGTGCTGGTTGAACAATCAGAGACAGATGAAGTGGTCGCGATCTTTGAAAGCTTCGGCAAAGCCGAGGTCGTTAACGAATATTTGATCCATTCTGTGGTGGGCGTGAGCGGATCGGCGCCTGCTTATGTTTTCATGTTTATTGAAGCGATGGCAGATGCTGCCGTGCTCGGCGGAATGCCGCGCGCGCAGGCGTATCAGTTTGCGGCACAAGCTGTGAAAGGTTCTGCACAGATGGTATTAGAAACCGGTAAACATCCAGGCGAGCTAAAAGATATGGTCTGCTCACCCGGCGGTACCACCATAGAAGCGGTAAAAGTGCTGGAAGAGAAAGGTTTCCGCGCTGCCGTTATTGAAGCGATGCAGCAATGCATGGCGAAGTCTGAAAAGTTAAGTCGAGGATAGCGTTTTAAACCGCCATAAACCTTTTGATATGTGGTTTCAGCAGGGTGCGCAGCCCAGTGAAGTTGCATTCCCCAGTCGCGCCTTCTCCATATAAAAATGGAGACGGCGCACTGTGAGAAAAAGCATCCGCCTGGATGCGAAAGCCAAGGCTCCATAGACGAATTTATGCCGTCTTTACGCAATCGCGTGTCATCACCCTCTGAAACGCACGTTTTGGACGTTAACCCATTTCACGCTACGAGTGACTCTCTTCCAGCAACGCCAACCCTTCCTGCATCGTCATCGGTTGCTGCATAAGCGCAACGAATTTCGCCGATAACGTATACATGCCACATGAACTCACCGCCGCTAATTGCCCCTGCTTCCCGTAAAAGGCCATGAAGTTTTTGTCTTCAAGCGAGCCAACCAATTTATATTCGTCCCACTCTTCAGCATGACCCACGTAATCATAGCGGGTGGCAAATTGCGTGGTCCAAAAGAACGGAACACGGTCGTATACGATGGCGTAATCCAGCATATTTTTGGCCGCAATACGGCCTTGCTGATGCGCTACGCGATAGTGCTCAATACGCAGCGGGCCTTGTGCCGAAGGATAGGTTGCGATGTCACCCGCCACCCAAATATTTTCTGCCACCCGTAATTGGTCATCGGTTTGCAGGCTGCCATCTTCCTGTAGCGGTAAATCATGAATAAATGAGGTGGCAGGTTTGATACCGGTGGCAAATAACACCACATCAGCGGCAATAATTTTACCGTCTTTTAAACGCAGACCGGTGACGTGATGCTCACCTTCCAGCGACGCTATTTCGCCTTCAATAAATTTCACGCCGTTGGATTTATGCAGGTTATAGAAATAGTTACCGATCTCTTCACCAAACGTTTTGGCAAAAGGAACAGAATGACGAGCCAACACCGTTACATCGATGTCGCGGTTGCGTAACGCCGAAGCCAACTCCATACCGATAAAATTATTGCCGATAATCACAATTTGCTGGCTTTCATCCACCTCTTTCAGCAGCGTGTCTGTCTGGCGCCGACTACGGAGCAGATGCACACCGGCTAAATCATTGCCGGGCAAATCGGGTTTAACCGGAACGCCACCGCTGGCAATCAGCAGCTTATCGAAGCTGAGTTCGCCGCCCTCACTAAAAATCAGACGCTGCTGTTTGCTGTCGATACGCGCAACGTTGGCGTGAATGCGCTCGATATGCTCCAGTACATCGCCCTTGAGCAGTTGAGGTACCTCGTTGATATCCATTTTTCCCGAGGGCACAAATTTGGTCAGCGCAGTCCGATCGTAAGGCGCGTCCTCTTCGCGCTCCACTAACACCACGCGCCCTTTGAAACCTTCATGACGCAACGTCCAGAGCGCTGCGCTGCCGGCAGCGCCTCCCCCAACACCACATAGACCGGCGACGCTGCGCCGCTGCCAATCGGAGCGGCTGGCGACATCGCTTTGGGATTGACTAAGACTTGGCCATTCTCAATGCGCAGCGGATATTGCTTGAGATCGGCGAGCGCCAGGGGATCACACATTTTGCCGTCCGCAATGTTAAACACCGCTTTATGCCATGGGCAAACCAGCTTGTCGCCGCAGAGGGCACCTTGCTCTAAAGGTGCGCCAGCATGAGGACATTTGGCTTGATAAGCGTGAACATTCTCTCCGTCACGAATCAGCAGCACTTCGGTTTCACCTAATTTCTTTTTAGTCGGCTGACGTTGCGGCAGATCTTTCAAGGCGACAATAAATTGATAATTCACGACATGGCTCCTTTCGCTGTTTTCATTATTAATTACGCAGTCGTAAGCGAACCGCTGCGTAATACCCTACAAACAGTAAGTGTGGCAAAAAATTCAGCGAACCATTGTCTGAATATAAAAATCATCGGCTAATTATTTGTTTATAATGGGTTTTTAACGAAGCATGCAATTAAGACGTGGCGAATGACGTAGCAGAGGAATACGCTTTTTCAAAATAAAAAAACGGCTACCCAGGCAGCCGCTGTTTTTATGACTCAATCAATTCGCGTCGCAGCAAGGCGTCACACTTGAAAAAGATCGTACCGATTAACTCTTTTTCAAACACTGACTCATATACGTTTTGCGTGCTTCACCCGCCAGTTTTTTATCTCCAGCGTCACTATTACAGGATTTCATTTTCATTTGCTGTGGCGTCATGCTGGATAACTTACTCTCTTTTTTCAGACAATCGCTCATAAAGGTTTTACGGGCATCGCCTTTGAGATCTTGCGAACTGGCGTGTTGATTACACATTGTCATTTTTTCCTGCTGCGGCGTTTTTTCTGCCGCGCTGGCAGCCGCGCTCATCAATAAGCCTGCCGTTACCATCGCCATCAAACAGCCTTTCATTATCGTTGCTCCATTGTGAGTAGACTTGATAAGTCTGGCAGGAGATAAGCAAAGCGGAGGGTTTTTAAATAATAATGATGAGAAGATCGCAAAATAGGCAACAGGGTATGCTGTTTGGCATTATATACGCGGATGTTTAAGCAACTTGTCGACGTAATTACGCAACAAAACGGCGTTTTCATCAGAAGCATCAACACCGGCACTGAACATTGCGCTTTCAATACCGGCGGCAATCGACTTTTGCTGATCAAGCTCCATCTTACGCAGCATCGCCGTCACCACAATTTCCAACGCTTCAATTTGCGCAACCAGCTCTTTAGACGCTTCTTCTTTTTCCGCGAGCTTATCCAGTAATTCAGCAATAAGGTATTTCATGCTGTTGCCTCAATGATAAGGAAACGCTGAACTTATCACCCGTCAGATTAAAAAAAAGCGCTTTTTTCACTGTTTTCTTAGCGCGTTAAAATAAAAAAATATCAAAACAAAAATTTATTTTCTTAATAGATAAGGAGCGAAACGTTTGCTTAATAATAAGGCAGCAAGTTAAACGTTTCGCTCGCGGTTAAAGGTGCTCTATTTACACATTAGCGTGGATCGACAAAACCGCGACCCGGGCCGCCGCCGTGACCACCACCATGTCCGCCGCCCCAACCGCCCCCGCCGCCTGGTGGTGGGAAAATACATCCGCTCAACGCGGTAACCAATGCCACAACAGCAGCCAGCTTAACAATTCGTACCATATCAACCTCAAGGTGGAGAAAACGGGCTGAGTGTATGAGCGCGCTGAAATGCCGACAAGAGAGAATACTCTGACTCCCGCCACTATTAATCTTTGCTGACCAGGCTTAACGAATTACTGGCAGTAAAACGACAAAAAGCCAACATCCCACAAAGGGAATACGCATCCAAAACGGCAGAACTTTGCTTAAATCGTTATGAGAAGCGCTTTACAGTGAGCGCAATTTTACGCATTGTGAGCGCAATACATTTACAGGATATTATCATGTCGATTGCTCAAGCTGCTTTTGGTGAAATCATTGCCCGCCGTGATTGGGAGAATCCGGTGGTGACCTCGCTGCATCGACTGGATGCTCACCCCCTTTTCTGGCTGGCGTCATGAACTGGCTGCACGCGATGACCTTCCCTCTCTCGCCATGCAAAACCTCAATGGGCAATGGACATTCAGCTATTTCAGCCAGCCAGAAGCAGTTCCGCAGAGCTGGTTGCTACAGGATCTGGCGGATGCAAAAACGTTACCGGTTCCTGCTAACTGGCAAATGCATGGCTACGATGCGCCCATCTATACCAATGTGCAGTATCCCATCCCCGTCAATCCTCCTTATGTTCCTAAAGAGAATCCAACGGGATGCTACTCGCTCACATTCAATCTTAACGACGAGTGGCATGGCGTGGGACAAACGCGCATCATCTTCGATGGCGTAAATTCTGCTTTTCACCTCTGGTGCAACGGAAAATGGATAGGTTATTCGCAGGACAGTCGGTTGCCTGCTGAATTTGATCTCAGCTCTGCGCTACAACCTGGTAAAAATCGCCTTGCGGTGATGGTGCTGCGCTGGAGTGACGGCAGCTATCTGGAAGATCAGGATATGTGGCGCATGAGCGGTATTTTCCGCGATGTCACTTTGCTACATAAGTCTGAAGTGCATCTGGCAGATGTGCAGCTTGAAACGCAACTCAGCCCGGAGTTCTTTAGCGCCACCCTTTGCGCGCAGGTAAAAGTCGCCCTGTCGTTGGCGTCGCATGAAGATTATCACCTGCGTCTGACGCTGTGGCAGGGCGAACAGCAAATCGCTCAATGTGTGCAAGCGCTGGGTAGCGCGATCATTGATGAGCGTGGACATTATCCCGAACGCGCCCTGCTGCGCTTGCGGGTTGAGCAGCCGCGCTTATGGAGCGCCGAAACGCCGCACCTTTATCGCGCCACGTTAGCGTTACTGGATGAGAACGATCAGGTGCTGGATGTGGAAGCGTATGATGTCGGCTTTCGCTCTGTCACCCTTGATAATGGCCTGCTGTGTCTGAACGGCAAGCCGCTGTTGATTCGCGGCACTAACCGTCATGAACATCATCCGGTTACTGGCCAAGTCATTGACGAAGCGTCCATGCGCCGCGATATCGAACTGATGAAGCAGCACAACTTCAACGCTGTACGCTGCTCTCACTATCCTAATCATCCATTGTGGTATCGATTGTGCGATCGCTACGGTTTGTATGTGGTTGATGAAGCCAATATTGAAACCCACGGCATGCAGCCGATGAATCGCTTGTCTGACGATCCGCGTTGGTTCGCTGCCTATAGCGAACGTGTTACGCGCATGGTGCAGCGCGATCGTAACCATTGCAGCATCATTATTTGGTCACTGGGCAATGAAGCGGGTCACGGTAGTACACATGATGCGCTCTATCGCTGGGTAAAAAGCGCGGACTCAACGCGTCCGGTGCAGTACGAAGGCGGCGGTGCCGACACGGCGGCAACAGACATTATTTGCCCCATGTATGCCCGCGTCGATCAGGATCAACCTTTCCCGGCGGTGCCGAAATGGTCACTGAAAAAGTGGATTAGCCTGCCGGGCGAAACGCGACCGCTGATCTTGTGCGAATACGCGCACGCCATGGGCAACAGCTTGGGCGGATTCGCTAAATACTGGCAAGCCTTCCGCGAGTTTCCTCGGCTACAAGGCGGCTTCGTTTGGGATTGGGTTGATCAAAGTTTGACGCGCTACGATGATCAAGGCCAGTCTTGGCAAGCCTACGGCGGTGATTTTGGCGACAAACCGAATGATCGCCAGTTCTGCATGAACGGTTTGGTTTTTGCCGACCGTACCCCGCATCCCGCGCTGTTCGAAGCGCAGCGTGCTCAGCAGTTTTTCCAGTTCGCCGCGGAGGCGAACAATCCCTTCGCCTTCACCGTAAGCAGTGAATATCTGTTTCGCCCCAGCGATAACGAACAGCTTCTGTGGCGCATTGAACAGGCCGGCAAAGTTGTGGCTGAGGGCGATATTGCCTTAGCGATCCCGCCGCAAGGTCAACAACGCATTGAAATCACCCCACCTGACGATTTGCGCGATGAATGTTGGCTGAATGTCGCGGTGCATCAGATCAACGCAACAAGCTGGGCCGATGCGGGCTGGCGCGTGGCATGGGATCAATGGCCATTGCCAGCGGCGCTGAATTTGCCAACGTCAGATGATATCGGTTATCCGCCAGAGCTGGAATTTAATCACGATCTGGTTTCTGTCAGCCACCAGCAGCAGCGCTGGCATTTTTCACGCCGTAGTGGCGAGCTGGTGCAATGGTTTGTGAATGAGGAAGAAACGCTGTCTGTCGCCGCTGCGTGACTGCTTTATTCGCGCGCCGCTGGATAATGATATTGGCACCAGCGAAGCCGATCGCGTTGACCCGAATGCGTGGGTTGAGCGGTGGAAATCGGCGGGCTATGACCAAATGGAAAGCAGCATCGAATCTATGCAGATCGACGCGCTAAAAGATGCGGTGCAAATCGACACGCTACACAGCTGGCGCGCCAATGGGCAGATCGCTTTTATCAGCCACAAGCGTTATCACATTAATGCCCATGGTGAGATGCAGGTCAGCGTTTCTGTGCAGCAGGCCCCAGGTTTGCCCTCGCCTGCCCGCATCGGTTTGCGTTGTCAATTGAGTCAGATGGCTGAAAAAGTGGAATGGCTGGGTTTGGGACCGCATGAGAATTATCCCGATCGCCAGCTCGCCGCACAGTTCTCGCGCTGGCAACTGCCTGTAGACTCTCTTTATACGCCCTATGTGTTTCCCAGCGAAAATGGCTTGCGCGGTGGCACGCGGCAGCTCAATGCCGGCAGTTGGCAAGTGAACGGCGATTTTGCTTTCTCGCTGAGCCGCTTTAGCCTTGAGCAATTGCGTGAGGCTTCACATCGCCATCTGCTACAACCTGAAACCGGCTGTTGGCTGCATTTGGATGCTGCGCATATGGGCTTGGGCGGTGACGATTCCTGGAGCCCCAGCGTTAGCCCCGAGTTTTTGCTGACTCAGCAACGCTGGCACTATGTTCTGACGTTTCGTCAACAGGCTGCGGTAAATGGGTTTTTGGCCGACGGTAAAAACGACGCAGGAAAATCACATTAATCAATACCACCATGGCGGTGGCAAAGAAAACCCAACGATAACCGGCCAGCGCGGACACCGCTGCGCCGAGCATCGGCCCGGCCACATTGCCCAAATACATAAAAGATTGGTTATAACCGAAGATGCGGCCGGTGATGTTGTCGCGGGAATGACGTACCAACAGCGTCTGCACCGCAGGCATCATTGCGCCATCGGCAAAACCAAGCAGAAAGCGCAATATGCCCAACTGCGTCGCATTGGTGACAAACGACATGCCGATAAACAGCAGCAGCGAAATTACCATTGTCGCGAGCAGGATACGCTGCGTGCCGATGCGATCGCCGAGTCGTCCTAAACGCGGAGCAGAGAGCAAAGCGGAAATGCCAGGCAGCGCGGCGATAAAGCCGCTGAGAAAAGCGATGTTTTCTGCGCCAGGGGCCAGTTCGCGAACAAACAACGTTAAGATCGGGTTCACCGATCCGTTACACATTTGAATAACCATGGTGGTGAAGAACAAGCAGATCATTAGTTTAGGATTATCCAGCGTGGCAAAAACCTGCCGGGCGTTGAGCTTGTCCTTTTTACTGATGGGTATGTAGCCGGTTTCTTTAATGAGAAATAACGTGACAAAAAAGCTGATCATCAACAGCACGGCGGTGATGATAAAAACCAGGCGTAGACCCACCCAATCCGCCAGCAATCCGCCAATCAGCGGCCCAAGGATCACACCGCCAATTTGACCGGTTGAGACACAACTCAACGCCCAGCCGCTGCGCTCGCGCGGCACCTGTGCCGCCACCAGCGCCATTGCATTAGGAATGTAGCCTGAAGTCAGCCCCATCAAGGCACGCAACAGCAAAAGCTGCCACGCCTGTGTCACAAATGCCTGTAGCAGAATCACCAAACCCATGCCAAACGCGGCGCGCAGCAGCATCAGTTTGCGTCCTTTACGATCCGCCAAACTCCCCCACAGTGGCGCAACGGCGGCGGATACCACAAACGTGATGCTGAATGTCAAACCTGACCACAAACTCAGTGAATCCGCATCTTTGATACCGAGCTGTTCGATATAGAGTGGCAGAAAAGGAATGATCTGGCTGATCGCCAGTCCAGTGAAAAAACAACCAAACCAGACCGAAATCAGGTTTATTTTCCAGGGTTCTAATGAGCGGGGCATGATCAGGTGACTTGCAGGAGATATGAGGAGCCAGTTTAACAACGGCTTAACCGTGCTGAGCGGCAAAACATGGCACGTAATGCAAAACGCGGTTTTCCCCTAAGATTTGCGAATCTGCCTCGTGCATATTTTCTTCCTGTCTGTTTTCTTAGAGAGATTATGTGCAAAAACAATCATTCACTCTTCTGACTATTAATGCCGCAGTCATCACTATGAAAAAATATTTCAGGCTGTTACTGACAATTACGCATGACAGTTCTATGTTTAAAAAACCGCCAGTCTCGTGCGGTGCGTCGGCTATTCTTGCCAGCGCGACGTTCTCATACCGGGTGACGCCAATGTCCCTGCGATCCTGAGAACCCAAGACGTAAAACCGCGTTTATGCGCATCGCGCCCTATCGTGATGTGCATGGCGTTGTCTTAGCGGAGGTGGATGATGAGAGTGCAACCAAACAGCGCCAGCCGTGCTATCACCGACTATTTCAACAGCCCTGACTGGAACGCGCCGCCAGAATCCGATCTGCTGGCTGCCATCCTGCGTGAATTAATGGAAGCCGGACAACCTGCCACTAATAAAGCAATTATTGCGCGCGTTATCGATAAGCTGGAGTTTGAAGGGGACGAAAAGCGCCTGCAAAATTATCGTACTTTACTGGCGCAGTTAATTGAAACGCGGCCACAAGAGTAAGTCGCCGCTGGCAGATTATTTCACGACGCGAAGGGTATCCGCTTCGCTGACGCTGGCTTTACCGCTGCTGCGTTGATAGAGACACAACTCGCGCCCACGCTGATTATTCATGTGCGGTTGCGGATAACGTCCCTGAAGCAGCAAGACGCTGTAGCCGACGCTGTCGTCATACTCAATTGCCTTTCCGACTACGCTCACCTGCTTGAGGGTGCTGGCCTTGAGACAGGCTTGCTGCATATCCACTTTACTTTGCTGCCACGCAGCGTCGCTGGCGGCCATCGCCAGCGGACTTGCTAACAGCATTAATGGCAGGATGATTTTTTCACATTCGCCTCTTCTACCGACATGAAATCGGATAAAAAAATTCCCGCCGGAGCGGGAATAAACAAGACGAGCATTGCATAACGAGAGTGACGAGGAAATCTCTATCGTGCGGAGCTATCCTCGCCTGCAGCCATGACAGCTTTATGACAATACCCGATATTTTTCACGCTTTAGCCGCAGTAAACCCGACTAATGTTGCCACTCTTGTCTGCCATAAAATTCAGGCGATTGAGTTTGAAATCCATGGTTACCGCCGAGTTGTAGGGAATGGCGCGAACCTGATGATCGAATCGTTGGCTATTCACCGAAGATAACGGCTTGCCGACATAGTCTTGATACTGTGAAGCACCGCAAAGATCGCTTTCTGGATCTTGAGCCACCGCAGCGGTTTCGGGTTTACTGGCTGACTGGCATGCCGTTAAGGCAAAGAAGCCCATCACAACCAGCGCTTTTCCATAATGATTCACGTTTGATCTCCTCTTGGACGTGTTAACCCTGAACCAAAGAGTAGCAAAGCGTGCCCGCAAGCGAAAATCTTGACCAGCAGACTTGTCGCGTTCTTTAAAAATTGAAAGCGGCAAGGAAAGATGAGTCGTAAAAATTTAAGCGGCCGGGATCACATATTTTCAGAAAAATCGCACTTGCAGTCTAAAAACAGATCACCCAGCCGCTAAAATTACTTAAGACTTTTCTGAGGTAATCATTATGGAACTTGCAATCTTTATTGGCTTCGCTGCCTTGATGACGTTTGTCGCCATTAAAGTTCGTTAAGCCTGCTCCCGGTTGTTCTGGGTTGTTCTCTCCAGAAGCGTGCTGAAGGCTGCGAGTGGCATCGGGCGGCCAAGAAAATAGCCTTGCCCTTCTTCACATGACAGTATTTTAAGCTGATTCAGTTGCGCTTCTGTTTCAATGCCTTCGGCGGTGATGGTGAGTGCAAAAGCGCGCGCCAGCGCGATAATGCCAGCGACCACCGATTGCGCCTGCTGCGATTCCGGAAAATCTTTCATCCACGAGCGGTCAATTTTCAAGCCGTTAAACGGAAAGGTTTTTAAATAACCCAGCGCGGCATAGCCCGTACCAAAATCATCTACAGTTAAACGTACGCCTAACGAACGCAATCCCTGCATCACTTCTAGCGCTTGCTGCGGATGTTCGAAAGTGACGTTTTCAGTTATTTCCAGTTCCAGCCGCGTTGCGGGCAACCCACTCTCTTTTAACACATTGGCTACCCGCTGCACTAAATCGGTGGTACGAAATTCAACGGGCGAAATGTTAACGGAAACATAACGGTCGCCACCCCACGCCAACGCATCTTCACAGGCTCGCTTCAATACCCAATCGCTGATCGTGGCGATTAAACCATTCTCTTCTGCCAGCGGAATAAATCGATCCGGCGTGATCCATTGATCAGGCGCAGTTTGCCAGCGAATAAGCGCTTCTGCGCCTGCCAGTTGTCCGCCAGAGAGTTGATAACGTGGTTGATAATGTAAACGAAACTCATCATTTTTCAGCGCTCGCTCAATGCGGCGCGCCATATCGCGCTTACTTTCGCGCAAGTTAGCCATTTCATTGGCGTACCAAACCCATTGATTGCGCCCCGATTCGCGGGCTTCATTTAGCGCGATGTCAGACATCCGCAGCAACGCTTCAGGATGGGCAGCATCCTGCGGTGCACAGGCAATACCCATGCTGGCAGTTAAATAGTGAACGTGCTGGCCGGTCGTAATCGGCTGCTGAACTTCATGCAGCAGCTGCGCACAGCGTTCATCAACTTTGTCACGATCCCCTTCGCGTAAAATCACGACAAACTCATCACCGCCGAGTCGCGCAGTCAGCTCATGGGGTCCTATACAATTTTTAATGCGCTGCGCCATCTGATTCAATACCAGATCACCCGCAGCGTGGCCCCAGGTTTCATTGATCGGTTTGAACTGATCCAGATCGATACTGATGATGGTGAGCGGAATATCCATGTTGAATTGTTCAAGATGGCTGGTGAGATACTCTTGCAACTGAAGCCGGTTTGGCAACCCGGTTAACACATCATGACGTGACAAGAACTGAATGCGCGCTTCCGCTTCCATGCCCTGAGTAATGTCAGAGACCGTGCCGCGAAAGCCGATGCATCTGCCATTGTGCCAGACCGTTTTAGCCACCAACTGACCAATACGACGATCGCCCTGTGCCGACATAAACTGGCAACGCAGCGGCATTTGCTGGGGTTCCGCTTCCTGACGCATCAGCCAGGTCACCAAAGAGTGGCTGGGATGGGTCAGCAAATGGTCGAGGTGTCTTCCTAGCCAAACGCTAATTTCATGGCCGGTTACGGTGTTGAAGCGAGACGACAAATAGATCAGCCGCCCTTCTTCATCGGTTTCCCAAATCCAGTCTGAAGCCGCTTCTGCCAGGTCACGAAAACGCGCCTCGCTGCTTGCCAACTCCTGCTGGCTGACCGCTAACATGGCGAATCGGCGATCGGATAATATCGCGTTGTGAAGCGCGTGGCGGCTTACCCGGCGAGTAATCCACGCGATAATGATGCCCATGATTAACAGCAACGGTAGCAGAAACCAGATTAACCCCATGCCGGGCATTTTTGGCGTCCAGCGTAAGACTAGCGGCTCGCCACCCGGCACCTCTTCCACCATTCGCGGCTCAATTTTGGCATCGACTTCGTTTTTGGCAAAACGCGGACTACTTACGCCAAGCGTGTCGCCTAACGCTTTTAGCTTGGCAGGCGTGAACACATTGACGAAAACCATCACTGATGGTGGCCCCGCTTTTTGCGGCAAGCCGGGCACTTTACCGGTAGTGATTGGCGCGGCGACGATAATAGCCGGCTGTCCATTCACCAGTGCATTGCGTGCTACCGCCGCATTATTCAATAAGCGTGCGTTGGCAATCAGCATCCGGCTGCTTTTTCCCAGCCAGGCTTCCAGCGAAACAGAACTCAGCTTACCGTCGATGACTGAATAGGTGGTGTGATCGTTGCCATCGACAACAAAAACGCCTTCATAATGGTATTCCTCATACAAACCCGGACCGAAGTTCTCTTCATCGAAGGCCCAGACTCTATTCATCGTGATGTGCAGATTACGCCAGGCTTCGCCCCAGAAAGCGTAATCGCGGATGTCAGTTATCATCGCCTCTTTACGCCCTACCCACGCTTGCTGCATCAATATCTGATCGTGTTCAACAGATAACTTGTTTTGATGCTGGGCAATGGTCAGCACCATCAGCATGGAAAGAAACAATACGCCGAACAACAGCAGTGTAAGCGTGCGTAGACTCCGCCGCGTAAAGCGAACAGTGCGATCTTCTGCTCCGTTTATAAAAGGACGCAGCTGCGGTTGCTGAGGTACAAAAGTCATTAAGAAAGCTCACAACAAAGCGAAAAGTTCGGTTCGGGATTCTGCCTGACAGCAAACTATGCTGACTTACCCGAATTCATTTCCTCAGTTATCGGCTCGGTGTGCTTGCGGTTTAGCCTAATAAGGTAAATTTGCGTACAAATATTGTCTTGTTGGGTGACTCGACAGCGATCAGGCGCGTTGTTACTATGCGCTAACCTTCGCTGGCTGGGTCGCTTATGAACACCAATTCCGACAGAGTGGCGCTGACGCTGTTTTACGTCGGCAGCTTTGTGGTCTATTACCTCGTGACTATGCTTATCACGCTGTTTCCTAACTATGGCGTGCTGCGTAATGACGGCTTATTGGTGCCGGTGCTCTGCCTGTTTGAATTTGCCGTGATCTATCCGCTTTATCGCTTCTATTGCCAGCGTCGTAGCGACCTGCCGCTGGGCGAATTACGTCCGCTGCAAACGCTGCTGTTTATTGGCGTACTGTTTATTTTAATGGCGGCGCAAACCCAATTTTTGCAGCCGGAAGGTTGGCTGGTTGAGCAGGCGCAGCAAGGACGTAATTCGCTGCTGATTTTGTTGCTAACGGCGGTGCTGTTAGCACCGGTGTTTGAGGAAGTCCTGTTTCGTGGTTTTCTGTTACAGGCATTTTTGCTGTGGGCACCACGCAGTCGCTTTGCCTGCATGTTGCTGACTTCACTGCTGTTCGCCATGATGCACACTCAGTATGTTCACTGGGAAACCATTATCGCGCTGACACTGTTTTCGCTGTTATTATGTTACGCCCGCCTGCGCAGCAACAGCCTGGCGCTGCCCATTTTCCTGCACACGCTAAACAATCTTATCGCGCTGCTTCCTGCCTGGTATTTCTCAGGTTAACGCTTTCACCGCTCAGGGTGATAATGCCTCGTCGACACGTTTGTCTATACTGGAACAGTAAAAGGGATATTAAGCACCACAGTCCGGACCACCAGACCGTGTAAAGGAGTCGAGCCATGTTGATAGGATTTGTATTGTTAGTCAGTGCTTGCGGCCATGATGCCTGTGATGCTTTACCGGTATCGGAACGGATTTATCCAACAAAAATCGATTGCGAACAGATGGCAAATCGCATCCATAAAGTACGGCCTAATGTGGTCCTGCTTTGTGGTGAAGTGCATCGTTAATGCAGGGCCAAAAATAACAAAGCGCAGCCGTTAAGTTGCAAGGTGGCGCTTTAGCGTACAAAATATAAGCTATTGTTCACTATTATCGTTGTGAATCCCATGAAAACATCACGCCCCCGTCGTCCAAACGGACGCTGGGTCTATTACATTTTGTATGACGGCATATTGTGGCCGTGCCCCGTTCGCTGGGAGTGGGAAAGCGGCTACGGCGGTTGGCTGCCTTTTTATTACTCACCGACATTTGAATTTGTGGCGGGCGATCCCAATAAGGCGTATCGCATTGCACGCAGTGACGTCCGTACTAAGCGTCGCGAAACGGAATATGTGTAGAGAGGATTACTGCCATTCCCACGGCAGCCAGGATGCTGTCAGTAAGTAATGAATGAGTTCGAGCAGCAAGACAACCATCACTAATACGCCCAGTTTATGGTTACAAGCCCATGATTTTAGGCCCATATCATCGCTGCCCAACGAATCAGCATTAACGCACCGCAGATACAGAGCAGAACCAGTACCATTTTCCAATACTTCTTCGCAGCTAAATATCGCGCCACCTTTATTTTCCTCTCAGCCAGAAAGCAAAAGATGCGCCCAAAGGCGCATCTGTTACGGTCAGTATCAGGACCGCGCTGATTTAGCATAACGCTCACGCCGTTAAAAGGCGACCCGCGTTACAGGCTTAGTTATTCAGGGTGTAGTCGAGAGTAATCTCAGCATTCAGAACCTGTGAAACTGGGCAGCCCGCTTTAGCTTTATTGATGATTTCATCAAATGTTGCGTTATCAATGCCTGGCAGTTCGATGGTGCTGGTCAGCGCCACCTTGGTGATCGCAAAACCTTCACCTTTCTTATCAAGAGAAACATCCGCCGTGGTATCAATGCTTTTCGGCGGAAAACCTGCTTCGCCTAACATCAGCGATAAAGCCATAGAGAAACACGCTGCGTGTGCAGCACCGATTAGCTCTTCTGGATTCGTGCCTTTTTCACCTTCAAAACGGGTTTTGAAACCATAAGGTTGCTGGCTCAGCACGCCGCTCTCAGTGCTTACTGTCCCTTTTCCCTTGATATCGCCTTCCCAATGCGCCGAACCTTTCTTATGAATGGTCATGTCATTCCTCCTGTTGGTAAAGAGGGTAAGTATAGACAATACATTCGATTTCGCCGGATCAGCTCACCGCACGCGGGCGAGCAGGTATGACTTGCTCATTGAGCAGCGCATTGGCCTGCACCAGTGAATCGCGGGTAATTTCACCGATCGATTTTGCGCCGGTCAGCGTCATCGCTACCCGCATCTCTTTCTCAATCAGGTTGAGCAGATTCTCCACGCCGCGCTGTCCGTGTGTTGCCAGCGCATAGATAAAGGCGCGGCCCAGCAGTACGGTATCTGCGCCTAACGCAATCATGCGCACCACATCAAGACCACTGCGGATGCCGCTATCGGCCAGAATCGCGATGTCACCTTTTACCGCATCGGCGATAGCAGGCAGCGCACGCGCCGAGGAGAGCACGCCATCCAGCTGGCGTCCGCCGTGGTTAGACACCACAATGCCATCCGCGCCAAAGCGCACCGCATCACGCGCATCTTCGGGGTCAAGTATCCCTTTAATCACCATCGGGCCATCCCAGAATTCACGAATCCACTCCAGATCCTTCCATGAAATAGAGGGATCAAAGTTGTTCGCCAGCCAGCCGATATAATCTTCCAGTCCGGTGGGTTTGCCGAGATAGGTAGAAATATTCCCGAGATCGTGCGGACGCCCCTGCATGCCGACATCCCACGCCCATTGTGGGTGCGTCACGGCTTGCCAGTAGCGACGCAGCGCCGCATGGTTGCCGCTCATGCCCGAATGCGCATCACGATAGCGTGCGCCCGGTGTTGGCATATCCACGGTGAACACCAGCGTGGAACAACCTGCAGCTTTGGCTCGCTCCAACGCGTTACGCATAAAGCCGCGATCGCGCAGCACATAGAGCTGGAACCACATCGGACGATTAATTGCCGGTGCCACCTCTTCAATGGGGCAGACGGAAACGGTCGATAAGGTAAAGGGAATGCCTTTCAGCGCCGCAGCGCGGGCAGCCTGCACTTCGCCACGCCGTGCATACATGCCGCATAAACCCACCGGTGCCAGCGCGACCGGCATCGACAACGTTTCATTAAACAATTTGGTTTCAAGGCTGAGATCAGACATGTTTTTTAAAATGCGCTGTCTTAGCGCAACGTCAGCCAGATCGTCCACATTGCGGCGCAGCGTGTGTTCGGCATAAGCGCCGCCATCAAGATAGTGAAACAGGAACGGCGGCAGAATACGTTGCGCGGCGGCGCGATAGTCACTGGCAGCAGAGATGATCATGAGTCGTTTTCCTTACGGTTGCTGAATTCGTTGCCCGGCAAGCGGGTTATGCGAGCCTGCCGCGCTTCATCTTCGTGCAGGCCCTTCATCGTGGTATGAACAAAGCCGAGATGCTGCATCGCCGCTTGCCGCGCCGCTTCAGCGTCACCGGCGAGAATGGCGTTGAGAATGGCCTGATGTTGTTCAGTCAGACGGGCGAAAATCACCGGCTGGATATACATCCGCTGGCGGCTTTGCATCACCGATGATTGCAACAAGTCAAAAAAGCCGCGCATGGTTTGTAGCAGCACCACGTTATGCGAAGCCTCCGCAATCGCCAGGTGAAAGCGTACGTCAGCTTGTGCTGCGAGATCGGGATCGTCGCTTTCGGTCATTTTGAGCGTGGCGTCAAACGCATATTGCAGCTTCTCTTTATCGGATTCGGTCGCGCGTAATGCCGCATGCCAGGCCGTGCTGGCTTCAATCGCGTGACGCGCTTCGAGAATGTCATAACGGTAATCGGGATCGTCCGCCAGTAACTGGCGAATAGGCGCAACGATGCGCTGTTCCGACCACGGCGCAAGCTGCTGACGCAGCCAGGTTCCCCGCCGCGTCGGCTGATCAACATACCGCTGCTGATCAGCTGCTGGATCGCCTCACGCAGAGACGATCGCGAAACGCCCAGTTCGGCAGATAACTGCCGCTCGGCAGGCAGACGCATGCCGGGTTCCAGCTGATGTTCGCTGATATACGCCTTTAGCCGTACCACCAGATGGGCCGCCAGCGGCGGCGTGTTCGCAGTCATGGAATCATCCACGGGAAGATGTAAGCCTGCAGCGTGGTAATGACGCCTACCATGCAGGTAAAGATGAGGCTGTGTTTAACCGTAAAGCGGAACAGATCGGACTCTTTACCGACCAGGCCCACTGCGGCGCAGGCGATGGCGATCGATTGAGGAGAAATCATCTTCCCGGTGACGCCACCGGTGGTGTTGGCGGCAACCAGCAACACATCTGAAACGCCAATCTGTTGCGCGGTAGTGGCTTGTAATGCGGCGAATAGCGCATTTGAGGAGGTATCCGATCCGGTAAGGAAGACGCCCAACCAACCCAAAAACGGTGAGAAAAAGGTAAAGGCTTGCCCCGTATGCGCCAGCGCTAAGGCCAGCGTGGCCGACAGGCCGGAATAGTTGGAGATAAAAGCAAACGCCAGCACCATGCCAATCGAGTAAATCGGTAACGCCAACTCTTTTAAGGTCTCGCCGAACGTCTGAATAGCCGCTTTCGGCTTCATGCGCAGGTAAGCAATCGCCACAATCGCTGCCAGCAAAATGGCGGTGCCGGTGGCAGAAATGATGTCGAATTTAAAGATTGCCGGATAGGGCGTGGCACTGTTCACTACCGGTGGCATGCGTTCCACCAGCGCATTCAGCAGCGGCACCGGCACGCTGAAGACCCAATCCGCTAGCGCCCCGCCTTTGGCAAACAGCGCTTTGAAGGGCGGAATGCTCCATAACGTTACGGTCGCGGTGAGAAACAGGAAAGGCATCCAGGCGCGGATCACCTGCCCAGCGCTGTATTTTTTGCGGGTCAGATCCTGATCAACCATCGATGCGCCAACATCGTTAAAACGAAAGATGCGAACCGGCTTCCAGCGACGCAGGAACAAGGTTAAACAGACCAGCGACGCCAGCGAAGAGATGATGTCTGGCAGTTCCGGGCCAAGGAAATTAGAGCTTAGAAACTGAGCAATCGCAAAGGATCCCCCGCCACCAGCACCGCTGGCCAGGTTTCTTTGACGCCACGCCAACCATCCATGATCGCCATGATCCAGAACAGAACGATGATGGTCAGTAACGGCAATTGGCGGCCGGCCATTTGCCCGATGGCGAAACTGTCCAGTCCGGTAACCTGCCCGGCAACAATAATTGGAATGCCCATCGCGCCAAATGCCACCGGCGCGGTGTTAACGATCAGGCATAAACCGGCGGCATACAGCGGATTAAATCCCAGGCCGACCAGTAGCGCAGCGGTGATCGCAACCGGCGCGCCAAAACCTGCAGCGCCTTCTAAAAACGCGCCAAACGAGAAACCGACAATCAGCATTTGCAGCCGTTGATCTGGCGTGATCGATAAGATCGAGGCGCGAATAATGTCAAACTGCCCGGTTTTAACCGAAATTTTGTAGACGAATACTGCTGCAACAATGATCCACGCAATCGGCCACAGACCATATAAAAAGCCATATCCCACCGACGCCAACGCTTGCCCGATTGGCATACGATAAAGAAACAGCGCCACCAGCAGCGCCAGACCCACGGTGATGGTCGCGGCGACATAGCCTTTCAGCTTCAGTTTTATCAGCGCGAAAAAGAAAAACAGAATCGGGATCAGCGCAACCAGGCTAGATAGCCAAATATTGCCGAGCGGATCATAATTTTGTTGCCACATCTGCATGCGGGTATCTCCAGAGGAAAGCCAGAAAATCGTGCGCATAGGTTGCAGGGTGCACACGCTAGCCTCTTTAACATCTTTTTTGGTCAGACCACATTTAAGATGCTGAGGCTTATTGGCAACAGATGGTTAATGTTTTGTTAACTTCAGGCAATAAAAAAGCCGTGAATTTTCCTGTTCTGTGAAGCAGGAAAATTTTTCGGCTTAATTGGTAGGACCAAAAAATTATTTTTCTGGGAAAGCGTGCGGATAACTGCGTGGATGGAAACAGAGGTTTAACACAATCAACAGCAGCGTCACCGCACCTTGCATCAACCAAACGCTGGCAAAGCTGTGGGTTAATGTATGCAACTGTCCGGCGATAAACGGCATACAACCTGCGATAATGAATCCCACGCCTTGCATGAATGCCACCAGACGTGCCCCCGCCTGTGGATGAGACAGATGATCCAGCGCCAGTACCAAGGCTAACGGAAAGGCGCCGCCCAGACCGAATCCCGCTACGCCTGCCCAGATCCACGGTGCGGCCTGCGGGGCAAACAGAAATCCCATCATGCCGCAGAACTGCATGCCCAATGCCAGCAGCAATAATGGCCGACGATCGGCTCCGCGAGCCAGCAGCGGTAGCAACAATGCCCCGACCACCTGACAACTGATCATCATAGCAAGCAAGCTGCCGCCCGCCTGCGCGCTCCAGCCCTGTTGATGATAGAAATCGGGCAGCCACGCGACGCAGATGGCATACCCGCCATTGACCAACCCAAAGCTCAGCGCCAGCGTCCACGCCCGCGTTTTGCGCCACAGTGCAGGTATTGCCCGCTGCGTAGATTTCTCCGGCGCGGCAGTGGGAATAAACAGCCACAACAGCACCGCGCACAGCGTCGGTAGCGCCCAACTGCTTAACGCACCTTGCCACCCCATCTGTGCGCTCAGCCACGGCGTTAAGGCGGCAGCCAGGCCGCCACCGCCCATCAACGCTCCAGCCCATAAACCCGTAATCGCTGCGCTGCGCTCACCAAAGCGCTGGCGAATCAATCCCGGCATCGCCATTTGCACCACACCAATGCCTAATCCACCCGGAATGGTGCTAAAGACTAATAGACTGCCCTGAGTGATAAACAGGCGGCTGAAAGTCGCCAAACTCAGTAACATCAATCCGCCTGTCAGCAATTTACGGACAGCGATGCGCTGCATTAAGGGCGCGCTTAACAGCGCAATCGCTCCCATCATCATCATGGGTATAGCGGGCAGCAAAGACGCGGCTAATGGCGTCAGCCCAATGGTCTGACGTAACTGGCCGAGCAACGGACTCACCGAGGTCATTAAAGGGCGCATATTCAGGCCCGCCAATACCAACGCGATAAGCATCATCATTTCTGTCTGTCGTTTCATCCACAACTCAAATAATTAAAGATTGCCAGCCTGACAGCGCTGGTTACTATTTGGAAATTAAATATTGCTCTAATTGATAGTGGGAAAATGAATCGACAGCCGATGTTTACGCCTCAACAGTTGTTAAGTTTTGTTGCCGTTTGCGAAACCACCAGCTTTACCCGCGCTGCCGATCGTGTGCATTTGTCGCAATCCACTGTGAGTCAGCAAGTGCGGCGGCTGGAAGAAATGGTAGGTAAAGCGTTGCTAGAACGCTCTTCGCATCAGGTGCAGATTACCGAAGAAGGTGAAAAGCTGCTGGGCTATGCCCGGCGCATCATTGCGCTGAACGGCGAAGCGCATGACGTATTAAGCGACAAATGGCGTGACGGCGTGCTACGTCTTGGTGTGCCGGAAGATTTTGCCGCACCTACCGCAGGATTGCTAGCCGCTTTCAGTCGTCAACATCCGCATTTACGGCTCGATGTGATGAGCGGCATGCACGTTGAATTGCGCCGTGCATGGCAGCGTGAGGAGCTGGACATCATGCTGATCAAACAGCCTTACGGCGAACGTCCACTGGCGGCGCGCCCGGAACCCTTGCTCTGGCTCGACAGCGCCGCCTATCCCTGTTTTGAACAAACGCCAGTACCGCTGGTGCTGTTTCCTCAGCAGGGTTTGTACCGTGAAGAGATGTGCCAGACGCTGGATGCGATGGACCGCAGTTGGCGTATTGGTTATAGCAGCGCGAGTCTGGTTGCTTTGGCGGCAGCGAGCGCACAAGGCTTGGGGTTAACCCTGTTGCCCGCCAGCTGTCGCTTACCCGAACATCGGGTGCTAGGGCGCGAACAGGGTTTGCCGGAGATCGATATTTTTGAGCTGGCGCTGTTTTGCCGTCATCCCGAAGAGAATTTGCAGTATCAACTGGCGCAGGCTTTGGTCGATTTCGGCCAGCTGAGCTGGCAGTGATTTTTCAAATAGCCAGCAGTGGAAAATAGCGCAGCGGCCACCGCCAGCTTTTGTCAGATTAAGACTCTCTTTTTGCAGGAGCCTCTGATGACTATTTCCCCTTCTTCAAGCCGTCGTGAATTTCTTGGTAACGGCGCACGCTGGGCAGCCGCAGGAGTTTGCTGGCTGCTGGCATGAGCCAGACCAGTTTTGCCGCCAATACGACATCTCACTCGCCAGCTCCTTTGCCCAGTACCGATCACTATTTACTGCGGAATGTTCGCCTTGAAGAAGGCTTTGAGCGTGAAGGCGAAGAGATCGTTGCGACTAAAACTGGGCTGTATGACATCAGCATCCGTGATGGTAAATTTGATCAGTTACACCCAGCCGGTCAGGGTGACGCTTCACTGACGGCCTGGGATGCGCAAGGTGCGCTGTTGCTGCCCTCCACTCACGATATGCATATCCATCTCGATAAAACATTTTATGGCGGCCCGTGGCAGGCACCGCGTCCACGTCAGGGCAAAACCATCATGGATATGATTGCCCGTGAGCAGGTGTTGATCCCGCAGTTACTGCCCACTTCAGTCGCGCGAGCAGAAAGTCTGATTGCCTTGTTGCAATCCAAGGGTTCGACTCAGGCACGCAGTCATTGCAATATCGACCCGGTCAGCGGTCTGAAAAGCCTGGAACATCTCCAAACCGCGCTGGCGAAGCACCCTGAATTTCCCTGCGAAATCGTGGCATTTCCGCAGCACGGTTTATTGCATTCGCAGGTCGATGGATTGATGCGTGAAGCGATGCAGCACGGCGTGCAGTATGTCGGCGGACTGGATCCGACGAATGTCGATGGCGCGATGGAAAAGTCGCTGGATGCGATGTTCCAGATCGCGCTCGATTTCCAACGCGGCGTGGATATCCACCTGCATGAAACCTCGCCAGCCGGCGTTGCGGCGATTCGCTATATGATCGATACCGTGGCAAAGAACCCGGCGCTGAAAGGCAAAGTAACCATCAGTCACGGCTTTGCGCTGGCGACGCTGGAAGGCGCTGAGCTGGATAAAATGATTCAAGGGTTGGTTGAGCAGCAATTTAGCGTGGCGTCGACGCTGCCGATTGGCAAGCTGACCATGCCGATTCCGCAGTTGCAGACAGCGGGTGTTAAGGTGATGACCGGCACCGACAGCGTGGTCGATCACTGGTCGCCGTTTGGCACCGGCAGTATGTTGGAAAAAGCCAATCTCTATGCGCAGCTCTATCGTGGTTCGGATGAGTTTTCACTGACGCGTGCGCTGGCGATTGCGACCAATGATTTGCTGCCGTTGTCAGCAGAAGGTCAACGTCAATGGCCACAGCAAGGTGATGACGCCAATATGATGATAGTTGCCGCGAGCTGCTCAGCTGAAGCCGTTGCGCGCATCTCGCCAGTGGTTGCCACCTTATCACGCGGCAAAGCGGTATTCGCACTGCAACACGTTTAACTGTTCCAATGCTCAACGCAGTTACAACGCGAAAGATGACGGGTATGACGAGCAGATACCCTAAATAATTCGTGTTGCGGCAAGCATGTGAGTCCCCGGGAGCTTACACCGGTAAGTGACCGGGGTGAGCACGTGCAGCCAACGCAGCTGCAGCGCGAAGTATGACGCTCCGTTACCCTAAATAATTCGTGTTGCAGCAAGGCGGCAAGCGTGTGAGTCCCCGGGAGCTTACGCCGGTAAGTGACCGGGGTGAGCACGTGCAGCCAACGCAGCTGCAGCGCGAAGCATGACGCTCCGTTACCCAAAATAATTCGTGTTGCAGCAAGGCGGCAAGCGTGTGAGTCCCCGGGAGCTTACGCCGGTAAGTGACCGGGGTGAACACGTGCAGCCAACGCAGCTGCAGCGCGAAGTATGACGGGTATGACGGGTAAAAATGACAAAGCCTCCCGCAGGAGGCTTTAATCAGACAGACAAAGCAGCTGCGTTACACGCTTTTTGCTTTGCAACCTTTTGACATTAATTCCATTGCCAACGCATATAAACGACGATCTTCCTGATCACAGGGCTCATCTTCCGCATAACAGCCGATCATTGAGGCAATCTTATCAGCTGATAAGCTTTCCCCATGAACGTGCAGCGTCAACACGGCGCGGCCCACTATTTTAAGTACATCTTCATGTGATCCCTGGAGACTATTACTCAATGAAAAACCCTCTAACGGTCGTTGTAATAGATGTATGGCGCGCTAAATATAAAGCAATTGTCTTAAGATTTTTATCGGCAACTTAAGGGTAATTTTTTAATGATTAATTGTATTACTGGAGTAAATAAAAAGGATTTATCTGATTAACATAGGAATAAACTTTTTAAATCGGCGTCTTATAAAGTTATTTATGGCCTTATTTTTTCTTCGCTCCAGACCATTATCGAAATTTAACGCTTAACTGATTAAAATTTACCAACCATTTTCGAAAAACTTCAGGTTATTCCTAATGCCCCGCACGTCAAAAGATTCACAGCCTTAACCTACGAGGTTGCCGTTGCTGTTGGACGCGCTTTCTGCCAGACTTGCGCGCGCAATAATGCCCTACTTTTTTAGCCTCAGAGGCCGCGCCGTGACTGCTTTTTCAACCCTCAATTCGCTTCCCGAAAGCCAACTCGATAACCTGCGCGAGATGGGCTACACCAGCATGACGCCGGTTCAGGCCGCCACGCTGCCCGCCATTTTGCAGGGTCGCGACGTGCGTGCGCAGGCGAAAACCGGCAGCGGTAAAACCGCAGCCTTTGGCATTGGTTTGCTACAACATATCGACAGCGCACAGTTCCAGACGCAGGCGCTGATTCTGTGCCCAACGCGTGAATTAGCGGATCAGGTTAGCAATGTGTTGCGTCAACTGGCGCGCTTCACGCGTAATATCAAAATTTTGACGCTGTGCGGTGGTCAGCCGATGAGCGCTCAGCGCGATTCATTGATTCACGCTCCGCATATTGTGGTCGGCACGCCGGGCCGTATTCTTGATCACCTCAAACGTGAAACGTTAAAGCTTGAGAATCTGCGCACGCTGGTGTTGGATGAAGCGGATCGTATGCTGGAAATGGGTTTCCGTGATGATATGGAAACCATCATTAAAGCTACACCAGCATCGCGTCAAACGCTGCTGTTCTCTGCGACCTGGCCTGAAGGTATCGCTGCTATCAGCACCCGGTTTCAGCGCGATGCTCTGAGCGTGGTAACGGAAGAAGTCAGTGAACTGCCCACCATTGATCAACAACTTATTGAAGCCAGCCACAACGAAAAGCTATCACTGCTGATTGCGCTACTCAGCGAACGCCAGCCCTCATCCTGTGTGGTCTTTTGTAACACCAAACGCGAATGCGATGATGTTGCGGCAGCCCTTAACGATCGTGACATCAGCGCCTTGCCGCTGCATGGCGATCTGGAACAGCGTGACCGTGAACGCGTACTCATCCGCTTCTCCAACGGCAGCGGACGCGTGTTGGTTGCTACTGACGTAGCAGCGCGTGGCCTGGATATTAAGTCGCTGGCGCTGGTAGTGAATTACCAACTGGCGTGGGATCCCGAAGTGCATTTACACCGCATTGGCCGTACCGCACGTGCGGGTGAAGAAGGTGCTGCTGTGAGTTTTGTCGCCGCCGATGAAATGGCTCGCGCGCACGCGCTGGAAGATTTTTTACAGAAGTCGCTGCCGTGGGTCTCTGCCAGCACGCTGAAAAAGGCAGCAGCAAAGCGTTACCCGCCGCAATGATGACGTTGTGCATTGATGGCGGCCGCAAAGCCAAAATTCGTCCGGGAGATATACTGGGGGCATTAACGGGTGAAGCGGGCTACCGCGCTGACCAAATTGGTAAGATCGATCTGACCCCAACGCACGCTTATGTCGCTATTGAAGCGGCTCAGGCGAAATCGGCATTGGTCAAACTCAAGCAAGGCAAAATCAAAGGCAAAGCCTGCCGCGCGATCCTGTTGAAAGATTGATTTACTAACGCATCCAGGCATGCTGGGCGAGGCGAAACCTCGCCCAATCACTGTTAAGGTTCTTCAATTTCTGTGGCGTGCAATGTGGTGTTTTCACCTTTACCGTGCACTCTACCGCTGATGCGAACCTGATCGTCCGCAGCAAACTTCTTACCTTTGAACGCTTTTTCCGGTGCCACAATAGTGATGGTTCCGGTGCTGTCGCGGAACTGATAGTTATCGCCCTGCTCTTTCTTCAGAATATAACCCTCAAGCGTGACGTAACCGTCCTGCCGAAAATCACGAATCTGATTGATGTGCGTCTGCCCGGTATCCTCAGAACCTTTATAACCTGCATCCTGCTTCGATTGAGGTTGTGGCGCTTCGCCGCCCTCAAAGCCGCCCTTTTCAGCGTAAACACCCGAACTCAACATAACTAACAGTGTCGTTAAAATGACTTTTTCATTACGCGCTCCTTATTCAGAAAGGTTATCCATTTTTTCAATTCACTGTTAATCCTGGCACAATTATCAGACCGCGTTTTATTTCGCCTCTCTTGCCCTCACCTTTTTTACGTCGCTGCCGATAACTTCATCACACCCCTTTCCTTACCTGCGCTGATGCAGAGGCAACAATGGATAATTTTCAAAAAGAGATAGATGAGAGAGCGAACCTCGCGTTATCGAATAAATTTGAGCTGCTGCTGTTTCGCTTAGGCTCAGATCAGCTAAAAGGAAAATCCGAGCTGTTCGGGATTAACGTTTTTAAGCTGCGCGAAATCGTACCGATGCCGACAATTACCAAAGCAGCAGGCATGAAATCGCCGCTGCTTGGCATGGCCAGTATTCGCGGTCAGTTTATTCCGGTTATCGATTTACCTGCGGTAGCGGGTTGCGTACCGGAAACGGGACTGAATCTGCTGCTGGTGACGGAATATGCGCGTAATACGCAAGCGTTTGCCGTGGAGTCAGTCGATAACATCGTGCGTCTCGACTGGAGTCAAGTGCATACCGCCGAAGCGGGTATCGGCGGACGCAATATCACCAGTATCGCCTCGCTGGATAATGACAAGCAAAGCAATAATCTGGCGATGGTGCTGGATGTTGAGCAAATTTTGTATGACATCATTCCGTCAGTGCGCGGCGTAGAGCCGGAAGCCGCCAGACCGCGTGCATTCAAATATCAGCCAGGTGCAGTGGCGATTGTTGCTGAAGATTCTAAAGTGGCGCGCCAGCTGCTGGAACAAGGGCTGAAAAGCATGGGCATTCCGGCGCTGATGTACAACACCGGTCTGGATGCATGGGAAAAAATCAAGCAGATGAGTCAAGAGGCGCAAGCGGCAGGGGAATCGATCCACGATAAAATCGCGCTGGTGCTGACCGACCTTGAAATGCCTGAAATGGATGGCTTCACCCTGACGCGTAACATCAAACGTGACCCAATCCTCAAGCATCTTCCGGTAGTGATTCACTCTTCACTTTCCGGCAGCGCCAATGAAGATCACGTGCGCAAAGTTGGCGCAGACGGTTATGTGGCCAAGTTCGAGCTGAATGAATTATCAGACGTGATCTTCAACGTGCTGGAAGCGGCTCGTTAAGGTAAATCAAAGCAGCGGAAGGCGATTTAAGTATCGAATAGCCAGTGTCGCTTGATTCAGACTCAGCACTTTTTTGCCGCTGTTTGGCGGCTTCTTTTTACCAACCTTGGAAAAAATTATGCGCAGCGAAACGTTACCTGTTCAGCAATCAAGTGGTTTCCTTCGTGGTCGTTTACGTCAGCTTAGCTGGCTGGCGATCATTGCCTTTAGCGCGCTCTTTTGGGGCAGCCTGCTGGTTTTCATTTTCTAATTTGTTTGTTATCTAGCTGCTTGCGAGGTCGCCAAAAACGTTTGACGACCCGCTTTGTCACGTCTACGGGTTAACCTTTTAAAAAATCATTAGCACTGTGCATTAATCCTTTTTCCCTGCCTGCTTCCGCTTGAATTCCATCAAAAATATTAAAGTTAATGTTTTTAACTCCGATAACTGTGTGCGCTGGATCACCATTTCACCTTGCACCTGTAAAGCTACGCGCAATGTCGGGCTGTGAGCGGAGAAGCAGTAAATATTAACTGTTGGAATAACTGTATTTTAATAAGAAAAACGGGGAAAGAAGACATGTTCAGTATTAAGAATATGAAGGTTGGCATCCGGCTCGCCGCCGCCTTTGGCATTGTCGTCGCGCTATTGATTGTGATTTGCGTGACATCTATCACAAAAATTAACAGCATTAAAAGTGGTATCGCCTCGATCGTCGACGATCGTTATGTGAAAGTGCGCCTGGCATTTGATGTGCGCGATGGCGTCAACGATCAGATCAAATACCTGCGCGGCATGGTGATCGATACGACCCATCCTGATTATAACGTTAAGCGCTATGGTCAACTGGATGAAGCGACCCAGCGTACCAATGTCGCCATGAAGAAAATTGCTGATATTCAAGTTACTGAGATTGGTAAAAAGAAAATTGCTGGCCTGCTCGCCTCTGCCGAAGCCTTTGAAAAAGTGAAAGGTGATTTGATCGCCTTGATAAAAGCCGGTGATTTTGAAGCTGCCAGCACATATGCACTCAAATCCATGACGCCGACGCAGAATAAGTTTCTCGACGACGCGATAAAATTTGCCAATTCACAAGATGGACAGCTGCGTGCTGAAGGACAAAGTATTGTCGAAAATGGCTCTTCGGCAATTACCATCACCTTGATCTTCTCAGCGCTGGCCATTGTGGCCTCGATTCTGCTCGGCTTTTTCCTTACTCGCTCAATCGTACGTCCTTTGGTTGCGGCCGTTAGCGTAGCGGAAAGTGTTGCAGCAGGCGATCTTAGCTCGAAAATTCAGGTGACTACGCGTGATGAAACTGGCGTGCTGATGCAGGCGCTGCAGCGTATGAATGACAATCTGCTTTCCATCGTTACCGAAGTTCGTACCGGCTCTGACACCATTGCCGTCGCTTCAAATCAAATTTCCAGCGGGAACCTTGATCTTTCGACGCGTACCGAGCAACAGGCCAGTTCGCTGGAAGAAACCGCTTCAGCGATGGAGCAAATAACCTCCACCGTCAAACACAATGCCGAAAACGCGCGTGAAGCCAATCAGCTGGTTGCGTCCACTTCAAGCGTGGCGCGCGAAGGCGGCGAAGTGATGGGGCAAGTTATCGAAAAAATGGAAGCGATTGCGCTGTCGTCCAAAAAGATTGTCGACATCATCAGCGTGATTGATTCCATCGCCTTCCAGACCAATATTCTGTCGCTGAATGCCGCCGTGGAAGCGGCTCGCGCTGGTGAACAGGGACGCGGTTTTGCCGTAGTTGCTACAGAAGTACGTAATCTGGCGCAGCGTTCTGCTTCTGCCGCTAAAGAAATTAAAGTTCTGATCGAAGACTCAGTGGCGAAAGTTAATGAGGGCAGCAAGTTGGTGACGCATGCCGGATCAACCATCGGCGAAGTGGTCAACAGCGTGAAGAGCGTGGCGAATATCATGAGTGAAATTACGATTGCCAGCAGCGAGCAAAGCAGCGGTATCAGCGAAATCAATCTGGCGATTACCCAGATGGAAGCAGTAACGCAGCAGAATGCCGCGCTGGTGCAGGAAGCTTCTGCCGCATCGCAGGCGCTGCAAGATCAGGCTGAGCGGATGGCACAAGCGATGAGCGTATTTAAAGTAGGAAAGATGTCGTTAAATTAATTCCACTACGCTTTCTTTTTCCCGGCAGGTCGAACTTGCCGGGATATTTTTTACTTCTAACGCGTATCACTTACAAACTACCTTCTAGGCCTGACGTTCTATTCCACTTCACTCATCCACATCGTGCTTTCTGGCACGACTTTGCTCTGTTTTGTCAGTCAACATCGCATTATTAATATCACCTCACGTGATAACTAAAATAATAAATGGCGATTAGTCTTATAACTCTGCAACAGCCATTATCGTTCCTACGATTTAACTGCTTTCTTATGAACAGATTACCCACTACAGCAGAGAATTATTTAATGAAAATGCATGCGATTAACTGGCCAGATGGCTTTTTACCCGGTTTTACCGACAATTTTTGCTCTAATGAAATGATCGTAGCAAATCTGACAACTCAGGATATTTGGCCGCTGTTGAGCAAGCCTGCTGTATGGTCGACTTATTATCAAAACTCAGCAAATGCGCGTTTTTATGACGATAAAGGCCCCGAACTGGAACAAGATGTCCGCTTCTATTTTGAAACCTTTGGTTTTCCAGTTGAGGCTCGCGTCACAGAATATGTCGCGCCTGCACAGGGCGAAGCTGCTCGTATTTCCTGGCATGGTTGGGCGGGAGAAGAAGGCAGTGATGAACGTTTAGATGTGTTGCACGCCTGGCTAATTGAGGATTTACCTGGCAATCGCGTACGTATCCTGACGCAGGAAACCCAAAAGGGTAAACCAGCAGTAGCGTTAGCGAAGGCAAAGCCGAATCCGATGATCAATGGACATCAGGATTGGTTGGATGGGCTGGTTAAAGCAGCTCTAGCGAATCGCGTGTTATAAAATCCAAAAACTAAAAAGGCCGCCAATCGGCAGCCTTTCAAATTATCGTTTATGCAACAACGCTATAAAGCTCACTTAGCCTTTCTCAGAGGGCGTAAGGCCTGCTCTGATATGCAATCCTTGCCGTGTTAATTTGAACAACGACAGATTTGCAGAAAATGCATTTCGCTCCATGCGGGTTGGCTCTCGTCACATCAAAGTGTGATGTGCGGTACTGTGAGCCATTACAGTGTAGACATTTAAAACGAGTAATTTTAAGTCCTTAGAGACCAACAACGTTCGCAGCAGATGGGCCTTTAGCGCCATTTTCTACTGTAAACTCAACTTGTTGACCTTCATCCAGTGAACGGAAATCAGTACCCTGGATAGCAGAGAAATGGACGAATACGTCCTTGCTGCCGTCTGCTGGAGAGATGAAACCGAAACCTTTCTCTGCGTTGAACCATTTTACGGTGCCGCGGATTTTGTTAGACATGTTTAATTCCTTAATATTTGAGCCTTCCGGCGTAAATGGCCTGAGAACAGATTTTAATCAGAACGTAAGAGAAGACTCAAAAAGAAGGGATGTCTCACGACAAACTTAGAGATGAGAACTGCTTTGGGTACTTACTTTGATAGTGTCTGTCAATCAAACCGACGGATGCATTAGCTCATATTGAGCGAAGTGATGCAAGCGCTTTCTTAACTTAAATCTATTGTCTGAAAAACCGAGGCGTGAATCGCAACCTCATAAAAAGAGTCAATTCGGCGGCAAAAAAAGAGGTTTCTCTCAAACGACTCGATAAAAAAGGCAATAAAACTCAGGCTGCCGAGCACAGTTCAGCGTTTTTGTCATACAGGTTTCAGTGACGGTATAGAAGAAAGGTAATGCATTACGCTTCGCCTGATCTTTTGGAGGGATTGGTGATGTGGCTTAGCGATCTGGCGCATTTATGATGGGCTTAATCTACTGCTCACCCTCTTTACTGTGGTGCTTGGCGCTGTCAGATAAAAACCCACCTTAGCTAGTTTGACTAAAAGAGATGTGATCTGCTCTTTTTTGATTTCCATAAGCGTAAACAGGCAACAAATTATTATCCTGCACTTTAAAAAATAATGAATAGCTCATGTCATTCTCTATACGCAGTGCTATTTAACTCCCAATCCGCCTTACCTGTAGCACACCATCAACCTTTAGCTAGTGATATTTCAAACCCAACATCCTTGTCATTTACATTATTAAAGAAAGCGAAAGCCCCTAATAAATGACTGCACCAGAGGCGGATCGGCAGGATATTTCTTCCTCACTCTCACATTAACAAGACCGGATTCATTTAAAGGAAAAACTCCTTATTAAATAGCATGTTGCAAAAATCACCAATACGAAAATTAAATTACAATAAATAGGCGATTATGATGTCGACATTAAAATAAATATCCCCACCAAAATAAGAAAATAATTAAACCCATGAAAAATTGAATGTGTAATGAATAACGTCTAATGATTCCGTCAACCCACTAAATAATAACTTATGAAAGCGAAAAAAATAAATAACGAAGGGATATGTATCGACAATCCAATATTGCATGATCAATACGGAAGGATAAAACGTGGTGCCGGAAACAGGAATCGAACCTGCGACCTTCGCGTTACGAGTGCGCTGCTCTACCAACTGAGCTATACCGGCATTGTGGTGGGATACTGCGGGGCGTTACGTTAGAAAAAATCACAAATTGAGTCAAGACCGAAACAGCGCGAGTGCCGTTTTTATCGCCATTTGCAAGGGATTTTGCCTGGAAAGCCTTGTTCTACACGACGAAAGTCCTTTCGTTAGTGTTTGGGATTTCCCTCTCAGGCCACATCAAGCGCACAAAGCAAAAAGGCGAGGCCGCAGCCTCGCCAAAAACGTGCCGATCATCAATCGTAGTAAGCGACCTTGCGGTCAACGCCGTTGATATTGACCAACACAAAGCCCGTTGGCGTCGTTTTATTCGTCGGTGTACCCGCGGTCGTCGCGAGCGTAAGTACACCTTTCTCATTGGCACCAATACCGGCCAATCCATTATGCAAACCGAAGCGTGCCGCCGGTTTCAACGTGCCCATTGTAGTGGTATCGGTCACTACAGAAAGATCAGACTGGAACAGCGAGCAGGAGCCCGTATCAAAGCGCGTCGGCCCCGTATTTTTGAGGTTAAACATGGTGTCACCGCTGTTGGCTTTCAGCTTCACCCATACCACTGCATACGTTGTTCCAACCCGGCCATAGCGGATATCCTGCACTGCTGGCTGCCCCATGTGGCAAGCATCAGCCCACACGGTTTCCAGTCGTTGCAAATTAATCCAGGTTTTACCGGTACCGGAGAGATTCACCGGCGATCCTGCAGTGCCTGAAGGCGTAGTGGCATCCGCTTTACCAATCAGCTCTATCACCCATTGCTGATTTGCGTTGGGGAAAAAGAACTGGCCGAGTCGATACCAGTTATCCGTCGCGGTGTTATTCGTGACTTTATAGCCACTGAAATACCCTGCACGCAGCGAACCCGTCATATAGCTGCCGAAGCTTTCGTCGCGGCGGAAACCATATTCAAAGGTGGATAACCATTTACCGGCGACCAGGTCATTACTGATTTTTGCACCGGATTGCAGGTTAATCTGACGCATCACAACACGCGCATTGTTGAGGTTGAAAGCAGAGCTACAGTCCTCAATGTTTAACGTATCGATCGTCCAGCCACCATCAGAGAGATCGCCCGGGTTACGCGTATGTTCAATCCACACATTGCGCATAATCCCCTGCGTGACGCGCGGCATATACAGCGTGGCGTCACCATAACCGGTCTGGAAATTGGCGTTGCTTAATTCAATCGCGGTTGAGTGATCCCAAACACCGTTCGGCGAGTTTGACCAGCCCACATCAAAAACGCGCGAATAGGTATTCAGCGAATAGATCTGGTCAAACTTGCTGTCGAGCGTATCGAGAATTTTGATGACGGTGCCGCCGGTACCCTGCGCGCGGAAACAGCTGATATTGACCGTCTCTCCTTCTATACAGGTATTTTCGAAGAACGGTTGCACGTTGCTGCACATCTCGGCGGTGATGGTGCTTTTGTTGGTAGTAATATCTGCGCTGGCCTGACCATTCCAGGTAATGCCTTTGATGGCTGTGCGGCGCGCCTTTACCTTGAACACTGGACTGGCACTTTTATTTGAAACAATGGTCGTGCGCGGAAGTGATCCCAACTCCAGGTCATCACCCAACAAGCCAAAAAAGGCAATTTCTGCGGCACTGAGATCAATGGGCGAAATTAAAAATTTACCACCAGGAAAACGAACCGGGAGATCCTTTATGTTGGTGTTGTATGTCTGCGTCCAGGTCAACATACGGTTAAAGGCGTCGGTATCATCCGTTGTCCCATCGCCTTTGGCACCAAAGTGTAGAATGTTCACTTCCGTAGGATCGTTGATTGCACGCTTCCAGT
This sequence comes from Candidatus Pantoea bituminis, assembly GCF_018842675.1. Taxonomy (NCBI): domain Bacteria; kingdom Pseudomonadati; phylum Pseudomonadota; class Gammaproteobacteria; order Enterobacterales; family Erwiniaceae; genus Pantoea; species Candidatus Pantoea bituminis. The sequence goes on from NZ_JAGTWO010000004.1 coordinate 2,925,861, forward strand.
AGAAACCGCTTCCCACCGCCACCGTGCCGCCATCATCTTTCAATGTGGTGGTGCCGGTAAAGCCGACGAAATCGCCGCCGCCACGGAAAGTGGAGTCTTTGTCGTAGTAACGTTTTAAAATCGCTACATCACCAGATTTGGTCGGAGCCGTGGTACGCAGTTCTGCAAAAGAGTTAACTTCGATCATGGTATCCTCCTCAGGATGTTTTAGATTAAACGCTGTTTATCAGCGAGTTACTTCGATTTGGCCGCTTGGCCGCATAAGGTGTCCCACATGTCGTTGTGGGTGTTGATGGCGCGTACGGTTCGGATGTCTATTTTCTGAGCATCGTCACCGTGGGTATGAATGGGGAAAAAAGCACGCAGGCAGAGTCGGTGATGGCCACCGGCTCAGGGTTGGTTGTATTTCGACTGCTGCAACTTGTCGCGAGCAGCAGCGTCATCAAGGTTACTGTTTTCAGTTTCCACACGGTTCGCCTCCTCACGGTTCTGTTGTTGTTGATGGGCAATATCTGCCACGCGCTCGGCTTCTTTATGCGCGCTGTCGACATCGGATTTTGCTTTTTGCTGCACCTTGCCGATTTTCTTACCGCCAAAATAGCTGGCACCTAGCGCAGCGATAATCGCGCCCAGCGCAGCTAACCAGTGCCAACCGCCGCCCAGCAATGTGGAAAGAAAAGTCATGATTTGATCCCCTCCACCTGACGCTTCTCATTCAGCAATGTTTTTTGACGAACAAATTGCGCAATAACCCCATCGCCACCATGAAAGCGCCGATAAGACCGAGATAGTTATGGGGAAGAATCGACTTAACGTCTTCCGGCAAGGTGTTCCATGCATCCAGCGCCGATGACGGAAAAGATTGCACCCAGGCACTGAGCATTGAGCCAAGCGAAGCCAGCCAAACCGACCAGGTTTTAAATAACAGCCGTGCATGTGAAACAAACTGAAGGGTGGTAAAACGTTGTAAAAGCAAGACGATGATGATGACTGAGAGCACGGCGATAAGAAAAAGTAACCATTTCATAGCAGCCCCCTGTAGACGTCATAAGTGCCGGTACGCATCACTTCAGCATGACGACGTGCGCGTCCTGGAGTTTGACGTGCCCACAAGCTGGTAAGCATGGCGTTAGCCGCCTCAGCAAAGTTCTCTTCAGCAATGGCGTTAAGCATATTTTTGAACTGACTGACGCCATCTACCCCCAATTGATACGCCATGCTTAGCAACACATCTGTTCGCGCCTCGTTGCAATTTGCTAAAGCGCGCTTGATCGGCTCACGTGCCTGCATTTCCTGAATTTTGTTTTCCAGGATGCACTGCTTCCACACATCACCTACGCGGCGCGGCACACGAAACGCATAGTTACTGAGTGACGCACCTTTTGGCCCGATGCGAATTCCCCGGCAACAGTCGGAAAACCGAGCGTGTCGAAATAAGGGGTATCCACGTAGCCTTCCTCAAAATTCAGCACTGCAATAATCTGACTCATAAAAACTCCTCAATGACGGCACAGGCAACTCAGGCCCTGCGAAACTAAACACATAACAACCACTGATCAGTACCAAAGTAAGCGCAGCAGCAGATAGTGCTGAAGCTGCAGAGGAACTGAAGAGTGGGGAAAAAATTGCGTCCAGCGAAAACTGGAAAATGGCAGGAGCCGGGTGTTCAAAGGATGAGATTTTTACTGCTCAGCGGACGGCGTAGAGATGAACGTGCGGCAGGCAGCAATTATCAAAAGAAGGTGTTTCTTGATTTTGCGAACGCGGCGCAGTGATTGCGCGGTCCACGCGAGGTGTAACCTGACGCTGACATATCTGTTCTGCGCGTCGAAGGGAAAGGGTTTCAGGTTCGTAATTCAGCGCCTGGTCGATACTCTGCTTCAGACGGCTGAGAGGTTGGCGTCGCCGATGGCGACGAGTGCGTGCATTGCCCGTAAAAACGCTTTTGCCATAGTGGATAATCGCCATAACTCCTCCTGTGAATGAGTCTTTGGCGATGGGGTGGCAGGCGCGAGCTTTCGGCGTACCGAACGGGCCCGAATACCGCTGTTAACGCTCACACGCTTACCACCTGACTGAATAAACAGTCAGGTGGAAGGCAAGATAAGGGAAACAGACGGCATCTGACGACGCTGCATTTTGCGCATCCACCCCATCCCAAAGTTCACTGACTTTTGGGTGGTATGATTCGCGCTTGTGCAGCGCCTCAATTGTTTAAGAGCGGCTCATCCCTGAGAAAACAACTTCGTTCGTCCATGCTCAAATTATTAACAGGTTCTTATGCTTTATCAAACACTGACAGTTAATTTTTTATTTACTATTGGTTAAATTTTTGAATTTATGTCGATTATTTTTTTCGACGTCTTATTGGAAAAGCGGGTTTGAGAGTCTGGCTAGCCCAAAATTTGATATTGCCTTGCCTGACTCATGATGACTTTTGCCAACACTTTTAGGCTTTCGACTTCGTCACGGTTGAGATACCAAGTCTCGTAGCGCTTATTGTCTGAAATAACAGCAATTTTGCGATGCTGTAGCTGAAGCCTTTTCAGGTACAGCTGGTCATCCAACGTAAAAATGTAGATTCCATCACCGTCGAACCTGCGCACGCTGATATCAACAAACAGCTGATCGCGCGGGGCAAAGGTATCCGCCATTGAGTCGTTATTAACAGCGATCAGCCGAATATTCTCAGCTGGGCGTCCATTGAATAACACCCGCGCCTCATCCTGACCGTATTCGATCGCGTGAATTGTCTCGACAAATTCATCCCGGGCCTGAATACCTGCCGCCGTTTTTTGACCAATATCGAGGCTGTCTACTCGGAAAACATTTTTATGGCTAGCCCACGCGCTTAACGACGGCGGTTCAGGCGCCTGTTCCATGCCAAACTGTAACCACTCAACCCTGACCCCAAGCAGACGGCTGAGTGCCAGCAAATTGCCGTTATCCGGCACTGACTGCGCGTTAAACCACTTCCACACCCCCGGCGTTGATATTTGACAGCCCTGCTCTTTTAACGCCTTAGCAACCTGTTTGTTTCGTCCGTGTCCGACAATGCCAGCGCTTTCGCAAGCGGCGATGAGCCTGGCGGTGAAAGCTTGTCTCGTACTTTCTTTTTTAACCATCAGTTAATAATCAGCCATTGAAGAGGTACTGGATGTTATTTTCATTATTGCTACCAGTTCATTTTATATTACCGTCCGTTTACTACCTAACCGGTTTCTCAAGCATTTCTAATTATCATTATCTCCTTCACCTTTGAGCGCGCCAAAAAATATCACTTAACAGCCGCTATCACCGGGGCTTTCAAGAATGTTCCGTAAGGAATTGCGTAAAATTCATCCGCTGTTCATCCCTCACTGGACGCGCTTAATCGATAAAATAATTTTTAGTCACTAAAGCTCTACAAATAGCTGGATCGAAAATGAAGGCATAAAAAAAACGGGAGCCTGAAAAGACTCCCGTTTTGTTAAGAAAAATGGATGTTAGGCACGCAGCGTGTCGTCGCCCCAGGCAATCCATTTATAGGTGGTTAATGCTTCTAAACCCATCGGTCCGCGAGCGTGCAGTTTCTGTGTGCTAACCGCAACTTCTGCGCCAAGTCCAAACTGTCCGCCATCGGTGAATCGGGTGCTGGCGTTAACGTACACCGCTGAGGAATCCACCTGCTTCACAAAGCGTGTCGCGTTTTTAGTACTGCGCGTCAGAATGGCGTCGGAGTGCTGCGTGCCGTGAGTGCGGATGTGATCAATCGCTTCATCCATATCAGCCACCAGCTTGACGTTTAAATCCAGCGACAACCATTCATCATCATAATTGCCTGGCTGAATCATTGTGACGCGCGCGGGACCTTGCTGTAATTGCGCAAACACGTTTTCATCAGCGTGCAGTGGGATATCTTCTTGCGCCATGCGGGCAGTGAAAGCAGGCAAGAAGCGATCGGCAATCGCGCGATCCACCAACAGCGTTTCCAGTGAATTACAGGCGCTTGGCCGCTGCTTTTTGGCATTAACAATCACGTCAAGCGCTGGCTCAATCTCCATGGTTTCATCAATATAAATATGGCAAACGCCAATGCCGCCCGTAATCACCGGGATAGTGGAGTTTTCACGACACAGTTTATGCAAGCCTGCTCCGCCGCGTGGAATCAGCATGTCTACATAGCGATCCAGCTTCAGCAGCTGATTAACCAACTCACGATCAGGATTTTCGATCGCCTGGACTGCTGCAGCCGGTAAACCGTGCTGCTGCAACGCGTTTTGGATTACGCGAACCGTGGCAGCATTAGTACGCCAGGTTTCTTTCCCGCCGCGCAGAATCGCTGCATTGCCGGTTTTTAAACAGAGGCTGGCCACATCTACCGTCACGTTCGGACGCGCTTCATATATCACGCCCACCACGCCTAACGGCACGCGGCGACGTTCAATGCGCAAGCCGCTGTCAAGTTGACCGCCATCCATCAGCTGCCCTACCGGATCGGCTAGCTGGCACACCTGGCGTACATCATTTGCAATGCTGTTCAGACGCTGAGGATTAAGCGTCAGGCGATCAAGCAGCGCGGCGCTCATGCCATTCTGGCGAGCATCGGCCAGATCAGATTCATTGGCTGTCAGAATGTCAGCGCTTTCCGCTTCCAGACGATCCGCGATGGTCATCAGCACCTGATTTTTTCAGCGGTCGACAGATCGGCCAGCTTATAAGCTGCGGCACGCGCCGCTTTTCCCATTTCTTCTAGCATTGTCCGCTCCTTAACTGACAATCATATCGTCGCGGTGAACCGCCACCGGGCCATATTCATAACCCAGAATTTCACTGATCTGCTGGCTGTGATGTCCGGCAATCATACGTATCGCATCGCTGTTGTAGCGCGAAACGCCATGTGCGATATCGCGCCCCTGCAGGCTGCGAATGCGGATCACTTCGCCACGTGAAAAGTTACCCTGAATGTCACGAATGCCCTTAGGCAATAGCGAACTGCCGCGCTCAAGAATAGCGGAGAGAGCACCATCATCCACGGTGATTTCACCAGCAGGCGGCGCACCAAAGATCCAGCGCTTACGGTTTTCCAGCGGGGATTGTTGGGCATGGAACAGGGTACCGACCGGCTTGCCATCTATCACGTCAGCGATGACACCGCTGCGGCTGCCAGCGGCGATGATTACATCAATCCCCGCGCGACAGGCAACGTCAGCAGCCTGAAGCTTGGTCGACATTCCGCCCGTTCCTAACCCCGACACGCTGCCACCGGCCAGCGAACGCAGCGCATCATCAATAACATGCACATCGCTGATCAATTCAGCCTGCGGATTATTGCGCGGATCGGCCGTGAACAATCCTTCTTGATCGGTCAACAGCAGCAGTTTATCTGCGCCGCCCAGCATCGCCGCCAGCGCAGACAAATTATCGTTATCGCCCACTTTGATTTCTGTGGTGGCGACCGCGTCGTTTTCATTGATGACCGGCACGATATGGTTATCCAGCAGTGCGCGCAACATATCGCGAGCATTAAGAAAACGCTCACGATCTTCCATGTCCGCGCGAGTCAGCAACATCTGACCAATATGGATGCCATAAATAGAGAACAGCTGTTCCCACAGTTGAATCAAACGGCTCTGCCCCACCGCAGCCAGCAGCTGCTTTGAGGCGATGGTAGGCGGCAGGTCGGGATAACCAAGATGTTCACGTCCGGCAGCCATCGCGCCAGAAGTGACAATCACAATGCGGTGGCCCGCTGCATGCTGCTGCGCACACTGACGAACCAATTCCACCATGTGCGCTCGATTCAACCGGCGCGATCCGCCGGTAAGAACGCTGGTTCCCAATTTGACCACGAGGGTCTGACTACCACTCATATTTCCTGCCGTAGTGAAAAATTTATGCGAAAGGACGTTTTAACAGGAGTCGTTGAGGAAGCCAACAGCCAGTGGGGGAAAAGCACAAATATCCCCGGGCAATGGCGTAGACCACTTGTTCGTGATTAACAAGAAAACCGGAAAAGTGTCATAAAACTTTCATCACTTATCGGTAAAAAGTCCCTGTTTTACAAAACCTTTCACAGCAAGAAAATTTTAATAACCGGGATTGATAGCAAAATGAAGAAAAGTACACTGGCACTGATCGTCTCTGCTCTGGCTCTCTCTTTTACCGCACAGGCCGCTGAGGTTTTTAATAAGTCAGGTAACAAACTGGATTTCTACGGCAAGGTTAAAGCCGAACACTATATGAGCGATAACGACAGCTCAAACGGCGATAAGTCCTATGTGCGTATCGGTTTTAAAGGACAAACGCAGATCAACGATCTGATGACCGGTTATGGCCAGTGGGAATACCAATACAACGTTAATAACTCAGAAGGCAGCGATGCCAACAGCGGCAACAAAACACGACTGGGTTTTGCTGGTCTGAAATTCGCTGATTACGGCTCGGTTGATTATGGCCGCAACTATGGCGTGCTCTATGACGTTGAAGCCTGGACCGATGTGTTCCCCGAATTTGGGGGTGACGGAACCGCGCGTTCCGATAACTTCCTGACTCAACGCGCCACTGGCGTAGCGACTTACCGTAACAACAACTTCTTTGGTCTGGTTGATGGTCTGCGCTTCGCCCTGCAATATCAGGGTAAAAATGATGCTGGTAGCGCGAACGCGCGCGGTAGTGCAACAGATACGGCTCGCCAGAATGGCGACGGCTATGGGGCTTCGTTGGGTTATTCGCTGGGCGACAGTGGCGTGAGCTTAATGAGTGCCATCACCTCATCCGACCGCACTAACCAACAGCAAGCCCGCGCTTACGGCAGTGGTGATAAAGCAGATTCATGGGGCGCTGGCGTTAAATATGATGCCAACAGCGTTTACCTCGCCGCTATTTACACCGAAACCCGTAACATGACGCCCATTAGCGGAACGAACCGTAATACCGGTTTATCGGTTGCGGGTGCCGCAAACAAAGCGCAAAACATTGAATTGGTGGCGCAGTATCAGTTTGATTTCGGCCTGCGTCCTTCCATTGGTTACGTGCAAACCAAAGGCAAAGAGATTGAAAACGGCATCGGTGATGTCGATTTAGTGAAATATATCGATGTGGGCGCAACCTACTATTTCAATAAAAACATGTCAGCTTTTGTTGATTATAAAATCAACCAACTGGATGACGACAACGCGCTCTCCATCAACAATGACGACATCGTTGCCGTGGGTGTGACTTACCAATTCTAAGCTTTTGTCGAAGCCGATGCCTTGGGCTGTTATGCACCCCGCGTAGTGTGAAAATGGCATAAAAAAAGGGCGAGCTGTTCAGCTCGCCCTTCTCGCATTCATCCCGCATCAGGCACTTAATTTCACGGGTTTCTCATCAAAACCGCTGGCCGGTTCCAGACCCAACTCGTGGTCTTTCAACATCGCTTTCAGGCGAGTGTGGAAATTACGCAAGGTTTCTTCCACTCGTTGTGTGTTTTCTTTGCCTTTAATCGTCGTCACAGACCAGTCACCTTCTTTATCGAACAGGCCGATATGATAGACATAGGTAAAGTGATCGGCATGGGCTTCTAATTCCATCCACCAGCCCCAAAATTCACGCAGTTCCGGTGCCGGTTTCACATTGACGCAGGCAGCCAGGCAGTCGAAAAAGAAACGCGTTTCTTCGCATTTTCCTTCGCGGATGTACGGTCCCAGCTCGGTAAAACGCTTAAGCAGGCGACTGCGGGGATGACCACTCGGTAACGTCATGCTAAATCTCCATTAGTTTTGACCGCTAGTAGTTGTAGCAAATACTGTAAATTTTGCCAGTTACCTTTTTAACCGCTTCTCCAGCCAGTCGCAAATTTCATTAAGCGCGCGATCAAAGCTGGCCATCATCGGCGTGACGGGAATCAACATCGCTTTTCCATCAGAAGATGAATTCGCGATCAATTTTGCCTCCTCTTCTGGGCTGAAGAGATCTTTTGACCAGTAACCTGCCAGCATTGGCGTCGGTGTGCGTCGGCCCAGTAAGCCTTGGGTTTTCAGCGAATAGCGGTTCAGTTCAGTGCGCAGCGCGCTATCAGATGTGGATGACATCCCCAGGCGACTGGCGAGCATATCCATGTACATGTCTGGTACTTCATTTTGCAGCGCCGGCTGCGTAAATAAACTGTGCACTATGGGCCCAAGACACGCTACCGCACGCAACCGCGATGCTTCGAGATACGCCAGCCGCACCGCCACATTGGCACCAAAGCGATATCCAAAAGCCGCTACGCGGGTATGATCAACCCAAGGCACGTTTTGCAGCTCGCGCAGCACTTGCTGGTGCAAAAAGCTGGTGTCCTGATTCAGCGTCCATTTCACCGAATACCCCACCGATGGCACATCAATGGTCAACATCGCAATGCCACGTGGGGCGAGATAATCATGAAACAGGCGGTAGTGATCGCTTTGCAGTGAATCCAGCGCACCACAAAACAGCACAGTCGGATACGGTGCCTGAACACCAGGCGGCATGTGCAGAAAGCCGTTCACCGGGCTGCCACCACTTATTGGAAATGTCAGCGCCTTCAGTTCACCGGGCAGCCGTTGCGTCGCTTCTTCGTAAGCGCGATTGGCCAGGACTTGGGCCTGATCGGCTAATTCATCACCCTTTATATAAGGATAGGCGGCAAGGCTATAGAGATGTGCAGCGTGCAGCCAGTGTTTACCCGCCAGCTGATCGTCATCCTCAGTTTCCTGCGCTTTTTGCTGCCACTGTGCAGCCTGTTTACACCACTCGTAATTCCAGTTGCCACTGCGATAGCCAATCACCGTATCCAGCAAGCTCTCATTCGTGTGCTCGACGTTGCTGATGGCGATACGCGCCAGCACTTCGCTGATCTCTTGCGGCGTCAGGCCGCGCCATGTCCACATCAGTTTATTGAGCATGCGATACCAGCCGCGCTGACTGTTACCATCAAGGGTGGAATGCACAGCACGCGTGGCGTGATGTTGACGGCGAACCAGTGAAGAGGTTTCGGGGTGTTTGAAGCGTGGCTTGAACAGCTCTTCGCTTAGATTTTTGCTCGGCATACAACTTTCTCCTGCGGTAAACGCGGCGATGGCTAAGTGTACTGCACGGCATAACAAGGTGCGAGGCGCAGAAAGCACAACGCCCGGAAAACCGGGCGTTGTTTGTGGTAAATCAATCAGCCTTTGACAATCGGCGGCACATAAACCACGCCCATGTCCCACGGCTGCTCAATCCAGGTATTTTGTGGGATGTCGACAATATAGTCGTCCACCAGTTCACGACCGGCAGGTTTAGCAAAGATGGTGCAGAAACGCGCTTTGGGATACATGTCGCGAATCGCCTGAGCGGTGCCGCCGGTATCAACCAAATCGTCAATGATGATAAAGCCTTCACCATCACCTTCAGCACGCTTCAGAACTTTCATTTCGCGCTGATGATCGTGGTCGTAGCTTGAAATACAGACGGTATCGACGTAGCGAATACCCAATTCACGCGCCAGCAGCGAAGCCGGTACCAGACCACCACGGCTGACCGCGATAATGCCTGTCCACTGTTCAACAGGAAGCAGGCGCTGAGCCAGTTTACGGGCATGAATCTGCAGCATGTCCCAGGTAACGACGTATTTTTCGCTCATAATAAATAGGTTCCCAGCCAACAGGATTGGCTTAAAAAATATGCAACGGGGAAAAGGTTGCGCGAGATTATAAGGATATGACGCGCTAAAAACCAGCACCCGCGCACTGGTTGCCGGTTTTTAGTGCGTCTGATTGCACACCCAACTATAAACAGTGATATTCTCGGGTCCATCTCGTCAGATTCTCTGACGGCGATCTTTCACTGGAAACTCGCGCCCTCTGGTACATCCGGCGCACTGACACAGGAGACTTGTCGTGTCTGAATTGTCTCAACTTTCGCCACAGCCGCTGTGGGATATTTTCGCTAAGATCTGCTCGATTCCGCACCCTTCTTTCCATGAGGAAGCACTCGCCTCCTACATCGTTGGCTGGGCTAAAGAACAAGGTTTCTGGTGTGAACGCGACGCAGTCGGCAACATCCTGATTCGCAAACCCGCCACCGCTGGGCTGGAAAATCGCAAGCCGGTCGCGCTGCAGGCGCACCTTGATATGGTGCCGCAGAAAAACAACGACACCGTTCACGACTTCACCAAAGATCCGATTCAACCCTATGTTGATGGCGAATGGGTGAAAGCGCGCGGTACCACGCTGGGTGCGGATAATGGCATTGGTATGGCATCAGCGCTGGCGGTATTGGCAGATAACACGCTGACTCACGGCCCGCTGGAAGTGCTGCTGACCATGACCGAAGAAACCGGCATGGATGGCGCATTTGGCCTGCAACCGAACTGGTTGCAAGCGGACATCCTGATCAACACCGACTCTGAAGAAGAGGGTGAGATCTACATGGGCTGCGCGGGGGTATTGATTTCATTACTACGCTGCCGCTGACGCGTGAAGCAGTTCCCGCAGATTTCGAAACCCTGAAAATGACGCTTAAGGGCCTGAAAGGCGGTCACTCCGGTGCCGACATTCACTTAGGTCTGGGCAATGCCAACAAACTGCTGGCGCGTTTTCTGGCTTCGCATGCGTCAGAGCTGGATGTGCGTCTGGTGGAATTCACCGGCGGCACCTTGCGTAACGCCATCCCACGTGAAGCTTTCGCCACGCTGGCCATTGAAAGCCACAAGGTTGATGCCTTGAAAGCGGCCGCTGCGCATTTTCTTTCTGCACTGCAGAACGAACATGGCGTAAAAGAGAAGAACATTGCATTGGTTACCGAGCCGCTGGCGCATCAAGGACAGGCGCTGACCGCTGACAGCCGTGATCGCTTCCTGAACTTGTTGAACAGCACACCAAACGGTGTGATTCGCAACTCTGACGTGGCCATTGGCGTGGTTGAAACCTCACTGAACATTGGTGTAGTGACGATGGACGCTGATAAAGCTGAAATCAACTGCCTGATCCGTTCATTGATCGATACCGGTCGCGATTACGTGGTGCAGATGCTGACCTCGCTTGGCAAATTGGCTGGTGCGCAGACGATGCCAAAAGGCGGCTATCCGGGCTGGCAGCCAGACGCAGATTCGCCGATCATGGCGCTGACCCGTCAAACCTACATTGCGCTGTTCGACAAGACGCCAAATATTCAGGTGATTCATGCAGGTCTGGAATGTGGTTTGTTCAAGAAGCCCTATCCAAACATGGATATGGTTTCTATTGGGCCAACCATCACCGGGCCGCACTCGCCAGACGAACAGGTTCATATCGAAAGCGTGGGCCTGTACTGGAAATTGCTGACAACCTTGTTGAATGTGATTCCAGAAAAGTAATTTCGTTACAAAATAATCAACCAGGCTACGACCTGGTTTTTTATGCCTGCGCGTCAGAAGCAGCATAAAACGCTGCGTTAATGCGACTCCCCACCTTAAATCACCAGCTTACAACGCCCAACCAGTTATAGCCGCCATTATGTCCAGATGTCTGGATGGCTAATAAGATTTTGTGCTAGCTTATGCGCTTTCGACTGTTGCTGCGCCTGATACTTCAGGAAAAAATGCGGCCAGTTATTTCTTATGGAGTCCTCCTTCAATGCGCGCGTTAAACCGCCTTGAGATGCGTAACATCTCCATCGCCTTCGGCGGATTCGCCGCGTTGACGCAGGTGGATTTTGTCAGTGAAGGCCATTCCGTTCATGCGCTGACGGGTGCCAACGGCGCAGGAAAATCGACGTTAATGGCGGTGTTGTCTGGCGCACATAGCCATTACAGTGGTGAAATTTTGCTGGATGGTCAGCCGGTGTCGATTCGCAGTCCGCGTGATGCCAAACAGCTCGGTATTCACTTGGTGCAACAGGAAGTTGATGTCGCGCTAGTGCCGCAGTTAAGCGTGGCGGAGAACATTCTGTTAGATCAGCTGGCGGAGCCGGGACACGCTTATCGCTGGGGTGAGATTCGTCGACGGGCTCGCGCCCTGCTCGCTCAGCTCGATGTGGCGATTGACGTCAATCGTCTGGTTGAACGCTGTTCGCTTGCTGAAAAGCAGCAGATTTTGCTGGCACGCGCGCTGTCGCATCACTGCCGTTTCCTGATTCTGGACGAACCTACCGCGCCATTGGATCAACACGAAAGCGAGCGTCTGTTCAATGTCGTGCGCCGCTTGCAGAGCAGTGGAATGGGTGTGGTGTTTATTTCCCACCGTATTCACGAATTGAAAGCGATTTGCGATCGCCTGACGGTGCTGCGCGATGGCTGCCTGATCGAAAGCGCTCCAATGGCAGCGCTGAGCGGTGAGCAAATCGTCGAAAAAATGTTGGGTCATCAACTCACCGATATATACCCAGCCCGGCGTGAACGCCAGCCCCAGCCCTTGTTGCTGGCAATTGAAGGTCTGCATGATGAGCAGTTGCTGCAAGACATTTCGCTACGCTTGCATAAAGGCGAGATTCTTGGCATTGCAGGCCTGGCGGGTGCGGGCAAAACCGAACTGTGCAAAGCGCTGTTTGGTGCCAGTAAAAGCCGCATCACGCGTGGTGAACTGCACGGCAAAGCCTGGAAACCAACATCGCCCTATGATTCCGTGTCGCAGCGTATGGCGCTGGTGCCGGAAGAGCGACGTAAAGAAGGGATTTTTATTGATGAATCCGTCGCGATGAATCTGAGCGTAAGCGCTGACAGTAGCTTTTCCCGCTGGAGCCTGTTTGGTCATCGTCAGGCGTGGCGTTGGGCAGAAGAGATTATTCGCCGCCTCAACGTGCGCACCACCGGCCCGGCGCAAACGCTGTGTCGCCTTTCAGGCGGCAACCAGCAAAAAGTGGCTATCGGTAAATGGCTGCGTAACAACGCAGACGTACTGATTTTTGATGAGCCGACCAAAGGTGTCGACATCAAAGCCAAAACCGAACTCTTTACCCTGATTGATGGCCTGGCGCGTGAAGGCAAAGGTGTTATCTACGCGTCGGGTGAATTTTCTGAACTGGTCGGCTTATGCGACCGAATTTGTGTACTTTGGGACGGACGCATCGTGGCAGAACTGGACGCGCGTGAGGTCACAGAAGAGACGCTTTTGCTTTATTCCACCGGAGGAACCCCAGCGTGAGCAGTAAAGAACTATCCCTGAATCCCGCGTCGCCTTCGCTGCGCCATCGCCTGTTCGATTTCCTCTATAAGTGGGGCATGTTACTGACGGTAGTGATCCTGATCGCCGCCTTTGGTCTGGCATCTGACAGCTTTCTCGATCCCAATAACATCATCAATATTTTGCGATCCATTGCGATCGTGACGGTGATTGCTGTTGGCGTATCGATCTCGCTGACCATTGGCGGCTTTGATCTTTCTGTTGGCGCAACGGCCTCACTGGCCAATGCGCTGGTCATCTCGCTGTTCGTTTGGTACGGCTTCAACACCACCGAAGCGATCGTCATCACCCTGGCGCTTTGTACGCTAGTGGGTCTGTTTAACGCTTTTCTGATCGTTATTCTGCGCATTCCAGACATGCTCGCCACACTGGCAACGCTGTTTGTGATTCAGGGCGTGGCGATGACTTACAGCTTTGGCGGCTCGATCACCGAGAACATGGTGTTGCCCAGCGGCGATATGGCGGAAGGCACCATTCCCGCGGCGTTTGGCCTGCTTGGCCAGGTTCCGACCATTGTGATCATCATGTTAGTGGTGACGGTCGTGGCACAGTTGGCGATGTCACTGACTAAGCATGGGCGACGCATGTACGCATTGGGCGGCAATCCTGAAGCGGCGCGCCTTTCCGGTATTCGCACCACGCGCTATCGCGTGCTGGCTTACGTTATTGCCTCGCTGCTGGCAGGACTGGGTGGCATTTTGCTGGCCTCACGTATCGGCTCATCCCAAGTCAATGCGGGTAGCGGCTATCTGATGGATGCCGTTGCGGCAGCATGGATTGGCCTTTCGCTGGCCGGTTCGGGTAAACCCAACGCCTTGGGCACGCTGGTCGGTGCGGTCATTCTGGGCGTATTGCAAAACGGTTTAGTGATGCTGTCGGTGCCCTATTACGCCATGGATATCATTAAAGGCTTAGTGCTGGCGTTAGCCTTGGCGATGACTTACATGCAGCGCCGCTGAGGCGCGCATTCTTACTGAATTAACGGGCCTAAATTTATCCTTTTGGAGTTAACAATAATGAAAAAATCACGCTCTCGCTGCTGGCTGTAAGCCTGCTGAATACCAGCGCTGTATTTGCCGCCACCGTGACGCCGGTTCCTGCTGTTATCGCTAATCACGACGGTCCGATCCGCATCGCAGTAATCCGTAACTTGGGTTCCGATGACAACACCACGCAGTTTGTGGCTGGCGCAATTCAGGAAGGTCGCAAGCTGGGCTTTAAGGTCAGTACCTTTCTGAGCAATGGCGATGATGCGCGTTTTCAGGATTTCGTTAATCAGGCGATCAGCCAAAAATATGACGGCATTATCCTGTCGCACGGTAAAGCGCCCTATGCCAACGGTTTGGTGAAGCGCATCGCTGATTCCGGCATCAAGCTTTCCGTCTTCGATACGCCGGTTGATTCGCCGATTAACGGCGTTACCGTGACAGCGCAGGATGATGCTTCTCTGGCACAGTTGTCGCTGGAGCAGGTAATCAAAGATTTCAACGGTAAAGCGAATATCGTTAAGCTTTGGGTGGCCGGATTCCCCGCAATGGAACGTCGTCAGGTGGTGTATGAAAAATTACTGAAAGCCAACCCGGGCATTCATCAGTTGGAATCGATTGGTGCGGTGTCTACGGACGTACAGGGCGATACCGCCAATAAAATCGGCGCTATTCTGGCGAAGTATCCAAAAGGTCAGATCGATGCCATTTGGGGCGCATGGGATGCTTTTAGTCAGGGCGCATACAAAGCGCTGCAGGAAAATGGTCGTACCGAGATCAAGCTGTACAGCATTGACGTCTCAAACCAGGATTTGCAGTTGATGCGTGAGAAAGGCAGCCCGTGGGTGCAAACGTTCGCGGTGGATCCAAAAACCATCGGTGCCGTGAATATGCGTCTGGTGGCGAAGAAGATTGCCGGTGAAGAAACGCCCGCGACTTACGAATTTAAAGCCGCTTCGATTTCTCAGCAGCAGCTCAACAGTCAGCAAGGTGCGGTTAACATGGCTTCGCTGAACAAAATCATTCCAGGCTGGGGCAGCAACGACGATTTCGTTGCACCGTGGTTTGCCACGCTGGAAGCGAAATATAAGAAGTAAGAAGTCGTTTGTCCCTCCCTGGTCTTATTGAGTCCGGGGTCGTTTGTCCCCCATCCCGGCCTTCCCCGTTTTGACGGGGGAAGGAGACGCTGCCACATGCAGCTTCAATACTCACATATAGCAGCATCTTCCTCCCCCATTTATGGGGGAGGACTGAGGTGGGGGCAAACGACCTCGCACCTGAGAGGACTGAGGTGGGGAAAACTATCTCATCTGCGCGCTGTCCCCCATCCCGGCCTTCCCCCGTTTTGACGCGGGAAGGAGACGCTGCCACATGCAGCCTCATCACTAACATATAGCAGCATCTTCCTCCCCCATTTATGGGGGAGGACTGAGGTGGGGGTCAAACGGCCTCGCACTTATGGGGACCAAGGTGGGGGATAAACGACGCCTAATCTAAAGAGATTAGGATAAGGGACAGCGCGCGCATTCCCCTAAACTACAAACCCAACAGCAACTGCCGTTCAAGCTGCGGATCCACCAGCGTGACGTGCAATCCCACCAGCCGAACGCCTCTTCCCGCCCGCCGCTCGTCCCAGGTTTTACGCGCCACCGCAATCATATCTTCCTTGTTCAGCACCGGCCAAATGTGTTCCTGCGTCGTCTGCTGGAAATCGTTAAATTTTAATTTAACGCCCTGACGAGCGATTAATTTATCGGGTCGGATCTGCGTCAAACGGCGATCCAGTTCCTCATAGAGATAATCGATGATTGTCAGGCAGGCTTCCCAACTCTCAATATCCTCCGCCAGCGTTCTTTCTACGCCCAGCGACTTGCGTTCACGCTCCACCACCACGCCACGTTCATCAATGCCGTTGCTGCGCTCCCAAAGAATGCGACCAAACTTACCGAACCGCTTTAACAGTTGCGCCAAATCTGCTTTCTGCACATCGCCGCACGTATGCAGGCCCATCTCTTCCAACTTCTTTGCGGACACCTTGCCCACACCGGGAATTTTTGCCAGCGGTAATGTCAATAAAAACCCCGCCATCTCTGGCGGTGTAATCACATATTGCCCGTCCGGCTTATTCAAATCGGAAGCAATCTTGGCAAGAAATTTAATCGGCGCAATGCCCGCAGACGCGGTTAACTGGGTTTCACGATAGATTGTGGCGCGGATATCTTTAGCGATCAGCGTAGCGGAGCCGTGACAGTGCAGGCTGTCGGTGACATCTAAATAGGCCTCATCCAGGGAAAGCGGTTCAATGAGCGGGGTATAACGCAAAAAGATGTCGCGAATTTGCGCAGATGCTTCTTTATAAGCAGCAAAGCGGCCCGGTAACAGGCGTAAATGAGGGCATAATTTCAGCGCCATTCCGGTAGGCATTGCGCTACGCACACCATATTTTCGGGCAGGATAGTTGGCGGTACTGATTACGCCACGGCGTTCACGGCTACCGCCAATAGCGATAGGGATATCGCGTAATGAGGGATCATCACGCATTTCAACCGCGGCATAAAAGCAGTCCATATCAACATGAATAATCTTGCGCATACCCTCCTCCAATACTGGATAAGTATACAGTCGGCAAAAGTAACTGCAATATTTGTTGAGCGAGGCATTAAAGTTTACAAATTTTTGGCCGTATTCCCTTTAGGAAACTGCCATTTTCCAGGACATAGTCTTGCTAAAAAAACAGACAATGTTAATGTTGCGCAGCGGTAGCGGAGTTTTCCGATAATGCAAGCAGAGACGCTGTTCGGCGTCATTGTTCTTCTTCACGTCAAGGTACACACAGCATGGGCAAAATCGCACTCCTGTTTGCGATGATTTTGATGCCAGCCCTCAGCATGGCAATGACACCTGAACCCGTTCAACAACTGGCGCCGGTGAATAAAGAATTAAAGAAACAGTTACTCGGCACGCCAGTTTATATCCAGATTTTCAAGGAAGAACGTACGTTAGAGTTGTACGGTAAAATCGGTAATGAATACCGTCTACTGGACACCTATCGCATCTGTAATTTTTCTGGCGGCCTCGGCCCGAAACGTCGTCAAGGCGATTTCAAAAGCCCGGAAGGATTTTATAACGTTAAGCTGAATCAGCTGAAGCCCGATAGCCGCTTCTATCGCGCTATTAACATTGGTTTTCCGAACCAATACGATCGCGATCAGGGCTACAACGGCAACTATTTGATGATCCACGGTGATTGCAAATCGATTGGCTGTTACGCCATGACCAACGCCTACATGGATGAAATTTTTAATTATGTGGATGCGGCGCTGCGCAATGGGCAACCAGAGGTGAGCATTAGCATCTATCCGTTCCGCATGACTGAAAGCAACATGCAGCGTCATCGTTACTCAACCTACGCCAATTTCTGGCGTGAGCTGCAACCGGGCTATGCGTATTTCGACAAATACCACCAGCCACCCACGGTTAACGTGACCAGCGGTAAATATGTCATGAACAACAGCCCGGTGATAACCAATCCCGAAGCTGCGTCCAAATCATTCCTGGCGCTCTCCAAGGCAGAATAATGCCCATTCACCTGGCACTATCCGGTGCCAGGTTTCATTTCCTGTCAACGGCTGCGTCGCTATCACCGTCACGATGTCATTGGCAGTAGTATGTTCTTGAAAATCAACCTCAACATCCTGATCAAGCAACTGCGCACGGCCAAACGGCGCACGGCGCGTGATCCAAAAGAGATTGGTGGAACAGAACGCCATTAAATAACGTCCGTCTGACAGCAACATATTGAACACGCCTTTCTGCCGCAGCTCGCTGGCTAATTCACCGATATAACGAAATACCGCGGGCCAGTTACCTGGTGTGCGCGGATATCGTGTCGCCAGCTTATGCAGAATCCAGCAAAAAGCCTTTTCGCTGTCAGTTTCACCCACCGGACGGAAAGTGCCGGTTTCCAGCTGACGATAACCTTTGAGTTGGCCGTTGTGAGCGTAGGTCCAGTTGCGTCCCCATAATTCACGTGTAAACGGATGGGTGTTTTCCAGCGATACCTGTCCGCGATTGGCCTGACGAATATGTGCCACCACCGAATGGGATTTGATGGGGTATTCCTGCACTAAGCGCGCAATGGGCGAGTTATAGCTGGGCAGCGGATCTTTAAACGTACGGCAGCCTTTATCCTCGTAAAACGTAATGCCCCAGCCATCTTTGTGTGGCCCGGTTCCACCGCCGCGCTGCACCAGACCGGTGAAGCTGAAACAGATATCCGTTGGTACATTGGCGCTCATCCCGAGCAATTCGCACATAGCAACCGCCTTAGTTAAACGCCTCCCGTCGAGCAGGAGGCAATGCTGTTACTTCACCATCTCTTTTTCAATCAGCAGCATCAGGATATGAATCACTTTTATGTGAATTTCCTGAATACGGTCAGCATAGCCAAAATGCGGCACACGGATTTCGATATCGGCTGTTCCCGCCATTTTTCCGCCATCTTTGCCGGTCAGCGTAATGACTTTCATGCCTTGTGCACGCGCGGCTTCAATCGCTTTAATGATATTGGCAGAGTTACCGGAAGTAGACAGGCCCAGCAGTACATCGCCAGAACGCCCCACGGCTTCAATGTAACGCGAGAACACATAGTCGTAACCAAAATCGTTGCTGACGCAGGAAAGATGGCTGACGTCAGAGATGGCAATCGCCGGATAACCAGGACGATTTTCGCGGTAGCGGCCCGTTAACTCTTCAGCGAAATGCATCGCATCGCAATGCGAGCCACCATTACCGCACGACAACACTTTTCCACCTGCTTTAAAACTGTCGGCCAGCATCACCGCAGCGCGTTGAATCGCATGGATATTGGCTTCATCGCTCAGAAAATTATTTAACGTATCGGCGGCTTCATTAAGTTCTGAACGAATAATGTCCTGGTACATAGGGATGTCCTTTAAAGGGAGGTTTATCGCAGCAAGTTTAACGGAATGGCCGGTCAGCGCAAAGCACCGCACCCTATCCGTCCCCCTTTCCACGCGAAAATTTGGCGGGACTTCTGCCCGGAAAAAACCGCGCGCAACGATTTTGTGAGGAAGGTCGTAACTGCGATGTAAACGAATTGCTAAATCAAACTAACTACTCTAAAGATCTACTCATAACAGGTCAGACCTCTTACTACTTTACAGGCGGTTCATTATGATGGTTGTTTCGATACTTGCGACGGTGGTGCTGATTAGCGCCTTGTTTTATCACCGCATTTCGCTGCGGTTGAGTAGCCTGATTCTGCTGCTGTGGACCGGCGCGCTGGCGGCGGCTCAGCTCTGGTCACCCTGGTTGCTGCTGCCGTTAGCCATTATCCTGCTGCCTTTCAATTTGCCCGCGTTGCGCCGTAATCTCTTTTCCAAACCGATGCTACAGCGTTTTCAGAAAGTGATGCCACCGATGTCGCGCACCGAGAAAGAGGCGATTGAGGCCGGTACAACTTGGTGGGAAGGCGATCTGTTTCAAGGCAAACCAGACTGGCAGAAGCTACACAACTATCCGCAGCCGCGTCTGACCGCCGACGAGCAAGCTTTTATCGATGGCCCGGTAGAAGAAGCTTGCCGCCTGGCAAATGATTTTCAGATCACCCATGAAATGGCCGATCTGCCGCCTGAACTCTGGGCGTATTTAAAACAGCATCGCTTCTTCGCTATGATCATTAAAAAAGAGTATGGCGGACTGGAATTCTCAGCGTATGCACAAGCGCGTGTGCTGCAAAAACTGGCTGGCGTGTCGGGCATTTTAGCCATTACCGTCGGCGTTCCGAACTCACTTGGCCCCGGTGAACTGCTGCAACATTACGGCACCGACAAACAGAAAGATCACTATTTACCGCGTCTGGCGCGTGGTGAAGAGATTCCTTGTTTTGCTCTGACCAGCCCGGAAGCGGGTTCTGACGCAGGCGCTATTCCCGATACCGGCGTGGTGTGCATGGGCGACTGGCAAGGGCAGCACGTTCTGGGTATGCGTCTGACCTGGAATAAGCGTTATATCACGCTGGCCCCCATTGCCACCGTGCTGGGGCTAGCATTTAAACTCAGCGATCCTGAAGGATTGCTGGGCGCAACCAAAGAACTCGGTATTACCTGTGCGTTGATCCCCACCCATACGCCAGGCGTTGAAATTGGCAATCGACACTTCCCGTTAAACGTCCCGTTTCAAAATGGTCCAACACGCGGCAAAGATATCTTCGTACCGATCGATTTTATTATCGGCGGCCCAGAAATGGCCGGACAAGGCTGGCGGATGCTGGTTGAATGCTTGTCGGTTGGGCGCGGTATTACATTGCCATCGAACTCTACCGGCAGTCTGAAAAGCGTGGCGCTGGCAACCGGTGCTTATGCGCATATTCGTCGCCAGTTCAAATTACCAATCGGTAAAATGGAAGGGATTGAAGAGCCGCTCGCGCGGATCGCCGGAAATGCTTATGTGATGGATGCAGCCGCGACGCTGATTACCACCGGTATTATGCAGGGCGAGAAACCGGCGGTGCTCTCTGCAATTGTCAAATATCACTGCACCCATCGCGGTCAGCACGCCATTATCGACGCCATGGATATTGCAGGCGGCAAAGGCATCATGCTCGGCAACAGCAATTTTCTCGCCCGTGCCTATCAGGGCGCGCCCATCGCGATTACGGTTGAAGGCGCGAATATTCTGACGCGCAGCATGATCATTTTTGGTCAGGGCGCGATTCGTTGCCATCCTTATGTTCTGCAAGAGATGGCAGCAGCAGCCAACAATGATGTCAGTGCTTTTGACAAGGCGTTGTTCAGCCACATAGGTCATGTCGGCAGTAACCACGTGCGCAGTTTGTGGTTGGGTTTAACCGGTGGCCGCACCAGCGCCACGCCAACGCGTGATGCAACGCGCCGCTATTATCAGCACCTGAACCGCATCAGCGCTAATCTCGCTTTGCTGTCAGATGTTTCGATGGCAGTGCTGGGCGGTAGTTTGAAACGTCGCGAACGCATTTCAGCCCGTTTAGGTGATGTGCTGAGCCAGCTCTATCTCGCCTCCGCAACGCTGAAACGTTATGACGATGAGGGCCGCAACGAAGCCGATCTGCCGCTGGTGCATTGGGGCGTACAGGATGCCTTGCATCAGGCGGAAGATGCCATGGATGATCTGCTGCGTAACTTCCCGAATCGCTTAGTTTCAGGCGTGCTCCGCCTGGTGATTTTTGCCGGCGGCAAACAGTGTCCAGCGCCTTCTGATCGTCTCGATCACCAGCTCGCAAGATTGCTGCAGCTGCCGTCAGCGACGCGCACTCGTTTAGGGCGCGGCCAATATCTGACGCCGAGTGAACATAATCCGGCAGGACAGCTGGAGCAAGCCTTGCAGGATGTGATGGCGGCGGAAGTGATTCACGATCGGCTGTGCAAACAGACTAAAAAGCATCTCTCTTTTACCCGGCTTGATGCGCTGGCAACGCAGGCGCTGGAACAGGGCTTAATTGATGTGCAAGAAGCTGAGGTGCTGAAACGCGCCGAAGCGAGTCGATTGCGCTCCATTAACGTTGATGAGTTTGCCGCAGATGCGTTGGCGGTGCCGGCTAAAGCGGCGGAGCAGAAACCGGGTCGTGCCAGCGAAGCCGCTTGATGATCGATGAATCATTCCCTAACAGGCCGACGCAATGTCGGCCTTTTTTATCCGCTTTTTCAGACAGCCTGGCGAATGCGGGCCAGCAGCGCTTCCACATCCTCAATATGATCGGCGGCCAGAATCAGCGTGCGGCCCAGCGTGATGGCGTTACGAATACACTCCGTGCGCATCGCCTCATCTTTAATGAGCTTCATATCCGCAACGTGAGACATGCCCACAGTACGACGAATCAGCTCGGTACCGCAGTAGCCAATCGTATCCGCCCATACTTTACGTAAAAACGCCTGCGCATAGCCTGGATATGCCATGGCAACATCGGTGGTTTTGGCTTCAGCCAGTTCAAGAAAGCGATGGGCGAAGGCAATCCAGACGTCGCGCACATCGCTTAAACGCTGTTCACGACCATCGGCGGCTTCGCGCGGCGCCAGCAGGCCTGGCAGACCACAGTAGTTGATCAGCAAATTACCCAACGCGGTGCCAACATCAAAGCCAATTGGACCGAAATAACCAAACTCAGCATCAATCGCTTTTAGGCTACCGTCAGCGACAAAAATCGATCCGCTGTGGATGTCACCATGCAGCAGCGCTTCAGCATTGGCAAAGAAACGATGCTTAAGGCCCGCCACCGCAATGCGTAACGCATCATCATGACGCAGGCTGGCAACCAGCGGCTCCAAAGCCTCCGGGTATTTATTGCGCTCATGATCGGTGTAGGGATCGTTGAAAAACAGATCCTCGGTGATTTCGCACATTTCCGGGTTAATAAAGCGGGCAACCTCCGCTTTTTTCTGGTGAGGATGCAAAATGAAATCAGAGGTGTGAAACAGGGTTTGCGCCAGATATTCACCCAGCTGACGCGATGCTTCCGGGTAATAAACGCCTTGTACCAGCTCGCCGCGCCAGATACGGTGACTGGAAAGGTCTTCCATCACCATCACGGCCAATTCTGCGTCGTAATGGGTAATCTGAACGGTATGCTGCGGGCAATGTTTATAGTGTTCAACCAGCGTTTGCGCTTCCAGACGGGCACGATCCAGCGTTAACGGCCAGGATTCTCCCACGCAACGTACGTAGGGCAGCGCTTGCTTAACCACCACGCGGCTTTTGCCTTGGTTATCATAAATCTTAAACACCAGATTAAGGTTACCATCACCAATCTCTTCCGCACTGACCAGCGTAGAAGGATCGTCCACTCCGCCAAATTGTTTGGCATATTCCACAGCGTCAGCAGCGGTGAAGGTACGGTATTGCAACATTGCCATTCCTTATAAACAAAAGACTTGAGGATCAAATAGCCATAAGCCGTTCAGACGTCTATACATCCGCCAAGCATGTTGGCACAATATCCGCCATTAACGCAACATGGATTTCACAGACAATGCAGAGACTTCAAACCACCAACCTACAGGTTCGTGACAATCAGCTTTGGATCCTCGATCAGCAAGCGCTGCCGCAGCAAAAAAACTGGCTACCCGCGCACAGCGTGGCGCAGCTGGTTGAACATATTCATGCCTTGCGCGTGCGCGGTGCGCCGCTGATTGGCCTTTCTGCGTCGCTGCTGCTGGCGCTGCTGGCGGAGCACGGGCAAACGCGCGATCAGCTGGCAGAAGCGCTGGAAATCCTGCGCGCGGCGCGTCCGACCGCTGTGAACCTAATGAATAATCTTGATCGCATGAAGCTCGCGCTAGCGCAGGAGACGTTTGTCGACGCGCTTGTTAAAGAAGCGCTGCGTCTGGTGGAAGAAGATAAACAGCTGTGTGACGATATCGCTGACGCTGGCAGCGCGTTGGTCACGCCTGGCAGCCGCTTGCTGACACATTGCAATACTGGCGGATTAGCCACCGCAGGCGTAGGCACCGCGTTGGGCGTGATTGCCCGAGCGCATCAGCAAGGTAAAGTAGCGAATGTTTGGGTCGGTGAAACGCGTCCTTTATTGCAGGGTGGGCGGTTGACTGCATGGGAACTGGGTGAGCTGGCGATACCCTATCAGTTGATCACCGATTCCATGGCCGCCAGCCTGATGGCCAGTAAGCAGGTCGATGCGATTTGGGTCGGTGCCGATCGCATCGCTGCGAACGGTGATGTAGCGAACAAAATTGGCACTTACAGTTTGGCAGTGCTGGCGCATTACCATGGCATTCCATTCTATGTTGCCGCGCCACACACCACGCTGGATCGTTTGTGTCCGAACGGCGCAGCGATTCCGATTGAACAGCGTGCGGCGAGCGAGGTCACCGGCGTAGCGGGCAGTTTTGGCAATGTTCAATGGGCACCCGAAAATGCGGCTGTTTATAATCCGGCATTTGACGTGACGCCTGCTGCATTGATCAGCGGTTGGGTGTTGGATACCGGTGTGGTCACGCCAGAGCAGGTAAAATTGGGTGCGTTTCAGCCACAGTGATTCCTGCGTTGCGAGGTCGTTTGTCCCCTTCCCGGCCTTCCCCTTTTTGATGGGGAGGGACCAAGGTGGGGACAGTGCACACACGTCAAAACCGCGTATGTAGAGGCCAACATCTAACGCGCAGAGGTCAAATCTCTACGCGCAAAGGCAAAAGCTAATCCAGCCGTGGATAAGCATCGGCAATCTTGTCGCCAGTAAAATTAGCTACCCAACCTTCCTGATTATCGAAAATACGGATCGCAGTGAAGTTTGGCGACGATCCCATATCAAACCAGTGCGGCGTTCCCGCCGGAACGGAGATCAGATCGTTTTTCTCACACAGGATCTGCAAGATCTGTCCATCCAGATGCAGGCAAAACAATCCTGCGCCCTCAACAAAGAAACGCACTTCGTCTTCGCCATGGGTATGCTCTGAAAGAAACTTCTCGCGCAAGACGCTTTTCTGGGGATTGTCGGCACGCATGCTGATGACGTCCCAACTTTGATAACCTTTTTCGGCGACCAGACGATCAATGGCATGCTGATAAGCGTTAATTACCTTTTCGGCGTCAGGATTCTCACCCAGTTCGCGATCCGCTTCCCAGCGCTCAAAGCGTACACCTTTAGCGTTAAGACGTTCACGGATTGCCTCAGCATCGGTGCTGTGCCATACCGGCTGGCTGGCTTCACTCTCAGTAAAAATGGTCAGTGCACTCATCTCAAATCGACTCCGGGTTAATCTGGGAAAAATTATTGACCTGACGATGACGGCTTTGATTATCCGCGTCGCCACGAATCAACTGCAGGGTTTGCCAACCGGCTTCAGCCGCTGCGTCCAGTTCCTGATAAATATCAGAAAGAAACAGCAGCTGGTCAGCCGGCAGGCCGATTTCGGCGGCGATAGTGTGATAAGCGTTAACCTCACGCTTGGCACCAACGTGCGTATCAAAATAACCGCTAAACAGGCCAGTAATATCACCTTCGTCGCTGTAGCCAAATAACAATTTCTGCGCCGCAACCGAGCCGGAAGAATATACGTAGAGTTTTATACCCTGCTGCTGCCATGCCTTTAAAGCAGGCAGAACATCAGGGTAAAGGTGCCCGGTAAAACTGCCGTTAACGTAACCCGCGCGCCAGATCATCCCTTGCAGCGCTTTTAAGCCGGTGGATTTACGATCCTGATCCATAAAGCTGAACAGGATT
Organism: Candidatus Pantoea bituminis; assembly: GCF_018842675.1. NCBI lineage: Bacteria > Pseudomonadati > Pseudomonadota > Gammaproteobacteria > Enterobacterales > Erwiniaceae > Pantoea > Candidatus Pantoea bituminis. The sequence goes on from NZ_JAGTWO010000004.1 coordinate 2,951,204, forward strand.
TCAGTGATCGTGGCGAGATCGGCCTCCGGCAGTTCGGCTTCGATGCGTACCGCATTCAGCGCGGCAGCAACCTCTGCGTTATCCTGATTTTCGCGAATAAAGGCAGCTAAGTGTTGGCGGGCGTAAGGAAACAGTACGTTGTGCACGAAGCGGATGTCGCTGGTGGTGCCTTCGATATCAGTGACAATAGCGCGGATCATTTGCTCTCCAGCAGGCGACGTTGACGTTCGCATTCAAATAAAAACTCCAACCCTTCAAGATGACGTCGTGCTTCATTGACGTTTTCGCCCCAGCAGGTTAAGCCGTGACCGCGTAATAAAAAGCCGTAACGCAGCGGAAAACGGGCGGCATAATCTTCAATTTCTGACGCCAGCGCAGCGATGTCCTGGCTGTTATCAAATACCGGAATCGCCACGGTATCTTCATGCGTGTGCTGACCCGTCAGGGATTTTTGCATTTCGTAGCCATACAGCAGCAGTGCAGCGCCCTCTTCCACTCGAGACAAGACGGTGGCGTTAACGGTGTGCGTATGCAGAACCGCGCCCGCCTCGGGAAATAGTCGATAGATTAAGGTGTGCAACGCGGTTTCGGCAGAAGGTTTGCGTCCAGAAGGCGCAAGATTAGAGGCAATTTCAACCTGGATGAAGTCATCACGCGTCAGGCCACCTTTGTCTTTGCCCGATTCGCTGAGCAAACAGAAATGTTCATCCTGACGAACCGACATATTACCGCCAGTCGCGGGTGCCCAGCCTTTAGCGCCTATCCAGTGACAAGCGGCGACGAGCTGATCGAGCTGTTGAGTGTCAGACATACAATATCCTGTGCGATGGGTTTATGACCTTGATAATACCTATTTTAATAGGGCGACAAACGCATGAATCCCCGGGAGCTTACTCAGGTAAGTGACCGGGGTGAAATGCGGGCAGCCAACGCATCTGCAGCGCGAAGCATGACGGATAGATATCCTAAATAATTCGGGTTGCAGGAAGGCGGCAAACGCATGAATCCCCGGGAGCTTACTCAGGTAAGTGACCGGGGTGAAATGTGAGCAGCCAACGCATCTGCAGCGCGAAGTATGACGGATATAGCCATCTAAGCGTCTTGATTGCCAAATACTAGCATCCTGTTTATAGTGACAACAACACAAGGTTACTCCGCAACGACATTCGCGCTTATAGGCCCAAGAACAATGACGCAGCACAACCTGATTCCTGAGAGCAAATTACCTGCCCTCGGCACCACCATTTTTACGCAAATGAGCGCGCTGGCGCAGCAGCACAACGCAATCAATCTTTCCCAGGGCTTTCCTGATTTTGATGGCCCGCGCTATTTGCAGGAACGTCTGGCGTATCATGTTAGCCAGGGCGCGAATCAGTATGCGCCAATGACCGGTACGCTGCCGCTGCGTGAAGCGATTGCCGCTAAAACCGCTGAGCTTTATGGCCACCAGCCAGACATCGACAGTGAGATTACCGTTACTGCAGGCGCGACCGAAGCGTTGTATGCATCGATCACCGCACTGGTGCGTCCAGGCGACGAAGTGATCTGCTTTGATCCCAGCTATGACAGCTACGCACCCGCGGTACAACTGGCGGGCGGCGTGTTGAAACGCATCGCCCTGCAACCGCCGGGTTTTCGCGTTGATTGGGCTGCATTCAACACGTTGCTCAGCGATAAAACCCGTTTGGTGATCCTGAATACACCGCACAACCCTTCCGCTACTGTGTGGCGCAAGAGTGATTATGCCGCGCTGTGGCAGGCGATTGCCGATCAAGAAATCTATGTACTGAGCGACGAAGTTTACGAGCACATTTGCTTTGCCGAAGAAGGTCATGCCAGCGTGCTGGCGCATGCCGGGTTGCGTCAACGTGCGGTTGCCGTATCGTCATTTGGTAAAACCTTTCACATGACCGGCTGGAAAGTGGGTTACTGCATCGCACCTGCGGCGATCAGCGCTGAGATCCGCAAAGTGCACCAATACCTGACCTTCTCCGTGAATACCCCTGCCCAACTCGCCATTGCCGATATGCTACGTCAGGAACCTGAACACTATCGTGAACTGCCGGAGTTTTACCGTGCCCGCCGCGATCGTTTGATTCAGGCATTGAGCAAAAGCCGCTTTGAGGTGCTGCCCTGTGAAGGCACTTATTTCCTGCTCGCCGATTACAGCGCAATTTCTGATCTGGATGATGTGAGTTTCTGTCAATGGTTGACCAAAGAAGTGGGTGTCGCCGCGATTCCGTTATCGGTATTCTGTGCCGATCCATTCCCACACAAGCTAATTCGCCTCTGTTTTGCTAAACAAGAAGCGACGCTGGATGCCGCTGCGGAGCGTTTATGTCAGCTTTAAATATCACGGTTTTGCAGGAAACGCTGAGCTGGATGGATGGCGAAGCTAACCTACGCCATTTTGATCAGGTTCTGAAGGGTATTCATGGGCGGGATGTGATTCTGCTGCCTGAAATGTTTACCACCGGGTTTGCTATGGAAGCGGCGAAAAGCTCGCTGCCACAAGCGCAGGTGGTGGAATGGTTACACGGGCATGCACGTGCCACGGATGCGTTGGTTGGCGGCAGCGCGGCGATCCAAACTGAAAACGGTGCGGTGAACCGTTTTTTGCTAGTAGAGCCAGATGGTACGCTGCATCAGTATGACAAGCGTCATCTGTTCCGCATGGCCGATGAACATCATCATTATCTGCCGGGCGCAACCCGTGAAGTCTTCAGCTGGCGTGGCTGGCGTATCCTGCCACAAATCTGTTATGACCTGCGTTTCCCGGTCTTTTCCCGCAACCGCAATGATTACGATCTGGCGCTATTTGTCGCGAACTGGCCTGCGCCACGCGCGTTGCACTGGCAAGCGCTGTTATTAGCGCGGGCCATTGAGAATCAGGCTTATGTGGCGGGTTGTAATCGCGTAGGTAGCGATGGCAATCAGCATCAATACAGCGGTGATAGCCGGATTATTTCGCCGCAAGGAGAGATCATCAGCGCCGCCGAACCCTTTAAACCGGCGCGCCTCGATGCTGAGCTTTCACTGGATGAATTAAACGCCTACCGCGAACGCTTCCCGGCATGGCGCGATGCGGATGATTTTTCGCTGACGTGATGGGCTGCGCTTTTCCCGCCTCGGGCTGCTAAAGAGCGAGGTGGTTTATCCCTCACCTCAGATCCTCTGAAGTGCGAGGTCTTTTGTCCCCCACCTCGGTCCTCTAAAGTGCGAGGTCTTTTGTCCCCTGCCTCGCTCCTCCCCGTAAATGGGGAGGAAGATGCTGCAATAGGCGAATTCGGTATCAACATGTGGAGCGTCTCCTTCCCCGCGATGCGGGGAAGGCCGGGATGGGGGACAGCGCGCACCCACTAAGAGCCCCTTAACTTCCCCGATAAGTCGACCATGACCAGGGCGAAATCAAAAACGGCAGGTGGAAATGGCTGCCCGCCTCGGCAATGACAAAATCAATTTGGGCACTGACATACAGCGCATCGCGACCTGCAACCGCAAAGTAATCACCAATTTCGGCGGTCAGCCGATAATGTCCTGGCGATACCGGTTCTGGCGTTAAATCTTTCAGCCGCCCGTCGCTGTCAGTGACGCCTTCAGAAACGGGAAGCCATCCTTCTGGGCTATTTTGCTCCAGTGAAATCGCCACGCCGATTGCCGGTTTGCCCAGCGCGGTATCAAGAATGTGAGTAGTAATGGTGCTCATGCCATGCTCTCCTTAAGACGTAACAAGGTGATTTCTCGCAGTTGATCCAGCGCTTCCTGCTGCTCGCTTTGCGGGTCATTGCCCAGACGACGCTGTAACTCTGCCAGCATCTCTTCGCCGCTACGCCCTTTTGCGCGAATCAAAAATACCCGACCAAAGCGGGCTTCGTAGCGCTGATTGCCTTGCAACATCGCCTGTTGCAACGTGTTATCGGCCTGCTGCATCGCAGATTGCTCGCCACGCGACAGCGAAGCCTCTTTACTCGCGCCACTTACCCGATCGCCAATACGCGGATGTGCAGAGAGTGCCTGCTGAAGATCGGTGCCCTGCCATTGACGCGCCAACCGATCGCCCTCGGCGAGCAGCGCGTCGAGCGACGTATAAGGGCGCGCTGCTGCCAGCGCCTGTTGCCAGGCGGGAATCGCCACGCAATGAGCAATTGAAGCGATAGCATCATCAGCGGAAAGCTGATTAAAAACGGCTAATTCCATGCTTCTCTCCCTTTAATGAATCCGTTCAGCGATTCTGTTCTGCAATATGACAGATCGCCTGCAAATAGGCCTGAACGGCGGGTGCCACATCTTCAGCCATAACCGATTCAGCCGGATGATGACTGATGCCACGATCGTTGCGCACAAACAACATCCCAACCGGCCAGCGTTCGGCAATCGCGATGGCATCATGTCCCGCGCCGCTCGGCAGCGACACACTTCGGCCCTGCACGGTTTCTACCGCGTGGCTCAATGCCTGCTGCAACAGCGGATCGCAGGCCGTTGCCGCAATGCGATAATACTCATGGGATTCGAAACGCAAACCGCGACGCAGCGCGATCGCTTCAGCTTGCGTCAATAACGTCGACAGCAAGGTTTCCAGCGGATCGTCTTGTGGTCCACGCACGTCCAACGACAAATCGACTTCGCCAGGAATAACATTCACCGCGCCGGGCGCGCAACTTAAGGTACCCACGGTGGCCACCAGTTGCGGGTCCTGGTCGCGCGTGGTGTGTTCGATAAACACCATCCATTCAGCAGCAGCAGCCAGCGCATCTTTGCGATGCGTCATCGGCACCGTGCCCGCGTGACCCGCTTCGCCGGTGAAACGGCAATTCAGGCGACGTGCACCATTAATGGCGGTGACCACGCCGAGCGCCAGATTCTCTTGCTCCAGACAAGGCCCCTGTTCGATATGCAATTCCAGATAGGCCACGATCTCGTTAACATCTCGCGCTGCGCGATGGATTTGGGTGCTGTCGAGTCCGACATCGCTCATCGCCTGCGCCACGGTAATGCCGTTGCCATCGGGATGGGTTACCCAGCTTTCCGGCCAAGTGCCGGTAATGCCGCGGCTGCCTAACAGCGTAATGCCGAAACGCGTACCCTCCTCGTCGCCAAAACCTATAATCTCAATCGCCAGCGGCAAACGTTGCTGACGTTCATGCAGCCATTGCACGGTTTCAATGGCGGTTAAGACGCCAAGCATCCCGTCGTAGCGGCCCGCGTTGCGTACCGTATCGAGATGCGAACCCAACAACAGCGCAGGTGCACCCACATCAACGGCTTCGTAACGTCCACAGATATTGCCGACGGCATCTTGCCAAACCTGCATACCGGCGGCTTTCATCCATTCACCCACGCAGGCATTAGCGCGTAAATGCTCTGGTGACAGATAAACTCGGGTTAATCCGTCGGCCGACTCGCTGATCTCTGCCAGCGCGTCACAGCGCGTCATCACGCGCAGCGCGGCGGTTTGCGCTTCGCTGGCGTTCATTTTCATGCATGGCTCCCGTAGTGATCCCACGCCGCTTGTGAAGCCGCACCTTGCGGGGTGCGATAACCCAGATGCGTTAACACGCTTTCCAGCGCAGACAGCGTTTGCATCACGCAATCTTTTCGTGCGTTGTAACCCATAGTGCCGATACGCCAGACTTTGCCGTGCAGCGGGCCAAACGAGGTACCGATTTCGATAGCGAAATCGTCCAGCATCAGTTTGCGTACCTGATCGCCATTAACGCCCTGCGGAATCACCACGCCCAATACGTTATTCATTTTGTGTTTCAGGTCGCCGAAGGTTTCCAGTCCCATGCCCTGAATCCCTTTCAACATCGCTTCGCCATGCAGTTGGTGGCGCGCAATGCCGTTATCCAGTCCTTCTTGCAGGATCAAACGCGCGCATTCACGGGCGCCAAACAGCGCGGTGGTCGCTTCAGTGTGGTGATTCAGGCGCTCGGGTCCCCAGTAATCCATCACCATGCCGAGATCGAAATAGTTGGAGTAGATCATCTCGTCGTCGCCATCCTGATGCGCGTCAGTGCGAATCCCCTCTTCCACACATTTGCGTTTGCGGATCACGGCTTCCATTTCGGCGCTCAGCGTAATCGGCGAGGTGCCAGACGGGCCGCCAAGGCACTTTTGCATGCCAGCAGAAACCGCGTCCAACCCCCACGCATCGGTTTCCAGCGCGTTGCCGGCCAGCGAAGCGGTGGCATCGGTATAGAACAGCACGCCGTACTTTTTACAGATCGCTCCCAACTCCGCCAGCGGTTGCAGCATGGTGGTGGACGTGTCGCCCTGTACCGTCAACAGCAGGCGCGGCTTCACGCGTTTAATGGCATCTTCCACCTGATCGGGCGTAAAGACTTCGCCCCACGGCACCTCAATGGTGTGCACTTCAGCGCGACAGCGGCGAGCAATCTCACACAGCAAATGACCAAAACGTCCAAATACCGGCACCAACACTTTGTCGCCTGGACGAATTGCCGACAGCAGAATCGCTTCGATACCGGCGCGTGAAGTGCCATCAACCAGCATCGTCCAGCGGTTTTCAGTACGAAACACGCCACGATAGAGCGCCATCACTTCATTCATGTAATGCGTCATGGCGGGATCGTACTGACCCAGCAACTGGCTCGACATCGCACGCAGTACGCGTGGATCGGCGTTGATCGGCCCCGGTCCCATCAGCAGGCGTTGAGGGGGATTAAGTTGTGAGAATTGGGTGATATCCATGGTGAATTCCTTGTTAGACACTTAGAGGCGGACTGAGGAGATAAACTGCTTCAGCTCTGGTGTTTGCGGATTCGCGAACAGCGTTTTACTGTCGCCCTGCTCCCAGACGCGCCCCTGATGCATAAAGACCACACGATCGCCCACGTCGCGGGCGAAGTTCATTTCATGCGTAACGAGAATCAGCGTCATGCCTTCTGCCGCCAGCTTTTCTAATACCTTCAGCACTTCGCCAACCAATTCAGGATCGAGCGCCGAGGTGATCTCGTCACAGAGTAAAACTTTGGGCGTCATCGCCAGCGCACGGGCAATCGCCACGCGCTGCTGCTGGCCGCCGGAAAGGCTGGAAGGATAGTAGTTCAGTCGTTCGCCGAGGCCGACTTTATCCAGCATCTGCGCCGCCAGTTCACGGCACTCGGCTTCACTCTTTTTCAGCACGCGGCGCGGCGCCAGCATGACGTTTTCCAGCGCCGTCATGTGCGGAAACAGATTGAAGTTCTGAAACACCATCCCAACCGAACGGCTGATTTCACGCGCCTGTGACTCACGATCGGTGATGGTCATTCCGCCCAGCTTAATACTGCCTTCCTGATAACCTTCAAGACCATTCATGCAGCGTAACAGCGTACTTTTCCCCGATCCGCTGCGACCAATAATGGAGATGACTTCACCCATATCGACATCCAGATCGACGCCTTTCAGCACATGGTTTGTGCCGTAATATTTCTGCACCTGATTAATGGTGATGAGCGGCATTGAATTTTTCTCCAGATACTGGCTGTAGCGAGACAGCGGATAACACATCAGGAAGTAGCCCAGTGCCACCAACCCGAATACTTTAAATGGCTGATAGGTCACGTTATTTAAAATCGTGCCCGCTTTAGTCAGCTCAATGAAACCGATGATGGAAGCCAACGCGGTGCCTTTGATGACCTGCACGGCAAAGCCCACGGTGGGCGCGATGGCGATACGAATCGCCTGCGGTGTAATGACTCGCATCAGTGTTTGACCGAAATTGAGTCCCAGGCAGCGCGACGCTTCCCATTGGCCTTTAGGTAGCGCATTAATGCTGCCGTACCAGATATCGACCAGGAAGGCGCTGGTATAGAGCGTTAAAGCAACCGACGCCGCGGTCCAGGGTGCAACATCAATCCCGAACATCCCGACGCCGAAAAAGCCAGAAACAGCTGCATCAGCAGCGGCGTGCCCTGAAACAGTTCGGTGTAAGCGCGAACCGCACGCGACAGCCATTTGCGTTTTAGCAAGCGCATAAACAGCAGCGGAAGCGTGACGACCGTGCCGCCAAAAAACGCCACCAGCGATAATAAAATGGTCCAGCGCGCCGCCAGCAGTAAGTTGCGCACGATGTCCCAATCGGTAAAGCTCGTCATCATGACTGCACTCCAAACCATTTGCGGCCAATGCCCAGCAGCAGCTGACGCATGGCAATGGACAACGCCAGATAGATCAGCGTGGTCACCAGATAGACTTCAAAGCTCAAAAAGGTGCGCGACTGAATCAGGTTGGCAGCAAACGTCAGTTCTTCATAGGAAACCTGTGACACCACTGACGATCCCAGCATCACGATGATGCATTGGCTGACCAGCGCGGGGTAAATACGCTGCAGCGACGGCGGCAGCACCACGCGCAGAAATGTCTGGCTGCGGGTTAATCCCAATACGCGTCCCGCTTCCCATTGCCCTTTAGGTGTTACCTGAATGCCGGCGCGAATAATTTCGGTGCTGTACGCGCCAAGGTTAATTAGCATCGCCAGCAGCGCAGCTTCACCCGCAGTGAGTTTCAGCCCGAGATTGGGTAAACCGAATACGATAAAAAAGAGTTGCACCACGAACGGCGTATTGCGGATCAGTTCAACGTACACGCCCCAGATGCGACTCAACGCGCTCGGTTTGCCGCTGCGTAACGCCGCGCCAAAGATACCGAGGCCGACACCGCCGACAGTGGCGAGCACCGTCAGCTGAATGGTGATCCAGAGGCCGGAGAGCAATTCCGGCCAATACGGCCACAATGCGGGAAAGTTAAGTTGCCCGATCATTGTTTCGTCCTTATGCGCCGAGGTTGGCAGGCAGCGGTGCTTTCAACCACTCTTGCGACAGTTTGTTCAACGTGCCATCTTTGATGCCCTGCTCAATCAGCGCATTCATCTTATCTTTCAGCGCCGGCTCATTTTTCTTCAGACCGATAAAGCACGGTGAATCTTTCAACATGAACTGGGCAACGGGCGCTTTCGCCGGGTTCTGACGAGTGATCGCGGCCACCACTAAGTTACCGGTCGCGACGTATTGAACCTGACCCGAAAGATAAGCTGACAGCGTGGTGTTGTTATCTTCATAACGTTTTACCTGCGCATCTTTTGGCGCGACATCGCTCAACACCATATCTTCAACTGCTCCGCGCGTTACGCCAACAGACTTACCGCTCAGCGCCGCCGCGTCTTTCACCTCTTCACCTTTTGGCCCAAACACGCCCAGGAAGAACGGCGCATAGGCACGCGTAAAGTCGATGACCTTTTCACGCTCAGCGTTTTTACCCATGCTGGAGATCACCAGATCGACTTTATCGGTCTGAAGATAAGGTACGCGGTTAGCGCTGGTGACGGGCACCAACTGCAACTTAAGTTTCATCTGTTTAGCCAGATACTTCGCCATGTCGATGTCATAACCTTGCGGCTGCAAGTCAGTGCCAACCGATCCAAACGGCGGGAAGTCCTGAGGTACCGCAACGCGAAGGACGCCGCGCTTTTGAATATCCTGCAGTTGATCAGCCAGCGCACTGCCTGCTTGTGCCATCAGTAATGCCGCTGTCGCCACTGCCATCAAAACTTTTTTCATTATGCACCCCAGTGAATTAACGTGAAAGATTTACGTGAAACAAAAGATTCTTGATAAAGCAATTTGCAACTAATGTGCCAACCAGCATTATCTGGAGAAACGCGTTATTTATTCGAGGCATTAGGAGATTGACGGCGTAACAATCGCGCTTAAACCGTCAAGAGGAGATGAACCAAAAGAGGCAAAGCACCAAAATGGTGCCTGTTAGCGGTGCTCCAACTCGTCAAATTGCTGATAAAGATCGGCAATATGGTGAATACGTTGACGCCCATGAGATAACATTTCGTGTAATAACGCATTCGCCAGCAAATTAATCAGGCTCATCGCTGAAGCGTAGCTGTCAAAGGCAGAAACGCTGTCGAGGGGCGCGCAGAGTTGCCAGCGTGCCAGTGAAATCACCGTCTGCGCCTGGGGTTCACACAATGCCAGTTGCGGCACGCCAGCGCTTTGCAACTGCTGCATCAGCGGACGAATAATGCGCGTGCGACGACGAAACGCCATCACCACCACCATGTCATCCGGGGTGATATCAACCAACTCTTCCGCCAGCGTTTGGCCTGGCTGCGGCAGAATATGCACCTGCGGACGCGCCTGCATTAGCTGTTGACGCAGGTGCAAAGCAACCGGATAAGCGTTGCGCATTCCAATGATAAAAATGCGTTTTGCCTGTGCTAACTGCTGAATGACTTCACTGAACTGCTGTGCATCAATGTTGTTAACCCACTGTGTCAGATTCGCCATTTCCTGCTTGTAGTGGCGCGACAACAAGGTGTTGCCCTGCACCGCATCACGGTTGTCGGTAAGCGGCATGCCACTTTGGCGCAGGGTGCGCAATTCATCGCGCATATCTTTGTATTTTTCATAGCCCAAACGTTTAAACAGGCGGCTGACGGTGGCTTTCGACACGCCACTCAGCCGCGCCAGCTCAGCGCTGTTGTAGCTGATGAGATCATCAAAGTGATCAAAGACAAAGTCAGCAATGCGCTGTTCCTGCGGCGAAAGCTGGGGATAGTGGCTTCTGAGCCGTTCATCAAGCTGTTTCATTATTCATCCTGTAACTTTCGTTTCAGATCAAGCTAGCATATTTTGCGCCAGGTTCGCTTCACCGCTTTGTCACCTTAGTGAAAACTGGAACAGCTCTTGCTTTAGTTTCTCTACTGTTACCCGAAAGCAAAACGAGAAACGAATGATTCAGAGCAATATGGCCCCGCTGGGCATGGCGGTTACACCGCATCATCTGGCCAGTGAAAGCGCGCTGGCGGTACTGCGCGAAGGCGGCAACGCCATTGAAGCGATGGTGGCGGCAGCCTCTACCATTGCGGTGGTTTATCCGCACATGAATGGCTTAGGCGGTGATGGTTTTTGGTTAGTGATGCCGCCACAAGGCGACCCGATTGCTATTGATGCCAGCGGCTCAGCCGGTTCCCTCGCCCACTTCGATTTCTATCACAATGAACCGCATATTCCCCATCGCGGCCCTAAAGCAGCGCTGACCGTAGCGGGCACCGTCAGCGGCTGGCAGGAAGCGTTAACGCTTTCCGGCGAACTGGGCGGCACGCCGCTTCCGTTGGCACGGCTACTGCGTGATGCCCTTCGGTATGCTGCCGACGGCATTCCGGTGACGGCTTCTCAGGCTGCGGCGACTGAAGCTAAGCGCGCTGAATTGCAGCATCAGCCCGGTTTTGCCGCGACGTTTTTGCCGGATGGCGATGTTCCGCAAGCGGGCAGCCGTTTTACTCAGCCAGCACTGGCGCAAACGCTGAGCCAGTTAGCTGAGGAAGGGCTCGACAGCTTTTATCGCGGCAATTTGTCGCATCATCTGGCGCGTGAACTGTCCGCGCTCGGCATGCCGATTACCCTTGAAGACTTGCAACAACAGCGTGCCCGGCGCTGCACGCCGCTGCATATCGCCCACAGCGAAGGTGATATCTGGAATATGACACCACCGACTCAAGGCATGGTTTCGCTGGCAATTCTTGGCATTACCGATCGGCTGCAGATGGCGAAAGCGGATGAAGCGCAAACCGTGCACCGCATCGTTGAGGCCACTAAAAAAGCCTTTGCGCTGCGCGACAAGCATATTACCGATCCGCGTCACATCACCGAAGATCTGCAAGCATTGCTCGACAGCGATCACCTCGCCATGCTTGCCAGCCAAATAGAGGATGACCGTGCTGCGCCGTGGGGAACCGGTCGCGGTCCCGGCGATACGGTGTGGATGGGCGTCATGGACAGCAGCGGACTTGCGGTCTCCTTTATTCAAAGCATCTATCACGAATTTGGTAGCGGCGTGGTGCTACCCGGCACCGGAATCACCTGGCAAAACCGCGGCGCGGCTTTCAGCCTCGATCCTGAACATTTGCTGGCGCTGGCACCAGGCAAACAACCCTTCCACACCCTCAACCCGGCGGCAGCGCGACTGAAAGATGGCCGCGTGATGGTTTACGGCTCAATGGGCGGCGATGGGCAACCCCAAACGCAGGCCGCAATTTTTACGCGTCACGTGATTCAGGGCATGCCGCTACAGCAAGCGGTGAGCGCGCCGCGCTGGTTGCTGGGCCGCACATGGGGGCAATCTTCTGACTCGCTCAAGCTGGAAGGCCGCTTCTCCATCGAAACGCTGGAACGTTTACGTCAGTTGGGCCACGACGTTGAGCTGCTGCCAGATTTCAGTGAAGCGGTCGGCCATGCTGGTGCGATTGTGCGACACAACAACGGCATGTTTGAAGGCGCGAGCGATCCGCGCAGCAACGGCAGCGCCGCAGGTTTTTAACCGGAGAGAATGATGAATCAGAACATCGACTGGGCGATCTATATCGCGCAAATGGAACAGATACTGAATGTCGAGCTGGATGAGGCGCGTCGCGCTGAGCTGCTGACGCAGATGACACGTATTGCTGGCATGGCGGCACCGCTGATGGCGTTTCCACTCGACGATCGTCTGGAAGTGGCAGGAGTGTACAAAGCATGAAACTGAGTGAACTCTCGATTCATTCGCTGCATCAGGCGATTCAAAACGGCAATATCAGCGCGCATGACGTTGCCACCGACACGCTGCAGGCGATTGAGCAACACAATCCAGCACTCAACGCCTGGACTGAAGTCACCGGGCAACGCATGTTAAAAGAAGCTGAGCGGGTGGATAATCAGCGCCAGCGCGGTGAAGTCCTGGCGCCACTGGCGGGTATTCCTTACGCGGTAAAAAACCTGTTTGACGTTGCAGGCCATAGCACCTTAGCGGGTGCCCGCTTGTTCAGTGAACGGCCTGCCGCACGCGAAGATGCCTGGGCGGTTAACCGACTGCGTGAATCGGGCGCGCTGCTTTCCGGCATGCTGAATATGGATGCCTACGCTTATGGTTTTACCACTGAAAACAGCCATTACGGCGCGACGCATAATCCGCGCGATCTTTCTCGCGTAGCCGGCGGATCGTCCGGCGGTTCTGCGGCGGCGGTCGCGGCAGGTTTAGTGCACTTCTCGCTTGGTACGGACACCAACGGATCGATTCGCGTTCCCGCTTCATTGTGCGGTATCTTCGGCCTGAAACCGACGTTTGGGCGCTTATCGCGCAGCGGCACTCACCCGTTTGTTGCCAGTCTTGATCATATTGGTCCGTTTGCCCGACGCGTGGACGATTTGGCGCTGGTTTATGACCTGCTGCAAGGCCACGACAACCGTGATGCCTTTCAGGCAGATCGCCCGGTTGCGCCCACTTTTCCGGCGTTAGCCCAAGGCGACAACGGCTTGCGCTGCGGCGTATTGGGTGGCTTTTTCTCAACCTGGTGTGATGAAGATGCACGTACTGCTCTGGCTGTGGCGGCTCATGCCTTGCAGGCCAACCAGGAAGTGGAGATGCCAGAAGCCGAACTGGCGCGTTCAGCAGCGTTCATCATGACCGCATCGGAAGGCGGTAATCACTATTTGCCAGCGCTGCGCCAGATGCCGGAACAGTTTGAACCCAACTCGCGTGAGCGTTTGCTGGCTGGCGCGATGATGCCTGGCGCGTGGTATGTTCAGGCGCAGCGTTTCCGCCGCTATTTCCAGCAACAGGTGCTGACGCTGTTTGACCATTTCGATGTCTTGATTGCGCCCGCCACGCCGTGCAGCGCGATAGCCATTGGTCAGGAAAGTATTCACATTAATGGTCAGGATCTGCCAGCTAAAGCCAGTATGGGAATGCTAACGCAGCCGATTTCGTTTTTGGGCTTGCCGGTCTGTACCGTACCGCTGGCAACGAAAAGCGGTTTGCCGATTGGACTCCAGCTTATCGCCGCGCCGTTTAAAGAAGAGGCTGCGCTGCGCGCTGCCTATGCGCTCGAGCAGCAAGGATTAACCCTGCCACAAATGAGTATCACAGGTGCCTGATGAAATCTGAATATATTGATCGCCCCATGATTGTTGCCGAAGTGACAGAGGCTTTTTACCGCTATGAACAAGCACTGATCGGTAACGATATTGACGTACTGGACGAACTGTTTTGGCATGATGCACGCACCGTGCGGCTGGGTGCCGGTGAGAATTTGTATGGGATTGATGAGATTCGTGCCTTCCGGGCTGCGCGCCCTTCTGCCGGGCTGAATCGTACGCTGCATAATACGGTGATCACCACGTTTGGCGAAGATTATGCGGTGTGCAGCACCGAGTTTACCCGCGAAGGTAGCGAGAAGATCGGTCGCCAGCAGCAAACCTGGGTGAAGTTGCCGTGCGGCTGGCGCATCGTGGCGGCTCAGGTCAGTTTAATGAGTTGATGTGATTGAAGCAGGCAGCATGCCGGCTTTACATCGTCACGTTTAAACCAACTTACTCAGCGGTTTATAAAACAGGTGCCGGTAATCCATGGCACCTTTTTCAATATCGCTTCTGCCGGGACGTTGATAGCCAAGATTGGGAAACAGGCCAAGCCAGATATCACGCTGCATTAATGGCATCCAGTGTACATCCAGCGCGTAATGATGCTGAGCACCGCCCAACAGCAGTTGCTCGATACTTTCACTGATATTTTCAATCAAAACAGGTAAGTAGCTGCCGTTAACGATATAGGCGCAGGCGCAAAAAGCGCGATGGGCTTTAATGAGGTAATCCGCGCTTTTAAACGGCGTGACCTGCACATAGTTTGCCGTCAGAAAGGCGACGTGCCAGTTAATTTGTGTTAACGCGGCAAAGAATTTATTCAACCGATGAGCACTGGCGCTGTCGTGATGAAATGCCATGTCATCTTCCAGAATCAGCACATTTTTCCACTGTTGCTGCTGCGCGAGTTGCAGCACCTGTAAATGCGATTGGGCACAGCCGATGTAGCCAGGCTGATAAGCTATCGCCTCAAAGCGGGTAATTTTTTCCTGCGGTACACCCAATTTTTGAGTTCACGGCGCGTGTTCACTCGACGATCGTTGCGCTCGGCTAAATTGATGTAGACGACCTGATCGATCAGATCCCAGTTAATTTCAGACAT
Source organism: Candidatus Pantoea bituminis (assembly GCF_018842675.1). Classification (NCBI taxonomy): domain Bacteria; kingdom Pseudomonadati; phylum Pseudomonadota; class Gammaproteobacteria; order Enterobacterales; family Erwiniaceae; genus Pantoea; species Candidatus Pantoea bituminis. The sequence goes on from NZ_JAGTWO010000004.1 coordinate 2,966,216, forward strand.
CTCTTCGTCATCCTAAAGTGGCTACTGACGTCAGGCGGCACAAACGGAGCGGATCTGAAATTTCAGGAGGAGAAATGAGTTCCAGTTTGGCGCTGGAACTCATTGCGATTATGCGGAAGGTGCCGGGTGTTTTTTCACCCAATGATCGGCGATTTGCTGGCGGGTACAAATCCAGACTTTTTTGTGCTGCTGAATATGGTCGAGGAAATTTTGCAACGCGCGGAATTTGCCTGGACGCCCCAACAAACGGCAATGCATACCAATCGACATCATCTTCGGCGCAGTTTCCCCCTCTTCATACAGCACATCAAAGGTGTCACGCAGGTAGGTGAAGAATTGTTCGGCAGTGTTAAAACCCTGCGGTGAGGCAAAGCGCATATCGTTGCATTCCAGCGTATAGGGAATAATCAGATGCGGCTTCACCGTGCCATCCTGACAGGTTACTTGCGTCCAAAACGGCAAATCATCGCCGTAATAATCGCTGTCGTAAGTGAATCCACCCTGTTCAACCACCAGGCGGCGCGTATTCGGGCTGTCGCGTCCGGTGTACCAACCGGTAGGCGCCTTACCGAACAGCTCGCTCAGCACATCTACCGCTTGCTGCATGTGCTGACGTTCTGTTTTTGCATCCATGCCTTGATAGTGAAGCCAGCGCCAGCCGTGACTGACAACATCGTAATCGGCTTTTTTGATCGCCTCGACAATTTCAGGATGACGCGCCAGCGCCATCGCCACGCCAAAAACCGTCAGCGGCAAACCACGCTTTTGAAATTCGTTGTGGATGCGCCAGAACCCGGCACGCGATCCATATTCATAAAGCGACTCCATCGACATGTGACGATCGGGATAACTGGCGGCACCGATGATGTCTGAAAGAAACTGTTCAGAGCCCGCATCGCCATGCAATACGCTGTTCTCTGCGCCCTCTTCATAATTCAGGACAAACTGCACTGCGACGCGCGCGCCTTTTGGCCAGGCTGCATGGGGCGGATTTGCGCCGTAGCCCACCATGTCGCGTGGGTAGTTTTTGTTAAAGCTGTATTCTTTCTTCTCTACACCTTCAGTCATTGCTTGCTTCCCGTTGTAAAAGTGCAACATCTCGTTAGTTTAGGTGCTGAAAGGCACCTGAGAGAGGTTTCTGCAAAGGATAAGCCAAATCACCGTGCTTGCTGGTGCCAAAGCCCAGCGCCAACAGCGACTCGACCATTTTCACCGCTGCGCTCACACCATCAATCACCGGCATGCCTAATTCCTGGGTCAACGAGGCGGCTAAGGTCGCCATGCCGCCGCACCCTAAAACGATCGCGCCGCTACCATCTTCACGTTTCGCCTGTATACAGCGTTCACGCACCTTTTCCTGCGCCAGGCCACTACCATCTTCCAGCGCCAGCACCGGCAAATCGATGGCATGGAGCGCAGCGCAGTGATGCGTAAAGCCATATTGCTGCAACAGATGCCGGGCAATCACCAGCGTGCGTGGCAGCGTCGTAACGATAGAAAAGCGCGTCGCCACCAGCGTGGCGGTGTGCATTGCCGCCTCGGCAATCCCAATTACCGGACCGCTGGCCAATTCACGCGCCGCCAGTAAACCGGGATCGCCAAAACAGGCGATGACATGGCCGCTTACGCCTTGTGCTTTACCCAGTTTGATTTGCTCCAGCACCCCAATCGCGGCAATCGCTTCATCAAAATGCCCTTCAATCGACGGCACACCGTGGACGGGTGAAACCGCCAGAATTTCGGTGCCGGACGCGGCAACAGCGCGCGCCGCCAAACCCATGGTTTCGGTCATCGCCAGGCTGGTATTGGGATTGATCACCTGAATCAGGCTCATGATGACGCTCCTTTATGACGGGAAAATAAACGTGAAAAATCGGGCAGCGTTTCGCCGCTCCGCTCAAAGTGAAGGCTGGAAACGATGTGATCGAAGTGATGCTGTAGTGCCTTGCTCAGCGGCTGCAATTTACGATCGCGCAGTAATTGCAGTAAACGATCGTGATCGTCACAGCGACAGCCTCGCTGCCACGGCGCGCCATAAGCGGCAATCACCAGAGAAGATCGCTGCGTCAGGCGCGTCACCATCTCGGTTAATACCTGATTCCCGGAGATCGCCTGCAGTTGAATATGAAAGGCGGCAGACAGGCGGATCGCCGCAGAACCGTCGCGATCCTCGTGTGCCTGTTTTTCTTGTTCGATTAAACCGCTGAGCGCCACCAGATGCGGCGGTTGCAGATGATCCAGTACCGCGGGCAAGTTGGCGCACTCCATTAAACTGCGAGTACGAAAGATATCGCGCGCCTCGTCAACGCCTGGCGTTGCGACATGTGCACCGCGTTTGGGCGTCAGGGTGATCATTTGCACCGCGGCGAGGCGTTGTAACACCTTGCGAATGCCCGTGCGGCTAACGCCAAAAACCTCTGAAAGCGCTTCTTCTGGCAATTTACTGCCTGGCGGTAGTTGATGTTCAACGATGGCGTTCATCAACGCCTGATAGATAGGTTCATCTTTATCATGCAGATCGGCGGCCGTTCTCTGGCCTGTTTCACTCTTCATTACCCGCTCCGGTAAGTCTCTGTGTGCAAACTATCGTATACGTGAAAAAGAAATTTTGTATACAAGAAAACAAATTTGGCCTGGATCCTGCAATACCGTTTCACGCTGTAATTAATTTTCATCGTATCAACAGAGGAGCAGGTTTCATGCCAAATCATACAACGGTGGCCAGCAAGGCCTCTGAAGCCAATGCACATTACAGCCCAAGGCTGTGTAATGAAGACCTGGCACCGACGCGCGATCAAAACTGGTCGTGGTACAACATTTTCTCTTTCTGGATGTCGGATGTGCACAGCATGGGCGGCTATGTTGTGGCGGCGAGTTTCTTTACTCTGGGCTTAGCCAGCTGGCAGGTTTTACTCTGCCTGCTGGTCGGGATTTGCATTGTGCAGATCTGCGCAAACCTGGTGGCAAAACCGAGTCAAATGGCAGGCGTTCCCTATGCAGTGATTTGCCGTCAGGCGTTTGGCGTGTTTGGTGCCAATATTCCTGCGGTGATTCGCGGTTTGATCGCCTTTGCCTGGTACGGCATTCAGACTTATCTCGCCGCTAATGCCTTAATGCTGGTGCTGCTGAAATTCTTCCCTGTGCTTTCACCTATGACGCAATCAAGCTGGCTCGGCTTATCCCTGCTGGGCTGGTGCTGCTTTGGCGTGATGTGGTTATTACAGGCGATGGTGTTTTGGCATGGCATGAGTGCTATTAAACGCTTTATTGACGTGGCGGGCCCGGCGGTATACGTGGTGATGGTGGCGTTAGCGGGTTGGATTGTATACAAAACGGGTTTCGATGGGATTTCACTGACGCTTGCCAGCAAGCAGCTGACAACCGGTGAACAGAGCTGGCAGATGCTCACCGCCACTGCGCTGGTGGTCTCCTATTTCTCCGGCCCTTTGCTTAACTTTGGCGATTTCTCACGCTATGGAAAAAGCATGGGCGAAATTCGTCGTGGCAACCGCTGGGGCTTACCGTTTAACTTCCTGCTGTTTTCTATTGTCACGGTGGTGATTGTTTCTGGAACGCAGTCGCTGTTTGGCAGAATGATTACCGATCCGATTGAAACCGTGAGCATGGTGGGCAACGATCTCGCGGTCGCTATTGGCTTGCTAACCATGATCACCGCGACAATTGGCATCAATATCGTGGCGAACTTTGTCTCTCCGGCTTTCGACTTTTCCAACTGCTCACCGCAAAAAATCAGCTTCCGTACCGGCGGCATGATCGCGGCAGTAGGCTCTGTTTTGTTAACGCCATGGAACCTGTTTCAATCACCTGAACTGATTCACTACACACTGGATGTGCTGGGTTCGTTTATTGGGCCGCTGTTCGGCATTCTGTTAGTCGATTTTTATGTGATTAAACGCAGCCGTATCTATGTTGATGAGCTGTTTAACGATACGCCGCAAGGTCGCTATTGGTACCGCGGAGGATTTAACCCGAAAGCGATTGCAGCGCTGCTGCCTTCAGTAGGGATTTGTCTGGTGATCAGCTTTATTCCTTCTCTGCACGCCGTCGCGAATTTCAGCTGGTTTATTGGTGTGGCTTTGGGCGGCGGTTGCTACCGTTATCTGGCGCGTGCCGATCGTGAAGTAGATGAGAAAATGGCTGATTACCGTGGTAGCGTCGCGGTGCAGAAAGAGTGATTTGAGGTGGGGAGTGAATGCACTTTATTTGTGCACGCTCTCCTGCCTGCTTTTAGGGAAGTGAGCAAAATGCCGATTCGCCACCGCCTATCCAAAAGCTAAAAGCAAAAAGCCGATTCATTTCTGAATCGGCTTCTTTAAATAGATTGGCGGAACGGACGGGGCTCGAACCCGCGACCCCCTGCGTGACAGGCAGGTATTCTAACCAACTGAACTACCGCTCCGCGCTTTGTTCCCCGTCGAGAACGAGGCGCATAGTAATAGCAGCTAAATCCGCCGTCAACGCTTTTTCTTTCATAGCTTATCGTTTGCTGTTTTTTTCATCTGGACGGTGTTTTCCTCAACAAAATCACCCGGTTCACCCGCGCCACAGACAGCTGCCGCCCTTCTTCATCACTAAATCGAGACGTGATTCGTGCGCCACCACTTCTTCTTCGTTGGCAGAAACCACACGCAGTGCCGACGCTGGACGCACAATGCGCTGGATGCCACCTTCCTGGTTTTGCTGCGACTTGTCCCCTTCCATGGAAAATGTCAGTGAGGTTTGGCCGCCGGTCATGGTGAGGAAGACTTCAGCAAGGATCTCGGCATCAAGCAATGCGCCGTGCAGCGTTCGTTTGCTGTTATCTATTTCATAGCGCGAACACAACGCATCCAAACTGTTGCGCTTGCCAGGAAACATTCTGCGCGCCATCGCGAGACTGTCGGTGATCTTGCAAAACGTTTCCGTTTTCTCGATTCCCCGCTGCAGCTTGCTGAACTCGTAATCCATGAAGCCGATATCAAACGAGGCGTTATGAATGACTAATTCAGCGCCACGAATGTAATCCAGAAACTCGTCAGCGATTTCGCTGAAGCTGGGCTTGTCCGCCAGAAATTCATCTGCAATACCATGCACGCCAAAGGCTTCGGGGTCCACCAGCCGATCGGGCTTCAAATAGAGATGAAAGTTATTGCCGGTCAGGCGACGGTTGATCACTTCCACCGCACCGATTTCGATGATGCGGTGACCCTCATAATGAACCCCGATCATGTTCATGCCGGTGGTTTCTGTATCGAGTACGATCTGGCGGTTATTTGCAGTGCTCATAGGACCTGTTTTATGTCAGACTTGGCGTTTTGTCAGAAGGAAGTCTACCAGAGATGCGCAAACAGGTAGAAATATTCACCGATGGATCTTGCCTTGGTAATCCCGGCCCAGGCGGTTACGGTGCCATTTTACGCTATGGTCAACATGAGAAAACGTTCAGCGCGGGCTATCGCCTGACCACCAATAATCGCATGGAGTTGATGGCTGCGATTGTTTCGTTGGAAGCACTGACTCAGCCTTGCAATGTGGTGCTAAGCACCGACAGCCAGTATGTACGTCAGGGCATTACCAGTTGGATTCATAACTGGAAAAAGCGTGGCTGGAAAACGGCAGATAAGAAACCTGTCAAGAACGTCGATCTTTGGAAACGTCTCGATACCGCACTCAGTACCCACAAAATTGAGTGGGAATGGGTTAAAGGTCACGCCGGTCATCCTGAGAATGAGCGCTGCGATGAACTGGCTCGCAGCGCTGCAGGCAACCCCGCTTTTGAGGATATCGGTTATCAGCCTGAATCTTGATCTTTTGCCTGACGAAACTGACGCGTGGCGTTAACCGTTTGACGCACCTGCGATTTGCTCAGGCTCTTTTTGGCTTTGGTTGGCGTTAGCGGGAAAGTCCGCTTACGCGCCACCACAATATTCAGACAACCCAGCGCCGGTAAATGGGCGCTGATCAGCTTGCCGCCCTGCCGATGCCACGGCAAAACCTGAAAGCGCGTGCGGAAAACGACTTCATAATTCAGCAAGCCTAGCCAGTCGAGTAAACGCATCTGACTGAACATCCGGCCACTCCACGGCGCTTTTCGGTGAACCATCGGCACAAACTTACTGATGCCGAGTAAGCTAAACGGATTGAAGCCGCTGATAATCATCCAACCATCATCGATTAATACCCGATCAACTTCGCGCAATACACGATGAGGATCTTGATTCCACGCCAGCGTATGCGCCAGCAAACAGGCATCAACGGATTTAGATTCAAACGGTAATTGCGAAGGATCTGCCCGTACCTGTAACAGGTCACCTTCACTGCCCACATTAACCTGATGCGAGATAGCGCAGTTTTCGGTATTGATTTCTGCACTCAGGTTGCCAAGCTTAAGCATATGAAAGCCATAAAGCTTTCCGAGATAAGGTTGAAGTTGCTGCGTTAGCGCGTCGCGAAAATATTCTCCCCATGGCATGTCTTGCCAGGAGTGCGGCGCGGTCAGAATTTGGCGTGTTTTAGCGGGCTTCATGCTTTACCATCTTCCTTTTCCTACGACCTGCGAGAGGTGATTATGAATCTTACCAGTATTCCGGCGTTGCAAGATAACTACATCTGGACGCTGACAGATAATGAAGGAAAATGCCTGATTGTCGATCCAGGCGAAGCGCAGCCAGTGGTGGAAAAAGTCAAAGCCAATGGCTGGCAACCTGTCGCAATTTTGCTCACGCATCATCATAACGATCACGTAGGTGGTGTGAAAACCCTGCTTGAACACTTCCCTGACATTGAGATTTTCGGACCACAAGAAACCGCAGATAAAGGTGCAAAAACCCTGGTAAGTGAAGGGGATAAGGTGAGTGTGTTAGGCATGACCTTTGACGTGATCGCTACCCCCGGGCACACTTTAGGACATATCTCATATTACAGCGCCCCTTACCTTTTCTGTGGCGACACAATGTTTTCTGGCGGCTGTGGCAGGCTTTTTGAAGGAACTGCAGAGCAAATGTATCAATCATTTCAAAAGTTTAATACGTTACCTGAGGAAACTTTAGTCTGTTGTGCTCATGAGTATACGTTATCCAATTTAACCTTTTCTGCGGCTATTCTGCCTCATGACCCGCAAATTATGGCTGAATTCCAGAAAATTAAGGACTTACGTGCCAAAAACGGCATTAGTTTGCCCACAAAACTGGCGCACGAACGGTCAATAAATTTATTTTTGCGTACGCAAGACCCTGATTTACAACGTGCTTTGAACGTTGACCCTTCAGGAAAGCCGATATGGCATACATTTGCCGTTCTACGCGAGAAGAAAGATAGTTTCTGACATTTCGGGTTGTGTTGTGAAAAGTCGTCAAGTATAGTTGCTCGTCTTTTAAGCGACTATTGACACACACATGAAGGCTAAAGCGATATTACTCGCCTCGGTCTTGCTGGTTGGATGCCAGGCTTCACGGAATGACGCCAACATCCCAGAACAGCATGCCCAGAGTCTGTCTTCAGCTGGTCAAAGTGAAAATGGAAAATACGGAGACGAATTATTGTCACCGCGATGGCAGGAAGATGGAACTGGCCTCGCAGACGACAGTGATCTCTGGAGTTTCATTAGTGACGAGTTGAAGATGGGGATTCCGGAAAACAGCCGGATCCGCGAACAAAAAACAAAGTTTTTAAAGAATAAGAGCTATCTCCACGATGTAACATTACGGGCAGAGCCGTACATGTACTGGATAGTCGAGCAAATACAGAAACGTAAAATGCCGATGGAACTAGTACTGCTACCCATAGTGGAGAGCGCTTTTGACCCTCGCGCAACATCATCCGCCAATGCCGCAGGCATTTGGCAGATCGTTGCTGCTACCGGGCGAAACTATGGTTTGAAACAGAACCAATACTACGATGGTCGACGCGATGTGGTCGCTTCAACCAAAGTTGCACTGGATATGATGCAACGCCTCAACACGATGTTTGACGGTGACTGGTTATTAACCATCGCGGCTTACAACAGTGGCGAAGGGCGTGTATTGAAGGCGATGAAACAGAACAAGGCGCGCGGTAAGCCCACCGATTTCTGGCATCTTTCGCTTCCACGTGAAACCACGGTTTACGTCCCTAAAATGTTGGCTTTGAGTGAACTGCTCAAAAACAACAAGCGTTACGGTATTAAACTGCCAGCACCTAATGAAAGCCGCGCTCTGGCGCGTGTTGAAGTAGGTCAGCAGATGCAGTTGACGCAAGCCGCTGAAATGGCCGGTATGTCGCTCAGTAAATTAAAGAGCTTCAATACGGGCTATAAAGGGGTGCTACAGCACCAAATGGACCGCACTATATTATGGTGCCTAAGTCCAACGTCGCAAAGTTGCGTAATTCACTGGCTTCCGGTGATATCGCAGCCGTACAGCCAACGCAGCTAGCGAAAGCCAGCGCAACCGGTGGGTACAGAGTGCGCACGGGTGATACGCTTTCCGGTATCGCTAATAAGCTGGGCGTCAGCATTGCCACACTGAAGCAGCAAAACAACCTGCGCAGTGCAGCTATCCAGCCCGGTCAAACATTGAACGTGGGCACTAGCGGCACCAAGCTGGCTGATAACGGCAACAGCATCACCTATCGTGTTCGTAAGGGTGATTCTCTTGGCAGTATTGCAAAGCATCACGGCGTCAATATCAAAGACGTGATGCGCTGGAACAGTGTGCTGGATAACTCAAAAGATATTCAGCCAGGCGATAAGTTAACGCTGTTTGTAAATAATAGCGCAACACCAGATACCTGATACGTCGAAAAGGCTGACAATTGTCAGCCTTTTTCTTTTATACCTTTCTGCTTTACATCAGTTCAGCGTTTCGAGTTGAACTCTACCAGTAATGGATTGTGATCCGAGGCGCGAGTCACTAACACTGATGCTTCGCTAACATTCATGTCGCGATAGAAAACAAAATCCAGGGGACGCCCAAACGCTTTACGGCGATGGTCGGCAGTAAACATCACCTCTTCCAGATCCATTTGCTGTGCAAACCGATACAGCGCATTGATACGCTGCCGACTCCAGGCATTAAAATCCCCTGCCATGATAACCGGCCCACGGTGATGCGTGATCTGCTCACCAATCGGTCCCAACTGTTTACTGTAAACATCAACGCCAAGGCTAAAATTCACGGCATGGATGTTTACGACCATTAGCATTTCACCGGTCGGTAAAGGATAAGCAGTAATGAGCGCCGACTTCGCGAGCCGTAAGAGCGGTTCACGCTCTCGTAACGGGCAGCAATAGACAGGATGCGCCGAAGCTAAGGTCATGACTCCTGAGGGATGCTGTGGCAGCACGAAAGCAGGAACCTGATCTGCTGCGAGATAGTTGCTGGTAGCAAAACGTACCAGTTCTGGCGTAGTCTGCGCTTCCTGAAGCAAAACCAGATGCGCGTCTTTACCGAATCCCTCTAACACTGTCATCCAGTCTGCACGCTGCTGCTTGAAAATATTCCATACCAATACCTTTAAGTTAGGATTGGCAGGCAGCGGAGCACCGGGAGGAAGCGCTTGTCCGAGATGAAGCATTGCACCCGGCGGGAAGATCTGTTCCGCTGGCTGTCCCGCGACATATCGCATTGCATAAGTTTTTTTCCGCACTTTCCCGCCTGACTCATTACTCAACAAAGTATATCTCTTGTCTGTTATAGGGATTTTAGTACGGGGTTTCAATCAATGTCGGTGAATGTCGGAATTCATCTCATTCTTAATGTGCAAAACAGCCGGCGGATTGCAGGCTGTTTCGGGTTTTATTCCATCACTGGCTCGGAGCTAGGCCGATCAAGGCGGCCACTTAGCCGAATCAATAACAGAGCAGAAAAAACGATAAGCGCGCCAATCCACGGCGTTTGAGACAGCCCATAATGTTGAACTACGTAGCCTCCAATTGTCGATCCTAACGCAATACCGACATTGAAAGCGGCGATGTTCAGCCCTGACGCAACATCAACCGCGCCGGGTGTATAACGTTCCGCTTTCTGTACTACATACACTTGCAGGCCAGGCACGTTTCCAAACGCAAATATTCCCATCACCAACACGGTTGCTAAAGCTGCCCAATGAAGTGAGGCAGTGAACTGAAATAGGAGTAACGATAGCGCCAACGCAGCAAAAATCAGGCTAAGCGCCCGTACCGGGCCTTGTGTATCTGCCAGCTTGCCGCCCCAAATATTACCGATCGCGACAGACACGCCATAGCCGAGCAAAATAATGCCTACTGCCGAAGGTGAGAACCCCGCTAACTGCTGCATGACAGGCGCTAAAAATGTAAAGGTGGTAAAAACTCCGCCATATCCTAGCGCGGTAATGGCGTAGATCAGCATCAAGCGAGGATTAACTAAGACCTGTGCCTGCTGTAACAGACTCGTGTTTTTAGGTTGGGCGATATTACGCGGAATAAGTATAGCGCTCGCGATTAAAGCTATGACACCCAGCAACGATACAGCGAGGAAACTTTCGCGCCAGCCAAAATGTTGACCAATAAAGGTTCCCATCGGAACACCCGTCACTAAGGCAACGGTTAATCCACCAAACATGATAGCAATGGCGCTGGCGGCTTTATCTTTACTGACCAGGCTGGTGGCAATTGTTGAACCAACAGAGAAGAAAACGCCATGCGCCAGCCCTGTCAGCAAGCGAGCAATGATCAGCGTGTTGTAATCGGGGGCTCGCCAGGCAACGATGTTGCCCATCGTGAACAGCGCCATTAATCCTACAAGTAAATATTTACGCGGTAATTTTCCTGTCAGCGCAGTCAACACTGGCGCGCCTACCGCAACGCCTATTGCATAGATCGATACCAGCATTCCTGCTGAAGGTAAGGTAATGGTCATCTGTTCGGCGATCGTCGGGATCAATCCTACAATGACAAATTCAGTTGTTCCTATAGCGAATGCGCTGATGGTTAGCGCCCAAAGAGCAAGTGGCATAATTAACTCCATCCAATGATTGATGGCCGCTAGTATTGCCGCATGCTTTAATAACAAAAAGATGCAAAATAACAATAGTCTTTTGTCTGGAGGGAAATAGTGAAAGCATCTTCTGAAGAGCTAAAAGTGTTTGTTAGCGTGGTTGAAAGCGGGAGCTTTAGTCGCGCCGCCGAGCAACTGCACATGGCAAACTCGGCTGTAAGTAGGACCATCAAGAAGTTAGAAAATAAGCTCGGCGTTGCGTTGCTTACGCGAACAACACGACATTTAGCGCTAACACAAGAAGGCGAGCGTTATTTCAGACGGGTGCAAAGTTTCTTACAAGAAATGACATCGGCAGAAAATGATTTAATTGAAAGCCGTTACGCACCAAAGGGTTTATTACGAGTGGATGCAGCAACGCCGGTTATTCTTCATCTACTTATGCCAATGATTAAACCCTTCCGCGAACGTTATCCTGATGTCACTTTGTCGTTAATTTCCTCTGAAAGCTTCATCAATTTGATTGAACGCAAGGTGGATGTGGCTATTCGAGCAGGTAATTTAACGGACTCAACACTGCGAGCCAGACTGCTATTTATAAGCTATCGAAAATTGGTAGCTTCACCTGAATATCTTAAAAAAGGGGGACGCCGCACAATGTTACAGATTTAGATCGCCATGAGTGCCTGGGCTTTGTTGATCCTTCGCGTCTAAATCGCTGGCCTGTTGCTCAGGAAAGCGGTGAGCTTTACGATATTCATTTGGGAATGTCTTCTAATAGCGGCGAGACCATCAAACAGCTTTGCCTAAACGGCAATGGCATCGCATGTTTGTCTGATTACATGATCGATAAAGAAATTGCTGAGGGAAAGTTAGTGGAGGTATTAGCTGAGCAGCGGCTCCTTGTAGAAATGCCGTTTAACGCGGTTTACTACAGCGACATGGGAGTAAGCCAGCGCGTGCGTGCATTTATTGATTTTCTTAGTGAGTGGATGAGTGAACAGCCCTGGCGCGTGCAGGACTGTTTAAGCAAAACTTAATCCCAGTCAGGTGCCAGTCCTTCAGGACTAACCAAACGATGATTACGATCTAATGAAGCAATCTGCATCATATCATCTTCATCCAGCGTGACTTTTATAGCATCAAGATTACTGATTAAGTTATCACGCTTGGTTGAAGATGGAATAACTGCGTACCCGAGCTGCATAGCCCATGCCAGAACAGCCTGAGCTGCAGTTATTTGATGCTTCATCGCAATAGTTTGAATAACCTTGTTTTTCAAAGCTTCACCATATGCCAGTGTCATGTAAGAAGTGATGGGAATAGCATGAGCATTTGCAAAATCTACAACCTGGCGGTTCTGTAAAAAGGGGTGAAGCTCAATCTGATTTGTAGCGATATTTGCAGCACCAACCGCATTAATCGCCTGCTGCATAAGATCTATCGTAAAGTTTGATACGCCTATTTGACGCGTTAACCCCTGCTGCTTCGCTTCCATAAGAGCTTGCATGCTTTCAGCTACTGAAATTGCTGCGCCTGGAGAAGGCCAATGGATCAGCGTTAAATCGATATAATCAGTTCTTAACTTTTCTAAACTCTCTTTGAGACTGGTAATCAAATCGTCTTTCGAAAGGTTTTCGACCCATATTTTCGTGGTGATGAATAAGTCATTACGAGCAATGTCACTTTCAGCGATCGCCTGACCAATAGCCGCCTCATTTTCATAGATCTGAGCGGTATCAATGACGCGATAACCAACGTCTAAGGCAGTTTTTACTGAATGAATAACGACATCATTTTGCAAACGGAAGGTCCCAAGACCAAAAGCGGGAATAGACATTTTATCCTCATTAATGTGAACGGAATTATATAATGAGGTCATTTTGACAGGGTTATTATTGCTGATTAAGCCGCTGATAAGCAGAAGATAATTGATTTTTAATCAACCTACCGCTTTTTGCACAAATGAAAAAGCCCTGACTTTTCAGTCAGGGCTTATCAATTAAGTGGCGGAACGGACGGGGCTCGAACCCGCGACCCCCTGCGTGACAGGCAGGTATTCTAACCAACTGAACTACCGCTCCACCGATTCTGTACTGCCGCCCGCGCTGCAGGCTGCAGGTGTTTCGCCCCCGCCGCGTCACCCGCGGGGTCACGACCAGCGTGCTGGTCTTAAATTGATGCCTGGCAGTTCCCTACTCTCGCATGGGGAGACCCCACACTACCATCGGCGCTACGGCGTTTCACTTCTGAGTTCGGCATGGGGTCAGGTGGGACCACCGCGCTACAGCCGCCAGGCAAATTCTGTTGTCCCGCGCCGCTTCTGCCGCGCAGGGTTATCCGTCGAACAAGCTGAAAATCTCTGTCTCTACAACCAAAACGCCTCTGGCGTTGTAAGGTTAAGCCTCACGGGTCATTAGTACCGGTTAGCTCAACGCATCGCTGCGCTTACACACCCGGCCTATCAACGTCGTAGTCTTCAACGTCCCTTCAGGACCCTCAAGGGGTCAGGGAAAACTCATCTCGGGGCAAGTTTCGTGCTTAGATGCTTTCAGCACTTATCTTTTCCGCACTTAGCTACCGGGCAGTGCCACTGGCGTGACAACCCGAACACCAGCGGTGCGTTCACTCCGGTCCTCTCGTACTAGGAGCAACCCCCTCAGTTTTCCAGCGCCCACGGCAGATAGGGACCGAACTGTCTCACGACGTTCTAAACCCAGCTCGCGTACCACTTTAAACGGCGAACAGCCGTACCCTTGGGACCTACTTCAGCCCCAGGATGTGATGAGCCGACATCGAGGTGCCAAACACCGCCGTCGATATGAACTCTTGGGCGGTATCAGCCTGTTATCCCCGGAGTACCTTTTATCCGTTGAGCGATGGCCCTTCCATTCAGAACCACCGGATCACTATGACCTGCTTTCGCACCTGCTCGAGCCGTCACTCTCGCAGTCAAGCCAGCTTATGCCATTGCACTAACCTCACGATGTCCGACCGTGATTAGCTGACCTTCGTGCTCCTCCGTTACTCTTTAGGAGGAGACCGCCCCAGTCAAACTACCCACCAGACACTGTCCGCAGCCCGGATTACGGGCCTACGTTAGAACATCAAGCATTAAAGGGTGGTATTTCAAGGTTGGCTCCACGCGGACTGGCGTCCGCGCTTCAAAGCCTCCCACCTATCCTACACATCAAGGCTCAAGGTTCAGTGTCAAGCTGTAGTAAAGGTTCACGGGGTCTTTCCGTCTTGCCGCGGGTACACTGCATCTTCACAGCGAGTTCAATTTCACTGAGTCTCGGGTGGAGACAGCCTGGCCATCATTACGCCATTCGTGCAGGTCGGAACTTACCCGACAAGGAATTTCGCTACCTTAGGACCGTTATAGTTACGGCCGCCGTTTACCGGGGCTTCGATCAAGAGCTTCTCCTTGCGGATAACCCCATCAATTAACCTTCCGGCACCGGGCAGGCGTCACACCGTATACGTCCACTTTCGTGTTTGCACAGTGCTGTGTTTTTAATAAACAGTTGCAGCCAGCTGGTATCTTCGACTGGCTTCAGCTCCGGGAGCAAGTCCCTTCACCTACGCGCCAGCGTGCCTTCTCCCGAAGTTACGGCACCATTTTGCCTAGTTCCTTCACCCGAGTTCTCTCAAGCGCCTTGGTATTCTCTACCTGACCACCTGTGTCGGTTTGGGGTACGATTTTGTGTTACCTGATGCTTAGAGGCTTTTCCTGGAAGCAGGGTATCAGTTACTTCAGCACCGTAGTGCCTCGTCATCACGCCTCAGCCTTGAGGCCGTCCGGATTTACCTGGACTGCCAGCCTACACGCTTAAACCGGGACAACCGTCGCCCGGCTAACCTAACCTTCTCCGTCCCCCCTTCGCAGTAACACCAAGTACAGGAATATTAACCTGTTTCCCATCGACTACGCCTTTCGGCCTCGCCTTAGGGGTCGACTCACCCTGCTCCGATTAACGTTGAACAGGAACCCTTGGTCTTCCGGCGAGCGGGCTTTTCACCCGCTTTATCGTTACTTATGTCAGCATTCGCACTTCTGATACCTCCAGCAGACCTCACAGTCCACCTTCGACGGCTTACAGAACGCTCCCCTACCCAACAGCGCTTGCGCGCCGCTGCCGCAGCTTCGGTGCATGGTTTAGCCCCGTTACATCTTCCGCGCAGGCCGACTCGACCAGTGAGCTATTACGCTTTCTTTAAATGATGGCTGCTTCTAAGCCAACATCCTGGCTGTCTGTGCCTTCCCACATCGTTTCCCACTTAACCATGACTTTGGGACCTTAGCTGGCGGTCTGGGTTGTTTCCCTCTTCACGACGGACGTTAGCACCCGCCGTGTGTCTCCCGTGATAACATTCTCCGGTATTCGTAGTTTGCATCGGGTTGGTAAGCCGGGATGGCCCCCTAGCCGAAACAGTGCTCTACCCCCGGAGATGAGTTCACGAGGCGCTACCTAAATAGCTTTCGGGGAGAACCAGCTATCTCCCGGTTTGATTGGCCTTTCACCCCCAGCCACAAGTCATCCGCTAATTTTTCAACATTAGTCGGTTCGGTCCTCCAGTTAGTGTTACCCAACCTTCAACCTGCCCATGGCTAGATCACCGGGTTTCGGGTCTATACCCTGCAACTTAACGCCCAGTTAAGACTCGGTTTCCCTGCGGCTCCCCTATACGGTTAACCTTGCTACAGAATATAAGTCGCTGACCCATTATACAAAAGGTACGCAGTCACCCCATAAAAGAGGCTCCCACTGCTTGTACGTACACGGTTTCAGGTTCTGTTTCACTCCCCTCGCCGGGGTTCTTTTCGCCTTTCCCTCACGGTACTGGTTCACTATCGGTCAGTCAGGAGTATTTAGCCTTGGAGGATGGTCCCCCCATATTCAGACAGGATACCACGTGTCCCGCCTTACTCATCGAGCTCACAGCTTGTGCACTTTTGTGTACGGGACTATCACCCTGTACCGTCGGACTTTCCAGACCGTTCCACTAATGCACAAGCTGATTCAGGCTCTGGGCTGCTCCCCGTTCGCTCGCCGCTACTGGGGGAATCTCGGTTGATTTCTTTTCCTCTGGGTACTTAGATGTTTCAGTTCCCCAGGTTCGCCTCGCAACACTATGTATTCATGTTGCGATGATGCACTGAGTGCACCGGGTTTCCCCATTCGGACATCGACGGCTGTAGCGGTTCATATCACCTTACCGTCGCTTTACGCAGATTAGCACGTCCTTCATCGCCTCTGACTGCCAGGGCATCCACCGTGTACGCTTAGTCGCTTAACCTCACAACCCACAGGCGTTTTGCAACGCTGCGTGCTGCAAGCATTTGAGAGACTCGAACGCGTCGCCTGTGCACCCCTTATTACGGAGGAGTGCGGCGCGCGTCGTTTCAATTTTCAGCTTGTTCCGGATTGTTAAAGAGCAATATCTCAAACACGGCTGAAAAGCCGGCTTTGAGATATTTTGTGGAGACACCTTTCACCTGTCACCAAGCAAGTGGCGTCCCCTAGGGGATTCGAACCCCTGTTACCGCCGTGAAAGGGCAGTGTCCTAACCGCTAGACGAAGGGGACACAAAGGTGTGTCACGACTTCGCAGCCGTCTTGCTCATTACTTTTCTATCAGACAATCTGTGTGAGCACTTCGCGGGAAGGTATCTTCAGGTAAGGAGGTGATCCAACCGCAGGTTCCCCTACGGTTACCTTGTTACGACTTCACCCCAGTCATGAATCACAAAGTGGTAAGCGCCCTCCCGAAGGTTAAGCTACCTACTTCTTTTGCAACCCACTCCCATGGTGTGACGGGCGGTGTGTACAAGGCCCGGGAACGTATTCACCGTGGCATTCTGATCCACGATTACTAGCGATTCCGACTTCACGGAGTCGAGTTGCAGACTCCGATCCGGACTACGACGCACTTTGTGAGGTCCGCTTGCTCTCGCGAGGTCGCTTCTCTTTGTATGCGCCATTGTAGCACGTGTGTAGCCCTACTCGTAAGGGCCATGATGACTTGACGTCATCCCCACCTTCCTCCGGTTTATCACCGGCAGTCTCCTTTGAGTTCCCGACCGAATCGCTGGCAACAAAGGATAAGGGTTGCGCTCGTTGCGGGACTTAACCCAACATTTCACAACACGAGCTGACGACAGCCATGCAGCACCTGTCTCAGAGTTCCCGAAGGCACCAAAGCATCTCTGCTAAGTTCTCTGGATGTCAAGAGTAGGTAAGGTTCTTCGCGTTGCATCGAATTAAACCACATGCTCCACCGCTTGTGCGGGCCCCCGTCAATTCATTTGAGTTTTAACCTTGCGGCCGTACTCCCCAGGCGGTCGACTTAACGCGTTAGCTCCGGAAGCCACGCCTCAAGGGCACAACCTCCAAGTCGACATCGTTTACGGCGTGGACTACCAGGGTATCTAATCCTGTTTGCTCCCCACGCTTTCGCACCTGAGCGTCAGTCTTCGTCCAGGGGGCCGCCTTCGCCACCGGTATTCCTCCAGATCTCTACGCATTTCACCGCTACACCTGGAATTCTACCCCCTCTACGAGACTCAAGCCTGCCAGTTTCAAATGCAGTTCCCGGGTTGAGCCCGGGGATTTCACATCTGACTTAACAGACCGCCTGCGTGCGCTTTACGCCCAGTAATTCCGATTAACGCTTGCACCCTCCGTATTACCGCGGCTGCTGGCACGGAGTTAGCCGGTGCTTCTTCTGCGGGTAACGTCAATCGACGCGGTTATTAACCGCATCGCCTTCCTCCCCGCTGAAAGTACTTTACAACCCGAAGGCCTTCTTCATACACGCGGCATGGCTGCATCAGGCTTGCGCCCATTGTGCAATATTCCCCACTGCTGCCTCCCGTAGGAGTCTGGACCGTGTCTCAGTTCCAGTGTGGCTGGTCATCCTCTCAGACCAGCTAGGGATCGTCGCCTAGGTGGGCCATTACCCCGCCTACTAGCTAATCCCATCTGGGCACATCCGATGGTGTGAGGCCCGAAGGTCCCCCACTTTGGTCTTGCGACGTTATGCGGTATTAGCTACCGTTTCCAGTAGTTATCCCCCTCCATCGGGCAGTTTCCCAGACATTACTCACCCGTCCGCCACTCGTCACCCAAAGAGCAAGCTCTCCTGTGCTACCGTCCGACTTGCATGTGTTAGGCCTGCCGCCAGCGTTCAATCTGAGCCATGATCAAACTCTTCAATTTAAGTTTGATTTGCTTAAACAAGTTAAGCGGTGCTCATCTGTAAAACGTCATAATGAATTTCATTATGTGTTCACTCGTGAGGCTTGATATTTTTTACGTCCTAAGACGCTGATATCCATCCTGCGAGTGCCCACACAGATTGTCTGATAAATTGTTAAAGAGCAGTGCGAACAGCGGCTTAGCCGGTCTGTCGCGAGGGGCGTATAATACGCTTTCCCTCCTCAGAGTCAACCTCTTTTTCAGAAGCTTTTCTCCGGCGACGCAGTTTCCTGTGTCTCCTGAACCGCCATCCCGTTGCCGGTTTGCCGTGTCAGTGGAGGCGCATTATAGGGAACCATTCTGAGAGCGCAAGTGCGAATTCAAACTTTTTTGCTGTTCGCCTGAATTTTAATCACAATGCCTATTTTAAGCGCTTTTAATCCGCTCAGCGAGGTCTGCAAGGCTATTAATTACCCAATCCGCTGCCGCTTCACCTTCAGCTGTTACGGGTTTACCAGTGCGGACCAATACTTTTGTTCCAACACCAGCAGCTTGTCCTGCAAGCATATCCTCAACTTTGTCACCGACTATATAAGAAGAAGCCATATCGATATCCAGTTCTTCCTGGGCGGAGAGCAGCATTCCGGGTTGCGGCTTACGACAGTCACATTGTTGACGATAGGCTTCAACTGACCCTTCAGGATGATGCGGACAGAAATAGATACCATCCAGGTCAACATCACGATCTGCCAGCGACCAATCCATCCACTCGGTTAGCGTCATAAACTGGTCTTCAGTAAACATACCGCGCGCTATGCCTGATTGGTTTGTTACGACTACAAGGGCAAAGCCCATTTTCTTCAATTCTTGCAGCGCCTCGATGGTGCCATCAATGAACTGGAAATTATCGATTTCATGGACGTAGCCATGATCAACATTTAGGGTGCCATCGCGATCAAGAAAAATGGCTGGGACTTTATTCGCCACGTAGAAACTCCTGCTATAAAAATTACCGTTCAGTATCGCATGATTGCAATAAAAGGGAGAACGGCAGATTGAATGACTTTGATTGATTTAGACGTCTGGATGCCTTAACATCCATTGGGCTCTCTTATGGCTAAGCTTATAGAAAGCATCCCACACCACGGACAACGTAATACGATAATAAATAACGCAATGATAAAACTCGAAAATATAACCAAAGTGTTCCAGCAAGGTACGCGTAAGATTCAGGCGTTATCTGACGTCAGTCTTCATGTCCCTGCAGGTCAGATATATGGTGTCATCGGTTCTTCCGGTGCCGGTAAAAGTACATTAATTCGTTGCGTAAACCTGTTGGAGCGCCCTACTTCTGGTCGCGTGCTGGTTGATGGTGCTGATTTAACTGCATTGAATGAACGCCAACTGACTCAAGCCCGTCGCCAAATAGGCATGATCTTCCAGCATTTTAATCTGATGAATTCACGCACCGTGGCGGGCAATGTCTCGCTTCCGCTTGAATTAGGTAATCTGTCGCGTAGCCAGATCAACCAACGTGTTACCGAATTGCTGGACTTAGTGGGATTGTCTGACAAGCACGATGCCTGGCCAGCTAACCTTTCTGGGGGCCAAAAGCAGCGGGTTGCCATTGCTCGTGCGTTGGCCAGTAATCCAAAAGTCTTGCTGTGTGACGAAGCCACCAGCGCACTTGATCCCGCAACCACGCGTTCCATTCTTGAGTTACTAAAAGATATTAATCGTCGCCTGGGCCTGACCATTCTCTTAATTACCCATGAAATGGATGTTGTGAAACGCATCTGTGATCAGGTTGCCGTTATTAGTCACGGCGAATTAATCGAGAAAGACAGCGTCAGCGAAGTGTTCTCACACCCTAAAACGCCGTTAGCGCAACAATTTATTCAGTCCACACTGCATCTGGATATTCCTGACGACTATCAGCAACGCATGTCATCGGAAGCGAAAACCGATAGCGTACCGCTGTTGCGCCTGGAATTTACCGGTAAATCAGTGGATGCCCCACTGTTGTCAGAGGCCGCTCGTCGCTTCAATGTTAATAACAACATTATTAGCGCGCAGATGGATTACGCCGGTGGCGTTAAGTTCGGCATTATGCTGGCTGAAATGCACGGTACAGAAAGTGACACCAAAACAGCCATCGCCTGGCTGCAAGAGAACCATGTAAAAGTTGAGGTATTAGGTTATGTCTGACGCGATGATGTGGTTACTGGCGCGTGGCGTATGGGAAACGCTAATGATGACCTTTGTCTCGGGCTTTTTGGTTTTGTGCTGGGCTTGCCGGTCGGCGTATTGCTGTATGTGACACGCCCCGGACAAATTCTTGAAAACCAAGGTTTGTATCGCGTGCTCTCAGCGGTAGTGAATATCTTCCGCTCCATTCCTTTCATTATCTTATTGGTGTGGATGATTCCCTTCACCCGCGTCATTGTAGGTACTTCGATTGGTTTACAAGCCGCTATTGTGCCATTGACGGTTGGGGCCGCACCTTTTATTGCACGTATGGTGGAAAACGCCTTACTGGAACTACCCACTGGATTGATTGAAGCGTCCCGCGCCATGGGCGCAACGCCAATGCAGATTGTGCGTAAGGTGTTGCTGCCTGAAGCGCTGCCAGGTTTGGTGAACGCCGCGACAATAACGTTGATTACCTTAGTCGGTTATTCAGCCATGGGCGGTGCAGTCGGTGCAGGCGGATTAGGTCAGATTGGTTATCAGTACGGTTATATCGGATACAACGCTACCGTGATGAATACAGTATTGGTATTACTGGTGGTTCTGGTGTATCTCATTCAATTCTGTGGCGACCGCATCGTGCGTGCTGTGTCCCATAAGTAAGCAAGCAATATCAATATTAAGGAAAGGATATGTCTTTCAAGTTTAAAAACATTGCCGCTGTGGGTGCACTAATTGGCGCGATTGCGCTGGCTGGATGCGATCAGAAAGAAAAAGATCCAAACCACATTAAAGTGGGTGTGATTGTCGGTGCTGAACAGCAGGTTGCTGAAGTGGCTCAGAAAGTCGCTAAAGAAAAATATGGCCTCGATGTCGAGCTGGTGACGTTCAACGATTATGTTTTACCAAACGAAGCGCTGAGCAAAGGTGACATTGATGCCAACGCTTTCCAGCATAAGCCCTATCTGGATCAGCAAATCAAAGATCGTGGTTACAAGCTGGTATCGGTAGGCAATACCTTTGTTTACCCAATCGCCGGCTATTCGAAAAAATCAAATCACTGGACGAATTGCAGGATGGCGCACAAATCGCCATTCCTAACGATCCGACCAATCTGGGACGTACCTTGCTGCTGCTGCAGAAAGTGGGCCTGATCAAATTGAAAGATGGCGTTGGCTTGCTGCCGACTTCACTGGATATCACTGAAAACCCGAAAAAATTAAAAATTGTTGAGCTGGAAGCGCCGCAGCTGCCACGTTCACTGGACGATGCCCAGATTGCATTGGCAGTGATCAACACCACTTACGCTAGCCAGATTGGCCTGACGCCAGCGAAAGACGGTATCTTTGTTGAAGATAAAGATTCACCTTACGTCAATATGATTGTGGCGCGTGAAGACAATAAAGACGCAGAGAACGTGAAGAAGTTTGTTCAGGCTTATCAGTCTGACGAAGTGAATGACGCGGCTAATAAAGTCTTTAACGGTGGCGCAGTAAAAGGCTGGTAATTCTGCCTTGCTCCTTCCCTCAGGGCGGCGCTATGCCGCCCTTTCTTTGCTTAGCGCCTCGCTCGACTTGTTATTTATTCTGGTCCTTGTTTCAATAACGCCACTTTTTACAACATGAGGATGTTGCTATGCGTTTTTTACCGCTCTGCTTGTTAGCATTGATGCTGACTGGGTGTGTTCGGGAATATCACCCCATAAGCAGCGCACCTTCTCGCCCGCAGGCATCCAGCGAGCCGACACGTAAGCCTGCGTCGCGTCCTGCGCCGGTCAAAGTTTATACCGATGCTACCGATCTGGTCAGCAAACCGTTCCGCGATTTAGGTGAAGTGTCCGGCGATGATTGCCAGACCAGCACGCAAGATTCACCCCCAATATCGCGACGGCACGCAAACGCTTACAAGTAAAAGCGTCTCAGATGAAAGCCAACGCCGTTTTACTGCACAAATGCGAAATTGTCAGCAGCACGCCAGGTTGTTATCGCCAGGCTATTTGCCAAGGCTCGGCGCTGAAAGTCAGTAATCAATGAGTGAATTCGCCTTTGCGCAAATTGGTGTAATCCGTTCACCGTGGAAAGAGAAATTCGCCGTGCCGCGCCAGCCAGGTCTGGTTCAGGATGGCGGCGGCGAGCTCCATCTTTTGCCTCCTTACAATCAGCCTGAGGCCGTACGTGGACTGGAAGATTTCAGTCACCTTTGGGTGCTGTTTGTGTTTCATCAAACGATGGAAGGTGGATGGCGGCCCACGGTGCGACCACCGCGCCTCGGCGGTAATGCACGCGTAGGTGTTTTTGCTACGCGTTCAACGTTTCGACCTAACCCAATTGGCATGTCGCTGGTTGAGTTAAAGGTATTCGCTGCGCGAAGCAGCAGGTCATTCTGGATCTGGGTAGTCTGGATTTAGTTGATGGCACGCCAGTGGTGGATATCAAACCTTACCTGCCTTTTGCTGAAGCCTTACCGAATGCGCGTGCTGGCTTTGCTCAGGCTGCACCTGAAGCGGATATGCCAGTGCGTTTTTCTCTGCTGGCACAACAACAGCTTTTGCAGCAGCAAGTGAGCTATCCCCAACTCGCGCGATTTATCAGCGACGTTTTGGCGCAGGATCCCCGCCCCGCTTACCGCAAAGGCGAAGCGCTGGAGCGGGAATATGCTGCCTGGTTGCTGGATTTTAATGTGCGCTGGCGTATTGATGAAGCCGGCACTGAAGTCGTTGCTATCGACCCACGTTAAAACCCGCTTTTGAGCCAGAGATCTCGCTGGTACACTAGCCGCCAGCAAAATTCTGTCTGTGACTTTCCGATCAACTGGAATCGTAACCAATGCGTACTACTCAATATCTGCTCTCTACTCAGAAAGAGACGCCATCCGACGCTGAAGTGATCAGCCATCAGCTTATGCTACGCGCCGGAATGATCCGCAAACTGGCCTCGGGCTTGTATACCTGGTTGCCGACCGGTGTGCGTGTGCTGAAAAAAGTCGAAAACATCGTGCGTGAAGAGATGAACAACGCGGGCGCGATTGAGATTTCAATGCCGGTCGTTCAGCCTGCCGATCTGTGGCAAGAGAGCGGCCGCTGGGAACAGTATGGCCCAGAGCTGCTGCGCGTTGCGGATCGCCATGAGCGTCCCTTCGTGCTGGGTCCAACGCATGAAGAAGTGGTCACTGACCTGATTCGTAACGAGCTCAGCTCCTACAAACAGCTACCACTTAACCTGTATCAGATTCAAACCAAATTCCGTGACGAAGTCCGTCCGCGTTTTGGTGTGATGCGTTCACGCGAATTCATTATGAAAGATGCGTACTCATTCCACATTTCGCAGGAATCTCTGCAAGAAACGTATGATGCGATGTATCGCGCCTACAGCCAAAGCTTTAGCCGCATGGGACTCGATTTCCGCGCCGTACAGGCAGATACCGGCTCAATCGGCGGCAGCGCATCACATGAATTCCAGGTGCTGGCACAGAGCGGCGAAGATGATGTGATCTTCTCCACTGATTCCGATTACGCCGCTAACATTGAGTTCGCAGAAGCGGTTGCTCCAGCAGGTGAACGCGCTCTGCCAACGCAGGAACTGAGCCAGATCGATACGCCGAATGCGAAAACCATCGCGGATCTGGTTAATCAATTCCAGCTGCCTATTGAGAAAACCGTCAAAACGCTGATCGTCAAAGGTGCCGAAGAAAGCGGTCATGCGCTGGTGGCGCTGCTGGTCCGTGGCGATCATGCGTTGAACGAAATCAAAGCTGAGAAATCAGACATGGTTGCCTCACCGCTGGTTTTTGCCACTGAAGAAGAGATTCGTGCAGCCGTGGGCGCAGGTCCAGGCTCGCTTGGCCCAATTAACCTAAATATGCCGATTATCGCTGATCGTACGGTCGCGAAGATGAGTGATTTTAGTGCAGGTGCCAACGTTGATGATAAACATTACATTGGCATTAACTGGGAGCGCGATCTGCCCGCACCACATGTTGCGGATATTCGTAATGTAGTAGAAGGCGATCTGAGTCCAGATGGCAAAGGCACGCTGCAGATCAAACGCGGCATCGAAGTGGGACACATCTTCCAGCTAGGTACCAAATATTCTGAAGCGATGAAAGCCGCGGTTCAGGGTGAAGATGGCCGTAACCAAGTGTTGACCATGGGTTGTTACGGTATCGGTATTACGCGCGTAGTGGCGGCGGCTATTGAGCAAAACCATGATGAACGCGGCATTACCTGGCCTGCGGCCTTGGCTCCGTTCGAAGTGGCCATTCTGCCAATGAACATGCAGAAATCTTTCCGAGTGAAAGAAGTGGCAGAAGAGCTCTATAACCAACTGCGCGCTAAAGGCATCGATGTGATTCTTGACGATCGCAAAGAGCGTCCTGGCGTAATGTTTGCTGATATGGAACTGATTGGCGTACCGCATACTATCGTTATTGGCGATCGTAACCTCGATAACCAAGAAATTGAGTACAAAGCGCGCCGCGACAGTGAAAAACAGATGATTAAGCAGAACGATATTGTCGACTTCCTGCTGAAAGCGCTGAATAAGTAGCATCTTCACGTTCAAACGCCCCGGTTATGGGGCGTTTTTTATTGCACTTTTCCACGCAACGCTTTGGTATTTGCACGCCGTGTTTTGCCTTCCAGACGCCGTACTTTTGATGCACGCGTAGGTCGCGTTGCGCGTCGCGTTTTCTCAACCGTAGTAAGTTCAGCAATCAAATTGACTAAACGCTGTAAAGCAGCTTCACGGTTCATCTCCTGACTGCGATATTCCTGAGCCTTAATCACTACCACGCCTTCGCCAGTAATCAAATGGTGATTAGCAGCCAGCAACCGTTCTTTGTAAAACGGCGGCAGGGACGATGAAGCGATATCAAAGCGCAGATGAATCGCCGTGCTGGCTTTATTCACATGCTGCCCACCCGCGCCTTGTGCACGGATCGCCGTCAGTTCGATTTCGTTATCGGGGAGCTCAATATTGCGCGACAGCATAATCATCTGTCACCTTCCAGAGCGAAATCGCTGCTTAAATGCCTTAACTGATTCATCAACTTAACCTTTTGTGCGGGTATTAATCTGGTGTCAAACAGCGGAATCTGTCACTTTAGCAGTGAATCGCGTGTCGATCCTGCTTTAGCCGGGCTGATTTCCTGTAAATGCCTGTGTTATAGTCGCCTATCATCCAGAGTATTTACGCTCTGCTGAGGAGGGGCTTGTGCAAAAATATTGTGAATTAGTTCGCCAAAAATATGCCGAAATCGGCAGCGGGGATTTAGGCTATGTCCCGGATGCAATTGGCTGCGCTTTAAAGGCGCTTGATGATATTGCCGCGAATTCTGCGCTAAACTCTTCTGTCAGGGAACAGGCGGCATACGCCGCTGCAAACTTATTGGTGAGCGACTATGTTGATGAACGAAGCTTATAAACCCATCAATTGCGATGACTACGATAATCTGGAACTCGCCTGCCAAAAGAATTGGATGCTGTCGCTGGAATTGAAGGATGGCGAGCAGCTCAAGGCAAAAGCTAATGTTATCGTGTCCCGTAAAAACGTGGAGTATCTGGAGATTGACCTTTCTGGTGAAACGCGTGAATTGCGTCTCGATCACATCGCCAGTTTCAGCCACCCCGAACTGGGAAAGGTTGTCGTCAGCGAAGAGTAACGCAATCCTCATGGGCGGGATTCTATCCCGCCTCCTTCGCTACGGTTTCAAAGAGTTATAATAGGCCGCAATATCCGCCATATCTTCATCACTTAATCCCGCCACAAACGCTTTCATTACTTCTGCTTGCCCACCGCTGCGCTCACCTTTTTTATAAGCCTGTAAAGCATGATTAAGATAAGCGCTATTTTGCCCGGCAAGATTAGGATAGAGCGGTACCGCCGTTTTTCCTTCCGCACCATGACACGCCATGCAACTCGCGGCTTTTTGTGCGCCTGCATTCACATCACCCTCGGCAAAAGCCGGCACTGCCGTTACCACCAATAAAGCGGCAATAAAGTTTTTCATCATTGCTCTCCAGCAATATTATTGTTTGTGCCAGATCGCTTGCCAGCCGTGCGCATCCACGGTCGCGCCTTCCCGGGTAACAAACAAACCGGGCGCGCAGACAAGCGTCTGATTATAAAAAATTAAAGGAATGCGTTCGCGCTGCCATGGCGGAACATTTAACTCCTGCCAAAGCTTTTTCATTTCTCGACCACCCGCGCGATTAACCAGATGCAAATAGCCTTGTGCCTGAAAACGGACAAAGACGTGCTCATCAGCCTTTGGCTGCCGTAATACATTTTCCGAGTGATCAGCCTGCAGCGAGCCTAAATTAGGCGGAAGCGTCAGTGAGTCATTGAGATCGGGCCAGCACAATTCACTGTTACGCAAAGATTCCTGTAACGGCAGCCAGTAAAGTTGCTGGCGAAAGCGGCGTATTTCAAAATGGCCTAGCTGCAAACGCGGCTGAGCATCTTCACGGCTCAACATCACTTCCTGATGAATACGCTTTAGCGCGTCACGGGAAGGCATCTTGCCGCCCTGCCCGGCAATCCAGCGGCGAAGCAGCGCATTAACACGCACATCGCTGAGATTCAGGAGTTCGGTGAACGTCAGGCTACCGTCGGCCTGAACCAGCGACTGTAATTGCTCAGACAATAACTCATCCAGCAGCTGTTCTTGTTCACCACATAACGCGGCGCTGCGCGCTGTCGCTTCGGCAAAATGGGGCCAACGCGTTAATAATTCAGGTAATAAACGCTGACGTAAAAAATTACGGTCATAACGTACATCCTGATTACTTTCATCCTCTATCCAGATGAGTTGATGCTTGTGAGCATAATCTTCCAGCACCTGACGGGAGATATCCAGCAGAGGACGCAGCAGGCGATGATTGCCCAACTGCATTGCTTTTGGCATTGCTGCTAAGCCTGCCGGGCCACTACCGCGTTTCAACGCGAGCAGTAAAGTTTCACACTGATCGTCAAGATGCTGCGCGGTTACCAATATTTCATCTGGCTTTAACGCGCCACTCAACGCCAGATAACGTGCCTGACGAGCTGCCGCTTCAATGCCTTGCTCGCGGCTATCGACGTTTACCCGCAATACCTCACAACTCAGCTGCCACTGCTGGCAAATCGCTACGCAATGCGCAGCCCAAGCGTCAGCATTGGGGCTGAGCCCATGATGAACGTGTAAGGCACGTAAACGGATTTGAGGATGATGTTGCTGCCATGCCAGCATATGATGCAACAGCACAGTTGAATCCAGGCCACCGCTGAAAGCCACGACAAGCGCAGCGTCAGAATTCAACAAATGATCAAGATGTGGCAAAGACATGGCGCAATCCAAAGATTCGGGCCGCCGAATGCGGCCCGTTGAAGCGCGCTATTTTACGCCTGATACAGCTCCAGCGGCAAACCATCTGGATCAGCAAAGAAGGTGCATTGCTTACCGGTAAGATCATCAATGCGAATCGGCTCGCAAGTTACCCCTTTTTCTGCCAGCGCCTGAACCGCGATTTCAACATCTGCCACGGTAAAAGCGAGATGACGTAAGCCGCAGGCTTCGGGATGACTAACCCGAGCAGGTGGCGTAGGGAAAGAAAACAGCTCAATGGTGTACTGGCCATTAAGCGCTAAATCCCCTTTCCATGAATCGCGCGCTTCCCGATAGTATTCGCCTAACAGGCTAAACCCGAGCACGTCGCAATAAAAGGCTTTGCTGCGCTGGTAATCGGACGCAATGATAGCGATGTGATGGATTTGAGTTAACTGCAGCATGCTGGCTCCTTGAGTTCGGTAATTCATTACCTTACGGCCGAGACTCTACGCTGACAATGCGTAATCTTCTGAACTCATTCACTTTTCAGCACCCGCACGCGATATTCACCCTCTTCAGTCAGTGTTGCGCCATGAATATCGGTCTCGAAACCGGGATAATGACGGCCAATGCTGCAAAGCATTAACAGGAAATCGAGCACGGCACGGCTCGCCTCAGTGATCATTTCACCTGGCATAACCAGCGGAACACCTGGCGGATAAGGCAAAATCATATTGGCCGAGACACGCCCAACCAGTTCACTGATATCCACCGTTTCGATATTGCCTTTAACCTGTTGTTGAAAAGCCTGGTGCGGCGTCATTTTCATCTCTGGCAAGACATCAAAAGCTTTCAGCATCAGGCGCGGCAGATCATGTTGACGAATCATCTGATGGATCCCTTGCGCCAGCGTCTGAATGCGCATGTTGCGATAGAAATCAGGATCTTCTGCATACAGATCCGGCAGCATATTTTTGACCCGCAAATTCAGATCGTAAGCGCGTTTAAACTCAGTTAAGCCCCGCAGCACACTCATCGCTTTGGTTTTATCGATGCCGATACTGAACAAAAACAGCAAATTGTACGGCCCGGTTTTTTCCACCACGATACCGCGCTCATCAAGGAATTTGGCTACCAGCGCAGCCGGAATACCGTCATCTGCCATCACGCCCAGTTCGCTCATGCCTGGTGTGAGGATGGTGACTTTGATCGGATCCAGATACATATGATCGCGATCGGCCTGCGTAAAACCGTGCCACTCCTCTTCACCCGGCTGGATCGGCCAGCACTGCGCTTCATCGACATGCTCAGGCTGCCAGATATCAAAAAACCAGCTGTCAGACTCTTCTCGCAAACGCTGAATCTCACGACGGAAATGCAGCGCACGCTCGACTGAACGGTTAATTAAACGCTTGCCGGGATTACCGCGCAGCATTGCCGCTGCCGTTTCGATTGAGGAAACAATTGCATAGTTCGGCGATGTGGTGGTGTGCATCATGTAGGCTTCGTTAAACGTCTGCTCGTCGTAATCGCCTTTAATATGGATCATTGATGCCTGCGAAAATGCTGCCAGCAGCTTATGCGTCGACTGCGTTTCGTAGACCACTTTTCCCGGCGTGCGCTCGCCGCTCATGCCGCTTTTACCCTCATAAATAGGATGGAAATTAGTGTAAGGCACCCAGGCTGAATCAAAATGAATCGACGGAACTTCCAGCGTCTGTTTGATGTATTGCGTGTTGTACAGCAAGCCGTCATAGGTGGAGTTAGTGATGACTGCATGCACCGGCCAGGTCGCGCGGGGTGTTGCCGCCACCTTTGCTTCGATGCTCGGGCGAGTAAATTCACGTTTAGGAATACCGCCAAGAATGCCGAGTGCATTTCGTGTCGGCTTCAGCCAAATCGGCACCAGATCGCTCATCATCAGCAGATGCGTGAGGGATTTATGGCAATTACGGTCAATCAACACCGTGCTGCCTGCGGGTGCTGCATACATCCCCACTATTTTGTTCGACGTTGAGGTGCCATTGGTCACCATGTAGCTCTGTTCCGCCCCGAAGGTTCGCGCAATATACTCTTCCGCTTCAAGATGCGGCCCGGTGTGATCGAGCAGCGATCCCAACTCGGTAACGGAAATTGAAATATCAGACTTCAGCGTATTCGCACCAAAGAAATCGTAAAACAAGCAGCCAACCGGGCTTTTTTGAAACGCGGTACCCGCCATGTGACCCGGCGTACAGAAGGTGTACTTGCCTTCTTTTACATAGGTAAACAGTGCTTTCGTCAGCGGCGGAGTAATGTGATCCAGATAGTCGTCAGTGTATTGACGGATATGCAGCGCAATATCTTCAGCAGCATTGAGCGCGTATTCAAAAAATGCAGAGGCATACGCATTTCATTGATGCTGATGTCCATTTGCGAATGGGTGTTGATGAAAGCATACAGCGGCAGATATTCGTTCAGCTGATTGATTTCGCCACATAACTCCATGCTGTTATGCGCATCCCAGTCAAAAATCACGCCACTGATACGGGGATTGTGTTCGATCAGCTTGAGCAAATCGACGGCGTTTTTGGGATAGATGAGTTGGAAACCCTGCTGACTTAACGCAGCATCCAGTTCGCGCAACGGTTCATCTTTATAGAACACACCGTGCCCGCCCATGATTGCCAGAATATTCAATGCGCACCTCCTAAGTTGTTGTGGCATTGGCTAAGCATAGCGAATTGCAGGGCCGCTCTCAGTCAGAATTAAGGCATAAAAAAAGCGGACCGAGGTCCGCTTAGTTTTTTATCATGCAAAATCAGGCGTAGCCGTAGCTCATCAGACGCTGATAACGACGATCCAGCAACTCTTCAGTCGTGAATCCATCGAGATCGGCCAAGTCAGCCAGCAGTTGCTGTTTCAGCGAGATCGCCATATCCACTGGGCGACGATGCGCGCCACCCAACGGTTCTGGGATCACAGAGTCAATCAGCTTCAGCTCTTTCAAACGTTCGGCAGTGATGCCCATCGCTTCCGCAGCCAGTGGCGCTTTGTCTGCGCTCTTCCACAGAATTGACGCACAACCTTCCGGTGAAATCACCGAATAGGTGCTGTATTGCAGCATATTCACTTTGTCGCCAACGCCGATCGCTAACGCACCACCTGAACCGCCTTCACCAATCACGGTACAAATGACCGGCACTTTTAGGCCAGACATTTCACGCAGGTTACGAGCAATCGCTTCAGACTGGCCGCGCTCTTCTGCACCTACACCCGGATAAGCCCCCGGCGTATCAATGAAGGTAATGATTGGCATTTTGAAGCGCTCAGCCATTTCCATCAAACGCAGTGCCTTACGATAGCCTTCAGGTGCAGGCATACCGAAGTTGCGACGAATTTTCTCTTTGGTTTCGCGACCTTTCTGGTGACCGATGATCATCACCGGACGTCCATCAAGACGAGCAATACCGCCGACAATTGCTTTGTCATCAGCATAAGCACGGTCGCCAGCTAACTCATCAAAATCGTCAAACGCGTTGCGCACGTAGTCAAAGGTATAAGGACGCAAAGGATGGCGCGCCAGTTGAGCGATCTGCCATGCGCCTAAGTCGGCGAAGATTTTACGCGTCAGCTCAACGCTTTTTTCGCGCAAACGCTGAACTTCTTCATCCAGATTTACGTGTTTATCATCCTGACGACCAATCGATGTCAGCGAATCAATCTTCGCTTCCAGTTCTGCGATTGGTTGTTCAAAATCCAGGTAATTAAGACTCATAATGTTCCTGTTTTAGTCAAACTCCAGTTCTACCTGCTCCGATCCGATCAACGACCGCAGATCATTAAGTAAACGATCGCTAGGCGAAATTCGCCACGCTGCACCAAAGCGCAGCTTGGCACGCGCGTCGGCTCTCTGATAGTAGAGATGCACCGGAATGGTCCCTGATCGATGAGGTTCAGGGACTGGCGGAGTCGGTTTAATAGCTGGTCATCAATTTGCCTGTCCGTCAGCGAGATAGCAAGACCACGCGCATATTTTTCGCGTGCTTCGTCAATGTCCATGATTTCGCGGGCGGTCATTTTAAGGCCTCCACTGAAGTCATCAAAGCTGACCTGTCCGCTGACGATCAGGATACGGTCTTTCTCCAGC
The DNA here is from genome assembly GCF_018842675.1 of Candidatus Pantoea bituminis. NCBI lineage: Bacteria > Pseudomonadati > Pseudomonadota > Gammaproteobacteria > Enterobacterales > Erwiniaceae > Pantoea > Candidatus Pantoea bituminis. The sequence continues at coordinate 2,997,975 of NZ_JAGTWO010000004.1, forward strand.
AACTGCTGGTATTTATCTAACGCATCGGTAAATAACATGACTTCCAGACGACCGGAACGATCGTCCAAAGTACAAATACCAATTCGGTTGCCGCGCTTAGTCACCATTACACGCGCGGCAATCACCAGACCGGCCGCGACAGTAATTTTACCACGATCGGTGGGATGCATATCTTTAAGACGTACACCGCCGACATAGCGCTCAATTTCTTTCAAATACTGGTTGATGGGATGACCGGTAAGATACAGTCCCAACGTTTCACGTTCACCATCCAGTTGGACCTGTTCAGGCCACGGTGTGACGCTCGCGTAAGACTTTTCAACCTGCTCCGGCTCTTCCGCCAATACACCAAACATATCCGCCTGGCCAATCGCTTCGGCTTTGGCATGTTGATCGGCAGCTTTTAGCGCATCGCTGAGCGAACTCATCAGCGCGGCGCGGTGCGGGCCAAGGCGATCAAACGCACCGGACATGATCAATTTTTCCATCACGCGACGGTTGATTTTTTCGTGTCAGTGCGCGCACAGAGATCGAACAGCTCGCGGAAATAGCCACCTTCGTTACGCGCATCAATGATCGCTTCAATTGGGCCTTCGCCGACGCCTTTGATCGCGCCAATACCGTAAACGATCTCCCCTTCTGGATTAACATGGAACTGATACAAGCCAGAGTTAATATCTGGCGGCAAGACCTTCAGTCCCATGCGCCAGCATTCATCCACCAGCCCAACCACTTTCTCTGTGTTATCCATATCGGCAGTCATTACTGCTGCCATGAATTCGGCTGGATAGTGCGCTTTTAGCCACAGCGTTTGATAGGAAACCAATGCATAAGCAGCGGAGTGCGATTTGTTAAAGCCGTAGCCAGCAAACTTTTCGACCAGGTCGAAGATTTTCATCGACAGCTCGCCGTCGACGCCCATCCGCTCCGCGCCATCTTTAAAGACAGAACGCTGCTTGGCCATCTCTTCCGGTTTCTTTTTACCCATCGCGCGACGCAGCATATCTGCACCGCCAAGGGTATAACCGGAAAGTTCTTGGGCGATCTGCATCACCTGTTCTTGATACAGGATGATGCCATAAGTTGGTTCCAGCACTGGCTTCAGCGTGTCGTGCTGCCACTGAATATCTGGATAGGAAATCGCTTCGCGACCATGTTTACGGTCGATAAAGTTATCCACCATGCCCGATTGCAGCGGCCCAGGACGGAACAGCGCCACCAATGCGATCATGTCTTCAAAACAGTCAGGCTTAAGGCGTTTGATCAAATCTTTCATGCCGCGCGATTCAAGCTGGAAAACCGCTGTGGTCTCCGCGCGCTGCAGCATATCGAAACTTTTCTTGTCTTCTAACGGAATCGCCGCAATATCGATGGGCGGCTCGCCCTGCTTCTCGCGTCGGGCGTTGATCATTTCCAGCGCCCAGTTAATGATGGTTAAGGTACGCAGGCCAAGGAAGTCGAACTTCACCAAGCCAGCATATTCAACATCATTTTTATCAAACTGAGTCAGTGGATTCTGGCCGTTCTCATCGCAATAAAGCGGTGCAAAATCGGTGATTTTAGTGGGTGCGATAACAACACCACCGGCGTGTTTACCGGCATTTCGCGTCACGCCTTCCAGCTTGCGCGCCATGTCAATCAGCGCCCGGACTTCTTCATCCGCCTCGTAAATTTCTGGCAACTGCGGTTCAGCAGCAAATGCTTTTTCCAGCGTCATGCCAGGATCAGGTGGAATGAGTTTAGAAATGCGATCAACGAAACCGTATGGATGGCCCAATACACGCCCTACGTCACGAATAACCGCTTTTGCCGCCATGGTACCGAAGGTGATGATTTGCGATACCGCTTCGCGGCCATACATATCGGCAACGTGCTCAATAACCTGATCGCGCTTCTCCATACAGAAGTCGACGTCGAAGTCTGGCATCGATACACGTTCCGGATTGAGGAAGCGTTCGAATAGCAGATCAAACTCCAGCGGATCGAGATCGGTAATTTTTAGTGCATACGCCACCAAAGAGCCAGCACCAGAACCACGACCCGGCCCGACGGGTACGCCGTTATCTTTCGACCACTGGATAAATTCCATTACGATCAGGAAGTAGCCGGGGAAGCCCATCTGGTTGATTACGTTAAGCTCTATTTCCAGGCGTTCATCATATTCTGGGCGTTTCTCAGCGCGAACGGCTTCGTCTGGGAACAAGAATTCGAGACGCTCTTCTAACCCTTCACGCGACTTCATTACCAGGAAATCTTCGGTGGTCATTTCGCCGGTCGGAAATTGTGGCAAGAAGTATTCGCCCAACCGCACCGTAACGTTACAACGCTTAGCAATCTCTACGCTGTTTTCCAGCGCTTCAGGGATGTCCGAGAACAGCTCGCACATCTCCTCTTCGCTACGCATGTATTGCTGAGGACTGTATTTGCGTGGACGTTTAGGATCATCCAGCGTGTAACCATCGTGAATAGCAACGCGGATTTCGTGTGCGTCAAAATCTTCTTCATTAATGAAGCAAACTTCGTTGGTCGCTACGACTGGAATGCCTTCGGCGATGGCTAGCTCAACGGCTGCATGCAGATAGCTTTCTTCATCCTGACGTCCGGTGCGTGTAAGCTCAAGATAATAGCGATCGGCAAAATGCTGTTGATAAAAATTCAGGCATTGCGAAACCAGACCGGTATTACCACGTAACAGGCAGCGGCCCACATCACCACAGCGTCCCCCTGAAAGCAGAATTAAGCCTTCCTGTAACTCAACCAACCAGTCACGGTCAATGACTGGGCCGGCAATGCCATAACCACGCTGGTAGGCACGCGAAATGAGTAAAGTAAGATTTTGATAACCGACATTGTTGCTGGCTAACACTGTCAACTGCGTTAATTCATCGCCCATCAGTTCGCTGGCAACGCTAAAGTCAGCACCGATTACGGGCTTTATCCCTGCGCCATGCGCGCTGCCATAGAACTTCACTAACCCGCACAGGTTGGTATAGTCGGTAATCGCAATAGCAGGCATACCCAAAGCAGCCGCTTTCTTGATCAATGGCCCGGTTTTCGCCAAGCCATCGACCATCGAATAGTCGCTGTGGACACGCAAATGTATAAAACGAGGTTCAGCCATATCAGTTTCCGATTAAAACAGTGTCAGGCTATTAAAGCGTGGTTGTCTGGCACGTAGCCAGCACTTCGGCGTCGATAAGGACATTACGCACCGGCGCAAAGCTGCGGCGATGGTGCGGTGTCGCACCGTACTGCGTCAGTTTTTCCATATGCAGCGCAGTTGGATAGCCTTTATGCTGAGCAAATCCATATTGCGGAAACAGCAGATCTAACTCGGCCATTTCACGATCGCGCGTCACTTTAGCAATAATGGATGCGGCGCTAATTTCTGCCACCAGGCTGTCGCCTTTTATTACTGCTTGCGAAGGCATGGGTAACGCCGGGCAGCGATTTCCATCGATCAAGACATAATCGGGCATTATCGACAACCCCGCTACTGCGCGTTGCATAGCGAGCATGGTGGCGTTCAGAATGTTGATTTGATCGATCTCTTCTGGTTCAGCGCGGCCTAAACTCCATGACAACGCCTTCTCTTTGATTTCGTCATACAACGCCAGTCGACGTTTCTCGGATAACTTTTTCGAGTCAGCTAAACCCACGATCGGCTTCGCCGGATCGAGAATCACCGCAGCGGTAACTACCGCACCAACCAATGGTCCACGCCCGACTTCGTCTACACCCGCGATAAGGCTAGCAATAGGATAGATAAAATCAGACATCAGCGATCTCCAGTACCGCATCCGCTGCTTGCTCATCGGCATTCCAGCGGATCTGTTGGTGTAATTCATGGAAATTGTTCAGCAACTCGTCGCGCTCAACACCGGGGTGCAGCAACGGCTCTAAAGCCGCCGCCAACGCTTCAGGCTGACATTCATCTTGCAGCAACTCTTTAACGAGTTCACGTCCGGCCAATAAATTGGGCAACGATACATACGGCGTTTTTACCAGCCGTTTCGCCAACCAGAAAGTGAAAGGCTTCATGCGATAGCCAACAACCATGGGGCATTTTGCCAGCATACATTCCAGTGCGGCAGTTCCCGATGCCAGCAATGCGGCATCGCTCGCAATCATTGCTTCACGCCCTTTGCCATCCAGCAGATGCATAGGCAATTCTGGGGCAACTTCGGCTTTTATCAGCTCAAATTGTTCACGGCGCTTTGCGTTGACCAGCGGTACAACAATTTCCAACGCAGGATATTGCACACGCAGCAGTTGGGCTGTTCTTAGAAAATCGCCGCTTAACATCTCGACTTCTGCCCCACGACTACCAGGCAATAGCGCGAGACAGAGCGCATCATCAGCAATACCCAGGTAGCGGCGAGCAGCAAGCTTATCTGGCTGTAATGGCATAGCATCAGCCATGGTATGGCCAATGAAACGGCAAGGTACATCAAAGCGATCATAAAAAGCTTTTTCAAACGGTAAAAATGCCAACACCAGATTGGTGTTGCGACCGATTTTGAATACACGTTTTTGCCGCCATGCCCACACCGATGGGCTGACGTAATGAATAGTGCGGATCCCCGCTCGCTTCAATCGTCCTTCAAGCGTGATATTGAAATCCGGTGCATCAATACCGACGAACACATCCGGTTTAAGATCGATAAATCGTTGGGTTAAATCGCGGCGGATTTTTAGCAGGCGCGGTAAGCGACCTAGCACTTCCACAATTCCCATCACCGCCAACTCTTCCATTTCGTACCAAGTTTCGCAGCCTTCCGCTTGCATCAACGGACCCGCTACACCAACGAAATGGGCATTAGGATGACGCGCTTTAAGCGCACGAATCAGGCCTGCGCCAAGAATATCGCCGGAGGTTTCTCCGGCGATTATGGCTATCGTTAAAGGACGCGATGACATGAATTAGCGAATTAATCCACGGGTTGAGCGGGCAAAGAAGTCATAGAATGGCTGCACTTCGCTGTGCTGCTTAGCGATTTCTTCGATTTCCGGCTTCACTTCATCCAGCGTTCTTCCGCTACGATAAAGCAATTTATATGCATTGCGTATCGCGTGCAGTGACTCTTTACTGAAGCCACGGCGTTTCAGACCTTCAATATTGATACCAAACGGTGTCGCGTGGTTGCCCTGCGCAATCACGTAAGGGGGCACGTCTTGTGCCACGCCTGAACAACCGCCAACCATCACATGTGCACCGATAGTGCACCACTGATGCACGGCCGTCATGCCACCAATAATGGCAAAATCATCCACGGTTACATGACCGCCAAGGGTTGCATTATTAGCAAAAATGCAACGATTGCCGACTACGCAATCATGCGCAATATGCGCATTAACCATCAGCAGGTTGTCGCTACCCAGCGTCGTGACGTGTCCACCCTGGATGGTGCCACGGTGAATGGTGACGCTTTCGCGAATACGGTTGCGATCGCCAATCTCAACGCGAGTCGGCTCACCGGCATACTTCAGATCTTGATTCACTTCGCCAATCGAGGCGAACTGATAGATCTGGTTATCTTTACCAATGCGCGTATGGCCGTTAACGACCACATGCGATTTAAGTACCGTTCCTTCACCAATCTCCACATTTGCCCCAATAAAGCAGAACGGGCCGATGTGAACATTGGGACCAATAATGGCCCCATCTTCAATGACAGAACTGGGATGGATGTTGGCGGTTGGATCAATCACGAATTATGCCTCCCGGCTGCGGGCACACATCATGGTTGCTTCACAAACGATTTTACCGTCGACGGTCGCCACGCCTTTGAAGCGAGTCAGGCCACGGCGGGTTTTTTCGAAAGTGACTTCCATGATCATTTGATCGCCCGGTACGACTGGACGTTTAAAACGCGCATCATCGATACCGGCGAAGTAATACAGCTCGCCCGGCTCCAGTTTGCCGACGCTTTTAAACGCCAGAATACCGGTAGCCTGCGCCATCGCTTCAAGGATCAGAACGCCAGGAAAAATCGGTTTACCAGGAAATGGCCCTGGAAAAACGGTTCATTTACGGAAACGTTCTTCACTGCACGCAGGTATTTGTGCTCTTCAAATTCCAGCACACGGTCAACCAGCAAAAACGGATAGCGGTGCGGCAGCAGCTCTAAAATCTCTTCAATTTTCAGAGTATGAGTTTCAGTAGTCAAAATACTCTTCCTGTCCTAAAAATCTGATGACATCAATAACACGGCCTGCACAGATCAACATGATCTTCCGCAGGCCGCAAATAGGTTCCGTGGCGCCTGGCTTCCTGCTTAACACTTTTATTATGAAAGCCGGGCAGGTTTGGGATGCCGCTTAGTCTTTACCGACTTTGCGTTCGATGGCTTTTAAGCGTTTGCTTATTTCATCGATGTTCATCACCAGCGCTGCAGTTTTACGCCAGGTTTTGTTAGGTTGTAGCGGAATGCCTGAGGAGTATACACCAGGCTCTGTAATAGGACGCATCACCATGCCCATACCGGTCACGGTCACCTTGTCACAGATTTCCATATGGCCGTTAATGACGCTGGCACCGCCAATCATACAGTAACGACCAATTTTCAAACTACCCGCCATGATCACACCACCTGCAACAGCGGTATTGTCACCAATAACCACGTTGTGGGCGATCTGACATTGGTTGTCTATGATAACACCATTGCCGATTAGAGTGTTATCCAAGGCGCCGCGATCAATGGTGGTACAAGCCCCAATTTCGACGCGATCGCCGATAATTACCGCACCCAGCTGTGGGATTTTCACCCAATTGCCGCGATCGTTAGCGTAACCAAAACCATCGGAACCAATTACTGTGCCTGACTGAATCAGACAATCCTGACCAATTTGAATCTCATGATAGATAGAAACGTTGGCCCATAAACGCGTACCGCTGCCGATGCGTGTTTTTTTACCCACAAAGCAGCCTGCGCCGATAACAACATTATCACCCAGTTCAACATCTGACTCGATCACCGCATTAGCTCCAACTGAAACGTTGTTGCCTAATTTTGCACTGGGATCGATGACGGCGCTGGGGGCGAGGTTTTGGGCTGGCTGAGGTGTAGTATCAAGCAGCTGCGCCATACGCGCATAGGTCAGGTAAGGATTTTTCACCACCAACGCTGCCGAGTTGCACCACTCCAGATCCGCTTCCGTCAGCACCACGGCTGAGGCCTTAATCAGGGCGAGTTGCTCGCGGTAACGGCTGTTTGCAAGAAAAGTGATTTGGCCAGTTGTGGCGGATTGCATAGAAGCAATGCCGGAGATGACGATATCGCCATCTCCGTGCAATTCTGCATCCAACTGCTGGGCTAAATCAGCCAGTCGAATAGATGACATCGATTATTTAACCTGTTTCAGCACGTCTGCAGTAATGTCTTTCGCGTTTGAAGCGTAAGCCACAGCATTAGCGTCGATGACTACGTCGTAACCATCGTCATCAGCAACTTTCTTCACTGCGTCCTGAATACGGCTCAGCAGTTTGTTACGCTCTTCCGTCTGACGACGGCGATTGTCTTGCTCAAAAGCCTGCGCTTTGGTTGAGAAGGTTTCACGCTGTGACATGACGTCTTTTTCCATGCGGCTACGTTCGCTGGCCTTCATGGTAGAACCGTCACGCTGCAGGCGCTGCATTTTAGTCTGCAGATCGCGCTCCTGGCTTTGCAACTCGGTTGCACGGCCTTTGAACTCATTTTCCAGCTGTTTAGCAACAGTCGCACGTTGCGGTAACTGTTGGAAAATGCTGGACACGTTTACCACTGCAATTTTGTCAGCAGCCTGAACACCAGCGGAAACCGCTAAAGCAAGACCCAGACCGGCGGCACACAACAACTTTTTCACTATAAACTCCTTACCATCAACGTTTGTGTCAGCGACACAGTGTTTGCCCCGGAACAGCTGTTAGCAGCTGCCCGGCGGCAATACTCTAGCTTATGCATCCATGCTCAGAACATTACCAGGTTTTACCAATGTTAAACTGGAATTGCTCTGATTTGTCTCCCTCGTATTTCTTGATCGGCTGGGCGTAAGAGAACACCAGCGGACCCAACGGCGACATCCATTGCAAAGCGATACCGCTTGATACACGAATGTTACTTGGATCGCTGTAGTCCGGCACGTCAGCAGCGCGTGTATCGTCAGTATTTTCCCACTTGGTATCCCATGCGGTACCGGCATCAACAAACAGTGAAGTACGCACTGAGTTAGAGTATTTCTCACTCAGGAACGGCGTCGGTGTAATCAGCTCAAGGCTGGCGATCGCCATTGCGTTACCACCTACAGCATCATCTGAGTTACAGATTCTGTTCGTGCCAGAACAAGTAGACGAGTTATCATTCAAATACGCGGCCTTAGGACCAATCGTATTCGACTGGAAACCACGCACAGTACTTGAACCACCCGCATAGAAGTTCTCATAGAATGGCAATTCTTTGCCACTCAAGCCGTCACCGTAGCCTACACGACCACGACCTAACAGCACCCAAGTACGATCTTGGTTGATCGGCATGTACTGTTGGCTGTCCAGCGTCACTTTATAGAAGCTGTTATCAGAACCTGGAATAGTGACTTTACCATTCAGGTTAGTGCGGTTACCTGCGGTTGGGAAGAAGCCGCGGTCCAGCGTGTTGTACGTCCAACCATAGTTAAAGGTGAAGTCATCCGCAGAGAAATCACCTTCATCGTTAAGCTGTTGTGGTTTACCAACCGAGTCGAGATAACGCCACATAGCAACTTGTGGTTGCATGTTAGACAGGTCGTTGTGTACATAACCTAATCCCACGCGCAGCGTGTTGTTCTCGTTAATCGGGAAGCCCAGCGTACCGTCTAAACCGTAACTTTTGTTGGTGTAGTCGGAGAGATCAGCATCGTCAGCTTTAAAGTCGTTATAGAACAGACGACCGCCTAAGCTCACCCCATCAACCGTGAAATAAGGATCGGTAAGCGAGAACTCGGCATAGGTCTGGTAATCGTTTTTGGTACCGCTGATACCGACGGTATTACCGGTGCCAAGCCAGTTGTCCTGCGTGACGCCAACCTGGAAGCTGACGCCGCTTTCCGTACCGTAACCCACACCAAAGTTGAAGGTACCGGTGTTACGCTCTTTAACTTTATAAACCACGTCGACCTGATCAGGAGAACCCGGCACGCGCTGCGTATCGACATCAACTGTCTCAAAATAGCCGGTGCGGTTCAGACGCTCTTTACCCTGATCGACCAAATCGCTGCCCAGCCATGCACCTTCCATCTGACGCATTTCACGGCGCAATACGGAGTCTTTCGACGTGTCGTTCCCTTCAAAGCGAACATTGCGCACGTAGTAACGGTTGCCGGCATCGACATTAATATGCAGTTTTACTGTTTTATCAGCATCGTTAATTTCCGGCTGTGTAACAACGCGCGGATAGGCATAACCATAACGGCCCAGCAGCTTTTTGATATCATCTTCCATCTGCGTCACTTTGGTGCCGTTATACAGCTCGCCCGCAGGGATTTTGGTCAGATGTTCGATTTCTGCCGAGTGGCCCGCCATGCTGCCATTCACAATCACGCCAGCAATCTTGTACTGATCGCCTTCGTTGATGTTCACGGTGATGTAAATGCCTTTTTTATCTGGCGTCAGGCTCACTTGCGTTGAGTCGATATTAAAGCGTGCGTAACCGCGATCAAGGTAGAAGCTGCGTAGGGTTTCAAGATCGCCCGCCAGTTTCTGTTTCTGATATTTGCGATCGCCTACCACGTTCCACCACGGCACTTCGTCGCGCAGCTGGAAACGTGAAATGAGTTCATCGGAACTGAACGCTTTGTTACCAACGATGTTTATCTGCTGAATTTTTGCAGAAACACCTTCAGTAAACACCAGCTTCAAGTCGACACGGTTGCGTGGCAACGGCGTAACGACCGCTTTTACGCTGGCGGTGTATTTACCGACGCTGTAGTAAAAGTCTTCAAGTCCTTTCTCGATTGAAGAGAGCATGGTGCGGTCCAGCGCTTCGCCGACACGAACACCTGATGCTTCAAGATTCTGTTTGAGCTGATCCTCTTTCACCGCTTTGTTACCGGTGAAGGTAATGCTGGCAATGGTAGGACGTTCTTTGACCTGGACAATCAGCGTATTACCGTCTCGCAGGACCTGAACATCCTCAAAGTTGCCAGTAGCGAACAGCGAGCGAATCGTATTTCTGACGTCATCGTCAGACACCGTATCGCCAACCCGTACCGGCATGCTCAGCAGAGCCGCGCCGACGGCGACTCGCTGCAGCCCTTCGAAATGAATATCCTTCACCACGAAACCGTCTGCACCGTAAACGGTGGCGCTGCTAAACAGCAGCGACGCTATGAGCAACTTTTTCATCGCCATCGTTATTATGCGTTTTCCTAACACATCCCTCGTCTGTCCGCTATCCAGCTATTACAGACGTGAGAAATCATTGAAAAGTGCAAGCCCCATTAACAACACCAGCAAGATTGAGCCAATGCGATAACTAAAGTCCTGAACTCGTTCGGACACCGGTCCACCTTTGATCTTTTCGATCGCCAGAAAGAGCAAGTGCCCACCATCTAAAACCGGGAGAGGGAACAGGTTGATGATGCCAAGGTTGACGCTAATCAACGCTAAGAACATCAGGTAGTAAATCATCCCGTACTCTGCTGACAATCCTGCACCTTGCGCGATAGAAATCGGCCCGCTCAGATTGTTTAACTTCACATCACCGGTTATTAACTTGCCCAGCATGGAAACAGTTAGCTTCATCAGTTGCCAGGTTTTTACACTGGCCTCACCAACAGCTGCGAACGCGCCATACTGTCGTACCGTTTTATATTCTTCCGGCAGCGGAATGATACGTGGGATCACACCCGCAAATCCTTCCGTTTTCGCTCCCGGCTTCGCTTCAGGTGTCATGGCTAACTGCACCGATTCACCATTACGAACAACCTCAAGTGCCATGCTTTTGCCAGGATTATCTCTCACCTGTGTGACAAAAACCTGCCACTGCGATAATGGCTGACCATCGACTTTAACGATCCTGTCACCAGCTTGCAAACCAGCTTCACTGGCTGGGGAGTTCGCCTGCACTTCTGCCAACGTAGTTTCAAGCTGCGGTCCACGTGGTCGAATACCCAATGCCACAATCGGATCTTGCTTATCAGGCTCAAAATGCCAGTTACGCAGATCAAGCTGTTTCTGCTGAGTTGCCTGTTCACCAAAACGCGCCACCGTTAACGTGGTTGCGCTGTCGCCGATTTTTCCTACCAGCTCCATACGCACAGCATCCCAATCAGGCGTTTCGATACCGTCAACGGCCTTAAGTTCCATACCCGGCGCAATTTGCGCTTCAGCAGCGACCGATCCGTTTAATATTTCACCAATTACTGGGCGCACACCGGGTACGCCGTGAATAAACACAACCCAGTAAGCCAAGATGGCGAAGATGAAGTTTGCGACAGGACCTGCCGCAATAATTGAGGCGCGCTGCCATATAGCTTTGTTATTAAAAGCCTGATGGCGCAGCTCCGCAGGAACGCTCTCGACGCGCTCGTCGAGCATTTTGACGTAACCGCCAAGGGGAATAAGAGCAATAACAAATTCGGTGCCGTGACGATCCTGACGTCGCCACAGTGTTTTACCGAAGCCAACAGAGAAACGTTCAACGTGCACACCGCAACGGCGCGCTACCCAAAAATGGCCAAATTCATGCACGGTAATCAATACGCCAAGTGCAACGATAAAGGCGACGAAACTCCAGAGTATGCTCAACATCTTTGCCTGTCCTCAGAGGGTGCGGAACACCAATAGCAATAAACAGGCAAAAACCGGCACGGCTGCGGTCAGACTATCAATGCGGTCAAGAATACCACCGTGGCCAGGAATCAAATTGCCACTGTCTTTAATACCCGCTTCACGTTTGAACATGCTCTCGGTGAGATCACCTAGCGCCGAGGCTAATGTCGCGATGACGGCGCAAATGACCAGCGTACCGACAGGCACGCTCAACGGCGCCAGACTAGCAAATAATAATGCAATGATGGCTGAAGAAATCAGACCACCAATAAAGCCTTCCCAGGTTTTACCGGGTGAAACTTTTGGTGCCAGCTTATGTTTACCAAACAGTTTGCCGAACATAAACGCACCTGAATCCGCACCCCATACCAGAAACATAACAAACAGCAGCCACCAGGCTCCCGCGAAGTGATCGCTGTCGTAATGATATTGGCGCAGTGCAAGCATGCCCCAGAAGAAGGGGATAATGGTTAAGATGCCAAACAGTAGGCGCAGCGGGCGCGAATGACGCCATAATGCTGCAGAAGCGGGATAACAGAGCACCAGTAAAAGCGCTACAACCCACCACACTAATGACGCCCAAAGAGAAATTTCCACCTGCGGCAGATGGACATCATGCTGATAGGGAGGAAGTGTAAAAAGCATCAGCGACAGCAATAAGCCACAAAGTACGGCTAACCAGATGCGTTGTTGACGGGATGCCATGCCCGCAAGCTGCCCCCATTCCCAGGCGGCCAGCATGCAGATAATGATGGTTGTAATCGCAAAACCAACGGGCGGTAACCAGAACAGCGCAGCAATCACCAGCGGTATTAGAATAAACGCGGTAATCAGACGAGACTTCAGCAAAGGTTACCCCCAGATTGCTCAGGCGCCGCCTGGTGCAGCGCCGCCATAGCGTCGCTCCCGCAGAGAGAATGCATTCAGTGCACCTTCAAAAACGTGTTCATCGAAATCAGGCCAAAGAACATCGGTAAAATAGAATTCAGCATAGGCAATTTGCCACAGCAGGAAGTTGCTAATCCGATGCTCTCCCCGGTCCTTATCACTAAATCCACTGGCGCTTGATCCTGCATACACAGGTGCGGTGCCAGATTCTCTTCGGTAATTTGGTCAGGACGTAATAATCCTTCCTGAACCTGTTCTGCCAGTTTTTTTACGCCTTCGATGATATCCCAACGCCCACCATAGTTGGCGGCAATGTTAAGGGTCAAACCATCGTTATTTTCAGTCAGCATTTCAGAACGACGAATACGTTCCTGGATGCGGGCACTGAAACGACTAATATCGCCGATAATACGTAAACGAACATTGTGTTTGTGCAGGCTCTTCACTTCACTGTCGAGTGCCCAGACAAACAATTCCATTAAGGCAGTCACCTCTTGCGCTGGGCGGCTCCAGTTTTCGCTACTGAAGGCGTACAGCGTCAAGGATTCTAAATTGTTGCTGACAGCAAAGCTAACGGCACGTCGTACCGACTTCACACCGGCTTTGTGACCGGTTATACGCAATTTTCCCTGATTTTTAGCCCAGCGACCATTGCCATCCATAATGATAGCAACATGACGTGGACCGTTTCCCTGTTGGTCATCGGTGTTGTTTTGATTGTTAGACGACATAACGCGTAATCAATTCCTTTCATCAGAAATGCTGTGGTTTCTGAATACATTGCGCTCGGTACAAATCCCGACACTCTATGTCGGGCCACACCGAATTCGGTGTCAGACCGTGAAACGCGAGCCAGCGACTATACCAGTTTCACCGGAAGTGAACAAACAGCCTCGGCGCGATCAACGTAATGACGTGACGCGCGGCAACATTTCTGTTGCAACTTTGCGCGCTATGCGATCGATTTCAAGGACTGCGTCCACCGAATCCGGTTCCTGACACGTTTGCGCTGCCAGCACCTCACTATTAAGTGCCGCAATATCAGTGAAGCGGATCTGGTGACTCAGGAAAGCCGCGACGGCAACCTCATTGGCGGCGTTAAGCGTGGTGGTCGCCGCTTGTCCGGCTTCACAGGCATCAATGGCCAGTTTCAAACACGGATAGCGACCATAATCGGGTTCTGCGAATGTCAACGCCGACATGCGGGTGAAGTCCAGCGGCGTGACGCCCGCCTTGATACGCGCTGGCCACGCCATGCTGTGAGCAATCGGCGTACGCATATCGGGAGAACCCAGCTGGGCTAACACGCTCCCATCGCAGTAACGCACCATGGAGTGAATGACCGATTGCGGATGCAAAATCACTTCCATCTGCGCTGCGCTAGCGTTAAACAACCAACGGGCTTCAATGTATTCAAGACCTTTATTCATCATGGTGGCTGAATCAACAGAGATTTTTCGCCCCATTGACCAGTTCGGATGTGCACATGCCTGATCGGGCGACATACCCGCCAGATCGGTTAATTGCGTGTCACGAAAAGGACCACCTGATCCCGTAAGAATAATCGACTCAATGCCATTATCCTGGAGGTCAGCGTAACCTAACTGATGCTGGATGGAAGCCGGTAAACTCTGAAAAATGGCGTTATGCTCGCTGTCGACGGGCAGTAATTGCGCGTTATGTTGACGTACAGCCTCCATAAACAAACGGCCGCAGGTGACAAGGGATTCTTTATTCGCCAACAGGACAGTTTTACTGGCGCGAATAGCGGCCAGCGTGGGGAGTAAACCCGATGCACCAACAATCGCCGCCATGACCTGATCGACGTCGTCCAATGCCGCCAGTTCGCAAGCCGCCTGAACGCCGGAGAGCACTTCGGTATTTACCTTGAGTGCTCTCAGTCGTTCACGCAGCGCCGCTGCTGAAGTTTCATCGGCCATCGCCGCATAGCGTGGTTGAAAAGTTGCGCACTGTTCAGCCATCAAATCAACGTTGTGACCGGCAACCAATGCGGTTACCTGATATAAATTTGGATTAGCGCGAATTACCGCCAGCGTGCTGACGCCAATCGAACCGGTTGAACCTAGCAGAGTTAGATGCTTCATTATGCTGTCCATGTGAAGTCAAAAAGGCCGTGCTAAGAAGCACAATGTAAAACGCCGCCAGATAGCGTATTCGAGAGAATACTTCATCTGTACGGCGTTTTGTCTGGCAGTGATGGGATTAGAAATCCATCAGCTCTTTCTCTTTTTCTGACAGAGCAGCATCAACATTCTTGATGTGTGCATCGGTCATTTTTTGAATCTCGTCTTGCGTACGACGCTCGTCGTCTTCGCTGATCTCTTTATCTTTCAGCAATGCTTTGATTTTATCGTTGGCATCGCGGCGGACGTTACGTACCGACACTCGGCCCTGCTCGGCTTCGCCGCGCACGATTTTAATCAAATCTTTACGACGTTCTTCGGTTAACGCAGGCAGCGGAACACGGATGTCTGTACCGGCTGAACTTGGGTTCAGACCGAGATCAGACGTCATGATCGCTTTCTCAACGGCTGGGCCGAGTGAGCGATCAAACACGTTGATTTTCAGCGTGCGTGAGTCTTCTACGGTAACAGAAGCCAGCTGACGCAGCGGCGTCGGCGTGCCGTAATATTCGACGATGATACCGTCGAGCAGCGAAGGTGAAGCACGGCCCGTGCGTATTTTGCTGATGGTGTTTTTGAATGCTTCCACGCATTTGTCCATGCGCATATCAGCATCTTTTTTGATGTCGTTAATCACGTTGAAACCCTTGGATTCGGTTTGACCTGGCCAGTTCCGGCATAACCGGAAGCGGGATCGATAATCATCGATAATCCTGACTGGTGCGCGATGAATTGTCACCGCGCTGACAGAATATACCTTATTTTATCTCGCCTCGGGTATTAATGCGTAATCAGGGTACCTTCTTTTTCACCCATCACTACGCGGCGCAACGCGCCAGGCTTATTCATGTTGAAGACGCGAATCGGCAATTTATGGTCACGCGCCAGCGTAAAGGCAGCAAGATCCATCACTTTCAGCTCTTGATCCAGCACTTCAGCATAGGTCAATTGTTCGTAAAGTGTCGCATCGGGATTTTTCACTGGATCGGCTGAGTAAACGCCGTCAACCTTGGTCGCTTTCAATACCACGTCGGCTTCAATCTCGATGCCGCGCAGGCAAGCTGCAGAGTCAGTGGTGAAGAAAGGATTACCCGTACCCGCAGAGAAAATCACAACACGGTTATTCCGCAACAGGCTGATAGCTTCGGCCCAGCTGTAATTGTCACACACGCCATTCAGTGGAATTGCAGACATCAGGCGCGCATTAACATATGCACGGTGCAGCGCATCACGCATCGCCAGGCCGTTCATCACGGTCGCCAGCATGCCCATGTGATCGCCTACAACGCGATTCATGCCAGCTTGTGCAAGACCAGCACCACGGAACAAGTTACCGCCGCCAATCACGACGCCAACCTGGATGCCCAGTTCGACCAGCTCTTTCACCTCTTGTGCCATGCGGTCAAGCACACTCGCGTCAATACCAAAACCTTCGGCGCCTTGCAGTGCTTCGCCACTCAGTTTTAGCAGGATACGTTGATAAACAGGTTTTGCGTTGGTCGCCATGGCAATTCTTCCTGGAAGATATGATGA
The DNA here is from genome assembly GCF_018842675.1 of Candidatus Pantoea bituminis. Classification (NCBI taxonomy): domain Bacteria; kingdom Pseudomonadati; phylum Pseudomonadota; class Gammaproteobacteria; order Enterobacterales; family Erwiniaceae; genus Pantoea; species Candidatus Pantoea bituminis. Next base: position 3,014,325 of record NZ_JAGTWO010000004.1, read on the forward strand.
AAAGGAGAAGTAAAATCTGATCGATCATCCGCTTACCGCAATGAAATTGCTATTGGGATGAGACTGAAAATGTATCTGTTGCAAATCACAGACAAAAAAGAACCGCCTTCTGGCGGTTCTTTCAGAACATTAAGACTGTTTAGACATTGCTGCAACTTCTGCAGCGAAGTCAGATTCAGCTTTCTCAATGCCTTCACCCACTTCGAAGCGGATGAAGTTGATAACGTCAGCGCCCTGCTCTTTCAGAGCCTGGCCAACAGTTTTGCTTGGGTCGATAACAAAAGCCTGACCGGTCAGAGAAACTTCGCCGGTGAATTTCTTCATGCGGCCTTCAACCATTTTCTCTGCGATTTCTTTTGGCTTGCCAGATTGCATCGCGATGTCCAGCTGAACCTGGTATTCTTTGTCAACCACTTCAGAAGATACGTCTTCTGGTTTAACAAACTCAGGCTTGCTCGCTGCAACATGCATAGCGATCTGCTTAATCAGCTCTTCGTTAGCGCCTTTGGTTGAAACCAGAACGCCAATACGTGCGCCGTGCAGGTAGCTGCCCAGCTCTTCACCTTCCAGGATCGCAACGCGACGAATGTTGATGTTCTCACCGATTTTAGCAACCAGCGCCACGCGCTCTTCTTCGAATTGCGCTTTCAGAACTTCAACATCAGTAACGCGGTCGGTCGCAGCAGCTTCCAGAACTTTGTCTGCGAATGCCTGGAAACCACCATCTTTAGCGACAAAGTCGGTCTGGCAGTTGACTTCCAGAATCACACCGTAGTTGCCAACGATTTTGGTTTTGATCACGCCGTCAGCAGCTACGTTGCCTGCTTTTTTCGCTGCTTTAATTGCGCCAGACTTACGCATGTTTTCGATTGCCAGCTCAATGTCGCCATTCGCTTCAGTCAGCGCTTTTTTGCAATCCATCATGCCTGCGCCAGTACGTTCGCGCAGTTCTTTTACCAATGCAGCGGTAATATCAGCCATTCCAGAATCCTCGGTTCGTACCTGTGTACATTTGCACTAGCAGGCACTTATTGCGGAAAGATTACTCTGTCCCGCCTTCCCAATGGGGGCGTTACAGACTTAGATAAAATAAAGGGGCCAATCTTGGCCCCTTACAGATCACATCTGAATACTAAGGGCTCTTATGCAGAGCAAACCTTATTAAGCGTTTTCTAAAGACGCTTCTTCAGCTTGCTCAGCCAGATCCTGAGAACGGCCTTCGCGAACAGTGGTCGCAACGGCAGTCAGGTACAGGCTTACAGCACGGATCGCATCGTCGTTACCAGGGATAACGAAATCAACGCCATCTGGATCAGAGTTGGTATCAACGATAGCAAATACTGGGATACCCAGGTTGTTTGCTTCTTTGATTGCGATGTGTTCGTGGTCAGCATCGACAACAAACAGTGCATCCGGCAAACCGCCCATATCTTTGATACCGCCCAGGCTGTTTTCCAGCTTGGCCAGTTCACGAGCGCGCATCAGCGCTTCTTTTTGGTCAGTTTGTCGAAAGTACCGTCCTGAGACTGAGTCTCAAGGTCTTTCAGACGTTTGATAGACTGACGAACAGTTTTCCAGTTAGTCAGCATGCCACCCAACCAGCGGTGGTTTACGAAGAACTGGTCGCAGCTCAGTGCAGACTCTTTTACCGCTTCAGCAGCAGCGCGCTTAGTACCAACGATCAGGATCTTACCTTTACGGGAAGAGATCTTGTTCAGTTCAGCCAGAGCGTCGTTGAACATTGGTACAGTTTTCTCAAGGTTGATGATGTGAACTTTATTACGTGAACCAAAGATGAATGGCTTCATTTTTGGGTTCCAGTAACGGGTCTGGTGACCGAAGTGAACACCAGCCTTGAGCATGTCGCGCATGGAAACAGTTGCCATGATTACCTCTATGAGTGATTGGGGTTGGGCCTCCATGTATCCCATACAACCGACCTCTTACAAGGCACCCCGGCGTATGTGTCGATACATGTGTGTTTTATTACACATAATGAGAGTTATGCGTTTCCTGCCGACCAAAACGGCCGTACAGAGAATCGTCGGCGCGCTTTATACCATAATCACGCCCGAGACACCAATAATAGTTCGCTAACTCAGGCCAGCGCGTTCTCTATTTGGCAGCCCATTTGCTGGCTGCTAACATGACAGCACAGAATTTATTATTGTCGATATTTTCGACAAATGCGGATTAATTTAATGGCAATCTCAATAAAAACCCCTGAAGAAATCGAAAAAATGCGCGTCGCGGGCCGTCTGGCTGCCGAGGTGCTGGAGATGATTGAACAGCATGTAAAGCCGGGTGTCACCACTGGCGAGCTGGATCGCATCTGTCACGACTACATCACCAACGAGCAGCACGCGATTTCCGCTTGCCTCGGCTATCACGGTTTCCCGAAATCCGTGTGCATCTCTATCAATGAAGTTGTGTGTCATGGTATTCCCAGCGATGATCGTCCCCTGAAAGATGGAGATATCATTAACATTGACGTCACCGTGATCAAAAATGAGTATCACGGAGACACCTCAAAAATGTTCCTTGTTGGCAAGTCGACTATTCAGGGCGAGCGTCTGTGCCGCGTCACTCAGGAAAGCCTTTATCTGTCGCTGCGCCTGATCAAGCCAGGCATTCGCTTACGCGAGCTGGGCCGCGCTATTCAAAAATATGTTGAAGCGAACGACTTCTCCGTAGTACGTGAATATTGTGGTCACGGCATTGGCAAAGGCTTCCATGAAGAGCCGCAAGTATTACATTACGATGCAGACGACAGCGGCGTTGTGCTGCAAGCGGGCATGACCTTCACGGTTGAACCGATGGTCAACGCGGGTGATTACCGCATCCGCACCATGAAAGATGGCTGGACGGTGAAAACCAAAGATCGCAGCTTGTCCGCACAGTACGAGCATACTATTGTGGTGACGGAAAACGGCTGTGAGATTTTAACCCTGCGTAAAGACGACACCATTCCTGCCGTGTTAGTCAACGAAGGGTGATTCCCCCACTTAAGAAAAGGCCGGCGCTATGCCGGTTTTTTTATGGCTAAAGAAGAGAAGAGCTGCATGAGTGTGAGCCTGTCGGACGATGTTAAAAATGGCCTAAAAGATTCCCCCGCGCATTGGGATGATGACCAGCTAACACGCGAACTGTTAAAACAGCGGCTGGAGAATTTTCAGCAATATTTAGCTGCAGCGTTCGACGCAGGTGAAGCGGTTGAAACATTGATCGATGCGCGTACGTTGTATATCGATCGCCTGCTGCGTCGTTTGTGGCGCTTCTTTGGTTTTGACAGCATGAAGTCTATCGCCTTGGTTGCGGTAGGTGGTTATGGGCGCGCCGAACTGCATCCCCTTTCCGATATTGATGTCCTGATCCTCAGCCGTCAGCCACTCGACGAACAGGCGGCGCAGCGCACCAGCGAACTGCTGACCCTGATGTGGGATCTCAAACTTGAAGTCGGTCACAGCGTCCGAACGCTGGAAGAGTGTTTGCTGGAGGGTTTGTCCGATCTGACTGTCGCCACCAACCTGATTGAATCACGCATGCTGACTGGCGATGTCGCGCTCTTTCTTGAATTGCAAAAAAATGTCTTCAGCGATGGGTTCTGGCCTTCCTCTGATTTCTTCGCCGCCAAAATTGAAGAGCAGCAAGAGCGTCATAAACGCTACCACGGCACCAGTTATAACCTTGAACCCGATATTAAAAGTAGCCCCGGCGGATTACGCGATATTCACACGCTGCAATGGGTTGCGCGACGCCATTTCGGTGCCACCACGCTGGATGAAATGGTTGGGTTTGGCTTCCTCACTGAGGTTGAGCGCAACGAACTCAATGAATGTCAGGATTTTCTCTGGCGCATCCGCTTCGCCCTGCACCTTTCGCTGACGCGTTATGACAACCGTTTGCTATTTGATCGCCAGCTAAGCGTGGCTCAGCGCCTGAATTATCAAGGCGAAGGCAACGAGCCGGTTGAACGCATGATGAAAGATTTTTATCGCGTCACCCGTCGCATCAGCGAACTGAACCACATGCTGCTTCAACTGTTCGATGAAGCGATTTTAGCCCTCTCTACCAGTGAAAAACCGTGTCCAATAGATGATGATTTCCAGCTACGCGGTGACTTGATCGATCTGCGCGATGAAACCCTGTTTGGTCGCGAGCCGCAGGCGATTCTGCGCATGTTCTATGTGATGGTACGCAACGAAAATATCAAAGGTATCTACTCCACAACCTTGCGCCATTTGCGTTATGCACGTCGTCATCTTAAGCAACCGCTGTGTCAGATTCCCGAAGCGCGTCAGCTGTTCATGGCCATTTTGCGCCATCCAGGCGCTGTTAGCCGTGCGCTGGTTCCTATGCATCGCCATAGCGTGCTGTGGGCTTATACGCCGCTTTGGGGACATATCGTCGGGCAAATGCAGTTTGACCTGTTTCATGCTTACACCGTTGATGAACATACTATTCGCGTGTTGCAGAAACTGGAAAGCTTTGCCAACGAAGCAACGCGCCCGCAACATCCTCTGTGCGTCGAACTGTGGCCGCGTCTGCCGCAGCAAGAACTGCTGCTGATGGCAGCCTTGCTGCACGATATCGCCAAAGGACGCAACGGCGATCACTCGATTCTCGGCGCGCAGGACGCACTCGATTTCGCCGAACTGCATGGGCTCAATTCGCGTGAAACGCAATTAGTGGCCTGGCTGGTGCGCCATCATTTGTTGATGTCAGTCACCGCCCAACGTCGTGATATTCAGGATCCTACTGTTATTCAACAGTTTGCTGAAATCATGCAAAACGAAAATCGCCTGCGCTATCTGGTGTGTTTGACCGTAGCGGATATCTGCGCAACCAATGAAAGTTTATGGAACAGCTGGAAGCAGAGTTTATTGCGAGAGCTGTTCTTTGCGACGGAAAAACAGCTGCGTCGCGGCATGGAAAATAGTCCGGATCTGCGCGAACGCGTGCGCCATCATCGCCTACAGGCTTTGGCCCTGTTGCGCATGGACAATATCGATGAAGAACGTTTGCACCAGATTTGGAATCGCTGTCGCGCTGATTATTTCCTGCGACATACGCCAAACCAAATTGCCTGGCACGCTCGACATTTAATGGGACACGATCTGACTAAACCTTTGGTATTGGTCAGCCCGCAAGCCACGCGCGGCGGCACTGAGATTTTTATCTGGAGTCCGGATCGCCCTCACCTATTCGCGGCGGTTGCTGGCGAACTGGATCGCCGTAACCTCAGCGTTCACGATGCACAAATTTTTACCAGCCGCGATGGCATGGCAATGGACACGTTTATTGTGCTGGAACCGGACGGCAGCCCACTGGCACCGGATCGTCACCCCATCATCATTCAAGCGCTGGAACAGGCGATTACCCAATCAGATTGGGTTCCGCCACGCACTCGCCGTCAGTCCGCCAAGCTGAAACACTTTAGCGTTGATACCGAAGTCAACTTCCTGCCTACGCACACCGATCGGCGCAGTTATCTTGAACTGGTGGCGCTCGATCAGCCGGGCTTATTGGCACGCGTAGGTGAAGTGTTCGCCGATCTCGGCGTCTCACTGCACGGTGCACGCATCAGCACCATTGGCGAACGCGTCGAAGATTTGTTTATTTTAGCAAACAGCGATCGCCTGGCGCTTGATGAGGAAATGCGCAAAGCGTTGCAACAACGGTTGACAGAAACCCTTAATCCAAACGATAAAGTGTGACCGCAATCGATTTGTGAAATTAAAACTATTTACTTGTATCGGGTCATTACCCGGCACTGAACACGACAAATCAGGAAAAAACATGCAACAGTTACAGAGCGTTATTGAATCCGCCTTCGAACGTCGCGCCGACATGACACCGAACAATGTCGATACCGAAACCCGTGATGCCATCAATCAAGTTATCTCATTACTGGACAGCGGTGCGCTGCGCGTTTCTGAAAAGATTGACGGCGAATGGATAACGCATCAGTGGCTGAAGAAGGCGGTACTGCTGTCATTCCGCATTAATGACAACCAGGTTATGGAAGGCGCTGAAACGCGTTTTTATGACAAAGTGCCAATGAAATTTGCCGGTTGGGATGAGGCGCGCTTCAAAGAAGCCGGTTTCCGTGTGGTGCCACCCGCAGCCGTTCGTCAGGGCGCGTTCATTGCACGTAATACCGTGTTGATGCCTTCTTACGTCAACATTGGTGCTTTCGTTGACGAAGGAACAATGGTTGATACGTGGGCGACCGTGGGTTCTTGCGCGCAGATCGGTAAAAACGTTCACTTGTCAGGCGGCGTTGGCATTGGTGGTGTGTTGGAGCCGCTGCAGGCAAACCCAACCATCATTGAAGATAACTGCTTCATTGGCGCACGTTCAGAAATCGTAGAAGGCGTGATCGTAGAAGAAGGCGCTGTGATTTCAATGGGTGTCTACATTGGACAAAGCACCAAGATTTACGATCGTGAAACCGGTGAAGTGCATTACGGACGCGTACCAGCAGGTTCTGTGGTGGTTTCCGGTAACTTGCCTTCTAAAGATGGCAGTTACAGCTTGTACTGTGCCGTAATCGTTAAGAAAGTTGACGCGAAAACCTTGGGTAAAGTAGGCATCAACGAACTGTTGCGTACCATCGACTAAAGCATCAGACGGGCTGGAAATCAGCCTGTCATCTTTTCTTTACACTTCCCGCCCAATATCCTGATTCGCGCCACGAATTAACAGGTGCGTTTGTTTTTCAAACAGTTCATAATCCGCGCCAGTTAAATCCTGTCGCGCAATGTTCATCCTGTTATTAATGTCTACAGTTGTTAAGTCATGAACACATCTGCGCGCTTCTCAATCTTGGTGGAAACAACGCTATGTACGACAATCTTAAAAGCTTAGGCATCAATAATCCCGACGATATCGACCGTTACAGCCTGCGTCAGGAAGCGAACAACGACATTCTGAAGATTTACTTTCGCAAAGATAAAGGTGAATTCTTCGCTAAAAGCGTCAAGTTTAAATACCCACGTCAGCGTAAAACCGTGGTTGCCGATCACGCGAGTCAGGGTTACAAAGAAGTTCAGGAAATCAGCCCGAATCTGCGCTATGTGATTGATGAATTAGATCAAATTTGCCAGCGCGATCAGGTAGAAGTTGATCTGAAACGTAAAATTCTTGATGACTTGCGTCATTTAGAAAGCGTGGTCTCACACAAGATCACAGAAATTGAATCAGACCTTGATAAATTAACCCGTAATTCACGTTAATCTCACCGCTCTGATATAAAAGGCTGGCTGACGCTGGCCTTTTTTATTTTCGACCGAATACCCCTTAATACGCATGGTTTCTTCCAACATCGCTACGCAGCAGCTTGCTGCGTTTGCCGTCAAAAAGCGGGCTAGCCGCCCTGCTCATCAAGCTGTAGTGCCACATACAACAACAGCCGATCGTCAAAATGGCTCAGATTAAGCCCCGTTAATTCAGAGATACGGTTCAGTCGATATTCCAGCGTATTACGATGTATAAACAGCGCCCGCGCCGTGGCGCTCGGTTGTACGTTATGGGTAAACCAGGCAATTAAGGTACGGCGCAACAAGCCGTTATTATCCATGCTTTTTAGCTTCGCCAACGGCCGCGCCAGCTCGTTCGCCTGCCATCCACCACGCAAACTATCCAGCAATACCGGCAACACTAAATCCTGATAAAAATAACTTCTTACATCCGGCATCCGCTGTTTACCGACCATCATGGTGGTGCGAGCGGTACGATAAGATCGCGCAATGCTGCCAGGCCCCGTAAAATAGTTACCCAAGGCGATGCGCATACGTATTTGTCCGCTCTCTTTCATACGATGCAAAAGCTGTTCAACACGCTTACGGTGGTCTTCCTGATCGTAACGTCCGTGCGGATTAAGTGCCGGTTTCAGCACCACCATTTCTGTTAACGAAACAATGGCGATCAAGTTATCGCGCTCCGGCGTAGTAAGCAGCGTTTGCAGCTGTTGCAGTTCGGACATGGCACTGTCAACGCCGAGCTGCCCGCTGTCCACTTCCACGACTGCGACGACACGTGGCTGATTAAGATCGATGCCCAGCCGCTGCGCCCACTCGGTTAGCTGTGGCGATAAGGTATCGCTGCGAATCAGATTAAGCACCAGCTCTTCACGTAAACGACTGTCCTGTGCCAGCATGTGCAGCAAGCGCGCCTGCTCCAGCATCATTTCTGCCGTCATACACACCAGCTCGCCATAGTGACGCAGCGCGACCGGCTCGCCGGTCAGTCCGATCACTCCAACGATATCGCCATCAATACGCAGTGGCAGATTTATGCCGGGCCTGACGCCGTGCAGATGCTTTGCTACCGCTTCATCAATGTCTACCACCCGTCCCTGAGAGAGCACCAGCAAAGCACCTTCGTGCAATTCTCCAATACGCTCCCGATCACCGCTGCCAATAATCCGTCCACGTGCGTCCATGACGTTGACATTGCTATCAATAATTCTCATGGTGCGTGCCACAATATCTTGGGCTAGTCGAGCGTCGAGGTGATAGGTAGCCATCCATTACTCCTGACAAAGAGGGGAATGACAGAATACGCGTAGGTTACGCACAGAACATTGTGCAACTGCACAGAGCCAGAGTGTCATTTACTCATTTTGCGGCGGCCATCACATTCTAATCGGTCAGCGCATGGGTACAAAAAGGCGGGCCAAAGCCCGCCTGAATCAGATAATCGTGAATTTTTACTGCATCAGCAAGTAAAGGTTACTGTCGCCGCGCTTCACGTTAAGCGCGAGCACGGAGGGCTTGCTGTCGAGGATCTTGCGCAGTTCGCCCAGATTAGCAACGCTTTGCTGGTTCACGCCCATGATCACATCGCCTTTCTTCAGGCCAATGCGCGCAGCTGAGCTGCCCGGCTTAACATTATCGATACGCACACCTTTATCACTGGTGTCGCTGTTGCTGAGATCGGCGCCTTCAATACCGGTGTAAATGATGGCGGATTGCACTTTATCCTGCGTGCTTTGCTGCAACTGCACGGAAACGTCCATGGGTTTACCGTCACGCAACAAGCCCAGTTTCAAGGTTGTACCAATCGGTAATGTACCTACTTCGGCACGCAGCGCAGCAAAGCTGGTTAATGGCTTACCGTTCATCGACACCACGACATCGCCCGCTTTGATACCCGCTTTTGCTGCGGCGGAATTCGGCAGCACCTGGCTAACAAATGCACCGCGCTGGGCATCCACTTTCATCGCTTTTGCCAGTTCAGAGTTAAGCTCGGTGCCCATAACGCCCAGTTCACCGCGTTTCACCTGACCAAACTCCACCATCTGTCCGGTGAGGTTTTTAACCATGTTACTTGGGATAGCAAAACCGATACCGATATTACCGCCATCTGGTGCCAAAATTGCGGTGTTAATCCCAATCAGTTCACCGTTGAGATTGACCAGCGCTCCGCCGGAGTTACCACGGTTAATCGCCGCATCGGTCTGAATAAAGTTTTCGTAGTTTTCTACGTTCAGCCCGCTACGGCCCAGCGCTGAAACGATGCCCGATGTTACGGTTTCACCCAAGCCGTAAGGGTTGCCGATGGCGACGGTGTAATCACCCACGCGCAAATTATCGGAGTCAGCAATTTTCACAGCAGTGAGGTTTTTGGCATCTTGCAGCTGAATTAACGCAATGTCAGAGCTGGGATCTTTACCAATCACTTTAGCGTCATAACGGCGACCATCGCTGAGCTGCACCTGAATTTTAGTGGCGTCGTTTACCACATGGTTATTGGTTACCACGTAGCCTTTTTCAGCATTAATGACCACGCCTGAACCCAGAGCCCGGAATTTTTCTTTCTGGGTATCTGGCGCGTTGCCCCCTCGCTGCCGCCACCGTTTTGACACATTGGCGAGCTCTGGAACGGCGAACCGTCCTGGCAGAACGGTGAATCATCACCAAAGAATTGCTGGAACTGCTGCGGCATGCGCGGCGTTTTTACCGTAGTGCTGCCTTCAACACTGATACTGACAACAGAAGGCATCACTTTTTCTAACATAGGAGCCAAGCTGGGTAATTGCTGACTGGTAGAAGAGGCCGTTTCTGCTGCGAGAACACTGACAGGCGTCAGTGCCATACCAAGACTCAGCGCCAGCGCGCTTAACATTAGAACTTTTTTTTCATTTTTCGGTATCTCTCAAAAATTATCGTCCAGACCCTTGCTGTGGTCGTATGATGAGATAAATGTTTTAACGCGAAGTTCCAGCAAAAGTTTTAGGTAAAAGTAAAAATTTATGCGCGCTCTTTACAATTCGCCCTTTATTCCACCGCCATCAAGCGACGATACTCATCCCAGGCATAAAGGTCGGTCATGCCGCTAATGTAATCCTGAATAAGGCGGAAACGATAATAACGCTCCCATAACAGACGCTCATATTTATGTTTTACTACCAGCGAACGCATTGCCTGCTGATAAGCTTTACGATGTTTTCCTGAAAGCTTATGAAACAAACGGGTTTCAATGGGATGCTGAGGAAGAAAATCTTCATTAATCAATGCAGTGAAAGCTTCGTAATTCAGCTTCATTAGCGGTTCATAAATTTCCAATAGTCCTTTAATGACGCGATAACCTTGTAACTCCAACTGTTCGACTTCGGAATGGTTAAATACCTGCTGCCGCGCCACGGTTTTAAATATCTGAAGAAGCCGCCCTTCTTCCCCTTCATCCTCTAATAAAGCATGATTAAAGCTACCATCAAAAATAGCGGCAAGATTATCAACAAAACGTTTTACTGCGTAGCCCACCAAAACGTTTTGAACATTGACACGTAGCGACATAAAAAATTGATCGCTGCGGCTGCGGCGCTTTTTGCTGCAGGCTTCACGCCAGGCCTCACCAATAGTTCGGCTAAATGCATCGTTGGGTTTAATTGTTCCCCAGGCTTTACTGAGAAATTCATACAAACTGTCGACATTAAAAATGGCTTTTTCTACCGCATCATCCAGATCGGCAATGCAATAAGAGATATCATCTGCCGCTTCCATTATATAAGTCAGCGGGAAACGATGATGCTCATCCATATTCGTCTCAGCCCGTAGCTCAGCAATATAATCTCGCTCGGATAAATAGAAGCCCGGTTTTTTCATTAATACGCTATATTCAGCCGGTTTTTCGCCTTGCCACCAGGCGGGCGCTGTATATTTCAACACGCAGGCAACTTGTGAATAGCTGAGATTCAGCTGCAGCAAAGTATGCACCATGCGAATGGCCTGCGCGTTGCCTTCAAAATGACATAAATCCTGGCGAATCATGGCATTCATTTGATCAAAAGCGCTGCGCTGCTCATCGGTTTCAACACCAGCAACCAGCGGATCCACCAAGTTTGCGGGTAACTTATCCTCAAACCAGTCGTTAATTGCCGCTTCGCCAAAATGGCCAAACGGCGGATTGCCGACGTCGTGCAGCAGGCACGCCATTTCCACTAAGCTCTCAAAGGCACCTTCCAGCTCATCCAGACCATATTGCGCCAGCCCGCCCTGCATTTTCAGGGTTTGCAGGATCTCTTTGCTGATATAGCGTCCGGTTTGTTGCACTTCAAGCGAATGGGTTAAACGCGAGCGCACCGCCGCATTTCGCTCTAAAGGAAAGACCTGGGTTTTCTGTTGCAAACGACGAATGGCCGCCGAGTTAATTATTCGACCGCGGTCACTTTCAAAATGGCGGCTAATATAATATTCCCCTTCGGGATCTTTTCGGCTGGTATAAGGGCGAGTAAAGCTGATCTTCGTCCTGAAATTGATCGCTGCCATTAATTGCCCCTCTTTTTTCGTGAATTAATCCCCTGTCAGCCATGGTAGACTATGCCTTAATTTCGGCGAAAACATCTACATTAGCGAGACTCTTTATGAAAGCAGGCATTATTGGCGCGATGGAGCAGGAAGTCACTCTACTGCGTGACAAAATTGAAAACCGTCAAACCTTATCACTGGCTGGCTGCGAAATTTACACCGGCACGCTTAATGGCGTTGAGGTGGCTCTGCTGAAATCGGGCATCGGTAAAACTGCAGCTGCGCTTGGTACGACGCTGTTGTTACAGCTCTGCAAACCCGATGTCGTCATCAATACCGGTTCTGCGGGCGGTTTAGCGCCTACGCTGAAAGTGGGCGATATTGTGGTTTCGGAAGAGGTGCGTTATCACGATGCAGATGTCACCGCCTTTGGTTACGCGCCCGGCCAAATGGCGGGCTGCCCGGCAGCATTTGTTGCCGATGCGAATTTGATTGCGCAAGCAGAAGCCTGCATTCAGCAGTTGGATCTCAATGCAGTGCGTGGTTTGGTGGTGAGCGGCGATGCTTTCATCAACGGCGCTGAGCCGCTGGCACGCATTCGTAACACCTTCCCGCAGGCCATTGCCGTTGAGATGGAAGCCACCGCAATTGGTCACGTCTGCCATCAATTCGCGGTGCCTTTCGTGGTGGTTCGCGCCATTTCGGACGTTGCCGATCAAGAATCACATTTGAGCTTTGATGAGTTCCTCAGCGTTGCGGCAAAACAGTCGTCGCTGATGGTAGAAAACTTGCTGGCGCGCCTGGCGCGTGGCTAAACGTTTTCTGCTCTGCTGGCTGCTGCTGTTTAGCAGCAGCCTGTTCGCTTCATCCCCACGCGTTATCGCTCTCGCCCCGCATTTAACCGAATTGGCTTTCGCCGCAGGCATCACACCAATTGCCGTTAGCGCCTGGTCAGACTATCCGACTGCTGCGCAAAAATCGAACAGGTTGCCAACTGGCAAGGCATCAAAGTTGAGCGCATTTTGCAGCTAAAACCGGATGTGGTGTTGGCGTGGCGTGGCGGCAATCCACAACGTCAAATAGATCAATTGCAGCAGTTGGGTATCAAAATTGAATGGATTGATCCCGCTAATCTGGCAGGCATGATCGATGCGCTGGCCGCGCTAGGGAAATGGAGTCCGCATCCTGAGCAGGCGGAAAAGGCGGCGCAACAGCTGCGCCAGCAGGAAGCTGAATTGCGTCAGCATTACGCTTCGCTGACATCAATTCCGCTGTTTTTACAGTTTGGCCAGCAGCCTCTTTTCACCGCAGCAAAAGCGACCTTGCAGAACGACATCATTGAGCTGTGCGGCGGCAGAAATATTTTTGCTGATAGCCGCGTCAGCTGGCCACAAGTCAGCCGCGAACAAGTATTAATGCGCCATCCTCAAGCGATAGTGATGGGCGGTAACACGCAGCAGGCAAGAAACGTAGCGCGATTCTGGCAACCGCAGCTTAGCGTGCCGGTGATTGCTATCAATGATGACTGGCTAAGCCGTCCGGGCCCACGTCTGATACTGGCAGCAAAACAACTCTGTACAGCGCTGCATCCAGTACCATAAAATTTGCATAATCGATTAAAGAAAAACCAATTATTGCCGTTAATTACTACATGAGACGCGCGAGCCACGTATGCTCGCCGTCCTTTTGCGCATAAGCGCCTTTTGACTACACCAGGACCTAAACATGACCAGAACAGTGCTTCTGGCCATAGCGCTGTTGATTGCTAGCTCCGCGACTGCAGGGTCAATCACCGGCTCTATTGGCGTTAAACTGATCATTTTCTCTCGCTGTGAAATCAACAGCGCCACGAGCCAAAGCACGCCCCGGGTTGATTGCGGACGTCACTTCAGCGCGCAGCCGCGCATTATGCAAAGCGTGCTGAAACGAGATGCCAAGCAGAGAGAAACCGATCGGTTAGTAACAATAGAGTGGTGAGCGAGGCCGCTGAACAGCGGCCTGCAAAATCAGATACTAAATGAAGAACCACAGCCGCAGGTGGTTTTAGCGTTCGGGTTAGTCACGATAAAGCGCGAACCTTCCAGCCCTTCGGTGTAATCCACCGATCCGCCCACCAGATATTGCAGACTCATCGGATCAACCACCAGTGACACGCCTTGCTTCTCAATCGTCATGTCACCATCATTCATTTTGTCATCGAAAGTAAAACCATACTGAAATCCGCTGCAACCGCCGCCAGTGATATAGACACGCAGTTTCAGTTCTGGATTCTCTTCATCAGCAATCAGATTCTTCACTTTATTGGCTGCTGCTTCGGTAAATTGCAACGGCAGTGCTGCTACTTCATCACTCATGTTTGACTCCAGTAAACGCCCAGGTCAGAAAACGACCTTAATACCGCTATTATCTGCCAGCACACCAGCGCAATCAAGTTTTGAGCTTCGCACTCTGTGCCGCCTTAACTAAGGTTAGACATATTGCAGGGTTTTCCACCCTTTCGCCTGCCGCGCCTCTTACGTAGAATGGCGCGATATTTTATTGAACTGCTGGAGCCGAAAATGAGTAAGTCCGAAAACCTGTTCGCCCAGGCGCAACGCCTGATTCCCGGCGGCGTAAATTCGCCGGTACGTGCGTTTACTGGTGTGGGCGGCGTACCGCTGTTCATTGAGCATGCTGACGGCGCCTATTTGTATGATGCCGATGGCAAAGCCTATATCGATTATGTCGGTTCATGGGGCCCGATGGTGCTGGGCCATAATAATGCTGAAATTCGCAATGCCGTGATTGAAGCGGCCCAGCGCGGTTTAAGCTTTGGTGCGCCTACCGAAATGGAAGTGACCATGGCGCAACTGGTCTGCGACCTGGTGCCAAGCATGGAAATGGTGCGCATGGTGAACTCCGGCACTGAAGCCACCATGAGCGCGATTCGTCTGGCGCGTGGTTTCACCGGCCGCGATAAGCTCATTAAGTTTGAAGGCTGCTATCACGGCCATGCCGATCACCTGCTGGTTAAGGCGGGTTCTGGCGCATTAACGCTGGGCCAGCCTAACTCACCGGGCGTGCCTGCTGATTTCGCCAAACACACGCTGACCTGCACCTATAACGATCTCGATTCTGTACGTGCGGCGTTTAAACTTTATCCGCAAGAGATCGCCTGTATCATCGTTGAACCGGTTGCGGGCAACATGAACTGCATTCCGCCACAGCCAGGTTTCCTGTCGGGTTTGCGTGCATTGTGTGATGAGTTTGGTGCGCTACTGATCATTGATGAAGTGATGACGGGCTTCCGCGTCGCACTTGGCGGCGCGCAGGCGCATTACAATGTCGTGCCCGATCTGACCTGCCTCGGCAAAATTATCGGTGGCGGCATGCCTGTCGGCGCATTTGGCGGCCGTCGCGACGTGATGGCAGCGCTAGCACCAACCGGCCCGGTTTATCAGGCAGGTACGCTCTCCGGTAACCCGATTGCGATGGCAGCGGGCTACGCCTGTTTAAGCCAAATCGCCCAGCCGGGTACGCATCAGAAGCTGACCGCACTCACCACGCAGCTGGCGGAAGGCCTGCTTGAAGCGGCGCAGCAGGAAAACATTCCGTTGGTCGTGAATTACGTAGGCGGTATGTTTGGCCTGTTCTTCACTGATGCCGCAACGGTAACGTGCTATGCCGATGTCACACAGTGTGACGTTGAACGCTTCAAAAAATTCTTCCACCTGATGTTGGAAGAGGGCGTTTATCTGGCACCATCAGCGTTTGAAGCGGGCTTCATGTCGCTGGCGCACAGCACTGAAGATATCCAGCGCACTATTGACGCGGCACGTCGCTGTTTCGCTAAGCTGTAATAAAAAAGACCGGTGAAAGCCGGTCTTTTTTGTTCTGAATAACCCACCCTGAATCGGGTTGATGTTATGCAGTTTAACGCGACCGCCGCAATAACCAGATGAAGTACGGCGCACCCAAAAACGTTGCCATTAAGCCCGCCGGTATTTGATCCGGAAACGCTAACATCCTGCCGCACCAGTCAGCAAACACCATCAACCCTGCCCCTAACAATCCAGACAGCAACACCTGCGGCAACGCCCGACGAAAGCCCAACATGCGTGCGATATGTGGTGCCATCAAACCGATAAAGCTCAGCGGTCCGATGGTTAATGTCGCGGCAGCCGTCAACGCGGCAGCCAGCAGCAGCAGACTCAGGCGCGATGACGTCAGCGCCATTCCTGCCGAGCGCGCCGTGGCGCTACCCAGCGGCAGCAGCGTCAACCAACGGCTGGCCAGCGGTGCCATCGACACCAGTACCAGTGCGCAAACGGCACTCTGGATCGCCTGCTTGCCGCTGATATTGTAGGTTGAGCCAGAAATCCAGCTGAGTAATCCGCCCATGCGCGGATCGCCACTTGCCAGCAAAAGCATCAGTAGCGTGACAAAAGCGCTGTTAAGCGCCATTCCCGCCAGCAGCATACGCTCCGGCGAGAAACCGCCTCGGCTGGCGACCAGCATGATGATCAGCAAAGTGACGCCAGCACCCAGCACGCCCGCCGGCAGCAGGTACGCCAGCGCATCACCCGGTACGAAAAACAGCATGATCACCACGCCAAAAGCCGCACCTGAACTGATGCCCAATACTTCCGGGCTCGCCATCGGATTACCGGTCAGACGCTGAATCAAACTGCCGGCAACGCCTAGCATTAAACCCACCACCAGCGCAGCCAGCAAGCGCGGTGCACGCCACGGGATGAGCTGTTGTAACATCTCGCCGCTGGACCAAGTCCAGCCATGCGCATCGCGGCCAAATGCCAGGCCAAAGCACGTCAGCAGCGCCAGGACGCTCAAAGCAATAAGACACCAACGCCCCACCGCTTGACGCTCCGCAGGCACATTATCGCCAAGGTTCATTGCGGGCGGCACCGAGCCGGTACGCAAACGCGGCAACAACCACAACAAAATTGGCACACCCAGCAGCGCAGTTGCGGTACCGGTTGAAACTTCGCGCCAATGCGTGGTGAGCCACAATACGCAAGCATCTGCCAGCCAGAGCAGTAACGCGCCGATAAGTGGCGCTAATAACATACGGCTGAGCAAGCGACGTCCGCCAAGCAACTTCGCCAGCAGCGGTGCAAACAGACCGATAAAGCCGATAATCCCGGCTGCGTTTACCAGCTGCGCACTCAGCAAAATCGCCAGCGCCAAACCGCCCAGCCGCGCCAGGGAAAGTGCGAGTCCCAGGTTTTTAGCGACACCATCATCTAGCCCCATCAAGGTTAATGGGCGCAGCAGCGCCAGCGCCACCGCAAATGCCAGCAGCAGACGCGGCCAGAGCTGACTCACATTCTCCCAGCCCATTTGATTCAGCGATCCGGTGCTCCAAAGGAACATGTTCTGTAATTGATCGTGGTTAAAGATGGCGAAAATCTGGTTGACCGCGCCGCTGTAAAGGCTCAGAACCAAACCTGCAAGGATTAGCGTGACCGGCGACAAACGTTTCCCCACGCCACGCCAAACACAATCGCCCCCACCAGTAACGCGCCGCCCAGCGCCGCAAACTGCTGCGTCATCGCGCCGCCGGGTAATTGCCACAGCGTCGCCACCGTAATCCCTAGCTGCGCCCCCGACGAGACGCCCAATGTCGTGGGTTCTGCCAGCGGATTGCGCAACACTTGCTGAAACAGCAAACCGGCTAAACCCAAGCCTGCGCCAACCAGCAACGCTAAAATCAGGCGCGACAGCAAACTGTGATGAAACACCATTTGCTGAATATTATTCACATCCGGCGCCCACAGCGCCTGTGACCACTGCGCCAACGGCAACGCGTGCTGCAAATTAACCAGCGTTAATCCAAGCGCCAGCAAAAACAGCACACCCAACAACGCAACGGGGAAAAGACGATGGCGCATCAATGCGTCTCCAGCGCGCGTTCCAACACGCGAACAAAATGCAGCGCCGACAACGTCGCGCCGTAATACCACACCGCAGGAACGCGCTGAAAGCGGCCCGCGCGAATAAAGGGCAAAGATTGCCACAGCGGACTGCGCATCACCTGCTGCATGTCCGCCTCGTTGTCATGATCGAAGCAGATCACCTCAACATCGCTTAGCGAAGCCAGACGCTCAATGCCCACCACCGCGCTGCCCCAAAAATTGGTTTCGCCCTGCCAGGCATTTTCCAGGCCCAGCATATTCATCACCTCAAGAAACAGGCTGTTTTTACCGAACGTGATGGCGTGGCGGCTATCGAGCAGTGACATCAAGAGAATGGGCCGCCCGCGATAAACAGCAAGGCGCTGACGCGCCGCTGCAAGCTGTTTATCCACCCACGCGAGATGCTGATCGGCTTGCGCTTCGCGACCGAGACGCTTGCCTAATTCTTGTAGCGACAGGCGCGCAGTCGTAAACGGTTTACCGTCGCCGCTGTTGAGGTCAAACCCCATAATCGGCGCAATGCGCGTGAGCTTCTCTTTTGGTGGACCATAACCGTTGGAACATAGAATCAGTGACGGCCGCATCTGCGTCATCAATTCAAGATTGGGTTCGGTACGCAATCCCACATCCACGACGCGGGCAGGCAGCGGCGGATCCCCCACCCAAATGTTGTAGTTGTGCATATCTGCCACGCCGAGCGGTGTTACGCCCAGCGCCAGCAGTAACTCCGTCGGCAACCACTCCAGCGCAATAATGCGTTGCAGATCCACGGGTGCGGCACGCAGCGGAAAACTGTGAAGTAACGGCGACAACGCCATTGCCATCATCAAACGACGGCGCAGCAGATCGGGCATTATCCCATCCTTAGTAAACAAAACTGACCGGCGCGCCGCCCTGCGGATGAGGCAAAATGCCCATGGGAATACCGTAAATGGCTGCCAGCACGTCGGCCTGCATAATGGTTTCCGGGCCGCCTTCGGCAATCATTGAACCGCCGCGTAGCGCCACCAGATGATCGCAATAACGCGCCGCCATGTTGATGTCATGCAATACCGCGATCACGGTTAAACCGCGTTCACGGCTGAGGCGTTGAATCAGCGCGAGTACATCTACCTGATGCGCAATATCCAGCGCAGAGGTCGGTTCATCCAGCAGTAAACAGCGGCTGTTTTGCGCCACCAGCATCGCCAGCCATGCACGCTGCCGCTCACCGCCGGACAAGCTATCCACCAGCCGGCTGGCGAAGGGGTTTAGCCCAACCAGCGCAATCGCCTCATCGACACGATCGCGATCTTCCTGGCCGAAACGCCCCAGCGCGCCATGCCACGGATAACGTCCAATCGCCACCAGTTCACGTACCGTCATTCCTTCTGCAGCAGGCAGTTGTTGTGGCAGATAAGCCACCTGACGCGCAAAAGCTTTGCTGCTCCAGTTCTCTATTGGCCGATTGTTAAGCAAAACCTGACCTTCGCTGGCTGCATGATGACGCCCCAACATTTTCAGCAAAGTGGATTTGCCTGATCCGTTATGACCAATCAATGCGGTGACTTTGCCAGGCGGAAAGGTCAGCGTGAGCGGATGGAGCAGCGTGCGGCCAGGCACATGAAAGCTGACATTTTGCAGTGTAAAAGTGGTTTCTTCGGCGTGCTGATGCTGCATGAGAATCCCTGTAAAACGGGCGCCGCAGCGCCCGGTTAAATCAGAATCTGAAGGTCGCGGTGCCCACAATTTGACGTTCTGCGCCCCAGTAACACGCGTATTCGCGGTAACAGCTGGCGACATAATCACGGTCAAACAGATTATTGACGTTAACGCCTACCGTCGATCCAGGCAATCCGAAGCGACCTAAATCATACTTCAGCGCAGCATCAACCGTGGTGTAACCCGCAACGTCGAAGTTCTGGTTAACGTTGTCGCCCGTGCTATACAAACCTTTGCTTTCACCGACGTAACGCACGCCAGCCCCCACGGTGACACCCGAAAGCGCTGTCTCATGGAAGGTATAATCACTCCACAATGACGCCATATGCTTCGGCACCTGAACCGGTGTTTTGCCTTTTAGCGTGGTGTCTTCGGTGTATTCCGCATCGGTGTAAGTGTACGACGCGGTCAGGTTGATGTTGGCATTCAGCGCCGCTTTGGCTTCCAGCTCAACGCCGCGTGAACGGATCTCACCGCTTTGAATGCTGGCAAAAGGATGGTTTACGCTATCGGGATCGGCGGTGAGGTTTTTGGTTTTGGTCAGCTGATACACCGCAGCAGTGATAACAACAGGGCGATCTTTCGGCACATACTTCACTCCCGCCTCATACTGTTTAGCGCGTGAAGGATCAAACGCCTCGCCACCCCACGTCGCACCCGCGTTGGGTATGAAAGATTCGCTGTAGCTGAAATAGGGTGCAATGCCGTTATCAAACACATAGTTCAGGCCACCGCGCCAGGTAAACGCTTGATCGTTCTGGCGATCAACCGAGTCTGCTACACGATCGTAAACTGAATTCATGGCGTAATCGTAGCGACCACCGAGCGTCAATACCCAGCGATCCCATTCCAACTGATCTTGCGCATACAAACCGGTTTGACGTTGTTTATTGAGATGCTGATAAGGATCGGCAAATGGCGTCACGCTGTCATCACCATATTGAGGACTCACAGCATTCAACGGCGATGCCGTACCAAACTGCGCATCTATATCGTTGCGCGTACGCTGGAAATCCACGCCCAGCAATAATGTGTGGTCAACCTGACCAGTAGCAAATTTGGCCTGCGCCTGGTTATCCACCGCGAACTGGTTCAGCTTCTCATTTGAAGTGGCCGAACCACGTGTAATCTCCTGCGTGGCGGGCAGATAACCGTTGCCGTAAATACTGCGATAATCGGTACGTAAATCCGCGTAGCGCAGGTTTTGCCGCACCGTCCACGTATCATTAAAACTGTGTTCAAGGTTATAGCCGACCATCTTGGTGTTACGCGAGATCTTGTTGCTGTCTTCGCCTTCATCAAAGTTGGTAGGAAGTTTGTATTCGCTGCCGTCGGCACGAATGATAGGTACTACCGTGCCCTGACGCGGCAGCCAGCCGTAATAGCCGGTTTCAGGTTCGTTCTGGAAATAGGTCAGCAGATCGAAGCGGGTATTTTCATCAGGACGCCAGCTGAATGACGGCGCGAGGGTATAACGCTTCTCTTTGTTCATATCCTGCTGCGCATCCTGACTGCGAGCCTGGCCAGTCAGGCGATAACTGTAAACGCCATCATCGTCCAGCGATCCGCTGAAGTCGAAGCCCGTCGAGAACAGATTGTCGTTGCCCATCTGGAATTGCACTTCACGGAGTGTTTCCTGAGTTGGGCGCTTGCTGACCAGTGAAACCACGCCGCCTGGATTGCTTTTGCCATACAGCACCGAAACCGGGCCGCGCAGCAGTTCCGCACGTTCAAGAAAATAGGGATCGATGGCAAATTCAGAGTAGTTGTCGCCCTGTAGCTTCAGGCCATCAAGATATTGATTGGTGTTGGTTTCGCTGAAACCGCGAATCGACAGCGCATCGATCACATCGGAGCTGCCGCGGTTACCGGTTAATACGCCTGGCGTGTAGTTAAAGGCACCTTTCACGCTGGTAACGTTACGCATCTCCATCTCTTCACGCGTTACTACGGAAACCGACTGCGGATTTTTTTCGATGGGTGTATCGGTCTTGGTACCCGTGGCACTGCGTTTCGCGGCAACAGTTGGAGCGGGTCCCCATGCGCTTTCCTGCTCTACGCCGCCTCCGCCATCTGCTGAAACAACAATCGTCTCTTCGGCAAAGGCACCGGCGCTGAAACCACTGAGCGCAAGGGCAATCATCATGGTCAGAGGCTGACGAGAAAAAACACCGCTTTTGTAACAAGGAAAAGTCGTTCGCGCATTCATAAAGTTATCTCTAATGGATGAGTTTTGGGCAGGCGAATCGAAACGATAATGATTATTATAACGGTCGGATAATATGCGAAACGCAGCAATCACTGCAAGCAAAAACCCAAGCGTGACGCCGTTTGCAGCGCGATTGACCGTTATTGATCAAGCACAAAAAAAGGGCGCATAAGCGCCCTTTTTACTCATTACTCTTTCAACTACTTGCCGAACATATCCTTTATCCAGCCCGCAACGCCATCGCTGTCTTTCTGCTCTTGCTGCTGCTGTTGCTGCTGCTGAACTTGTTGTTCCTGCTGCTGCTCTACCTGCTGCTGCTGTTCAACTGCTGCTGCTGCTGCTGGCAAAGCGCATTAGGATCCAGCGCCCAAACCGGCAGCGAGCGCCAGGTGCTGCTGCCTGTGCCGCAAACAAAGTTGCCTGCAGAATCAACGTTCATCAATGACACATCTTCTGGCGGCGTCAGCTGAAGCGGCATCGGCGCCTGATTGTCGAGATAACGGCGATAAAGCTGCATCGCACCACTTGCACCATAAAGCTTGGTGGGTTGGTTGTTATCACGGCCTACCCAGGTAATCGCCACTTCTTTACCGTCGACACCGGCGAACCAGCTATCGATCAGGTCGTTAGTGGTACCGGTTTTACCCGCCAGATGCGCATTCGGGAAACGCGCGCCCAGCGCACGTGCAGTTCCGTGGCTCGCAACCTGCTGCATGGTGTAAAGCGTCAGGTAAGCCGCTTGCGCAGGCTCAACACGTTGCGCCTGTGGGAAGCTCTGATAGAGCACTGTGCCATCTTCTGCAATCACCGAACGCACCGCTGACAGGGGCGCACGGTCGCCGCCGCTGGCAATCGACTGGAAAGCTTGCGCGACTTCAATCGGCGTCAGGTTAAGAGCACCCAACAGCATTGAAGGAACCGGATGCAGCTGATCTTTCGGCACGCCCAGCTTGGTCCAGGTATCCATTACCGCATCCAGACCCAGCGTCATACCAAGGTTAACTGTCGGCACGTTCATGGAGTTGGTCAGCGCATCCACCAGCATCACTTTGCCGCTGAATCGACGATCGTCATTCATCGGTTTCCAGATCGAACCGTTTGGCTGTTTCAGCGCAATCGGTTCATCCGCAATCCAGCTGTTGAGACGATAGCTGTTCGGCTGGCTCAGTGCCGTTAAATAGGTCGCGGGTTTTGCCAGCGAACCGATAGAACGACGCGCCTGCAGCGCACGGTTATAACCGGCAAACTGCGGATCGGCACCGCCGACCATGGCACGCACTTCGCCACTGAAGCGATCAACCACCACCATCGCGGTTTCCAGATCTTTTAAGCCGCGCTGTTTTTTCAGGGTTGGAATACCGTCAAGTACCGCTTTTTCCGCTGCATCCTGCGATACCGGATCGAGCGTGGTAAAGATTTTCACGCCAGAGAGATCTTTGACTTTGTCGCCCAGCCGGGTCTGGAGTTCGTTACGCACCATCTGCATGAAAGCAGGCTGCGGCGTAATCACGCCACCTTTCGGCTGCACACCCAGCGGACGCGCCGACAGCATGTCGTAGAGTTCCTGATCGATCACTTTTTGCTGCTGCAACAAACGCAGCACTAAGTTACGACGTTCCAGCGCCAGTTTCGGGTTACGCCACGGATTATAGAGCGAAGCGCCTTTTACCATGCCGACCAGCATCGCCTGTTGGTCGAGGCTCAGCTCATCGACCGGACGACCAAAGTAATACAAGCTGGCCAGCGGGAAGCCGCGAATCTGATCGTTGCCCGCCTGGCCGAGGTAAACCTCGTTCAGATAGAGCTCAAGGATGCGATCTTTGCTGTAGCGCGCATCCATGATCACCGCCATGTAAGCTTCACGGGCTTTACGCCACAGCGAACGCTCATTGGTCAGGAACAGGTTTTTTACCAACTGCTGAGTCAGCGTACTGCCGCCCTGCACCGCTTTACCGGCGGTAATGTTCGCCAGGAAAGCGCGACCAATCGAATAGGGGCTAATACCATCATGTTCATAGAAGTGGCGATCTTCAGTGGCGATCAAGGTATCGACCAGCAGATCCGGGAAACCTGCGCGTGGCACAAACAAGCGCTGCTCACCATTGGGTGATTGCAGCATGGTGATCAGACGCGGATCGAGGCGGAAAAAGCCAAAGTCGCGACCGTTATCCAGGTTCTTGATCTCACTCAGCTCATCTTTGCTGAAGGTCATGCGCGCGTGGATCTGCCCTTCTTTACTGTCCGGGAAGTCAAACGGACGACGCAGCATATCGATGGTGTTGCCTTTGATCGAGAACTCGCCGGGACGGGTAATGCGCGATACTTCGCGATACTGCGTACCTTCCAGCAGCGCCACCATTTCGCTTTTGTTGTACGCCATGCCAGGTTCGAGGCTGACCATACGACCGTACACCGTGGCAGGCAACTGCCATACTTTACCATCAATGCGGCTTCGGATTTCCGAGTCGAGATAGACGCCCCATGCCGCCATTACCACTACAAATACCAGGAAGAGTTTAATTAACCATCCCAACCAACGGCGTTTGCCGCGCGGCTTTCCGCTTTTACCTTTACGTGGCACGGGTGCCTTCTCCTCGTAATCATCGTCAAAATCATCCTGCGCGATATCGTCATCGATATCTCTGCGGCGACCCCGGTTCGCGCTGCGGCGCGGCGGCAGCTGCTTTCCTTTGCGCCCAATAGGTTCGCGATCGTTCCCAGACATTCGTTTCGTTCTCCAGGCATAGCCATCGGCAAGGCGGTTACTCTAACTGCTTTATCGCATTCCGCATGGCAGAACCCTCTGAATTCGATCCAGCGTTCTCAACCTTGCGGGGAATATTTTTTCGTGCGTCTTGTTGGCAAAGCGTTTGCTGGATCGTCAGGCCAGGGATGTTTGGGATAGCGCCCTTTCATCTCTTTTTGGACGTCCAGATACGCGCCACGCCAGAACGCAGCGAGGTCACGGGTGATCTGCAGCGGGCGCTGTGCGGGTGATAACAGCTCCAGCACCAGCGGCACGCGCCCTTCTGCGACGGCGGGATTGATGGCTTCGCCAAACATCTCCTGAATCCGCACCGCCAGCGCCGGAGGCTTATCCGCATGATAGCGAATAGGTAGACGACTTCCGGTCGGCACAGTGTAATGAGTTGGCAGCACAGTATCCAGCCGCTGACGTTGTGACCATGTGAGCAAATGTAATAGCGCGCTAACAAGATTGACCGACTGCAGGCTTTTTAGATCGCGTACCGCGCTCATCTGCGGCAACAGCCATTGCTCCAGTGAATCAAGCAACGCGGCATCGTCCATCGCGGGCCAGTTCTCTTCCGGCAGCCATTCAACCGCGCAGTGTAGACGCAGACGCAGCTGTTCAGCTTCCGGTGTCCAGCCGAGCACCGATAAACCTTTCTCGCTGATCCAGCGCAGCATCGCGGCATGCAGTACCTCTGGTTCAGGGCGCGCCAGCGGTTGCGTTTTGAGGATTAACGCCCCGATCTGCTCACGTCTGAAAGCGCGCAACGTGCCTTTTTCATCATCCCATTCCACTTCCATACGTTGCTCAATCAACGCGGGATACTGGCGACACAACGCATCGATATCTACCGGCAACGCCAGCAACATGCGTGCATCCGGTGCGGCGCTGCCTTGTAACAACGCAGGCGCAATCAGCCATTCATTACGCGTTAATCCATCCTGCTCATCCAGTTTCGCGCCCAGGCCGTTAGCCAGCTGATAGCGACCACTTTGATCGCGACGTCGTGCCAGGCGATCGCCAAATCCCGCAGCCAGCAAGACGGCAAAGCGATCTTCATCCACGCGCCCACCGCTGACCTTAAGCCGCTTTTGCCACTGCTGAGCACGACGTTGCCAGTGCGGCTGGGGCCGATGCAGCGCATCCCGTAAATCGGCGCTGCCGCTGCGCGGGGATCTTCCAGAATCGCCACCAGCAAAGCGGCGCTGGCAACCGCATCAGCATCCTCGCCAGCGGCGAGCAAGATAGCAGCTAAACGCGGATCGCTACCGAGCTGCGCCATACGGCGACCTTGCGCGTTAAGTTGACCCTTGTCGGCTAACGCGCCGAGGTGCGTTAACTGTTGCTGTGCAGCGCGCAGATGTTTTGCGGGCGGTAAATCGAGCCATTGCAGCTGCTCGGGTTGCGTACAGCCCCATTGCAGCAAATCCAGCCACAACGATGAGAGATCGCTGTGCAGAATTTCCGCTTCGCTTTGTGCTGCTGCCCGTGAAGCTTGTTCTTGAGGAATGAGATGCAAACAGATGCCGGGCGATAAACGTCCGGCGCGTCCGGCGCGCTGCGTCATTGAAGCCTGGCTAATGCGCTGGGTTTGCAGCCGCGTGACACCGCTGCGCGCATCAAACAACGCGCTGCGTTCCAGTGCGCTGTCGACCACCAAGCGAATACCTTCAATCGTCAGGCTGGTTTCAGCAATATTGGTGGCGAGCACCACTTTGCGTCGCCCTGCAGGTGCAGGAAGAATGGCGCGCCGCTGCGCCGCTAACGGCAATGCACCATATAAAGGCGCAAGATCAATATCCTCCGCCACACGTGATTCCAGCGCGTGCTTTACGCGTTCAATCTCTGCGACACCGGGTAAAAACAGCAGCAGCGAGCCGCTTTCTTCGCGCAACAGTTGCGCCACTTCACGCGCAACCGCCTCATCGAAGCGAACCGATTGATTGAGCGATGCGTAACGCCGCTCGACGGGGTAACTGCGCCCTTCTGAAATGATCAACGGCGCATCTGGCAGCATCGCCGCCAAACGGGCATTGTCGAGGGTTGCCGACATCAACAAAATCTTCAGGTCTTCGCGCAGACCTTGCTGCACGTCCAGCAACAGCGCGAGCGCGACATCAGCTTGCAGGCTGCGCTCATGAAACTCATCCAGGATCACTAACGAGACGCCATCCAGCATGGGATCTTGCTGCAACATCCGGGTGAGAATGCCTTCGGTCACGACCTCTAATCGGGTATTACCGCTAACGCAGGTTTCACCGCGCATGCGATAACCCACGGTTTCGCCCGGCTGCTGATTGAGCTGTTCCGCCAGCCGCTGCGCCACGTTGCGCGCCGCCAGACGACGCGGTTCCAGCATAATGATTCGGCCTGGCAGCGCCGCATGTTCCAGTAATTGCAGCGGCAGCCAGGTCGATTTGCCTGCGCCGGTTGGCGCGGCCAGCAGGATTTGTGACGCCGTGTTAAGCGCCGCTAAAATGTCAGGCAGCACCGCGCTGACGGGTAAATCACTCACAGCAAACTCCGATTCCGCCTGTGCTAATATGGCGCGCATTGTAGCACCCATCCGTGAGGATTGCCGGAGACCGCCATGCCGACACAACGCTTATTCTTTGCTATCAGCCTGCCCGACGATCTTCAGCAACAGCTGGTGCGTTGGCGGGCAGAAAACTTTGCTGAAGAGGCTGGACGCCCGGTTGCTGCGGCCAATATGCATATTACACTGGCATTTCTGGGCGAGGTTTCCAGCGAGACGTCGCAGCGCTTACAGACGCTGGCGTCACGCATTGTGCAGCCTGGTTTTGATGTCGATCTTGATGATGCCGGACACTGGCCACGTCCCGGCGTGGTATGGCTCGGTTGTCAGCGCCCGCCTCGCGGCTTGTTACAGCTCGCCAGCCTGCTGCGAGCCCAAGCTGCGCGTCACGGCTGTGTACAAAGTCCCCAGCCGTTTCATCCGCATGTGACCTTATTACGCCACGCTTACCAGCCGGTTGCGCTACCGCCGCGCGGCTTTCACTGGCGCTTTCGCGTGGCGCATTTTTCTCTTTATGCTTCGGAGTTTGCTAAAGGCCGCACGCGTTATCGCGCGCTGGCAAGCTGGCCGTTGCAGGCTTGATCAGGAATCCTATGCATTTTTCTCCACCGCTTAAATCCGCCCGTTTACTTGCCCGTTACAAACGTTTTCTCGCCGATGTGGTGACACCCGAAGGCGAAACATTGACGATTCACTGCGCCAATACCGGTGCAATGACCGGCTGCGCTACACCGGGCGATACAGTGTGGTATTCCACGTCGGAGAGCCTGACGCGTAAATATCCCCACAGTTGGGAAATTACTGAGACGCAATCAGGCCACTGGATTTGCGTTAATACCTTGCGCGCCAATCAGTTAGTGCGTGAAGCGTTGGACCAGCAACGTATTCCAGAGTTATCCGCTTACGAACATTGCCAGGCTGAGGTGAAGTACGGCAGCGAAAAAAGCCGAATTGACTTCCTCCTCCAGGCGAAGGACAAGCGCAACTGCTATATTGAGGTGAAATCCGTGACCCTTTTACATCAAGGAAAAGGCTACTTCCCGGATGCGGTGACGACTCGAGGTCAAAAGCACCTGCGCGAGCTAAGCGCAGTTGCCGCTGAAGGTCATCGAGCTGTCTTGTTGTTCGCGGTTCTGCACTCGGGGATTGAGGACGTTTCCCCGGCCCGTCATATTGACGCGGCTTACGCAGAACAACTGGTCCAGGCGCAGAAGGATGGCGTTGAAGTTTTGGCGTATCAGGCAAACTTATCGGTGGCAGGTATGTTTCTTAAAAATCCTGTTGCAGTAAAGTTGTAATATCTTTAGCAATTATTTGTGCTAAGAATGTTCTGAGCATGACGCCAATTACGCTGCTCCTCACAGGCTTGTCAAGGTGCGTTCACGAATAATTGCTAACCTTGACTGCTTCTGTTATTTATAGCGGCCTGTTTTTTCCCCGTTGGGGGATCGATGTACCCGAGAGATGTCAAGAAGCAGGCAGGCGGCAACGCACCTGTTGCAAGAAGTTGAAGGGTATAGTGCGTGTTATCCAGGAGAAACAACATGCAAGAAGGGCAAAACCGTAAAACATCGTCCCTGAGTATTCTCGCAATCGCTGGGGTTGAGCCTTATCAGGTAAAACCGGGCGAAGAGTATATGAATGATGCCCAGCTGACCCATTTTCGTAAGATTCTGGAAGCCTGGCGTAATCAACTGCGGGACGAAGTGGATCGCACCGTATCGCACATGCAGGATGAAGCTGCCAACTTCCCGGACCCGGTTGACCGTGCCGCGCAGGAAGAGGAATTCAGCCTGGAGCTGCGTAACCGCGATCGCGAACGTAAGCTGATTAAAAAGATCGAAAAAACGCTGAAGAAAGTTGAAGATGACGACTTTGGCTATTGCGATTCCTGTGGCGTAGAGATTGGCATTCGCCGTCTTGAAGCGCGTCCTACCGCCGATCTTTGCATCGACTGTAAGACATTAGCAGAAATCCGCGAGAAACAAATGGCTGGCTAATGCCGCAGCCACTTCGTTGCCGCGCATCAAGAGAACTGCAGGTTTTCTCGTTGCGCGGTAACCTCTAATGCACATGTCAATGTCATCTTGCACTGGGCGCTTCGCCCCATCCCCTTCCGGTGAACTTCACTTTGGCTCACTCATCGCTGCTTTAGGCAGTTACCTTAGCGCGCGCGCGCAAAATGGTCGCTGGCTGGTACGCATTGAGGATATTGATCCGCCGCGTGAAATCCCGGGCGCCGCCACGCATATTCTGCAGCAGCTTGAACAATACGGTTTGCATTGGGATGGTGAGGTGCTGTGGCAATCGCAACGGCATGAAGCTTATCGCGAAGCCCTCGACTGGCTACAACAGCATCGTCAAAGCTACTTTTGTACCTGCCCGCGCAGCCGAATTCAGCAGTTGGGCGGCTTTTATGATGGTCATTGCCGTGATTTACAGCGGGGATCGGAAAACGCCGCATTACGTCTGCGTCAGCATGCGCCGGTGAATGAATTTACCGATCGCCTACGCGGCACGTTGCAGGCCGATCCTCGTCTGGCGCAGGAAGACTTTATTATTCATCGTCGCGATGGGTTGTTCGCTTATAACCTGGCGGTGGTGGTTGACGATTATTTCCAGGGTGTGACCGAAATTGTTCGCGGTGCTGACTTGATTGAACCCACGGTAAGGCAGATCGCGCTTTATCAGCAATTTGGCTGGGCGGTGCCGCAATATCTGCATTTGCCGCTGGCGATCAATGCTGACGGCAATAAGCTTTCGAAGCAAAATCATGCGCCGCCATTGCCTCAAGGTGATGCACGGCCGCTATTGGTTGAGGCGCTACGCTTTCTTGGTCAGCAGGTTGATGAGAACTGGCAGGACGAAACGCAGGAGAAACTGCTGTCTCGTGCGGTGTCACAGTGGAATATCGCTTTGATCCCTCAAGACAACGCTCTGAAACCGGATGCCAGGACAACAGCATTCTCAAACGGTTCTCAACAGGCTATGATTAGCCGCTGATTTTACCCACACCCTTTTTACGTCACTGTCGAGGTGTCCCATTTTTACCCGAGTAGCTAATTTTTGCAGAAAAGTCCTTAAGCGTGATGACGAGGAGGCACCAGTAGAGGTTGAACCCGAGCGTCTTATGACCATTATTCCTCGTGAAAGCCATATCATCTCACGCAAAGACATCAGCGAAAATGCCCTCAAAGTGCTGTATCGCCTGAATAAAGCCGGTTACGAAGCCTATCTGGTAGGCGGCGGCGTGCGCGATTTGCTGTTAGGGCAAAAGCCGAAGGACTTCGACGTGACCACCAATGCCACGCCAGAGCAGATGCGTAAGCTGTTCCGCAACTGTCGGCTGGTGGGTCGCCGTTTCCGTTTGGCCCATGTGATGTTTGGCCCGGAAGTGATTGAGGTCGCGACTTTCCGTGGTCACCATCAGGCTGAAGAGGAAGTGGACGATCGCAACACGTCGCAGCGCGCTCAAAGCGGCATGCTGTTGCGCGATAACATCTTTGGCAATATTGAAGATGATGCGCAGCGTCGCGATCTCACCATCAATAGCCTTTATTACAGCGTGGCTGATTTCAGCGTGCGCGATTACGTCGGCGGCCTGCACGATTTGCAGGAAGGCATTATTCGACTGATTGGCGATCCGGAAACCCGCTATCGCGAAGATCCGGTGCGGATGCTGCGCGTGGCGCGTTTCGCCGCCAAATTGAACATGCGCATTGCACCAGAGACCGCGGAGCCGATTCCTCGCCTGGCCACGCTATTACGTGACATTCCGCCAGCGCGCCTGTTTGAAGAGTCGCTTAAGCTGCTGCAAGCCGGTTACGGTTACAGTACTTATCTCAAGCTGTGCGAATACCAGTTATTCCAGCCGCTGTTCCCGACGCTGTCACGCAACTTCACCGAAAACGGTGATAGCTTCATGGAACGCATGCTGGCGCAGGTGCTGAAAAATACCGATAACCGCATCCACAACGATATGCGCGTAAACCCGGCATTTTTGTTTGCTGCCATGTTCTGGTATCCCCAGTTGGAAACTGCCGAGCGCATTGCACAGGAAAGTGGCCTGACCTACTTCGAAGCCTTTGCCATGGCGATGAACGATACGCTGGATGAAGCCTGCAAAGCGCTGGCGATTCCCAAACGTATTACTTCGCTGATTCGCGATATTTGGCAACTCCAGCTGCGTATGTCTCGCCGTCACGGTAAACGAGCGTGGAAGCTGATGGAGCATCCAAAATTCCGTGCAGCCTACGATTTGCTGGCGCTGCGTGCTGAAGTTGAGAATAACCCAGAGCTGTTGCGCCTGAGCCAGTGGTGGGGTGAATTCCAGGTCGCTGCACCGCCGCATCAGAAAACCATGCTGAATACTCTGGGTGATGATCCTTCACCGCGCGGTAAAGCGCGTCGTCGTCGTCCTCGTTCGGCTGCGCCACGGAATCAAAGCGCGTCATGACCCGCGTTTACCTTGCGTTAGGCAGTAATCTCGCCGATCCGCTGCATCAGGTTGATGCAGCGTTGGCAGCGCTGGATGCGCTGCCCGAAACGCAACGTATCGCCACCTCCGCGTTTTATCGCACCCCGCCTTACGGTCCAGCGGATCAGCCAGATTATCTTAACGCTGCCGTCGCGCTGGAAACCCAGCTGTCGCCAGAAAGCCTGCTCGACCACACTCAACGCATCGAGCTTGAGCATGGTCGCGTACGCAAAGCTGAGCGTTGGGGCCGCGCACGCTGGACATTGACGTCATGCTGTTTGGCGAAGCGGAGATCAATACCGAACGCCTTATCGTGCCGCATTACGACATGCTGAATCGCGCCTTTATGCTGCTGCCGCTGCTTGAGATTGCGCCCGATGTTGCCCTGCCCGATGGACGCGCACTCAAAACCTTTCTTCCTACACTGGATGCCAGCAATATTCGCCTCTGGCACGCCTGAACCGCACAATAGCACTTCTTTCATTCCGCTCCTTGACGCTATCCAGTAAACTTCGCCCATCAGAACTCCCTGAGTTGAGAAGGTTATGAAACCCACCACGATTTCCCATTTACGCCAGTGGAAAGCCAGCGGTAAAAAATTCGCAACGCTGACCGCTTACGATTTCAGTTTTGCTCGCCTGTTTGCTGATGAAGGTATTCAGGTGCTGCTGGTCGGTGATTCTCTTGGCATGACGGTTCAAGGTCACGACTCGACATTACCGGTTACGGTTAGCGATATTGCTTATCACACGGCGGCAGTACGTCGTGGTGCGCCGCAGTCGCTGCTGCTTTCTGACCTGCCCTTCATGAGTTACGCCACGCCTGAGCAAACCTTCGAGAATGCCGCGCAGCTGATGCGCGCCGGGGCCAACATGGTGAAAATTGAAGGCGGTGAGTGGCTGGCTGAGACCGTACGTATGCTCGCCGATCGTGCGGTGCCGGTATGTGGTCATCTCGGGTTAACGCCGCAGTCGGTGAATATTTTTGGTGGCTATAAAGTGCAAGGTCGTGATGAGGCAGGTGCTGAACGCGTGCTGGCTGATGCATTGGCACTGGAAGCAGCAGGTGCACAGTTACTGGTGCTTGAATGCGTGCCGGTCGCGCTGGCGAAGCGCATCACCGAAGCGTTGACCATTCCCGTGATTGGTATTGGTGCCGGTAACGCCACCGATGGTCAGATTTTAGTGATGCATGATGCCTTTGGCATTACCGGCGGGCACATTCCCAAATTCGCTAAAAATTTCCTGGCCGAGACCGGCGACATTCGCGCGGCGATTCGCCACTATATTGCCGAAGTGGAGTCTGGGGCTTACCCCGCCGCTGAACACAGTTTCCAGTAATTCAGGAGAATTGCAGTGCTGATCATTGAAACGCTGCCGTTGCTGCGCCGTGAAGTGCGCCGCTGGCGTCAGGAAGGCAAACGCATCGCATTGGTGCCGACCATGGGTAATCTTCACGACGGACATTTAACGCTGGTTGATGAAGCGCGTAACCGCGGCGACATCGTTATCGTGTCGGTTTTTGTTAACCCGATGCAATTTGATCGTGCCGACGATTTAGCGCGCTATCCACGCACCTTGCAGGAAGATTGCGAAAAGCTGAACCGTCGCGGTGTAGATGTGGTGTTTGCGCCCTCTCCGGCCGAAGTCTATCCGCACGGCACTAAAAACCAGACCTTTGTTGAAGTGCCGGTACTTTCTTCACTGCTGGAAGGCGCCAGCCGTCCGGGTCATTTCCGTGGCGTTGCCACTATCGTGAGCAAGTTATTTAATCTGGTTCAGCCCGATATCGCCTGCTTTGGTGAGAAAGATTTCCAGCAGCTGGCGATCATCCGCAAAATGGTGGCGGACATGGGCTTTGATATCGACATTGTTGGCGTGCCTACCGTGCGTGCCAAAGATGGCCTGGCGCTGAGCTCACGTAATGGCTATCTCAGCGATGACGAACGCAAGCTGGCACCGGCGTTAAGTCAGGTGATGAATGAGATCGCCACGCAGTTGGCTAATGGCGAACGGCACGTTGATGAGATGATTGAAGCCGCTAACCAATCATTGCTGGAAAAAGGCTTACGTCCAGATGGGCTGGCCATTTGTGATGCTGAGACGCTGCAACCCTTGACGGTCGACAGTCAGTGCGCGGTGGTATTAATGGCGGCGTGGCTCGGCAACGCGCGTTTAATCGATAACAAACAGGTCGATCTCACCCAGTAATTCGCTGTTGCTGGAGAGATTTTTTCCGCTGCATAAGAAAGGTTTTGGCTATGATTCGTACCGTTTTACAAGGTAAGTTACATCGGGTGAAAGTGACGCAAGCGGACCTGAATTATGAAGGTTCCTGCGCTATCGACCAGGATTTTCTTGATGCCTCAGGCATCCTGCAATACGAAGCGATTGATATCTACAACGTGACCAACGGTCAGCGCTTTTCAACCTACGCCATTGCGGCTGAACGCGGCTCAAAAATCATTTCCGTGAATGGTGCAGCGGCGCGTTGTGCCTGTGAAGGCGATATTCTGATTATCTGCTCGTATGTGCAGGTGGAAGAGGCTGAAGCGCGGACATGGCAGCCTAAAGTGGCCTATTTTGAAGGCGACAACCAGATGAAGCGCCTGGCGAAAGCGTTGCCCGTACAGGTAGCCTGACGCTTTGTGCTATTCGCTCCAATAAAATAACGCAGCCTGAGCTGCGTTATTTATATTGCTGATGCTGCGATTAGCTGCGTAAACCGCGGCCACGCTGAATCAGGCTATACACCAAGATATAAAACACCACAATAAAGCCGATCAGCACCGACAACGTGAAAATGATCGGCACATCGTTGATACCCAGAAAACCAAAGCGGAACCCGCTGATCATATAAACCACCGGGTTCAGTTTCGACACCATTTGCCAGAACGGTGGCAGCAGCGTCAGCGAATAGAACACGCCGCCAAGGTAGGTTAACGGTGTCAGCACAAAGGTTGGAATCAAGCTGATGTCATCAAAAGTTCGCGCAAACACGGCATTCAGCAGACCCGCCAGTGAGAACAAAATTGCTGTCAGTAACAAGGTTACTGCCACCATCGTCCATGAATGCACGTGGAACGGCACAAAAAACAGAGAGATTGCTGTAACCAAAATACCGACGCACACGCCGCGCGCGACACCACCACCAACATATCCAGCGATGATAATGTGTGTGGGAACGGGCGCGACTAACAGCTCTTCAATGTTGCGTTGGAACTTCGCGCTGAAGAAGGATGACGCCACGTTAGCGTAAGCATTGGTGATCACCGACATCATGATTAAGCCCGGCACAATAAACTGCATGTAGCTAAAACCATGCATATCGCCAATGCGTGAACCGATCAGATTACCGAAGATAATGAAATAGAGCGTCATGGTAATTACCGGCGGCACCAGCGTCTGAATCCAGATGCGGGCAAAGCGGTTAATTTCCTTGCTCCAGATGCTCTTTAACGCCACCCAGTACAAATGTGTCATGCTTTTGCTCCTGTTTTTCCCTGCACCAGGCCGACGAACAACTCTTCCAGTCGGTTGGCTTTGTTACGCATACTCAATACCTGAACGCCCTGCGCACTAAGCTGGCTGAATACGCTGTTTAATCCCTGTTCACGCATCACTTCCACTTCCAGCGTTGAGGTATCAACCAAGCGATACTGAAAACCTTCCAGTGCTGGCAGCGGGCTGCGCGGGGCTAAATCAAGAATGAAGGTTTCCGATTTCAGCTTGGAGAGCAAACCTTTCATGGAGGTGTTTTCCACCAATTCACCGCTCTGGATAATGCCAATATTGCGGCACAGCATTTCGGCCTCTTCCAGATAGTGCGTGGTAAGGATAATGGTGGTGCCTTTCGCATTGAGATCTTTCAGAAACACCCACATTGAACGGCGCAGCTCAATATCTACGCCGGCGGTGGGTTCATCAAGAATCAGCAGCTTGGGTTCATGCATTAAGGCGCGAGCAATCATCAGGCGACGCTTCATACCCCGGAAAGCATACGCGCACGCTCGTTGCGTTTTTCCCACAGATCGAGCTGCTTCAGGTATTTTTCAGCGCGCGTATTGGCTTCTCGACGTTCAACGCCGTAATAACCCGCCTGATTCACGACAATCTGCATGACGGTTTCAAACGGGTTAAAGTTGAACTCCTGCGGCACCAATCCGAGCTGCCGTTTGGCATTTACCACATCTTTTTCCAGGTCGTAACCAAATACCCGCACGCTGCCTTCGGTCTTATTCACCAGCGAGCTAATAATACCGATAGTGGTGGATTTACCGGCGCCGTTTGGTCCCAGCAGCGCATAAAAGTCGCCCGCCTCAACGTTAAGATCGATCCCTTTCAGCGCCTGCATGCCGCCGGGATAGGTTTTAGTTAACCGGGAAAGTTCCAGTGCATAAGTCATTACGAATCCATACCCTGTTGTAGTGGCATTTTTATGCCGTTTGAAATTATTAAGCCTTCGCCTATAGTACGCCCACGCACAACGCGCAGTAACAGGTCGCTCACGCCATGACAGACATCGATACCCTGATCAGTAATAACCGCGAATGGTCCAAATTACTGGTCGAAGAAGATCCCGGCTTTTTTGAGCGGCTTGCCCAGGCACAAAAACCCCGCTTTTTGTGGATTGGCTGTTCAGACAGCCGCGTTCCCGCCGAGCGCCTCACCGGACTTGAACCGGGCGAACTTTTTGTTCATCGCAACGTGGCCAATCTGGTAGTTCACACCGATCTCAACTGCCTTTCCGTGGTGCAATACGCCATCGAAGTGCTGGAAGTTGAACACGTCATTGTTTGCGGCCATTATGGCTGCGGTGGTGTACAGGCGGCGATGGATAACCCGGAGCTGGGTTTGATCAACAACTGGCTGCTGCACATTCGCGATCTCTGGTACAAGCATAGCGTGTTGTTGGGGGAACTCCCGCCGGATAAGCGCCTCGATAAACTGTGCGAAATCAACGTGGTTGAGCAAGTTTATAACCTTGGACACTCTACCATCCTGCAATCCGCCTGGAAACGCGGGCAGAATGTTTCGCTGCACGGCTGGGTATACGGTATTCAGGACGGCTGCTTGCGTAACCTTGATGTCACCGCCAACAGCCGCGAAATCCTTGAGCAACGTTATCGCCACGGCATTGCCAATTTATTGGTCAATTCCGAAAGCCCGCAGTAATCCGTCTGGATATACCCTAAATCATTCTCGTTGCAGCCACACGGCAAGCGTATTTATCCCGATGAGCTGACTCAGGTCAGTGATTCGGATAAACACAGGTAGCCAGCGCATCTGCAGCGTGAAGAATGATGGGTATCGCGGCGACAAGCCTACACTAAGCAGGCTGTCGTAGCCTTGGAAGAATGTGCGGTGCTTATGCTTCGAGCGGAACGACTTTACCGATATAAGGCAGATTACGGTAGCGCTGCGCATAGTCGATACCGAAGCCCACCACGAATTCATCGGGAATAGTAAAACCGACATATTCTACTTTTACTTCAACTTCACGACGTTCCGGTTTATCCAGCAGAGTACAAATTGCCAGCGATTTCGGTTGGCGCAATGCCAGGATTTCACGCACTTTGCTCAGTGTATTACCGGAGTCGATGATGTCTTCCACGATCAGCACATCTTTACCACGAATATCTTCATCCAAATCTTTCAGGATCTTCACATCACGCGTGGTAGACATGCCGCTGCCGTAGCTTGATGCCGTCATAAAATCGACTTCATGCGAAACATCGATGGCACGGCACAGATCGGCCATAAACATAAAGGAGCCGCGTAGCAGCCCGACAAGTACCATGTCACTGCCGCTGTCGCGGTAATGCTCGGTAATCTCTTTGCCCAGTTCGGCGATGCGCTCGGCGATTGCCTGCTCAGGGATCATCACTTCAACAGTGTGTTTCATTGCGTTCAGCCCGGTTACGTCAGAAAGCCACGAAGTCTATCATAGTCGATACCGCCGCTGACGCCGTACGGCAAAGGCAAACGTTACCGTGGCGAAAAAGGATGCAGTAGCGTTAACTGTATGAATCGTACGCTGCTCGTTAACCCAGGTTAGCCGGAGATTTCATGACCTCTTCATCCAGTAAAAAGACCCACATAGGCGATCGTCCCCTTCATCCTGAAACGCAAATGCTGAATTACGGCTTTGATCCACGCCTCTCAGAAGGCGCGGTTAAACCGCCGGTTTTCCTCACCTCCACCTTTGTTTTTAACAGTGCTGAAGAAGGACGTGATTTTTTTGATTACGTCTCAGGACGCAAAGAACCGCCAGAAGGGAAAACTGGCGGGTTAGTCTATTCGCGCTTCAACCATCCCAACAGCGAAATTGTTGAGGATCGGCTAGCGATTTACGAACACGCTGAAAGCTGTGCCCTGTTTGCATCGGGCATGGCGGCAATTTCAACCACGCTGCTGGCCTTCTCCCGTCCTGGCGAAGTCATTCTGCATTCGCAACCGCTCTATGGCGGCACCGAAACGCTGTTGAGTAAGACGCTGCATAATCTGGATATTCAGGCGGTGGGTTTCAGCGATGGCAATGATGAAAGCAAAGTGCGTGACGCTGCACAGCGCGCAATGGCGCAAGGTCGGGTGGCGATGATCCTGATTGAAACGCCCGCCAACCCGACCAACAGTTTGGTAAATATCGCCTTGATTGCGCGCATCGCCGACGAGATTGATCAGCAGCAAGGATCACGTCCGATCGTGGCTTGTGACAACACCCTGCTTGGCCCGCTGTTTCAGCAACCGCTGACGCTGGGCGCGGACGTGTCGCTCTATTCACTGACCAAATATGTGGGTGGGCATTCTGATTTAATTGCTGGCGCGGCGATGGGCAGTAAAGCGCTGATGACAAAAATCCGTGCCTTACGCAGCGCGATTGGTATGCAGCTCGATCCCCATTCCAGCTGGATGATTGGTCGCTCGCTGGAAACACTGTCGCTGCGCATGGAAAAAGCCTGGCATAACGCCGAAGCGGTGGCTGCATTTTTACGCGACCATGCGAAAGTGGAAAAGCTGCATTGGCTGCCCTATCTGGATGCAGAGAGCGCAGAAGGAAAAACCTACCGTGAGCAATGTCACGGCGCCGGCTCAACCTTTTCATTTGATATCGTTGGCGGCCAGCCAGCTGCGTTTCGTTTTCTTAATGCGCTAGCGCTGTTCAAACAGGCCGTCAGCCTTGGCGGTACCGAATCGCTGGCCAGCCATCCTGGCAGCACCACCCATTCGGGCGTGCCGGAAGCGGTGCGTCAGCGGATTGGCATTACTGACGCTACCGTGCGTTTGTCGATTGGCATCGAGAATGCGGATGACCTGATAGAAGACATTAAGCTGGCGCTTGATATCGCCTGAATTTAGGTCACGGTGAAGCCCAGCATCATGCCGGTATCTTCATGCTCCAGCAGATGACAGTGCGCCATATAAGCCTGTTCGGCGGCGGCAACGTAGTTGAAGCGCACCAGCACTTCGCTGCGCCAGCCGTCAACATTCACGATATCTTTCCAGCCCTGACGATGCGGGGCTGGCGGTTTGCCATTCTCCGATAAAATGCGGAACTGCGTACCGTGAATATGGAAGGGATGCAGCATGCTGTCGCCTTCCCCGGAGATCGTCCACTTCTCTACCGCGCCCAGCTCGACATTGAACATCGGCTTAGCCATATTAAACGCCTGACCATTGATTTTATTGCCGTTGTGGAAGTCATAGGCCGCTGCGGTTTTTTGCTGGTTTGGTGCGCCGTGATCCATTGAATGTTCGCCGTGCGCCATGCTGCTATCACCGCCGCCCATTTTCATCTCATGGTGGCCCTTGCCCATCGCTTTCTCGCCATAGCGCTGCATTAATGCCTGCATACCTTGCTGGTCAAGCTGCGGATCCATCATCAGTTGCAGCCAGCGCGTATTGAGCCCTTCGGTTTTTGGTATAACAGGCAACGTGGCTAACGTGTCGGGTAACGTGGCGCTGGCCATCACGCGCAGCGGTAAAATCTGCACCAGCGGCAAGGGCTGGTCGAACGGTGCCAACGTCATACCCATTTGCTCAACAGGCAATGTCACGATGTCAAAGGCGTTGCCGTCAGAAGTGTCAATCATCACCTCAAAACGTTCACCCGGTAACAAAGGCAGCGACGCAATTTTGACAGGTTCAGCCAGCAAACCGCCGTCACTGCCGATCACATACAGTGGACGTTTATCGCTGGCAGCGATGTGCAGCGAACGGGCGTTACACCCGTTGAGCAGGCGCAAACGCAGCCAGCCACGTGGCACAGCATGTTGCGGATACTGCACGCCGTTGGTCAGCATCATGTCGCCAAACCAGCCCACCGCGGCACGCATGATATCCAGTTGATAATCGATACGATCGCCCTGCTTTGTGAGCAGTTTGTCCTGAAAAATCAGCGGTACATCATCTGCGCCCCACTGCGTGGGCAGACGTAATTTGCCGGATTCATTATCTTCTAACAGCACCAATCCAGCCAAACCCTGTGCCACTTGATGACCGGTTTTGCCATGTAAATGTGGATGATACCAACAGGTTGCCGCCGGTTGATCGGGCGTAAATGTCACTTGCCGCGTCGTGCCGGGCGCAATGCTGGCGTGCGGTCCGCCGTCAACCGCGCCGGGGATTTCCAAACCATGCCAGTGCAGCGTCGTCGCTTCGTTGAGCCGGTTGTGAATATTTACCGTGACTGCCTTGCCACTTTGTAACACCAACGCCGGCCCGAGCAGATTGCCATTATAACCCCAGGTTGGAACGTCTTTGCCCTTCCACTGCGTGCTGCCTTGCCTGGCGGTGAGGTTGTATTGGCCTCTGCTATCCGGTTCCAGTAAAGAAGGAATTTGCAGCAGCGGGCGTTCAGCCGCCATTAGCGAGCGGCTCCAGAGCGGCAGCGCACCCGCCGCGCTCAGTGCAGCGGTGAGTTTGAGGAAATGGCGACGTTGCATGGTAATCATCCTTGTGACAAGAGAGGGCATAGCCTAAACCCTGACCTAATGGGAAGGTCAAGCATTCCCACCAGAATCGCCCGAAAAAATGCGGTCCTCTGCGGTAGCGGGCAAATTAATCGAAAACCTGTTAACAACTGTGCTAACGTCAATAAGATTATCCCTTGAAGAGAATGACTATGAAGAAGAGCATCAAGATCCTGCTGTTGTCAGGACTCCTTGGCTTCTCCTCCACCAGCTTTGCCTTGAGCGAATCCGAAGCCGAAGATCTGGCCGATCTCACGGCGGTGTTCGTTTATTTGAAAAACGACTGCGGCTATCAAGATTTACCCGATGCGCAGATTCGTAAAGCATTGGTATTTTTTGCGCAACAAAATCGCTGGGATTTAAGCAATTACAGCAACTACAACATGAAGGCGCTTGGCGAAGATAGCTATCGTGATTTAAGCGGTATTGCGATCGCCAATGACAAAAAGTGTAAGTCCCTGGCGCGTGATTCTTTAAGCCTGCTTGCCTACGTTAAATAACCCGCAGAACCCGCTCTCCTGCTGAACATTTGACCGTGCAACCACGGTCAGAGTTAGCTATGATGTGCCGCCCATTTTCATGGCGATGTCATTAGAGGAGAGCCTACCATGCCCCAAAAAATGGCCCAAAAAGAAACGTGGTATGAAACGCTTCATGCTGGTTTTGGACAGTATTTTACCGTCGATAAACAACTCTATCGGGAAAAGACAGCGCATCAGGATTTAATCATCTTCGAAAATGCGGAGATGGGCCGCGTGATGGCGTTGGATGGTGTGGTACAAACCACTGAACGTGATGAGTTTATCTATCATGAAATGATGACGCACGTGCCAATTCTGGCGCACGGTGCAGCCAAAAGCGTACTGATTATTGGCGGTGGCGATGGCGCGATGTTACGTGAAGTCTCACGCCATCCGCAGATTGAAAAAATCACCATGGTGGAAATTGATGCGGGCGTCGTCACTTTTTGCCGTCAATATTTGCCCAATCACAGCGCCGGTGCCTATGACGATCCGCGCTTCACGCTGGTGATTGATGATGGCGTCAACTTCGTTAATCAAACCCATGAAAAATTTGATGTGATTATCTCTGACTGTACCGATCCTATCGGCCCAGGCGAGAGTTTGTTCACCTCAGAATTCTATGCTGGCTGCAAGAATGCCCTTAATGAAAATGGCATCTTCGTGGCGCAAAATGGCGTGTGTTTCTTGCAACAGGACGAAGCCATCAACAGCCATCGCAAACTTAGCCACTACTTTGCCGATGTCAGTTTCTACCAAGCCGCGATTCCGACCTATTACGGCGGCATCATGACGTTTGCCTGGGCGAGCGACAATCCTGCGTTGCGCCAGCTCGACGCTGCAACCTTGCAGACGCGTTTCGAGACCGCTGGCCTGAACTGCCGTTACTACAACGCGGCAATCCATACCGGCAGCTTTGCCCTGCCGCAATATCTGTTGAATGCTTTGTCACAGACCGAGCATTTATAAGGGGGTGAATGAAATTGCAAAAGCTAAAACTACATGGCTTCAACAACCTGACTAAAAGCCTGAGTTTTTGTATTTACGATATTTGCTATGCAAATACGGAAGCTGAGCGCGATGGCTATATCGCCTACATTGACGAGCAATATAACGCGACCCGTTTGACTGAAATTTTGACGGAAACCTGTTCGATCATTGGTGCCAACGTGCTGAATATCGCACGCCAGGATTATGAGCCGCAGGGCGCGAGCGTGACCATACTGGTGAGCGAAGAGCCGATCGATCCGAAAGATATCGATAACTCGGAGCATCCTGGCCCGCTGCCGAATTCGGTGGTTGCTCATCTCGACAAGAGCCATATCTGCGTACACACCTATCCCGAAAGCCACCCCGAAGGCGGACTTTGTACCTTCCGCGCAGACATTGAAGTCTCCACCTGTGGCGTGATTTCACCGCTGAAAGCGCTGAATTATTTGATTCACCAGCTCGAATCGGACATCGTTACGGTTGATTATCGCGTGCGCGGCTTCACCCGTGACGTGAATGGGTTGAAGCATTTCATCGATCACGAGATCAACTCGATTCAGAACTTCATGTCAGATGACATGAAAGCGATGTATGACATGGTGGACGTGAATGTCTATCAGGAAAACATCTTTCATACCAAGATGATGCTGAAAGATTTTGAACTGAAACATTACCTGTTTAATACCAAGCCGGAAGATCTCAGCCCACAAGAACACAAGCGCATTACTGATTTGCTGTGGAAAGAGATGCGTGAGATTTACTACGGCCGTAACATACCTTCAATGGGTTTGAAGACGCTGTAGTGGCTGCCTCTGCAGGCTAAGTTAGGTGCTCGCTGAAGCTGGAGTTGGTTCTCGCAGTCCCCCACCTCGCTTCTCCCCATTCATGGGGAAGGCTGGGAGGGGACAAACGACCCCGATCTATTTCGTCAACTGTAAGCCAATGCCGCGTTCACGTAACTCCCGCCTCACGTCCTCTTCCAGCCGGTTGTCGGTCACCACATCGGTTAAATTTTCCAGCGGCGAAGCGCAAAACAGCGACCAGGAACCGTATTTACTGCTATCAGCCAGCAAGACACGCCGTGCGGCATTCGCTAACAGATCGTGCTTCAGTCCCGCTTTCTCTTCGGTCGGCGTGGTAATGCCGCGCTCCAGACTCCATGAGTTGCAGCTGACAAACGCGATATCGGGGTTAATGCTGCGCAACAGACGGCGCCCATGTTCACCAATACACGACTGGCTGGAATCATCAATGCGCCCACCAATAATGGTCACTTCGATCTGTTTGAATTCGGAAAGAAACAGCGCGATATGTAAATCTGCGGTGATGACGCGCAGCGGCAGGTGCGTGAGCTGCCTCGCCAGTTCCAGCATAGTAGTGCCGGCATCCAGCACCACTGCATCACCCGACCGCACAAAGCTGGCTGCTTGTTCAGCAATCGCCTGTTTTTCGGCTAAATTACGCTGCATTTTCTCCAGCGTGGTGGGCTGGCTGGGAATAAACCGGTTTAAGGTCACACCGCCGTGGCTACGGCTGATTACGCCCTCTTTATCCAGCTTGATCAAATCACGCCGAATGGTGGCCGGTGAGGCGGAAATCGCACTCACCAACTGCTCTACAGTCACCAGATTATGGCTTTTCAGATAATCCATAATCTGGTCAAGACGACTTTGTCCCTTCATATTTCCCTATGCAAGCTGCATCGCGAGTTTGATCGAGATCGCCATGCTCTCAGACTTCGCTTTACCTGTCCAGGCGATATCAAACGCGGTGCCGTGGTCTGCCGAAGTGCGGATAAAAGGCAGTCCTGCGGTAATGTTCACGCCATCATAAAAGCCCAGCAGCTTCAGCGGGATATGTCCCTGATCGTGGTACATCGCCACCACAATATCGTACTGCCCTTCCTGACATTGCAGGAACACCGTGTCTGGCGGACAAGGCCCATAAACGTCAATGCCCTGCGCTTTCATCGCCTTGATTGAGGGTGCAACCGTGGTGATCTCTTCATCGCCA
Organism: Candidatus Pantoea bituminis; assembly: GCF_018842675.1. NCBI lineage: Bacteria > Pseudomonadati > Pseudomonadota > Gammaproteobacteria > Enterobacterales > Erwiniaceae > Pantoea > Candidatus Pantoea bituminis. The sequence continues at coordinate 3,058,163 of NZ_JAGTWO010000004.1, forward strand.
AATAACCCATTTTCACCCGCGTGGGGATTAACACCCGCGACGGCAATACGCGGCTTCTCAAAACCGACGCGGCGCAAGAAGGTATCCGCCATGCCAATCACCGTTTCAATGCGCTCACGATTCAGCGTATCGAGGAACTTACGCAGCGCAATATGCGTGGTGACATGAATCACCTTCAGCTTATCGGTATACAGCACCATGGCGTAATTTTTAGTGTTGGTAAGGTGCGCCAGCAGTTCGGTATGTCCCGGATAGATATGGCCTGCCGAATGCAGCGCTTCCTTGTTCAGCGGCGCGGTGGCAATCGCCTGCACTTCTCCGGCCAGCGCCAGTTCCGTCGCGCGCTTTACGCAGCGCCAGGCCAGATCGCCCGCTTCTTTTTGTACCACGCCAGGTTTTAACGCTTCCGGGTTCGCCAACGGTTCATCAAGGATGTTGATGATACCTGGCGCAAAATGCGCATCCTTTACGCTGTCGAGCACCCGCAATTCAGCTTGCGGGGTGATATTCATCGCCATGATGCGGCGCAGAGTACTGGCACAACCCACCACCACTGCTGGCGCGCCGTTCAGATCGCCTTCAGTCAGCGCTTTGATGATAATTTCCGGGCTAATGCCCGCAGGATCGCCCATCGTCACCGCAATAATTTTATTCACTCGACTTCTCCTCAATAAAACGTATGGCTTCTACCAGGGTGTTTTCGTCGCCAAAGCCACCCGCTTTGGTCATCACCGGCAAGATAAATTCACTGTTAAGCAGAACCCCGTGCGGCACGCAGCCCGCCACCAGACCCTGAATTTGAAACCCGCTGGCACCCAGCGCCCGGGCAACGGCAATGGCCACGTCGCCGCCGGAAAGATAAAGCGCATTTGGCAATTGCTGACGGCACACGGTGCGCGTCATCTCGCCGAGAAACGCACAAATCGCCTCGCCCAGTTGTTGACGTGTCATGTTGTGTTGCTGGCAAAGTTGATCAATTTCTTGCCGCTGATTGGCTCGCTGGCAGGTTCGAATCACCGTGTGCTGACCTGCACGCAGCGTCGCCACGCTTTGCATGATCCATTCCGACGCGGAAGGCCACGCCGGTTGCAAGAACAGCTCACTAATATTGATGTCGATCAGAGCAATGTTGCGCTGCCTCGCCAGCTTGCTGATTTGCTGCTGGGCGCTGGCGCTCATCGATCCCACCACCGCTAACACCGGCTTTGCTGCACGGGTAGAAAGGTGCGCGCCCAGCGCATCGCTTAATCCCGCCGCGCCGACTAATAAAGGCGTTTCAGCTAAACGCGCCGCAGCGCGTACCAGACGGGCGATATCCGCGTCCTGTTCTGCATCCACCACCACCACACCGCGCAGATTATTCAGTACGGTCTCCAGACGATCGCTTCGTAATGTGGCGAGATCGATCTGTGTGCCCGGCAACTGCAATTGTTGCAACACATTGGCACTTGAGATTGGCGTTTTAGGATCGCTGGCAAATTCGGTATCGGTGAGCAGCACATCATCTAAATAAACCGCGCCGTTTCGCGTGGTGCGTCCAAGACGCGGCACCGCCGGCACCACCAGCGCCAGCTGTTTGCCGCTGGCTTTGAGTGCGGCATTCACTTCTGCGCCGACATTGCCACGCAAGGTTGAGTCAATTTTTTTAACCAGCCAGCCGGCGTGTAGGGCGTGCTGCTTTACCACCTGCGTAATGCGCTCCGCCGCCAGCTCAGCGCTGATTGCCCGACTGTCAGTGCTGATCACCCAAACATCTACTGCCTCGCTGTTATGCGGCATCTCGCTGTTGAACAGCACATGTACACGCGCTCCCGCCTGGGCCAGTCCGCTGCCCGCATCGTTCGCGCCGGTAAAATCATCGGCGATCACCAATACCGGGGTTTTCCATGACGATTGGGTCATTGTTTCTCCTGTTTCGGCTGCTTGCCGCTGACGATGATTATATTCAATCATGATTGATTATATGTGAGCAAGATCAAATTAATCGAAATCAATATGCCCTATAAATTGAGGCACAGTAAGTGACGGAACTCGCACTGATATGAGCAAACACAATCATTCAGTTCAGATACACAGTGAAAAGGGTATGAAATGAATATCAACAGCACGGTTATCAGCGGCTATCAGGCGCTGAATGACATTCGCTATCTGCTTAACGGTAAGGCGAAAGCATTACTGGTTACCGACAAGAATATCGAAAGCATTCCTGCGGTTCAGGCGCTGATTGCACAACTGAAACAGCAGATTGCTCACGTCAGCATCGTGAACAACGTACCGCCAGAGCCAAGCCAGCATGATGTCGCGGCTATCCTCAGCGCATTGCCCTCACGTGACGTTGATTTAGTGATTGGTGTCGGCGGTGGCAGCGTACTGGATGTCGCTAAGCTGCTTTCCGTGTTGTGCGTAGAGAATGCGCCGTCGCTGGAGGCGTTGTTAGCGGGCGAGAAACCGCAGCATCGCACCACGTCGCTGTTAATTCCTACCACCGCAGGAACCGGCTCTGAAGCCACACCCAACGCGATTTTAGCCATCCCAGAAAAAGAGACCAAAGTCGGCATTATTTCGCCGGTAATGCTGCCCGATTTCGTGGCGTTGGTGCCTGAACTCACCACCAGCATGCCTGCACATATCGCCTCTTCAACCGGCATTGATGCGCTGTGTCACCTGATCGAATGTTTCACTGCCACCGTGTCGAACCCGGTGAGTGATAACTATGCGCTGATTGGCATGAAGAAGCTGTTCGCCAATCTTGAAACCACCATTAACCAACCGGGCAATCTACAGGCGCGACTGGAAATGTTGTGGGCTTCCTATTATGGCGGCGCCGCCATTGCCCACGCCGGTACGCATCTGGTGCACGCCATGTCCTATCCGCTGGGCGGCAAATATCACCTACCGCACGGCGTTGCCAATGCCATTTTACTGGCACCTTGCATGCGTTTCGTTCGTCCTGCCGCAGTGAGCAAATTTGCTCAGGCATACGATCTGCTGCCAGAAGCAGATAGCTCGCTGAGTGAAGAAGCCAAATCTCTGGCGTTGGTGGATTACTTCACTGCGCTGGTCAAGCGCCTGAAACTGCCAGCCAGTCTGGAAGAGCTGGGTATCAGCCCGGACCACCTGCCCTATTTAGTGGAAGCGGCATTAGATGTGCAACGTCTGATGAAAAACGTGCCAACGGCGGTCAGCGCCAACGATGTGCGTGACGTGTATTTGACGCTGTTTCCTTCACACCAGGCATAACGAGGATTCTCATGAGCCAGAAAATAGTCGGCGTATTAACCGCCATCATCACCGCCTTTGATCGTGATGGCGCTTTCAATCCCACCACCCAGCGCGAGCAGGTAAAACGCCAACTGAATGCAGGTAACGGTATCTTCTGCGGCGGCACCAACGGCGAATTCTTCGTGCTGAACGAGCAGGAAAAAATAGCGGTTACCGAAACCTGCGTGGATGAAGTCAACGGCAGCGCGCCAGTGGTGGCGCACATCGGTGAAATATCGACCCGTGAAACCATTCGCCTTGGCAAGCAGATCGCCAAACTGGGCGTGGACGCCGTATCCGTGATCACGCCTTATTTCGTGCCGTTGAAGCAGGAAGAGTTGATTTATCACTACCAAACCGTGGCCGACGCGCTCGACGTCCCGCTATTCCTTTACAACATTCCGGCGCGTACCGGTAATACCTTGCAGCCCGAAACCGTGCGCAAGCTGGCCTCACATCCCAACATTATCGGTATCAAAGATTCTGCGGGCAGCTATGAAAGCCTGAGTGGTTTCCTGAAAGCCGCTGAAGGCATTGATAACTTCGACGTGCTGAACGGTCCAGATTCATTGATTCATCAAGGATTTGTCGATGGCTGCTCAGCCTGCATTTCTGGCCTCGCCAACGTCGCGCCGCAAGAGATCAACGCTATTTGGGCACACTTCAACGCTGGCGATGTCGCCGCCTCACGTCTGGCACAAGAGAATGTGACGGGCCTGCGTACGGATTTATACAGCGTCGGCTTCTCGCCAGCGGCGGTGAAAAAGCCGTCACGCTGCTGGGCTATGACGTCGGTGAAAGCCGCTATGCCGTGCATTTCAGCGCCGAAGAAGAGCAGAAGATCCGTCAAATCGTGAATCAATATTTGCAGTAATGGCCGTCAGGGTGGCCTTTGCTGCCCTTGCCTGAAACCTGACACCGGGAAAAATTATGAAAGTGATTTGCACCTCGCCCTCCTTTGCTAAATATGATGCGGCGCCCATCGACACCCTGAAACAGCATGGCTTTGAGCTGATTACGCTGCCCGCCGATGCGCCATTGTCGACGCTGGAGCCGCATCTGGCTGAAACCGTCGCGATGATCGTGGCCTTTACTGATGTCAACGATGAGCTGCTGGCGAAAGCGCCCCAGTTAAAAGTGGTATGTAAACATGGCGTTGGCGTCGATAACATCGATCTGGATGCAACGCGCGCGCGCGAAATTTATGTCACCAATGTCCCTGACGCCAACAAGCACGCGGTGGCTGACTTCGCTTTCGCGCTGATGCTTAACAGTGCGCGTCAGATCACGCAGGCCGCAGAGGAAACCCGCGCCGGCAACTGGCCACGTATTTTCGCCACCGACGTCTACGGTAAAACGTTGGGCATTATCGGGCTGGGCAATATTGGTAAGCAGGTCGCGCTGCGTGCCAAAGGCTTCAACATGCGCGTTATCGCGTTTGATTTTTATCCCGATGAGAAATTTGCCGCCGAGCACGGCATCGAGTTCGTCAGCATGGATCGTCTGACTGAAGAAGGCGATTTCATCACGCTGCATACGCCACTGACCGATGAAACCCGTAACCTGTTCAATGCCGCGCGTATCAAACGGATGAAGAAATCTGCCTTCCTGATCAACGTCTCACGCGGTGGCGTGATCAACGAAAACGATCTGTTCCAGGCGCTACAGGACAACGTGATTGCTGGCGCTGCCGCTGACGTATTCGACCACGAACCCTTAGCTGAACATCCGCTGTTTACGCTGCCGAATTTTATTCCTACCTCGCACATCGCCGGTTATACCGACGGCGCAATCAGCGCTATTGGCGAACGTTGCGTGCAGCAGATTATTCAGTGCCTTAAACAGGGCGAACGCCCAGTTAACGTGATGAACGGGTTGGCGTAAGACCGACCGCTTCTCTTACCGAACAGTTTGGTGATTATAACGATGAACAACACCTCGCGTATCCGTTGGTGGATCGCTGGCCTGATGTGGCTGGCGATCGCCATTAACTACATTGATCGAACTGTACTCTCGCTGCCGCACCGCACCTGATCACTGAGCTGGACATCAATCCAGAAATGATGGGCTTTATCATGGCCGCGTTCTTCTGGTCTTATGCGCTACTGCAAATTCCGGCAGGCTGGTTTGCTGACCGCTACGGCCAGAAAAAGGGCTGGGCATCGCCGTGGCGTGGTGGTCAATCGCGACCATGGCGATGGGTTTAGCCACCGGTTTTAAATCATTGCTGGCCATGCGTCTGGCGCTGGGCATCGGTGAAGCAGCTGCTTATCCGAGCAATGCGGGTATTACCGCGCGCTGGTTCCCCGACCGCGAACGTGCCACCGTTTCTGGCCTGTTCGACAGTGCGTCGAAATTTGGCGGCGCGGTGGCCATGCCGCTGATCGTCTGGATGATCGCCATGGTTGACTGGCGTATCACCTTCCTGGTAATCGGCGCAATTGGCGTGTTTTGGGTCATCGCCTGGTACTTTATCTATGCAGAGAACCCGGAAGATCATAAGAAGATCAGCCAGAGCGAAATCAGTTTGATCCGCGATGGCCAGACACAAAAACATGGCGATAAAAGCGTTCGTCCCATGAAGTGGTACAAACTGCTGCGCTACCGCAACATCTGGGCAATGTGTATTGGCTTCTTCACTATTAACTATACCTCCTACTTCTTCATTACCTGGCTGCCGACTTATCTGGTGCAAGACAAGGGAATGGATTTCCTCAAAATGGGCATGGTGGCTGCGCTGCCGCTGATTTGCGGCATGGTGATCGAAGTGATTGCCGGTTGGATGTCAGATCGCATCGTCCACAAGAAAATCTTGTCGCTGACCGCCACGCGCAAACTGTTTCTCACCGTGGGTCTGTTAATGGCGCTGTGCATTGGTTTCGCGCCGTTCACCGATTCCGTCTTTATGACCGTGCTGCTGCTGTGTATCGCTAAATCGGGCACCACCGTGGCGGCTTCGCAGGTCTGGGCATTGCCTGGCGATGTTGCACCGCAGAACAGCGTGTCGATTGTCGCCGGTCTGCAAAATACGGTCTCCAATATGGGCGGCGCGGTGGGTCCGATCATTACCGGTGCGATTGTCGGCGCTACCGGTCACTTTACCTGGGCGCTGGTGTTCTCCGCCGTGCTGGTGGTGATTGGTATTCTTAACTACCTGTTCCTGCTGGGCAAAGTCGAGCCAATCGTTGACGAAGAACAGGCTCACGAACATCAGGCGGTGAGCCACAGTCTGTGATCACCTTCTGACATAACGCCGCATGCGTCCTGCATGCGGCATTCCCTCTCTGTAACCACAATAAAAAACAATTGGAGGCGATGATGTCGCTGAATTCCAATGGATCACCTGCAGTCGTTTCGGCAAGTAAAAGTAAAGGGAAGTTTCGTTACGTGATTCTGACGGTACTGTCAGTGGGTATCGCCATTAACTACATCGATCGTGCGGCGATGAGTGTCGCCATGCCATTTATGAGCGAGGAGCTGCACATCTCGCCCACCGACAGCGGTTTGCTGCTGTCCGCCTTCTTCTGGAGCTATGTGCTGTTCCAGCTGCCCGGCGGTTGGCTGGTTGATCGGCTTGGCCCGCGCATCACCTTCGCGTTAAGTAGCCTCGGCTGGGGATTAGCCACCGCGGCCTGCGGCTTAGCCAGCAGCATAGCCGCGTTGGTTGGCTTTCGGTTTGTACTGGGCGCGGTAGAAGCACCGAGTTATCCCGCCAGTTCGTCAACGGTGACACGCTGGTTCCCGCGTCAGGAACGCAGCTTTGCCGCCGCGACCTTTAATAACGGCAGCAAAATCGGCGGCACGCTGGCGATTCCAATTATCTCGCTGCTGATTGCATGGGTTGGCTGGCGCGCCACCTTTGTGATTTCTGGCGTGGTGGCGGTAGGTTGGGCACTGGGTTGGTATCTGTGGTATCGCGAACCGCGCGATCACCCTTCCGCCACCGCCGAAGAAGTGGCCTTCATTGAAGCGAATCAGGATGCGGAAACCGGCGCTCCGATGAGCATTCGCCAGCTACTGACCCAGCGCACGGTGCAGGCAATGATGGCGGGCTTCTTCTGCATCAACTTCGTCTCTTATTTCTTCTTCACCTGGTTCCCTACCTATCTGGTGGAAACCTTCCATCTTTCGTTGATGAAGTTCGGCTTGCTCGGCATGTTGCCCGGCGTGGCGGCGATTATCGGCGGCTGGTGCGGTGGCTTGCTTTCCGACAGCCTGGTGCGTCGCGGTTACTCACTGAGCGTCGCGCGAAAAATTCCGTTGGTGGGTGGCATGCTCGGCAGCGCGACCATTGGCTTAGCCGCCTTTTCGCCGACGGTGGGCCTGGCGCTGGCGGCATTGTGTTTTGCCAACTTCTCGGCAACCTTTGCTTCCGCCGCGCTGTGGGCGCTGCCGTCTGACGTTGCGCCAAACCGCGCCAACGTCGCCACCATCGGCGGTATCCAAAACATGGCTGCCAACCTGGCGGGCATCATCTCGCCGATCATGATTGGCGTGATTATGCAGTACACCCATTCATTCGTTATCCCATTAGAAATCGCAGGCGTGGTGGGCATTATTGGCGCGCTGATTTACGGTTTCTGGCTGCCGCGCGTAACGCCGATGACGCTGAACAACGCCCAGCCACTGGATGCATCTGCAAGGAGTGAAGTATGAATACCCGCTGGAAGAAACGGCCTGCACTGTCAACCTGGGGCGATTTTGGTCCCGACGATCAGTTGGGTCGTCTGAATTTGCTGACCGCCGCCAAGGTACTTGAAGGGATTGCCGAAGTGCGTGAAGGCCAAACGTTTTGCCTGAGCCTGCCGCTGGATCTGCCTGGCGGCACGGCGATGAATCCACGTCGCCCACCGCCGCAGCTTAACGCCACGCGGCGTGGTGAAAACGCCAATATGACCTATCCACTGTCGCGGGATGATGCACGCCTGAGCGATGTCATCTGTGACGACAGCGTGACGCTGGCGCTGCAGTACTCAACGCAATGGGACAGTCTGGCGCACATGGGGCAATGGTTCGATGTGAACGATAACGGCGATGCCGAAATGGTGTTCTACAACGGCTATAAAGCGGGAGTGGATATTGTCGGTGAAACCGATTATCGCGGCGGCTGTGGTTGTGATAGCGGTACGCATCTCGGTGCAAAAGCATTGGGTATTGAGAATATGGCGCAGCACGGTATTCAGGGTCGTGCGGTGATGATCGATATCAAACGCCATTTCGGTATTAGGCGTTTCGCCTTTGGTTATCAGCATCTGATGCAGATCATCGAGGCCGATAATATCGACGTTCGGCCCGGCGATCTTGTGTGCTTCCGTACCGGCATGGATGAAGCGATTATTGAAATGAACGGTGAACCCGATATGGCTTATCTCAACAGCCATTTTGCCGGGCTGGATGGTAGCGATCCGGCGCTGCGTCAATGGGTACATGACAGCGGCGTGGTTGCGCTGCTGGCTGACAATCCTGCGGTGGAAATTCTGCCCGCTAAACCTCTTAACAATGATTTTTATCCGTCACATCCGCTGCACGATCTCTGCCTGTTTCGGCTTGGGGTTTATCTCGGTGAACTGTGGCTGATGAGTCCGCTGGCTGACTGGCTGGCCCTACAGCAACGAACCGCGTTTCTGCTCACTGCACCGCCGCTGCGCCTGCCTGGTGCGGTGGGTTCACCTGCCACGCCGGTGGCGACGGTGTAAATTTACTCTCCCTAAACCCTACGGTGACGCGCAAAAAGAGCAAAAATGCCATTGCAGTCACCCTCATTGTGAGGCTTCACCATGAGTACATCGCAACAAGAAATCAGCATCCCGGTCGCCGATCATCACTTGCCGACCACCTTTCGTGGGTATCTGCGCAGTTTTGGTCCTGGCTTAGTGCTGGCGATGACCTTTCTCGGCACCGGTGATCTGGTGGCTTCCACCGTCGCGGGCGCCAATTATGGTTATGACCTGCTCTGGACGCTGATCATCGCCCTGCTCGCGCGTGGTTTTATGATCTCCTACATCGCCAAATACACCTTGATGAACCGCTTTGGTGATAACGACATTATTCAAGGCTACAAACGCGTCTGGCGCGGCTTTCCACTGTTTTTTGGCATCCTGATCGCCATTGTGGCGTTCGTGGTGCAGATGAGTTTTTTACGTGCCGGTGCGGTGGGTCTTTATCAGCTTTTTAATCATTTCGGCGGCGAAACCTGGGGCGTGTTTCTCTGGAGCGTGGTGATTGTGAGCATGACGCTGCTGATGATGCTGACACGCAATCAATATCGTCACCTCGAAACGCTGGCGCGAATTGCGTCGGTGATTATGATTGGCTCGTTTTTGTATGCGATGATCAAGGTCGGTCATTTTGATGTTAGCGGCTTTCTGCGCGGCCTGACTTTCGGCCTGCCGGAAAACGCCGGGCCTTTTTTTGCCGTGTTCATTGCTGTCTCGACCATTGGCGCTATTGGCGGCTCCACCAGCAACCTGCTCTATCCCGGTTTCATGCGTGACAAAGGTTGGGTTGGGCCGAAATACCGCAAGCTACAACAGCTTGACTTGCTGTTTGGCATGTTACCGATGCTGGTGATTAACGTGCTGTTCTGGAGTGTGGCCGCCGAAGTGGTGCACGGTTCGGGCAGCACCATCGCCGATGAAAATGATCTTTCTGCCATGATGTCCAGCGTCGTCGGCCCAGCCGGGCCTTACTTGCTGTGGACCTGTATTTTTCTCGCCAGCTTTACCAGTTTTCCTTCGCAGTCTCGCGGCTTCTGTTCATTGATTTTCAGCTGTGTGCATCACACGGGAAACCTGAATCAACGTTACGCAACACCAGATGATAATCCGTGGTTTAAGCGGGTGCAGATTGCGGTCTATATCATTCTGCCGATTCTTGTCACCTTTCCCGGTGCGCCAGATTTAGTGATGCTGAATATCCTCGGCACCAGCGTCGCGACCTCTTTGGTCTTGCCGCCGCTGCTGGTTGGGCTGTTTATCATGACCAGCCGCAAGCGTTTCATGATGGAAGGTCAGGCAAATCGCCTGTGGGAACAGGCGTTGTTGGGGGTGATTTCACTGATTGGAATCTGGTCGACGTTTGAAATTGTACGCAATTTCTTTCGTCAAATAACGCATATTCTTTAAGCCGGAACGCAGGTTGAGCGGCGAATGCGGCTCAACCTTTATGGCCATATTGCTGAAGGAATTGGCGATAAGCTGCGATCACCAACAAAAAATCCTCTACACCACAGAATGACAGGCTCTCTTCATCGTAATAGTTCATGCCTTCTTCCATGCCGTCATCTTCCAGTGCCAGCAGATTAGCGCGGATCATCACCTCTTCTTCATCCAGCAAAATGGTGTATTCGCTGCCGACGCGCTGCCATTGTCGCACGCTGCCTTTTACCTCTTCGATGGCCGCTTCCACTTCATCCAGCAATCCGAGATCATTTTTCACTTCTTCATTAAACCAATGGCCAACTGCTTCATGATCCATCGACATGCGCACTTTAATCTGGCCCGTTACATCTCGTAAAAACTCATATTCCATTGCGTTATCCTCTTGCTCTCGCGGCTCACCTTGCACTCCCTGAGTGCATTTTGTGCGCAGCCTGCCCTCTACATTGTGACAGATGGCGCATTATTGCAGGCCACAGCGCCCTTTGCAGCGTTTTTCCCTTGATGAAAGTCTGGCGCGTTTCTTGCGTGTAACAAAGTGTGTAATCCCGCAGACGTTGCTTTCCCATTCATCCAAAGAGGTCCCTGCTATGGAATTGAAATGGTTTGAAGATTTTCTCAGCGTTGCCCGTAGTAACAGTTTTACCCGCGCTGCCGATGAGCGTCACATTACTCAATCCGCCCTGAGTCGTCGGATACGGCAATTAGAAGAGTGGCTTGGCGTGCCGCTGTTTAATCGCAAAACCTATCCGGTGACCTTAACCCCAGAGGGGCAAATCTTTCTTGCTACCGCCAGGGAAACGGTATTCTCCATGACGCATCTGCGTAACGATTTACATCAACGCTTTCGTTCACGTACTGCGGTGCTGCGTTTTGCCATGCTGAATACCCTTTCGCTGACCTTTTTCCTGACTGGATTCAGCGGCTCAATTTGAAACAACAGCTGGGCTACATTCGTATGTGCAATTCGAAACCGAGCTTTATTGAGCATATCGCCACGCTTCACAGCGGTGAAACCGATTTTCTCCTGACTTATGCCCATGATGCCGTGTCGCTGATCCATCAGCTCGCGCCTTATCCGATGGTGCAACTGGGACGTGAGCGCGCCATTGCTGTTTGTCGTCCCGACAGCAGCGGCAAGCCGCTCTATCCGGTTGATCCGCATGGCGGACCGATTCCGTGGATCAGCTACGGACAACACTCCTTTTTGCCCATGCGCTGGCACAAATGCTGAGTGAACGTCCTTTGCCATTGGAAGCGGTATACGAAAACGGTATGTCGGTGAATTTGAAAGCGATGGTGCTGGCAGGTGGCGGCGTCGCCTGGCTGCCGCTCAGCCTGATTCATCAGGAACTGGCCAGCGGCATGCTGGTACGCGCAGACGACAGCCGCTGGGATATGTCGCTGGCGATCCGCCTCTATCGACAACCGGTGTTACAGAACCCGCAGGCGGAATTGCTGTGGGATCGGGTACAGCAACTTCAACCTGCTACTGCGGCGTGAATGAAAACTATGCAATTTTGGAATGGGTTGTGTGAATTGCTCATTGGCCTTTTGCCAACCTGTTCGCCCATGCTGACGACACAGAGACGTGAAAGCGTCTGCCGCTGTGCGGGTCAACCAATCTGGGGATTGCAATGGAAAACAAAGCGTTAGTCTGGAAGTGGGTTGAAGAACACCAAGCAACTTTTTGTGCACTCAGCGATCGGGTCTGGGGTATGCCAGAGATTTGTTATACCGAATACCGCTCGGTCGCTGAGCATACCGCGATGCTAAAACAGCAAGGATTCCGTGTGACTGAAAACGTTGCGGATATTCCCACTGCCGTGATGGGTGAAGCGGGCGATGGCGGGCCGATCATCGCTTTCTTGGGTGAATATGATGCGTTGCCCGGATTGAGTCAGGCGGCAGGCGTAGCGTCCTATTCACCCTTGCCAGGCAACGGCAACGGCCATGGCTGCGGTCACAACTTATTGGGTTCAGCCGCCATGCTGGCCGCCACTGCGATGAAAGCCTGGTTGGAAGAAACCGGCCTCCCTGGTCGCGTACGCTACTACGGATGTCCCGCGGAAGAAGGCGGTGCAGCTAAATCCTTTATGGCGCGCGCTGGCGCATTTGACGGCGTTGATGTAGCGATTACCTGGCACCCTGGCGCTCATCATGAAGTGGCAAAACCGCTGTCACTGGCGAATACCCGCATGGACTTTTTCTTCACTGGCCGTTCTTCTCACGCCGCCGCCTCGCCGCATTTGGGCCGCAGCGCGTTAGATGGTGTCGAACTGATGAACGTTGGCGTGCAGTATCTGCGTGAACACGTGCCACAGGATTCGCGTATTCACTACGCCATGCTCGATTCTGGTGGTATCGCACCCAACGTGGTGCAGGCGAAAGCTGCGGTGCGCTATGCCATTCGCTCACGCGATGTTCACGCCATGTTTGATCTTAACGAACGCGTCAAACGCGTGGCGCAAGGTGCAGCGATGATGACTGACACTAAAGTGGAGATCAGCATCATGAGCGCGGTGTCCAACCTGTTGGGCAACCGTCCATTGGAAGAAGCGATGCAGCGCAACCTTGAGGCGCTTGGGCCGGTGGCTTTCGACCAAGCCGACCTCGCTTTCGCGGCTGACATTCAAGCGACCTTGTCGCCCGAAGAGATCGACAGCTGCTACCGCAAAACCGGCGTGAAACCGGCTAATCCTAAGCCGCTCAGCGATTACATCATTCCTCTCGATACACAGGGTGAAGTGATGATTGGCTCGACCGACGTTGGTGACGTCAGTTGGGTGATTCCGACCGTGCAGGCGCATGTGCCGACCATGGCCATTGGCACGCCGGGCCATTCATGGCAACTGACTGCGCAAGGCAAAATGCCCGCCGCACACAAAGGCCTGACGCATGTTGCCAAAGTCATGGCAGCGACCGCTGTTGATGTGCTGACAGACAAAGTGCTGTTAGCTCAGGTGAAAAAAGCCCATTTCGAACAGATCAGTGAAAAGCCTTATCACTGCCCGATTCCACCCGACGTTAAGCCACCGATTCAGCCACGCCCGGATAACCTGTAATCCTCTGGAGAGAATAATGAAAGCAACACAGATTACCGCCGCGTTAGCGTTGGCTGGGGCCTGCTGCGCGCCGCTTCAGGCTGCTACCCCGCCCGATTCACTGGTGATGGCGTGGAACATTGACGCCATTAGCACCTGGGATCCGGCCCAAATTGGCGAAGTGGTGACCAGTGAAATCTACGCGAATACCTGCGACACGTTAGTGGATTTTAAGCTGAGCGATGAAAAAGAGCTGGTGCCAAACCTGGCGAAAACCTGGGATGTTTCAGCCGATCGCAAAACGATTACCTTTCACTTGCAGGACAATCTGAAATTCGCCGATGGATCGTCCGCCACCGCAGGCGATCTGGCCTGGTCAATGCAGCGCGTGGTGAAACTCGGATACGGCAACGCCGCAGCGATTAAAGAGTACGGTTTCACCAAAGAAAACGTTGATAGCCTGATTACCGCGCCTGACGACAACACGCTGGTGATGGCCTTCGATAAAGCCTATCCCACCAATCTTCTCCTTCAGGCGATTGCCGCCAACAACGTCTCTTCGCTGCTCAATCGCAAATGGGTCGAACAGCAAGCGGTGGACGGCGATCTCGGGCATAAATATCTCTCTACGCATACCGCCTGTGTTGGGCCGTATCAGATGATGCGCTGGAATGCGGGCGAAGGCGTGGTGCTTCAGGCTTCACCCCATTATTGGGGCAAAGCGCCGGCACTAAAACGCGTGTTGATTCGTCACGTTGCAGAAACCGGCACGCAGCGGCTGTTATTAACCAAAGGCGATGTGGATATTGCTCGCGATCTCTCCGCTGACGATCTTAAAACGCTGGATGAAGGCGGTCAGGTCAAAGTGGAAAAAGCCCTTAAACCGCAGCTTTTTTCTGGACCTTCAACAATGAAGATCCCATTTTCAAGAATGAAAAAGTGCGTCTGGCGATGCGTTATCTGATCGATTACGACGGCCTGGCGAAAAGCGTCATGCCCTACCTTGGCGTCCCTCACGCCAGCTTCGTGCAGCTTGGCGCCTTTGGTGCGCTGGATGAACAGGCGGGCCAACCGTTTAAACTCGATCTCGACAAAGCCAAACAACTGCTAACCGAAGCCGGTTATCCCAATGGTTTCAGCGCGTCGGTGATCTTCGGCACTCTGCCGCACTCCGCGCCAATTGCGCAAAGTGTGCAGCAGAATGCCGCGAGGATCGGCGTCAAGTTAACCCTTGAACGCATGGCGAACGCCCAACTGTTTAGCCGGGCGCGGGGCCGCGAATTCCAGAGTGCGATGATGGCATGGCAAACGTCGGTGCCCGATGCCTACGGCAACGCCTCGCGCTTAGTGTTCAATCCTGACAACCGCAAAGAAGCCCGCGCGACGCAATATCCTAGCTGGCGTGCTGCCTACTACGACCCGACGATGAACCAAAAGGTCAATGCCGCCTTGCTGGAACCGGATGACATCAAGCGCAGCGCGATGTATGCCGATCTGCAACGTGAGCAGATGGAGAAAGGCCCGATGGCGATCATGTTCCAGATGTACAACAGCGCCGGGATCAGTCCGGTGGTGAAGAACTGGACCTGGAACGGTTTCCGCGTCTGGTACGGTGACGCAAGCAAGTAACGGAGGTAACAGATGTCTCAGGTGATCACACCCACATCGATCAATACCTCGCCCTCTCCCTTATGGCGCCTTTGCAGGCGCCTGTTTCGGGGCTAATTTCAATCGCTTTTACCCTGCTGGGACTGGCCGCATTAACCTTTTTTATTGGCCGACTGCTGCCGATCGATCCGGTCGTTGCAGTGATTGGTGATAACGCCAGTCAGGAAGCCTACGACAAGATGTTTCATCAGTTAGGGCTGGATCAACCGCTGTGGCAGCAATTTATCGATTACGTCTGGCAGCTGCTGCATTTCAACTTTGGTACCGCGTTGACCACCAGCCATCCCGTGGCTGAAGACATTGCCCGCGTGTTTCCGGCCACGTTGGAGCTGGCCACCGTGGCGGCGATCCTGGGTGTTGGACTCGGCATTCCGGCGGGGGTTTATGCCGCAATGTACCGTAATTCGTGGTTCGATCATCTCATCCGTTTCGTTGGCTTATTAAGCTATTCCACACCCCATTTCTGGCTCGGTTTAATGGGATTACTGCTGTTTTATGCCACTTTGGGCTGGATCGGCGGGCCCGGACGCATCGATTTTCTCTATGAGTTTGACCTGCAACCGGTGACCGGATTCTGGCTGATCGACAGCGCATTAAGCGGCAACTGGGCGGTATTCAAAAATGTGTTCGGCCACATCATTTTGCCCGCCTCGATTCTTGGCCTGAGCGCGCTGGCCTACATCAGCCGTATGACGCGCAGCTTTATGATTGAGCAGCTGTCGCAGGAGTACATCATCACCGCACGCGTCAAGGGGTTGTCGTGGTCGCGCTGTGTCTGGATCCACGCCTTCCGCAATATCGCCGTGCCGACGCTCACTGTGGTGGCGCTATCCTGGGCCTGGCTGCTGGAGGGCGCAGTGCTGACCGAAACGGTGTTTGCCTGGCCCGGTTTTGGCCGCTACCTGACGAATGCACTGCTGGCGGGAGACATGAACGCGGTGGTCGGCTGCACGCTGCTGATTGGTGCGATCTTTGTTGGCCTGAATATTCTCTGCGATCTGCTGTATCGCATCTTCGATCCGCGAACCCGTCAGGAGGATCAATGACCGATTCTGCCCATAAAACCCTGCGAGTCCGTCCTCAGAGCGGCCTGCGTGCCTGGCTGAGCGATCCGGCTCCACACTCTCCGTTGCAGGCGCAGGTTCAGCTCGGCTGGATCCAGTGGCGCCGTTTTTGCGCCAACCACTCCGCGCTGTTTGGTTTGCTGGTATTGCTGGTGATTATCGCGGCAGCGCTGTTTGCGCCGTGGCTGGCCACGCAGGATATCTTCGCGCAGAACCTGGCGTTTCGCCTGCAAGCGCCCAATGCCCAGCACTGGTTGGGCACCGATGAGCTGGGACGCGATATCTTTAGCCGCCTGCTCTACGGTGCACGCATTACCTTGTATATCGCTGCACTCACCGCTCTGATCATCACGCCGCTCGGCCTGCTGATTGGCACCGCCGCAGGTTATCTGGGCGGCTGGGTCGATACGGTGTTGATGCGATTAGTTGATATCTTTCTCGCCTTTCCCAGCCTGATTCTGGCGCTGGCGTTTGTCGCTGCACTCGGCCCCGGCATCGAAAACGCCATCATCGCCATTTCTCTCTCCGCGTGGCCGCCGATTGCTCGCCTGGCACGCGCCGAGACGCTGGCAATCCGCAAGATGGATTACATTGCGGCGGTGCGGCTACAAGGTGCGTCTTCGTGGCACATCATCGTACGTCACATCATTCCAATGTGCCTGCCTTCGGTGGTGGTGCGCGTCACGCTCAATATGGCGGCGATCATTCTCACTGCCGCCGGGCTGGGCTTTCTCGGTCTGGGCGCACAAGCCCCCAGCCCGGAATGGGGCGCGATGCTGGCTTCAGGTCGTGAGTTCATGCTGAACAACGGTTGGATCGCCGCCATTCCCGGTTTAGCCATCCTTTTCACCAGTCTGGCTTTCAATTTGTTGGGTGATGGCCTGCGCGACGTAATGGATATTCGCCATGAGTAATCAACTGCTGAAGGTAGAGAATCTCAATATCGTTTTCAAAGGCGCGCATGAAGATCATCACGCGGTACGCGACGTCAGTTTTCAAGTCGGGCGTGAAAAAGTCGCGATCGTCGGCGAATCCGGTTCCGGCAAATCACAAACCTGCCGCGCACTGCTGAAACTCACCCCGAAAATCGCTCAGGTAAGCGCGACGAAAATGCAGTTTGGTGACATTGATTTGCTCAACAGCAGCGAGCGAAAAATGCGCACGGTTCGTGGCAATCGCATTTCGATGATTTTGCAGGATCCGCGTTTTTCTCTGAATCCGCTGATGCGCATTGGCGATCAGGTGGCGGAAGCCTGGCGCATTCACAGCCGCGTGAGCCGAAAGGAAGCGCAGACACGGGCGCGTGAAATGCTGGCTTCAGTGCATATCCGTGAAGTGGAGAAAGTCGCACAGCTTTACCCGCATGAAATTTCGGGCGGCATGGGACAGCGCGTGATGATTGCCATGATGCTGATCCCCGAACCCGATTTGATTATTGCCGATGAACCGACCTCGGCGCTGGACGTTACCGTGCGTCAGCAGGTGCTGCATATTTTGGATGAGCAGCTGTCACGACGTCAGACCGGTTTGTTGTTCATTACCCACGATCTCAATCTGGTTTCACGTTTCTGCGATCGCGTGCTGGTGATGTACGCCGGACGCATTGTTGAAGAGATTCGCGCTGATCGGCTGGAACACGCCCAGCATCCTTACACGCAGGCATTGCTGGCCAGCCAGCCGCGACTGCATCATCCCGTTGAATTGCTTCGCGTGCCCAGGCGTGATCCTGCCTGGTTACATGGCCCCCGTTTCCGTGATGGAGTTGCCCTATGACCCCGATTCCAGGCACTGAACGCAGTATCGAAACGGTTAATCTCAGCATCGCATTCGGTAAAGGTGCGCAATATCGTCAGGTAGTCGATGACGTCAGCATCACGCTGGCGCATGGCGATTGTTATGGTCTGATCGGCGAATCGGGTTGTGGGAAATCCACCATTTTGCGTGCCCTCGCCGGCCTTAATCACGATTACCAAGGTCATATCCTGTTCAATAACCGTGAGCAGCAGCCGCTGCGCGATAAGGCATTTTATCGTCAGGTTCAGATGGTATTTCAGGATCCTTATGCCTCGCTGCATCCGCGTAAAATGGTGTGGAACAGCCTGCGAGAACCCTTGAAGCTGCATCGGATGGATCGTCATGAAGCCCGCATCAGCGATGTGTTGAATGCAGTGGGCCTGTCAGATGCGTTTCGTTATCGCTATCCCCATCAGCTTTCGGGTGGGCAACGCCAGCGCGTGGCGATTGCGCGTGCGCTGATTCTTGAGCCTTCGGTGTTATTGCTGGATGAGCCGACCTCGGCGCTGGATGTCTCGGTGCAGGCTGAAATTTTGAACCTGCTCAGCGTGATGCGAAAACAGCGGCAATTAACCTATCTGATGGTGACGCACGATTTGGCGGTAGTGACGCATTTGTGTCAACGCGTCGGCATTATGCATCACGGCAAGCTGCTGGAAGAGTTGAGCGCCGATACGTTACGGCGCGGTGCCGCTAATGAACCTTACACGCGCCAGTTTCTGGCTGCCAGCGAGGCATAACTGATGACGTTGATCGAAACTTTAGCGCGCTGGTGTGCCGAGCCGCCCGCCTTCTCGCCTCACGCACAGCAGCTGGCGCGTGAGGCTATTACCGACACGCTGGCCTGCCTGGTTGCCGGGCGCGACGATTTTTCTACCCGCGCCGTAGCACAAGCCTGGTCTGCCGATGCCCGCAGCGTGGCGGTCGATGCACTGATTAACGCGACCGCAGCGCATGCAATCGACTTTGACGACAACTTCGCGCCGGGGATGAGCCACGCTTCTGCCGTTTTAGTGCCAGCGCTGCTCGCGGTGGCACTGGCTGAAAAGTGCAGCGGATCGGCGCTGATCAAAGCCTATTTAATTGGCTTGCAGGCGCAGGCATTTATCGGCGATGCGGTGGGATATGGTCATTACACCGCAGGCTGGCACGGCACCTCAACCGTTGGTTGCATTGGCAGCGCGGCGGGCGTGGCGGCGTTGATGGGTCACGATGCGGTGGCGATTGCGCGTTCGCTGAGCATTGCCGTTAGCCTCGCTAGCGGTGTAAAAGGCCAGTTCGGTACGCCATTAAAACCCTTCCATGCCGGGATGGCGGCACGTAACGCCGTTGACGCCGCAACGCTGGCAAGCACCGGTATCAGCGGTCGTCTGGACATCATTGAATGCCCAATGGGGTTTGCTGAACTCTACGATGGGAGGCTGCAGGTGCCGACGCTGCCGGAAAGCAGCGATCCGCATGTAATTGAAAGCATCGGCGTGATGCCAAAGAAACATCCCTGCTGCGGTTCTACTCATCGCATTCTCGACGCCATTGCCGACCTGCAACAGCAGCAGCAGTTTCAGTTGGATGATATTGAACAGATACATTGTCAGGTGGGCATTGCGAACTGGCGTAATCTCGCCTATACACAGCCAGAAGATGAGATGCAGGCACGCTTTTCCATGCCCTATTGCGTGGCGGTGATGTTACAGCAAGGCGCATTAAGCGTGGCCGATTTTACTGCCGAGGCGGTAAAGCATCAGGCACAAAATCCCTTGTTATTGCGGGTAAAAATGGACGCCTGGACGCCAGAGCAGGAAGCAGAACAGCGTGATTTACCGCATATACTGACGCTGACGCTAAAAGAAGGTCGAGAAATCATCCATTCACGTTATCAGGCCAAAGGAACGCAAGCTGAACCTTTTAGTGAGGCGGAGCGGCGATCAAAATTTTTGGATTGCTGTGGCGAACTCGCCGATCGGGAACGGCTTTTTTCTCGCTTGTCTGCGCTGGAACAGGAAACTACGCTGCATTTTTTACGGGAAATGATGGCGTAAACAGAAAAGAAAAAGGGGCGAATTATCGCCCCTTGTTGCTATCGCTTGACGATTAAACCGCGGTCTGGAAAATCACGCCGTCGGCTTTCTCAGTGTACTGATCCAGCTTATCGAAGTTCAGGTAGCGGTAAGTATCGGTGGCAGTCTTATCCACCTGCGCCATGAACTGCTGATACTCTTCTGGCGTAGGCAGCTTGCCTAACAGAGAAGAGACCGCAGCCAGTTCCGCTGACGCCAGGAAGACATTCGCGCCGGTTCCCAAACGGTTCGGGAAGTTACGGGTTGAAGTCGATACCACGGTTGCGCCGTCTGCTACACGTGCCTGGTTACCCATACACAGTGAACAGCCTGGAATCTCGATACGTGCACCGCTCTTACCGAAGACGCTGTAATAGCCCTCTTCTGTCAGCTGCGCGGCATCCATTTTGGTTGGCGGAGCCACCCAAAGACGCGTTGGCAACTGGCCTTTGTGACTGTCGAGCAGTTTACCGGCAGCGCGGAAGTGACCGATGTTGGTCATGCATGAACCGATGAAGACTTCATCGATCTTCTCGCCCTGTACGTCAGACAACCAGCGAGCATCGTCTGGATCGTTCGGTGCGCACAGGATCGGCTCTTTGATCTCAGCCAGATCGATATCGATAACGGCGGCATATTCTGCATCCGCATCAGCTTCAAGCAGCTGAGGATCGTCCAACCATTTCTGCATGCCTTCAACACGGCGCTCAAGCGTACGACGATCGCCATAACCTTCAGCAATCATCCACTTCAGCAGCACGATATTGGAGCTGAGGTACTCTTTGATCGGAGCCTGATCCAGCTTGATGGTACAGCCTGCGGCAGAACGTTCTGCTGACGCATCGGTCAGTTCGAATGCCTGCTCAACTTTCAGATCTGGCAAGCCTTCAATTTCCAGGATGCGGCCAGAGAAGATGTTTTTCTTCCCTTTCTTCTCAACGGTCAGCAAACCTTGCTTGATGGCGTAAAGCGGAATCGCATGCACCAGATCGCGCAACGTGATGCCCGGCTCCATCTTACCTTTGAAGCGCACCAACACCGATTCCGGCATGTCGAGCGGCATCACGCCCGTTGCAGCAGCAAACGCCACCAGACCAGAACCCGCCGGGAAAGAGATACCGATTGGGAAACGGGTGTGAGAATCACCGCCGGTGCCGACCGTATCTGGCAGCAGCATGCGGTTCAGCCATGAGTGAATCACGCCGTCGCCTGGACGCAGTGACACACCGCCACGGTTCATGATGAAGTCTGGCAGCGTATGGTGCGTGTTCACGTCAACCGGCTTTGGATATGCCGCAGTGTGACAGAACGACTGCATCACCAGATCGGTGGAGAAGCCAAGACACGCCAAATCTTTCAGTTCATCACGGGTCATTGGACCGGTAGTGTCCTGAGAACCGACGGAAGTCATTTTTGGTTCGCAATAGGCGCCTGGGCGAATGCCAACGGTGCCGCATGCACGACCCACCATCTTCTGTGCCAGCGAGTAACCGCGGCTGCTTTCTGCCACATCTTTCGCCTGGCGGAAGACATTGCTGATTGGCAAGCCCAGTGACTCACGCGCTTTGCTGGTCAAGCCGCGACCGATGATCAGCGGAATACGGCCACCGGCGCGCACTTCGTCAATCAGAACTTCGGTTTTCAGCTCAAAGTTAGCGAGCAGATCGCCGGTTTCATGGTTGCGGACTTCGCCTTTGAACGGATAGATGTCAATAACATCACCCATGTTCAGGTCGCTAACGTCGACTTCAATCGGCAGTGCACCGGCATCTTCCATGGTGTTAAAGAAGATTGGCGCAATTTTGCTGCCTAATACCACGCCGCCGCCTTTCTTGTTTGGCACGTTCGGGATGTCGTCACCCATAAACCACAGCACCGAGTTGGTGGCAGATTTACGTGATGAACCGGTACCGACAACATCACCGACGTACGCCAGCGGGAAGCCTTTGGCTTGCAGCGCTTCGATCTGTTTGATCGGGCCGACACTGCCTGCTTCATCTGGCTCAATGCCTTCACGGGCATTTTTCAGCATCGCTAAAGCATGCAATGGGATGTCTGGACGTGACCACGCATCCGGCGCTGGAGAGAGGTCATCCGTGTTGGTTTCACCGGTTACTTTGAAAACCGTAACAGTGATTTTTTCTGCTAACTCTGGACGAGACAGATACCACTCGGCGTCTGCCCAGGATTGCATCACCTGTTTGGCATATTCATTGCCCGCTTTGGCTTTCTCTTCTACATCGTAGAAGCTGTCAAACATCAGCAGCGTGCGAGAAAGCGCCTTCGCAGAGATAGGTGCCAGTTTGGCATCATCAAGAGCTTCAATCAGCGGATGAATGTTGTAACCGCCTTGCATGGTGCCGAGCAGTTCAACCGCTTTTTCAGGGGATACCAGAGGAGAGGTTGCTTCGCCCTTGGCGATGGCCGCCAGGAATCCCGCTTTTACATACGCCGCTTCATCGACGCCGGGTGGAACACGGTTGACCAAAAGATCGATCAAAAATTCATCTTCACCCGCAGGCGGGCTTTTCAGCAGTTCAACCAGCGCGGCCATCTGGGAAGCATCTAAAGGCTTAGCTACGATTCCCTGGGCTGCACGCTCGGCAACGTGCTTACGGTATTCTTCTAGCACGACTTTCTCCTCGCTCTCATTGTATGGGTTTCCGGTGCACCCCGATGACAAAGCATTCCGTGAGTAGGGTAAGGTGCCCGGTTCCGCGTGGGGCAGCATAGCAGGATTTCGCCTGATTGTTAATCTGTTTACAAAAAAGCAACATTGTTAACTTCTGTAGCAGATTTAGCTAGAAAACGCCGTTGAGACGAAAAAAGCAGGGCATTACGCACCTGCTTTTTAACTAATGAGGAGCAGATTATGGGTTATCAACCAAGCCCATTTCTGCGCGGGAATAGCGTTCACCCTGAACGTTCTGCGCGGCAAAGAGCGCATCGAGTTGAGCTACATCTGCCGCCTGTATCCTGACATTGACTGCCGCACAGTTATCTTCCAGATGATGAATTTTACTGGCGCCAGGAATCGGTACAATATCTTCACCTTTTGCTAATACCCACGCCAATGCCATTTGTGCCGCAGTAATATCATAACCTTGTGCCATTTTAGTGAGTTGATTAACTAACTTTTGGTTATGCTCCTGCGCCTGTTGCTGAAAACGCGGTAAACCGCGACGGAAATCATCTTCCGCGAATGTGTGACTTAGCTTGCCCGTCAGGAAACCGCGTCCGAGTGGGCTGTAAGGCACGAATCCGATGTTTAACTGACGACAGGCCGCTAAAATTCCCTGCTCCGGGTCGCGCGTCCATAACGAATATTCACTTTGTACCGCTGAGATGGGATGTACCGCATGCGCACGATGCAAGGTCGCTGCAGAGATTTCTGACAGCCCGAGATAGCGAACTTTGCCCTCCTTCACTAACGCCGCCATCACACCTACCACCTCTTCAATCGGCACGTTGGGATCGAGGCGATGCTGATAAAGAAGCTCAATGGTTTCCACCCCTAAACGCTGTAACGATCCTTCTACTGCGCGGCGGATATGTGCCGGATCGCTGTTTACGCCCGTGACGCGCTGCCAGCCCTCGCCCTCTTCATTAATGCGGAAACCAAACTTTGTGGCGATTTTTACCTGACCATGCCGACCTTTAATCGCTTTCGCGATCAGTTCCTCATTGGTAAAAGGCCCGTACACTTCAGCGGTATCGAGAAAATCCACGCCCAGATCGAATGCACGATTAAGCGTGTTTAGTGCCTGCTGCGCATCATTTTGGCCATAAGCGAACGTCATCCCCATGCAGCCTAAACCCAATGCTGATACGCGTAATCCCTGATTGCCCAATTGACGTTGTTGCATGGTTCTCTCCTCGTTGTGTTCAGTGTTAATGTTATAACCCTCAACAATCACGGCAACAATTGTGCTTATCTTGCCGATTTAGTGAGTAAAACTCAGCAATGACCCATCATCGCGCCACGCTTCAGGAACTTGAAATGTTCGCTGCTATCGCTCAGCACCGCAGCTTTCGTAAGGCTGCAGAGGAGCGAAATGTCACGCCTTCTGCACTCAGTCACGCCATGCGCAATTTTGAGCAGCGCCTGGACGTGCGGCTGTTAAATCGCACTACACGTAATGTGGCGCTGACCGAAGCGGGCGAACGTTTTCTCCAGCGCATTCAACCCGCTTTACTCGACTTGTCCCAGGCGGTGGATGAACTCAATGACTGGCGCAGCGATCCGCGTGGAACCCTAAAGCTCAATATGCCGCGCTCGGCAGAAGCCTTGTTCTTCGACTCGCTGATTTTGCCGTTTGTGCAGCGCTATCCTGAGATTACGCTTGAGATCGACAGCAACGATGCGCTGGTAGATATCATTGATGCTGGATATGACGCGGGTATTCGCTACGGCGATGTACTGGCGCAGGACATGATTGCCCTGCCTTTCGGCCCGCCAATGCGCGCGCTGGCGGTGGCAAGCCCTGCTTATATTGCGCGCTACGGCGCACCGGAAACGCCAGATGCCCTACTGAAATTTCCCTGTATTGAGCGCCGCTTTCCCAGCGGCCGTCGTTATCGTTGGGAATTTTGGACGGAGGGACGGAAACAGGAAGTCTCTGTCAGCGGCACGCTGGTCCTGGATAATAACGAACGTATTTTGCAGGCGGCGCTGGCAGGTGCAGGGATCGCCTTTTTGCACCAGGCTACCGTGGAACAAAGCCTGGCTGAAGGGACGTTAGTGGAGGTACTCGCGGAATATACTGGCTATGCAGAAGGGTTCTGGCTCTATTATCCCAGCCGTCGTTATTTATCGACGCCGCTAAGACATTTCATTAAATGGTTGCGAGAGAATAAGGATTGAGCCAATCAATAATTACATTTAAATGAATCATTAAAATTAAAAAATTGAGCGATAAAAAGCGAGCCATATTGAACACGGCTTGCTTTGACGTCATTAAAAGAGAAATCAATCTACCCTTCATTGCGCAAAGCCAAACGACACTCGCCTCATTAAAAAATCAAGCCAGATAAAAACCCACCTTTAACTTTTTAATTTTATGAATCGCATTACAATCTCACTCATTAACTTACTTAAATTCAATAAGAAAACACACGTAAGGGAATAAAAAAGAGAAATTAAATAAGACGTGAGTCGAGAGCCGCTGGGCGCTTGAGGCTTCCTGCCTCAGTTATCAGCCTTAGGGAGAAGGAGAAATCCCCACTGATAATATCGCTTGCATAAAAAAGAGACGTTATTATGAAGTCGCAATAGGGGTTATTCATTATTTATGGCTAATACTTTTAGGGTTAACGCTAGCGCGTTGCTACGCCTTATGTGAGGTACGGTTAAACGTAATGATCATCAAAGTTTCGGCTGTGCTTAATGAAGAAAAAAGCAGTAAGCACTTCGTTAAGTGCAGAGTTCACGCTGCCATTTCTGATAATGTAAATATTAGCTTTATCGACCTTTATCCGTTATAAATATTCCATTTTCCTTATTTTTTAATTTAATACTTTTAAAGGCATGCATAATAAAAAACGGCTCCTTTCGGAGCCGCTTAATTAATTACGCAGGCGCTTATTTCTTTTCGCTTTCGCGTTTGGCAGATCGGTGATGCTGCCTTCAAAGATTTCTGCCGCCAGACCAACGGATTCATGCAGCGTTGGGTGAGCATGGATAGTCAATGCGATATCTTCCGCATCGCAGCCCATCTCAATCGCCAGGCCGATTTCGCCCAGCAGCTCGCCGCCGTTAGTCCCGACAACGGCACCACCAATCACACGGTGCGTTTCTTTGTCGAAAATCAGCTTGGTCATGCCGTCTGCACAGTCAGAAGCGATAGCACGACCTGAAGCAGCCCACGGGAAAGTGGACGTTTCATAGCTAATGCCTTTCTCTTTCGCTTCTTTCTCGGTCAGACCCACCCAGGCAACTTCTGGCTCGGTGTAAGCAATTGATGGAATCACTTTTGGATCAAAGTAGTGCTTCAGACCAGAAATCACTTCAGCGGCAACGTGACCTTCGTGCACACCTTTGTGCGCCAGCATTGGCTGACCGACGATATCGCCGATAGCGTAGATGTGCGGCACATTGGTACGCATTTGCTTGTCAACGCGGATGAAGCCACGATCGTCCACTTCCACGCCCGCTTTACCCGCATCAAGACCTTTACCGTTTGGCACACGACCAATCGCAACCAGCACCGCATCATAACGCTGCGCTTCGCCCGGAGCTTTTTTGCCTTCCATAGAAACGTAGATGCCGTCATCTTTCGCTTCAACAGCGGTGACTTTCGTTTCCAGCATCAAGTTGAATTTCTTGCTGATGCGTTTGGTAAAGACTTTTACTACGTCTTTATCGGCAGCCGGGATCACCTGGTCGAACATTTCAACCACATCGATCTCTGAACCCAGCGCTTTATAAACGGTCGCCATTTCCAGACCGATAATACCGCCGCCCATAACCAGCAGACGTTTCGGCACTTCTTTCAGCTCCAGCGCGTCTGTGGAATCCCATACGCGGGGATCTTCATGAGGAATAAATGGCAGTTCAATTGGACGTGAACCCGCAGCGATAATGGCGTTGTCGAAGTTAATGGTGGTTGATCCACCTTCGCCTTCAACCACCAGCGTGTTGGCACCTGTAAATTTGCCGAGGCCAGTAACCACTTTCACTTTACGGCCTTTCGCCATACCCGCGAGGCCACCAGTCAACTGGTTGATAACCTTCTCTTTCCAGGAACGAATTTTGTTGATGTCAGTTTGCGGCTGGCCAAACACGATACCGTGCTCTTCCAGAGCTTTGGCTTCGTCGATCACTTTGGCGACGTGCAGCAGCGCTTTTGACGGGATACAGCCTACGTTCAGACAAACACCACCGAGGGTGCTGTAACGCTCAACGATTACGGTTTCCAGACCTAAATCAGCGCAACGGAAGGCTGCAGAGTAACCTGCAGGACCTGCCCCAAGTACCACGACTTGAGTTTTAATCTCTGTACTCATCATGACCTCTTATTTGATATCCGGCGGGTCAGACGTTCTTATGATGCCCTTGTTCCACCGGGACTTTCACCGCAAGAGTTTACAGAATTGTTAACAAACTGCCAACCGCGGTGCTACGAATGTTACAAGAAGGCCGGCATCTGCCGGCCTTGTTTGTACTTACATCACCAGACGACGAATATCTGCTAACAGGTTGCCAACGATGGTAATGAAACGTGCACCATCAGCACCGTCAATGACACGGTGATCGAAGGAAAGAGAGATTGGCATCATCAGACGCGGCGCAAACTCTTTACCGTTCCATACCGGCTCCATGGCAGACTTGGAGACACCAAGGATAGCCACTTCTGGCGCGTTAACGATCGGCGCGAAGTGAGTCGTACCCAAACCGCCAAGGCTGGAGATCG
The DNA here is from genome assembly GCF_018842675.1 of Candidatus Pantoea bituminis. Lineage (NCBI taxonomy): Bacteria > Pseudomonadati > Pseudomonadota > Gammaproteobacteria > Enterobacterales > Erwiniaceae > Pantoea > Candidatus Pantoea bituminis. Next base: position 3,085,620 of record NZ_JAGTWO010000004.1, read on the forward strand.
TAAAGCATCCGCCCTGCATGTCGCCCGCAGTCAGCTTGCCATCGCGCGCTTTCTTCGAGATCGCCATCAACTCACGAGACAGCTCGGTGATGCCTTTCTTGTTCACGTCTTTAAATACCGGAACAACCAGGCCATTAGGTGTATCCACTGCCACACCGATGTTGATGTACTTCTTCAACGTCAGCTTCTGCGCATCTTCGGACAGCGAGCTGTTGAAGCGTGGCATCTGCTCAAGAGCAGCGGCAACCGCTTTCATGATGAACACTACTGGCGTGAATTTCACATCCAGTTTACGTTTCTCAGCTTCAGCGTTCTGCTGCTTACGGAAGGCTTCCAGCTCGGTGATATCTGTTTTATCGAAATGCGTAACGTGAGGGATCATCACCCAGTTACGACTTAGGTTCGCACCAGAAATTTTCTGAATACGACCCAGTTCGACTTCTTCGATTTCGCCAAACTTGCTGAAGTCGACTTTCGGCCATGGCAACATGCCCGGCAAACCGCCACCGCTGGCTGCAGTCGGTGCTGCTTCCGCACGTTTAACCGCATCTTTCACGTAAGACTGTACGTCTTCTTTCAGGATGCGACCTTTACGGCCGGTGCCTTTCACTTTCGCCAGGTTAACACCGAACTCACGGGCCAGACGACGGATAACCGGCGTGGCATGTACGTAAGCATCATTCTCTGCAAACTCGCCTTTGGCTTCGGCTTTCGCCGGTGCCGCAGCGGGTTTAGCGTCAGTTTTGGCAGGTGCCGCAGTCTCTTGCTTCGCTGCTGGAGCTGGAGCCGCAGCCGGTGCTGCACCTTCAACTTCGAACTCCATGATCAGTGAACCGGTGCTGACTTTATCGCCCGTCGACACTTTCAGCGCTTTCACGGTGCCGGCGAACGGTGCCGGCACTTCCATCGAAGCCTTATCGCCTTCAACCACAATCAGTGATTGCTCAGCTTCGACTTTGTCGCCGACTTTCACCAAAACTTCGGTCACTTCGACTTCATCGCCGCCGATATCCGGCACGTTGACGTCTTTGGCGCCCGCAGCGGCGGCAGGAGCCGTTGCTGCTGCTTCTTTCACTTCTGGCTTCGCTTCGGCCGCAGGTGCTGCGCCTTCTGCTTCAAACACCATAATGTGAGAACCGGTATTCACTTTGTCACCGGTAGAGATTTTGATCTCTTTCACGGTGCCAGCGAACGGAGCCGGCACTTCCATCGAGGCTTTGTCGCCTTCAACCACAATCAGTGATTGTTCAGCTTCCACTTTGTCACCGACTTTCACCAAAATCTCTGTGACTTCGACTTCATCGCCGCCGATATCCGGGACGTTGACGTCTTTGCTCGCGGTAGCAGTAGCAGCGGCTGGCGCTGGCGCCGCCTCTGATTTTTCTCTTCCGCTGGCGCTGGCGCAGCTTCTGCTGCACCTTCTGCGTCAAACATCATGATCAAAGAGCCCGTTTCGACTTTATCGCCGGTAGAAATTTTAATCTCTTTAACCACGCCGGCCTGCGGTGAAGGCACTTCCATCGAAGCTTTGTCGCCTTCCACGGTGATCAGCGACTGCTCGGCTTCCACCTTGTCGCCAACTTTGACCAGAATCTCGGTGACTTCAACTTCATCAGACCCGATGTCCGGTACCTTAATTTCGATAGCCATTACTCTTTTACCTCTTAAGCCAGACGCGGGTTAACTTTATCGGCATCGATATTGAACTTGGTAATCGCTTCCGCTACCACTTTCTTATCGATTTCGCCACGTTTAGCCAGCTCGCCCAGTGCCGCAACCACCACATAAGAAGCATCAACTTCGAAGTGATGACGCAGATTTTCACGGCTATCCGAACGACCAAAGCCGTCGGTACCCAGCACGCGATAATCGCTAGCAGGGACATAGCTGCGAACCTGCTCGGCAAACAGTTTCATGTAGTCGGTTGACGCCACCGCTGGCGCATCACTCATTACCTGAGCGATGTAAGGAACGCGTGCTTCTTCGGTCGGATGCAGCATGTTCCAGCGCTCACAATCCTGGCCATCACGCGCCAGTTCGGTGAACGAGGTGACGCTGAATACGTCAGAACCGATGCCGTAATCTTTCGCCAGGATCTGCGCAGCTTCACGCACATGACGCAAGATTGAACCTGAACCCAACAGCTGAACTTTACCTTTGCTGCCTTCTACGGTTTCCAGCTTGTAGATACCTTTACGGATACCTTCTTCAACGCCTTGCGGCATCGCTGGCATGCGGTAGTTTTCGTTCAGCGTGGTGATGTAGTAATAAATATTTTCCTGCGCTTCGCCATACATACGTTTCAGGCCATCTTGCATGATGACAGCCACTTCGTAGGCATAAGACGGATCGTAAGAAATACAGTTCGGGATAGTCAGCGACTGAATATGGCTGTGACCATCTTCATGCTGCAGACCTTCGCCGTTCAGCGTGGTACGACCGGAGGTACCGCCGACCAGGAAGCCGCGCGCCTGTTGGTCGCCCGCCAGCCACATCAAATCACCAATACGTTGGAAACCGAACATCGAGTAATAGATGTAGAACGGAATCATTGGCAAGTTGTTGGTGCTGTAAGAGGTCGCCGCCGCCAGCCAGGATGAACCTGCACCCAGCTCGTTGATCCCTTCCTGCAGAATTTGACCTTTCTCGTCTTCTTTATAGTAAGCAACCTGCTCACGGTCCTGCGGGGTATATTGCTGACCGTTCGGGCTGTAAATACCAATCTGACGGAACAGACCTTCCATACCAAAGGTACGCGCTTCGTCAGCAAGGATAGGAACCAGACGATCTTTGATCGACTTGTTCTTCAGCATCACGTTCAGGGCACGCACGAAGGCGATGGTGGTAGAGATCTCTTTGTTCTGCTCTTCCAGCAGCGCACCGAACTCTTCCAACGCAGGCATTTCCAGTTTTTCAGTAAACTGTGGCTGACGTGAAGGCAGATAACCGCCTAACTTCTGGCGCTGAGCGTGCAGATAGGTGTGCTCTTCAGAACCTTCTTCGAAGGTGACGTAAGGCAGCTCTTCAATTTTTTCATCGGCAACAGGCACGTTGAAGCGATCGCGGATATAGCGAACGCCGTCCATGTTCATTTTCTTCACCTGGTGAGCAATGTTCTTGCCTTCCGCGGTGTCGCCCATACCATAACCTTTGATGGTGTGCGCCAGAATCAGAACCGGTTTGCCTTTGGTGTCTTGCGCTTTTTTCAGTGCTGCATAGACTTTCTTCGGATCGTGGCCGCCACGGTTCAATGCCCAGATTTCATCATCGGACAGATCTTTAACCAGCTCAGCTGTTTCCGGATATTTACCAAAGAAATGCTCACGCACGTAAGCGCCGTCACGTGATTTGAAGGTCTGATAATCGCCATCAACGGTTTCGTTCATCAGTTGGATCAGTTTGCCGCTGGTATCTTTACGCAGCAACTCATCCCAACGACCGCCCCAGATCACTTTGATCACTTCCCAGCCTGCGCCAGCGAAGATGCCTTCCAGCTCATTGATGATCTTGCCGTTACCAGTGACCGGACCATCCAGACGCTGGAGGTTACAGTTGATGATGAAGACCAGGTTATCCAGTTTTTCACGGGTGGCGATAGTGATCGCACCTTTGGATTCTGGCTCATCCATCTCACCATCACCCAGGAAGGCGTAAACGGTTTGTGCTGAGGTATCTTTCAGGCCACGGTGTTCCAGATATTTCAGGAATTTAGCCTGATAAATTGCCGTCAATGGACCAAGGCCCATGGAAACGGTCGGGAACTGCCAGAATTCTGGCATCAGTTTCGGGTGCGGATATGATGACAAACCTTTGCCATCCACTTCCTGACGGAAGTTATTCATTTGCTCTTCGGTCAGACGACCTTCGAGGAACGCACGCGCATAGATGCCTGGAGAAATGTGACCCTGGAAATAAACCAGATCGCCGCCATCTTTGTCACTGCGCGCGCGGAAGAAGTGGTTAAAGCACACTTCATAAATGGTTGCAGAAGACTGGAAGGAAGAGAGGTGGCCACCCAGCTCCAGATCTTTCTTCGATGCACGTAGCACCGACATGACAGCGTTCCAGCGGATTGCGGAACGGATACGACGTTCAAGAGAGGTATTCCCCGGATAATCCGGTTCATCTTCAACGGCAATAGAGTTGATGTAGTTGCTGATTGCAGAGGAACCTGCAGCAACTTTCACGCCGCCTTTGCGGGCTGCACCCAGTACCTGATCAATCAGATACTGCGCACGTTCTACACCTTCTTCACGGATGACCGATTCGATCGCCTGTAGCCAGTCACGAGTTTCGATCGGATCCACGTCATTGTGTAAACGTTCTGACATGGGTGTGTTCCTTATCTGTGTCTAATACGTTGAATAATCGGGAGCCTGTAAAGCTTAAGGGAGACAGGCTCGTCGCACATGTCCGCACGATCTGTGTCGCACGTTATTCCTTACGTTGCTGTAAACGACGTAGGGAGCGTTCTCGACGGCTCTGCTCCCGACTTCTGTCCAGCAAGATTTCCTCTATGAACGCCAGGTGACGATGTGAAGCTTCGCGTGCTTGTTCTGGCTCACGAGCCACAATCGCCTCAAATATACTGGCGCGGTGACCACTCACTTTCGCCAGCATTTCTCGGCGCGAGTAGAGTAATTCGAAATTCTGGCGGACGTTTTTCTCCAGCATCGGCCCCATCGAGCGTAGCAAATGCAATAGCACAACGTTATGGGCCGCTTCTGTGACAGCAATTTGGTACTGCATTACTGCGTCCGCTTCGGCGTCTAAATCGCCGCTATCTTGTGCCTGTTGAATCTGAACATGGCAGTCACGAATACGCTGCACATCATCTTCTGTACCACGCAGTGCCGCGTAATAGGCGGCGATACCTTCAAGCGCGTGGCGCGTTTCCAGCAGGTCAAACTGTGATTCCGGATGGTCGGCGAGAAGCTCAACGAGCGGATCGCTCATGCTTTGCCAGAGATGTTCTTGTACGAACGTTCCGCCGCCTTGACGGCGTAGCAATAATCCTTTGGCTTCTAAGCGCTGGATTGCCTCGCGGAGTGACGGACGTGAGACATCGAATTGTTTGGCGAGTTCGCGCTCTGGGAGCAGCTTCTCTCCCGGACGAAGCGTCCCTTCCATAATCAACGATTCGAGCTGTTGCTCGATTGCGTCGGAGAGCTTGGGTTGGCGAATCTTACTGTAAGCCATCTTCCCTTCTTATTATGCCAATCGTCCGGAGTAAATTGGTAATACCAATTGCAAAATGGTGGCCGTAAAGTAACAAAGTATTCACCTTGTGTCTATATGGCTTCCGTCACATATCAATCCAGTGCTGCCATGGCCTGACGCTAAGTTACCGTTAAAAAAATGAAAAATTAGTGTCACGCCAAATGTTAAATATTTTCACTTTTACCAAACCTTACACGCGGTTAGTGAATTAAGACACGTCTTACCATAAGGCAAACTTATTCGTGTTTAGTGTTATTTCGTGGCAGAAATTCTGCTGCATTTTTTATGTAAGAAACGGCGGATTTTAAGCCAACTCCCCGCACGAAAAGCGAAAGCAGGTGCAAAGCAATGCGCTTATCACTATTCTTGTCGCCAGGGTAGCAGTGAGCAGCATATCGCTCGCCTGATACCGTAAAAAAATCAATACGTTAATGTAACCACTTCATTACAGCGAACTTGCGCTGCGAGCGAAGAATTCAACATCACGAGGTTTGTATGGAACAACAGCACGGCGAAGCGCTGCAGCGCGGTCTTAAGAACCGCCATATTCAGCTGATCGCGCTGGGTGGTGCGGTGGGGACCGGTCTATTTCTGGGCAGTGCATCGGTCATAAAATCTGCCGGACCGGCCGTTATTCTGGGTTATGCCATCGCTGGCTTTATCGCTTTTCTCATCATGCGTCAGTTGGGCGAAATGGTGGTTGAAGAGCCGGTTGCAGGTAGCTTTAGCCACTTTGCCTATAAATACTGGGGCAACTTTGCAGGTTTCGCTTCGGGCTGGAACTATTGGGTTCTGTATGTCTTAGTGGCAATGGCGGAACTCACTGCGGTAGGCAAATACATTCAGTTCTGGTGGCCAGACTTCCCCACCTGGGCTTCGGCAGCCATCTTCTTCGTGATGATCAACGCCATCAACCTGACCAATGTAAAAGTGTTTGGTGAGATGGAATTCTGGTTCGCCATTATTAAAGTGGTTGCCGTTATTGGTATGATCCTGTTTGGCGGCTGGCTGCTGTTCAGCGGTCACGGCGGCCCGCAAGCCACGGTAAGAAACCTGTGGGAACAAGGCGGATTCTTCCCGAACGGTTTTGGCGGCTTGGTGATGGTGATGGCCATTATCATGTTCTCGTTTGGTGGCCTGGAACTGGTTGGGATCACGGCGGCAGAAGCTGACAATCCAGAAACCAGTATTCCGAAAGCGACTAACCAAGTGCTGTGGCGCATCCTGATCTTCTATATCGGTTCTCTGACCGTATTGCTGTCACTGATGCCGTGGACACGCGTCACCGCTGAAACCAGTCCGTTCGTCTTTATCTTCCACGAATTAGGTGATGCCATGGTGGCTAACGCCCTAAACGTGGTGATCCTGACAGCGGCGTTATCGGTTTATAACAGCTGTGTTTACTGCAACAGCCGTATGCTGTTTGGTCTGGCGCAACAAGGCAATGCGCCAAAAGCACTGCTTAAAGTTGATCGCCGCGGCGTGCCGGTTATGACAATTCTGGTTTCAGCCGTTGCTACCGCGCTGTGTGTGTTGATCAACTACCTGATGCCAGGCGAAGCGTTCGGTCTGCTGATGTCGCTGGTGGTTTCCGCGCTGGTGATCAACTGGGCGATGATCAGCCTTGCTCACCTGAAATTCCGCAGGAAGAAAGATCAGCAAGGCGTGACAACACGCTTCAAAGCGCTGTTCTACCCAATCGGTAACTGGATTTGCCTGGTGTTTCTGGCCGGTATTTTGGTGCTCATGGCTATCACGCCGGGCATGGCCATTTCTGTCTGGCTGATCCCCGTCTGGTTGGTGATTTTGGGCATTGGTTACATGATTAAAAAGCACACGCAGAAAACTTAATCTGCTGCCCGCCGACGTTTGTTAAACCTCGGCGGGTTTTCTTTCAAACTTCTGATCTCAGTCACACTTCTCTCTCCACACCTGTTTTGTCCATCTTAGTGACGAATTGTTGCCAGCCATGATATTGATTTAACGATGATAATTCCTGCTCACACCGGATGCGCAGGAGAAGACCATGAAAGGTGCAGCCCTCTCATTTCGAGAAAAGCTTGGATACGGCATGGGCGATGCCGGATGTAACATGATTGGCGGTGCCATCATGCTATTCCTCAACTATTTCTATACCGATGTTTTTGGCCTGGCCCCCGCGCTGGTGGGCACGTTATTGCTTTCAGTTCGCGTACTGGATGCGGTGACCGATCCGATTATGGGTGCCATTGCTGACCGCACTCAAAGCCGTTGGGGACGTTTCCGTCCATGGCTACTCTGGATTTCCGTACCTTATGTGTTGTTCAGCGTCATGATGTTTACTACGCCGGATTGGCGCTACGAATACAAGGTGATCTGGGCTTTCGTCACCTACTTCCTGATGTCGCTAACCTACACCGCGATAAATATCCCTTACTGCTCACTGGGTGGCGTCATTACTAACGATCCCAGCGAACGCGTTTCCTGTCAGTCTTACCGCTTCGTGATGGTGGGAATTGCGACACTGATTTTGTCGCTCTCTTTGCTCCCTATGGCGGAATGGTTTGGTGGAGAGGACAAAGCGCGCGGTTATCAAATGGCGATGGGCGTACTCGCTCTGATTGGGCTGGGCATGTTTCTGTTCTGTTTTGCGAACGTGCGTGAACGCATCCACCCCGCCGTCCCGAGCCATGACGATTTGAAAAAGGATATGCGCGACGTCTGGAAAAACGATCAGTGGGTGCGCATTTTGCTGCTCACGTTCTGCAATGTTTGCCCTGGCTTCATTCGCATGGCCGCAACCATGTATTACGTGACGTGGGTGATGGGACAAAGCACGCATTTCGCCACGATTTTCATCAGTCTGGGTGTGATTGGCATGATGTTGGGCAGCACGCTGGCAAAAGTACTGACCGATCGCTGGTGCAAACTCAAAGTCTTTTTCTGGACCAATATCGCGCTGGCACTGTTTTCCTGCGGCTTTTATTGGATCGATCCGCACGCCACTGTCATGGTGGTGGTCGCCTACTTCCTGCTGAATATCCTGCATCAGATTCCTTCGCCGTTGCACTGGTCATTAATGGCTGACGTTGATGATTACGGTGAATGGAAAACCGGCAAGCGTATTACCGGGATGAGTTTTTCCGGCAATCTGTTCTTTTTGAAAGTAGGCCTGGCGGTCGCAGGCGCGATGGTGGGTTTTCTGTTGTCATTTTATGGCTACGATGCCGGCGCTAAACAGCAATCTCCGCAAGCCGTCAACGGCATCATATTGCTGTTCACTGTGATTCCCGGCGTAGGCTACTTGATTACTGCAGGTGTGGTTCGCCTGATGAAGGTAGACCGCAAAATGATGCAAACCATTCAGGCCGATCTGGCTCTGCGTCGAGAAAACTTCCGTGATTTACAACCGCTTCATCAACGCGACGGCGTCGCCACTCAAACTGGAGAAGTAAAATGAGCACTATCTTGCCGAATCCTTTTATCGAGCAGCGCGCTGATCCTTTCATTTTGCTTCATCAGCAGCACTATTATTTCATCGCGTCGGTGCCGGAATATGATCGTTTAGAGATTCGACAGGCCTCGTCACTGCAAGGACTACGCGATGCTGAAGCTGTTGTGGTGTGGCGCAAACCGGAAAGCGGCCCATGCAGCGAACTGATCTGGGCACCTGAACTGCATAATATTAATGGACAATGGGTAATCTATTTCGCCGCAGCCCCAACGCGTGACATCAAAGATGGGCTGTTTCAGCATCGTATGTATGCGCTGGTCTGCGACGACGCCGATCCTCTCAGCGGTCAATGGCAACCGTGCCGTCGCGTTTTCACCCACATTGACAGCTTTTCATTAGATGCCACGCACTTCGTTCATCAGGGAAAAAACTGGTATCTCTGGGCACAAAAAGATCCGACGATTCCCGGTAACTCCAACCTCTATCTCGCTGAATTACTCAATCCCTGGACGCTGAAAGGCACGCCAGTGATGCTAAGCCGCCCTGAATATGAGTGGGAATGTGCCGGGTTTAGCGTAAATGAAGGACCTGCGGTGATTACCCATGGCCAGCGACTTTTTGTCAGTTATTCTGCTAGCGCAACGGACGAAAATTACTGCATGGGTCTGTTATCGATAGCGTTAGATGCACCGCTGTTACAGCCTGAAGCGTGGCACAAATCCGCACGTCCGGTATTTGGTTCAAGCTGGGATAACCATCAATATGGTCCGGGGCATAACTGCTTCACGCAAGATGAGGAAGGCCGGGATGTGCTGGTGTATCACGCACGTAACTACACCGAAATTGAGGGCGACCCGCTGTGGGACCCAAACCGCCACACGCGGCTGAAATACATTGAGTGGCGAGAAGACGGCACACCAGACTTTGGTGTACCGCCTGCCGATTACACTAACGTGCCGTAAATTGTCAGCAACGCCACAACGACAACTAACACCAGCGAAATACGCTTGGCTAACGCCACCGCAACACGTGGCGTTTCAACTTTATCCGTATGCGGATCACGCTCCAGCGAGAACTGCGCCAGGCTGGTTAATACCTGATATTGCGAACGGTGACGATCGGTCAACGAAGCAAACCAGGCCGGCAAGGCTTTTTCGCCGTGTCCTAGCAGGGCATAAGCGACACCCGCCAGCCGGACCGGGATCCAGTCCACAAGATGCAAAATGCCATCAACACCTGATTGCGCTCGCGCCATAGGTGTTTGATGTTTTGCCAACCAACTTTGCCAGGCACGTAAAAAAGCGTATCCCACCAGCAAAACCGGCCCCCACGCGCCACCTGCCACAAACCAGAACAGCGGAGCGAGGTAGAAACGGAAGTTAATCCAGATCAGCGCATTTTGCAGTTCCCGCAGAAACTCGCGCTCGCTGCATTCAACCGGCACCCCGTGAATAAGTGTTAATTCTGCAGCCATTGCCTGATGCGCAGCGGCATCGTCGTGGCTAGCCGCTTTTAAATAGTTGTGATAATGCAATCGCACCGAGCCTGCGCCAATACACAACAAACCGATCATAATCCAGAACAGCAGTTGCGCCACGCCAAACAATAGCCCTTTTAGGCTCCACACCACCAGTGCTGTTATCGCCATCGCTAAAACCATCATGAGCAGCGTACGCATCATTGAAAAGTGCTGCCGACGACGAAACAGAGGCTCAAGCCGATGATCGAACTGCCAATGCTCGCCCAGTTTGAACAGGCGCTCCCAGCCTAAAACTAATAACAAGGTAAACAACGTCATACAGACTCCAGGAAAGTCAGAATTTTTATTGCGTTAACAGCTGCTTATAGTATTCCCAGTCAAAAGCAGGACCGGGATCAGTTTTACGTTCTGGCGCGATATCACTGTGCCCGGTAATCCGCGATGGCGTCAGCGGATACGTTTGCATCAGCAACTGGGTTACCTGCTGTAATGATTGATATTGTGCTTCGGTATAAGGCTCAACATCGGTGCCTTCAAGCTCAATACCGATCGAATAATCATTGCAGTTATCGCGCCCTCTAAACTGCGAAACGCCTGCATGCCAGGCGCGCTTATCAAAAGAGACATATTGAACAATTTCGCCATCGCGGCGAATCAAGCAATGTGCCGCAACGCGGAGGTGCGCAATATCGGCAAAATAAGGATGTGCATCCGCAGGCAAGGTGCCGGTAAACAGGCGATCAATCCACGGACCGCCAAATTCGCCCGGCGGTAAGCTGATGTTATGAATCACCAACAATGAAGGCGCTTCCTCTGCAGGACGATCGTTGCAGTGTGGCGAGGGCACCCGACGCGCATGTCTCAGCCAACCTTGTTCAATTTTCATGCCGATTTCCTTATACAAACCTGGCTGAGAATAACATGTATTTTAAGGGTTTCTTGCGTCTTAATGCGTCGATTCTGAGGCCAGGACAATATGCAAGTTAAGGATACTAAACAAAACCCTTCTCCTTGCTGGCATGAATATGCCTTTCAGGCTATTGTGAACGCCACATTCATTGACCCTTTTGGAGCAAAACGCTTATGTCTACGCGTCGTTATGATCCAGACAGCCGCCGTCAGGCGCTGATTGAGCGCATCGAAAATGATATCCCCGAAGCCGTTGCACGTGCTTTGCAGGAAGATCTTGGCGGCGATATCGATAGCGAGCGTGATATTACTGCTCAGCTTTTGCCAGCAGATACTCAAGCCCATGCACAAGTAATCACTCGGGAAGTCGGTGTTTTCTGTGGTAAACGCTGGGTGGAAGAGGTGTTTAACCAACTGGGTTCACACGTCTCCCTGACCTGGCATATAGAAGATGGCCAGGCGGTGGTGCCTGATCAGCTGCTGTTCGAAATTGAAGGTTCTGCTCGCTTGTTACTGACTGCTGAGCGTACCGCGCTGAATTTCGTCCAAACGCTTTCAGGCGTGGCGAGTGAAGTCAGCCGTTACGTGAAGTTGCTGGAAGGCAGCCAAACACAGCTGCTGGATACACGAAAAACGTTGCCCGGCTTACGTACTGCGCTGAAATATGCGGTGCTTTGCGGCGGCGGTAATAATCATCGACTGGGTCTGTCAGATGCCTTTTTAATCAAAGAAAATCATATTATTGCCAGTGGCTCGATTCGTCAGGCGGTAGAGAAAGCCTTCTGGCTGCACCCTGATGTACCGGTAGAAGTCGAAGTTGAATCTATAGACGAATTGAACCAGGCGCTGGACGCCGCAGCCGATATCATCATGCTGGATAATTTCAGCCTTGATGAAATGCGTGAAGCCGTCAAAATTACGCATGGCCGTTCGCTGCTTGAGGTATCGGGCAACGTTACCGAAACCACGCTGCCACAAATCGCCCAAACCGGCGTGGATTATGTTTCTGTCGGCGCATTGACTAAACACGTGCGTGCGCTCGACCTCTCTATGCGTTTTCAACAAAAATAGACCGCGAAGCCGGACGCCTGTTCCGGCTCATTTTGCGGGCTCGCTTCCACCGCTCTGCTCTTTTGCCTGCAACATTACTGATTGCCTGCGTAATAACATCCATCCGCTAAAGACACCGCTGTCGCTGACCCTGCGATATTTTTAGGCTGTCTCCTTCTTATTCAGGAGACATGCAATGAATGCTCAACGTGGTTTTACCTTGGTCGAATTGATGATTGTGGTGGGCATTGTTGCCATCCTCAGCGCCATCGGCCTCCCCGCTTATCAAAACTATCTGCAACGTGCAGCGCTTACCGACATGTTGCAAACCATGGTGCCCTATAAAACGGCGGTAGAACTTTGTGCCATCGAACGTGGAGGGCCAACGCAATGCCAGGCAGGGCAGCGCGGCATTCCTGCTGCCAAAGGCTCGCGCTATGTCTCTTCTTTGAGCGTAACCAATGGCGTCATTATGCTGTCAGGCCAGGAAAGCCTGAACGGCTTGAGCGTAGAGATGCTACCGATTTGGGACAGCAATGAAGGAGGCCTTAACTGGCAGCGTAGCTGTACCAGCAGTAATACCAGCCTGCGTGACAATTGCCTGGCGCAATTCCGCTTCGCGGATAAAGGAGCTGGCGATGAAAAAGTCTAAGAATGCACTCACTTCTCTGTGCCAGCGCCACCAGGCGATTGTGTTACACCACGATGCGACACAGCTACGTGTAGCGGTTACCGAATCGGTTCCTTCAGGCTTGGCTGAAGCACTGCATTTTGCCAGCCAGTGTCAGATTGAGATTGAGTGCTGGCCGCAGGCGCGGATGGATCAGTTTCAGCATGCCGAGCAGCCGCTGGTTGCCCGTGAAGCTACGCCAACCGAATCAGCCATTGAAGCCACGCAGCAGATTTTGCGTCAGGCGCTGCAGCGACGCGCTTCAGATATTCATATTGAACCTTTGCAGCATGGTTTAAGGATCAGGTTACGCATTGATGGCGTCCTTCATCCGCTCTCCTCATTGCCAGATACTCAACCTGCAGCGCTGTTAGCGAGGTTGAAAATTTTGGGTGGATTAGATATCGCTGAGCGTCGCTTACCGCAAGATGGGCAATTCAGCATGGAGATCGAAGGCAAACCGGCTTCTTTTCGTTTGTCCACGTTACCCATCAACCGTGGCGAAAAAGCGGTCGTGCGCCTGCTTCAAAGTGAAAATGCCGCTTTGTCGCTGGATAAACTGGGCTTGCCAGCCGCCCAGTTACGCCTTATCACGAGCGCATTAGCACAGCCACAAGGTTTGATTTTGGTTACTGGCCCCACCGGCAGCGGTAAAACTTTTACGTTGTATAGCGGGCTGAGCGCACTCAATAAGCCAGAGAAAAATGTGTGCAGCGTTGAAGATCCCATTGAGATCCCGCTGCCTGGGATTAATCAGACGCAGATTAACCCCAAGTGTGGCCTTGATTTTAACCGCGTGTTGCGTGCCCTGCTGCGTCAGGATCCCGATGTCATTATGGTGGGTGAAATACGTGATGCAGAAACGGCAGAAATCGCCGTTAAGGCGGCACAAACCGGACATTTGGTGTTATCGACGCTTCACACTAATTCCACCGCAGAAACATTGACGCGATTGCGCCAAATGGGGATTCCTGGCTACCTGCTGGGCTCTGCGCTGCGCCTGATTGTTGCGCAGCGCTTAGTCAGGCGCTTATGTCCACACTGCCGCCAGCCTGCGCAGGCAGTCGCGCATTATCCCTCGGAACTTTGGCCTGGCACGCTACAAACCTGGCGAGCACCCGGCTGCGATCACTGTTTTTCCGGCTATTTTGGTCGACTGGCGCTGTTTGAACTGCTGCCTGTTACGGCCAAGCTTCAGAACGCTATTGCCGCTGAAATGCCGCTTGATAGCCTGCTGGCATTGGCAAAACAGCAAGGAATGCGATCGCTGCTGGCGGCAGGACTCGAAGCCGTTAGCCGGGGCGATACTTCGTTAGAGGAAATGCAACGCGTGATAGGACTCGACGATGGCTAATCTGTGTCTGTACAGTTGGCAAGCCGTCGACAGTAAAGGCGAACTGCAAAGTGGCAAAAGCCTGGCGCTTAATAGTGATCGACTGCTTGTGGATCTGACTGAAAACGATCTGCTGCCAATCAACTGGAAGCGAGATAAAGTCTGGCGCCAGCGCGACTGGAAATGGCAGCAGAAAATAGATCTGATTCGTCAACTTGCGACGCTACTAAAAGCAGGATTGCCCCTTTCAGAAGGATTAATACTGCTTGCTGAAGGGCATCCGCATAAAGGCTGGCAAGCCTTGCTTGTAGCGCTTCAGCAACGTGTGTTATCGGGTGAACCTTTTTCGCAGGCATTACGTGACTGGCCGCAGATTTTCCCGCCACTTTTTCCTGCATTGATGGAGGTGGGAGAATTAACCGGCCAGCTGGATATATGTTGCGCGCAATTGGCACACCAGCAGGCTCGGCAGCAATATCTCTGGAGTAAAGTGATCAAGGCGCTACGTTATCCGCTGTTTATTTTAATGGTGGCTATCGCGGTTTCGTGTGGGATGCTGCTTTTCGTGCTGCCTGAATTTGTCTCCGTTTACGCATCCTTTGATGCTCCCCTTCCCGCATTTACCGCAGCAGTCATGCAACTTTCCACCGGCTTGCAGTCATGGGGCCTAACGCTGACATTCCTGTTTATGTTCATTTTGCTGGGTTGGCGAGAGTTGCGGCGTCGTTCAAGCGACTGGCAGCGTTACGAACAGCGTATGCTTTTACGCATTCCAATATTGGCAGGATTGTGGCGTGGCAGCCAACTGACCCAGGTGTACACGATTTTGCAGCTAACCCAACAAGCCGGGCTGACATTGCTGCAAGGGTTGGAGGCTGTGCAGGTTACGCTCTCTTCATTGCTTTGGCGCGAAGCCATTGAGAAGCTGCAACAGCATATTTCGCAAGGAAAGCCACTGCATCAGGCACTCGATAATCATCCGTTGTTTACCGCATTGTGTGGCCAATTGGTGCGTGTTGGCGAAGAAGCTGGTGCATTAGATGTCATGCTGGCGCGTCTGGCTGAATGGCATGAAGATCAAACATTGAGCCGCGCAGATAGCCTTGCAGCCTCACTGGAACCAATGATGATGGTCATCATTGGGGGAATTGTCGGCACGCTGGTCATTGCCATGTATTTACCGGTTTTTGGTCTGGGCGATGCTATGCATTAGGGCGCGCTGGAGAACGCGCCCCGTTACATCAACGATTAAATACGCGGTTTTCTTGCTCAGCAACACGAATGAAGGTGGTGCGTTTAGTCAGCTCTTTCAACCGTTCGGCACCGACATAGGTGCAGGCTGAACGTAAACCACCCAGAATATCGCGTGCGGTTTCTTCAACTGGCCCGCGCAGCGGTAATTTCACGGTTTTACCTTCAGCGGCACGGTAACCCGCTACACCGCCAACATGACGTTTCATAGCAGATTCAGAACTCATGCCATAAAACAGCATGAATTTTTCACCGTTCTCTTCTATAACGCTGCCTTCACATTCATCATGCGCAGCAAGCATGCCGCCTAACATGACGAAGTCTGCTCCGCCGCCAAACGCTTTAGCAACGTCGCCCGGCACAGCGCAACCCCCATCACTAACAATTTGTCCACTCAAGCCGTGTGCGGCGTCAGCACATTCAATCACTGCAGAAAGCTGCGGGTAGCCCACGCCAGTTTTCATACGAGTGGTACAAACAGAACCGGGACCAATACCGACTTTAACGATATCAGCACCAGAAAGTATCAACTCTTCAACCATTTCGCCTGTTACCACGTTCCCGGCACAAATCGTTTTGCCCGGAAAGGTTTCACGCGCACGTTTCAAGAATTCGACAAAGTGTTCCGAATAACCGTTCGCGACATCAATACAGATGAATTGCAGATCATCTGAAAGTGCCATGATTGCAACAAGCTTGTTGAGGTCGGCATCTGAGGTGCCGGTTGAAACCATGATGTGATTCAAAATTGAGACTGGCACACGTTGAACGAAGGCACGCCAATCATCAACGCTATAGTGTTTATGAACGGCGGTAAGAATATTGAAACTGGCCAGTGCCTCTGCCATCAGGAAAGTCCCTACGGTATCCATATTGGCTGCGATAATCGGTACACCGCTCCAGCTCAAGCCTGAATGCTTGAAGGTGAAGTTGCGTTCCAGTTCAACCTGAGAACGACTCTTCAACGTAGAACGTTTGGGACGAATCAATACATCTTTAAAGCCCAGTTTCAAATCTTCTTCGATACGCATAAATAATGTCCTGGTTAGTGGCAACGAACCGCAGTTCGCGAAGCAAGCACGGCTCCAGTGAAATGATGATACGCGCTAATCATCCTGCTGCAAGACTGCGAATTTCACTTTATTTAAGCTACAATCCGATAAATTTAGCTGAAAAACATGAAAGTGATCTGCCGCGCATTTTTGTGTTTTAGAGAAAGAACTTAACGATGATTCAGCGTCTACCAGCGTGATTGAGAGAACCTTATGCCTTATACCGTAGCGCTGACCGGTGGTATCGGTAGCGGAAAAAGCACCATTGCTAATGGCTTTGCGGCGCTGGGCGTAACAATTATTGATGCCGATGTGATCGCCCGTGAGGTGGTTGAGCCAGGCTCACCTGCTTTGCAGGCCATTGTTGAACGCCATGGCAAATCGCTGCTCACTGAGCAAGGCACTCTTTTTCGCGCACGTTTACGCGAAATCATTTTTCAGTCACCAGAAGAGAAGCATTGGCTTAACAGTCTCTTACACCCATTGATCAATGCCCGAACGCAGCAGCTTAAGGCTCAAGCCCGCTCGCCTTACGTTTTATGGGTGGTGCCGCTACTGGTAGAAAATAAGTTGCAGCATCAAGCTAACCGCATTTTAGTCGTTGATGTTGATGAAGCGACGCAGCTCCAACGCACCCAACTGCGCGATAATATTTCCTTAGAGCAGGCAAAAATATTCTTGCAGCACAGGCCACGCGCCAACAGCGCCTCGCCTGTGCTGACGACATCATTGATAATAGCGGCGCACCGGAAGATGCGCTGCCGCAAGTTGCCGAACTCCATCAACGCTATCTGGCGTTAGCGGCAACGCAACAGGATTAACATCATGAGTACAGTCGTTCTTTTTGAACACCCACTGAATGAAAAAATGCGCACATGGCTACGCGTTGAATTCCTTATTAATCAACTACTAGAAAGCGTGCCGCTCAGTAATACCACCAGCGCGCTAAATTTCTTTCGCCTGATTGGCGAACTGCTGGATATATTTGAACGCGGTGATATGCGTACAGAACTGTTGAAAGAGCTGGAGCGGCAGCAACTGAAATTACGGGCATGGGCTGATGTACCGGGCGTCGATATGACGCTGGTAGACTCGTTACGCGATACGCTGAAAATGCAATCAACTCAGCTTATGCATGCGCCACGCATGGGGCAACAGCTGCGTGAAAATCGTCTGATTGGACTGGTTCGCCAGCGCCTGAGTATTCCTGGCGGTTGTTGCAGCTTCGACCTGCCCAGCTTACATATCTGGTTGCATCAGCCGCAGGAAATACGCAATTCCCAGGTTGATGACTGGCTTGAAACGCTGGTGCCATTGCGTAGCAGCCTGGCGATGATCCTTGATTTGATTCGCCAGTCAGGTGCATTTCGCCATCAAACCAGCCTAAATGGTTTTTATCAGGATAATGCCGAAGGCGCAGATTTACTGCGTCTACAGCTGCTGCTGGAAGATTCGCTTTATCCGCAAGTTTCCGGCCATAAAAGCCGTTATGCCATCCGTTTTATGCCATTTGATGCCGAACGAGGTGAAGTGCCCGCTCGACTCGATTTTCAACTGGCCTGTTGTTAGAGGTGAACATGCAAGAAGAAATTATGACCGTGGAATGCCCACAATGTGGCAAAGATGTTATTTGGGACGAGCTGAGCCCGTGGCGGCCCTTTTGCAGCAAACGCTGCCAGCTCATTGATCTAGGGGAATGGGCCGCAGAAGAGAAACGCATTCCCAGTAACGGCGATTTGAACGACAGTGATAACTGGAGCGAAGAAGAGCATTAACGTTAAGTGGGGCATAATGCCCCACTTTTAGAATTCACCCGCAATCAGGCGTGCGATCAACTGATGATTGGCCGCTGGAAACTCATCAGCCACCAGCGCATGCTGTTCCACCCAGCGTTGCGGTTGCCCTTCTCGTCCCCACGGCTCACCTTTCCAGCCTTCCACTAAGAAAAAGTGTAGCGTGACGCGAAGATCTTCATAGGTATGATCTGCTTCACCAATAGCTTGGGCTTCAGTCACTTCAATTCCGGTTTCTTCTAGTAACTCGCGGATCAATCCTTGTTCAGCACTCTCCCCAGCCTCAATTTTGCCACCGGGGAATTCCCACTTGTTGGCCATATATGAGGTCGCTGCACGCTGGGCCAGGAAAATTTGTTTGTCGGCATTGCGAATAATACCTACCGCGACCTGCAGGTGTTTCATGAATGATATCCCAGAGTTTTAGCTGAATGAGCCGTGATTTTAAAACATGGCTTAAAGGAAGTTAAACGCTTTAGGCACTGTAATGAAATCAAACAAGACAGGTCGCAATGACGTTGCTCCAGATGTTTAGCAATACTCGCACTTACCTATTGTTTCACTAGACTGCGCAACGGTTAATCCCATGCTTACATACATTGCCCACAACACCGCCAGAGAGATACATTCCGCCCGGCAGGTGATTTTTCATGACATTCTGACCCTCGACAGTGTCCATAATCATCTGACATGGCATCCCGGCAACATTGTCATCCCGTTAAACGATGCCCAAAAACGTTTCTTTAACTGCCTGCTTATGAAAGTCACCTCTAAACAACAAATCATTTCAATTGTCTGGAATGAGCGCGCTTACGGTATTAGCGATAATAATTATCACCAATTATTGTTTCAAAGCCGCGCCCTGCTAAAACGCCACAAATTACCGGATGGCCTGCTGGTCACTATCCCTTATCATGGCGTCAGGCTTAATGAAGACCTGCTGTTATCCAGCGCCAAGGCATACAGTTAGTTGCAGAAATAGGGATAAAAAAGGAGCCATCGGCTCCTTTTTCTTTCAGTGCTTATTAGGCCAGACGCCCATGACACTGTTTGTATTTTTTGCCCGAGCCGCATGGACAGGGATCGTTACGTCCAACTTTGCGTTCACCGCTCTCTTGCGCCAGCTCTTCTTTCGCTAAGATTTCATCGTCAACATGGCTAAGCTGCTGCTGCTGTGCCAAACGTTCAGCTTCTTCACGACGCTGCTGCTCCATCGCTTCAACTTCTTCCGGCATGCGAACTTGCACCTTGCTCAGCGTGCTAATCACTTCATATTTCAGTGACTCCAGCATTGCTGCGAACATAGCAAAGGATTCGCGTTTATATTCTTGCTTAGGATCTTTCTGCGCGTAACCACGTAGATGAATACCTTGACGCAGATAATCCATGGCTGCCAGATGCTCTTTCCACAGTGAATCCAGCGTCTGTAACATTACACCTTTTTCGAAGCTACGCATTGTCTCAGCGCCAACCACTTCTTCTTTCGCAGCGTAGTTTTCCATCGCATGCGTCATGATACGTTCGCGCAGCGTTTCTTCATGCAGATCGGGTTCTTTATCCAACCATTCAGCGATAGGAAGTTCCAGATCGAAATCAGTGCGTAAACGCTCTTCCAGACCAGGGACATCCCACATTTCTTCCAGCGACTGCGGTGGAATGTAGGTGTCGATGGTGGTTTTATACACATCCTGACGAATGCTGTTGATGGTTTCACTCACATCAGAAACATCAAGCAGTTCATTACGTTGGCTGTAAATTGCGCGGCGCTGATCGTTAGCAACATCATCATATTCCAACAGTTGCTTACGAATATCGAAGTTGCGGCTTTCTACTTTGCGCTGTGCATTAGCAATCGCTTTTGTTACCCATGGATGTTCAATCGCTTCGCCAGGCTTCATGCCTAATTTACGCATCATGTTTGACACGCGATCCGAGGCAAAAATACGCATCAGCGCATCTTCCATCGACAGATAGAAGCGTGATGAACCTGCATCACCCTGACGACCCGCACGCCCACGCAGCTGGTTGTCGATACGGCGAGATTCGTGACGCTCTGTACCTACGATGTGTAAACCGCCTGAGGTCAGCACTGCATCGTGGCGAATCTGCCATGCGGCTTTAATCTCTTCGATCTGCGCTTCTGTTGGATCCTGAAGCTCAGCGACTTCAGCATGCCAGCTACCACCCAGCATAATGTCTGTACCACGACCCGCCATGTTAGTGGCGATCGTTACCGCGCCTGGCTGGCCCGCTTGCGCCACGATTTCTGCTTCGCGGGCGTGGAATTTGGCGTTCAACACGTTGTGTTTAATGCCTGCGCGCGTCAGTTCATTAGAAACAACTTCAGATTTTTCAATGGAGATGGTACCCACCAATACAGGCTGTCCGTTTGCGGTACGCTCACGGATATCCTCAATGATTGCATCAATCTTCTCTTTCTCAGTCATGTAGACCAGATCAGCCAGATCTTTACGCACCATTGGGCGGTTGGTTGGTACGACAATGGTATCCAGTTTGTAAATTGAGCTAAATTCGAATGCTTCGGTATCTGCTGTACCGGTCATACCGGCCAGTTTTTCATAGATACGGAAGTAGTTCTGGAAAGTGATTGAGGCCAGCGTCTGGTTCTCGTTCTGAATATCAACACCTTCTTTCGCTTCGATAGCCTGATGCAGGCCGTCGGACCAGCGACGTCCCTGCATGGTACGCCCGGTGTGCTCATCGACGATAACTACTTCGCCATCTTTCACAATGTAATCTACATCGCGGGTAAACAGCGCGTGGGCACGAAGCGCAGCGGTAACGTGGTGCATCAGCATGATATTGGTTGGCGAATACAGAGACTCGCCCTCATCCATGATGCCTTGGCTAACCAAAAGCTCTTCCACTTTGACTAAACCACGTTCAGACATGTGCGCCTGTCGCGCCTTTTCATCCACCCAGAAATCACCTTCGCCCTGGAAGTTTTCAGTGTCTTCTTTATCCTGACGAACCAGGTGCGGAATGATTTTATTAACTTTGGTGTAGAGCTCAGAGCTGTCTTCGGCAGGACCAGAAATAATTAACGGCGTACGCGCTTCATCGATCAAGATGGAGTCCACTTCATCTACCAGCGCATAATTCAGTTTACGCTGTACGCGCTCTTCCGGGCTGAACGCCATGTTATCGCGCAGATAATCGAAGCCATATTCGTTGTTGGTGCCGTAAGTAATGTCAGCCGCATAAGCTTCGCGTTTAGCATGAGCCGGCAAGCCTGACATGTTAATACCGACGGACAAGCCGAGGAATTCGAACAGCGGACGGTTATTTTCGGCATCACGCTGCGCCAGAT
Source organism: Candidatus Pantoea bituminis (assembly GCF_018842675.1). Classification (NCBI taxonomy): domain Bacteria; kingdom Pseudomonadati; phylum Pseudomonadota; class Gammaproteobacteria; order Enterobacterales; family Erwiniaceae; genus Pantoea; species Candidatus Pantoea bituminis. Next base: position 3,107,142 of record NZ_JAGTWO010000004.1, read on the forward strand.
AGTCATTCACCGTGACCACGTGAACGCCTTTACCGGTTAACGCATTCAGATAAGCCGGCAAGGTTGCCGTCAACGTTTTACCTTCACCGGTACGCATTTCCGCGATACAGCGGTCATTCAACACCATGCCGCCAATCAGCTGGACATCAAAGTGACGCATACCAAATACGCGCTTACTCGCTTCACGTACTGTGGCGAAGGCTTCAGGAATCAAGCTTTCCAGCGTTTCGCCTTTTGCCAGACGCTCACGGAATAATACAGTTTTAGCTTTCAATTCATCATCAGAGAGCTTTTCAAAATCTGGCTCCATCTTGTTGATGACATCAACAGCCTTACGCATACGGCGTAAAGTACGATCATTGCTGCTACCAAAAACCTTGGTCAACATTTTGATTAACATAATAAATATTTTCTCAATTCAGCCGTGTAATCACGGGCTGCGAAATCTAAAAGTGTGAAACAACCAAAAAGATTAGCAGAACAATGAGGAAGGTCCGGCGCGAATGCCGTTTACTTTAGCGTGCCACTCAACATACGTATGAGGCTGGGCAGCAGAGTGCGGTTTAGAACGGTTTATCTGCGGCGCGGTATGCAGCGCAGTTTGTGAAGTCAGTAACGCTTGAAGCGAATCCAGTAACGCCAGCTTTTGCGCTGCCAGCGGTAGCGCACCCTGCTCTTCCGCCTGCGTCTGCGGCGTCAACGTAAAAGAGAGATGGCGTATCACGGTGCGGATAGCATGTTGATGCCAATAATCCACAGTGAAGTTTGGGCGTCTCGCCGCTTCTTGTAGGCGAATAAGATGATCGAATCGGGCAGCGTTGCCGATAAACAAACTGCTGGCAGGTGATTCTGATGATGCGTTGAGTTCTGAACTTTGTGCACACGCTGGCAAGCCAAGACTGGCCGCCACCATCCCCAACAGGAGATGAGGCCAGAAATAGCGTCTGCCTAATTGTCGCCAGCGTAAAAGAAGTTCGATCACAACCTTTCCATTGCACAAGAGTCGATTTGCGCATCAATTTTTTGATCACCAACCGCGTAATGCAGTGGCGTTAAGCCGATAAAAGCGCCTGAGATAGTATCACTAATGTGGGACATCCACACCTGGGATTAAAGTCGCTCTGGGAGAAAACACGCTTGATTGTTCAGCAATTCAGCAACTAAGAGATTTACTTGCGAGCGGCATCGCACTTCAGGAGAGAACAGCGAGACAATAAAAAACGGCTGACGCCGCTGACCGGAGAGGGTGTCAGCATTGCCAGCCGTTTTAGATGTTCTGAGGTAATTAAGCCAGAACCAAATTGGGTGCTTTGAATGCCAGCGGCAGTTCAGCTTCGTCTTCGAAAGTTGCCCATTCCCAGGCTTCTTGCTTAGCTAAAACGGCTTGCAGCAACTTGTTATTCAATGCGTGGCCTGATTTGAACGCGGTAAACGCGCCAATGATGTTGTGGCCGCACATAAACAAATCACCAATTGCATCAAGCATTTTGTGACGAACGAATTCATCTTCAAAGCGCAGACCGTCTTCATTCAAGACGCGGAAATCATCCAGACCTATCGCACAATCTAAACTACCGCCCAGGCACAGGCCTTTAGACTGCAGATATTCGATCTCACGCATAAAGCCAAATGTACGCGCGCGACTGATTTGGCGAACAAACGCTTCAGCAGAAAAGTTCATCTGATAACGCTGAGAGCTGGAGTCGATTGCCGGATGTTTAAAGTCGATGGTGAAGTCCAGCGAGAAGCCATTAAACGGCTTAATCTCGGCCCATTTGTCACCATCTTCAACACGCACGGTTTGCTTAACGCGCACGAATTTTTTCGCGCTGTTCAGCTGTTCGATACCTGCATCCATCAGCAAATAGATGAACGGTGCTGCGCTGCCGTCCATGATCGGGATTTCTGGCGCATCGACTTCAACAATAATGTTATCGATACCCAATCCCGCCAAGGCGGCGTTTAAATGTTCAACCGTCGAAATACGTACGCCTTCATCATTCACCAGGCAAGTACTCAGCATGGTGTCGCGCACGTATTTTGCATCAGCCGGGAAATCAACCGGTGGATTCAAGTCAGTGCGACGATAGATGACCCCGGTATTAGCCGACGCAGGGCGCAATGTCAGTGTGACTTTCTTGCCGGTATGCAAACCGACACCAGTCGCCTGAACAATACGTTTTAATGTCCTTTGTTTGATCATCGTATTATCTCGCAATATTACCTTTCCAACCGCCAGTATACTTTACCAGCGGGCGGACACTTTAGCACAAAGAGCGGAGATTCCCAATTATAGGGATATTCTTAATCAGCCTGCTTACGTAAAAACGCAGGAATATCAAGGTAGTCAGGCTCTTTATTAGATTGCGCAGTCTGGTCATTAACCACTTTCGCAGCCGGTTTTTGCTCCTGCGGCAACGGCGACATGCCGTGCTGCTGATAGCGATGATCCATAACCGGTTGGCTGGCAGGCTTATTCGTTACCAGCGTGATTTCAGGACGTTTGTCCATGCCGATACCGGTTGCTACCACGGTGACGCGCAGTTCGTCATTCATTTCTGGATCTAATGACGTACCAATCACGACGGTTGCGTTGTCAGAGGCGAAGGCGCGGATGGTGTTACCCACGGTTTCGAACTCATCCAGACGCAGGTCAAAGCCAGCGGTAATGTTAACCAGGACGCCACGAGCGCCAGAAAGGTCGATATCTTCCAGCAGAGGACTGGAAATCGCCATTTCAGCAGCTTCTTCAGCACGATCTTCGCCACACGCTACACCTGAGCCCATCATGGCATAACCCATTTCAGACATGACGGTGCGTACGTCAGCAAAGTCGACGTTCATCAGACCCGGACGTGTAATCAGTTCTGCAATACCCTGAACCGCGCCTTTTAACACATCGTTTGCTGCGCCAAAAGCATCCAGCAATGAAATGCCGCGACCTAGTACTTTCAACAACTTGTCGTTAGGAATAGTAATCAGTGAGTCGACATGTTTTGAAAGCTCAGCAATACCCTGCTCGGCAAATGCCATGCGCTTTTTGCCTTCAAAATTGAAGGGTTTAGTCACCACAGCAACCGTCAGGATACCTAAATCTTTGGCCACTTCAGCCACAACTGGCGCAGCACCGGTACCGGTGCCGCCGCCCATACCGGCAGCGATAAACACCATGTCTGCCCCTTCCAGCGCAGCACGCAATGCTTCGCGATCTTCCTCTGCGGAGTTGCGGCCCACTTCCGGGTTCGCGCCCGCGCCAAGACCTTTGGTAATGTTATTACCGATCTGGATGGTCTGGCCGACTGCTGTTTTACGCAACGCTTGCGCGTCGGTGTTAACAGCGAAGAATTCTACACCTTCGATACGCTCGCGTACCATGTGTTCTACGGCGTTACCGCCGCCACCGCCGACGCCGATGACTTTAATCACCGCGTCGTTGGTTAATTCCATAGGTTCAAACATGATTTCTCTCCGTTATGTGCCTGTCGCCTGGAGATCACTAAAAAAACCAGCATGATCTCCTTTATCAAAAATTAAAACTCTTTTTTCAACCAACTATTGATGCGCTTGAACCAATTTCCCACCGATGCACGTTTTTCTGTCTCTGCATCGCCATTCATGTGCGACTCTTTGCCGTAATGCAGCAGTCCCACTGCGGTTGAGTAATATGATTCCTGCGCATAGTCAGTCAAACCAGTGATATTCAGTGGCTGACCAATACGTACCTGCGTATGGAATACGCGTTGCGCACAGGCCGCCAGTCCTTCAATTTGCGCGGCACCACCTGTTAACACAATACCGGCTGCCAGATGATGTTTCACGCCCTGCTGACGTAATTGTTCCTGTAATTGCAGAATCTCGTCATTGACCAGATTCAAAAGCTCTGTGTAGCGCGGTTCAATCACCTCGGCCAGCGTTTGGCGCTGCAGACTGCGAGGAGGACGACCACCCACACTGGGTACTTCAACATTCTCATCTTTACCTACGATAGAACCCAGCGCACAACCATGCCGGACTTTAATCGCCTCAGCGTCAGTTGGCGGAGTGCCAAAGGCATAGGCGATATCGCTGGTCACTACATTCCCTGCATAAGGGATGACTTTGGTATGACGCAACGCGCCACCGGTGTACACCGCGATATCCATTGTACCGCCACCGATATCGACAACACAGACCCCTAGCTCACGTTCGTCTTCAGTTAATACTGCAAAACTGGATGCCAATCCGGCAAAAATCAATTGGTCAACTTTCAGGCCACAACGTTCAACGGCTTTGACAATATTTTTTGCCATGTCGTTATGGCAGGTAATCAGGTGTACTTTTGCCTGCATGCGTACACCAGAAAGTCCAACCGGATTTTTAATACCTTCCTGATAATCGATAGCATATTCCTGAGGAATAACGTGCAGGATGCGATGCTCGTCGCGTACGCGAACCGATTTAGCGGTATGCACCACATTTTCTACATCATCCTGAGTCACTTCCTCTTCGGAAATCGGAACCATCCCGATTTCGTTCTGGCAGCTGATATGTTTGCCCGATAATGCAAGATAGACGGAGGAGATCTGGCAATCTGCCATCAACTCAGCCTGATCAATGGCGCGCTGAACGCATTTCACCACTGATTCAAGGTCGTTTACGCCACCTTTATCCATGCCGCGGGACGGGCAACTGCCGACCCCAATAATATTGACCATACCATCGGGCAGAATTTCTCCAACCAGGGCGGCAACCTTTGCGGTGCCAATTTCGAGTCCAACTACCAGTTTTCTGTCCGTTGCCTTGATCATTGTTGTTTAGCCTGTGCCTGGTTCTGTTGCTGATTACTGTCCTGTGGCTCCATCACTACCGGCGTCCATCCCACAGAAGCGCCAGAGTCGTATCGCAGATCGACATAGCTGATACGTTTGCTTTCATTCTGACCTTGCTGCAGTAGCACCGGGTAGAGCTCAATAAAGCGGTTCAGACGTTTCATGGTGTCGCTGCGTCCCAGTTCAATGCGCACATCATCACTGGTAACCAATTGCCACGAACGCCGCGCCGTCATCGACGCTACCTTCAGGGTAAACTTCCGGGCTTTCAGCACATCGTCCATGCTGTGGTAGCCCGCCAGCACCTCTTTTTCGCTGCCTTCTGGCCCGTACAACATCGGCATTGTTTCTTTTCCGATGTGATTCGCCGGTACGCTGAAGGAGACGCCATCCGCGTCTACCATATGTAAATCATTCCAGCGTGCTACCGGCGTGTACTCAGTCAAATGAATCTTCAGTTCATCTGGCCACTGTTTACGCACGCTTACCTGCTTAATCCACGGTAGTCGCTCGATTTGCTGCTGCAAGATGTCCACATCCTGCGACATAAACGTGCCGGGCGCGCCAAGTGATAAAATTGCCTGGCGAATATCATCGTGGGTGGTGTAATGCGTTTGACCGGTCACCACCAGCTTCGACAGCGGCAAGCGTGATGAATCATTCATCCACTTCAGTACCACTAGCCCGCCAGAAACCATAATGCCCACAACGATTAGCAAAAATATGATGCCAAAAAGTCGGGCTCCGTTACTGCGTCCAGAGCGTACACGCTCTTGCGGTTCACGTTCACGGTTACGTGCATTCATCGCCGCCTGTGACATATCAGTCGGCCAACTCCACAATACGAGCAACCAGCTGCGAGAAGGTCATTCCTGCCTGCTTCGCTGCCATTGGCACGAGACTGTGGCTTGTCATACCTGGTGAGGTGTTAATTTCCAATAGATGGAAACGACCTTCACCATCAGCCATTACATCCACGCGTCCCCAGCCGCTACAGCCCAAAGCACGCCAGGCCGCTAACACTAATTGCTGCAGTTCTGCTTCACGATCAGCACTTAAACCACTCGGGCAGAAGTATTCAGTATCGTCAGAAATGTATTTAGCTTCATAGTCATAGAACTCGCTGGCAGCTTTTATTTGTATCGAAGGCAAAACGTGCTCGCCCACAATACCTACGGTGTATTCACCGCCGCTTAAAAAAGCCTCAACTAATACATCATTGTCATGTCGAAACGCTTCTTCTAACGCTGCTGGCAGCGCGCTTAATTCGTTTACGCGACTGATGCCGACGCTCGATCCTTCGCAGCTTGGTTTAACAAATACCGGCAAGCCCAACGCCGCGATCGCCGCATAGGTATCTGCGTCAAGACCTGCATCCATTTGCTGACGGGTCAGCCAGACGAAGCGGCCAGAAGGTAAACCTCGGCCCTGCCACAGCAGCTTGGTGCGCAATTTGTCCATGGTGATAGCGGATGCCATCACGCCGCTGCCGGTGTAAGGCAGGCCAATAAATTCCAGCACGGCTTGCAGCGTGCCGTCTTCACCACCGCGACCATGTAGCGCAATAAACGCTTTGGCGAAGCCCTGATCTTTCAGGTTTAATACCGACACATCACGCGTATCAACAGCGTGCGCATCAATGCCCGCTTCACGTAGCCCGGCTAAAACGGCATTGCCTGACATCAGCGAGACTTCACGCTCTGCTGAAGTCCCCCCATTAATACAGCAACTTTCTCAGCCATGACGGTCCTCCGCTTTGCGTTCCGGTTGCAGTTTGCAGTCCGCTAATTTACGTGCGACTTTGCCCACATTACCTGCGCCTTGTACCAAGATCAGATCGTTACCTGAAAGCAACGGTGCCAGCATTTCCGGCAGTACATCGTGATCCGGCACTAAAATCGGATCCACTTTGCCACGACCGCGAATGGTCCGACACAGCGCGCGGCTGTCAGCGCCGGGAATCGGCGTTTCGCCTGCTGCATAAACGTCCAGCATGAGCAAAACATCCACTTGTGACAATACGTTAGCGAAATCGTCGAACAAGTCGCGAGTACGCGTGTAACGATGTGGCTGAAAAATCATGACCAATTTTTTATCTGGCCAGCCTGCACGCGCAGCCTTGATCGTGGCATCAACTTCAGTGGGATGATGACCATAATCGTCCACCAGCATGGCGCTGCCCGCGTGTCCGTTGACCGGCTCAGTGGAGTACTCGCCTAATAAATCAAAGCGACGACCGGTACCCTGAAAACTTTCCAGCGCAGCCAGAATAGCGTTGTCTTCAACGCCCTCTTCACTTGCAACCGCCACAGCTGCGGCTGCGTTGAGCGCATTATGACGACCCGGTGCATTCAACGTGATTTGCAAGCGCGGCTTGTCCTGGCGTACTAAGGTGAAATGCCCTTGTGCTCCACGTTGTTCATAATTTTCAATGCGAAAATCAGCATCATCACTGAACCCGTAGGTCGTAATTTGACGTCCTACACGGGGTAACAGGTCGCGAATAACGACGTCATCAATACACATCACTGCACGACCGTAAAACGGCAGGTTATGCAGAAAATTAATAAAAGTTTGTTTCAAATTCTCGAAGTCGCCCTGATAGGTATCCATATGATCGGCTTCGATATTGGTCACAATGGCAACCATGGGTTGCAGATGTAAAAACGACGCATCGCTTTCATCTGCTTCTGCAATCAAGTAACGGCTGCTACCCAAACGCGCATGCGTTCCGGCTGCTTTAACTAATCCGCCATTGACGAAAGTAGGATCCAATCCGCCTTCGGCATAAATGCTTGATACCATTGCTGTGGTTGTGGTTTTGCCGTGCGTACCCGCTACAGCAATGCCATGACGAAAACGCATCAGTTCAGCCAGCATTTCAGCACGGCGAATCACGGGGATGCGCTGTTCACGGGCAGCAATCAGCTCTGGATTATCCTGAGATACCGCGCTGGAGACCACGACGACGCTGGCATCAGTCACGTTTTCCGGGCGATGATTAAAATAGATGGTTGCACCCAGCGCAGCCAGATTCTGCGTAACCGGGTTCGGCGCCAGATCAGAACCGCTGATATGGTAGCCTTCATTTGCTAACACTTCGGCAATACCGCCCATGCCAGCACCGCCGATGCCGACAAAATGGATGTGCCGGACGCGACGCATCTCGGGCACTATAGAACGCAGTTTTGCCAATTGTTGTGTATTCATCGCTCTCAATTACCTGCTATTTCAGTTTGTGCTCAGCATGAGCACAGGTCAGCCGAGCTGACCGGATTCATTACTTTGCGGCGCGAGCCACTTCCAGCGCGACCCGATCGGTCGCATCGGGAATCGCCACCTGACGCGCTTTTTCAGCCATCGTCAGCAATGTTTGGCGATCCCAGTGGCGCAGCGTGTCCGCTACAGCATCCGCAGTAAATTGCGGCTGCTCAAAAATTTTCGCCGCGCCCGCTTTTTCTAGCGGTAACGCGTTCCAGTATTGCTGGCGATCTTTATGCTGAAACGGCACAAAAATGGCGGGCAATCCTGCCGCTGCTATTTCGCTAACGGTTAAAGCACCAGAACGACAGACCACCACATCAGCCCACGCATAGGCGGCAGCCATATCATCAATAAACTCAGTGACCTTGTGCTGCGTTTGCCCCACTTTTACGTAGGCTTGTTGTACGTCAGGCAAACCACCTTTACCGGTTTGATGCCAAATTGTAATCTGCTCGCCCAGTTCGGCAGCCACTTCTGGCATTGTCTGGTTCAAAATACGTGCGCCCTGACTGCCACCAATCACTAAAACGCGAACCGGGCCGTTCCGATTGGCTAAACGTGCAATCGGTAAAGGCAAAGCCAATACATCGGTACGCACCGGATTTCCCACCACGTCCGCTTTAGGGAATGCACCCGGAAAAGCCTGCATTACTTTGGTGGCGATTTTTGCCAACCATTTATTGGTCAATCCAGCGATGCCATTTTGCTCATGCAATACCACCGGGATTCCGCAACTCCACGCCGCTAAACCGCCAGGCCCGGAGACGTAACCGCCCATCCCGAGTACCACATCCGGCTGCCAGGCTTTAATAATGGCCCGCGCCTGGCGCCATGCATTGAAAATACGCATGGGTGCCAGCAACTGAGCTTTAATGCCCTTACCACGCAATCCGCTAATCTGGATAAAATCAATCTCGATGCCATGCTTCGGCACTAAATCGGCTTCCATGCGATCCGCGGTGCCTAACCAACGCACCTGCCAACCCTGCTCCATCAGATGATGGGCGACAGCCAGACCGGGGAATACATGCCCGCCAGTCCCGCCTGCCATAACCATCAATCGTTTACCACTCATCGACCACCTCGGGTAAACGCCTGCGCTTTCGCCAGACGCGTTTCATAATCTATGCGCAACAAGAAGACGATGGCCGTTGACATGATGATCAAACTGGAGCCGCCGTAACTGATCAGCGGTAAGGTCAAGCCTTTGGTAGGCAACATGCCCGCTGCAGCACCGACATTTACCAAAGCCTGAAAGCTAAACCACACGCCAATTGAACAGGCTAAAAAGCCGGAAAAGCGTTGATCAAGCTCCAGAGCGCGGCGTCCAATCGACATTGCGCGAAAAGCGACGAAGAATACCATTAACAATGCTAAAACCACACCGATGTAGCCGAGTTCTTCACCGATAATCGAGAAAATAAAGTCGGTATGGGCTTCGGGCAAATACTCCAGTTTTTGCACTGAATTTCCCAAGCCTTGCCCCCAGAACTCACCGCGACCAAATGCCATCAGCGACTGGGTTAACTGGTATCCGCTACCGAACGGATCTTCCCACGGATCCCAGAAAGAGGTCACACGCCGCATACGGTAAGGTTCGGCAATGACCAACAGCACCACGGCGAAAATGCCGGAACCGATAATCGCCAGGAACTGCCACAGTTTGGCTCCCGCCAGAAACAGCATTGCCAGCGTCGTTACAAACAATACAACCACCGTTCCGAGGTCAGGCTGCGCCAAAAGCAAGACGGCCAAAATCACCATCACGCCCATCGGCTTACAGAAACCCCAAAAGTTGTTACGTACTTCTTCAACTTTTCGCACCAGATAGCTGGCGAGGTAGCAGAACAGCGTCAACTTAGATAACTCAGCTGGCTGAATACGCAGCGGGCCTAGAGCAATCCAGCGCGATGCACCGTTTACCGAGCTACCGACGACTAATACGATCAGCAGCATCGCTACTGATGTCATTAACATGATGTTGCTGTAGCGCTGCCAAAAATCCATCGGCACGCGCAACGTCACCAAGGCGATACCCAAAGCCAATAAGATGTAAAACGCGTCGCGCTTTGCGAAGTAAAACGGGTCTTCATTGAGGCGCTGGCCCACCGGCATTGATGCCGATGTCACCATGACAAAGCCGATAACCGCCAAACCAAAAGTCAGCCACAGCAAGGTACGGTCATACAACACCAGCGAAGTGTCGTCGCTTTCACGCGATCCCATCACCCAATCTTTCAAGCGGCTTGAGAAGTAACTGGCCAAACCTGCGCCTGGAATATTCATCAGCTCAGCTCCTTCGCCAGTTGTGCAAACGCGTCACCGCGTTGCTCAAAGTTGCGAAACTGATCGAGGCTGGCGCATGCTGGCGATAGCAGTACCATGTCACCAGGCTGAACCTGCGCAGCAATTTGCGTCATCGCCTGCTGCATGGTTTCAGTGCGTACCGACACGTCAGGGCGCAACGCGGCTAACGCATCGCCATCGCGACCAAAGCAGAACAGCCGTAAATTGTCGCCTTGTAGATAACGTGCCAGCGGCGTGAAATCTGCCGACTTGCCATCACCGCCCAGCAACAGCCACAAGCGCCCGGTCACTATCAACCCTTTCAACGCCGCTTCGGTACTACCAACGTTGGTGGCTTTAGAATCGTTAATCCAGCGTACGCCGTTATGTTCATGCACCAGCTGGAAGCGATGCGCTAACCCGCTATAAGCGGTCAGAGCCGCCAGGCTGGTGGCGCGTGGTAAACCTACGGCATCCGCCAGCGCCAGTGCAGCCAGCGCGTTGGTGTAGTTATGCTGACCCACCAGTTTCATTTCATCGGTATTCAGTACTTTTTCGCCTTTCACCCGCAACCAGATGCTGCCCTGCTGCTTGTTCAGGTGATAATCCCCAATATCGATACCAAAACTGACGCAGCGTGTATCTGCACCGCGCACCGGCATGGTTAATCCATCATCTGCATTCACCACACATACCTGCGCATTCTCATAGATACGCAGCTTGGCGGCGCGGTATTGCTGCATGCCCAACGGATAACGATCCATATGATCTTCCGTCACGTTGAGAATGGTTGCGGCTGCCGCTCTCAGGCTGTGCGTGGTTTCCAGCTGAAAGCTGGAGAGTTCCAGCACATAAAGTTGTGCAGGTGATTTCAACAAACTCAGCGCAGGCAAACCGATATTGCCGCCAACGCCAACTTGCCAACCGGCGGCTTTTGCCATTTCACCGACCAGCGTAGTGACGGTACTTTTGCCGTTAGAACCGGTGATCGCCACAATAGGTGCCTGCGCTTCTCGGCAGAACAGTTCAATATCACCCACGATTTCGATACCCGCATCAGCAGCTTCGCTTAAAGCAGGATGCGACAGTGCAATTCCGGGGCTGGCAACTATCAGATCGGCCGCGAGCAGCCAATCGATATTGATGCCGCCGACATAGCGCTCGACCTGTGCGGGAACCTGGTTGAGGCCGGGCGGCGATATACGGGTATCCATCACGCGCGGTGTAACACCCTGCGTTAAAAAGAAATCAACACAGGAAAGCCCGGTCAGGCCTAACCCGATAATGACGACTTTCCTGCCCCGATAGTCAGCCATAATTAACGTACCTTCAGCGTGGCCAGGCCAATCAGCACTAGCATCAGCGAAATAATCCAGAAGCGCACGATGACGCGCGGCTCCGGCCACCCTTTCAATTCATAGTGATGATGGATCGGCGCCATGCGAAAAATACGCTGGCCGCGCAGCTTGAACGATCCCACCTGCAGAATTACCGACAGCGTTTCAACCACAAACACGCCGCCCATGATCACCAGCAAGAACTCCTGACGCAGCAGCACCGCAATCGTGCCCAGCGCACCGCCCAAAGCCAGTGAACCGACATCGCCCATAAAGACCTGCGCCGGATAAGTGTTGAACCATAAAAAGCCCAACCCAGCGCCGACAATCGCGGTGCAGACAATCACCAGTTCGCCTGCGTGGCGAAGATAAGGAATATGCAAATACTCAGCAAACTTCACGTTACCGGTCGCCCAGGCTACCAACGCGAAACCGGCAGCAACAAAGACGGTGGGCATAATTGCCAGGCCATCCAGACCATCGGTTAAATTCACTGCATTGCCGGTTCCGACAATCACGAAATACGCCAGCAGAATATAAAACAAGCCCAACTGCGGCATAATGTCTTTGAAGAACGGCACCACCAGCTGCGTCGCTGGCGTATCTTTACCCGCCAGAAACAGGGCGAAGGCGACACCCAGTGAGATCACCGACATCCAAAAATACTTCCAGCGAGCAATCAGACCTTTAGTATCTTTGCGCACCACTTTGCGGTAATCATCAACAAAGCCGATGACGCCAAACCCTACCAGCACCACCAATACGCACCAGACATAAGGATTGGATGGATACGCCCACATCAATACTGAAATAGTGATGGACGTAAGAATCATGATCCCGCCCATGGTGGGCGTGCCGCGCTTGCTAAAATGCGACTCAGGACCATCGTTACGAACGACCTGACCAATCTGCAATTTTTGTAGCCAGGCAATCAGACGCGGCCCCATATAAAGAGAGATAAACAAGGCGGTCAGCAGGCTGACAATGGCGCGAAACGTCAAGTACGAAAAGACGTTAAAGCCGGAATAAAATGCGACCAAATGCTCGGCCAGCCAAACTAACATGTTCCTTTCTCCTGTAAGCTCTGTACTACCTGCTCCATGGCGGCACTACGCGAACCTTTAATCAAGACCGTAATTTCTGTGTGTTCGGACAACAGCGAGCGTAAACGTTCAGTCAACGCGGCTTTATCGCTGAAATGTTCGCCAACTTCGCTGCTTTCACTAATGAGGTGACTGATTTTTCCGGTGCTTAATACGCGGTCAATTCCTGCAGCTTTAGCCGCATGTCCGACTTCACGATGGCACTGTTCTGCTTCATGACCCAGTTCCGCCATATCACCCACCACCATCACGCGATAACCCGGCATTTCACCCAGTACCTGCGCAGCAGCAGTCATTGAGCCGACGTTCGCGTTGTAGCTGTCATCCAGCAATAACTTGCTTGGTGATAAGCGGATCGGGAACAGGCGTCCAGGAACAGACTTGAGTGTTTTAAGGCCGAGCTGAATTGCGCTTAGCGGCGCGTCTACTGAAAGAGTCAGCGCAGCGGCGGCCAGCGCGTTAGCAATATTGTGGCGGCCAGGCAGCGGCAGCGTGATGGCGATATTGCCACGCGGCGTATGCATAGTGAAGTGCGTGCCATCTTGCCCTACAGTGATATCGCTGGCAGAGAAATCACACTCTTTGGCTTGAGGCGAAAAACGCCAAACCGTTTTACCGTGCAGGTGTTGTTGCCAGTGCGGCCAGTCGTTGCTGTCGGCATTGAGAATGGCGGTACCGTGGGCAGGTAAGCCTAAGAAAATTTCACCTTTGGCTTTAGCGACTCCATCCAAAGATCCAAAGCCTTCGAGATGCGCAGCGGCAAGGTTATTGACCAAAGCCGTTTCAGGGCGAACCAGCTCGGTAGTGTAAGCAATCTCACCCTGATGGTTAGCACCTAATTCAATCACCGCATATTGATGTTCAGCGGTCAGGCGCAGCAGCGTCATCGGCACGCCGAAATCATTATTCAGATTCCCTGCGGTATAAAGTGTTTCACCACACTGACGCAAAATAGCCGCAGTCATCTCTTTGACTGAGGTTTTACCGGAAGAGCCGGTTAACGCGACAACGCGCGCTTTCGCCTGTTGACGCACCCACGCGGCTAACTTGCCAAACGCCAAACGTGTGTCATCAACCACCACTTGTGGTACAGCGACGGGTAAATGTTTGCTCACCAATAAGGCCAGCGCGCCGCTGGCAATTGCCTCACCGACAAAGTCATGTGCATCAAAGCGTTCGCCGACGATGGCAATAAACAGACAGCCTGCCGTGACTTTGCGGGTATCGGTGGTCACCTCATTCAGCGTTAAATCGCTGCCATATAGCGTACCACCTGTGATCTCTGCCAAAGTGCTTAAGGAAACCGGGATCATGCCGCGCCCCTAATAAAGCCGCAACAGTCGCGCGATCAGAGTAATCAAGGCGGCGATTGCCGACGATTTGATAATCTTCATGCCCTTTACCCGCCACCAACACGATGTCGTCTGGCTGAGCCTGCATGATGGCATTGGTCACGGCTTGTGCACGACCTGCAACCACGCGTGCGCGCGTTGGATCCAGCAGGCCGGCTAAAATATCCTTCACAATGGCTTGTGGATCTTCGCTGCGAGGATTGTCATCAGTGATCACCACGACATCCGCATATTGCTCAGCAATCGCGCCCATCAGTGGGCGTTTGCCTTTGTCGCGATCGCCACCACAGCCAAACAGGCACCAAAGCTGACCTTTGCAGTGCAGACGCGCCGCTTCCAGCGCTTTTTCCAGCGCGTCTGGCGTGTGGGCATAATCGACGACGACAGTCGGCTTGCCTGCGGCGCTAAAGACTTCCATACGACCATTTACCGGCTGCAGTTGCGGCGCAACGCGCACTAACTCATCCAGTGAATAATCGAGCGCCAACAATGTCGCCAGCGCCAGCAATAGGTTGCTGACGTTAAAGGCACCCATCAGGCGGCTATTGATTTCACCTTCGCCCCAACTCGAGCTGAAACGGATATGCGCACCATCATCGTGATAGGTCACATTGTCCGCCTTCAACCAACGGCCATGGCAGCCTGGCTGCAGATTATTTTCCATAGTGACCGCTACGGCATCAGGAAGGTTGGCCAACCAACGGCGCCCTACCTCATCATCAGCGTTCAGAATCGCTTCGCCTACCTGATGCTCAGAGAACAAGAGCCATTTCGCAGATTCGTAGCTCTGCATATCGCCATGATAATCGAGGTGGTCACGGCTGAGATTGGTGAATACCGCAGCAGCAAAAGGCAAAGCCGCCACGCGGTGCTGCACCAAGCCGTGTGAGGAAATTTCCATCGCCGTCAGGGTGGCACCCTTCGCGGTAAGATCATGCAGGATATGTTGTACATCGACTGCAGATCCGGTGGTATTTTCAGTGGGTACGAGTTGACCGAAAAGGCCGTTGCCGACCGTGCCCATTACCGCGCTGGTTTCACCTAAGAGTTTCGCCCACTGCGCTAAAAGCTGCGTGGTAGTGGTTTTACCGTTGGTGCCAGTAACGCCAACCAGCTGCTGTTTTTCACCGGGCTGTTGATAGAAGCGCCCAGCTAATGCGGATAAACGCTGATGCAGTTGCGCCAGATAAACCACCGGTACGCCGTGCATTTCACGAATTTCGCCGTCAATGGCCTCGCCTTCTGCTTCAGCAATCACAGCCGAAACGCCTTGAGCAATAGCCTGCGGAATAAAACGCCGTCCATCGGCGTGGTGGCCTGCAACAGCCACAAACAGATCGCCCGATGCCGCAATGCGGCTATCCAGCGTCATGTCACGAAGCTGACGTGCCGGCGCGTCTGGCACCCATGGGCCAAGTAAGTCGCGCAGGTTACGATCTGTCACTTGATTCCTCACTTCTGTTAGTCACTAACTCGTTCTTGTCATTGACCGGCAACGCATCCGGCTCGATGTTCATGGTGCGTAAAACGCCGCCCATGATGGCACCAAACACCGGCGCGGAAACCGCACCGCCATAATATTTGCCGGCCTGGGGATCGTTGATCACCACCACCAGCGCAAAACGAGGGTGACTGGCAGGCGCAACGCCTGCAGTGTAAGCAATGTATTTATTGACGTAGCGCCCATCCGGTCCGACTTTTTTGCCGTACCCGTTTTGATCGCGATGCGGTATCCCTTGATGGCGGCTTTAACACCACCTCCACCCGGCAGCGCGACGCTTTCCATCATATGCACCACGGTTTTCACCAGTGACTCATCGAAAACGCGTTCACCGGCAACCGGTGGATCAACCTTAGTGATCGACAGCGGGCGATTAATGCCGTAGCTGCCAATCGTTGCATAGACTCGCGCTAACTGTAACGGCGTTACCATTAGCCCGTAGCCGAAAGAGAAGGTGGCCCTCTCTATGTCAGACCACCGTTGTTTTTGAGGGTATAAGCCACTACTTTCCCCGACCAGCCCCAAATTGGTCGGTTTACCCAGTCCAAAGCGTGCGTAAGTATCTACGAGCGCTGAGGAGGGCATCGCTAACGCCAAACGTGAAACACCGACGTTACTCGACTTCTGCAAAACCCCTGTCAGGGTCAATTCGTTATAACGCGCCACATCTTTGATCTCATGACCATTTACACGATAAGGCACGGTATTCAATACGCTGTTTTCTTTGACCACGTTGCGTTGCAGCGCCGTCATCACCACCATCGGTTTCACCGTGGAGCCTGGCTCAAAAATGTCTGTGATAGCGCGGTTACGCATCATCTCTTTAGGCGTATTGCTGAGATTATTCGGGTTGTAAGCTGGGCTGTTTGCCATCGCTAACACTTCACCGGTGCTGACATCAACCAGCACGGCGGTTCCAGACTCCGCTTTGTTGAAGGCAACCGCGTTATTCAATTCACGGTAAACCAGCGCCTGTAAGCGCTCATCAATGCTTAGTGTCAGGTTATGTGCGGCGCGGCTGTCTACTGAAGAGATATCTTCAATTACGCGGCCAAAGCGATCTTTACGTACCGTACGTTCGCCTGGCGCACCGGTAAGCCATTTATCAAAGCTCTTCTCGACCCCTTCAATGCCTTGACCATCAATGTTGGTGAAGCCGATTAGATGGGATGTCACCTGCCCTGCCGGGTAATAACGACGAGACTCTTCGCGGAGATGAATACCGGGAAGCTTAAGTTTTTTAACGTATTCACCAATAGCCGGATTGACCTGGCGCGCCAGATAGACAAAACGTCCTTTTGGATTGGCGTTGACGCGAGCGGCGAGCTGATCAAGAGGAATGGAGAGCGCATCAGACAGCGCTTTCCAGCGGCTGTCTAATGTCACGCCACCGCCATCGTGCAGCTCTTTAGGATCGGCCCAAATAGCATTGACCGGGACACTTACCGCCAATGGACGCCCTGCACGATCGCTGATCATGCCACGTGCCGTCGGCACCGCCTGCACGCGCAGCGAGCGCAAATCGCCCTCTTTAACCAGTTTGTCTGGGTTAATAACCTGTAACCAGGCGACACGGGAGAGAAGGCCGCCTAATGCCAGCAAAATACAGCCGCACAGCAACGCAAAACGCCAGCTTACAAAGCTGGCTTTATCTTCCGGTTTCTTCAACTTCAGCGTTCTGCCTGCGCCGCTCATTCGCTGTTTGAGGTCCTTATTTCTGCACCACAATATTTTCTTGTGAAGGATCAACATGCTGCAGCTGCAGCTTCTCGGTCGCGATCCGCTCTACTCTGCTGTGATCGCCCAAGGCGTTTTCTTCCAAAATCAGGTTGCGCCATTCAATATCAAGCGCATCACGTTCCAGTACTAACTGTTCACGCTGTGCCGTTAACAAACGCGTTTTATGCGTCGTGGTGACAACGAACACCGCTGAAACCATTACGGCGATTAACAGCAATACCGGAACTTTGCCCTTACGCAGCAGATCGCCGCCAATGACGCCGGGCAGGCTGTGGCGCTCATTGCCGATCATGCTTACGTTCTCTCCGCAATACGCAACACCGAACTGCGCGCGCGTGGGTTTTCTGATACTTCACGATCGCCCGGCACCAACTTGCCGTGCAGCTTCAGCTCTCGTCCACCTAACTCTCTTAACTGGTACTCAGTCATCGGAATTCCAGGTGGAACTTGCGGACCACGACTTTGATCGCGCATAAAACGTTTAACCAAGCGATCTTCTAACGAGTGAAAACTGATAACGGATAAGCGGCCTTCAGTTGCCAGCACCTCAACGGCCCCTTTCAGCGCGATGTCGATCTCTTCCAGTTCACTGTTAATCCAGATACGAATCGCCTGGAAACTGCGTGTCGCAGGATGTTTAAACTTGTCTTTTATCGGCGTTGCCGCTGCGATAACGTCAGCCAATTCTTTAGTACGCGTCATTGGCTGTTCACGATTGCGCTCGACAATGGCACGTGCAATACGCTTAGCAAAACGTTCTTCACCGTAAGTTTTCAGCACGAAAGCGATATCAGCTTCATCAGCGTGGAGCAGCCAATCCGCGGCAGAATGCCCTCGCGTGGGATCCATACGCATATCGAGCGGCCCATCACGCATGAAAGAGAAGCCACGCTCGGCGTCATCTAACTGCGGAGAAGAGACGCCAAGATCCAGCAAAATGCCGTCGATCTTGCCAACCAGATCACGCTCGGTGACATATTCTGCCAGCGCAGAAAAAGGGCCATGAATAATTGTAAAACGTGGATCATCAATCTCAGCGGCCGCGGCAATAGCTTGCGGGTCACGATCGATGGCGATGAGCTTCCCGTTCGCACCAAGTTGCGAAAGAATTAAGCGTGAATGACCGCCACGACCAAAAGTGCCGTCGATGTAGATCCCGTCTTCCTTGATGTTGAGGCCGTTAACAGCCTCATCCAACAGCACGGTGGTATGTTTAAAATTTTCCTGCATAGCTATAGCGACAAGTCCTGCAATCGATCAGATAAAGGTTCCTGAGCCGACTGTTCTGCGTCAATATCGTCCTTAACTTGTTGATACCAGGTCTGTTCATCCCACAGCTCAAACTTATTGAACTGTCCAACCAGCATCACTTCTTTTGATAATTTGGCATGCTGACGAAGCGTGTTCGCCAGCAGCAAGCGGCCTGCATTGTCCATCTGACACTCACTGGCATGCCCCAACAGCAAGCGCTGCACGCGGCGCTCAAGCGGGTTCATACTGGATAAGCGAGCAAGCTTCTTTTCAATGATTTCCCATTCAGGCAAGGTATAAAGCAACAGGCAGGGCTGATGAAGATCGATGGTGCAAACCATTTGACCTTGAGACTCACTGTTCAACAAATCGCGATAGCGCATTGGTACGGCCAGTCGTCCTTTGCTGTCAAGATTGACTAACGTTGCTCCACGGAACATGCCAGCCTTTCTCCTCAGTTACCCATTTCCGCCACTTTATCCCACTTTTTACCACGAAACGAGTTTAAGGACCCGATGAAATCCTTGTCAAGCCGGAGCGGTAAGTGAATATCACTATTTCATGCTGACTAAAATTGAATTACAGAGCATCAACTCTGCTAAAAAAATCAAAATGGAAATTAACTTGATGAATAACTGAATAAAATTGAAGCACGTAAAAAAAACGATGGAAAATAGAACAATTATTGAGACGGCATATTTATCGTGGATTCTGAGACAGCGGTGGCATTTTAGGGGATTTCCTAAAGGATGAGTTAGCGCATCAGGCGGGACGTGGCTTGGCTGAATGATGAAGATCTAAACAAATAAAGAAATACCTCTCCAATAATGTGTTAGTTAACGTGTGCAGAATTTACTCTTTTTTACGACTTGGCGATTTTTTACGCTAATTTAATTACCACGGTAATTATTGGGGCAGCATAATTGCTGCCCCACGTTTTATTTTGATTTGCGGCTTAATTGTCCGCGTCGGAATAAATTACGGCGAATACGTGTAAGTCCAGGTTTGGGCTTTCTTGGCTCATCCAGTGAGGCAAGAACCAGTTCAAGTACTCGCTCCGCAACATCACGATGCCGCTGACCTACCGCTAAAACCGGACACTCTAAAAAGTCCAGTAATTCGTGGTCGCCAAAAGTCGCAATAGCCAGCTCCGTAGGTAAACGTCCTTCACGTTTCAGCACTACATCCATCACACCTTGCAGCAATCCAAATGAGGTGGTGAAAAGTGCTTCTGGCATCGCATGGTCTTCGAGATATTTTTCAAACATTGCCGCGGCAGCGGTACGTTCAAAGCTGTTGCAATAAAGGTAATCGATGGGTCGATCATCCTCTTTCCATGCATCACGGAAACCCGTTTCTCGCAGAAAACTCACTGAAAGCTCTGGCAAAGCGCCCAGGAACAGCACGTTTTTTACTTCAAGCTGACGCAATTCAGCCGCCAGCATAAAGGCATCGTCCTGATCTGCACCCACCACGCTGGTAAAATGCTCACGATCAAGCGCACGGTCCAATGCAATAATCGGCAGCGAATCGTGGATCCAGCGTTGATAAAACGGATGCTCGGGTGGTAAAGAGGTTGAAACGATGATGGCATCAACCTGGCGTTGCAGCAGATGCTCAATGCAGCGCATTTCATTATCGGGCTGATCTTCCGAACAGGCGATCAATAGCTGATATCCACGCTGACGTGCTTGCCGCTCAAGATAATTAGCGATACGCGTATAACTGGTGTTTTCCAAATCAGGAATAACTAAACCAATCGAACGCGTGCGCCCCGCACGTAGCCCTGCGGCCACCGCATTGGGGTGATAATTATGTTCACGCACCACCGCCATGACTTTCTCGACGGTTTTGTCGCTGACACGATACTGCCGCGCTTTGCCATTAATGACGTAACTGGCCGTGGTGCGCGACACGCCTGCCAGGCGCGCAATTTCATCCAGTTTCACGATAACCCCACAATCAAGCACGCTTCTGCAGCGTAAATAGCCGCAGTTACGCTAAGGACAACTCATTTATCACATCTAACAGCAGAAAAGTGTGTGGGGCAACCGCTTTTATGACGGTAGGCGGCATAGCGCATAAAAATAAAAAAACCCGGCATTTCGCCGGGTTAGCACACAGTTGTTTGATTCCGCTACGTTATTACCGCATGATGCGATCGCCACGTGAGACACCAACGATGCCCGAACGTGCAACTTCAACAATTTCCGCAACATCGCGCACGGTATTCAAAAAAGCATCCAGCTTGTCGCTGGTGCCTGCAAGCTGAACCGTGTAAAGCGTTGGCGTCACATCGATAATCTGACCGCGAAAGATTTCAGCATTACGTTTAACTTCTTCGCGTCCATATCCGCTGGCTTGGATCTTCACCAACATAATTTCACGTTCAACGTAGGCACCCTGCCCCAACTCGGTTACGCGCAATACATCAACCAGTTTGTGCAGTTGCTTCTCGATCTGCTCCAATACTTTTTGATCGCCGACCGTTTGGATCGTCATACGCGAAAGTGTCGGATCATCGGTTGGTGCAACAGTAAGGCTTTCAATGTTGTAGCCGCGTTGTGAAAACAAGCCGACAACGCGAGACAATGCGCCGGATTCGTTTTCCAGCAAAACTGATAAAATGCGACGCATAATTAAGTCCTCTCCGTTTTGCTCAACCACATCTCGTCCATACTGCCACCGCGAATATGCATCGGGTAAACGTGCTCGCTGCCATCAACCGTAACATCAACAAATACCAGACGACCTTTCGCTAGCGTATCCAGCGCCAAGGCTAACTTCTCTTCCAGCTCGGCAGGGTGTTGAATCGCAATTCCAACGTGTCCATATGCTTCTGCCAGGCGAACAAAATCAGGCAGCGATTCCATATAGGATTGTGAATGGCGCCCTGAATAGATCATGTCTTGCCACTGCTTCACCATGCCGAGAACGCGGTTGTTGAGGTTTAGCACCAGCACCGGCAAGTCATATTGCAGTGCAGTTGAAAGCTCCTGAATGTTCATCTGAATGCTGCCATCACCGGTTACGCAAATCACCGTCTCATCTGGCAGCGCCATTTTCACACCCAGCGCTGCTGGCAATCCAAAGCCCATCGTTCCCAGTCCGCCGGAGTTAATCCAGCGACGCGGCTTATCAAACTGATAATAAAGTGCGGCGAACATCTGGTGCTGGCCGACATCAGAGGTGACGTAAGCATCGCCCTGAGTCAGGCGATAAATAGTTTCAATGACCGCCTGCGGTTTGATCTTGTCGCTGGTGCGATCAAATTCAAGACACTTGCGGCTACGCCAGCCATCAATCGTTTGCCACCAATCGCGCAGACTATCAAGCTGCTGCTTGCTTTCGTTTTGCGCCAGCAGTTCCAGCATCTGCTGCAGAACTTGTTTAGCATCGCCGACGATAGGAATGTCTGCGGCAACGGTTTTAGAAATCGAGGTAGGATCGATATCAATGTGCATCACCGTGGCATTAGGACAATATTTTGCCAGGTTATTGGTGGTGCGATCGTCAAAACGTACGCCAATACCAAAAATCAAATCGGCATTGTGCATCGTCATGTTCGCTTCGTAAGTCCCGTGCATGCCTAGCATGCCAAGGCACTGGCGATGCGTGCCAGGAAAGCGCCTAATCCCATTAATGAGTTTGTAACCGGGATATTCAGGCTTTCAGCCAACTGAAGCACTTCAGCTTCACAAGCGGAAGTAATCGCACCGCCACCGACATACATCACAGGCTTATGCGCTGCTAACAGCGTTTGCAAAGCGCGCTTGATCTGACCTTTATGTCCTTGAACGGTTGGATTGTATGAGCGCATGCTCACCGAATCCGGCCACATATAAGGCAGTTTGTGGGCAGGATTTAGAATATCTTTCGGCAGATCGATGACGACCGGACCGGGACGACCACTTGCTGCCAGCCAAAAGGCTTTTTTCAAAACGCCAGGAATTTCTTCGGTGCTTTTCACTAAGAAGCTGTGTTTCACCACCGGGCGGGAAATCCCCACCATGTCGCACTCCTGGAAAGCATCGTAACCAATCAGTGAAGACGGTACTTGCCCCGATAGAATAACGAGCGGAATGGAATCCATGTATGCCGTAGCAATACCGGTAATTGCGTTGGTTGCACCGGGACCCGAGGTCACCAGCACCACACCCACTTCGCCAGTGGCGCGCGCCAGACCGTCAGCCATATGCACTGCGCCCTGTTCATGGCGAACTAATATGTGATCAATACCACCCACCGTTTGCAGAGCGTCATAGATATCAAGCACCGCTCCGCCCGGATAACCGAATACCTGCTTTACGCCCTGATCGATTAACGAACGGACGACCATTTCGGCTCCTGACAACATCTCCATTTTCTGCCTCCAGGCTAAAGGAACTGAATTCACTGACGAATGCTTTCCAGCATGTCACTTGCATCCTGCTCCCTGTTCGCCAATTAAGATCAAAACCTTATGTTTACGCGTAGACAGCGGGAATCATTTCCGCTGTCCAGATACAGAGAAATCTGCTGATTTAATTCTTTTGATAGTAGGTCGATTACCATAACCGTAGAAAACCTGGCAGGCAAACTTCAAACTTGAGTTAGGCAATCGATTAGGCTTTAAAGGCTCTGCTCGATAAGATTTGGCTACGATGATTAAACTAATTACGTGAGCTAACAGCAGACGAAAATGCTAGTCATGATATTAATTGCAGCGTGATCTAAGAAATAGCAAAAAGTTATTGGAGGAAGCGTTAGCCCACAATTTCCTGAGACAATTCATTTCTGGCGTTATTATCCTTAAAACAATCCATTCACATGAGATTCTGCTGCATCAAACGCTCACCAACCGTAATCATTACGGCAAAATAATTAAAATTAAACATTATAACTCAATGGGATATAATAATTTATTTTATTGAATCCTTATGTTTTCATCCTCAGGTGATATCCCTGCTTTTATGCTGCTGCGCATAACTCTGCAACGACGTAAAACTACAGAATATTTTTCTTAGCGACCTAATGAAATAACCCTTCACCTATGGTTGACATCCCTTAGGGATTCCAGTACCAATATGTGCAGCAAAAAAATTTACGAGGTTTGAATCCATGTTTCGTTCTACTCGCCTACTAGGTCTACTACTAAACGCAGCCAATTTGCGCGGTAGACTTGTGGGCGGAATCAAACACTGATTCAAACCTGCTGAAAGTTAAAAACCCGCGCCGATGCGCGGGTTTTTTTATGCTCGTTGCAAAGCGAAGTTAATGCATAAGGATGAATACGATGAGCCAACAAGTCATTATTTTCGATACCACTCTGCGCGACGGTGAGCAGGCATTACAGGCCAGCCTGAGTGTGAAAGAAAAACTGCAGATTGCTTTAGCGCTGGAGCGCATGGGCGTCGATGTAATGGAAGTCGGTTTCCCGGTTTCCTCACCTGGTGATTTTGAATCGGTACAAACCATTGCGCGCACTATTAAAAACAGCCGCGTCTGTGGTCTGGCGCGTTGTGTAGAGAAAGATATTGACGCCGCATACGAAGCACTGCGCGTTGCCGAAGCGTTTCGCATTCACACTTTTATCGCCACGTCGCCGATGCACATCGCCACTAAGCTGCGCAGCACCTTGCCAGAAGTGATTGAGCGCGCCGTTCACATGGTGAAACGCGCCCGTAATTACACCAATGATGTTGAATTTTCTTGTGAAGATGGCGGTCGTACGCCGATTGATGATCTGTGCCGCATGGTTGAAGCCGCGATTAACGCAGGCGCGACAACCATCAACATTCCCGACACCGTGGGTTATACCTTGCCGGGTGAATACGCAGACATCATCCGTCAGTTGGTCAACCGCGTACCTAACATCGATAAAGCCATTCTGTCCGTTCATACCCACGACGACTTAGGTATGGCTACCGGCAACGCGATTGCTGCGGTTCAGGCGGGTGCGCGCCAGGTCGAAGGCACAATGAATGGTCTGGGTGAACGTGCAGGTAACTGTGCGCTGGAAGAAGTGATTATGGCGATTAAAACCCGTCAGCAGATCATGAACGTCCATACCAATATTCAGCATCAGGAAATTTACCGTACCAGCCAAATGGTTAGCCAGATCTGCAACATGCCGATTCCCGCTAACAAAGCGGTGGTCGGTTCTAACGCCTTTGCTCACTCTTCCGGCATCCATCAGGATGGCGTGCTGAAAAATCGTGAAAACTACGAAATATTAACGCCAGAATCGATCGGCCTGCACAAAATCCAGCTGAATCTGACGTCACGCTCAGGCCGTGCCGCGGTAAAACATCGCATGGAAGAGATGGGCTACAAAGAGAGCGATTACAACCTGGACAAACTGTACGACGCGTTCCTGAAACTGGCCGACAAAAAAGGTCAGGTATTCGATTATGACCTGGAAGCGCTGGCGTTCATTAACAAGCAAAACGAAGAGCCGGAATATTTCCAGCTGAACGATTTTAATGTGCAGTCGGGTTCAAGCATCAACGCAACCGCATCGGTGAATCTGGGTTGTGGTGAAGAAGCAAAATCTGAGGCGGCAACCGGTAACGGCCCAGTCGATGCGGTCTATCAAGCGATCAATCGCATCACCCAGTTTGATGCCGAGCTGGTGAACTACAAACTGACGGCAAAAGGCCACGGCGAAAATGCCTTGGGTCAGGTTGATATTGTGGTGAGCTACAACGGCCGTAAATTTCATGGTGTCGGCTTGGCAACGGATATTGTCGAGTCTTCCGCCAAAGCGATGGTCAACGCCCTGAACAATATCTGGCGTGCCAAACAGGTTGAAAAAGAATTGCAGCGCAAATTTAAAGATCAGAAGGAAACGGTGTAACTATGTCTACGTCTTCACATATCGCAGTTTTACCGGGCGACGGTATTGGTCCAGAAGTCATGGCGCAGGCCATCAAAGTGTTAGATGCGATTCGTCAACGCTTCGATATGCGCATCACCACCAGCGAATATGATGTTGGCGGCATCGCGATTGATCGTCATGGTGAACCCCTTCCACCGGCAACAGTAGCCGGTTGTGAACAAGCCGATGCAATTCTGTTTGGTTCGGTAGGTGGCCCAAAATGGGAGCATTTACCTCCCGCTTCCCAACCTGAGCGTGGCGCGCTGTTGCCGCTGCGTAAGCACTTCAAACTGTTTAGCAACTTGCGCCCTGCTGCGCTCTACAGCGGCCTGGAAGCATTTTGTCCGCTGCGTAGCGACATCGCTGCAAAGGGCTTCGATATTCTTTGCGTGCGTGAGTTAACTGGCGGCATCTACTTCGGTCAGCCAAAAGGCCGCGAAGGCAGCGGTCCACATGAGCGTGCGTTTGATACCGAGGTCTATCACCGTTTCGAGATTGAACGTATTGCGCGCATTGCTTTTGAATCTGCTCGTAAACGCCGTAATAAAGTTACGTCAGTGGATAAAGCCAACGTGCTGCAAACCTCCGTAATGTGGCGCGAAATCGTTAACGAGATCGCTAAAGAATATCCTGACGTGCAGTTGAGCCACATCTATATCGACAACGCCACCATGCAGTTGATCAAAGATCCTTCACAGTTTGATGTGCTGCTGTGTTCTAACCTGTTTGGTGACATTCTTTCTGACGAATGCGCCATGATCACCGGTTCAATGGGCATGCTGCCTTCCGCCAGCCTGAATGAAGAAGGGTTTGGTCTTTACGAACCGGCAGGCGGTTCTGCGCCTGACATCGCGGGACAAAATATCGCTAACCCCGTTGCGCAGATCCTCTCCTTATCTCTGCTGCTGCGCTACAGCCTGAATGCTAATGACGCTGCAGACAGCATTGAGCGCGCGATCAGTCGTGCGCTGGAAGAAGGTTATCGTACCAAAGATTTAGCCGGTGATGGCCCAGCAGTCAGCACAGATGAGATGGGCAGTATCATTGCCCGCTTTATCGCCGAGGAAAAATAAAATAATGAAAACTTTATACCAGAAGTTATTTGATGCACATGTCGTTAATGAAACGCCAAATGAAACCCCATTGCTCTATATCGATCGCCATCTGATCCATGAAGTGACATCACCGCAGGCCTTTGATGGCCTGCGTGCTCACGGTCGTAAAGTCCGTCAGCCGTCTAAAACCTTCGCGACCATGGATCATAACGTCTCCACGCAGACCAAAGATATCAATGCGTCGGGCGAGATGGCACGTATCCAGATGCAAGAATTGATGAAGAACTGTGCCGAGTTTGGCGTGCAGTTGTATGACCTGAATCACCCGTTTCAAGGCATTGTGCACGTAATTGGTCCAGAGCAAGGTATGACTTTGCCCGGCATGACCATTGTTTGCGGTGATTCACATACTGCAACGCACGGCGCTTTTGGTTCGCTGGCATTTGGTATCGGTACTTCAGAAGTTGAGCATGTGTTTGCCACGCAAACCCTGAAACAGGGCCGTGCCAAAACCATGAAAATCGAAGTGCTGGGTGAAGCGGCTACCGGCATCACTGCCAAAGATATTGTGCTGGCGATCATCGGTAAAACCGGTAGCGCAGGCGGCACCGGCCATGTAGTCGAATTCTGTGGCCCAGCCATTGAAGCGCTGAGCATGGAAGGTCGTATGACGCTGTGCAACATGGCCATTGAGATGGGTGCCAAAGCGGGTTTAGTGGCACCGGATGACACCACCTTTACTTACCTGAAAGGTCGCCAGTTTTCACCCGACGGTGAGAAATGGGAACAAGCCGTCGAGTATTGGCGCACCCTGAAGTCAGATGAAGGCGCAAAATTTGATGCGGTTGTTACCCTGCATGCCGAAGAGATCGCGCCTCAGGTAACTTGGGGAACAAATCCAGGCCAGGTCATTGCCGTTGATCAAGCGATCCCGAATCCAGCCTCTTTTGCCGATCCCGTTGAACGCGCCTCCGCAGAGAAAGCGCTGGCGTATATGGATCTGCAGCCAGGCATCAAGCTGACTGACGTTAGCATCGACAAAGTCTTTATCGGTTCTTGTACTAACTCACGTATTGAAGATTTACGCGCTGCTGCTGCGATTGCCAAAGGCCGCAAAGTCGCGCCAGGCGTAATGGCGATGGTGGTGCCAGGCTCGGGTCCGGTAAAAGCGCAGGCGGAAGCGGAAGGTCTGGATAAGATTTTCCTCGAAGCGGGTTTTGAATGGCGCTTGCCGGGTTGCTCAATGTGCCTGGCCATGAACAACGATCGCCTGAATCCGGGTGAGCGTTGCGCCTCTACCAGCAACCGTAACTTTGAAGGACGTCAAGGACGTGGCGGCCGTACGCATCTGGTTAGCCCGGCCATGGCAGCTGCGGCTGCGGTAACTGGTCATTTTGCTGACATCCGTGAACTGACGACAGGAGCATAAGTCATGGCGAATAAATTTACCCAACACACCGGGATTGTTGCGCCGCTGGATGCGGCAAACGTCGATACCGACGCGATCATCCCTAAGCAGTTTTTGCAGAAAGTTACGCGTACCGGTTTTGGTCAGCACCTGTTTCACGATTGGCGCTTTGAAGATGATGCCGGCACCGTACCGACTGCCAGCTTCGTGTTGAACAAGCCCGAATTCAAAGGCACCAGTATTTTACTGGCGCGTGAAAACTTTGGCTGTGGATCGTCACGTGAGCACGCACCTTGGGCGCTAACAGATTTCGGTTTTCACGTGGTGATTGCACCCAGTTTTGCCGATATCTTTTACGGCAATAGCTTTAACAATCAGCTGCTGCCGGTAAAGCTCAGCGATGAAGAAGTCGATGAGATGTTTAAACTGGTCGCTGCACAGCCAGGCATCCGTTTCACTGTTGATCTTGAAGCGCAAACCGTGACCGCAGGCGATAAAACGTATCCGTTTGAGCTCGACAGTTTCCGTCGTCACTGCATGATCAATGGTCTCGACAGCATTGGCCTGACGCTTCAGCACGAAGCCTCGATCTCTGATTATGAGCAGAAGCAGCCCGCTTTCCTGCGTTAATCATTAAGGGCGACGATTTAGTCGCCCTTTTCTTATACGTTGCGTACCCGCGCCGACATGGCAAAAGAGGCAATAGCCAGCCCTAACGCCAGCCAATATATTGAGATATGTCCAAAGCGTTCGCTCAAGGTTCCCTGAATCAATCCCGCCAAAATCATGCCGGTGGAAATAGAATTAGTGAACATAGTGGTGGCTGCGCCCGGTCGTCCTGGCATTAAATCCTGAAACCACAGCATGCCTATTCCGGCAATGATGCCGATAAATACTGCATTAAACAGCTGCAAAATCAGCAACGCATGGCGCGAACTAAACAATACCAGTCCGAGATAGAACAGAATACCTGCCGCTACCGCGATCAGCATCAGGTTGCGTTTACCGACGCGTTTAGCGCAATAGCCAGCCAGTAACATCACTGGAATCTCCAGTGCTGCCGCCATTCCCATCAATAACCCCGCCAGCTTTTCCGGTAAGCCCAGCGTGCTGCTGATATAGAGCGGCATATCGATAATATACATGGTATTGCAGGTCCACATTGTCACGGAGGCGATAAACAGCAGCCTGACATCGCGGTTGCGCCAACCGCTGATCGGCATGCCGCCGCTGTGCATCAGCGAATCAGCGCGTGGCACCGAAGGCAAGGTAAACCAAATAAGGAGGATGCAGATAAAGAACAGCGCTGCCGCCACCATGAACAGCGTGACAAAGCCATAGTTGAGCGCCAGTGCAAACGACAGCGGCGGCCCAATCACCCAAGCCAGTGATATCTGCGCACGCATTACCGAACTGAACATCGCTGCTTCGCGCGCGGAATGGTCAATATATTCTCGCGCCAGCGCAAAAATCTGTGGCATGGAGACGCTGGCCAGCGCTGACAGCAGCACGCCCAGCGTAATCAGTGTGAAATAATGACGCGTGAAGGCAAACAAAATGGCATTACACAGCGCCATCAGACAACAAAACAGAATGATGTGACGGCGATCACCGACGCTGTCTGAGCGCTTGGCTACCAGCATACTCACCACAATCCCGGCCACGGCATTAATGGTAAAAAACAGCCCAACCCAAAACGGCCGCGCCTGCACTTCACGCGTCAAAAACAAGCTGAGCGTGGGTGCTTGTAATGCACCGGCTACGCCAATCATGAACGATGCCACCATAAACGCGAGATAAACCGGATTGATGCGACGCTGCGACTTCATGCCGAAATCCCTAACAGAATGAAAAAACCGAGGAAAAAAACAAGGGTAGACGATACAGCGCAACACGAAAAAAGCCAGCAGATAAAATCCTGCTGGCGGTGTAATTGCACCCTACTCAGAAAGGATCCCGCATCGCTGCGCGATCATGGTTGAGCGCCATTCATTGCTGAATGCCTCCCGCTCTTCCAATGAGGTTCAGTTTGCCTCTAATATGAGGCAGGAAAAACAGAGCGCTTTTTACAGGGAGTTCCTCTTTTATGTCCTCATCACGCCTTAAACAGCAATTCATTCGCCTGTGGCAAAGTTGCCAGGGCCAGACGCAAGAAACCACGCTGAGTGAACTGGCGGATTTACTGCATTGCTCTCGCCGTCATATGCGTAATTTACTTAACGCTATGCAAGATGCTGGATGGCTAACCTGGCAAGCTGAAGCCGGGCGCGGCAAGCGTTCACAGCTGACTTTTTGTTATACCGGACTCGCGCTACAGCAGCAGCGGGCAGAAGATTTGCTGGAGCAGGATCGTATCGATCAACTGGTGCAACTGGTCGGCGATAAAAATCAGGTGCGACAGATGATCAGCGCGCATCTGGGCCGCAGTTTCCGCCAGGGCAAACATATTCTTCGCGTGCTTTATTACCGCCCGTTACTCAATCTGCTGCCTGGATCGCCGCTGCGCCGCTCAGAGACGCATTTGGCACGACAAATCTTTAGTGGGCTGACGCGAATAAATGAGGAAAACGGGGAAATCGAGGCGGATATTGCGCACCACTGGCAGCAAACATCGCCGCTGCACTGGCGCTTTTTTTACGCCCGGCTATCCGCTTTCACCACGGTCGCGAATTAGAAATGGCTGATGTCATCGGCAGTCTTGAACGCCTGCGTGATCAGCCGCTGTTTTCACATTTCCAACTCATCACCTCGCCCGCCCCTGGACGCTGGATATCACGCTAAGCCAGCCCGACGACTGGTTACCTTGGTTACTTGGCAGCGTGAGCGCCATGATTCTGCCGCGTGAATGGCCCGAGCAGCGTGATTTCGCTCGCCAGCCTAAGGGGACTGGCCCTTACAGCGTGGTGCGCAATCAGCAAAGCCAGCTGAAAATCGAAGCGTTTGATGACTACTTTGGCTTTCGCGCCCTGATCGATGACGTCTCAATTTGGGTATTGCCTGAGATCAGCGACGAACTGGTTTATTCAGGCGTACGTTTGCAGGGCGACACCGTTGATGAAAAGCAGGAAGAGAGTCGGCTCGAAGAGGGATGTTATTATTTGCTATTCGATCAGCGATCAGAAAAAGGTCGCAACGAGGCGATTCGCCGCTGGGTCAGCTATTTATTTAATCCTATTGCCCTGCTCAATCATGCGAGCGCTGGCTATCAGCGCTACTGGTTTCCCGCTTACGGTTTGCTGCCGCGCTGGCACCATCGCCGTGACTTAACGCCCGTTGAGAAACCAGCTGGGCTGAAAAGCCTGACGCTCACCTGGTATAGCCAACACGTTGAGCACGAAGGCATCGCTAATGCGCTACGCCCTTTATTAGCGCAACATGGCGTAACGCTTGAAACGTGTGAAGTCAGCTATGAAAGCTGGCATCAGGGCGAGGCTGAAAGCGATATCTGGCTGGGCAGCGTCAATTTCACCCTGCCGCTGGAATATTCACTGTTTGCTCAGCTCTATGAGGTGCCGTTGCTGCATCATTGCCTGCCCATTGACTGGCACAGCGATGCCGCACGCTGGCGTGAAAAAGCGCTGCCGCTTGCCGAATGGAGCAAGCGCTTGGTCGAGGAAGGCGGGTTGCATCCGCTGTTTCATCACTGGCTGCTGCTGGAAGGAGAACGCAGTATGCGTGGCGTGCGCATGAATACGCTGGGCTGGTTTGATTTTAAATCCGCCTGGTTCGCGCCGCCGGAGCTGTGATCCTTTCGCCCCGGCGATGAAATGACTAGAATGACTCGTTCTCAACGGGGTGCCGCTTGCGATTGTCGCAATGAGCTGAGATATACCCGTCGAACCTGATTCGGTTAATACCGACGTAGGGATTTGAGAGGCCAACGTGCTCAGATCCTTTGCGACTCATATAACAATTCTCCTTAAGGAGCGCAAAGTGTTAAAAAAATGTCTGTCTCTGCTGCTGCTGCTGTCAGCGCCCGTCTTTGCTGCCAAACCGACCTTAACCGTTTATACCTACGATTCATTCTCAGCCGATTGGGGCCCTGGCCCAGCGGTGAAAAAAGCCTTTGAAGCGCAGTGCAATTGCGAACTGAAATTCGTCGCGCTGGAAGATGGCGTGTCGCTGCTGAATCGCGTGCGCATGGAAGGCAAGAACAGCAAAGCCGACGTGGTATTAGGGCTGGATAACAATTTGGTGCAGGCGGCACAAAAAACGGGTCTGTTTGCGCCCAGCGACGTTGACACCAGCAAGCTACAGTTACCCGATGGCTGGCAAGATAAAACCTTTGTGCCCTTCGATTACGGCTACTTCGCCTTTGTCTATGACAAAAATAAACTCAAAAATCCGCCTAAAAGCCTGAAAGAACTGGTTGATAGTCCAGAGAAGTGGCGCGTCATTTATGAAGACCCGCGTACCAGCACGCCGGGTTTAGGCTTGCTGCTGTGGATGCAAAAAGTGTATGGCGATCAGGCACCGCAGGCCTGGCAGAAGCTGGCGCAGAAAACCGTTACTGTCACCAAAGGTTGGAGCGAAGCTTACGGTCTGTTCCTGAAAGGTGAAGGTGATCTGGTGTTGAGTTACACCACCTCGCCTGCTTACCACATCATCGAAGAGAAAAAGAGAATTACGCCGCTGCGTCGTTTGCCGAAGGCCATTATTTGCAGGTTGAAGTTGCGGCTCAGCTTGCCAGCAGCAAACAACCCAAACTGGCGCAACAGTTCATGCAGTTCATGGTGTCGCCCGCCTTCCAGAACGCGATTCCAACCGGTAACTGGATGTATCCCGTAATCAAAACTGATTTACCGGCAGGATTTTCATCGTTGAGCGTGCCAAATACTGCGCTGCAATTCTCATCGCAAGATGTCGCCGATCACCGCTCAGAATGGATTAATGCATGGCAACGCGCCGTCAGCCGTTAATTCCGCTCTGGTTGATTCCCGGTTCGCTCGCCACGCTGCTGCTGTGCAGTGTGGCGCTGCTGGCGTTTTCCTCGCTGTGGATCGCTGCGCCTGATACGGACTGGCGCAGCGTATTGCAGGACGACTATCTCCATCACGTTATCGGCTTCTCCTTTGGTCAGGCGCTGCTTTCTGCGCTGTTGTCGCTCCTGCCTGCGATTGCGCTCGCGCGCGCACTTTACCGGCGGCGCTTTCCTGGCCGCCAATTATTGCTGCGGCTGTGCGCCATGACGCTGGTTCTGCCGGTTTTGGTCGCGGTATTTGGCTTGCTTACGGTCTATGGTCGCGTCGGCTGGTTGGCGCAGTTGTGCCAGTTTTTTAATATCGATTACGCTTTTTCGCCGTACGGCCTGCAAGGTATTCTGCTGGCACATGTGTTTTTCAATTTGCCGCTGGCAACGCGTTTGATGTTGCAGGCGTTAGAAAGCATCCCGGCCGAGCAGCGGCAACTGGCCGCGCAGCTTAATTTGCGCGGCTGGCACCATTTCCGCCTGCTGGAATGGCCGTGGCTGCGCCGTCAGTTGCTGCCGACCGGCGCGCTGATATTTATGCTCTGCTTTGCCAGCTTTGCTACCGTGTTGTCGCTGGGCGGCGGGCCGCAAGCCACCACCATTGAACTCGCCATTTTTCAGGCGCTGAGTTATGACTACGATCCGGGGCGCGCAGCATTGCTGGCACTGATACAGCTCACCTGCTGCCTGACTTTAGTTTTGCTCAGCCAGCGTTTTAGCAAGGCCATTCCCGCTGGCATCAGTCAACTGCGCGGCTGGCGCGATCCGCAAGATTCCCTGCTTGCTCGCGTGAGTGATTTTGCCTTGATTGTGTTGGCGCTGCTGCTGCTGTTACCACCGCTGCTGGCAGTCATCGTGGATGGATTGCATGGCGGCCTGCGCGGGGCGTTGGCACAACCGGCGCTGTGGCAGGCCACATTCACTTCGCTGCGTATCGCGCTGGGTGCTGGCCTGCTTTGCGTGCTGCTGACTATGATGCTGCTGTGGAGCAGCCGTGAATTGCGTATGCGCCAACGCAACGTGGCCGCACAGATCATAGATACCAGCGGTATGTTGATTCTGGCGATGCCCGGTATCGTGCTGGCGACCGGCTTTTTCCTGCTGTTCAACGCCACCATTGGCTTGCCCACTTCCGCTGACGGTTTAGTGATATTCACTAACGCACTGATTTCCATTCCCTACGCCCTGAAAGTATTGGAAAACCCCATGCGCGATATCGCTGAGCGCTACGCAAACCTGTGCAATTCGTTGGGTATCCAGGGCTGGAATCGACTACGTCTGATTGAACTGCGCGCCCTGAAGCGACCTTTAGCTCAGGCACTGGCCTTTGCCTGCGTGTTATCGATCGGAGATTTTGGCGTGGTTGCGCTGTTTGGTAGCGCAGATTTCCGCACCTTACCGTTCTACCTGTATCAACAAATTGGTTCTTATCGTGGCGCAGACGGAGCAGTTACCGCCCTGCTGCTGCTGTTACTTTGCCTGTTGCTGTTTACTCTGATGGAAAAATTACCGGGCCACCATGCTGACTCTGAATAACCTCACTTACCTGTATCACCACTTGCCGATGCGTTTCAGCCTGACTGCGCAACGTGGCGAACGTCTGGCGATTCTTGGCCCCAGCGGCGCAGGTAAAAGTACGTTGCTGAGCCTGATTGCCGGATTTTTACCGGTCAGTCAGGGAATGCTGGAGATTGATGGCAAAGATCACACGCGCAGCGTGCCCGCAAAGCGTCCGGTTTCGATGCTGTTTCAGGAGAACAACCTGTTTCCACACCTCAACGTACAGCAGAACATGGCGCTGGGGCTGAATCCAGGCTTGAAGCTAAATGCCACCCAACAACAACAACTGGCGGCTATTGCAACACAGGTTGGGTTAAGCGATCTGCTTACGCGCTTGCCGGGCCAGCTTTCCGGTGGGCAACGTCAGCGTGTTGCGCTGGCACGTTGCTTACTGCGCGATCGCCCGGTTCTGCTGCTGGATGAACCCTTTTCAGCCCTCGATCCCGCCTTGCGTGGAGAGATGCTGCAACTGGTGAGTTCAGTGTGTGAGACACGCAACATTACCTTACTTATGGTGTCGCACAGCCTGGAAGATGCGCAGCAAATTGCGCCGCGCAGCGTGGTCATTGTGGATGGTCGGGTTTACTGGGATGGCGCAACGCAGCAGTTGCTGTCGGGAGAAACACGGGAAGCCGATGTGCTCGGCATCCCGCGCCGTTAATTAAAGAAAACTTGCCCTAACAAGTGCAGGAAAATGGGCATCATGGGGTGGAACTGAATCGCCACCAATGCGCCTACCGCGATAGCAAATCCAAGCGGTGCTAACCAACGCAAGCGTTGTGGCGGCAGATACGCTGTTGCCCAATCCTGACTTTTACCGCTGCGCCACCAGCGCCAGCAGAGCCAAAATCCGAGCCACGCGATAATCGCCACTAACAGCAGCAGCCACTTAAAGTTACCGCCCTGCGCCGCTTTCGGCACGTCAATGGCCACGCCTGCTAAAATACCTGGCAGCAAGTACAGCGGCGGCCACAAAATACAGCCAATGAGATTGGGCGGCAGGAACTTGCGCACCGGCAACTCCAACATGCCTGCGGCAAGCGGAATCAGCGGACGCGTTGGCCCAACAAAGCGCCCCACCAGAATGGTGAACATACTGTGCTGATGCAGTGCATGCTCGGTTTTATCCAGCAATCCTTTGTATTTTTGAATATATTTCCAGCGATGCAGCGGCCCCTGAAATTTCCAGCCAATGCCATAGGAAACCCAGTCACCAATCAAGCATCCAGCAAAACCCGCCGCCCAGGCAGGATAGAGACCAATTTGTCCGCTACCCACCAACGCGCCGAGGCTGGCCATCAAAACCGTACCCGGCAGTAATAATCCCACAAACGCCAGTGATTCAAGAAACGTCACCATTGCAACGGCAAACAGCGCCCATTCCAGCGACTGTGTAAAAAGGTGTTGAACCCAGGCTTCCATAACCTTCCTTAAAAAAGCACAAGGCTGGATTGTCCTGAGCCTGCATCGAAGCGTCAAGGCAAGAATTGTACGCTGATATTGACAAAAGCCAGCCGCGAGAACTGTATAAATATCCATGTTATACTTTGCTCACTGCCCATCCCGAATCCGGCTTTCTGGAGAGAGTGTGAATATGCCACGCGCAGGTTTCCTGCTCACCCGACACTGGCGCGACAGCGCACAAGGCACCGAAATCATTTTCTGGCTGGCAACCGATGACGGTCCACAGCGCGTTGTACTGCCGGTGCAAGAGTCGGTCGCCTTTATCCCTTGCGATTATCAGGCGCAGGTTGAAGCGCTGATAAAGGATGAACGACACGTACGCATTCAGCCGCTGGAATTGAAAGACTTCCGCCGTCGCCCAGTGTTTGGCCTCTATTGTCGGCAGAATCGCCAGTTACAGTGGATTGAGAAAAAGCTGCGGGAAAACGGCATTCCAATTTACGAAGCGGATATTCGCCCGCCAGAGCGCTTTCTGATGGAGCGCTTTATCACTGCGCCCGTCTGGTTCAGCGGTGATCAGCAAGGTGAAAGCGTCGTGAACACGCGCCTGAAGCCGCATCCCGATTATCGTCCTCCGCTGAAATGGGTCTCGCTGGATATTGAAACCACTCAGCATGGCGAACTTTACTGCATTGGACTCGAAGGTTGCGGACAGCGTCAGGTTTACATGCTTGGGCCGCCCAACAGCGATGCCAGCCAACTCGACTTTGAGCTGATCTATCTGGAAAGCCGCCCACAACTGCTGGAAGCGCTTAATCATTGGTTTGCACAACATGACCCCGATGTAATTATTGGTTGGAACGTGGTGCAATTTGACCTGCGTATGCTGCAAAAACATGCCGATCGTTACGGCATTCCGCTGCGCCTTGGGCGTCAACAAGCCCCGCTGGAATGGCGCGAACATGGCTTTAAGCCTGGCGTTTTTTTCGCTCAGGCAACTGGCCGCCTGATTATTGATGGCATCGACGCGCTGAAATCCGCCTTCTGGGATTTTCCTTCATTTAGCCTGGAATCTGTCTCGCAACAGCTATTGGGCGAAGGGAAAGCGATCAACAATCCCTGGCAGCGCATGGAAGAGATTAACTGGCGTTTTGCCAACGATAAACCGGCGCTGGCGCGTTACAACCTGAAAGATTGTGAACTGGTGACACGCATCTTCCACAAAACAGAGATCATGCCATTTTTGCTGGAACGAGCGGCGGTAAACGGTTTGGCGGTGGATCGTCACGGTGGATCGGTGGCAGCATTTGGTCATCTTTATATTCCGCGCATGCACCGTGCGGGCTTTGTCGCGCCAAACTTAGGCGACGTAGCCCCCGAAGCCAGCCCTGGCGGCTACGTGATGGATTCGCGTCCCGGCTTGTATGACTCAGTATTGGTGCTCGACTATAAAAGCCTTTATCCCTCGATTATTCGCACCTTCCTGATCGATCCGGTCGGGTTGGTGGAAGGATTAGCGCATCCAAACGATACCGATTCGGTTGCTGGTTTCCGCGAAGCACGTTTTTCACGCCAGACGCACTGTTTACCGGCAATCGTTGAGCAGATCTGGCAAGGACGCGAAGCGGCTAAAAACAGGGCAACAAGCCGCTGTCGCAGGCGCTGAAAATCATCATGAATGCGTTCTATGGCGTACTCGGCACCAGCGCCTGCCGCTTCTTTGATCCTCGTCTGGCCTCATCGATTACGCTACGCGGGCACGCCATCATGCAGCAAACGCGTGAATTGATTGAGGCTGAAGGTTACGACGTTATTTACGGCGATACCGATTCCACCTTCGTCTGGTTGAAGACAGCGCACAGCGAAGAGCAGGCGGCCGCGATTGGCCGACAGCTGACAGAAAAGGTTAATATCTGGTGGCGCGAGCATCTGCAAAGCGAATATGGGCTTAACAGCGCATTAGAGCTGGAGTACGAGAGTCATTTTTGCCGCTTTTTGATGCCCACCATTCGCGGTGCCGAGCAAGGCAGTAAAAAACGCTACGCGGGATTGATCCGCGAAGGCGCTAGCGAGCGCATGGTATTTAAAGGTCTGGAATCGGTGCGCACCGACTGGACGCCGCTGGCGCAGCAGTTTCAGCAAGCGTTATACAGCCGCATCTTTCGTCGCGAACCCTGGCAGGATTATATTCGTGAAACAGTGGCGCAACTGCTGGCGGGTGAGCTGGACGATCAGCTGATTTACAAAAAACGCCTGCGTCGTCCGTTAAAAGAGTATGAACGTAACGTGCCGCCGCATGTACGCGCTGCGCGCATCGCTGATGAAGAGAATCGCAAGCTGGGACGACCTTTACAGTACCAAAATGGCGGGCGCATTCGCTACGTGATTGCCACTGCAGGCCCGGAGCCGCTGGAGGCGCGGATTACGCCACTCGACTACGATCATTACGTTAGCAAGCAGTTACAACCGGTGGCCGATGGCATTTTACCTTTCGTCGACGGCGACTTTGCTACACTTATAAACGGTCAGTTGGGACTTTTTGACAGGTGACGAATGCCCTGCCATCCAGTACCATAGCGCCCTTCCCAAAACTCACCGCTCTGACACGTTCACCAGACCTTATCGTTTGGATGACATGCTATTGCCCTGGAGTTGGGAACACCTTCAAAAACGTTAAAAAATTCGAGCTAAAAAATATATGGTTTTTACATTAGGTCAGCGCTGGATTAGTGATACGGAAAGTGAACTGGGTTTGGGAACGATCGTCGCGATCGATACGCGCATGATTACGCTGCTTTTCCCGGCCACAGGCGAAAACCGCCTCTACGCCCGCAACGATTCGCCGGTTACTCGCGTCATCTTCAATCCGGGCGATACCATCACCAGCCATGAAGGCTGGCAGATGCGAGTGGATGAAGTCCGCAACGAAAATGACCTGATGACCTATATCGGCATGCGCCTCGATACTGAAGAGGCCGACGTGATGCTGCGTGAAGTGTTTCTCGACAGCAAGCTGGTGTTCAGTAAACCCCAGGATCGCCTGTTCGCCGGACAGCTCGATCGCATGGATCGCTTTGCCCTGCGCTTCCGCGCCCGCAAATACCACAGCGAGCAATATCGTCTGCCGACCAGCGGACTGCGCGGTATGCGTACTAACCTGATTCCGCATCAGCTGCACATTGCTCACGATGTCGGTCGTCGTCATGCACCGCGCGTGCTGCTGGCTGATGAAGTTGGCTTGGGTAAAACCATTGAAGCCGGGATGATCATTCAGCAGCAACTGCTGGCTGGTCGCGCTGAACGCGTGTTGATTGTGGTACCGGAAACCCTGCAACACCAATGGCTGGTTGAGATGCTGCGCCGCTTTAACCTGCGTTTTGCGCTGTTTGATGATGATCGCTACACCGAAGCGCAGCATGACAGCGATAATGCTTTTGAAACTGAGCAGCTTATTATCTGCTCACTCGACTTTGTTCGCCGCAATAAACAGCGTCTTGAGCTGCTGTCTGAGGCTGAGTGGGATCTGCTGGTAGTGGACGAAGCGCACCATCTGGCGTGGTCCGAAGGTGAGCCAAGCCGTGAATATCAGGTGATTGAGCAGTTAGCCGAAAAAACGCCGGGCGTGTTGCTGTTAACCGCGACGCCAGAGCAGTTGGGAATGGAAAGCCACTTTGCGCGCCTTCGCCTGCTCGATCCGGATCGCTTCCATGACTTCGCTCTGTTTGTTGAAGAGCAACAGCATTTCCGCCCGGTGGCCGATGCGGTTTCCTCATTGCTGGCAGATCAGTCCATTTCTCAAGAGCAGATGAACAGCATCAGCGATCTGGTCGGCGAGCAGGATATCGAACCGCTGCTTCAGGTAGCTAACAGCGACCGCGACGGCAAACAAGATGCACGCAAAGAACTGATTTCAATGTTGATGGATCGCCACGGCACCAGCCGCGTGCTGTTCCGTAACACGCGTAATGGCGTAAAAGGCTTCCCGAAACGCGAACTGCATCAAATTCGCTTGCCGCTGCCTGCGCAGTATCAAACGGCGATCAAAGTTTCCAGCATCATGGGAACCCGTAAAAGTGCTGAAGAGCGCGCCCGTGACCTGCTTTATCCTGAACAGATTTATCAGGAGTTTGAAGGCGACAGCGGTACCTGGTGGAACTTCGACCCCCGCGTAGAATGGCTGATGGGTTATCTCACCAGCAACCGCAAAGAAAAAGTGCTGGTGATTTGTGCTAAAGCCGCCACCGCGCTGCAACTGGAGCAGGTTCTGCGTGAACGCGAAGGCATCCGCGCTGCGGTATTCCACGAAGGTTTGTCAATCATTGAACGTGACCGCGCAGCGGCCTGGTTCGCCTCTGAAGAGAATGGTGCGCAGGTGCTGCTGTGTTCGGAAATCGGTTCTGAAGGCCGTAACTTCCAGTTCGCCAATCGTTTAGTGATGTTCGATCTGCCCTCAAATCCCGATTTGCTGGAGCAGCGTATTGGTCGTCTGGATCGTATTGGTCAGATGCATGACATCCAGATTCTGGTGCCGTGGCTGGAAAAACCGCGCAGGCGGTGTTATTGCGCTGGTATCACGAAGGGCTGGATGCGTTTGAGCACACTTGCCCCACCGGTCGTACCATTTACGATAGCGTGCATTCGCAGCTGGTTAACTACCTTGCGGCACCTGAGAACAACGAAGGGTTCGACGAATTTATCGTTGAATGCCGCAAGCAGCATGACGCCTTGAAATCACAGCTGGAACAGGGTCGCGACCGCTTGCTGGAGCTGAATTCCAACGGTGGCGAATCTGCGCAGGCGTTGGCGAATGCGATTGCTGAACAGGACAACGACACCGATCTGGTGAGCTTTGCGCTTAACCTGTTTGATATCGTCGGTATTAATCAGGAAGATCGCAGCGACAACCTGATCGTGCTGACACCATCCGATCACATGCTGGTGCCCGATTTCCCAGGTTTGCCAGAAGATGGCTGCACCATCACCTTTAACCGCGACCAGGCGTTGTCCCGCGAAGATACGCAGTTCATTACCTGGGAACATCCACTGATCCGCAACGGCCTTGATTTGATTCTTTCCGGTGATACCGGCAGCAGCGCAATCTCTTTACTGAAGAACAAAGCGCTGCCGGTCGGCACTTTGCTGGTTGAGATGATTTATGTGGTCGAAGCGCAGGCGCCCAAAAACCTACAGCTGACTCGCTT
Organism: Candidatus Pantoea bituminis; assembly: GCF_018842675.1. Taxonomy (NCBI): domain Bacteria; kingdom Pseudomonadati; phylum Pseudomonadota; class Gammaproteobacteria; order Enterobacterales; family Erwiniaceae; genus Pantoea; species Candidatus Pantoea bituminis. The sequence goes on from NZ_JAGTWO010000004.1 coordinate 3,148,240, forward strand.
CCTGCCGCCAACGCCACTCCGTTTGTTGCTGGATCGCAACGGCACCAACCTGGCGGGCAAAGTTGAGTTTGAAAGCTTTAACCGTCAGCTAAATGCCGTTAATCGTCATACCGGCAGCAAGCTGGTGAACGCGGTGCAGCAAGATGTACACGAAATTCTGACGCAGGCCGAAGAGAAAGTAGTCAGTGAAGCGCGCGCGGTGATTGATGCTGCCCGTCGTGAAGCTGACGAAAAACTGGGCTCAGAGTTGTCACGTCTTGAAGCGCTGAAAGCGGTTAACCCCAATATTCGTGAAGATGAGATTGAGGCGCTGGAAAGCAATCGTCAGCAAGTGCTGGAGCATCTTGATCAGGCCAACTGGCGCCTGGATGCGCTGCGCTTAATTGTCGTTACCCACCAATAAAATTCAGGGCCGCGCGGCCCTTTTTTGGAAAATAGCATGGAACCTTACAATCCACCGCTTGAACCGTGGCTGCACATCCTTTATCAGGATGATCACATTATGGTGGTGAATAAACCCAGCGGCCTGCTTTCCGTGCCCGGTCGGCTGGAAGAGCACAAAGACAGCGTAATGACGCGCATTCAGCGTGACTTCCCGCAGGCAGAATCGGTACATCGTCTCGACATGGCCACCAGCGGCGTGATTGTGGTGGCCTTGACCAAAGCGGCTGAACGCGAATTGAAGCGTCAGTTTCGCGAACGCGAGCCGTCGAAAACCTATGTAGCTTGCGTGTGGGGACATCCAACGGAAGAGAAAGGATTAGTGGATTTGCCGCTGATTTGCGACTGGCCTAATCGTCCGAAGCAGAAGGTCTGTTTTGAAACCGGCAAATCTGCGCAAACCGAATATCAGGTGGTGGAGTATTTCGCTAACAACAGCGCGCGTTTCACTGAAGCCGATTACCGGACGTTCGCACCAGCTGCGTGTACATATGCTGGCGCTGGGACATCCGATTCTGGGGGATAACTTCTATGCGCACCCGGAAGCCAAAGCGATGGCACCAAGACTGCTGCTGCATGCGGAATCACTGACCATTACGCATCCAAAATTTGGTAACGCAATGACGTTTCGCCAGCCGGCGGATTTTTAACCTTTTGCGCACTGCGTTGGCCTCTGCGCGCTGTGTTGGCCTCTGCGCGCTGTCCCCACCTCAATCCTCCCCACGTGTGGGGAGGATTGAGGTGGGGACAAATTACCTCGCACTCAAAAAGATTGAGCTGGGGGACAAATTACCTCGCACTCAAGAGAATTAAGGCGAGAAAACAACGACTACTTAAAACCCTTTTCCTTACGAATCAAATCATAAGCCGCCTGGATTTCCTGCGCTTTCTGCTTCGCCATCTCCATCATTTCTGGCGGTAAACCTTTCGCCACCAGTTTGTCAGGATGGTGTTCACTCATTAACTTGCGATAGGCACGCTTGATGATGGTGATATCATCACTACTCTTAACGCCTAACACACTGCACGCATCTTCCAGAGTCGGACCGCGTTGCTGCTGAAAACCGCCGTAAGAAGAGCCTTGCCCACCACCAAATTGCTGACCGCCTTCCATCATACGAAGGAACTGATCAAACTGAGTGCGGGAAATACCCAGTTCTTCTGCAATGACATACAGTACCTGGCGCTCGTTGGGATGCAGCGAACCATCAGCAAACGCCGCCTGAATTTGTATTTCCAGAAACATCCGAATCAGATCGAAGCGGCCAAAACAGGCGCTGCGGAACTCACGCAGCTTACTGCGCAGCGGATAGTCGCCCTGCTTGCCTTCGCGAAAGGCGCGTTGCGCAGCGGTACGCGATTCGCCATGAAGCTGCATGCGCTCCATTAATAAAGAAGCAATCTGAATATCGGCTTCGGTCACGCGCCCTTTTGACTTGGTTAAATGGCCCATTACCTGAAAAGTGGTACTGAAGAACAGCGTTTGACGCGTTTGATTATTTGAGAAGTAAGCCTTGCCCTGAGCACCGCGAACTTTATCTATCATGTGGCCAATGATCAAACCGATCACAATGCCCCAAAAGCCTGCACCGGAAATCAATCCTAATAGCAGACCCACAACTTTTCCCCAGTAGCGCATAAACTCCTCAATTCGCCATGCTTGCGGCTGAAAATTGCATTATCATACCTGTCATTTATCTCAGCGCCTAACGGCAACGCGGGCAGACACGGATTAACACTGGCGCAACGCCGGGCAGTAAGTTAGTCTCTGACCGGATTGTCGGCATGATGCCAGTTTTCATGGAATTCTCGATACCGCGTATGAAAAAACGTATACCTACCCTGCTGGCCACCTTGATTGGTGCAGCCCTTACCAGTCAGCATGCCCTCGCCGACGATTTGATGTCGCAGTGTATGTTAGGCGTGCCGAGCTATAACCGTCCTTTGGTGACAGGCACCACCAATGAGCTGCCTGTGACCATCAAGTCGGATTCTGCCAAGGGTAATTATCCTGACGACGCGGTATTCACTGGCAATGTGAACATTGAACAAGGCAATGGCCGACTGCAATCGGATGAAGTGCAACTTCATCAACGCCAGCAAGATGGACAAACCACACCGGTGCGTACCGTCGATGCCTTGGGTAATGTGCACTACGACGATAATCAGGTCATCCTGAAAGGTCCGAAAGCTTGGTCGAATCTGAACAGCAAAGACACCAATGTCTGGAATGGCGACTACCAAATGGTGGGACGTCAGGGCCGCGGCACCGCCGACCAAATGAAACTGCGCGGTAATAACCGTTACACCATTTTAGAAAATGGCAGCTTTACCTCTTGCTTGCCTGGCTCAAACAGCTGGAGCGTGGTCGGTTCTGAAGTGATTCAGGACCGTGAAGAAGAAGTGGCTGAGATTTGGAATGCCCGCTTTAAGCTGGGTTCCGTGCCGGTTTTCTACAGCCCTTATTTGCAATTGCCGATTGGCGATCGTCGCCGCTCCGGCTTCCTGATCCCTAACGCAAAATATGGCAGCAGCAACGGCTTTGAATTTATTCTGCCTTATTACTGGAACATCGCGCCGCAAGCGGATGCCACCATCACGCCGCACTATATGAGCAAGCGCGGCCTGCAATTGCAGAACGAATTCCGTTATTTGACGCAGGCGGGCGCAGGCTTGGTTGAGTTTGATTATCTGGCTTCAGACGATCAATACAATAACGACAAAGCGGTACGCGGCATCGCGCAAAATGACAGTTCAGACCGCTGGCTGTTCTACTGGCGTCATTCTGGTGTTTACGATCAGCATTGGCGCTTCAATGCCAACTACACCAAAGTCAGCGATCAGTACTACTTCAACGATCTTGACTCGACGTACTACAGCTCAACCGACGGTTACGCCACGCAAAAATTCAGTGCGGGTTATGCGGATACCAACTGGGATGCGACGCTGTCGACCAAAGACTTCCAGGTTTTCGGTAACACCAACAGCAACAACGTTTACCGCGCAATGCCGCAGTTGGACCTCAATTTCTATCAAAATGATATGGGTCCGTTTGATGGGCGTATTTATGCGCAAGCGGTGAAGTTTACCAACGTCAGCGATCGCTATCCCGAAGCTACGCGCCTGCATATTGAGCCGACGCTGGATCTGCCGCTGTCTAATGGTTGGGCAAGTCTTGATACTGAAGCGAAATTCCTTGCGACGCACTATCAGCAGAAAGATGTCGATTACTACAACAACTCGATTGATACCACTCGCGTCAATCAGTTGAAAGAATCCGTCAACCGCACCATGCCACAATTGAAAGTCGATGGTCGTCTGGTGTTTGACCGCGATATGAATTGGGCGGAAGGCTATACCCAAACGCTGGAACCGCGCGTTCAGTACCTTTATATCCCTTACCGCGACCAAAGCGATATCTATCCGTACGACTCCACGCTGCTACAAACCGACTATACCGGTTTGTTCCGCGACCGCACTTACAGCGGCCTGGATCGTATCGCTTCAGCCAATGAAGTAGCAACCGGTGTGACGACGCGTATTTATGATAACGATCTGGTTGAACGTTTTAACGCTTCCGTAGGTCAAATCTACTCGTTTACCCCTTCACGCACTGGCGTTAATCAAACCAGTGAAGAAGATGACACCGGCAGCCTGATTTGGGCAGGTGATACATACTGGAAGGTTAGCGATCGTTGGGGCGTTCGCGGCGGGGTGCAATATGATACTCGCCTGGATAACGTCTCTCAGGGGAATGCGGTGCTGGAATATCGCCGTGATGCCGATCGTATGGTGCAGCTGAGCTACCGCTACAGCAGCCCGGAATACGTCGCAAGCGCGTTGAACAATGCCAACCTGATTACCAACCCGATCTACAAAAACGGGATTTCTCAGGTCGGTGCAACCGGCAGTTGGCCGATTGCTGATGCATGGTCTGTGGTAGGTGCTTATTACTACGACACGCGCAACAGCAAACCGGCATCACAGCTGGTTGGCCTGCAATACAGCTCATGCTGTTATGCTATTCGCCTGGGTTACGAGCGCAAAATCAACGGTTGGGAAAACAACGACAGCAAGTACGACAACCAAATCTCATTCAACATAGAGCTGCGTGGTTTGAGTTCCAACTATGGCTTAGGAACCAACCAAATGTTGCGTCAGGGCATCATCCCTTACCAGCGCGCTTTTTGATGTTGTGATGTTTGACAGGCAATCCCGCAGTGCGGAAACAACAATGGATAAAGTATGAAGAACTGGAGAATGCTGATTCTTGGTGTGGCGATAACTGCCAACACCGCGTTCGCAGCACCACAAGTGGTTGATAAAGTTGCAGCCGTGGTCAATAACGGCGTAGTTCTTGAGAGTGACGTGGATAGCATGATGAGCACGGTCAAATCTCAGGCGCAGCAGGCGAGTCAGCAATTGCCAGACGATAAAACGTTGCGCCATCAGATTCTTGAGCGTCAGATCATGGACAACATTCTGCTGCAAATGGGTGAAAAAGCTGGCCTGCAGATCACCGATCAGCAGTTGGATCAGGCGATTCAAAATATTGCCAGTCAGAACAAGATGAGTGTCGATCAGCTGCGTAGCCGCCTGGCGTATGATGGTATGAACTACAACACTTACCGTGCGCAAATCCGCAAAGAGATGCTGATCACCGAAGTGCGTAACAATGAAGTGCGCCGTCGCGTAACGATTTTGCCTCAGGAAGTGGACACGCTGTCGACGCAAATCGCCTCGCAAAACACCCAAGGCACCGAGCTGAACGTCAGCTATATTTTGCTGCCATTATCAGAAAACCCGACGCAGCAGCAGGTTGATGATCAAGAAACGCTGGCGAAACAGCTGGTGGGCGAGCTGAAAAGCGGTGCTGACTTCGGCAAAATGGCAGTAACCTACTCCGCAGATTCACAAGCGCTGAAAGGCGGCAACATGGGTTGGGGTAAAATCGAAGAGTTACCGACCCTGTTTGCGCAGGCGCTGGCTACCGCCAAGAAAGGCGATATCGTGGGTCCGATTCGTTCCGGTGTGGGCTTCCATATCCTGAAAGTGAATGACCTGCGTGGCGAGAGCAAAAATATCTCTGTGACGGAAGTGCATGCACGCCACATCCTGCTGAAACCGTCTCCGATCCTCACAGAGGATCAAGCACGCGCCAAGCTGCAACAGATTGCTTCCGATATCAGCAGTGGTAAAACCACTTTTGCTGCTGCAGCGAAACAGTTCTCTGACGATCCGGGTTCTGCGAACCAGGGCGGCGACTTGGGCTGGAGTTCGCCAGAAGCGTTCGATCCTGCGTTCCGCGATGCGTTGCTGCGCCTGCAAAAAGGCCAGACTAGCCAACCGGTTCACTCTTCGTTCGGCTGGCACTTGATTCAGTTGCTGGACACGCGACAGGTTGATAAAACCGATGCGGCCCAGAAAGAGCGTGCTTACCGTCTGCTGTTCAACCGTAAATTTGCTGAAGAAGCACAAACCTGGATGCAGGAACAACGCGCCGGTGCTTACGTGAAGATTTTGGACAACAATGCTCAGTAATTTCCGTGTAGCGATCACCCCCGGCGAACCCGCCGGGATTGGTCCTGACCTCACCATTCAACTGGCCCAGCAAAACTGGCCGGTTGAATTGGTGGTGTGCGCCTCGCCCGATTTACTGCGTCAGCGTGCCGCCCAGCTTGGGCTGCCGCTGACCTTGCGTGATTACCAGCCTGGCGTTGCGGCACAACCGCAGCAGGCCGGCACGCTAACCGTGCTACCGATTGAAACGCCACAGCCGGTTAAACCCGGCGAGTTATGTGTTGCCAATAGCGAATATGTACTGGCTACGCTGGCGCGCGCTTGCGATGGGTGTCTGAAGGGTGAGTTTGCCGCGTTGATCACTGGCCCGGTGCACAAAGGTGTGATTAACGACGCTGGTATTGCTTTTACCGGTCACACCGAATTCTTCGCCGATCGCGCGGGGAGTCATCGCGTTGTAATGATGTTAGCGACGGAAGAGTTACGCGTTGCCTTAGCCACCACGCATTTGCCGCTAAAAGATGTCTCAGCTGCCATTACCCGTGACAGCCTGCACGAAGTCATCACCATTTTGCATCACGATTTGCAGCAAAAATTTGCGATTGCCCAGCCGCATATTTTCGTCTGTGGCCTTAACCCGCATGCGGGCGAAGGAGGCCATATGGGACGGGAAGAGATCGATACGATCATTCCTGCTCTCAACGAATTACGCCAGCGGGGCATGCAGCTTACCGGTCCTCTGCCCGCAGATACCTTGTTCCAGCCAAAATATCTGCAAAATGCGGATGCGGTGCTGGCGATGTATCACGATCAAGGTCTACCGGTGCTAAAATTTCAGGGGTTTGGTCGTGCGGTGAATATCACTCTCGGTTTGCCCTTTATCCGGACTTCAGTCGATCACGGCACCGCGCTAGAGTTAGCCGGGCTGGGACAGGCAGAACCGGGCAGCTTCATCACGGCGCTTAACCTCGCCATCACTATGATCAAGAGCAGTAATGAATAATCGCGTCCATCAGGGGCACTTCGCCCGTAAACGTTTCGGGCAGAACTTCCTGAACGATCAGTACATTATCGAGAGCATTGTCTCCGCTATTCATCCGCAGCGCGATCAGGCGCTGGTGGAAATCGGGCCCGGCTTGGGTGCATTAACCGAGCCAGTAGGCGAACGTCTCGATAGCTTGACGGTTGTGGAGTTGGATCGCGATCTGGCTGCACGTCTGCAGACTCATCCCTTTCTTGGGCCGAAGCTGACCATTTTTCAGCAAGATGCCATGAAATTCGACTTTGCCGCGCTGGCAGAAGAAAGAGGTCAGCCGCTGCGCGTGTTTGGCAACTTGCCGTACAATATTTCGACTCCGCTGATGTTTCACCTTTTCAGCTATACTGGTTCGATTAAAGACATGCACTTCATGTTACAAAAAGAAGTGGTGAACCGTTTAGTCGCGGGTCCGGGCAGTAAAGCGTATGGTCGCCTGAGCGTTATGGCGCAATATTATTGCCAGATCATTCCAGTACTTGAAGTGCCGCCAGAATCGTTTACGCCGGCGCCTAAAGTGGATTCTGCCGTCGTGCGTTTAGTTCCGTATACTGAGCCGCAGCATCCGGTTAGTGACGTGCGTTTACTGAGCCGCATTACTACCGAAGCGTTTGGTAAGCGCCGTAAGACGCTGCGTAATAGCCTCAATCATATGGTGGCGGCGGGTGCACTAGAAGAACTCTCTATCGACCCGACATTGCGTGCTGAAAACGTTTCGGTCGCGCAGTATTGCCAGTTAGCAAACTGGCTGGCGAACCATCAGGATGAAGCGCAGGAGTAGTCATGAGTGAAACGGCCCGCGTGCATGTCCATGTGCAAAGCCTGTATGTGGAATCACAATCTTCCCCGGATGATGAGCGTTACGTCTTTGCTTACACGGTTACCATCCGCAATATGGGCCGTTCTTCCGTACAATTGCTGGGTCGTTATTGGTTAATCACCAATGGTAATGGTCGTGAAACCGAAGTTCAGGGTGAAGGCGTGATTGGTGAACAGCCACACATTGCACCGGGTGGTGAATATCAATACACCAGCGGCGCGGTGCTGGAAACGTCGATGGGCACCATGCAGGGCCATTACGTGATGGTCGACGAACAGGGCGATGCGTTTCACGTTGACATCCCGGTATTCCGCCTCGCGATTCAAACTCACATTCATTGATATGCTTTCACTTCGCCCGGTTCTGCCGGGCGAATGATTTTATTTCGGATAAAACTCTATGAGCACTTACCTGATTGGCGACGTCCACGGTTGTTACGACGAGTTACGTGCACTGCTGAAGCAGGTCGATTTCAATCCTGAGCAAGATACCTTGTGGTTGACCGGTGATTTAGTTGCGCGCGGCCCTGGCTCACTCGATGTCCTCCGTTACGTCAAGTCGCTGGGTGATTGCGTACGGTTAGTGTTGGGTAATCACGATCTCCATCTGTTGGCGGTCTATGCGGGAATCAGCCGCAATAAGCCTAAAGATCGCCTCACTCCCCTGCTTGAAGCTGACGACGCTGATACCTTGATCAACTGGTTGCGCCGCCAGCCAATGCTGCAAGTTGATGAAGAAAAAAGTTGGTCATGGGTCATGCAGGCATCACGCCGCAATGGGACATCGAAACCGCAAAGAAATGCGCGCGTGAAGTGGAAGCGGTGCTCGCCAGCGACAGTTATCCGCTGTTTCTGGACGCGATGTATGGCGACATGCCTAACAACTGGAGCGAAGAGCTTACTGGACTGGCGAGACTACGTTTTAGCACCAATGCACTAACCCGTATGCGCTACTGTTTTCCGAATGGTCAGCTGGATATGATCTGCAAAGATTCGCCAGAATCTGCCCTACCGCCGCTGAAGCCGTGGTTTAACATTCAAGGCCCGGTTGCCCGTGATTACACCATTGTGTTCGGCCATTGGGCATCGCTGGAAGGTAAAGGCACACCCGAAGGGGTTATTGGATTAGATACAGGCTGCTGCTGGGGTGGCAATCTCACTCTGCTGCACTGGGAAGAACAGCGTTATTACGTTCAAGCCTCGAATCGAAAGGATGCGCTACCTGAAACGGCTTCTTCACAACAGTCAGCAAGCTAACTTTCTGCCGTTAAAACGGGCATAAAAAAACGCCTTGTCTTCACCGCCAAGGCGTTTTTTTCAAGAGAAATTAACGACGACGGTCAAGAATCTCAAAGCAGTAGCTGTGTGAGTTCTGCTCGTCAGCATCATGGAATTCGCTGAACGTAGATTGCCATTCGTCCGGCTCGTAATCCGGGAACTGCGTGTCACCTTCAACTTCAGCGTCGATATGGGTCAGGTAAAGACGATCGGCACGGTTCAGCATCTGCTCGTATACACGACCGCCACCAATCACCATGATCTCTTCTGCATCACCGGCAGCCTGAACCGCTTCCTCCAGAGATGTTACCCACGTCACGCCTTCTGCGTCACCCGGCTTGCTGCTCACAACGATATTCAAACGTCCCGGTAACGGTCGGCCAATAGACTCAAACGTCAGGCGACCCATAATAACCGGCTTTTTCAAGGTATTACGCTTAAACCAAGCCAAATCCGCAGGCAGGTCCCACGGCATGGCGTTTTCCATACCGATAATGCGATCAGCTGCTAATGCCGCGATAAGACTAATCATGTTAAAAGACTCACTGGAAAAAATTGGCGCCATCATACGTAAAGGCGAAACTTTCGTCGATAGCGATAAGGGTCTATTTGCGTAAAGCTTTTTTGCCGCCGCATTTTTGTTACTGGACAGAATTTTAAACCGTGTTTTTGCGTTCTTTTGAATCAAGCCGCCAGTTAAGATCCGTTAGCGAGTACAAGGAGAAGGTTGCAGCTTCTGGCCGTGACGTCGGAGAGTTAGCTGCATAGAATACACTTGGGTTTACCCTACCAGGTCGCACCTACTGATCACGCAAAATAAGGAAATATGCTGTGAATGAATATCTCTCTGCGTTAAAGCAGTATGGCGTAATACAGAGTCGCTGCCGCCGTAAAACTTACTGGCTGTTTGTGTTAGTGAACATTCTCGTTTCAGTGGTTTTAACCGTGCTTGATACAGTTTTAGGCTTCAATATTTGGCACGATGAAGGATTACTCTCAACGCTTTACTCTTTGGCAATATTGATTCCTTCCATCACGGTTTCAGTTCGCCGCCTTCACGATCTTGACCGATCCGGCTGGTGGTTGCTGCTGATACTTTTACCTTTCATCGGTACGCTGTTACTGCTGATTTACTTCTGCTTCAAAGGCAGCGAAGGGCCAAATCGCTTTGGCGACGATCCGTTGCGCGCCCCAGCTCATTCTTAAAAAAACGGCTCCCAAAGGAGCCGTTACGTTTTGATTTTTTCGCTTAGAAATCGTAGCGTAAACGCACCAGGTTCATATCACCCAGATTGTCCGTGCTTGAGGTAAATACGTGTTCGTAGTCAACACGGAAGCCGTAGTCGAGGAACAGCGTTACGCCCAGGCCATTATCGATACGCTGATAGTCACGACCATTCACGTACTCGAGACGATCGCCCATCACGTACGGCTGCACAGCTTTTAAGCCATATTGCTTAACCGGGATCTTGTAACCGGCAAAGTATTCGATGCCCCACGCATCATCAGCAAAATAGTTGTTCACATTACTTTGCTTGGTCGGGATGAAGTTTTCGTACCAGCCGCCGCCGGCAGAGAATGTCCAGTTACCTGGCGTCCAGCTCAACGCGGTACCGAAGATATTCTGGTCGTAATCTTTGCTGTCGCCCGTCTCTGCGTTACGCATCGTTGCATGCGTGTAGTTCCACGCGGTGCCCCAAGTCAGATCGTCAGTGATGTGGTAATCAACACCCAACGAACCGCCGCCTTTACGCTTGTAGCGCAGGCTGTTGCCCGGTAAATACTCGTTATCATTAAACAGATAAGAAGCATAAACATCGAGCGCGCCGAAGGTGTTTTTATACTTCAACTGCTTGCGGGAACGGTAAGAGCCGTCATAGTCGCCGCTAATGCCGTTGCCTGGCGCCTGAGCGAGCATATCGTAATCCCAGATGTCAGTTTTAGCGCCAACCACATCGTAATAAACGCTGTTTTGCTGACCAAAGGTCAACTGGCCCCACGTTTTGCTTTTCAGGCCGGTATAGAGCTGGCGGCGAGTGGTGTTGTTTGCACCGTCAGCGTAGTGATCGTCCCAGTCAAACAGCTTAGGAATGTTCACACCCAGCTCGTAATAACTGACCCAGCTCACATCATCGAACAGGTAATAATCTGCACCAAAACGGAAGCGCGTACCGCCATCGAAGCCGTCGCGTTTGTAAGATGAGTCGTTAACGCCAGTCTGGTGATTGACCTGAGCACGGATGCTGCCGCCCACGGCAAAATTCAGGCGGCTCAGCGGATCGCCTGCCTGTACATCTTGTTTCAGAATCGTGATTTCTGCCTGGCTGGCAAACGGTAAAAAGGTCATCAGTGCAGCCACTGCACTCAGTGAAAATTTATGCATTTTCATTTTTTATTAATATCTCTGTTAACGCTCCAATAATGAGCGAACGAAATATTACATTGTGAATTATTTAGACAGCTAGCTTTTGCTTTATAGATTTGTGCGGAGTAGGATAATTCGCATTATTCGCTAAAAATTAAGTCAAATCAGATACTTTTGTAATCAAAGCTTAGAACATATTTTTCTTTACTGCTATATTTCAAACAACAAAGGCGTTGTCTGCATTCGAATAATTTAAAATAAATTGCAATATTTACGTAAAAAAACGGCCCCCGAAGGAGCCGTTTTTTACACGTGATGCTTATTTAATTTGCGCGTGCATTTCCTGCACGGAAATCACTTGCTCAGTCGGATCGGCATTCAACGACATTGCGGTAGCAAAACCACCGTTCAGCGTAGTGTCGTAATGCACTTTGTACTGCAGTGCACTGCGGCGGATTAACTTGGAATCTTCAATCGCCTGACGACCTTCCGTGGTATTCACGATGTAGGTGTATTCGCCATTCTTTAAACGATCCTGAATGTGCGGACGACCTTCATGCACCTTGTTTACCAGACGTGGATTGATACCCGCTTCACCCAACACCACGGCAGTGCCGTGAGTTGCATCCAATTCAAAACCAAACTTCTGCAGCTTCGCGGCCAGGTCGACGATACGTTTTTTATCGCCTTCACGCACCGACAGTAGTGCACGACCGGTTTTCTTCATGTTGCTCTGCGCACCCAGCATCGCTTTAGAGAAAGCTTCAGCAAAAGTACGGCCCACACCCATGACTTCACCGGTTGAGCGCATTTCTGGACCGAGAATCGGGTCAACGCCCTGGAACTTGTTGAACGGCAACACCACTTCTTTCACCGAATAGTACGGTGGAATCACTTCTTTGGTGACGCCCTGCTCAGCCAGCGTTTTGCCTGCCATCACGCGAGCAGCCACTTTCGCCAGCGGTACGCCAGTCGCTTTTGACACGAACGGTACAGTACGTGCGGCACGTGGGTTCACTTCAATCAGATAGACTTCGTTGTCTTTCACGGCAAACTGGACGTTCATCAAACCACGTACTTTCAGTTCAAAGGCCAGCTTTTCGACCTGCTGACGCATCACGTTTTGAATCTCTTGATTCAGCGTATAGGCTGGCAGTGAGCACGCGGAGTCTCCAGAGTGAACGCCCGCCTGCTCGATGTGCTCCATGATGCCGCCAATGAACACGCGTTCGCCGTCGCAAATCGCATCAACGTCAACTTCTACCGCATCATCAAGGAAGCGATCCAGCAACACAGGCGCGTCGTTAGAGACCGATACCGCCGTCTGGAAATAACGCTTCAGGTCAGCTTCGTCATAGACGATTTCCATTGCGCGACCACCCAAAACATAGGATGGACGGACGACCAGCGGATAACCGATGCCAGCTGCTTTCTCGACAGCCTGCTCCAGCGTTGCCACGGTGGCGTTAGCCGGTTGCTTCAGGTTCAAACGTTCTACTGCTTGCTGGAAACGTTCGCGGTCTTCTGCGCGGTCAATGGCGTCTGGACTGGTACCAATTACCGGTACGCCAGCCGCTTCCAGCGCACGCGCCAGTTTCAGTGGAGTTTGACCACCATATTGCACGATTACGCCTTTTGGCTTCTCAATGCGAACAATTTCCAGTACGTCTTCCAGCGTGACCGGCTCGAAGTACAAGCGGTCTGAGGTGTCATAATCCGTTGATACGGTTTCAGGGTTACAGTTCACCATGATGGTTTCGTAACCATCTTCACGCAGCGCTAAAGAGGCGTGGACGCAGCAGTAGTCGAACTCAATACCTTGACCGATACGGTTTGGACCACCGCCCAGCACCATGATTTTCTCACGATCCTGGTTTGGATTGGCTTCGCACTCTTCCTCGTAAGTTGAGTACATATAAGCGGTATCAGTTGAGAATTCTGCGGCGCAGGTATCAACGCGCTTGTAAACCGGATGTAAGTTGAACTGCTCACGCAGTTTACGGATTTCGCTTTCTGCCACGCCCGCTAACGTCGCCAGACGTGCATCGGCAAAGCCTTTACGCTTCAGAGCACGCAGGAACGTTTCATCAAGACTGTTTACCCCTTCGCGTGCAACCTGCTCTTCCAGACGGACTAACTCTTCAATCTGCACCAGGAACCAGCGGTCAACATTGGTCAGGTTGAAAACGCCATCCACTGACATACCTGCACGGAATGCATCAGCGATGTACCAGATACGATCTGAACCGGCGTCTTTTAATTCACGACGGATGCGGGTTAACGCTTCTGTATCATCAAGGCTGACTTTTGGGTCGAAACCGTTAACACCGACTTCCAAACCACGCAGCGCTTTCTGCATTGATTCCTGGAAAGTACGGCCAATTGCCATCACTTCACCGACCGATTTCATCTGCGTGGTCAGGCGATCGTTAGCCCCGGCAAATTTCTCGAAATTGAAGCGAGGAATTTTGGTCACAACGTAGTCGATAGAAGGTTCGAATGACGCAGGTGTTAAGCCACCGGTGATGTCATTCATCAGTTCATCAAGGGTGTAACCCACAGCCAGTTTGGCGGCAACTTTCGCAATCGGGAAGCCGGTAGCTTTCGACGCCAGCGCCGATGAACGTGACACGCGCGGGTTCATTTCGATGATGATTAAACGGCCATTCTTCGGGTTTACCGAGAACTGTACATTCGAGCCACCGGTTTCTACGCCAATCTCACGCAGTACCGCCATCGAGGCGTTACGCATGATTTGATATTCTTTATCGGTCAGCGTCTGGGCAGGTGCGACGGTGATGGAATCACCGGTGTGAATGCCCATTGCATCGAAGTTTTCGATGGAGCAGACGATGATGCAGTTGTCGTTTTTATCACGCACCACTTCCATCTCGTACTCTTTCCAACCAATCAGCGATTCATCAATCAACAGCTCATTGGTGGGTGAAAGATCGAGACCGCGTTCGCAAATTTCTTCGAACTCTTCACGATTGTAAGCGATACCGCCACCGGTGCCGCCCATGGTAAAGGAAGGACGAATAATGCAAGGGAAGCCGACATCGGCAGCCACTGCCAACGCTTCTTCCATATTGTGAGCGATGCCGGAACGCGCGGTTTCCAGTCCAATACTCTTCATCGCCACGTCAAAACGACGACGGTCTTCAGCTTTATCGATGGCGTCGGCGGTCGCACCAATCATGGTGACACCGAACTCTTCCAGCACGCCATGACGCTCCAGTTCAAGCGCGCAATTCAGCGCTGTCTGACCACCCATGGTGGGCAGCACGGCATCCGGGCGCTCTTTTTCAATGATTTTGCGCACCACTTCCCAATGAATCGGCTCAATGTAAGTCGCATCAGCCATTTCCGGGTCAGTCATGATGGTGGCCGGGTTGGAGTTCACCAGAATGACGCGGTAACCCTCTTCGCGCAGCGCTTTACACGCCTGCGCACCGGAATAGTCAAATTCGCAGGCCTGGCCAATCACAATAGGACCGGCGCCAAGAATCAGGATGGATTTTATGTCTGTACGTTTTGGCATGATTAGCTCCTGATTACTTCGCTTTAGAACGGAATGCGTCAATCAATTCAATAAAGTGGTCAAACAGTGGTGCTGCATCACCCGGACCCGGGCTGGCTTCAGGGTGTCCCTGGAAGCTGAACGCAGGCTTGTCGGTGCGATGGATGCCCTGCACGGTTTTATCAAACAGCGAGATGTGCGTAACTCGTAAGTTGGCAGGCAGGTCAGCTTCATCAACAGCAAAACCGTGGTTCTGCGCAGTGATCATCACGGTATTATTATCGAAATCTTTAACAGGATGGTTGCCGCCATGGTGACCAAGTTTCATCTTCACCGTTTTAGCACCGCTCGCCAGCGCCAACAGTTGATGGCCAAGACAGATACCGAAAACCGGAATTTCCGTTTGCAGGAAGGACTGAATCGCCTTGATGGCATAGTCACAAGGTTCTGGATCGCCAGGACCGTTCGAGAGGAAGACGCCATCTGGATTCAGTTTCAATACGTCTTCTGCTGAAGTCTGCGCAGGCACCACTGTCAGACGGCAGCCGCGATCTACGAGCATGCGCAAAATGTTGCGCTTTACACCGTAATCGTAGGCAACAACGTGATAAGGCAGCTCTTCTGCTTTTGTTTGTTCTGGCAGGCCGCCTTCTAACGCCCAGCTTCCCTGTTGCCAGGCGTAGCTTTCGGTGGTCGAGACTTCTTTCGCCAAATCCATGCCTTTCAAACCCGGGAACGCCTGCGCCTTTTGCAATGCGAGTGCTGCATCCGGGTTATCGCCCGCGATGATACACCCGTTCTGCGCACCTTTTTCACGCAGCAAACGAGTCAGTTTGCGGGTATCGATATCGGCAATTCCAACAATGTTATTGCGCTGCAGATAAGCGGATAGGCTTTCTTCGCTACGGAAGTTGCTGGTAATCAGCGGCAGATCGCGAATAACAAGGCCTTGAGCGTGGATTTGACTGGATTCTTCATCGGCGGCATTAACACCAACATTGCCGATATGGGGATAAGTGAGGGTAACGATTTGGCGGGAATAGGAAGGATCAGTGAGGATTTCTTGATAACCAGTCATTGACGTGTTGAAAACGACTTCCCCACTGCCGACCCCGTTGCCCCGATGGCCCGACCGTGGAATTGGGTTCCGTCTTCCAGAACCAAGAGCGCTGACTTAATCAAAACATCCTCCAGGGAATAAACAGTCACAATATCTGCATATTAATTCATAATAGCTACCTGAATCAATGCAAAAACCGCCTGAATTATCGATTTTTGGCAAATTGCGCGCATTCTAATGATCGCCCTGAAGCTTGTCTACCCTATGAACGTATTTTTTTGCCCTTTTCAGGCTTCTGGATGTTAAAACGGGGATAAGCAGTAAAAAGAGGGGAAAACTCGGATAATTAAACGATTGCCAGGGCATGAAAATTACAAAACGGAGCCGCTACACTATTATTTTTGACCATTTGGTCAAAATTGGCATTTTTAGCGGTTTCTTCCTAAGTTAAAATGCAGAAAAAAGCATTTCGAAGTAATTATTAAACCAAGCTCTTATTTTTTATAAAATTAAGGGCAGCAAAAAAGCTGCCCTAGCTCAATCAATAAGTTACCGATTGAAACAACCACATCACGATGGTTCACAACACTCACAACATCGACAAATCCAGCACATCACGCATGTCATAAAGGCCACATTTATTGCCCTTCAACCAAAATGCCGCTTTAACAGCGCCATTTGCAAAGGTCATACGGCTTGAAGCCTTGTGCGTTATCTCTACACGCTCGCCAATATCCGCAAACATTGCCGTATGCTCACCGACAATATCGCCTGCCCGCACCGTGGCGAAACCAATGGTTTGCGGTTTGCGTTCGCCGGTATGGCCTTCACGCGCATACACGGCATGTTCATCCAGATTCCAGCTCATCGCATCAGCAATGGCTTCGCCCATCGCTAACGCTGTTCCAGAAGGCGCATCAACTTTGTGACGATGGTGCGCTTCCACAATTTCGATATCCGCATAATCGCCCATGACCTTCGCTGCTTTTTCAAGCAGCTTTAACACCAGGTTGACGCCAACGCTGAAATTGGCTGCGAACACGATCCCAATCTCTTCTGCGGCAGTGCGGATTGCCGCTTTGCCCGCTTCGTCGAAACCGGTAGTACCAATCACCATCGCCTTTTTATGCTCACGACAAATTGCCATATAAGCCAGCGTTGCTTCTGGGCGGGTAAAGTCGATCAGTACGTCAAAATCATCGATGACACTAAGAAGATCGTCGGTGATAAGCACCCCTGTTTTACCTACGCCAGCTAATTCTCCAGCGTCGCTGCCAATCAAAGATGACCCCGAGCGGGCCAGTGCAGCACCCAGTTCAACGTCTTCCGCCTGCTGAGTTGCCTGAATCAGGTTACGCCCCATACGACCCGGCGCGCCGACGATGGCAATGCGGATATTTTTCATATTTATTCATTCCTAAGACAAAACTATGCATGCAAAGCGTAATCAGGTTAACGATGAGTTAACAACCACGCCACTATTAATCCAGGATAATAAGAATTTTATGCCAGCCGTGATCGATTATCAGTAAAAGCAATCTCATTGAGTGGAACCGCGGTTTTTTCAATCGGATAAAAACAAAAAAGGCCGAACTCAGTCGGCCTTTTTATCTTTTTCAGCATTATCGCTTTACTGAACGTTTCTTACATCAACACGCAGCTCTTTTGGCACTTCAAACACGATATTCTCTTCACGGCCAATCAACTCGATCGCCGCTTCCCCGCCCAGCTCACGCAGGCGCTGAATAACTTGCTGTACCAGAATATCGGGTGCCGATGCACCCGCCGTCACGCCAATGCAGTCAACGCCTTTAACCCACTCTTCCTGAATATCATCAGCGGAGTCGATCAGTTTCGCTAACTTTCCTGCGCGTTGCGCCAGTTCTGCGAGACGATTCGAGTTAGAGGAGTTTTTCGATCCCACCACTAACACCACAGCAGCATCGCGAGCCAACGTGCGCACCGCTTCCTGACGATTAGTAGTGGCGTAGCAGATATCATCTTTACGTGGGCCGATGATCGCGGGGAAGCGTTGGCGCAGCGCATCAATGATGTCAGACGTATCATCCACTGACAGCGTGGTTTGCGTCATAAAGCTCAAATTGCTTTCATCTTTGACTGACAATTTGAACACGTCTTCTGGCGACTCGACCAGATACATGCCGCCATTGGGATTACTGTATTGGCCCATGGTGCCTTCAACTTCAGGATGGCCTGCATGTCCAATCAGAATCGCTTCTACGCCTTTACGGCTGGCACGTGCCACTTCCATATGCACTTTGGTGACCAATGGGCAGGTCGCGTCAAACAGCATGGTCAGGTTACGTGCTTTCGCTTCAGCGCGAACAGCTTGTGAAACGCCGTGCGCTGAAAAAATCAGAATAGCGTTATCAGGCACTTCGCTGATTTCTTCAATGAAGATCGCGCCGCGCTCGCGCAAGCTATTAACCACGTAGCGGTTATGTACCACTTCGTGGCGTACATAGATTGGCGCCCCGTACATTTCTAATGCACGCTCAACAATACTGATTGCCCGATCAACCCCAGCGCAGAAGCCGCGCGGATTAGCCAACAGAATTTGCATCGTTCGCCTCCAGTACCGGATCAATCTCCAGCACTTCTACATCAAACTGAACGCGATGGCCTGCCAGCGGATGGTTGAAATCAACGGTGATAGAATCGCCGGAAACCTCACGTATCACGCCTGGCATTTCGCTTCCGCCCATGCCGCTAAACAGCATGATAGCGCCGACTTCAGGTTCACCTGCGTCGATAAAATCGCGACGCGAGAAATACTGGATGAGATCGGGACTGATGCTGCCAAATGCGTCTTCAGGCGCCAACGTGAAGTTGCGCTTCTCGCCCACTTTTGATCCCAGCAACGCCTGTTCCAGCGCAGCGGAAAGGCTGCTATCGCCCAGACGAAACAGCGCTGGTTTGCCGTTTGCACGGGTCGATTCCGCCGTGGAGCCATCTTCCAGCTTCAGCGTAAAATGCACCAACACCGCGCTTTCGCGCTGTACAGACTCAGTCATGACTTACCCTTTCTGTTTTGCCTGTTTGCTGGTTGGGCTGAAAAAGCCCTCCAGCACCACCAACGCAGCACCAATACAGATGCCGCAATCAGCAATATTAAACGTAGCGAAATGCCAGTTGCCGACGTAGAAGTCGATAAAATCGACCACAAAGCCGTGATACGAACGATCAAACAGATTGCCCACCGCGCCACCCACAATCAGTGCGTAAGCGATGTTCGCGATTTTTGGCTGGCGCGATTGCGATACATCATCACTAACAGCGACACGACGATTGCAATCGCAATACCGGCAAAGAACCAGCGTTGCCAGCCGCCTTTATCGGCTAAAAAGCTAAACGCCGCACCGTAATTGTGGGCGTAAAACAGGTTAAAGAACGGCATCAGTGGCTGCGTCTCGTGCAGCATCATGTTGTTCATCACCCATTGCTTACTGGCAAAGTCGACAACGATGACGATCAGCACCAGCCATAGCCAGCGCAGTCCGGTAGAGAAAATAGGTTTACTCATCAGGCAAACTTACGCTCTTCACCGTTACCGGCTACGTTGGTGAAACAGCGACCACAAACTTCTGCGTGCTCTGGATTTTGACCAACGTCGGTCGTGTAGTGCCAGCAGCGTGGGCATTTCTCGCCTTCCGCTTTATGCAGTGCCACTTTCAAACCTTTCAACAGCTCACTTTGCTGCGCTTCGTCACTCGCCAAGGCGTAATCTGCAACCTTCGCCCCAGACGTTAGCAGTACAAAACGCAATTCGTCGCCCAATGCTTGCAGCTTAGCCGCCAGCTCAGGGTCCGCATACAGCGTAACCGTGGCTTCCAGCGCGCCGCCGATGCGTTTATCGCCACGCGCCTGTTCGATCACCTTGTTGACTTCGCCGCGCACTTTCAGCAGCTCACTCCAGTAGGCATCGTTCAATGCTTCGTTTTCTGCCAGACCAAACAGGCCGTCATACCACTCTTCAGTGAAGACATACTGCGCACGATCGCCCGGTAGGTAACCCCAAATTTCGTCAGCGGTGAAGGACATGATAGGTGCCATCCAGCGCACCAACGCCTCAACAATATGCCACAGCGCGGTCTGGCAGCTGCGACGCGCCAGGCTGTCGCCTTTGGCGGTATACTGACGATCTTTGATGATATCGAGATAGAAGGAACCCATTTCTACTGAGCAGAACTGCATCAGGCGCTGAATCACTTCATGGAAGTCATAATTTTCGTAAGAGGCAACGATATCAGCCTGCGCGGCTTGCGCACGACCAACAGCCCAGCGATCGACCACCACCATATCTTCTGGTTTTACCAAATCGGTGGCGGGATTAAAGCCACTCAGGTTCGCCAGCAGGAAACGCGAGGTGTTACGAATACGACGGTAAGCATCAGCTGAACGCTTAAGGATTTCGTCAGAAACGGCCATCTCGCCAGAGTAGTCAGTAGAAGCGACCCATAAACGCAGGATATCAGCGCCCAGTTTGTTCATCACATCTTGCGGCGATACGGTGTTACCGATGGATTTCGACATTTTGCGGCCTTGGCCGTCAACGGTGAAACCATGGGTAAGAACCTGACGATAAGGCGCTTTGCCTTTCATTGCCGTGGAGATCATCAAGGATGACATAAACCAGCCGCGATGCTGGTCTGAGCCTTCCAGGTAGAGATCCGGCGTGTGTCCCTCAAATTCTGAACGCGCATCAACCACGGAATAGCTGGTTGAACCGGAGTCAAACCAGACATCAAGTGTATCTGGTACTTTACGATAGTGATCGGCGTCATCGCCCATCAGCTCACGCGGATCGAGATCCCACCATGCCTGGATGCCATCTTGCTCAACGCGTTTGGCGACTTTTTCCATCAGCTCAAGCGTATCGGGGTGCAACTGCTCCGATTCATTATGAACGAACAGCGCCATCGGCACGCCCCACGTACGCTGACGTGAAATACACCAGTCAGGACGGTTAGCGACCATTGATTCAATGCGTGCCTGGCCCCAGTCTGGGATCCACTGCACGCCTTTGATCTCTTTCAGCGACTGCGCACGCAGGCCTTTTTGATCCATGCTGATAAACCACTGCGGCGTCGCACGGAAGATGATCGGCGTCTTGTGGCGCCAGCAGTGCGGATAGCTGTGCAGCAGTTTTTCAACGTGCAGCAGCGCCCTTTCTCTTTCAGCAGCTCAACGATCACATCGTTGGCTTTAAAGACGTTGATACCATCCAGCGTTGGATAAGTACCTGGCAGGAAAGCGCCATCTGGCCCAACCGGGTTAGCGACTTCGATGCCATATTTCTGGCCGATGACATAGTCATCCGGGCCGTGGCCTGGCGCAGTGTGAACGGCACCCGTACCTGCTTCGAGCGTAACGTGCTCGCCTAAAACCACCAAGGATTGGATATCGAGGAAAGGATGCTGGAATTTTTGCAGCTCAAGGGCTGCACCTTTGCATTCGCCCAGCACAGTCCACTCGCTGACACCTGCACGCTTGAGCACGCTTTCGACCAACTCTTTGGCAAGGATCAGCGCACGGCCTTCGATCTGTACCAGTTGATATTCGAATTCAGGGTGCAATGAGATGGCACGGTTAGCCGGCATGGTCCAAGGCGTGGTCGTCCAGATCACTAAAGAAATGGGGCCGTTAACCTGTGATACGCCGAAAGCACTGCGCACCGCATCCGTATCGATGGCGTTAAACATCACATCAATAGATGGCGAGGTTTTGTCGTAATACTCAACTTCCGCTTCCGCTAATGCTGAGCGGCAATCCATACACCAATGCACCGGCTTAGCGCCTTTGTGCAGGTGACCATTGCCGATAATTTTGCTCAGCGCGCGAATGATATTGGCTTCGGTCTGGAAATTCATCGTCAGATAAGGACGATCCCAGTCACCTAATACGCCTAAGCGGATAAAGTCAGCTTTCTGACCTTCTACCTGCTCGGCAGCATATTTACGGCAGGCTTCACGAAATTCAGCTGCAGTGACTTTCTCACCCGGCTTACCAATCATCTGCTCGACTTTATGCTCGATAGGCAAACCGTGGCAGTCCCAGCCTGGAACGTAAGGCGAATCATAGCCCGCCATGCCTTTCGACTTAACGATAATGTCTTTCAGAATCTTGTTAACTGAGTGACCAATATGAATGCTGCCGTTCGCATAAGGAGGGCCATCGTGCAGGATAAAGGTTTTTTCCCTTTTTTGGCTGCGCGGATGATGCCGTAAAGGTTGTCATCATACCAACGTTGCAGCATTCCCGGTTCGCGCTTGGCCAGATCGCCACGCATCGGGAACCCCGTTTCCGGCAAATTCAGGGTAGATTTATAGTCACTCATCAGATTCTCGATTCCGTTTTTCGCTCAGGTTAAAGCCCAAAGAACTGCCGGGCCGTTACCACATCTTTCGCAATTTGTTCTTTCAACGCCTCCAGTGAGGCAAAGCGCTGCTCGTTTCGTAATTTTTTCTTCAGCACAACATCAATGTGCTGACCATATAGATTCATATTGATGTCAAGCAGGTGAACTTCAAGCTGCTGGCGCAAACCTTTTACCGTTGGGCGCGTACCAATATTGGCCACACCCGGCAGCGGCTGCGGCGTCAAGCCGTGCACCTCAACCGCAAAAACGCCTTTCACCGGCGAGACAGCGCGGCGTAAAGGAAGGTTCGCGGTGGGAAAACCAAGGGTGCGTCCCAGTGCATCACCGTGCACTACGCGGCCTGAAATACTGAAAGGATGGCCTAACAATGACTGCGCCAGCGCAAAATCATCATCGGCCAGCGCCTGACGCACAGCGGTGCTGCTAATACGCTTGCCGCCGTCACAAAAGGTCTGCGTGCTGACTACATCAAAGCCATATTCAGCACCCGCTTTCTGTAATAACAGGAAATCACCCAGACGACCAGCGCCAAAACGGAAATCATCGCCGACCGCGAGAAACTTCACATTGAGCTTTTCGACCAGCAGTTCAGCAATAAAACTCTGGGCTGATAATGCCGCAAAGCGGCGATCAAAACGTACGCAGACCACTTCATCAATACCGGCTTCAGCCAGATACTTCAGCTTTTCGCGCAGACGCGTTAAACGGGCCGGGGCTTTTTCGCCAGCAAACAGCTCCAGCGGCTGTGGCTCAAACAGCATCACCATTACCGGCAGATTACGTTTACGTCCCTCTTCGCGAAGCTGGGACATCAGCGCCTGATGACCGCGGTGCACGCCATCAAAATTACCAATGGTCAGAACGCAGCCGCGATGCTGCTCTTTAATGTTATGAATGCCGCGGATAAACTTCATGGCTGACTCAACGCGATGGAAATCGGCGGATTATACCCTCGAAAGCCGCGAAGGTTAACCCGTCAGCACGCCTTTCCTGCTTTATGGCGGTCATTTCCTGTTGTCAGAGCGATACAGAAGAATTTTGTCGCGAAATACTGTATTCAGCGAGGGGAAGCTGGTAGAATCTTGCGCCATCAAATACGTAACCGAGTGTCGTCCGCGCTGTTGAATGTAAGCGACGCTTATTTGCACAAATCCATTGACAAAATTAGGTTCGAAAGGCATAGTCCTCGGCCTTTGATTTGTCTATATAGAACACATTTGGGAGTTGGACCTTGGCTAATATCAAATCAGCTAAGAAACGCGCCGTAACATCTGAGAAACGCCGTAAGCATAACGCTAGCCGCCGCTCTATGATGCGTACCTTCGTTAAGAAAGTATACGCGGCGATCGCTTCAGGCGACAAAGCTGCTGCGCAGAACGCATTCAACGAAATGCAACCAATCGTGGACCGTCAGGCTGCTAAAGGTCTGATCCACAAAAACAAAGCTGCCCGTTATAAAGCAAACTTAACGGCTCAGATCAACAAACTGGCTTAATCGCCTTTTGTTAATCGCTTTGTTGAAAGAACCGGCGCTAAGCCGGTTTTTTTCGTCTGCTGATCGTGGCGCAAACAGTTCACTAAAATCGCGATGGCAGATACGCTGCACTGCCGGATGCTGAATCATCCGCTCGGCAAAAATAACGTGATACTCCTCCATCACTGAATCCAGTCTCCCTAGCTCATACATTCCATCGCTTTGATAGATATCTTGCCCGTACAGACTCGGGGCAACAAAAATGGCATTTTGCTGCGTACCGAAAGATTTCATCAGTGCTGCATCATCAAACTCGCCTAAAATTTCAACCTGCAATCCCTGACTATGAATCCAGTTAAGAATCTTGCGGCCCGGCATTGAACGTCGTCCTGGAATGAGTAATTGACGCGTCTCCAGACACGCAGGGAACGGTAATTCTGGCAGCGGCTGTGTACACCAAAAGCTCAACGGACATTCGCCCAGCTTCACCGAAAACAGCCCTTCCTGCTGCGTGGAATCAATCGAGCAATCCGACACAATCATATCCAACTTATGCTGGCTGAGTTGCTCCAGTAGCATTTCATGGGTCGATTCAAAACAGCGCAGATGAATCTTTTCACCCGATACCACCGCCGCTTCTAATATTTTACTGACGAGCTGTTTAGACAACGCATCCGCAACCCCGACATCAAACAACAGATGCGATTCTTTGCGGTAATTAACAATATCCAGCATTTCATGACTCAGCATAAACATGCGATCGGCATAGCGGAAAACCAGTTGCCCCAGTTCAGTCGGCACTAATCCCCTTCCCTGCCGCCGGAACAGTTTGCCTTGCAGGCGCTCTTCGAGCGCCTTGATTTGACCAGTTATGGTTTGCGGTGTCAGAAAGAGTGCTTCTGACGCACCAACGATTGAACCTTCGCGGCACACATGCCAGAAATAATAAAGGTGGTTGTAATTGAGGTGCGGCATACCTACTTTCTCAACCTTTTACGCTGCACGGTTTGCCAGACGACGCCACAGAATCAGATAACCCAAGACAGCAGAGAGTATCGAGCCCATCAGGATGCCAAGCTTCGCGAGCGTAATAAGTTCTGCATTGTGGTCGCCATACGCCAGCGAGGCGATAAAGATCGACATCGTAAAACCGATGCCGCACAGCACACCGACTGCGGCGATGTCTTTCAAATCAGTTTTTTCAGGCAGTTTGGCCAAGCCGGTTTTTACCGCCAGCCAACAGAACAGCGTAATCCCCAAAGGCTTACCGATCAGTAATCCCGCCACGATGCCCAGCGGTAACAGTGAAAACAGGTGCCCGAATGAAACACCGTCTAGCGAGACCCCGGCATTAGCAAAAGCAAACAGCGGTAAAATCAGCCAACGCACCCAAGGATGCAGTGCATGCTCAAGATGAATGGCTGGAGAATGCCCATCCTTCTTAGCCAATGGAATCAGGAAGCCGACCACAACACCCGCCAGCGTCGCATGTACCCCTGATTTCAACACTGCAGTCCATAACACGATTCCTACAATCAAATAGAGGCCGGTATTACGCACATTCATCAGGTTCATCAGCCCCAATACAACTATGGCTGCAGCGGCAACGCTCAAGGATACCAGGGAAAGATCGGAGGTATAAAACAGAGCAATGATGACTATCGCGCCGAGATCGTCAATGATTGCCAACGCCATCAGGAATATTTTCAACGCGGGCGGCACGCGACTGCCCAATAACGCCAAAATACCCAAAGCAAAAGCGATATCCGTTGCGGTAGGAATGGCCCAGCCGCTGTGTGTGGCTGGATCTGCGCCATTGAAAAGCAAAAACAATATTGCTGGTGCGACCATGCCGCCCAGGGCTGCAATCAGCGGAAAAATGGCTTGTTCACGTTTAGCTAGCGCGCCCATCACTAATTCGCGCTTCACTTCCAGTCCAACCATCAGGAAAAACAGTGCCATCAGCGCATCGTTAATCCATAACAGTAAATTTTTGCTGATATCGAGCTCGCCGAAACGGAACTCCACCGGAATAGCGAGGAAGTTGAGATAGCTTTGCTGCGTACCGCTGTTATTTGCTAAAACCATCGCCAACGCCGCAGCGATGATCAGTACGACGCCACCCGTTGCGTCACTATGGAGAAATTTTTTAAGTTGAATGTTCATGAACAAGCTTCCTTTTCCAAAGGGAAAATTAAAGGCGTTAGATTACCGCCTATGATAGCTCGAAAAAAGCAGGTTATTCATGAGACTTGGCTCGGAAATACCGAACCTTTGAAGGTAAGCATAAAAAAGCCAGCGACAGTGCGCTGGCTTTTTCAGAGAGTGAAAAATTATCGGGTCAAGTCATCAAAGAACTTCTTTACGCCATCAAAAAAGCTTTTTGAGCGCGGGCTGTTGTGCTCACCGCTTGGTCCGCCAAAGCTCTCTTCCAGTTCACGCAGCAGCGATTTCTGTTTTTCGTTGAGGCTAACCGGGGTTTCCACCACAACGCGACACAGCAAGTCGCCGACTGCGCCACCGCGCACCGACTTCACCCCTTTGCCACGCATACGGAACAGCTTGCCCGTTTGCGTTTCAGTAGGCACTTTCAGCTTCACACGACCATCCAGCGTCGGCACTTCAATTTCGCCGCCCAGCGCTGCCATCGCAAAATTGATCGGCACTTCGCAATAGAGGTTGTTATCTTCACGTTCAAAGATCGGGTGTTTCTTCACCGATACCTGAACATAAAGATCGCCCGCTGGTGCACCGTGCTCACCCGCTTCACCTTCGCCAGTCAGACGAATACGATCGCCGGTATCCACACCCGCAGGGATTTTCACTGACAGCGTTTTCGATTTCTCGACGCGTCCATGACCATGACAGGCGTTGCACGGGTCTTTAATCACCGAGCCACGACCGTGACAGGTTGGACAGGCTTGCTGCACGGTGAAGAAACCTTGACGCATCTGCACCTGGCCTTGGCCATGGCAGGTAGAACAGGTTTGCGGTTTGGTGCCGGCTTTCGCGCCGCTGCCGTGGCAAACTTCACACTCTTCCAGCGTTGGAATGCGGATCTCTTTGGTCACGCCGCGTACCGCTTCTTCCAGCGACAGCTCCATGTTGTAGCGTAAATCAGCGCCACGGGATGCGCGCTGACGGCGACCACCACCAAAGATGTCGCCAAATACGTCGCCAAAGATATCGCTGAAATCTGCACCGCCGCCGCCACCGAATCCACCGCCGCCCATACCGCCTTGTTCAAAGGCTGCATGGCCATATTGATCGTAGGCCGCACGCTTCTGCGCGTCGGTCAGGATTTCGTAAGCTTCTTTTATCTCTTTAAACTTGTCTTCGGCCGCTTTATCCCCAGGATTACGGTCCGGGTGAAATTTCATTGCCAGGCGTTTATATGCCTTTTTGATTTCACGCTCGTCTGCGGATTTGGCGACGCCTAAAATCTCGTAGTAATCACTCTTCGCCATATTTATTTAGCCCTTAACATGATCGCACGGGCGTGGAGAAAACTCCTACGCCCGTGCTGGTTTCAACGGCTGTCAGGCCAACCGTCGCGCCCGGTCAGGGGCAATTATTTCTTGTTGTCTTTTACTTCTTCAAATTCAGCGTCAACCACGTCATCTTCTTGCTTCGCTGACGCGTCGCCTGCATCGGCAGCACCCGCCTGAGATTGCTGTGCTGCTTCCATCAGTTTGCTGGATACTTCCATCAGCGCCTGCATTTTAGCTTCGATCTCTGCTTTATCTTCACCTTTCAGCGCTGTTTCCAGCTCAGCCAGGGCTGCTTCGATCGGTGCTTTGTCATCAGCTGACAGTTTGTCGCCCGCTTCTTCCAGCTGCTTGCGCGTGCTGTGGGCAATCTGATCGCCCTGGTTACGCGTTTGAACCAGCTCTTCGAACTTGCGGTCCGACTCAGCGTTCGCTTCTGCATCACGCACCATTTTTTCGATCTCTTCTTCATTCAGACCTGAAGAAGCCTTGATGGTGATTTTCTGCTCTTTGCCGCTGTTTTTGTCTTTTGCAGAAACATGCAAAATACCGTCAGCATCAATGTCAAAGGTCACTTCAACCTGTGGCATACCGCGTGGCGCTGGCTGAATACCGTCGAGGTTGAACTGGCCCAACGATTTGTTATCGCTAGAACGCTTACGCTCACCCTGCAGCACGTGAATGGTCACGGCGCTCTGGTTATCTTCAGCTGTTGAGAACACCTGGCTGTGCTTGGTTGGGATCGTGGTGTTCTTGCTGATCAGCGAAGTCATCACGCCACCCATGGTTTCGATACCCAGCGACAGCGGAGTAACGTCCAGCAGCAGGACGTCTTTCACTTCGCCGCCCAGAACACCACCCTGCACTGCAGCACCTACTGCCACTGCTTCGTCCGGGTTCACGTCTTTACGTGGTTCTTTACCGAAGAATTCAGTCACTTTAGCCTGAACCAGCGGCATACGCGTTTGTCCACCAACCAGAATCACATCGTTGATTTCTGATACAGACAGGCCAGCATCCTGCAGCGCCACTTTCAGCGGAGCAATCGAACGTGCAACCAGATCTTCAACCAGCGATTCCAGCTTAGAGCGCGTTACTTTGATGTTCAGGTGCTTAGGACCCGTCGCATCTGCAGTGATGTACGGCAGGTTAACGTCAGTCTGCTGCGCAGAAGAGAGTTCGATTTTCGCTTTCTCTGCGGCTTCTTTCAGACGCTGCATTGCCAGCGGATCGTTGTGCAGATCGATGCCCTGATCTTTCTTAAATTCTGCAACCAGGTAGTTGATCAGGCGGCTGTCGAAGTCTTCACCACCCAAGTGGGTATCACCGTTGGTCGCCAGAACTTCAAAGGTTTTTTCGCCGTCAACTTCATCAATTTCGATGATGGAGATATCAAAAGTACCACCACCCAGGTCATATACCGCGATAGTGCGGTTGCCCTGACCTTTGTCCAAACCATAAGCCAGTGCAGCGGCTGTTGGTTCGTTAATAATACGTTTTACTTCCAGACCCGCGATGCGACCTGCATCTTTGGTCGCCTGACGCTGGGCGTCATTGAAGTAGGCTGGAACGGTAATAACCGCTTCAGTCACTGGCTCACCGAGGTAATCTTCCGCGGTTTTCTTCATTTTTTCAGCACTTCGGCAGAAATCTGCGGTGGTGCCATTTTCTGGCCTTTCACTTCCAGCCATGCATCGCCGTTATCGGCGTTAGCAATTTTGTACGGCATGATTTTGATATCACGCTGTACTTCTTCATCCTGGAAACGACGGCCAATCAGGCGCTTGATCGCGAACAACGTGTTCTGCGGGTTAGTCACTGCCTGACGTTTAGCCGGCTGACCAACCAGAATTTCGCCATCCTGGGTATAAGCGATAATCGAAGGCGTGGTGCGATCGCCTTCGGCGTTTTCCAACACGCGAGCTTTACCGCCATCCATGATCGCAACACAAGAGTTGGTTGTGCCCAGGTCAATACCAATAATCTTACCCATCTAAACGTCTCCCACTTAAATTCTTTGCCAATTTGGGTTGTGAACCTGTTATGCGGGCGGGTTGTTTACTTTCAACCATCACCACATGCTTTTTTCCAACGTTCACAACGCTCGATGACAAGTAAATGGGGCCGCTTCGAAGCGCATCAAGGGTTAAACCAAAAAAATTTCGATCTTCTTTCTACTCAGATCAAAGACGTTGCGTCCGCGCCTCTCTGTGAGCTGCTCCCAGCCATTGCAAACAGGGCTTTCGGGCAAAAAACATCCCCTAAATCCACATTCGCGACATTACAGGAACAATGAGCACCATAACGTTGGCTAACTCCGCTCCACTCGGTTTAATGGGTTTCGGCATGACCGCCTTTCTGCTCAATATTAATAATGATGTGCCAGATGCAAAACGCGGAGCCAGGCTCCGCGTTTTTATTTTTAAAGCTGCTGCTCGTGATTAAGGCTGCTGCGCAACGGCCTCATGCACCGCATTTTCGTGGCTGATATCACTTCGCAACCAAATTCCCGTCACCAACCCAACCAGCGCTAATGCCAGCACATACCATGAAGGTGCCATCGATGAGACATTCATCAACAAGGTAACAAAAATCGGCGTTAAGCCACCGAAAATTGCGTAGGCGACATTATAAGAGAAGGAGATACCACTAAAGCGCACCTCGGCTGGAAAAGCGCGCACCATCACAAAAGGCACCACGCCGACAACGCCAACGCTCAGGCCTGCTAACCCGTACAGCAGGAAAAGCTGCTGCGGATACAACGGCGTAAAGTGGTAGAACGCCCAACTGCACGCCGCCAGTAATACACTGCCTGTGATCAACGCTTTACTTGCACCAAAACGGTCTGCCGCTACGCCGGCAACGATGCAGCCTATACAAAGCATAATGGTTGCAAAACTATTGGCCTGTAAGGTTAACGCAGGCGCAAGGCCATGCTGCTTCTGCAACCAGACCGGCGACATCAGAATCACTACCACAATGCATGCTGAGAGCAGCCAGGTCAGCAGCATAGAAATGATCACTGACTTTTTATGGTTCACCACCACCGCTTTCAAAGGCAGTTCATCCGCCAGCGCTTTACGCTTTTGCATGGCAATAAAAACGGGTGTCTCATGCAGCCAACGGCGCAAATACATCGCAGCTAAACCAAACACACCGCCGATAAAAAACGGTAAACGCCAGCCACCTTCGCGAATGGCTTGCGGTGTCATTGACGTGTTTATTAGCGTTGCGACCACCGAACCCAACAGAATGCCCACGGTTAGCCCAGCGGTTAACGTGCCGCAGGCAATACCAATTCGCTTGTAAGGTACGTGCTCGGCGACAAATACCCAAGCGCCCGGCACTTCCCCACCAATTGCAGCACCTTGCAACATGCGCATCAACAGCATTAATAAAGGTGCCGCAATCCCGATAGTTTGGTAAGTCGGCAGTGCGCCCATTGCCAGCGTGGGCAGCGCCATCAATAAAATGCTTAGGCTGAACATCTTTTTGCGGCCCACTTTGTCGCCGAAGTGCGCCATGATAATGCCGCCTAGCGGGCGCGCCAGATAACCTGCCGCGAAAATGGCAAAAGTTTGTAGCTGGCGCAGCCATTCAGGAATATCAGGTGGGAAAAAGAGTTCGCCGATCACCGCAGCGAAAAAACAAAAATGATGAAGTCGTAAAATTCTAAGGCACCGCCGAGGGCAGCGAGTGAAAGGGTTTTATAATCCTGGCCGTTCAGGCGTTGAGTCTGATTCGATTCCATAACATTCCAGAGGCAAAAGAGAAACGGTTGTAAAGCTGAGCTTACTATACCGTCAATCTTTCACCACACCAGCCAGGCTATAGCTTATGCCTGAAAATCGGAATATTTAGTTATTTATCTCACGTATCGCGCTTTTGGGGCGAAAAGCTGCTACGACCTGCGTATGCGTTTCAACGTAGGGCCCTTCCAATAACTGTAAACAATAAGGTACAGAAGCGAAAATCCCTGCAACGCTAACGTTGCCCTGCTCATCTTTCAGGCCTTCCAGCGTCTCTTTAATCGATTTGGGCTGACCAGGAAGATTAAGAATTAAAGACTGCTTGCGGATCACGCCGACCTGACGCGATAAAATGGCAGTCGGCACGAATTGCAGGCTGATTTGACGCATCTGCTCACCAAAACCGGGCATTTCACGATCGGCAACGGCCAGGGTGGCATCGGGTGTCACATCGCGACGCGCCGGACCGGTTCCGCCTGTGGTTAACACCAAATGGCAAAAGCGTTCATCCACCAGCTCGCAAATCGCCTGTTCAATCATCGGCTGCTCATCCGGCACTAAACGGGTTTCAATCTCAAACGGCGTGCTAATCGCACTGCTCAGCCAACTTTCGAGTGCGGGGATCCCTTGATCCTGATAAATGCCGTTAGCGGCGCGATCGGAAACGGAGATCAACCCAATGCGTAATGTATTCATCGTTTTGGTTCGCTGTGATTTACCGCGTTGCGGTGGAGTAGAAAGGGGGAACAGAGAGAGGATAATACAAAGCGAAAGGTGCGGAAAAGAGAAAACCGTGACGACATCTGCCGCCACGGTGCAAGATTACAGCAGTTCTGCCAGCATCTTCTCAAGTTTGCCTTGGTCAACAGCAAAGTTGCGGATGCCTTCCGCCAGTTTTGCCACCGCCATTGGATCCTGATTGTGCTGCCACAGGAACTCAGATTCAGTCATTTTAGCAGGACGCGCTTTCACATCGCCGCTGTAGCTGAGCTTACGTTCAAGAGTGCCTTCGCTTTCAGCCAGTTCTTTCAGCAGCGCAGGAGAGATGGTCAGTCGATCACAACCTGCCAGTTCAACGATTTCGCCAACGTTACGGAAGCTTGCGCCCATCACCACGGTTTCATAACCGTGCTGCTTGTAGTAGCTGTAGATTTCAGACACGGAAACCACGCCTGGATCTTCATGAGGTGCGTACTCTTTCTTGTCGGTATTCGCTTTGTACCAGTCAAGAATACGACCCACGAAAGGGGAAATCAGGAACACGCCAGCTTCTGCACATGCACGCGCCTGTGCGAAGGAGAACAGCAGCGTGAGGTTACAGTTGATGCCTTCTTTTTCCAGCTGCTCCGCTGCGCGGATGCCCTGCCAGGTTGAAGCCAGTTTGATCAGGATACGATCGTTGCTGATGCCCGCATCGTTATAGAGTTTGATCAGGCTACGCGCCTTAGCGATGCTGCCTTCGGTGTCGTAAGAAAGGCGAGCATCAACTTCAGTTGAAATACGGCCTGGAACCAGTTTCAGAATCTCTAAACCAATGTTGACGGCCAGCTTGTCAGAAACCAACTGCAGCTGCTCTTCTTTGTTGCTGCTCTGCTCACGTGCCCAGCTAATCGCTTCATCGATCAGTTTGCGGTATTCAGGAATTTGCGCGGCGTTGAGAATCAAAGAAGGGTTGGTGGTAGCGTCTTGTGGCTGGTACAGCTTCATAGCTGCGATATCACCGGTGTCAGCAACCACAGTGGTCAGCTGACGCAAGGAGGTAAGTTTGTCCGTCATGTTCTTTTCTCTTAGTTAACTGTCAGGGTGAAAAAGGCTGTTGCGATAATATCACGCAGCAACAGCGGTGCAAGGTCGAGAAATGCCGTTTACGATAGCGCTAACAAATAGCTGTGATTTGCCGATCTTTGCGGCTTTTTTGTTACACTGCGAGGCTAAATAATCAGCCAATGCCCTGTAAAAATAGGGGTTATATGAGGAAGCGAACATGTTGATGGTGATCTCTCCCGCCAAGACGCTGGACTATGAAAGCCCGCTGGCGACCACGCGCTATACCCAACCTGCGCTGTTAGAAAAGTCACAACAGCTAATTGAGGTAGCGCGCGATCTGTCACCTGCACAAATCGCTTCGTTAATGGGCATCAGCGATAAGCTGGCTCACCTCAACGCCGATCGTTTTAACAGCTGGCAGCCTGAATTCACGCCTGATAATGCGCGTCAGGCGATTCTGGCCTTTAAAGGCGATGTCTACACAGGCTTGCAGGCTGAAACCTTTAGCGACAACGATTTTGACTTTGCCCAACAGCATCTGCGGATGTTGTCTGGCTTATATGGTGTGTTGCGCCCACTGGATTTAATGCAGCCTTATCGGCTGGAAATGGGTATCAAATTCGCCAGTCCGGCAGGCAAAGATCTTTACAGCTTCTGGGGCGAGCTGCTGACAGACACACTCAATGACGCTTTGGCTGATCAAGGCGATGATGTGTTGATTAATTTGGCATCGGATGAATACTTCAAAGCGATTAAGCCGAAGAAATTGCAGGCGCAGTTAATCAAACCGGTGTTTTTAGATGAGAAGAACGGCAAGTATAAAGTGATCAGCTTCTACGCCAAAAAAGCACGCGGATTAATGAGTCGCTATATCATTCAAAATCAGCTGCAAAAACCGGAGCAGTTGAAGGCGTTTGATGTGGACGGTTATACGTTTGATGCGGCCAGCAGCAATGACAGCGAGTGGGTATTTAAGCGCTCAGAGCAGGTTTAATTAACTCGATATAAAGAAAAAGGGACGATGATCGTCCCTTTTTTGTGCTTACGCTTTCAGCAAGAAAGCGCGCAGCGGGGTAAAATCGGCTTTCATCGTATGTGATAGCAGCGGCAGTTCAGCGCGCTCGGCTAATTCAGCCGGCAATGCCAGTTTCTGATCCAGAATCGCTTCCACGCTCTCAATAAATTTCGCTGGATGCGCCGTCCCGAGGAACAGGCCATATTCGCCTTCCTGCAACTGATCGCGCAGCAAGCGCCAGGCAATTGCCGCGTGTGGCTCTGAAATATAACCTATGCTCGCCAGCTCACGCATGGCAGCTTTAGTGGTGTCATCAGTTACCGCGCCATACGCCAGATCGGTCAAGCGCCAGGTTTTACGACGGAATAACTCTTCTACGCGCGGCCAGTTATTGGGCTGGCTCACATCCATCGCGTTCGACAACGTTGCTACAGTAACATTTGGCTGCCATGCGCCGTTGCCCAAGAATCGCGGCACGGTATCGTTAGCATTGGTAGCGGCAATGAATCGTTTGATCGGTAAACCCAGCGATTTTGCCAGCAAACCGGCGGTTAAATCGCCGAAGTTACCGCTTGGCACGGACACCACCAGTTGATTACGTTTCTCCTGCGGCAGCTGTGCCACCGCTTCAAAGTAATAGCAAATCTGCGCCAGCAGGCGGCTGATATTGATGGAGTTGGCGGAGTTCAGGCCAATGGCCTTTTTCAGCTCTTCATCATCGAACGCCTGTTTCACCAGCGTTTGGCATGCATCAAAATCGCCGTCAATGGCGATGGTTTCGATATTGCCACCCAGCGTACAGAACAGTTTTTCCTGCAATGGACTGATTTTGCCTTGCGGATAGAGGATCACGACGCGCACGTTTTTCATGCCATAAAATGCGTGCGCGACCGCCGCGCCAGTATCGCCTGACGTCGCAGTTAAAATCGTGATTTGCTCATCGCTGCCGCTGAAATAGGAGAGCATTTGCGCCATGAAGCGACCGCCAAAATCTTTAAATGCCAGCGTCGGGCCGTGGAACAGTTCCAGACAAGCGATATCCTCACTGACCTGCTTAACCGGTGCAGGGAAAGCAAAGGCCGCTTTAACACGTTCAGCCAACTGCTGCGCTGGGATTTCGTCGCCGATATAAGCAGAAAGAATCTTGCTGCTGCGGCTAACAAAATCCATTTCCAGCATGGCGTCGATGTCGGTCAGTTCAAACTCAGGCAGCTCCAGCGGAAAAACAGCCCTTGCTGCGAACCCAGACCTTGTTTCACCGCCTGGGCGAAGCTGACCTGCTCGTTGTGATCCTTAAGATTATAGAGTTTCATGCGTTATCCCAATTTACGTGCGCCAGCCGTATCCAGGCGGCAGATATGGACGAAGCCTTCATCATTTTGCAGATAGTGCTGGCTCAACCAGTCAGCCATCCGCTGGGCCGTTTCCATTTGATTGCAAACGGCGAAAAGTGTTGGACCTGAGCCGGAAATTCCGCAAGCCAGTGCACCGATATCCTGCGCAGCCTGACGCGCTTCGGCAAAGCCTGGTAACAGTTTGGTGCGGTACGGTTCCGCAATCACGTCCTGCATAAGTTTAGCTGCCAGCAACGGCTGACGCGTATGGCAGGCGTGAATGAATCCCGCGAGCAAGCGACCATGCTTGATGCAATCCTGCTTACGGTATTGTGCGGGCAGAATAGCGCGCGCTTCGGCGGTAGAAACTTTGATGCCCGGATACGCCATCACCCAGAGCCAGTCATCAAAACCCGGCACTTCCTGACTGATAATGCCGTTCTCTTCCAGCATCAGCTGGATACCACCAAGGAAGCATGGCGCAACGTTATCGTAATGTACGCTGCCTGAAATGCGGCCTTCAAGCTCGCCCATCAGCGTCAGCAGTTCTGTATCGCTGAGCGGTTTGCCGCAAAACTCGTTCATCGCCATCAAACCCGCAACCACAGAACAGGCGCTGGAACCGAGGCCGGAGCCAATCGGCATGTTCTTTTCCAGCGTCATCGCTACCGGCACGGTTTGGCCAATCGCTTCGCAAAAGCGCTGCCAGCATTGATATACGATGTTCTCTTTGGGATCGTCCGGCAATTTGCTGACGAAGCGGCCAGAGTTGGTCAGACTAAACGTGTCTGCGGCTTCGACTGAGACGCAATCGCCCAGTAACGAACCATCCACCGGCGAGACCGCAGCGCCCAGCACATCAAAGCCGACGCTAACGTTACCAATTGAGGCCGGTGCATAAATTTTTACCATTATTAAACTCCCAACTTCCATGACAGCGTACGCAACAAGTCGGCAAATACACCGGCCGCAGTTACGTCATTTCCGGCACCGTATCCGCGCAGCACCAACGGAATCGGTTGATAGTAGCGGCTGTAAAACGCCAGCGCGTTTTCGCCATTTTTCACTTTATAGAGCGGATCGTTGCCATCTACGGCATCAATTTTCACTTTGCAACTGCCGCCCTCTTCAATCGCACCAACGAAGCGTAAGACTTTTCCCTCATCTCGCGCTTTGGCTACGCGGGCAGCAAAGGCATTATCCAGTTCCGGCAGACGCTGCATAAACTGTTCAACGTCTTTGATTTCAAGCAGGCTTTCCGGCAACAACGGTTCGATCTCAATATCACTCAGCTCAAGCTGGTATCCCGCTTCACGCGCCAGAATCAGTAACTTACGCGCTACGTCGGTGCCAGAGAGATCGTCACGCGGATCCGGCTCGGTGAAGCCCATTTCACGCGCCATGTGCGTGGCTTGCGACAGCGACACGCCTTCGTCCAGCTTACCGAAAATAAATGAAAGCGAACCTGAGAGAATACCGGAGAACTTGATTAATTCATCACCCGCGTTCAGCAGGTTTTGCAGGTTTTCAATCACCGGCAAGCCTGCACCCACATTGGTGTCATAGAGGAATTTGCGACGCGATTTCGCTGCCGCCGTACGCATCTGCTGGTAGTAGTTCCACGACGAGGTATTGGCCTTTTTGTTCGGCGTCACCACGTGAAAACCGTCGGCAAGGAAATCGGCATACTGATCGGCAACCGCCTGGCTTGACGTACAGTCAACGATGACGGGATTCAGCAAGTGATACTCTTTCACTAAACGAATCAAACGGCCCAAATTGAACGGCTCTTTGGCTTCGTTCATTTCGGCTTTCCAGTTGCTTAAATCAATGCCGTGCACGTTAGTCAGCAATGCACGTGAATTGGCGATGCCGCAAACG
Source organism: Candidatus Pantoea bituminis (assembly GCF_018842675.1). Classification (NCBI taxonomy): domain Bacteria; kingdom Pseudomonadati; phylum Pseudomonadota; class Gammaproteobacteria; order Enterobacterales; family Erwiniaceae; genus Pantoea; species Candidatus Pantoea bituminis. The sequence goes on from NZ_JAGTWO010000004.1 coordinate 3,185,387, forward strand.
CGTAAATCGATATGCTTCTTCTTAAGCCAGGCCTGCTGACGATGCAGCTGATCCAACAGCGCACCACCTACCCCGCCAACGCCCACCACGAAAACTTCAATAACCTGATCGGTGGCAAACAGCATTTGATGCACGACGCGCACGCCGGTGGTCGCTTCATCGTTATTCACGACCACTGAAATCGAACGCTCTGAAGAGCCCTGCGCAATCGCGACGATATTGATATTGGCACGCGCCAACGCTGAGAAGAACTTGGCGGAGATACCGCGCAGCGTGCGCATACCATCGCCCACTACCGAAATCACCGCCAGATTTTCGAGTACATCCAGCGGATCAAGCAGGCCATCTTTCAGCTCAAGATAGAATTCCTCTTCCAGCACGCGACGCGCGCGTGCCTGCTCGCTCTGCGGTACGCAGAAGCTGATGCTGTATTCAGAAGAAGATTGCGTGATCAACACCACCGAAATACCGGTGCGGGACATGGCGGCAAAGACGCGTGCAGCCATGCCGATCATGCCTTTCATGCCTGGGCCGGAAACGTTGAACATCGCCATATTGTTCAGATTGGTGATGCCTTTGACCGGACTTTCATCCTGATCGCCTTCGCCACCAATCAAGGTGCCGGGCGCTTGCGGGTTGGCGGTGTTTTTGATCAGGCAGGGAATTTGGAACTGGGCAATCGGGGCGATGGTGCGCGGGTGGAGCACTTTGGCCCCGAAATAGGAAAGCTCCATCGCTTCCTGATAAGACATCGATTTCAGCAGGCGAGCATCAGGCACCTGACGCGGATCACAGGTATAGACGCCGTCAACGTCAGTCCAGATTTCACAGCAGTCGGCACGCAGGCAAGCGGCCAATACCGCAGCAGAATAATCGGAACCGTTGCGGCCCAGCACTACCAGCTCACCGCGCTCGTTACCGGCAGTGAAACCCGCCATCAAAATCATATTCTCTGCTGGGATTTTACTGGCTTCAATACGACGCGTGGACTCCGTGATATCCACGGTGGATTCAAGATAATGCCCAACAGCCAATAACTTCTCGACCGGATCGATGACGCTAACGCCATGACCGCGTGCTAGCAGCAGCGCTTCCATGATAGCGATAGAGAGTTTTTCACCGCGGCAAATAATGGCGGCGTTAACGCTATCTGGGCATTGTCCCAGCAAGCTGATGCCGTGCAGCACCTGCTTCAACTGAGCAAATTCTAAATCAACGCGAGTTTTCTGACGGTCATAATCAAAACCCGGCTGCGCATCGGCTAAGCCACGCAGCAGGTCAGCAAAAATACGTTCGGCATCACTGATATTCGGTAAAGCATCCTGACCGCTGATGGTTTTCTCAATCATCGCCACCAAGTGATTGGTGATTTTGGCCGGGGCCGAGAGCACGGTTGCAACTTGTCCCTGCTGCGCATTGCTTTCCAAAATGTCGGCTACGCGAAGAAAACGTTCCGCATTTGCCACCGAAGTCCCGCCGAATTTCAGCACTCGCATGATATTCACTCTCCTGAATTTGAGCCGAAAAAAAGCCCGCACTGGTTAGGTGCGGGCTTTTTTCTATTTTATCCTGTATGCGTCAGCCCGCACCGTTACCTGTAGTAATGGTGGTGGTAATAATTGTGGTAATCAGGCTGAAGTTACGCATTTAGATTTATTTTCTGTCTGTCTTTGGTTGTCCGTCTGCCTTCCAGAAGTAAAGCAAAGGGCACTTTAAGTCAACGAATTTGTCGATTGTGTAAATTCTCAACGCTGCGCACAGTTTCGTCATCTTCTAAGAATCCAGAGTGGATCTTTTGCACTGGCGAATTCTGCTACGATCTGCCGCTAAAAAATCATACTTTTCCGGACGATTTATCTATAAGTTTTTTCTATGTCATGCAGCAAACGATGCAGCATCGCACTGTCGCGTTGCTCCAGCACGCCGATACGTTGATCGATCCAGTCCGCGAGTTTTTCATCATTGCTAACGTCCAGCTGAACCAACAGATGCTGGAATCGCTGATGCAGCGCTTTCAATTGCTGGGCATCGGCTATTTGAGGCGCCGGTGCCGCAACCTGATTCAGCGCTGACAGTTGATAGCTATACACCATTACCGCCTGCCCTAGATTTAAGGAGGGATAGTCGTTCGCCATCGGGATTCCGGTCAGCAAGTCGACCAGATCCAGCTCTTCATTCGTCAACCCGTTGTCTTCACGGCCAAACACCAGCGCCATGCTTTTCACCCACTGACGTTTTTCCAGCAGCTGCGTTTCAACCTGCGTTGGCGTGGCGTAATGGCGGAATTTAGCACGGCTGCGGGCGGTGGTAGCGACTGAAAATTCGATGTCATGTAGCGCATCAGCGAGCGTGTCAAAGGTTTGCAGATTATCGAGTATCTCCCCGGCACCGTGAGCGACACGTCGGGCCGCTGGATCTTGCCACGCGTCGCTGGCAACGATTCGTAATTCACTAAATCCCATGGTTTTCATCGCACGTGCGGCAGCGCCAATATTTTCTGCCCGAGCGGGCGAAACCAGAATGAAAGGGAAACGCATGATTATTCCATCAGTTTATTAACATCGCGCCATATTGTAACACGCACGTTCATGACATCGCGGATCGATAAGAAACAGGAAAATGAAATGTTAACGATGTTAAAACCTATTAAAAAAAGCCACAGAGCAAGATTTCGCCACCAAGCGCGTTAAAACAGAAAGTAAAATAGAAAATCCTTTTATTTCAGCTTAGTGAAACATTAATTCCTGCACATTGCACTTTGTGTATCATGCAGTGAAATTGTAGCGAAAATGCTGCTTTTTGTGAGCTAAGCAGGCAATCTACGAGAAGTTTTTCACAAAAGTGTTAACGTGCTACACTTGCATTTGATATAAGTCAACGAAGCGTTGTTTTTATGCTTATCGGTTGTTGTTGGTGCTGTTAGGTTGCTGTTAATGCAGTTAGGATATGCGCCATCCCGGGGCATGCAAGATTCATCCTGACTGGCTGAGCTAACACTGTTGTTGACGTTGATAGAGAGTTTATCAAAACATAATTTCGTACAACGGTTCAGCGCGGCACGCCGCTCTCCGTAAGGAGACCGAATAACCGCTGTACGCCCTGATTTCGATTTGTTGGCAAATTTTAGGTAGCGAAATATGCAGACCCCGCACATTCTTATCGTTGAAGACGAACTGGTCACGCGTAACACCCTCAAAAGTATTTTTGAGGCTGAAGGTTATGTGGTGTATGAAGCGACCGACGGTGCTGAGATGCATCAGGTTCTGACCGACAATGACGTCAATCTGGTGATCATGGACATCAACCTTCCCGGCAAAAACGGCTTGCTGTTAGCGCGTGAACTGCGTGAACAAGCCAACGTTGCGCTGATGTTTCTGACCGGTCGTGATAATGAAGTGGATAAAATCCTTGGTCTGGAAATCGGTGCCGATGATTACATCACCAAACCGTTTAATCCACGTGAGTTAACCATCCGCGCACGCAATCTACTGTCACGCACCATGAATTTGGCGCTGCCGAGTGAAGAGCGTCGTCAGGTGGAAGATTATAAATTCAATGGCTGGACGCTGGATATTAATAGCCGCTCGCTGATTAACCCGAACGGTGAACAATATAAGCTGCCACGCAGTGAGTTCCGCGCCATGCTGCACTTCTGTGAGAACCCGGGTAAAATTCAAACCCGTGCCGATCTCCTGAAGAAAATGACTGGCCGCGAGCTGAAGCCACACGATCGTACTGTTGATGTGACAATCCGCCGTATTCGTAAGCACTTTGAATCCACGCCGGATACGCCAGAAATCATCGCCACGATTCATGGTGAAGGTTATCGTTTCTGCGGCGATCTCGAAGACTAAATGAAAAAACGCCCATTCGGGCGTTTTTTCTTTGCCTTAATGCCACGGCATAATCGGCACCGCGCTCAGCGCGTTCTTTGGTGAACCATCCACCACTTTGTCTGAATAAGTTAAATAGACCAAAGCGTTGCGCTTTTTATCAAAGAAGCGTACAACCTGCAGCTTCTTGAAAATCAGTGAGGTGCGCTGGCGAAACACGACTTCACCCTGCGCTTTGCCTTGGACAATTTTATCACTGAGTTCAACAGCACCGATTTGCTGACAAGAAATGGCTGCATCTGATGTATCTTCCGCCAGACCTAATCCGCCCTTAATACCGCCGGTTTTTGCCCGGCTGATATAACAGGTTACATTTTTGACGTCTGGGTCATCAAAGGCTTCAACCACGATCTTATGATCGGGTCCGAACATCTTGAAAACCGTGTCTACTGAGCCAATCTCTTCGGCGAGTAAAGGGCTGGAAAAAGTCACCGTGGCGACTGCGGCGATGAGAAGGCGAGATATTGTCATGGAGTTACCATTGCAAACGTAATAGATGAGAATGTAATGTACTGGCAATTGTCCACAAAGACCAAACCATAACGGGTCTAAACCCGCATTGATGTAGCACAATCATCCCAAATGAAACTGCCCACGCCCTTTGAGCAATTAGTGCTATTATTCGTCGACTGCGTTTAGCTGCGCCACCAGAAAGTATGAGGATGTTTTATGGACCAAGCCGGTATCATTCGCGATTTGCTTGTCTGGCTGGAGAGCCACCTGGATCAACCACTTTCACTGGATAATGTTGCCTTGAAAGCGGGTTATTCCAAGTGGCATTTACAACGGATGTTTAAAGACGTCACCGGGCACGCCATTGGCGCCTATATTCGCGCACGCCGCTTATCTAAGGCGGCGGTCGCCCTGCGCCTTACCAGCCGCCCAATCCTGGATATTGCTTTGCAATATCGCTTCGATTCACAGCAGACCTTTACCCGCGCGTTTAAAAAGCAGTTTAATCAAACACCTGCGTGGTATCGCCGTTCATCAGACTGGAATTCATACGGTATTCGTCCGCCGATTCGCCTTGTTGACGATAAACAGCCAGAACCGAGTTTCGTCACTTTGCCTGAAACGGTACTGGTAGGGCAAACGCAGAATTACACCTGCACACTGGAACAAATTTCCAGCTATCGCGACGAAATGCGCATCCATTTTTGGAAGCAGTTCCTGCTGGAAACCGATACGGTGCCGCCGGTACTGTATGGCTTGCATCAGGTGCGCGCCAGCCACGATAAAGATGATGAGCAGGAAATTCTCTATACCACCGCCGTGCCAGCCGATAATGCCATCAACATGCATTCAGGCCAGAGCGTAATTCTGGAAGCGGGTGATTACGTCCAGTTCACCTACACCGGACCGCGCGTTGAACTGCAAGAATTTATTCTGCTGCTGTATGGAACCTGCATGCCAACGCTGGGCCTGACGCGTCGCCAGGGTCAGGATATCGAGCGCTTCTTCACCCACGGTGGTAAAAAGCGCAGCGAGCCGCCAACAGAGATTCGTTGCGAATATCTGATTCCTATTCGCCCTCAACAGGCGAGCTAAACAAAAATGCCGTCCTCGAGACGGCATTTTTTATCAACGTTGCCCTTAGCGCTGCAACTCGTCGAGTGCAGGGGCATCCAGATGTGAAATATCCCCCGCCGTTTCAACCACCCAACCTTTGGCCAGCCAGGCGCTTTGCTGATGATCAACGCGTGAAATTGAACAGTTACGCAGACGCAGACGACGTTCGGCATAAGCAGGCAATCCGAGGATGGTGCTCACCAAGACGCCCAACGCCATACCGTGGCTGACAATAAGTGGGCGGCTGCCTGCAGGCAGATCAAGACAGGTATTCAGCGCATCATGCATACGCTCCGCCATTTCCGTCATTGATTCACCATCCGGGATACGGCCGCCTTCGGTGCCATTAACCAATCCAGCACGCCATGTTTCCTCTTCTGCCGTCAAACCGTCCAGTGGGCGCTTCTCCAGCACGCCCATGTTCAGCTCACGTAGACGTGGATCCAACGTAACGGCACAACCGCAGGCATCGGCAATGATCTCTGCGGTGCGACGCGTGCGGCCTAAGTCGCTGGAAATGATATGCGTGATGCCCCAATCTTTAACGCGCTCGCCCACTTGATGGGCTTGTTGTTCACCTTTTTCCGTCAGCGGACTGTCGGATTGACCTTGAATGCGTCGCTCCGCATTCCATACCGTTTCACCGTGACGAACAAGATAGACCTGTAACATGCTTAGTTTCCGTTATACTGCGACCAAAATTGCCTTAATCACTCAAGGGTTCAACCAATTATGTACCATGTTGTCGCAGCCACCATCAACCCAGCAAAAATTCGCGCGATTGCACAAGCGTTCAACGACGTTTTCGGCGAAGGATCCTGCCATATTGAAGGGGTCGAGGTCGATAGCGGCGTGGCGGCTCAGCCCTTAACCAATCTGGAAACGCGAACTGGCGCACGTCAGCGCGTGATGAATGCGCGTCAGGTCCGACCAGAAGCGAACTTTTGGGTAGCGATTGAAGCCGGCATTGAAGACGATTGCGCCTTCGCCTGGATGGTAGTGGAGAACCAAAAGCAGCGGGGGAATCGCGTTCAGCCAGCTTTACCCTGCCGCCGGTGGTAATGGCAGGTTTACGTGAAGGACGTGAACTGGGCGAAGAGATGGCGCGATTAACTGGCGAAGAGAATATTAAACAAAAAGGTGGCGCAATTGGGGCTTTTACCCATGGTTTATTGAGCCGTTCAAGCGTTTATCATCAGGCTTTGATACTGGCGCTGTGCCCGTTTACTCACCCTTTGTATCAGCAGTAATCAGCCGCGCCTCCAGCCAGCGCTTTAGCTCTGGCGGCGCCTCTTTTAAGCTATTTGATCCGCGCGTAATGGTCGCAATGCCCACGCCAAGCTCATTCTTCAGCTCGCGTTGGCTCATTTCTCCCGTCATCAACTCTTCGATAATGCGCAAGCGCGTGCCAAAGGCTTCGCGTTCATCTGGCGTCATCATCAACTGCATCAGCGGCAGCGCATGGCCATTAGCGAAAGCTTCTTGCATCAAATCGACAAAGCGCAGCCAATTATTGTCAGCAGAACCGGTGTGGGTTGAAGGGGCAAAAGATTGGGTCATGAAAGGGCTTCCGTACTCGCTAAAGAGTACGGAAGCTTAGCACAGCTAGTAACGGCGATTCCACTCACCATCCGAAAGGATCTTATCCGGCTGGCCCATAAAGTGACGATAGTACGCATCATAAGCCAACACGTTCTTCACATAGCCACGCGTTTCTGAGAACGGAATGGTTTCAATAAACGCGACCGCATCGAGATTTCCTGCGCTGGTTTTCTGCCAACTTCGCACACGGCCGGGGCCAGCATTATAGGCTGCTGAAGCAAAAATGCGGTTCTGCCCAAACTGCTGGAAAACATACTCCAGATACTGCGTACCAATCTGAATATTGGTTTGCGGATCCAGCAACTGGCTGTTATTCACGTAACCGGGAATGTTATACATCTTCACGGTATGGGTAGCCGTACCCGGCATAATTTGCATCAAACCGCTTGCGCCCACCGGTGAACGAGCTTTAGGGTTCCACGCACTTTCCTGACGAGAGATCGCCATCGCATAGCTTTGCGGAATGCCTTTATCGCGGGTGTATTGCTGATAAAGACTTTGCCATGCTAGTGGGAAACGCTCTTTTAAGCTGTCCCACATTTTCGCGGTGATGGTGGCTTGTACACTGAGATCCCACCAATCCTGCTCGTTGGCGTAGCGCGCCAGCATCTGTTGCTGCACGTGCGTTCTGCTCGCCACCAGATTCGCCCACTCGCTACGCGCCAGGTTATCCAGTCCCCAATACATCAGCTCACGCACGCGCGCCAACTCCGCGCCTTGCAGCGTGGTACTGTCGGGTTTCGGAGCGGCATCGACCTGCAACGGATAATCCACGCCTAAACGCTGCGCTGCGACCATCGGATAATAACCACGTTGCTTCATCAGCTTACGTAGGATCTCTTCCGCCTCTTCTTTGCGGTTTTGTGAAAAGAGCAGGTCAGCTTGCCAATATTGCCACTCATCTTTCTCTTTGGCTTCCACCGGCAGGCGGGCAATCCAGGTGTTCAGGCTACGACGATTGTTTTCGCTTAAGGCCAGACGCACGCGACGTTCCACCAGCGCCGTTGATTCGCTGTTCATCACTACCGCATCACGCCAGCGCGCCTGCTCGGAGGTCAGATCGCTGCCCATCATGCGCCACACCACAATCTCTTTCAGCGCCTGTTCGTCGGCCGCTTCCATCTTTTGCGCACGCACTAAGATCGGAATCATGCTGCGGGCATTTTCCATGTCCTCACGCGCTACACGCGTAAAGGCGTAGATCGTGGCCTGGCGGGTAAAATCGGTTGGGCCGACTGCGCTGGCAAAGGTGGTGACCGAAAGCGGATCTTTCTGCAAAGCCAACACGGCATCGGCCATGGTTTGATAATCGGCAGGCAGCATTTTTGCCAGATAACTGACCAGGCTGTCATTGCCCGCTTTCATCGCGAGGCGAATACGCTCCAGAATAGTGATTGGCGAAAGCTGACCGGACGATTGCCATGCCGAGAAAAGCGCGTCGCAGTCATTAGGCAAGGCAGTGCCGCGCAGCCAAATCGCTTTCGCGCCCTCAAAGGCGGCTTGCTGCTGCCCGGTTGCCCATTTGGCGTAATACCAGTTACAGCGCGCCTGTACCGGTTTGGGTTCAGTCGGGCTGAAGGTCAACACACCTTGCCAGTCTTGACGATGTGCCAGCACATTGACGAAGCGCGTGCTCAGCGATCTTGCGGGCGGCAAAGTAGGATATTTTTGAATGAAATTCTTTACCGCCAGGCTGGTCTCCTGATCGAGATCCTGCGCCAGCAAACGATATTCCAGATACGGATACAGAGGGTAATCCTGTAGCGTGGGCAACAGTTGATCCACCGTCGCCATCTGATTGCTGTCCCAGGCTTGCTTAATTTGTTGATAACGTTGCCGTTGTTGATCGAGCGAGTCAGCCCATACGCTGCTGGCCGTGCTGACCAGACAAATCCCTATCATCCAGTTACGCCACTTCTCCACGTAAATCTCCTCTGTTTCTGGGCTCCGGCTACGTGCCAGACTTTCTTCATGCTAACCAGGCCATTGCGCTCTTGCCATGTTCTTCACAAAATTTACTCAACGTGAGCCAAACGCACTGCAATTGCGCAAACCCTGCGCTGCGGTTGTGCATTTTATCATCAGTTAAACTTATGACGGGTGAACTTTAACCCTCAGATCATAGCGTTAAAAATCTGGCACAGCCTTTGCTCTGTTGAATTCCATCTTGTATACCAGTTGGAATTCATCGCATGGCTTCGACATTTGGCTTGACCCTTAACGAGTGGCAGCAGCGCTACCAACAGGAACCGCAACAGATCTACACGCTGCTGCAAACGCATCTGGCAGCGCTTAATACCCAAGACAACGCCTGGCTCTATTTGGCGACACCCGCCCAGCTTAACGCCCAGATCGAGCCGCTGCTGGCCAGCTATCTACGCAACCCTGCGGCGCTTCCGCTGTTCGGTGTGCCTTTCGCCGTGAAAGACAATATTGATGTCGCGGGCTGGCCCACCACCGCCGCCTGCCCCGCTTTCACTTATACTGCCGAAAAAGACGCCTTTGTTGTCGCGCAACTTAAAGCCGCAGGCGCGATTGTGATCGGTAAAACTAATCTCGATCAATACGCCACGGGTTTGGTCGGCACACGTTCGCCCTTTGGTGCGGTATGCAACACCTTTGATGCCGACTATGTCAGTGGCGGTTCCAGTTCCGGCTCGGCTTCAGTACTGGCGCGTGGTTTAGTCGCGTTCTCATTAGGCACCGATACCGCCGGTTCAGGTCGCGTTCCCGCCGGATTCAACAATATGGTGGGTCTGAAACCGACTAAAGGCTGGTTTTCTGCCAGCGGCGTTGTTCCGGCCTGCCGCCTGAATGACACCATTTCGGTGTTCGCCTTAACGGTAGAAGATGCCTTCATCGTTGCCAGCGTAGCTGGCGGTTACGACGCTGATGATGCCTATTCACGTCACAATCCTCATACCGCGCCCGCCAGTATGAAAGCGCATCCCGACTTCGCCATTCCGGCTAACCCAGAGTTTTTTGACGATGCTGCGGCTGAAGGCGCGTGGGATCAGGCGTTGGAAGCATTATTGGCCAGCGGTGCAACATTGCATCCTATCGATTTCACCCCTTTTGAAAAATTAGCTGAACAGCTCTATTACGGCCCGTGGGTCGCAGAGCGCACCGTGGCCGTCGGGGAGATGATTAATCGACCGGAAGAGATGGATCCGGTGGTTCACGGTATCGTTTCCAGCGGCCTGAAATACAGCGCGGTTCAGGCTTATGAAGCGGAATATCTGCGCGCTGAATTGACGCGTCAAATTCAGCAAACGCTGGCGCAGTTTGATGCGCTGGTGGTGCCGACTTCACCCACCATTCACACCCAGGAAGAGATGAAGCAGGAGCCGGTGCATTACAACTCGCACTTTGGTTATTACACCAACTTCACCAACCTAGCCGATCTTGCTGCGTTGGCGCTGCCTGCGCCGTTTCGCAATGACGATTTACCGGCAGGCATCACGCTGATTGCACCGGCCTGGCACGATCGTGCACTAGCGGACTTTGGCCTGCGCTGGCAGCAACAAATGGCGCTGCCGCTGGGCGCGACCGGTAGAGCTCAGCCCGCGGTTCACGCCGCACTGCCCGTTTCAACCGATCACGTGCGCGTCGCTGTGGTGGGTGCGCACCTTACCGGAATGCCGCTCAACTTCCAGCTCACCACGCGTCAGGCCGTTTTCGTTGAAGAGACGCAAACCGCCCGCTGTTATCGCCTGTTTGCGCTGCTGGATGGCCCCATCAAAAAGCCAGGCCTGATGCGCGCTGAGCAAGGCTCTGCCATCACCGTCGAGTTGTGGGATATCCCACTGGCGCGCTTCGGTGAATTTGTGGCGGAAATTCCCGCGCCGCTGGGCATTGGCAGCTTGACGCTGGCAAATGGCCGCGTGGTGAAAGGCTTTATTTGTGAAGGTTCCGCGCTGAACAGCGCGCTGGAGATTACCGAATTTGGTGGCTGGCGTAACTGGCTCGCTGCTCAGGGGAGTAACTAAACCATGTTCAGTACCGTGTTGATTGCTAACCGTGGCGAGATCGCCTGTCGCGCCATTCGTACCCTCAAACGCCTCGGCGTAAAAGCGTCGCGGTCTATTCCGATGCTGACCGCAATGCGCAGCACGTAAAAGATGCGGATGTGGCTATTGCGTTAGGCGGTGACAAAGCCAGCGACAGCTATTTGCGTATCGACAAAATTTTAGCGGCTGCCAAAGAAACCGGCGCGGAAGCTATCTGGCCTGGCTACGGTTTTCTCTCTGAAAGTCTGCCGTTTGCGGATGCCTGCGAGCAGGCCGGTATCGCCTTTGTTGGCCCCACCGCACAGCAGATTGGTGAGTTTGGTTTGAAGCATCGCGCACGTGAACTGGCGGCCAGCGCCGGCGTACCGATGACGCCAGGCACGCCGCTGCTGGCTTCGCTGGACGACGCGCTGAGCGCCGCTGAACAGATTGGTTATCCGGTCATGCTAAAAAGCACTGCCGGCGGCGGTGGCATTGGCCTGACGCGCTGTGCCGATGCCGACGCGCTTCGCAATGGCTGGGAAAGTGTGCGGCGTCTCGGTGAGCAATTTTTTAGCGATGCCGGTGTGTTTCTCGAACGCTGCATCGACCGCGCCCGCCATGTAGAAGTGCAAATCTTCGGCGACGGCAGCGGCAAAGTCGTGGCGTTGGGTGAGCGCGATTGTTCACTGCAACGTCGCAATCAAAAAGTGGTAGAAGAGACGCCTGCTCCGAATTTGCCACACGCTACGCGTGACGCCCTGCTCTCTTCAGCGGTGCGTCTTGGTGAGTTAGTGAATTACCGCAGCGCCGGTACAGTGGAATATATTTACGACGCCGAACAGGATGCTTTTTACTTCCTCGAAGTGAACACGCGTTTGCAGGTAGAACATCCGGTCACTGAATGCGTCACCGGTCTCGATCTGGTGGAATGCATGCTGAAAGTGGCAGCAGGCGAAAGTATCGATTGGGCGCGTCTGCAACAGGCTCCACAAGGTGCATCCATTGAAGTGCGCCTGTATGCCGAAGATCCGTTGAAAAACTTTCAGCCTAGCCCCGGCGTATTAACCGGCGTCAGCTTCCCGGAAGGCGTGCGCATTGATGGCTGGATCGACACCGGAACTGAGGTCTCCAGTTTTTACGACCCGATGGTCGCCAAGCTGATTGTTCACGCCGACACACGTGAAGCCGCGCTGGAAAAGCTGCAGACTGCGCTCAACGCCACGCAGTTGCACGGCATTGCCACCAACCTCGACTATTTGCGCCAGATTATTGCAACGGATGCCTTTCGCAGCGGCAAAGTCTGGACGCGCTTCCTCGACAGCTTCACGCCAGCCGCCTCGGTGATTGAAGTGCTGCAACCTGGCACCTTTAGCTCGATTCAGGATTTCCCTGGTCGCCTCGGCTATTGGGATATTGGCGTGCCGCCCTCCGGGCCGATGGATGACTTCGCTTTTCGCCTGGCGAACCGCATCGTCGGCAATCATGAAGCCGCTGCCGGTCTGGAATTTACCTTGCAAGGCCCGACCCTGCGCTTTCACAGCGAGGCAACCATTGCATTAACGGGCGCCGATTGCGCCGCCACGCTGGATGGCGAAGCAGTAAATTACTGGCAACCGCTGACGGTCAAACCGGGACAAACATTGACGTTGGGCCGTGCGCAGAGTGGCTGCCGCAGTTATCTGGCGGTGCGCAACGGTTTTGACGTGCCGGAATATCTCGGCAGCCGATCGACCTTCTCGCTGGGTCAGTTTGGCGGTCACGCCGGTCGTACGTTGCGCGTTGCAGATATGCTGGCCATTTCTCAGCCGCAGCTTGCCGCCTGCACCACACCGGCACCGGTTAGCGAACCGCAAGCGCTGGATAACGCGCTGGTGCCGCATTACGGCACGGAATGGCGTATCGGCGTGCTGTATGGCCCACACGGCGCACCCGACTTTTTCACTCAGGCCGCCATTGACGCGTTCTTCGCCAGCGACTGGCAAGTGCATTACAACTCCAACCGCTTAGGCGTGCGCTTAGTGGGCCCGAAACCGAGCTGGACTCGCGCCAACGGCGGCGAAGCTGGCCTGCATCCTTCGAACGTGCATGATTGCGAATACGCTATCGGCGCGGTGAACTTTACTGGCGACTTCCCGGTGATCCTGACGCACGACGGCCCAAGCCTTGGCGGTTTCGTCTGCCCTGTGACCATCGCCAAAGCGGAATTATGGAAAGTCGGCCAGGTGAAACCGGGCGACAAAATTCGTTTCCATCCAATTGGAGCCAGTGAAGCGCTAGCGCTGGAAAAAGCGCAGATGCATGTGGTAGAGACGCTGCGCCCCGAACACGCGCCGAAATTTGATGTGCCTTCGCTGGCAGAAACTGCGTTTGGCTCAGCCACTATTCTGGCTGCTATTGATGCCACCGAACACACACCAAAAGCGGTTTATCGCCAGGCGGGCGACAAATATGTGCTGATCGAATATGGCGATAACGTATTGGATCTGGCGCTGCGTTTACGGGTGCACTTGTTGATGAATGCGCTGCGCGAACAGGCGGTGCCGGGTGTGGAAGAGCTTTCGCCAGGCGTTCGCTCTTTGCAGGTGCGCTATGACAGCCGCATCCTCAGCCAGTCGCAGCTCATGCACGTCTTGTTAGGGCTGGAAGCCACGCTTGGCGACGTCAGCACGTTGAAAGTGCCGTCACGTATTGTCTGGATGCCGATGGCGTTCGAAGACAGCGCCACCTTAGGCGCGGTCGAGCGCTATCAGGAAACGGTGCGCGCCAGCGCGCCGTGGCTGCCAAATAATGTCGACTTTATCCAACGCATTAACGGCTTAGCCAGCCGCGAAGCGGTGCGCGATACGATTTTCGATGCCAGCTATTTAATTCTCGGCTTGGGCGATGTTTACCTTGGCGCACCTTGCGCGGTGCCGATAGATCCCCGTCATCGCCTGTTGAGCTCCAAATACAGCCCGGCGCGCACCTTTACCGCGGAAGGCACCGTGGGTATCGGCGGCATGTACATGTGCATCTACGGCATGGATTCACCCGGCGGTTATCAGTTGGTAGGCCGTACGCTGCCGATCTGGAACAAATTCCTGAAAAACAGTCAGTTTGCTGCTGACGAACCTTGGCTGCTGCACTTTTTCGATCAGGTACGTTTCTATCCGGTGAGCGAAGCGGAGCTGAATCAGCTACGCGATGACTTCCGTGAAGGCCGCGCCACCCTCCGTATTGAAGAAACGCTGTTCGACTTTGCTGAGCATCAACAATTCCTGGCAAATAACGCCGAATCGATTGCCGACTTCCGTCAGCGTCAGTCGGCCGCTTTCGAACAGGAAGTCACGCTCTGGGCGCAGGAAGAGCAGAGCGCGCCGCTGACCAGCGAAGAGACATTACACGTCATGGAAGAGGACGACAGCGCATTCGCGGTGCAGGCCGATATGAACGGCAACATCTGGAAAGTAGTGGTGCAGCCGGGCGACGACATCGAAGCGGGTCAGACGCTGATCATTGTGGAAGCGATGAAGATGGAGTTGGCGATTGTCGCGCCGCAAGCGGGTCGAGTGAAACGCATTGCCTGTCAGGCGGGCCGTCCGGTCAGTCCCGGCGATACGCTGCTGTGGCTGGAATAAGGAGCGTTGATGTCATCTCCAATGCAACGCGGTAAAGGACGCCCGGAAGCGCTGGCAGAGCGCGTTTATCAGGCGTTGAAAAACGATATTTTCGAGTTCCGCCTGATGCCCGGCGATCGCTTTAGCGAGAATGAAATCGCCGAGCGCATGGAAGTGAGCCGCACACCAGTGCGCCAGGCACTTTTCTGGCTGGAGCGTGAAGGCTACGTCGAGGTCTGGTTTCGCAGCGGCTGGCAGATCAAGAACTTTGACTTCGAATATTTCGAAGAGCTGTACGACCTGCGCACCGTGCTGGAGTGCGAGGCGGTAAAACGCCTGTGCGCCTTGCCATCTGAACAGTGCGCCGCGCTGTTAACTGAACTCAAACAATTTTGGATTCAGGCGGAGCGGCTAGAAGAGGAAAAACCGTTTCGCAGCACGATGAGGCGTTTCATATGACGCTGGTGGCGTCGGCGGGGAACCGTGAAATGGCGCGTATCCACGCGGAGTTAACCGAAAAAATTCGCATTATCCGTCGTCTCGACTTTACCCGTGACGATCGTGTTGATGCGACTTACCAGGAACACGCTCAGATTTTACAGGCGATCTTTCAGCAACGGACCGAGGAGGCGCAGCGCATCCTGACCAACCATATCGCCGTCAGTAAGGCGGAGGTCAGGAAAATCACCTTACACATGTTACAGCAGGCCCGGCTTCAACCCATTGAATAACTCAAAACACATTTAGGGGTTCTAAAACGATGAAAAGACGTTCGTTGCTCAAGGCTTTCGCACTCTCCGCTACGGTTGTCAGCATGGGCCTTTCCTGGGGCGCTCAGGCTGCCGACACCATAAAAGTGGGGATCATGCACTCCCTTTCCGGGACCATGGCGATTTCAGAAACACCGCTGAAAGATGTGGCGCTGATGACCATTGATGAGATCAATGCCAAAGGCGGCGTGCTGGGCAAAAAGCTGGAACCGGTGGTGGTCGATCCCGCGTCTAACTGGCCGCTGTTCGCCGAAAAAGCGCGTCAGCTTCTAACACAGGATAAAGCCGCAGTGGTGTTTGGCTGCTGGACGTCGGTATCGCGTAAATCGGTACTGCCGGTATTTGAAGAGCTAAATGGCCTGCTGTTCTATCCGGTGCAGTATGAAGGCGAAGAGATGTCGCCCAATGTCTTTTATACCGGTGCAGCGCCAAACCAGCAGGCGATTCCCGCAGTGGAATACCTGATGAGTGAAGATGGCGGCAGCGCCAAACGCTTCTTTCTGTTAGGCACTGATTACGTTTACCCACGCACCACCAACAAGATTCTGCGATCTTTCCTCCACTCGAAAGGCGTGCAGGATAAAGATATTGAAGAGGTCTACACGCCGTTTGGTTACAGCGATTATCAAACTATCGTCTCTAACATCAAGAAGTTTGCGACGGGCGGCAAAACAGCGGTGGTCTCCACCATCAACGGTGACTCCAACGTGCCGTTCTACAAAGAGCTGGCAAACCAAGGCATCAAAGCTACCGATATTCCGGTTGTGGCTTTCTCGGTGGGCGAAGAGGAACTGCGCGGCATTGACACTAAACCGTTGGTCGGCCAGTTAGCGGCGTGGAACTACTTTGAATCGGTTGATAACCCAACCAACGCGAAGTTTGTGGCGGATTACCGTGCCTATGCCAAGGCGCATAATCTGCCGAATGCTAACTCTGTTGTGACTAACGATCCAATGGAAGCGACCTATGTCGGCATTCATATGTGGGCGCAGGCGGTAGAAAAAGCGGGCACCACCGATGTAGATAAAGTGCGTGCAGCGATGGCGGGCCAAACCTTTAAAGCGCCGGACGGCTTTACGTTGACCATGGATCAGACCAATCACCATCTGCATAAACCGGTGATGATCGGTGAAGTGGAGGAGAATGGTCAATTCAACGTGGTGTGGCAGACCGATCAACCCGTACGTGCGCAGCCGTGGAGCCCGTATATCGCGGGTAATGACAAAAAGCCTGACCATCCGGTGAAAACGACGCAGTAGGTTAGGCGTCTGCTGCCTCCAAACTCTGTAAGAGGTTAGGTGGCTGCTGTCCCCACCTCGGTCCTCCCCCACGC
Organism: Candidatus Pantoea bituminis; assembly: GCF_018842675.1. Lineage (NCBI taxonomy): Bacteria > Pseudomonadati > Pseudomonadota > Gammaproteobacteria > Enterobacterales > Erwiniaceae > Pantoea > Candidatus Pantoea bituminis. Next base: position 3,202,142 of record NZ_JAGTWO010000004.1, read on the forward strand.
GTGGGGGAGGAAGACGCTGCTAAATGTTAGCCACTAAGCCGCGTGCAGCACGATCTTCTCCTTCCCCGCGTGCGGGGAAGGCTGGGATGGGTAGGTTAGGTGCCTGCTGTCCCCCACCTCGGTCCTCCCCACCCGTGGGGGAGGAAGACGCTGCTAAATGTCAGCCACTAAGCCGCGTGCAGCACGATCTTCCCCTTCCCCCGCGTGCGGGGAAGGCAGGGATGGGGGACCGCACGCACCTTACCCGCATTTTTATCAGACCAACGAGGCCCAATCCTATGAATCTTCGCCTCTGCCTGTTTAGCCTGCTGCTGTGGCTGCCGCTTTTTGCCAACGCCGGACCGGCAGCGGATTTCGCTGCGGCCAGCCGCACCCAACAGGCAATGCTATTACAACAGTGGGCAGCCGCGCCGGAAGCCAGTCGTTTGCCGCTGCTGCAAGCACTGAAAGCCGAAACCGTGGTCATCGATCAGAAAAAACAGCCTTTCAGTAAAGTCGGCGACGCTCTGCTGCCGTTAGACGCCAGCCCGCAGCCTGAAGGCGACGTAAAAAAGTCTTCATGAATAACCGGTTACGCGTTCTGGTTACGGGTGCACTCGCCGCTCACCAGTTAGTCAGCGACGATGCGAATGTCCGCCTGCGCGCCGCTCAACAACTGCAGAATGACGGCGTCGCTGACCAGCTACCGCTGATTGAACAACGCCTCGCCGCTGAACAAGAGAGCCGCGTTCACGCTGCGCTGGCGATGGCTATCGCTAACCTGCAACTGGCCGATCCTCAACCGTTGGTGCGTCTGAAAGCCGTGAAGCTGCTCGGCGATTCCAGCGATCCTAACACCCAAGCCAGCCTGCAACGCTTAACTCAGGCGGCTAACGAACCTGACGCGACAGTGCGTGACGCCGCTGCCGAAAGCTTGCAGCGAATCCAAAAACGGTTGATGTGGGGCGATCTGCTGGGTCAGGCGTTTAGTGGTCTTTCGCTCGGATCGATTCTGCTGTTAGCTGCGCTGGGCCTGGCGATTACTTACGGCCTGCTCGGCGTGATTAACATGGCCCACGGCGAAATGCTGATGCTGGGCGCTTACGCCACCTGGTTTGTGCAAAACCTGTTTCAGCAGTTTGCACCGCACTATCTGGCCTGGTATCCGCTGCTGGCGCTGCCGGTGGCTTTTTTGGTCACCGCCTGCATCGGCATGGCGCTGGAGCGCACCATCATTCGTCATCTGTATGGTCGCCCGCTGGAAACCTTGCTGGCGACATGGGGCATCAGCCTGATGCTGATCCAACTGGTACGCGTGCTGTTTGGGGCACAAAACCTGGAAGTTGCTAACCCGGAATGGCTGTCGGGCGGCTTGCAGGTGCTGCCAAATCTGGTACTGCCGTGGAACCGCATTGCAGTGATCCTGTTTGTCATTGGGGTAATGGCGCTGACCTGGCTGCTGTTGAATCGCACCCGCCTTGGCATGAATGTGCGCGCAGTAACGCAAAACCGCGCCATGGCAGATTGCTGCGGCGTGCCCACGGGTCGTGTGGATATGCTCGCATTCGGCTTAGGTTCCGGCATTGCCGGTCTTGGCGGCGTGGCGCTGTCGCAGTTGGGCAACGTCGGCCCGGAACTCGGTCAAGGCTACATCATCGACTCGTTTCTGGTGGTGGTGCTGGGCGGCGTCGGCCAACTGGCGGGCACCGTTGTCGCGGCCTTCAGTCTTGGCATTCTTAACAAAGTGCTGGAGCCGCAAATCGGTGCCGTGCTGGGGAAAATATTGATTCTGGTAATTATCGTGTTGTTCATCCAGAAGCGTCCGCAAGGCCTGTTTGCCGTTAAAGGAAGGGTGATTGACTGATGACGCAACCCATAACCTTAACCGTGGCGCGTAGAGCACCGCGTCTCACGCTCAGCATCGGTATGCTGCTGACCCTCGCGCTGCTGGTGATGCCCTTTCTGGCGCTGCTGCCCGCCGCACATCCGTTAGCCATTTCCACCTACACGCTGACGCTGGTGGGCAAAATCCTCTGTTATGCCGTGGTAGCGGTAGCGCTCGATCTGGTGTGGGGTTACGCCGGATTGTTGTCGCTGGGCCACGGGCTGTTTTTCGCCTTGGGCGGTTACGCCATGGGCATGTACCTGATGCGTCAGGCATCAGGCGACGGCATGCCCGCTTTTATGTCATTCCTCTCGTGGAATGAGATGCCGTGGTTTTGGGCAGGCACCCAACATTTTGCCTGGGCGCTGTGCCTGATTGTGTTGGTGCCCGGTTTGCTGGCGCTGGTGTTCGGCTTCTTCGCCTTCCGCTCAAAAATCAAAGGTGTGTACTTCTCGATCATGACGCAGGCGCTGACTTACGCGGGCATGCTGCTGTTTTTCCGCAACGAAACTGGCTTTGGCGGCAACAACGGTTTCACCGGTTTTACCACCCTGCTCGGCTTCAATGTCACCGCCACCAGCACGCGCATTGGGCTGTTTGTCGCCACGGTCTTATTGCTGCTGCTTAGCCTGGCAGTGGGTTTTTCACTGGCACGCAGCAAGTTTGGCCGGGTGTTGACGGCCGTTCGCGATGCCGAAAACCGCCTGATGTTTTGTGGTTACGATCCCCGAGGTTTCAAGCTGTTTGTCTGGACGCTCTCTGCAGTGCTGTGTGGCCTGGCGGGCGCGCTTTACGTGCCGCAGGTTGGCATTATCAACCCCAGCGAAATGTCGCCCACTAATTCGATCGAAGCCGCCATTTGGGTGGCGCTCGGCGGTCGCGGCACGCTGATTGGCCCGCTGTTGGGCGCTGGCATTGTCAATGGTGCCAAAAGCTTCTTCACCGTTGCTTTCCCGGAATACTGGCTGTTTTTCCTCGGCCTGATGTTTATCCTGGTCACGCTGTTTCTGCCGCGTGGCGTAATTGGCCTGCTGCGTCGGAGGAAAGATGACTGAACCTTTACCGCTGTTTACCCAACCGCACCGCGCGGATCGCCACCGTGCGCAAACCGATCCGATCCTGCAGCTGGAAAAGATCAACGTCTCGTTTGATGGCTTTCGCGCCCTAACCGATCTTTCCCTGCAGATCGGCGTAGGTGAATTGCGCTGTGTGATCGGCCCCAACGGTGCCGGTAAAACCACGTTGATGGATGTGATCACCGGAAAAACCCGGCCCGATAATGGCCGGGTAATCTACGACCAGAACAGCGATTTCACCCAGCTTTCGCCAGTAGAAATTGCACGCGCGGGGATTGGCCGCAAGTTTCAAAAACCCACGGTGTTTGAGGCGCTGACGGTATTTGAAAACCTTGAAATTGCCCTGAAAGCGGATAAATCCGTGTGGGCCAGCTTGCGCGCCCGTCTGAGCGGCGAGCAGCAGGATCGTATTGATGAAGTCTTAAAACTGCTGCGTTTGGGCGGTGAGCGCCAGCGCAAAGCGGGTTTGCTGTCACACGGACAAAAGCAGTTTCTGGAGATTGGCATGTTGCTGGTGCAGGAACCGCATCTGCTGCTGCTGGATGAACCGGCGGCGGGCATGACCGATGCCGAAACTGAGTACACCGCCGAACTGTTTCGCAGCCTGGCGGGTAAACATTCGCTGATGGTGGTGGAACACGACATGGGTTTTGTTGAAACCATCGCCGATCACGTCACGGTATTGCATCAAGGTCAGGTTTTGGCTGAGGGATCGTTGCGCGAAGTACAGGCCAACGAACAGGTAATCGACGTTTATTTGGGACGCTGAGATGCTACAGGTTTCTGAACTGAATCAATATTATGGCGGCAGCCACATTCTGCGCGGCCTCTCTTTTGAGGTGAAGATCGGCGAAGTGACCTGTTTGCTGGGCCGTAACGGCGTAGGCAAAACCACGTTGCTAAAATGCCTGATGGGATTGATTGCCGCCAAGTCAGGGGAAATTCGCTGGCAGGATAAAGTGATTAATTCACGCAAACCGCATCAGCGCGTGCAATCCGGCATCGCTTACGTACCGCAGGGCCGCGAGATTTTCCCCGTCTGACGGTGGAAGAGAACCTACTGATGGGACTGTCGCGCTTCTCCGCGTCGCAGGCGAAACAGGTGCCAGATGAGATCTATCAGCTTTTCCCGGTGCTGTTTCAGATGAAATCACGTCGTGGCGGTGATCTTTCTGGCGGTCAGCAGCAGCAATTGGCGATTGGCCGCGCACTGGCGTGTCGCCCGCAACTGTTGATCCTCGACGAGCCCACAGAAGGGATCCAGCCTTCGGTGATCAAAGAGATCGGCGCGGTGATCCGCCAGCTGGCACAGCGCGGTGATATGGCGATCTTATTAGTCGAGCAGTTCTATGACTTTGCGGCGGAACTGGCAGACAATTATCTGGTGATGTCGCGTGGCGAAATCGTTCAGCGCGGGCGTGGCGATAGCATGGAAGCGGAAGGCGTGCGCGGGTTAGTGGCAATATAGCCGCGATTTAAGGCAGCCTTGCGGCTGCCTCACTGACCTTACAGCAGGCCGGTTTCAACCGAAAAATGCCGCTGCTCGCCCGGCGCCAGTTCGATCAGCGTGCCGGCCTGTTTCGCTGCTAAAAAGCCTTCTGGCCGACAGGTGGCGGGCAGGATATAGGCTGCAACCTGCTGATCGCGATTATGCAGTAACCAGCGCGTGGCATGCGGAAACTGCGCAGTGGAAAAGCGCGTCATCAAGGCGTAATCCTCTTGCGGCGAATGCAGTTCAAACTGTACTTCCTCACCATATTGCGCCAGATCGTCAGCAAAAAAGACGATCTCAGGATCGCACATCTGCGGTTGATCCAACTGCTGTAAAGATTGGGGATCCCGCGCCAACCGATCGGTATATTCCCGCCAGGCTGGCGTAGGCCGCACATGCGCTGGGATGGTGGTGCGCAGCTGGAAAGCATCATCAGGGATCGACTGCTGGAAACGTCCCTGCTCCACCCATGCGCTGTTGAGATGGCACATGTACTGCAGCGGCATTGGCGCACCCGCAAGATTGGTGACTGTCATTTCGATATGCAGTCGCGCGTGATTGGCCTGCAAACGCACCGCCGGTGCCGCCAGATAATGATGACCAAACCCTTTCACATATTCGGTTTCACCTTCCAGTGACACTCGCCCCTCTTCCAGCACGATCCAGGCGTTGTCCATGCGGGCGCACGCCATTTCGCCGTGCAGCGGATGATCATCCTCCGCTGAAGGACAGCCATTCGCCAGCAAACCGGAGTGAAAGGCGAAACAGCCGTAAGTATCAATAATTGAACTGCCCGGCAGCGGCTGCTTAAAGCTGTGGCCCATGGTCAGCGAATGCCCATCAAAGCTTGCTTGCCAGATCATCTGCCCGTAAAAGGGCAGCACGATCACCGTACCACGCCGATTGTGGATGCGTACCGCTTCGATGCCCGCAGGATAGCGAAACAGCTCTACTGTGAAATCTTCATTTTGCAGCAGCACGCCTGGCGTGGCGTGAAACTGCTCACGATGCAACGGTAAACGGGTTTTCATGGCAGCTCCTCCACTAAACGTCCCGCTGCGTTAGCCTGTTTTTTATGAAGCAGTTCGCCCCAGAAATAGAAGCCAACCCAGGCAAAACAGAGCAGCGAGACGCCAAACGCCAGCTGCATTGAACCCAGATGATCAGAGACGAAGCCTTGCAGCGCAGGCACAAAAGCCGCGCCAACAATCGCCATGACAATAAACGCCCCCGCCACTTCGGTATATTTATTATCTACCGTAGCGAGCGTCCCGGCGTAGATGGTGGCCCAGCACGGTCCAAACAGCACGCTGACAAACACGGCGGCGTAAACTGCCGTGAAGTTAGGCACCAGCATCACATAGGCTAAAGTCAGCACCCCCAGCACCGAATAGGCGATCAAGACTTTTTCCGCCCGGAAGCGTGTCATCAAGAAGTTAGCGACGAATTTACCGATGAAGAAGCAGATAAAGCTGTACATCATAAAGTTGGAGGCGTGACGTTCATTAGTTGCGCCCAATGTTAACGCCAGACGAATAGTGAACGACCACACCGCAACCTGCATACCAACATAGAGAAACTGCGCCACAATGCCGCGTTTAAAGTGGCGATTATTCGCCAGATAGCGGAACGTTTCGCGCAGGGAAGGCTGCGATTTTTCGCTGCTCTCCGGCTTGCAGCGCGGATAACGCGTGAACATAAACAGCAACATCACGACCACCAGCACCATGACCAAATATTTATAGGGTTCTAAGGTGTGCTCCAGCATGGTCAGGCGAAATGCATGAGCCTGCTCGACGCTCATTCCCGCCATCTGGCTTTCCAGGCTCTCTCCATCCTGAAACACCAGATATTTACCCAGCACAATGCCCATCAGCGCACCAATCGGATAGAACGTCTGGCTGACGTTCAGACGCAACGTGGCATGATCGCGGTGACCAATCATCGAGCTGTAAGTATTGGCAGCGGTTTCAAGAAAGCTCAGACCAATGGCGATGGCAAAGATTGCCGCCAGAAACATAGTGTATGTCGCCATGTGCGAGGCGGGATAAAACAGCATGCAGCCGACAATATAGAGCGCTAATCCCATTAAAATCGCCAGTTTGTAGCTGGCTTTACGGATCACCAGTGAAGCCGGGATCGCAATCAGAAAGTAGCCGCCGTAAAACGCACTTTGCACCAGCGCGCTGGCGAAGTCGCTCAGGGCAAAGACACTTTTGAACTGGGTGATAAGAATGTCATTCAGGCTCGCAGCACAGCCCCAAAGCGGGAACAGGCAAGAGAGCAAAATAAACTGGAACAGCGGCGTTTTATTTAAGTAGCCATCAGATTGCTGAACAATATTCTGTGGCATTGCGTTCTGTTGCATCGTTTTAGTTTGCAGGGTTTTGGGTTGCATAACAGGGCCTCATTGAACGTTCAGAAAACGCTGGAAGCTGTCCGCGTCGGGGTAAGAGCGCTGGGTGCCGCGGCCGGTCACGCTACAGGCGGCATAGGCAGATGCCTGTGACATCGCTTCAGCGATATCACCGGTTTTCACTAGCACGTAAGCAAAGCAGCCAATAAAAGCATCGCCCGCTCCGCTGGTGTCCACTGCCTTGACCGGCGTAGGTGCAACGTGGTGCAGATCATCGCCCGTCATCCACAGCGAGCCGCGACTGCCAAGGGTAATGATCAGGTTTTTCAGCCCACGTTTTAGCAGCGACTGCCCTGCAAGTTGCACCTCTTCATCGGTACTAACGGGCATACCGGTCAGAATCTCCAGCTCGGTTTCATTTGGCATGAAGAAGTCGCATTTGCAGGCGTACTGAATATCCAGATCCGCGACTGCGGGCGCGGGATTAAGAATCACCTTGATATTGTGCTGGCGGGCAAAATCGATCGCGTAATAGACGGTTTCAAGCGGGATTTCGAGTTGCAGGATCATCAGTTTGCAGGATGTTAGCGCCTCAGCGGCATCATCAATATCTGCCGGTTTAAGCTGCTGATTAGCTCCTTTGATGATCAGGATGCGGTTTTGCGACTGATCGTCGACAAAAATAGGTGCCACGCCGCTGGAGGTGCCCGGTGCAGTGGTGACGTAGCGGGTATCCACGCCTTGCTGTTGCAGGTTGGCGACGGTGTTAGGCGCGAACAGATCGTCCCCCACTTTACTGATCATCATCACGTTGCCGCCCAACTTTGCCGCCGCCACGGCCTGATTAGCGCCCTTTCCGCCGCAGCCGATAGCGAAATCGGGCGCTTCAAGGGTTTCGCCCGCTTTCGGCAGGCTGTTGGTATAAGTAATAAGGTCCACCATGTTTGACCCGATAACGGCTATCTGCATCTTTTTCTCCTGGCTCTTTTTTAACCTTAAAATGTTATTAAAATAACAATAACAATTCGTATAAGTTAAATATGTGATAAAAACCACATCCTGAGCGCGTGGTAACAGCCGTCTTAGCGAGCTTTATACATAAATATCGTGTTACTATTTTAACAAAGCAACATCAACCCTCAGACAAAGATAGCGCTCAGGGCTGGGTTAAAGCGTGATTATCTGGCGGAGAAGCGTGCTGATCTCGCGGCGCGGCGCGAAGTTTGCGGGTCGTTTCTATTACGGGTAAGATTGAAAATCCATCTGCAAGATGAGAGGCAACTCATTAAAATTCGGGGGATTTGTCCCGATTGACAGGCCGAAAGAGTGAAACCTCATGCGGAACATCAGGATACTAATAATACAGAGATGAACATGGAAACCCGGCGCGACGAACGTATCCACAAGCTGGCTCAGGCGCTGAAACGCACTGATAAACTGCACTTGAAAGACGCAGCGCAACTGCTCGGCGTTTCAGAAATGACTATTCGCCGCGATTTAACGGAACCTGCGTCCACAGTAGTGCTGCTGGGCGGTTACATCGTTAGCGATCCCAAAAGCCACGCTGGGCACTATTTCATCTCCGATCAACATGGGCAAAATGCCGCCAGAAAGCAGCGGCTAGCGCAAGCTGCGGCCAGTTTGATTGGTGAAAACGACACCGTGTTTTTTGATTGCGGCACCACGCTGCCGTACATCATCGATGCCATTGCCGACACCTTGCCTTTCACCGCTATTTGTTGCGCCATGAACACTTTTTTAGCGTTGAAAGAAAAACCCGCCTGCAATGTGATCTTAAGCGGGGGTGAATTTCATGCGGACAACGCGCTGTTTACGCCGATTGGGGCACATTCGATTCTCGACGATCTCTGCCCTACGCTGGCGTTTATCTCAGCCGCCGGAATCGATAAGGATCAGGGTGCAACCTGCTATAACACCAATGAACTGGCGATGAAGCATCACGCAATGCTGCGTGCCCGCCAGCGTGTGCTGGTGGCGGACAGCAGTAAATATGGCAAAGTGCTGCCGGTGCGAATTGGAGAGCTGCGTGCTTTCGATTTGCTGGTCAGTGACAGCGCACCCGAGCAGGATCTGAATAACTGGCTGGCACAACAAAACATTCCGCTGCGCCTGCCATAGGCCATTATGCCCAGCGGTTGTCCACCGCTTCGCCATCACGTAACCGGCGCAAATTTTCGCAAACGCCTGCTACATTTCCGGCTAAAGAGATATCGGTTACGCCACCAATGTGCGGCGTAGCGATCACGTTGTAGCTAAACACGGCATCGTTGGGATCGGGTGGCTCCTGCCAGAACACATCCAACCCGGCTCCCGCCAGCGTGTTGTTTTCCAGCGCAGCAATAAACGCCTCTTTGTCGATCAAACCGCCCCGTCCCAGATTGATCAGGAAACTGTCAGGCTTCATCTGGCTCAACGCTTTTTCGTCGATGATATGGTGCGTTTGCGCATTATCCGGCAGGCTGAGGATCACAAAATCGGCTTGCTCAAGCAGCTGCGGCAGTTGCGCCATATCACCGACCCAATCCAGACCGTACTTTTCTGCAAATGCCGCGTCAGCCTCGCGCTTCACGCCAATCATGCGCATACCAAACGGCGCCAGGCGTTTCGCCAGCGCTTTACCGATGCCGCCCAATCCCACCAGCCCCACGGTTTTTCCCATCAACCCCATCCCCACCGGCTGACCGAGCCGCTGCTGCGCCAGACATTGCGCAATCTCCTGATGACGACGCGCCAGACCAATCATCATCCAGATACCGAGTTCAGCCACGGAATCTGCATTGCCCGACGTATGAGAGGGCACGTTCGCGACCATAATGCCCTGCTGTTTTGCCGCCGCGATATCCACGCTTTCCAGGCCGGTGCCCGCTTGTTGAATCAGCTTTAAGCGGTCAGCGGTGGCTAACAGGCGCGCATCGACTTTGCACATGCCGGGGATCAGGGCGTCAAAGCCCGCCAGGCTTTCTGCCGCATGACCCGCCGAGGCGACAAATTCGACATCCGGCATGGTTTGGCGAATCGACTCAATCAATCCGCCCCAGGCGTTTTCATCCGCTGCGATCAGCACTCTCATCGAACCTCCTCCGTTTTAAGGCAAAAAGGCAGCATAGTCTCGAGGTTGTGCGTAAATCAAACAGTTATCCCAAACTGCGGCACACATCAGAAGAATCCCCGTGCGTTGGCTGTGATTAGACGGTGAAAAAGGCTAAACTTCGACATCATCCAAACGACAAACAGACCCAGAGGCTCAATACAACGTGGCTCAATTCGTCTATAGCATGCATCGCGTCGGCAAAGTGGTTCCGCCGAAGCGACATATCCTTAAGAACATCTCCCTTAGCTTCTTCCCTGGCGCCAAAATCGGTGTGCTCGGCCTGAATGGCTCGGGTAAATCTACGCTGCTGCGCATCATGGCGGGCATCGATAAAGACATTGAAGGGGAAGCGCGCCCGCAGCCAGGGATCAAAATTGGTTACCTGCCGCAGGAACCGCAGCTCAATCTGGAACACACCGTTCGTGAATCGGTGGAAGAAGCGCTGTCAGAAGTGGTTGGCGCGTTAAAACGTCTGGACGAAGTCTATGCGCTTTACGCAGAAGAAGATGCTGACTTCGATAAGCTGGCTGCTGAGCAGGGTCGTCTGGAAGAGATTATCCAGGCGCACGATGGTCACAATCTCAACACGCAGTTAGAACGTGCCGCTGATGCGCTGCGCCTGCCAGAATGGGATGCAAAAGTCAGCAACCTGTCGGGTGGTGAACGCCGCCGTGTTGCGCTGTGTCGCCTGCTGCTGGAAAAGCCAGACATGCTGCTGCTGGACGAACCCACCAACCACCTGGATGCCGAATCCGTGGCCTGGCTGGAACGCTTCCTGCACGACTTCGAAGGCACCGTTGTGGCGATCACCCACGACCGTTACTTCCTCGACAATGTCGCGGGCTGGATTCTGGAACTGGACCGTGGCGAAGGTATTCCGTGGGAAGGCAATTACTCATCCTGGCTTGAGCAGAAAGATGCACGTCTGGCGCAAGAAGCCTCTTCTGAAGCGGCGCGTCGTAAGTCGATTGAGAAAGAGCTGGAGTGGGTTCGTCAGGGTGCGAAAGGCCGTCAGTCCAAGGGCAAAGCCCGTCTGGCACGCTTTGAAGAGCTGAACAACACCGATTACCAGAAGCGTAACGAAACCAACGAATTGTTCATTCCACCTGGCCCACGTCTGGGCGACAAAGTGGTAGAAGTGACTAATCTGCGCAAATCTTACGGTGACCGCGTCCTGATCGACGATCTGACGTTCTCCGTGCCGAAAGGCGCTATCGTCGGCATTATCGGCCCGAACGGTGCGGGTAAATCCACCCTGTTCCGTATGATGTCTGGTCAGGAACAGCCTGATTCCGGCAGCATCGTGCTCGGTGATACCGTGAAGCTGGCTTCTGTCGATCAGTTCCGTGACAGCATGGATAATTCCAAAACCGTGTGGGAAGAAGTCTCCGGCGGCCAGGACATTATGCGTGTCGGCAACACCGAAATGCCAAGCCGTGCCTACGTTGGCCGCTTCAACTTCAAAGGGGTTGATCAGGGTAAACGCGTGGGTGAACTCTCGGGTGGTGAGCGTGGTCGTCTGCACCTCGCCAAGCTGCTGCAGGTTGGCGGCAATATGTTGCTGCTTGATGAACCGACCAACGACCTGGACATCGAAACCCTGCGCGCCCTGGAAAACGCCTTGCTGGAGTTCCCAGGCTGCGCCATGGTTATCTCGCATGACCGTTGGTTCCTTGACCGTATCGCCACGCACATTCTGGATTACCAGGATGAAGGCAATATCGAATTCTTCGAAGGTAACTTCACCGAATACGAAGAGTACAAGAAACGCACGCTCGGCGCAGAAGCGCTGGAGCCGAAGCGCATCAAGTACAAACGTATGATTAAGTAAGAGAAATGGCGGCAGAAATGCCGCTATTTTTTTGCCCGTTTTACGGGATAGCGTTAGCGGTAAAACGCCTTAAACACCGTTGATTGCAGCGCAAATTCAATAAACTTTGCCAGCGCAGGCGAATTCAACTTGCGACTCGGATAGACCAGCCACAACTCGTTCCCCTCCATTTCCCACTCTGGCAGCACAGGCACTAAGCGGTCATCCGCCATTGCGCCCTCGGTTAAAAAGCGCGGCAGCTGCGTAATACCTGCATCACCCAATGCGCATTCGCGTGCATACACCAAATTATCGGTCAGATGACCCGGCGGCAGCAGCCAACGGTAATACGCATCGTCCTGCTTCAGTACCCACTCATTCCACGCGTGATGGGCGATGCAACGATGCTCCGCCAGCTGTTGCGGATGCGTGATGGGCGCGTGCTGTTCAAGGTAATGTTTCGACGCCACCAGCGTGCGTTCGCAATAACCGACCCGACGTCCAATCAACGACGAATCCTGCGGCTGACCGGTGCGCAGCGCGATGTCGAATCCCTCTTGAACCAGGTCGCGTATGTCATCCGAAACAGAAACATCTAACGTGACGTCTGGATAAAGCTGCAAAAACTCAGCATTACAGCGTGCCAGCAACGTCGCGCCGATGCCTGCCGGGCTGGTAATACGCAGCCGTCCGCTGGGGTTTTCACGCAAATTAGCAATGGCCTGATCGGCACGTTCACTGGCCTGCATCATCTCCTGGCAATGCAGCAGATAGCGTTCACCGGCAAACGTGAGATTGAGCTGGCGCGTAGTGCGATTCATTAAACGGATTCCAAGACGCTGTTCCAGTTGGCTAATGCGCTGGCTGACGCTGGATTTAGGCAATCCCACCCGCTCAGCCGCTGCGGTAAAGCTGCCACATTCGGCGACTAAGGCAAACAGCGCCATATCCTGCCATTGACGAAATGCCATTGTTCACCTCAGACGAACACGCTATGAAAGATTGTCCATCTTATCATTGGCAAAATGGGGTTCTACACTTAAGTCATCAAAACAGGAGAACCCTATGACTATTCGCGCTATCGCTATCAATCCAGAAAATCCACATACTTTTATTGAAATCACTCCAGAAACGCCAACGCCGGGCGAATATGATCTGCGTGTTGAAGTCAAAGCGGCCTCAGTGAATCCGGTTGATACCAAGGTTCACAAAGGTGCCATTAAGAACGGCTTGCAGGTGCCACGCGTTTTAGGCTGGGATGCCAGCGGCGTAATATTGGAAGTGGGCAGCAAAGTCAGCAACTTTAAGCCAGGTGATGAAGTGTTCTACGCGGGTGATCTTACTCGCCCCGGCAGCAACAGCAGCGAACAACTGATCGATTCCCGCATTGTTGGTCACAAACCAAAGAGCCTGGATTGGGCAGCGGCAGCGGCAATTCCGCTGACTGCGTTGACCGCCTGGGAAGGGTTATTTGAACGTCTTAATCTGCAAAATGCCACAGCCGATCAAACCCTGCTGATCGTGGGCGGTGCAGGCGGCGTAGGATCGCTGGCGATTCCATTCGCGAAAATGCGCAGCAAAGTCAAAGTGATCGCCACCGCGTCGCGTGAAGATTCCGCACAATGGTGCCGTGATCGCGGAGCGGATCTGGTGATCAATTACAAAGACATGATCGGTGAACTGGAAAAGCACGATCTTAAGCAGGTGGATTTCATTTTCTGCCTGAACGACACCGATGGTCATTGGGAAACCATGGCTAAGCTGATTGCGCCGCAGGGCCACATTTGTACCATCGTGGAAAACGAACAGCCGTTGGCGATGGATCAGCTGAAGCTGAAAAGTGCCGCACTGCATTTTGAGTTGATGTACACCCGCAGCATGTTTAACACACCCGATATGGCGCGCCAGGGCGAGATTCTGAATGAAGTGGCTGAACTGCTGGATGCTGGAAAACTGCAAACCACGCTGAATGAGACCTTACAGGGCTTGAGCGTTGAGACATTGCAGGCGGCGCATGCGCGTGTTCTGGAAGGCCATATGCGTGGCAAAGTGGTGATGGTTTACTGATTTTTTGGCGGGATGGGTGTGGGTTGGCGGCGTTTTTAGCGTGTGTGGCTTGTCCCCATCCCAACCTTCCCCGCTTGCGGGGAAGGGGCAGCTCGCACTATTCCGCAAGTGGGGAAACGGGCAGTTCGCGCCATTCCGCCATCAATGCACAGTTCAGCCCCCGCAATGTATCGGCTTTCATCTGAGGCTAAAAACAGCGCAGCAGCGGCCATCTCTTCGGGATTACGGATTATTTTGTTCGCCCAACATCCCTTTCACCAGCTCAATGCAGCGTAGAAAACGCGCGTCGTAATCGTCCTCTTTAACGTGCAAAAATTCGATATTGTTCTCTCTCAGCATGGTGATCAACATCGATTGAAACTCACGCCGATCAACCGAACTGCCCAGGCTGCGTAAGCCGTCCGCCACCCAAGGCACATTGTTTTCAAGCAAAATGACTAAATCGAAGCGATATTCGTCGATCAGGGCCTGAACAAACGGATGTTCGCGCCCTTCGTACTTTAAACAGAACGCCTGCGTGGTGACAAAGTCGGTGTCGATGAAAGCAACTTTGTTGGCGTACTTCACCGCAAAATCGATGTACTGCGCCTGACCCAACGCGATTTTGTCATAGTCAGAATATTGCAGCGCCATTTCGTCACCGCCAAGATGCGAGAAGACGTAATCGCGACCATATTCCCAGGCGCTGGTGGTGTTGAAAATATTGGCGAGTTTATTAACCAGCGTCGATTTGCCGCTGGATTCACCGCCAAGGATCGCCACGGTACGCACAAAGAACGGCTTCACTTCGGTGGGAATGTATTCCCAGAAGCGGAACGGATCCTGGCGGATCTGCGCGCCGCTAATGCTCATAAACGATCGATTGGGATCAACCACTACCGTTGGTATGCCAAGATGCTGTTCATACATCTCTGCGTCGGGCGCTTCGCTGGTGTAAATACAGTCGGGCGCAATACCCTGTTCACTGAGGAATGATTTTACCCCTTCGCTCCAGACATCCCAGCCATGCGGGTAAGGCTCAATGCCCTCTTCATTAAAGGAGTGAATACGAATATTTTTTGGTATTTAAAGGTTTGCAATAACCAGCGTAATCGGTCGCTGACGGTAGGCTGCTGCGACATGGCGCTGTTTTCGAACAAACCGCGATCGCGCGGCTCGTCGTAACCCATAATGATGTGCAGTTCATCAACCTGGCTACAGGCGCGCTGAATCAGATAAATATGGCCGGTATGCAGCGGATAGAACTTACCAAATACCACGCCAACCGTTTTATCGCGCCGTGGAAATTCCAGGCCGAGAAAGCGGTGTAACGCTTCTAATTTTTGTGCGCTGGGGCTTTTGATTTTGGCGTTGAGCAGCTGGCTCAAATACCCTTTGGTCATGCCGCTGGCATCGGCGACTTGTTGCAGCGTGTGGCCCTGCTGGCGAATGGCCGTTTTTAGATAATCAAACGACGACATGTCGTGCCTCCTGCGTGAATAATATGTGGCGTAAAGAGAAAAGGCCCTCACGCCAACTTTCGCCTGCAAGCGGAAAAAGCGATAACCCGCTGCGGCCCGGCATGTTAACTTTCATGCCGGATGCTGAATAAACATAGCCCTTTAGCAGAATTGTGCCCTGCTCCCGCCAGCGGAAACAGGGCAGGTAAAGCTTAAAGCTCTTCTAAAATAGCCAGCGCATCGGCCAGTTTTTTCGCACTGTAAACTTTCATGCCATCGATCGGTTTTTTCGGCGCGTTTCCTGCCGGAACAATGGCGCGTTTAAAGCCGTGCTTCGCCGCTTCAGAAATGCGTTCCTGTCCGCTTGGCACCGGGCGAATCTCACCGGCTAATCCCACTTCACCAAAGATCACTAAATCCTGTGGCAAAGGGCGATCGCGTAGGCTGGAAACCATGGCCAGCATCAAGGCTAAATCCGCACTGGTTTCAGTGACCTTAACGCCGCCGACTACGTTGACGAATACATCCTGATCCGCCATCTGTAATCCGCCATGACGATGCAGCACCGCCAGCAATATCGCCAAGCGATTCTGCTCCAGCCCCACCGCAACGCGGCGTGGATTACCCATCATGGAGTGATCCACCAGCGCCTGAATCTCTACCAAGAGTGGACGCGTGCCTTCCCACAGCACCATCACTGAACTGCCGGACGTCACTTCTTCGCCACGTGACAAGAAAATAGCGGAAGGATTACTGACTTCACGCATGCCTTGCTCAGTCATAGCAAACACGCCCAGTTCGTTAACCGCACCAAAACGGTTTTTATGGCTGCGCAGCGTGCGGAAACGCGAATCGGCATCGCCGTCCAGCAATACCGAGCAGTCAATACAGTGTTCCAGGACTTTCGGGCCGGCCAGCGAGCCATCTTTGGTGACGTGACCGACCATGATGATCGCCACATCGCGCGTCTTGGCAAACCGCGTCAGGTAAGCGGCGGTTTCACGCACCTGTGCCACGCTACCCGGCGATGACTGGATATCAGCCATGTGCATCACCTGAATCGAGTCGATAACCATGAGCTGCGGCTTCTCTTGCTCGGCAATCAGGCAGATTTGTTCGATGCTGGTTTCCGACAACATATTCATGTTTTCTGTCGGTAATCCCAGACGATGGGCGCGCATTGCGACCTGTTGCAGCGATTCTTCGCCTGTGACGTACAGGGTTTTCATCCCTCCCGCCAGCTTACACATCACCTGCAACAGCAGCGTTGACTTCCCTGCGCCTGGGCTACCACCAATCAAAATAGCGCTTCCCGGCACCACGCCGCCGCCCAATACGCGGTCAAACTCTTTAAAAGTGGTCGAGAAACGCGGTAGCGCTTCAAGGCTAATTTCAGAGAGTTTTTGTACCCGGCTGGGGCCAGCGCTGCCTGCGTAGCCGCTTAAGCGCTCGTTGCGCGCAGCAGTAGGCGAGGCAGCAATACGCACCTCGGTGATAGTATTCCAGGCATGGCAGGCGCTGCATTGCCCCTGCCAACGTGGATAATCTGCGCCGCATTCATTACAGACGAATGCGCGTTTTGCCGCTTTGGCCAAATCAATACCTCTGTTAACGCTCTTCGTGAATCAGACTGCCGCTGAGGATGCAGAAAACACCCATCAAATCGGCGTGGCGAATGGTGACTTGCGTCTGCTCATTCACCTTAGGTTTAGCATGGTAAGCAATGCCCAACGCCGATGCTTTAATCATCAGCAGGTCGTTAGCGCCATCGCCCACCGCCACGGTTTGCTCCGGGGCGATATCAAAACGCTGTGCCAGCTTCTTCAGCGTGTCTGCTTTATATTGTGCATCAACAATCGGGCCGATGACTTCACCGGTCAGCTTGCCGTCACGAATTTCCAGTTCATTGGCGACGATCGCAGCCAGATGCAGCTTATCGCGCAGATATTCAGCATAATAAGTGAACCCACCCGAGGCGATAGCCACCTGCCAGCCCAGCGCTTGCAGCTTCTGTACCAGCGTGGTTAAGCCTGGCATCAACGGCAATTCATCGCGCACCTGTTTCAGAATATTGGCGTCCGCGTCTTTTAATGTCGCTACGCGCTGACGCAGGCTGGCGGTAAAATCGAGTTCACCGCGCATGGCGCGTTCAGTCACTTCGGCAACCAGCTCGCCGCTGCCGGCTAACTTCGCAATTTCATCAATGCATTCGATTTGGATGGCGGTGGAATCCATGTCCATCACCAGCAGACCTGGCGTTTTCAAATGCGGGATTTTGCCCAACGGCGCCACATCCAGCCCGGCGTCATGCGCCAGTTTGCTGGCGAACGGCGTTAGCGAACCCGCCAGGCGAATCACCTGATACTCATCCACGTTCCAGGCGCTGACGATCACCATCGCCGCACCGAGTTTATGCTGATAATCGGTCAGCTGTTGTTTATCCAGTCCGCGACCGTAAAGCAACCAGCCGGTTCGGCCAGCGCGGTAATCCAGCGGCATCACTTCATCACCGCTCAGAGAAAGGGGCAAACCCGGCCAGAGTGAAACATCGGCGGGCAGATCGCACCAGGTAAGACGATTTGGCATTAGAGCTCCTGTAGGCACAACAAAACCACGCAAGAGGCTACCTTGTCTGCGCTGCTTCTGGCAACATAATCTCCAGGCTTTCTGTTGTGACGTGACACGGGTTATCGATGGCTAAAACTGCACTGAAATTTCGCTTACATCGTACGGTGATTGTACTCATCTCGATGGCGCTGTTGGTCGTCCTGATGCAGGGCGCGTCCTGGTTTAGTCTCGGCCATCAAATGGCGCGCTCGGAACAGGTAGAAGAGCTGGCGCACACGTTAACGAATCAGGTGGCTTTCAGCCTGCAACCGTTGATGGACAACAGTGAAAATAATCGCAATAAAATTGAGGGTATCCTTGATCAGATGACCTCTAATAGCCGCATTCTTGATGCGTCGGTTTATGATGACGATGGCAGTTTGGTGGCGCACAGCGGCGAAAATATCAATGTTCGCGATCGTTTGGCGCTGGATGGCAAACGCGCTGGCAGCTATTTCAATCATCAAATCGTCCAACAGCTGAGGAACAGCGACGGCCCGCTCGGCTTTCTGCGGGTGACGCTGGATACGCATGTGTTGGTAACGGAATCACGCCAGGTCGATAACACCACCAATATTTTGCGTTTGATGATGCTGCTGGCGTTAGCGATTGGCATCATTCTCACCCGTACTTTGCTGCGCGATCGCCGTACTCGCTGGCAACAATCCCCTTTCCTGCTGACAGCCAGTAAACCCGTAAAAGAAGATCGGGATGAAGAAGAAGCCAAAGCGGAACGCGATGAAAAAGCCGAGGAAAAGCGGGTTTAAGTCGTTAACGCTTTTGCTGGTTAAGGGAGGACCAGGTTGCGCAAGCAAATTGACAAGGCTGATATGCTCCCCTCGCACGCTATCTGCTTAGCACGGCGGTGATTGACCGAATGATGATGTATTCCAATCCGATAACGCGTAAATAAAAAAACCACCCAACGCGATGACAGGTGGTTTTTATAACCCGTTTAATCATTAAAAGCAGCGTTACGCTTTAAGAATGATTTCCAGTTCTGAGAGACGTTTGATTTGCCAGTCAGGCGTGATATGCGCGGGTAACGGGCGCGTGCCATGATCCAGCCAGCAGGTTTTAATGCCTGCATTCATACCACCAAGAATATCGGACTCCGGTGTATCCCCTACCATCATCACGCGATCCCGCGGCGGATTTCCCAACAATGAAAGCGCGTGATCGAAGATCTGTGCATCCGGTTTTGGCACGCCAACTTGCTCAGAGATCACTAAGATGTCGAAGTAATCGCGGAAACCAGTACGCTCTAATCGGGTTTGCTGTAACGCGGTGAAGCCGTTGGTGATAATCCCCATCTTGACCTTACCGTGTAGCAGGTTCATCAGGCTGACAGCCCCTTCCAGTGGCGTACAGATCTCAGCCATTGCAGAGAGGAAACCGCTGTTGAGAATTTCAGGTGAGATACTGAGTTTTTCACTCCAGCCGTTAAAGCGACGCGTTTGTAGTTGCAGTGCTGAGATGGCGCCGTTCTGATAATCGACCCAAAGCGGCTTATTAACCGATTGATAGTCAATATAATCCTGATCGGTAAACTGCACATCGTAGCCAGCAAAAAGGCGCTGCAATCCGGCATACGCATCAAAATGGAAAAGGGTGTCATCGGCATCAAACAGGATGCAATCCCAGTTCTCTAACATCAAAGCTCCTTTAAATTCCTTACAGCGTCAGCGCCATGATCAAAGCATCTTCACGTCCGCTAGCGGTGGGATAATAGTTAGGGCGACGGCTTACCTGATTAAATTCGAGCTGTTCATAGAGCGCGATGGCAGGCAGGTTTGAGGCGCGAACTTCCAGCCAAAGCGTCATGACATCACGCTCAATCAGTTGATCGATTAAGTGCTGCAATAACTGGCGACCTAAGCCACGCCGCTGATAAGCGGGGTCGACAGCAATATTGAATAGTGAGGCTTCATCCAATACGACCTGCGTGATAGCGAAGGCGGCCAAATTGCCTTCTACTTCAAGTCGGAGATTTAAAAAACGTTCGCCCTGATTGCTGGCAAAAGTCTGTTCGCTCCAGGGAAAAGCATGGCTACGACGTTCAATGGCAAAAGCCTGAGCCAGATCGTCAGGGGTGAGAAAAGAGATGGCTGTCATGGTTACACATCTGTTGCCAGAGCGCGCGTTTTGCCGCGCCGCTGCTGATCAGTTCATTGAAGGAGGCGCTCGATAACGCGACGCCATTAAAGGGCTGTTCACTTTCAACGCCCAGTAGCCAGCCCGCACAATCCAGTTTTTCCGGCAGCATTTCCAGCTGTTCCGGCGTCACCATCATGACTTGTGAGCTTTGCAAATTAAGCGCATGCAGCACGTCGCGAATGATCGGCTCCTGTAAACCGGGCGCTGTTTCAGCCACAATAACTAAGCGTGTCTCCGCTGCCAGCGTGACGGCAATTTCGCCCTGTAGCACGCGCGGTCGGCGCAGTTGGTACTGCGTAATTCCCATTTGCTGTAAAAGCCAGTCGCGCCTGGACGTCATGGTGTTACCTGCTCTGCTGCCTGAATGCGACGCTATGCTAGCAAACCCATCGTACATGCGCCAACAAACCACTATAATCCCCGCTCAGATCTTACAGGAGCCCTACATGTCTGCTTTTACCCCGGCCAGCGAAGTTATTCTGCGCCACAGTGATGAATTTACCGCCCGCCACGTGCTGTTTGCTGGTGATTTGCAGGATGACCTGCCCGCTCAGTTGGAAACCGCTTCATCGCGCGTGCATACCCAGCAATATCATCATTGGCAAAACCTGAGTCGCCGAATGGGCGAGCAGGCGCGTTACGGGATGGTTGCACAAGCAGAAGACGTGCAGGGCTGCGATACGCTGGTTTACTTCTGGACCAAGAACAAACCAGAAGTGCAGTTTCAGCTGCAAAATCTGCTGTCAATGTTGCCGGTAGGCTGCGATGTGTTTGTGGTGGGTGAAAACCGCAGCGGCGTGCGCAGCGCCGAAGGCATGCTGGAAAAGTATGTAAAACTGGAAAAGATCGACAGCGCGCGCCGTTGTGGTCTGTATCACGGTCGTCTGGAGACGCAACCCGAGTTTGATGCCAACGCGTTTGGCAATACTTATCAACTCGATGATTTGACCATTCATACGTTGCCGGGCGTATTCAGCCGTGATGGTCTGGATGCTGGCAGCGCGCTGCTGATGTCAACGCTGACGCCGCACATGAAAGGTAAAGTACTGGATATCGGTTGCGGTGCCGGTGTGATTGCCGCATCCCTGCCGCGTCATTCTCCAAAGGTGCGTCTGTGGCTGTGCGACGTCCATGCCGCCGCAATCGAAGCCAGTAAAGCGACATTGGCAGCGAATGGACTGGAAGGTGAAGTGTTCGCCAGTAATGTCTTCTCAGACGTGACCGGCCGTTTTGATCTGATCCTCTCCAACCCGCCTTTCCATGAGGGTGTTCAAACCAGCCTGGACGCCGCACAAACCTTGATTCGCGGTGCGGTAAAACACCTTAACAGCGGCGGAGAGTTACGTATTGTTGCCAATGCATTCCTGCCCTATCCACAGGTGTTAGACGAAACGTTTGGCAACCATGAAGTGCTGGCACAAACTGGCCGTTTCAAAGTTTATCGTGCCGTTTACGGTCGCGGTGCGAAAGCCCGTTAAAAACCTGTTTTTGCGTTAACTTTGCTTTTGCGGTGGTGAAAACGTTGCTTTTTGCAGCGATCGTTTCATCACCGTGAAATATCTATTGACGCAATGGGTAAAATCTCTAAAATGCGCCTCCGTGGTTGTAATACTATCAAGTGTTACGGGTATGCGAAGGTGGCGGAATTGGTAGACGCGCTAGCTTCAGGTGTTAGTGTCTTAACGGACGTGAGGGTTCAAGTCCCTCTCTTCGCACCAAAATCACATATTTCATATCGCACAGCACTGCGCGAAGGTGGCGGAATTGGTAGACGCGCTAGCTTCAGGTGTTAGTGTCTTAACGGACGTGAGGGTTCAAGTCCCTCTCTTCGCACCAATGCGGTGATATGAAAAGACAACGCGATGCGAAGGTGGCGGAATTGGTAGACGCGCTAGCTTCAGGTGTTAGTGTCTTAACGGACGTGAGGGTTCAAGTCCCTCTCTTCGCACCAACGTTGTCATCCTTTCTGTTGTACTTCCCGCTATTCCCAACGCTAAACAATCATATCGCGTGAAAATTCACTGAAACTGCTGCTAATCCACCGGCTAATGCCAGGCAAGATGGCAACAGCAGGTAATGACGCAGGTGACGATTAAATAACATCACCACTGTCAGCAGTAGCGCCACAATCATTACGATTCGCCATTGGCTAAAGCTCGGTTCCCACAGCGCAAATATTGGCAGCGCTGCGCAGGGCAATAATATTCCCCACGCACTATCCAGTTTTTTCCCCATCATCCAGCTGAATCCCCACAAACCGCAGGCGGCAACCATCGCCATAACCATTGCCCAACCCCTCAAATGATAAGCATTCCCATTATCATATGACAATTATTCTCTTCCTGCAGCCTGTTTTTACTTTGCCTGGCCGGGAAGATGACAGACCAGTTGGAAAATGCTAAATTGCGGCCGATAACTCTCTTTAGAACACAGCAATAATTTGTTTATTGTCCGTCGCAGAATATTTTCTGCCGGCTTGCGCTTTGGTATTTCAGAGCCGTCAAGAGTAATTATAATGAAAATACAATCTTATGATGAATTGAAACACAGCAAATATCGGCTATCGCTGATGCTTTTATTATTTTTAAATATCGCCGTGTCGCTATTTTGTCTGGCGCCGGTGATAGGTCTGGCGAAAAGTGAAATGACGCTGCCGGTTATCCTCGTTACGCTTTTAAGCGCAGCGTTGTTAGCCCTTTATTTAATCAAGCCCAAACTAAAATTACCGCTATTAAATCCTGTTGCTTTCATTCTTGGCGCCTTGTGGGCCTGGCATATTAACTATCGCTACCATCTGGTTTTTTATTTTGATGGTAGCTTTTTGATCATCAGCTTGTTGAGCGTGTTCTTTATTAGCGCCATCGCCCTGAGTGATTATCTGCTGGCTTTCTGTCTGAATATCACGCCGCCGGTGTTAACCGTGCTGCTGCTGGACAATGGCGAACACCTTGCATTGATTTTATTGACCATCGCCCTGCCGTTGATCGGCTTCTCCTTGCAGCATCTGATGCGACGTCGCACCGATCACTTCACCCTGCGATTGATGCACCAACTTTATGAAGAAAAAGAGAATTTTAGCGATCTCAGCATGCTCGATCCGCTGACGGGTTTGTATAACCGACGCGGGCTAAAAAACCGTTTAGACAATATTCTGGATAATCATGCTGGCAGCCATTATGTGCTGTTACTGGATATCGATCACTTCAAAGCCTACAACGATAATTACGGTCATGCGATGGGCGATCAGGCGCTGGCACGCGTTTCAATAGCGATTCGTGATGCGGTACGCTCGCGTGATGTAGTCACACGCTACGGCGGTGAAGAGTTTTTGGTATTAATGACCAACGTAAATGCCTCGATAGCCATGAAACTGGCTGAAAGAATTCGTCAGTATGTGGTGGATTTAGAAATTCCTCATCGCTTTAACGAACGTGTTTCTACTCACGTTACTATTAGCGCCGGGATTGCGCCTATCTATGATAACGAATTTGATCAGGCTGTTGCGAACGCTGACCGTGCGTTATATGTGGCGAAGAATCAGGGAAGAAATACAATTCTTGCCTGGGAGGATTTACCGAAATCCAATGTCATGTCATCCAGCGAAGCACATTAATTAATGCGGCGATGGTGGGCAATAATATTGCTTTATCCATCGCTTGCACTATTCTGCCCTATAAGTTCCTATTAATGACTTAATTAAACCCTACAAATTAAACAGAATAACCAGCACGCTCACTCAGCTTGTAGATAGAATCAATAACGATTATCATTTGCTTTCTTATCTCCACTTTCCGCTGCGAGTTGGCATGGCAACTGTATCTGAACAGCAACATCGTTTTAGCGCCCAACCGGTGATTTTCATGCAAAATCATCAGTCGCTGGCGGATGTTTTACATGAGCTGATGCGCACGCAGCGTAGCTACATGCTGGAAGTGATTAAGTTTGGGCAGCCCACCATGCCAACGATGACGTTAGCGGAATGGTCCTCGTCCGATGCGTTTATCCCGCTTACCCAGCGTTACAGTGATTATCTCTATCGCAATCATCCTGAGGCCGTTCGTGAAGCCAAACCGGTGCAATCCCTGTGGGCGCAGTGGTACTTTGGCCTGCTGTTGCCACCGCTGATGCTGGCGCTATTACTTGAACCGCGCGCGCTAGACTGTTCTGTAGAGCACATACGCGTGGCGTTTCATGAAAACGGTTATCCCTGCACCTTTTGGATTGATGTGCAGGAAGATGAAGACGCGCACTATCTCAATGCGCAACAGCGTATTGATCGACTCATTCAGCAACACCTGATTCCTGTGGTGAATGGCATTGCTCAGCACGGTGACATCAACGCAAGGCTCATCTGGAATAACATGGGTTTCTCTTTCTCCTGGTTTATTGGTGAGTTGAAAACCCAGTTGGAAGAGCATGTGGTGTTACAGCTTGAACAAGCGCTGTTTTTTACCAGCCGCCTGCTGGATGGTAGCGATAATCCGCTCTATCGCACCATGCTGCCGCGTAATGGCCAGATGGTGCGTCGCAGTTGCTGTCAGCGCTACCGCATTCCTGATGTTGAGCAATGTGGTAACTGCACCCTAAATCCAACCTGATTCCTGCGCATTCTGTTACGAATTCTCTCTTTATCTCGTTTACAGCTTTCCTGGCTTATGGCAGTTTTTATGCCTTCGATTAGCCTGGAGAGTAAGATGAGTCTGGAGTCGGTCCGCCAGTTCTTTGCCGAACACGCCCCTGAAATTGACATTATTGAGATGGCAGAAAGCACCGCCACGGTAGATATGGCTGCACGCGCTCATGGCGTTGCGCCAGGGCAAATTGCCAAAACGTTGTCCTTGAAAGTCAAAGGTGAAGTGGTTTTGATTGTTACGTGCGGCGATGCACGGCTTGATAATCGCAAACTGAAAGCGGCGCTAGGCGCTAAAGCACGCATGTTAAGCGTGGATGAAGTGATCAACTGGACCGGGCATCCGGTTGGCGGCGTTTGCCCATTTGGCCTGGAAAACCCGCTCACCGTTTATTGTGATGTGTCGCTGCGCAGCTTCGATGAAGTGCTACCGGCAGCGGGCGCCATCCATAGCGCCGTGCGTATTACGCCACAGCAAATGGCCGATCTTACTGCGGCGAAATGGGTGGACGTGTGCGAAGCACGTTAAGGGGACGCTTTCGCTGGCGCACCTGAAATCTCAATGCCGCGCGTTTCGCGGCCAAACGCCACCAGTACGCAGATCAATATCGCCACCGTACCCGCCACTATCGCCATGCCCAATCCGTAATTGCCGCTGTGCGCTTCGGCAATACGTGATTGCAGCGTGGCATTCACTGAAGCAATCAAATTACCTAACTGATAAACAAAGCCTGGCAGCACCGCGCGTGCATTAGCGGGAACCAGTTCCGTCAGGTAAGTGGGCACTACGCCCCACGCGCCCTGCACCATGAACTGCATCAAAAACGCACCGGCGCCAATGGCCCATGAACCGCTGGAAAAAGCCCAAAGCGGCAACACGGGTAATGCCAGAAAGGACGCCAGGATAATCGCTTTTTTACGGCCAATACGTTCCGACAACGCACCAAAGCAAATACCGCCTAGCATGGCTGCAATGTTGTAGCTAATGGCGATGATGCTGACCGTATGCGCATCGAACTGATGCTGAACTTTCAGGAAAGTGGGATAAAGATCCTGGGTGCCGTGGCTAAAGAAGTTAAAGCAGGCCATCAACAGCACCATATAAATACACATCTTCCAGTGCTGTCGAATAATGGGCAGCAGCGCCGAGCTCTCTTTACGTTCACGCGCCGCTAACCACACCGGTGATTCAGGCACTTTGAAATAGATAAACGGCAGCAGCAGAATAGGCACCGCGCCAATCAGGAACATGCCGCGCCAGCCCACGGTTTCGAAAAACAGGCCGAAAATGATCGATGCCAGCAGGTAGCCGCAAGGATAACCCGCCTGAAAAATACCTGACATCAAGCCGCGCGAGCGGTCTGGAATGGTTTCCAGCGCCAGCGATGACGCCACGCCCCAAATCCCGCCCATCGCCACGCCGTAAATAACACGGAACGCGAGGAAAGCACCGAAGCTAGGCGACCAGGCTGAAAGTAATTCAAACAGTGAAAACAGCACGATATTCAGCATCAAGATCGGTTTTCGACCATATTTTTCCGCTAACCGGCCAAACAGCAGCGCACCAATCGGTCGCACCGCCAGCGTCAACATGATCGCTATTGATACATCAGAAACGGAGGTGTGAAAGTATTGCGCGAGGTCGCTCAATACAAACACCAAGATAAAGAAGTCAAAGGCGTCCAGCGTCCAGCTGGCGAAGCTAGCAAACGCCACATTCCGCTGGGTCGAAGTCCAGTTAAACATAGGAGTATCCTGTCTGAGAGGCTTCCGGCTCGTTGGCCGAAATTATTGTGGGCGCAACCCGTTGCTGAGTTACGAGCTTGTTAAGCTTTTGTATATATCATGTCAGAAAGGATTAGCGTGCTAACTAATTGTCAGCCTCTGCTTCAGGCTGTAAATAAGCGTGTCTGGAGATGTGAGAAGGGAAATGGGCGAGATAATCGCCCAAAAGTCAGTTTTTCAGACTGGCAAATGCCTTTTGAATAATCGCCAGCAATACATCATTATCCACGCTGTGGAGCACATGCACCAGCGCACCGCAGTGAGCAGGAATGCCAACATCAACGCGCAGCGGTTGACGATACCGCCAGCTTTTACCTCGGGTTGCTCCTTCGCGCAGTTCGATATCGACCCGATAATCGATGCCGCAAGCAACGCGCTGATTGAGTAGCCAGGCGACGACCAGCGCATCGTGGATCCAGCAGCCCGGCAGACGACGCGTACGCATGGAATAGTCAATCCACGGGCGCAACGTTTCACGCACAAACTGCGTCAGTGGATGATCAATATCGGTGAGTCGTGTGAGATCTTGCTGGGTAAGCAGGGTTTGCGTGGTGACATCCATCGGCACCAGCGTCAACGTTGCGCCACTGTGTAATACATAATGCGCGGCTTCGGGATCCACACCGAAATTGGTGTCTTTGATGTAGTCATCTAAGGCAAAGACGCCGCCCATAATAACGATTTCTGCCACGGATTCTGCCATCGCCGGATAGCGCTGCATCGCCAGTGCGACATTGGTCAGCGGCCCAATCGCCACCAGCGTGATCTCACCGGGATTATCACAAATCAGTTTGCCCATCGCCTCGGCTGCATCGTCACCGTCGGCCATAACAGCATCGGGTTGACGCACGCCTTGCCACAGCTTCACAAGCTCCAGCTTTTCAACCCGCTTATCCAGCGTTTCACGCCAGGGTGCGGGATCTTCCTGCAAGGCCTGCGTCGCGCCCTGCACCACGGGAATATCCAACCCGAGCCGGACAATCAGATCTTTTGCTACCTGCGCACCGGTTTCGCAGGGCGTGTTTCCTGCAACGGTAGTAATCAATTCCAGCGATAACAAAGGCGATGCCAGAGCCAGCGCAATCGCCAGCCCATCGTCAGTGTTGGCACCCGCAATGCCGTTTCCCGGATCACAATCAATAATAATTCTTTTCATTTTCTTCTTAGGTTAATGCTGACCTGACAGCCGCAAGATTCACCAATTTCAAGCTGATGCGGAAACTCTTCCAGCTTCGCTTCGCCATCCCAGTTTTTCAGCATGGCAATGGCGCTTCGCGCCATATCACGCAGCGGCTGGCGTACAGTGGTTAACGTGGGGACATGAAAGGCAGATTGCTCGGTACCGTTAAAACAGACCAACGCCACATCTTCTGGAACCCGAATGCCTTGTTCAGCAAAGGCACGAATACAGCCAATGGCCTGTCCTTCATTACTGGTAAATAAGGCGCGCGGCATCTGATTATTGGCGAGCATTTGCAGGCCGGCATCGTATCCGCCCTGCCGCGAATAGCTGGCAGGAAAAATCAGTGATTCATCCACCGTTAAGCCTTTTTCCTCCATCGCGTCGCGCCAACCCTGAACACGATCCTGTGCGTTCAGCATCTCTTTTGGGCCGCTGATCATGCCGACACGCTGATAACCGTGGCTCAGCAAATGCGCACAAACCTGATACGCCGCCTGACGTTCATTCACCCGCAGCATGCCAACACCCGGCTGCGGTTCAACGCGATCCAGCATCACCAACGGTGTGCCGCTGGCTTTGATCACATCAATATAGGGATGGCGATCGACGCTGTTGTAAAACAGGCCGTCAACCTGACGGTTGAGTAAACCCTGAATAAGTTCGAGTTCGCGCTTACGGTCATCGCCTGCGTCGCCAAGCAACATAACGTGACCGTGATTAAGCGACTCTTGCAGCAGCATGTGTGCCATTGAGGCAACGAAAGGATTGCTGATATTGGGCACTACTAAGCCAAAAGTCTTGGTATTGCCAGACGCCAACGCACGCGCAGCTGCGTTGAGGCCGATAACCGGTTTGCTTAATGGCATCAAGCACGCGCTGCCGGGTAGCCTCCGCCACCGGGCGCGGCCCGTTATTCACGACATAACTGACCACCGCCACCGACGTGCCTGCGACTTTTGCGACATCACTGCGTGTCACTTTACCTGTCGGCTGATTAGCCAAGGCGTCTCCTTAAATCAACGTGCGAAGCGCACCAGCACACTCCGCAGCTGAGCAAATATTGCCAGATTAAATCGCATCCTCTGGCAGGTTGAGATCGCGCCCACGCGTTTCGGGCGCAACAAAAGTAGTGAAGAATCCAATCGCCGCCATGGCAGAAAAATAGACGGCAATCGGCCACCAATGTCCGGTATAAGAGAGCATTGCGGCAGCGATCAGGGGCGCCGTACCGCCAGACAAAATTGAGCCAAGCTCTTTGGCTACCGCCATTTTAGTGTAGCGATGATTGACGCCGAACAGCTCCACGCCCCACGCCGCCTGCACGCCAAAGATACCCAGCGACGCCAGCGCCATGCCCACGACAATGACCGGGATGACAATTGCCGTCTCACGCGTATCAAGCAGCGTAAAGGCAGGCCATGCATAGATCATCAACAACAGGCAGAACACCCGGTAAACAATACGGCGACCAAAACGATCGGAGAGCCAACCCGCCAGTGGAATCACCAAAAACCCAGCAGCGAAGCTAAAAATACCGCCGTTGTTGGCACCGATTTATCCACCATCAACACTTTAGCGACATAGCCCACGATAAAACCTTGAGCAAGATAAGAAGGCCCGTTTTCACCTATGCGCAGCCCCACCATGGTCCAGAAAGCGCGGGTACGCTGCCAGAAGGGGCGGCTATCTACATCCTGACGATGCGTGGTTAGGGTTTGCGCTCGTTCAGCTTCAAGCTCCGCCTTTTTGCGCTCGAAAACCGGCGTTTCACGCAGGTTACGGCGGATCCACAGCGCTGCCAGTGCAATCACTACGCTGCTGAGAAAGGGAATACGCCAGCCCCATGCCAGCAAACTCTCCTGATCCATCTGCACCACCAGCAGCCACACCAGTGAAGCCAGCAACGTGCCGCTATTTGACCCCAGCGCAATCACAGAAGAAACCAGGCCGCGACGTTCAACCGGCGCATATTCTCCTAGCATTACCGTACCGCCAGAAAGCTCCGCCCCTGCGCCCAACCCTTGCGTGAAGCGCAGCAGCACCAAACACGCGGGTGCCCACACGCCAATGGCGGCATAGCTGGGAATTAACCCGATTAAGGTGGTTGAAGCACCCATTAAGATAATGGTAGTGACCATCACGACTTTTCGGCCTTTACGATCGCCAAGCCAGCCGAAAAAAGTGCACCAATCGGGCGGGCTATAAAGCCAACTGACCAGGTTGCAAAGCTAGAAAGTAATGCCATCGCGGGCGTCGCTTCCGGGAAAAAACATCCCCAAAGATAATGCCCGCAGCGAGGCCGTAGAGTGCGAAATCTGCATACTCCATTGCCGTGCCTAGCCAACAAGAGAACGTGGCGCGCCAGAAGTCTTTGCGGCCGGAAGAGGTATTAAACCGCGCATCGGCGGCAGAGGTGGAAGACAGTGATGCCTGTTGCTTAACGGAATGTTGTGCTGCCATAACCCTATCCCTGAAAAATGCAGTTGGATAAACGCCCTTCCGTGGGTCAATTCTCTGCTTATCAGCAGAACGGCCCGGCAGAGACGTTCAGTTGGCTAACCATGATGAAAGGTCATTAAAGAATTCCCTGGTGTTGGAATCTTATTTTCCGTCTTTACCGCCGATCTTATGTTAATCGGTCGCGTAAACCAGACGAAAGTAACATCACCATTATTGCGCCTACCGTGCCTCAAGCACCCAGAGCAATCACTGTGGCCACAGTGTATCTACGCGCGTAGATAAATCAAGCAACGTTACCTTAAAATGTTAAAATAATTTCATTATTACAACGCGTCATTTTCTTTTTTATTGCTAATTCAACCTATTAGTGACGAAATAGCGCAAATAAAAAGATTGAACGCGTCGTTAAAGAGTATTTTTTCTTATCATTAAAGGCAGTCGTAGCCTGATGCCTTTCATCGCCTGCTGTTGTCGCACAGCGCTATTACAACGTGATGACAACAGCGGTTTATTCCGAAAATACGTTAGCTGATTGGCATATGGTGACAATGCATTACCCTAAAAGGAGATACCGCAGGAGTGTTATGACGATTATTTTGATGCGACACGGTAAACCCGACCATCATGTGGGTGGACGGATCAACGCGCAGGCGCTGGCTGACTGGTGCGAAGCTTACGATCTCGCGTTGGTCAGCGATCTGCCACCTGAACGCAGCATCCATATTGCTCGCCAGGCCGCAGTGGTGGTCTGTAGCCCGCTGCCGCGTGCCCGTTCCTCTCTCGTCCAGCTCGGTTTACATCCACAGGAAATCGATGATCTCTTCAGCGAAGTGGCGATTCCGTTACTGCGATCTGAACGGGTTCATCTGCCTACCCCGGTTTGGCTGACGCTGTTGCGCTTATTGTGGCTGTGTGGCTATGCGGGAGAAACGGAATCCTTGCGGCACGCGCGCCGGCGCGCCTCACAAGCGGCTGACAAACTGATTGAACATTCCCAACGCGGTACCGTGCTACTGCTCGGGCACGGCATTATGAACAAGATGATTGCCCGTGAATTGCGTAAACGCGGCTGGCAGGCTGAAAAACATGCCAGCAGCCGCCACTGGAGTTCAGCGATCTATCACCGCCCTTTTATCTAATCCAGCTTGAAGTAACTCAGTATTTCGCAGCCCGTGCCCACGCGCGGTGTTGCAATCACTTTTCGCTGGGCTAAATCAATCACACTCAGCGTGCCATCATCTTCGTTGGCTATCAGTAACTGCTGTTTATCGGCGCTGAAGCACCCATCCATCGGTTTATTACCTACCACGATATCGCCCAACGGATTAAGCAGATCGTCAAACAGCGTCACGATCGGTTCACCATCACCTATTGCTACCAGCATTTCGCCATCCGGGCTAAAGCGCACCACCTGACAAGGTTGTTGATGACCCGGCAGCGCCAGCCG
Source organism: Candidatus Pantoea bituminis (assembly GCF_018842675.1). NCBI lineage: Bacteria > Pseudomonadati > Pseudomonadota > Gammaproteobacteria > Enterobacterales > Erwiniaceae > Pantoea > Candidatus Pantoea bituminis. Next base: position 3,233,627 of record NZ_JAGTWO010000004.1, read on the forward strand.
CTGACGAATGCGATGGCTTTGTCGATCGATCACATAAAGCGACGGCGCATCGGCAGCACTCGCCACCAGATAGGGATGTTTTGGTGAAGCAGCGATCCCCGCAATCGGGCCAGGCAATAAAATATTGTCAATGACGCGCCCCTCAGCTTCACACAAATCCACCACCGTGATGCTGGCGTCCTCTTCGTTATCGGTAAACAGTTTGCGGCCGCTGGGTGACAGCGTAAGGCGATGCGCATTGTGCGAGGGAATGGGGATGGTTTTTTCCACTTTGTCGGTCGCGGGATCAATCACCGCAACCATCGCGCTGTTTTCACAGCAGAGGTAAACCTTGCCGTCTCGTCCCAACTGGCCGCTGTGTGGCGCACGCAGCGGCGACATATCAATGAAACCGCTGATCTCACGACGCCGTAAATCAATCACCGCCACTTTATGACCAGGATGCGGATTGTCGCCGTGAATGCCATCACCGTAGATCGGCACATACGCTTTTTCCACGGCGTGAGCATCAGTAATTCATGTGGTCTCGGTGGAAAGGCGTTTAACTCTTGCTGCACCGCAAAAGTTTCAGGATTGAGAAACAGTACACGATTGCCTCGTTTATCTACCGCCAGCAAACCGCTCGATTCATGCTGCATATCGTCTCCTTTCTCTGTAAGCCTTCCTTAAGCGTAGACAATCACCGTTACTCGGTGCGAGCCAACCTATAGATGAGCCGCGTTAAAGCACGGAGTTAAGCTCAACTGTCCGACCTGAATGTTTGAAACCCTGCTGTAGCAGGAGAGTGCAGTAAAAAATTAAGAACTTCCTTAATTAAAAAAACGTGCAGCAGTAATAAATCTTATATAAAAGATTAACATTGGCTAACTTAATATAAATTCTTCCTGATCGATTTAATTCCGGTTTTTCCTAAAGTCTGAAAAAGAAATAGCTAATGCGTTAGGAATGTTTTATTAAGAAGGTGCAGTGCAATTTTACACAGCCGTGAGGAAACTATCGCGCGCTTAACACTGCGTCATCATCAGGGAAAACCATAATCTACCCATGCAATTCGCGTTGCAGGCATGCATATGCCGCCAAAAATGTAGCGGGTTTCATCCCTAAATAATTTGAGTTTAATCGAGGCGGCAAGCGTGTTAATACCCTAAAACTTACTGCGGTAAGTCGTTAAGGGAAGCGGGAGCAGAGCAGGCTATTTGCAGCATGAAGGATGAAGATGTTTATTTTCATTAATTCAGGTTGCAGCACGTCGGCAAGCGCGTGAATCTTTGGGCGCTTACATCAGTAAGTGACTGGGACAAAGACCGCATCTGCAGCGTTAATTTAATGGGTATAATGATAATAACAGGTGCACCATGACTCTATTTAGCCAACGTCCTGCGCATAAGTTATGGCGCAACTGGAAAAGAATATCCTTTACCAGCCAAATGCTCTGGAATAAGAAAAAACAGAGCGCAGTCCGTGCGCCTGAATATGATCCCAGGCAGGAACAGAATGTGGTGTTGATGTCGCAGCAAAAATCGTTGCCAGACATCCCTAAAATTGTCTGGATGTATTGGCACGATGACCATCTGCCAAAATCAATGGCGATAAATATTAAGAAATTACGCCAGGATAATCCCGATCACGACGTCAATATTATTACCCGACGCACGCTCTCACAATGGTTACCGGATCTCAGATTTATTTCATCTGATCTGACCCCAGCCCACAAAAGTGACATTATCAGGCTTGAGCTGCTCTATCGTTATGGCGGCATTGGGATTGATTGCAGCACGCTATTATTTGAGGATCTTTCCTGGGTACATAAAGTGCATCAGGAACGTCCAATGGATTTAATTGGATATTATCGTGAAAGCTCAACGATCAATTTCCTTTCGCCGGTGACTGAAGGTTGGTTTCTGGCTGCCGCTCCGCAAAATCCCTTTATGCGTGAATGGTTAAGGCAGCTGGCCCCCGTGAAAAACGTCGGTATCCAGAACTATTTTCAGGAAATGAAAAAGCGCGATGACTTCGCGCTGATTGTGCAGAACATTGATAATCCTTCACGTCAATTGCTGTCGCTGGCACAGCAAGTCGCGATTCGTGAATATCGCCGCATTAACTTTTATCTGCGCAAGGGTGAAGCCAACGCCTTTTTCTATCAGGGATTGCACGCCGACAACAGCGATGCTTTTGCTCGCTCCGTGCTGTTTCAGCAGCGTCCGCAGACGCCACCGCCCATCATCAAACTGACCGGGAATGAACGTCTGCATCTTGATTTTAACCTGCGGCTTGGCTTGTACAATCGCACCAGCCTGATTGGTGAGATGGTACACGGTGCGGCACCGGCGCCGCTGGCGCTGCCATCAGTAATGAGCAAAGCGCGCGCGTAACCATTGCGCAAATGTCGTTACTGCACGCGGCACCTGTGCTGCCCATGGGCGCACAATCCATAATTGAGCCGCAAAGGCATCGACGGCTTGCCAGTCCGCCAACACCTGCTGCAATGAGCCGGACTTTAACGCCTCGCTGGCGCTAAAGTCCGGTAACATTGCGATCCCCAATCCTTGCAGTGCTGCATCCCTAATCGACTCACTGTTATTGGTGGCAAAACAGCCCTGAATACGCACCTGCACGCGTTCACTGCTGTGCGTAGCAGCAAAGGCCCAGCGAGGTGATTCAACACCACGGGGATAATAGAGGCAGTTATGCTGCGCCAAATCCTCAGGCGTTTTCGGCTGGCCCTGTTGCGTTAAATAACCGGGTGACGCCACCAGCAGCGTACGTGTTTCACACAGCGGCAGCGCGACGTGGGTTTCAGGCAGGGTGTCGCTGTGGCGTATCGCTAAATCAAATCCTTCGCTGCTTAGCGAGACGATGCGATCGGTAACATCCAGTTGCAATCGTACTTGCGGAAATTCACGCAAAAAATCCCCAATCAGCGGTACTAAGTGTTGGCGGGCAAATGCAACCGGCGCGGTTACGCGGACTAAACCACGAACGGGTCCGGCGGTATCACGCACGCTGAAAAAACTCTGTTCAATGCGCGCAAAGGGCTCGCGCAAATCCTCAACCAGCTTCTCGCCTGCCGAGGTCAAGCGCACGCTGCGCGTAGTGCGCTGCACCAGCGACACACCCGCCATCGCTTCCAACTCTTTAATCTTTTGGCTCATCGACGCTTTGCTCACTTCCAGCCGTTCAGCCGCGCGGGTAAAACTGCCCTGCTCTGCCAGTATCGTCAGCCAATGAAGATGTTCCCACAGCGCATCCGTCTTCATCTCTTTCATGATGATTGTTCAATATAGTGAATAATCAATTCAGCGTACGCGCTTTTTCTTTGCGGTGGAAGCAGGCAGCATGAGGTCATCAGCCTTTAGTAAACTTCTATTAAAATCAGGGGAACCGCCATGCCTTTGCTGCAATTCGATGTTATTCAAGGTCGTTCTGAGTCAGAATTACGCACATTGTTAGACGCTGCTCATCGTGCCGTCTTGACCGCTTTTAACGTACCCGAGCGCGATCGTTATCAGATTGTTCAGGAAAATAAGCGCTATCAGATGGTTTTTCAGGATACCGGTTTAGGTTTCAACCGCAGTGACAATCTGGTGATGGTGCGCGTCTATACCAGTCCGCGTAGCCGCGAACAGAAACAGCTGTTTATGGCGGAGCTGGCACGTGAACTGCGTGAAAACTGCGGTGTGCAGGGCAATGATTTAATGATCAGCTTTATCACCAACGACAAAGGCGACTGGAGTTTCGCGGACGGCGAAGCGCAATACCTGACCGGTAAACTGTAACCTCTTCCAGCGCCTCACTGACGGTGTTTTGTGACCGCCGTCAGTGCAAATCACATCAACTTTAAACCGCCGTTAAACCATTTCCTCTTCCACTCCACAATTCTGATCGGATGTGTTGCAGCCGTGTGACAGCCAAGATAGATTGTCGAAAAAACTATTATGAAAATGACCGATTGCGCAAGGCGCTGCGTACTCACCTGAAGAGAGGAATTGACGTTGTCCGAATTAGTGTCAGTCGTGTTGTTTCTGGCCGCTATTGCAATTTATTCCACTAAAGCCGGGCGAAATAAATTTTGGTTCATTGTTGTCCTGTTATTACTTGTTCTGTTTGTGGTGCTCAACGCCACCCTTTATGCCAGCAACTATTTTACCGGCGACGGCATCAATGATGCGGTGCTCTATACGCTGACCAACAGCCTGACCGGCGCCGGTATCAGCAAATATGTCGTGCCCGCTATCGGGCTGATTATTGTGCTGTTTTCACTCTTTTGCCTGTTGTCGTGGCTGCTGCGTCGTCGTGCGCGTCCCCACAACTTCGGCTGGAGCCTACTGGCCTTTATCTGTGCTGTGGGTTCTGTGCAAACCACGCCCGCTTTTCGTCAGGTCGCTTCGCTGATCGCTTCCCATACCCAGCAAGCGAATTCAGATTTTGAAAACTTTTATAAAGTGCCTAAAAACCGTATCGACCATCCTAAACTCAACGTGGTCTATATCTACGGTGAAAGTTTGGAGCGCACCTATTTTGATGAGCAGGCTTTTCCGGGGCTGGCACCAGAACTCAGCCGTGAAAAAGAACAGAGCATCGACTTCAGCAATACCGAACAGCTGCCTGGCACCGATTACACCATCGCAGGCATGGTTTCATCGCAATGCGGCATTCCGCTGTTCGCGCCTTTCGACGGTAACGCGTCAGCTTCGCTTTCCAGCTTTTATCCGCAAAACGTTTGCCTGGGCGACATCCTGAAAAATTCCGGCTACGAAAACTGGTTTATTCAGGGCGCAGATTTACGCTTTGCCGGTAAAGATGTTTTCCTGACATCCCACGGTTTTAGCCCTGCCAATATGTATGGTTCGCAAGAACTTAAAAGCCGCGTTGCCGATCCCACTTATCGTAATAACTGGGGATATTACGATGACACGGTGATGGATGAAGTGTTTGAGAAATATGAAGAGCTATCACGTCAACAGAAACGCTTCGCGCTGTTTACGCTGACGGTAGACACACATCATCCTGACGGATTTATTTCGCGTAGCTGCCAACGCAAGAGCTACAGCTTTGACGGGAAACCCAACCAATCTTTCAGTGCCGTTGCCTGCTCACAAGAACATGTAGCGCGCCTGATTGAACGCATCAAAGCGTCACCCTGGTTCAAAAATACGGTGATTGTGGTGACATCGGATCATCTGGCGATGAACAACACCGCGCATCAATATTTGGTAAAACAGCCGCGCCGTGACCTCTACATGATTATTCGCGGCGATCAACCGCAAGCTGAAGTGATCGAGACTAAACGCAGCACCATGGATAACGGCGCGACGCTGCTGGATATATTGGGCGGAGATAACGCTATCGGTTTGGGTCGCAGCAACCTTTCTTCTATCTCTCTTTCAACCCAGTTTGATGATTTGAAGAGCAAAGTACTGAGCTGGAAGCCCGATATCATTCAACTGTGGAATTTCCCTAAGAAAATGGACAGTTTCACCATTGATACCGCGAAAAACTCTTTCAGCTTTTCCGGTACCACCTTCAAATTACCGATTCTGTTTCGCGTAAACGATAAGCACGTTGAGCCGATGCCAGAAGGGGAATATTCAGCACCGCTGCGTTATCAGCTGGCCGATTTTGTCTCAACGGATAAATTCGTTTGGGTCGATCGCTGCTTTAAAATGGCGCGTTTATGGAAACCCGAACTGGCACTTTCCACCGATTATTGTCTGGCGATGGGGCAAATGGGCGGTCAACCCACCGTGACGCGGATTGATAAACCGCAGTGGAAGAGCAAAGTGCAATTTCCAGCAAGCACCACCAGCGATGCACAATATCAACGTAACCTCGCGCAGATTCGCGTGCTGGATAATGATATTCGCTATCAGGCCGATCGCTTTTTATTAACCGTACCGGGTGCACCTAACAGCGTAAAAAGCTTTAGCGGTATCTCGCGTCCGGAAAGCTGGGGACGCTGGTCGAACGCCAATCTCGCGCCGGAAGTGAAAATTGAGTATGTCGATCCACTGCCGCAGAAGTTTGATCTGGTGATCACCGCACGCGCCTTTGGCCCGAACGTACATCGTCCTATTCCCGTGCGTGTCGGCGATCAGCAGCAGCTGCTGACCTTAGGTGAGGAGTTCTCCACCACCACGCTGCATTTTGATAATCCCAACGGCAGCCATAATTTGATTATTGTGCCACCGGAACCGCAATTGAGTAACATCGGCAATATCACCGGCCAGGATCCACGTAAGTTAGGCATCGGTATGGTGGATATAAAAATAGTGCCGCAGGGTTAACCTTCAACTTCTGCATTTTGGGCACAACGCAAAACTGATGTGCCGCAGCTTAAGGTCGATGTCGCTAGGCTGAAAAACGGTATGCGTTGGATAAAAGGTTACTGATGGTCATGGCCACCACCCGGGTGATGGCGGCCATGACGTACATTTTTACCTGACAGCATGACATTCCGTGAAGATGCCCATTAACGGCGCAGCGCCTCCAGCTTCTCGCGCTGCTCTCCTTGCGGCGTAAAGTTTTCGCTATGCAACCAGCGTTCAAAGCCGCTTTTCACCTGCGGCCATTCGCCGTCAATGATTGAGAACCAGCAGGTGTCACGCGTGCGGCCTTTGTAAACAATCGCCTGACGGAATTCCCCTTCATAGCGGAATCCCAACCGCGCCGCCGCACGGCGTGAAGGGGCGTTGCAGCTGTCGCATTTCCATTCATAACGACGATAACCGAGCTGCTCAAAGGCATAGCGCATCAATAGGTAATGCGCTTCGGTCGCCATTCGCGTCTGCTTTAATAACGGTGAAAACGCGACATGGCCCACTTCAATTACGCCATGCTGAGGCTCGATGCGCATCAGCGCCAGGCTGCCGACTGCCCTTTCCGTTTGCAGGTCAATCACCGCGAAATGCAGCGGATCGCGGCTGCTTTCCATCTGCGCTGCACTCTCCAGCCAAGCCTGCTTATGGGTAAACGGGCCGACAAACATGTATGTCCAGTCGCGGCCATCTTCCGCCAGCGAATAGGCTTCAAACAGCGAATCGGCATGCTTTGCCACGCTAAACGGCTCAAGACGACATGATTGACCGATAAAAATTTCACGCTGCGGATAAGGCCGTTCCTGCCAGTCCAAAGACTGGCCAACGGGTTGACCATATTGATTCGTATGCTGTGACATGCTGCCTCCCGATTGAGATGATGAAAGCAGATTGCCACTTTGCTGGTCGCTTAAAAAGCGCCACAATGGTGGAAAATGATGGATCCACGGAGCGCCTGTTGTCGTCTTATATTTCCTCGTTGCTGTTTGCTCCCCTCACGGCTAAAGATGTCACGCTGCAGCAACAGCTTTATCAGCGGATTAAACAGGCTATTCTCAATGGCCATCTTCCTGCGGGCACCCGACTACCGGCCACACGCCAACTGGCCAACGAGCTGCAAGTTTCGCGTAATACGGTGATCAATGTCTGGACACATTTGCAGGCAGAAGGTTATGTGCTGAGCGATCGGCAAGGCAGCCGCGTTAGCCCCATGGTATCGCCTCACATGCTCAAATCCGCTGACCTGCCCGCTTCTTTGCCGCTGGCCAATCGCCTGACGTCGTTGCATTCCAGCCATCGCACCAACAGCGAAGAATACCCGCTGCGTGCGGGCGTGCCAGCGTTAAGCCATTTTCCATTTCCTGCATGGCGTCGAGCGTTAAACAGCGTGCTAAGCCAAACGCCGCACCGCCTGCTGGGTTATGGCGATCCGCTTGGAGAAAGCGCGCTGCGTGAGGCTTTAGCGCAGCATCTGAGTATGACGCGTGGTGTGCGCTGCACGGCGGAGCAGATTGTGATCACCGAAGGCGCGCAGCAGGCTTTATCGCTCTGCGTCACACTGCTGACTAATCCCGGTGAAACCGGCTGGGTTGAAGATCCGGGTTATCGCGGTGCCAAAGCCGCGATGCATGCTGGTGACCTTAAGGTCATCCCGATTGCCGTTGATGCACACGGTCTCGCGCCAGAGGAGCGTCACTGGCAAAACGTTCCGCCACGGCTGATTTACACGTCGCCAACGCATCAATATCCGCTCGGTGTGGTGATGAGTGCGGCACGACGTTTGGCGCTGATTGCTGCTGCGCAACAGCATCAGGCATGGATTATTGAGGATGATTACGATGGCGATTATCACCATCGCGGCGAGCCGATTGCTGCCATGCAAGGCATGAGAGAGCGCGCCCCGGTAATTTATCTCGGCTCGTTCAGCAAAACATTGTTTCCTGCTTTGCGGCTCGGTTTTATGGTGCTACCCGCACATCTGCTTTCACGCATCCGGCCTGCGTTGCACGAATTACTGCGGGGCGGCAATCGGCTGGAACAGCAGGCGTTAGCGCGCTTTATAACATGTGGCGACTTCAGCCGTCATTTAAGCAAAATGCGCCGGTTGTATCGTCAACGTCAGGCCAAATTGCGCGCCGAATTGCAACGCGTACTGGGCGAAAACGTTGTTTTGTTGGGTGGCGACAGCGGCATGCATTTAGTCCTACAGCTTCAAGAAAATCAAGATGATGTGGCGCTGGCCGCTGCACTCTGGCAGGCAGGTTTTGCCCCGGCTGCGCTCTCGACGTTTTATCTTGCTGACCCCAAACAACAGGGATTGGTATTGGGCTACGGCAATACCAGCGACACGCAGATCGTTGCAGGTGCTCAGCAAGTGGGCCGTTTACTGCGCTGAGTACAGCCAACTGTACTGGCAACGCGGCACGTCTCACATTCTTGTACGCCATTGTTTGCCCAAAGCGGTCTGGCGCGATGAATTTGAAATAGCTCACATTTCTCCATTAACGAAAACACAACACTGCTCTCCAGATCCTTAGACTGGAGTCCAGTATGTTGGAAGTAACGCCTGTTCCGGCGCTTACGCGCGCCATCGCTATTCTCAACTTTATTGCGCAACACGGGCCATGCAGCGCTGCCGAGATCATTGAGGCATTGGCGCTGCCAAAAAGCAGCGCTTATCTGCTGTTTGCTGAACTCAAAAAACAGCGCTTGATCACGGTTGATCGTAACGATCATTACTGTTTGTGGACGCGGCTGGTGGAGTTTGCGGGTCATGCGCTTGAGCACATGGATATTCGCGATATTGCCCGTCCGCGTCTGACGCGTTTAATGCAGGAAACCAACCTGCTGTGCCATCTCGGCATCATTGATAGCGGTCACGCCTGTTACATCCTCAAACTTGAATCTGCCGCCACCATCAGCGTGCGTTCGCACGAAGGAAAAAGCCTGTCGCTGTATCGCTCCGGTATTGGCAAGTGCCTGCTGGCCTGGCAACCGGCCGAAGAGCAGGCGCGCATCATTGAATCGCTGCGCTTTGTTGCCGTTACGCCCACCTCCTTACGCAGCGCAGATGCCTTGTATACCGAACTGGCCCGCATTCGCCGTCAGGGTTGGAGCTTTGATAATGGTGAAGATTTTCCTGATGTGCGCTGCGTTGCTGCACCGATTTTTGACGTCCGTCAGCAGTTGGTCGCCGCGATTTCGTTAGTCGGTACGCGTTTAGAGATTGACGACGACAAGCGCGATTACCTCGCGGGCCTGGCTATTGCCTGCGCTCGCGATATTTCTCGTTTGCTGGGCTGGCGCAGCCCGGCGGAAAAACACGCCTCATAACTCGGAGAACATTATGTCCCTACCTAAAATAAAAACGGTTCGCGCTTATTTTGTTGGCGGAGCAACAGCTGAGAAAGCTGCGGCTGGCGGCGATTATCACGATCAGGGTGCTAACCACTGGATTGACGATCATGTCGCCACGCCAATGAGCAAATACAAACAGTATGAGCAGTCACGCCAGTCGTTTGGCATCAATGTGCTCGGTACGTTAGTGGTGGAAGTGGAAGCGGAGAATGGTCAAACCGGTTTTGCGATCACCACTGGCGGTGAAATGGGCTGTTTCATTGTCGAAAATCACCTGAATCGCTTCATTGAAGGACGCTGCGTCAGCGACATCAAACTGATCCACGATCAGATGATGAACGCGACGATGTACTACGCCGGTTCCGGCGGTGTGGTGATGAATACGATTTCCTGCGTGGATTTAGCGCTGTGGGATCTGTTTGGCAACGTCACCAATCTGCCGGTTTATCAGTTGCTCGGCGGCGCGGTGCGTGATGAGTTGCAATTTTACGCGACCGGCGCACGTCCCGATCTGGCGCAAAAAATGGGGTTCATCGGCGGGAAAATGGCGGTGCAATGGGGACCGCACGACGGCGACGAAGGTATTCGCAAAGAGGTTGCACGCATCGCCCACTATCGCGAAAGCTGCGGTCCTGATTTCTGGCTAATGCTGGATTGCTGGATGAGTCAGGACGTCAATTTCGCCACCAAACTGGCGCACGCCTGTGCGCCCTACAACGTTAAATGGCTGGAAGAGTGTTTACCGCCGCAGCAGTTTGAAGGCTACGCGCAGCTTAAACGCCAGGCACCGCCGGGCATGCTGATTACCAGCGGTGAACATCACGGCACGCTGCAATCGTTTCGCACGCTAGCGGACACCGGCATCGATATTTTGCAGCCTGATGTTGGCTGGTGTGGTGGCTTGACCACGCTGGTTGAAGTCGCCGCGCTGGCTAAATCACGTGGACAGCTGGTGGTGCCACACGGATCGTCAGTCTATTCGCATCATGCCGTCATCACGTTTACCAATAGCCCGTTCAGTGAATTCCTGATGACCAGCCCCGATTGCAGCACGCTGCGTCCGCAGTTCGATCCTCTGCTGATCAACGAACCCGTCCCTGAAAACGGTCGGTTGCATAAATCTGCGCTGGATAAACCCGGTTTCGGCGTTGAGCTGAACCGCGATGGCCTGAAGCGCCCTTACCATCATTAATAGCTTCGGCTGCGATCGGCGATCGCAGCCGGGTTCATGAGGATCATTCCGATGAATACACCGGTGCAAAGTGCGTTGAAAAGCGCAGTGAAGAAAAATCGCGCCCGCCTCATTCCGTTCATGTTGATGCTCTACGTGTTGGCGTTTCTCGATCGCGCCAATATTGGCTTTGCTAAAGAGGCGTACCAGCTGGATACTGGCCTGAGCAACGAAGCCTACGCCTTAGGGGCCGGTATTTTCTTTGTGATTTACGCGCTGCTTGGCGTACCCGCAAATTTGCTGATGCGCCGCTTTGGCGCGCGCAGTTGGATTGGCGGCACCACCTTACTGTGGGGCTTTCTCTCTGCGTCGATGGCTTTTGCCGATACCGAAGCAAAATTTCTGCTGGTGCGTACCTTGCTTGGCGCAGCAGAAGCGGGCTTCTTTCCAGGCATGATCTATCTGACGTCACAGTGGTTTCCACAACAACAGCGCGCCAGCGTAATGGGATTATTTTACATGGGTGCGCCGCTGGCTTTAACGCTGGGGTCGCCGCTCTCCGGTGCGCTGCTTGAAATGCACGGTTTCCTCGGCCATCCCGGCTGGTTCTGGATGTTTATCATTGAAGGTTTGCTGGCGGTCGCGGCGGGTATTTTCACCTTCGGTTATCTCGACAACACGCCTGCCGAAGCACGCTTTCTGAGCACCGCCGAAAAACAGGCTTTGCAGCAGCAACTCATCACTGAAGAGCAGCAAAAACCCACGGCGCACCTGCGCGATGCGCTACGTAATGGCCGCGTTTGGCAGCTGGCCATCATCTACATGACCATCCAGATCGCGGTATATGGACTGATCTTCTTTCTGCCTTCCCAGGTCGCTGCCCTGCTTGGCACCAAAGTGGGCTTTACAGCCTCACTGGTTGCGGCAATTCCGTGGATCGCCGCGTTGTTCGGTACCTGGCTGATTCCCCGTTATTCCGACCGCAGCGGCGAGCGGCGTCGCGTCGCGGCCTTTACCTTGCTGGCCGCGGCATTGGGCATTGGCATTTCAGGTCTGGTTTCGCCGCTGCTGGCGATGATTGCGCTTAGCGTAGCGGCGGTGGGTTTTATCGCCGTACAGCCGGTGTTCTGGACCATGCCAACCCAATTGTTATCGGGTACCGCACTGGCAGCAGGTATCGGCTTCGTCAACCTGTTTGGTGCCGTGGGCGGCTTCCTCGCCCCGCTGATTCGCGTAAATGCGGAAATAGCGTTCAGCAGCAGCAGCGCCGGATTGCTGGCGTTGGCGCTGATCGCGGCAATAGGTTCAATGCTTATTCTCAGCCTGAAGGTCGGACGCAGCGCGCCGCAACCTCAGCAGGCAAGTCATTAATACAGGAGGCAACATGCAGGATCCATTACACAATCCCTTTAAAGCCGGGCTGGCCAGGGGTGAAACGCAGATTGGTTTATGGCTCAGCAGCACGTCGTCTTATCTGGCTGAGATCGCTGCCACCAGCGGTTATGACTGGTTATTAGTGGATGGTGAGCACGCGCCCAATACCGTGCAGGATCTTTATCATCAGCTCCAGGCGATTGCGCCCTATCGCAGCCAACCGGTGATTCGCCCGGTGGAGTTTCAAACCGCGCTGATCAAACAGGTTTTAGATATTGGGGCGCGCACCTTGCTGGTACCAATGATCGACACCGCCGAGCAGGCGCGCGCGCTGGTCGCGGCTACGCGTTACCCGCCGCTGGGTACGCGCGGCGTCGGAGCCGGCGTTGCACGTGCGGCGCGCTGGGGCCGGGTGGAGAATTACATGGCGCGTGCCAATGATGAGCTCTGCCTGCTGATTCAGGCTGAGAGCAAAACGGCAATTGAGAATCTGGACGCTCTGCTCGAAGTAGAAGGCGTTGATGGCATCTTTATCGGTCCAGCGGATCTGTCGGCGTCACTGGGTCATCCCGATAATGCCGATCATCCCGAGGTGCAAATGCTCATTGAGCAAAGCATCAGGCGCATACGTCGTGCCGGTAAAGCCGCTGGCTTTCTGGCGGTAAATATTGCGATGGCGGAGCGGGCAATCAGCTGGGGTGCGAATTTTGTCGCCGTCGGCGTCGATACCATGCTCTACACCTCGGCGCTGGACAGTCGCTTAGCGCATTTCAAAAGCGGCACCCCGTCAGCGACTAAATCGAGTTATTAAGCTTTGGCGCGGCAATGGATTGCCGCACCATTAATTCTGCCTCAAAGCGTGGCATCGGTCCGGGCGATTCGCCGCGAATCTCAGCAATCAAGCGCCGTGCCGCTTCGCGTCCCATTTCATACACCGGTTGCGCCACCACCGTCAGCGGCGGTGTCACCACTTCACTCCACGGGAAGTTATCGTACATCATGAAGGAAACATCCTGTGGAATACGCAGCCCGCGCCGCGTGATTTCTCGCAGCAGCCACATCGCTACCACGCTGTCAGACGCAATCAGTGCGCTGGGCGGCTGCGGTCGCTGCCATAATGCATCAACGATACGCGCAATCTGCTTTTCATCCTGCGCATTCACCTGCACCAATCCCGGATCAAACGGCAATTCCGCTTCAGCAAACGCCTGCATCATGCCGCCCACACGCTGCGCCACCGGTGTTAAACCGAAATCAGCCGATTCCTGATAGTCCCGATCCAGTTCCATACTGGTGACGTAGGCTATTTGCTGATGTCCAACGCTGATCAACTGCTGTGTCGCTTGCCGAGCAACTCCGGTAAATTCGCAGCAAATCGCTTCAACATCTAAACCAATGACAGCACGATCAAACAATTTAAGTGCCCGGCCTTCTGCCAGAACCTGCATTAAATGACTGTTCTTCTGCTGGTCCGAACAGCTAGGCGCAACAATAATACCGTCCACCTGCTTTTCCAGCATCACACGAACCGCTTCCTGCTCGGCCAGCGATTTTTCATCGCTGTTGCTCAACAGCAGATGGAAGCCCGCCAGACGCGCAACATCGGCCATGCCGCGTAGCGCCAGACCAAAATGCGGGTTTTCGATATCACCCACAATCACGCCAATGGTGTTGGAGCGCCCGGTATTCATGCTGCGCGCCAATTCATTGGGCCGATACCCTAACTGCGACGCCGCGCTGTTGACACGATCCTGAACCTCATCACTTACCGCGCCATAACCGCCAAGCGCCCGCGCTGCCTGCGCTTTTGAAACATTTGCTGCCCGTGCCACATCAGCCACGGTTGGTGCTTTTGAACGCGATTTCAGGTTGGTCATAATTATTTCGAATCACAAGTTGATGACAGGAAGATTGACGTTGAAAAATGGCTGTGCTTAAACTCATTCTAACCCCTTGAGACCGGTCTCACAACGACAACGTCATCAAGGTGTCACTTATGTTGAGACCGGTCTCAAAAATAAATTTCCGGCTCAACTGTCTCTGATGTTTAACCTGCAAAACGGATGAGCTATGAAATCGCAAATGACTCTGAGCAAACTGCTCTGCACCTCCATCGCCCTGTGTTCGCTTTCGTTCAGCACGCTGGCGGCGTCAACCGCCAATCCTTACGGCTTGATTGAACCCGGCCATCTGCGTGTTGCCAGCGTGGGGGATTCCAAGCCTTACACCTTCACCGACGCCAGCGGTCAGTTCACCGGCTTCGACGTCGAATTCTTCAAAAACGTGGCCCATCGCATGGGGATCGATAACGTCGATTTTATTGGTCAGGACTTCTCGGCAATCATGCCAGCTGTGGCTAACGGGCAATATGATGCGGCGGTAGCGGCTATCGGCATTACGCCGGCACGGGAAAAACCGTGGATTTCTCGACCGGATATCTCGCCGGTTATCTTACGGTGCTTACCCGCAGCGACAGCGGCGTAAAGAACGTGGAGACGTTAGCTAAACGCCGTCTGGGTGTGGTTCAAGGCACTTTGCAGGAAAACTACGCGGCACAGCATTTCACCCAAAGCGATCTGGTGCGTTTTCCCGATAACAACGCCGCAATCTCTGCGCTGAACAACGGCACGCTTGATGCCGTATTCCTCGATTACGAAGCGGCCAAAAGCTATGCCGATCGCTTCAAACTGGTTTCTGCCGCCGACATTCCTTCGTTTGATGCGCCCGCTGGCGTCGCCATCGCCAAAGGTAAACCTGAATTCAAAGCCGCGCTGGATAAGGCCATCAAAGCCGCGATGCAGGATGGCACCTGGAAACAGCTTTACCAGAAATGGTTCCCTGGCTCGCCAATGCCAAAACAATATCTACCCGACGGCCAGTCTTAACGCAGACGCTTAGCGTTTTGCGCCAACCTCATCCGTACTGACTGGAGAATGGCGATGGATCTTTTCACAATTCTTTCTCGCACCTTTTTCGATTTTCCTTCGATGATGGAGGTGCTGCCGCAACTGCTGGCGACGGGCCTGGTGAACACGTTGATCATCTCGCTTGCCGCCACGCTGCTCGGCACGCTGTTTGGCTTGCTGCTGGCGCTGATGGGCATTTCGCCCTCACGCTGGCTGCGTATACCCGCTCGTCTTTACACCGATCTGTTTCGCGGCCTGCCCTCCATTCTGACCATTCTGCTGATTGGTCAAGGCCTGGCGCGTTTCAGCTATCAGCTGTTTGGCCCTACGCCCTACCCGCTTGGCATTTTTGCGCTCAGTCTGATTGCCAGCGCTTATATGGGTGAAATTTTTCGTTCCGGTATTCAAAGCGTTGAGCGCGGCCAAATGGAAGCCTGTCGTGCACTGGGCATGAGCTATGGACGCGCGATGCGATTGGTCGTGATCCCACAAGGGATTCGCCGCGTGCTGCCCGCTATCGTGAACCAGTTCATTGCCATCATTAAAGATTCGTCACTGGTCTATCTGCTGGGTTTGATGACCAACCAGCGCGAGCTGTTCCGCGTGGGCCAGGATGCAGCAGTACTCACCGGCAACCTTTCACCGCTGATGCTGGCTGGCCTGTTTTATCTGGTGATTACCGTGCCGCTTACCCACATGGTGAACTATGTCGATGTGCGCTATCGCACCGGCCGCCGCCGTCTTAGCGCACCGCAAAGTGGGTTGAAAGAGGTGGACGAAGTGCAAAAGCTGCCCAATAACACACTGGCGACCAATCCATTAATCAGCGATCGGGGGCAATGATGAGCCAAACACGTCTCGCCGAGCAGCCTGCTCAGGCCAACTGGCATGGCGCCAGCCTGGAATTGCGTGACCTCACACTGGCTTACGGGCCGATCGAAGTCCTGCGCGGTGTCTCGCTGAAGATCGCGCCTGGCACCACCACCTGCATTATTGGACCATCCGGCTCGGGTAAATCGACGCTGCTGCGTGGGATCAACCGGCTGCATGAACCCAAGTCGGGCGATGTATTTCTGGCGGATCGATCAGTGCTGCGTGACAAGCCCGACGCGTTAAGGCTGCGCATCGGCATGGTTTTTCAGCACTTCAATCTGTTCCCGGATCACAGCGCGCTGGAAAACGTGGCGCTGGCACCGTGGAAAGTCAAAGGACTGCCGAAAGCGCAGGCGTTTGCGATTGCCCGCCAGCGGCTGGAGGAAGTGGGATTAGGCCCGCGCGCCGATCAACACCCCCGCGATCTCTCTGGCGGACAACAGCAGCGCGTAGCGATTGCCCGTGCGTTAGCGATGGATCCTGAAGTCATGCTGTTTGATGAAGCGACCTCGGCGCTTGATCCCGAATTGGTGAAAGGCGTGCTGACATTGATGGCTGATTTATGTCGCCGCGGCATGACGATGGTGGTGGTCACACATGAGATGGGCTTTGCGCGCAAGGTTGCCGATCAGGTGGTGTTTATGGACGAAGGTGAGATTGTCGAAGCCGGTTCGCCCAGCGCTATTTTTGACGCGCCGCAATCGCCGCGTCTGCAACGTTTTCTTTCGGAAGTGCTGTAATCCTTCCCCACTTTTAAACGTAAGGAACTTAACAATGGCGGTAAAAAACGACATGCACGTCTTGGTGCTGGGTGGCGGTGTATTAGGGGTTTCTAGTGCGTTAGAACTGACAAAGCGCGGTGCGAAAGTCACCTTGTTAACAGAAGCCGCGTTGTGTTCTGGGGCTTCGGGACGTTCGCTGTCGTGGCTAAACTCCGCAGGTGAACGATCGAAGCCTTACCACGCCCTGCGTATGGCGGGTATTGATCGCTATCGTACGCTGTTTGCTGCCGATCCTACACGTGACTGGCTGCGTTTTGATGGCGGCCTTTGCTGGCCTGCCAACGATGTGGCGGGAACACAGGCGCGCCACGCTTACGAAAAAGCGCACGGCTACGATTCGCATTTGATTACGCCCGCTACCGTGGCGCAGGTCGATAAAGGTGTCGATCCGCAAGCGATGGCAGAGGAAGCGATTTTTAATCCCGGCGAAGGTTGGGTCAGCTTGCCGCATTTGATCGCGCATTTGTCTGGGCAGTTTCGTGCGCTGGGCGGTGAAATTATTGAGCACGCCGGCAAAGCCAGTGTCATTGCCGAACAGGGTCGCGCGAAAGGAATCCGCTATGATAAAGGCGAAATAGCGGCGGATGCCGTGCTGGTTGCCTGCGGTCCCTGGACGCCAGATGTGGTCGCGCCGCTGGGTGTCACCCTTCCCAATGGATCGCCGGTTTCCATGCTGGTGATTACAGAGGCAAGCGATCAACCGCTAAAAACTGTGCTGAATACCCCGCGCGCGGCGGTGCGGCCCAATCCCGGCAAGCGTTACGCGCTGGATCATGACTGGTATGAAAACGACATCAAACTGCAAGCGGATGGCACTTATCAGATCGAAGAAAGCGTAGTGGCACAACTGGCGCAGGAAGCCAGCAAGCTGCTGCGCGCTGGCACACCACTGAAAGCGGAAAGCTGGAAGCTGGGATTAAAACCGATCCCAGGCGATGGCGATCCCGTGTTGGGTGAGCTGGAGAAAGTGCCGGGCTGTTTTGTGGCGTTTACCCATTCGGGCGCAACGTTGGCATTGATCGTCGGAGAACTACTGGCGGATGAAATTGTTACCGGAGAGAAGCATCCTATGCTGGCCGCTTTCCGCGCCGAGCGCTTTGGCTAACAAAAGAGCCGGTCATCTCGACCGGCTCTTTTATTTATCCACGGAAGAAAATATCGCCTGATTTACCCATAACAATTTTACCGGTGTCATTGGTAATCAAAATGTAGTTGGCGTTGATGTAAGCCCAATGGGTATTTTCTTGTGGCGCAGGCAGATTACGTTTTTGCCATTCAGTGATGGTGTACGTTTTTTCGGTGTACTGCTGCGGCACGGTATCGCCCACTTTGTACTCTTTGTAATCGATAATGATGGTGGTGAGATCGTAGTTTGGCGTGCCGGTTGGCGCATTCGCATCAGACTGCGCTGGCGTAGTCGGCGTAATGCCATCATTAGATTGTGAAGACGGTGCTTGTGGCTGTGGTGTTGTGGCATCTGGCTGCGCGGCATTAGCATCTGGCTGCGCGTTGGGATCGGCCTGCTGAATTTGCGGCGGCGGCGGCACGGTATCAGTGCCTTCATTGGCGGCCTGAGCAGCGGTAACAAGGCTCAATGAGCCAAACAGTAATCCTACTGAAAGAAAAGCGATGTGAGTCCTGCGCATAATGATTTCCACGTTGAATTAGTATGAGTAACAGTAGACCAAGAGATAGACATTCTGTACAGCAACTCAGTTCCCTGCACTTTTCAGCTAAGTGTAAGGAAACGCGACGCTATTCCCCGGCTAGCGCTGATTAACTCGCGCTTTAGCGGCCAAATCCACCAGCAAGGCAATGCCCAGATAATTGCTCCAGTTAAACGCATTCTGTAACACCACAATGGCATTCCCGTTACGTTTATCGTAGCCAATAAAACTGGAATAACCGCCAATATAACCCACCTGATAAGTAATTTTTTGGCCGTCCAGCTCATCGGTTACCCAGGCGATATTTTGTGCCTGCGTGCCGTGCTGATACCAAGGACGATTTACCGCCTCGAAAGCCTGATTTAAGGCGGGATTATCCGTTGCCGCTAAATGCGCCTGCAAATAAGTAATCAGATCGCGTGCGTTGCTATAAAGGCTGGCCGCCGCCACCATGTTACCTTTGAAATGCCAATCCGGCGTCAGCGTACCGCGGGCAATAAATTTGGGCTGATCGCCTGCATGGCCCAGCGCACGCCAGGGATAAGCAGCAAGTTGTTCTGGCTTGAAGCTGCTTTGGCTCATCTGTAGCGGGGTGAATATCAGGTTTGATGCCAGCGTCTGAATATTCTGGTGAAAACGGTGCTGTAGGATGTAGCCAAGCAGCGCATAACCGAGATTGGAGTAGTGCGGCACCTGCACTGCGGGTGCGGAGAAATCCGCCAGATATTCCAGCAATGCATCGCTATCAAGGCTGCCATAGAAGTTTTCACCGTTCCCCAGATAGCGCATAAACTGGCGCAGCATCGGCAAATCCATATCCTGACGCGGTAAGCCAGACGTGTGTGTTACCAGCTGCAACAGCGTAATGCGCTGTGCATCTGCGCTTAGCTTCACACTATCTGGCAACAACGCTTTTAGCGTGTCATTCCAATGTAGCTGGCCCTGATTCACCAATTGGATAATGACTTCTGCCGTCACGCCTTTACTTAGCGATCCCAGCGCAAACAGCGTATCAGGGGTGATCGGATAACGGTGCAGATCATCCGTAACGCCAAAAGAATAAAATTGCGCCGGCCCGCCGCGATGGATAATCGCAATGCTGATGCCAGAAACCTGTTTCTCCTGCATGTAATGACGCACGATGTCATCAACGTTTTCATGAAAGGTGTCATGCATGAGATAAACCCGATCGCCTACCGGTGCAGAGGTTTGCGACAGCGTGCCGCAGGCAGAAAGCAGGAACGAGCAAAATACCACCGCTAAAAACCGCAGTAACAGGTCGCCCCACAGCGTATTCTGCGCAGTGAGATAGCGGGCAAAAAAGTGCGTCAAACTGTCCATCCTGGTTAAAGCAAAAATGCCCGTTTATCGTTTTTTGGTGAAGAGGTTAGGCGGTCAATAAAACATCGAATGCGGCGCAAGATACCATAAAGCGCAACAGCGCTGTAGCGCGGTTTTGGCGTTAGTTTGCCTGCTGCAGCAAGGCCAACGTTGGCTGCTGCACCCGCTGCAACAAAGTCATCGCCTGCTGTTCTGAACGAATATTGGTGTAACCAATGATCAGGCCATAGCGTTTCTGCGTCTGCGTGTACCATGCCGACAAAGAAAACACCTGCAACTGCTGCGCCTGCCAGAGTTCTGCCAGTGCGACATCCTGCGTGCCGCGCCGCAAAAACGCGACAATGTGCATGCCACCATCACTCAGTTCATAGCTGAACGTCTCAGGAAACAGCCGGTTAAGCGCGTCCAGCATCAGGCGGCGGCGCTGCTGATAAAGCGTTCGCATTTTTTTAATGTGCTTGTAGAAGTGTCCCTCGCTGAGAAATTGCGCCAGGATCTTTTGCGGTAGCAGTGACAAGCCCGTTTCTGTGATTTCGCCCAACTCTTTAAAGCGAGAAACGGTCTCTTTTGGCATCACGATATAGCCGATCCGTAGCGCGGGCATCACCGTTTTACTGAAGGTACCGATGTAGATCACCCGATCGTCATGATCGAGGCTTTTCAAAGCCGGGATCACCTTTTGGTGTAGTGAAATTCGCCGTCGTAATCATCCTCAATGATCCATGATTGATTCTCTTGTGCCCATCCCAGCAACTGATGTTTACGTGGCAATGAGAGCGTGACTGCCAACGGGCTGTGATGCGTTGGCGTGGTAATCAGGAAACGCGCATCCGCATGATACCGCAGCAGATAATCAACGTTGATCCCCTGACGATCAACCGGCGCATAATGCAGGTTAGGCGCAATACGCTTCAGTAATTTCTGACCAAAAAATAGCCGGGATCTTCAAATATCACCTTGTCGCTCGGCTGCGCCAGCACCTGCAGAATCAGCCGTAAATTGGCGCGATAACCGCTGGTGATAAACACCTGCTCTGGCTGACAATCGAGACCACGTGAAATGTTTAGATAACCGGCGATGGCTTCGCGCAGCGGTGCGTAACCGGTTACTGGCTGGTTCGTCATCTCTTCCGGGCGCAGGCTGCGCGCCACTTTGCCGGAAATCAGTAACCATTTTTTCAGCGGAAACTCATCCAGCGAGGGAATACCCAGCCGCATTTCCCCAGGATTATCACGCAATCCGGTTAGCTGGTTTAGGCTGCTGTCTGCTAACGGCGCGGGTTCTTCGGCTGGCTCTCGTCGCGAGATCACCAGATCGGGATTTACGCGCGTGCCTTTCGCGCCCTGACTGACCAAATAACCTTCACCGATCAACACGGCGTAGGCCGCTTCAACGGTTTTTCTCGCCACCTTTAACTCTTCAGCCAGCACCCGAATGGCGGGCACTTTGTCGCCCGGCTTCAGCGCGCCCGCCATAATCTGTTGGCGATAGCGCGCGTAGATCTCTTTATAGCCCACGCCTATGTCCTACCTGTTTTCATCAGTTTTGACCCTTTTACCTCAGTCATATCTCGCTAAGATGCCTGCATTCGTTGCGCCATTACCAGCACAACCGTACATCTTGAAGAGGAAAAGTAA
This sequence comes from Candidatus Pantoea bituminis, assembly GCF_018842675.1. Taxonomy (NCBI): domain Bacteria; kingdom Pseudomonadati; phylum Pseudomonadota; class Gammaproteobacteria; order Enterobacterales; family Erwiniaceae; genus Pantoea; species Candidatus Pantoea bituminis. Next base: position 3,255,052 of record NZ_JAGTWO010000004.1, read on the forward strand.
TGAAACTGCTGCATATCAAAGTCAGTCCTGATCTCGCAGGTTCCGCCTCGCGTACCGCTTCATCTTATTTGGTAGACAAACTCAAGCTGCGCCATCCCGCCTTGGTTGAAACCGTGATTGATCTTTCCCGCGATCCGTTACCGCACCTTGATGCATTCACAATCGGCGCATTCTTTACCCCCGCTGACAGCCGGACCGCAGAACAGTGCGAGGCAATCGCAACATCGGAGCATCTGGTTGATCAACTGCTGGAAACGGATCTGCTGGTGATCGCATCACCGATGTGGAACCTCGGGTTGCCATCGGTCCTTAAAGCCTGGTTTGACCATATCACCCGCGCTGGGCGCACCTTCGCCTTCACGGCCGAAGGCAGCAAGATTGGCTTGGTGAATAACAAACAGGTTTATTGCGTGGTTGCCAGCGGCAGCGTTTTTGCCCAAGGACCTTTCATGCAGGACGATCAGTTCACGCCCTATATTCGCACCGCATTGGCTTATATCGGCATTGACGATGTGAAGTTTATTCGAGTCGACGGCACACACGATCCTGTGAGCCGTCAAACCGCCTTACCTCATGCATTGCAATGCATTGATCATCTGTTTAATTAACTGAGGGCACCATCATGACATCACGTGTAAATCACTTTAAAACGATTCCTGGCTTGGTTAAATCGCTTAGCGACGTCACCCTGGCTTCACATAAAAGCGCCATCGACAGCATGATGAAGCACCTGATTGATATCCGTGCTTCACAGTTAAATGGCTGCACCTTTTGTGTCGATATGCACATCAAACAAGCCAAACTGGACGGCGAACGCGAACTACGTATTTATCATGTTGCCGTATGGCGTGAATCGCCGTTATTTAGTGCGAAAGAGAAAGCCGCATTGGCATTAACTGAAGCGCTAACGCGTATAAATGCGCATGGGGTTTCGGATGAACTTTATCACGCCGTGAGCGAGCACTTTTCAGAGGTCGAAATCTCAGAATTGGCGATGGCTATTTCCGTCATCAACAGCTGGAACCGCCTGATGGTGCTTTCACAGATGGAGCCTGGCGCGCTGGATAAAGCGTATGGCCTGGATCGCGCTGATTTAAATTAATCGTTTTATACCCGGTATACTTTAAGCTTGGGTGCAGAGGCGACGCGCCTTGCTGCACCCTTAAGTATGGCGGGTATATACCTGACGTTGAGTGGATAGGCGTGTACACTGCTGCGGTTTTTTCTGATTAATGAAATGCCCGGGAGGCAACCGTATGAAAGAAGGCCCACTGTCCGAGAAAGAGCTGGAATGGCTTGAAGAGATGCTGGAAAAACACGGCAGTGAAGCGTCGATACTGGATGTCTCTGAATTGGACGGCCTGTTGACTGCCGTGCTTTCGGGCCCGACAACGGTTGAACCCAGCGAGTGGCTGGTCGCCATGTGGGGCGGCCAAAAGCATATTCCGAAATGGACCAACGAGCGCGAGATGACGCGCTTTATGGAACTCTGCTTTCAGCACATGAACGACATTGCCGATCGCCTTTCCGAGTTCCCGGAGCAGTTTGAACCGGTATTTGGCATCCGCGAGATGGAAGGTCTGGAATTCACCGTCGTGGAAGAGTGGTGCTTTGGCTACATGCGCGGCGTGGCGCTGACTGACTGGTCTGCCCTGCCACAGGAGCTGCAGCCAGCACTGGATGCCATCGCTCTGCATGGATCTGAAGAGAACCTTGAGAAAATTGATGCGCTGTCGCCAGACGAAATGGAAGCCAGCATTGATGCCATCCGCCCTGCTGCACTGGCGCTGCATGATCACTGGATTTCACAGCCAGAAGCGATTCCAATGGTGCAAAAGCCGATCGTGGCAGATAAGTTGCCAGGCAGGAATGATCCCTGCCCATGCGGCAGCGGGAAAAAGTTTAAGCAGTGTTGTTTGCACTGACAGGATTTGAGAAAGGCTGCCGATGGCAGCCCTTTTTTATTGGGTTACTCGTCTCATCCTTAAAACCAATAAAATGCGTGAGACAGAGGTTACTGTTGGCTTCTCATTAGGGCATCGTAGTGGTCTCTTATCACCCCTTACTTCAGCGCTTCATGCTGATATTGATACTCCACCGGATAGCGTTGACCATCGATCTCTAAGTCCCGCCACGGTTTTTCTACGCTATTGAGCTTGCCCTGCTTTACTGCCTGTTCAAACACTGTATTACTGACCGCCGCTGCAATTACCCCTACTTCGTCCCAACGATCTTGATAATGCGCATACACCGCAATCTGATGCCTTTCGCGATTAAAAAGCAGCACTTCCGGTTGCCCGTCGCCATTCAGATCCATCGCCCACACGGTGCAATCGGCCTTGCTAAGCAAGCAGGCGCTAACACGATAATTGTTATTATGGTGTTCCGTTTGCCACCAATCTTCGGGTGGCGAAGCGCTATCTGCCCGCTGTGTAATCCGCTCACGCAGCATTTTACTGCCTGCTTCGGGTGCCGCTTTGCTGTGCATATTGCCTTGCCATGCGTACAGCAATCCCGGCTCGGTTAACCATTCTGGATGCTGCTGCAACAGTTTCAGCGCCTGCTGTCCTCGTCGCCCGGCGCTGCTGAACATAGAGAGATCATCCTCATCCGCTTTCTGCACCCCTTGTTCGAGTCGCGAAAGCTGGTTATTGACGCTGATACGATAAGGATCGATAACCGGGCTGTGCAGCAACAGCCAGCACAGCGCCGACAGCGCTAATATTCTGGCGGTGAGTTGATCAACGCTGATGCTTTTATGCCAGGCTTTGCGGCGCAATCCTGTACAAGCGAAAGTCCAGAGCAGCGCCAACGCCACCATGACTGCTGCCGTTACGCGATCAACCGTCCAGCCATATTGCGCCACACGCAACCCTAAGGTGTAACAGGCTAATCCAGCAAAAACCGGCGTCAGCCATTGCGCCAGCACCACGATTTTGTGCAGCCACAGCGGAGAATTTAACGTTTCGTCATCACCAGAACAGACTATCGCCGTCATGATCATCATCGCTACCGCCATGCTGGTAAGCAGCACGGTAGAGGAGACTTGCTCAGGAATGATCGCCAGTCCAGTAAAGGGCAGCGACGCCAGGAACAGCAGCGATACCAGCGCGTGCATCACCAGCATGGCGCGCATCAGCAAAGTGATTAAGCGGCGAAACATCTGGCTGATAGTGAATTGCTGACGAGAGAGCACAATCCCGGCAGCGATCACCGCGCCTGTTGCAATTGGCGGGAAAAAGTCATTTTTAAAGAACAGCCATTCAAATATTTTAATGCCGATCAGATTAAACAAGCCGCTCCAGAACACCAGCAGCAGCCACAATACGCCGGTGGCTAATGCGGTGACCAGCAGCGCAAAGCTGTTGCCCCCCAGCGCCGCAACGATTGCAGCCGCAGGACGCGGCCCTTTTTTAGTCGTCCAGACTTGCAGTAACGGCATCAGCAAATAAAGCCAGAGCACCGCCACCGAGATAATTCGAATATTGCCGATCGTCTCATTATTCCAGCGCAACCAGCCAGTCATCAAAGCCAAAAATGGCAACACGGCTAACGCTGCCAACCAACTCACCCGCGATCGTATTTGAATAGCCGTGCAGGCAACGACGCTGGAAAAACCAAGCGCGAATACTTTCAGATAGATTTGTGTGGAGTCAGAGAAGAGGGTTGTTTCAGCGACGGCCCATAACAAGCCTGCCAGCACGCCAAGCAGAACAATCCCCCAGCGGGTTTGAGATGAGATTGCAGTGGTGCAGTTCATAACAGAGTCCTTTGTTGTGAAGAGCGGAGAAAGGAATCATAACTCTACGGGGAATATCGTCGCCTGGCTTTTGTTAAAAAGGCGACATCCCTTTGAAAACGCCTCCTTCACTTTTTTGCCACCCTGAATAGCTCACCGCTTTATGCAGGCTTACCCAAGGTGAATTTTCGCAAACATTATGCAAAGCTGTTACGTGTTGCAGTAATTTGGAAGCCGACTCGCAAATCGGCTACGCCACAGGACACGAAACATGCATTTTTATCAGGCCGATCCTTCGCTGGAAAACTACTGGCGCGGCGTTATTCTGTTTGGCAACAACGTTGCTTCGTATAAGTTTGCCCTCGCCCACGCGCTTTATGATCTGCACTCGAAGGAAAAAGAACGTATTACGATGGATGAACTGGCGCACCCGTTTAGCCAGCATTTATGTCGCCATCTCGAACACGCGCCAAAACAAATAACCGTTAAAAGCAGCCAGTTTATTGATGCGTGCAGCCGATTTAATCGCGGTGAAATCAGTGAAGATGATCTGCTCAATGTGACGGTTAAGCGTGGATTTGCCAATGTGATTGATGCCTTTCATAACGTCAACCGTGCTGAAATTGATGTGCGATTCTTCGTCGATGAACGCAAAAGCCATAAAGGAATTCGCCTGACGGATGCATTTTTCAAACTGACTGAAACCCAACAATTCCAGAACCTGATTCATGAAACCGATGCTCGCTGGCGCTTAGTGGAACGTGCATGGGAAATGGGCGTGTCGAGCCATTTGCTGGCGATAGAATATGACGATACTCAGCAAATATTGTTCACCCGTAAAAACGATCGCCGCGTCGATATCACCAGCTGCCGTAACAGCCTGAATGGCTATCAGAAAGGTCGCTGCTTTTATTGCTTCCGTCCGGTGAGTCTGGCTAGCGGTGACATCGATTTAACCGATGTCGATCATTTCATTCCTTGGTCAGCACGCGATTACGTGGCAAATATTAATGGTGTGTGGAATCTGGTATTGGCCTGCCAAAACTGTAATCGCGGCAAAGAGGGGAAATTTGCACATGTGCCCTCCCAGCTGTTGTTAGAACGATTACATAAGCGTAACGAGTACTTTATTAACAGCCATTTACCGCTGCGTGAAACGCTTATCAAGCAAACCGGTAAAAGCGACATTGCACGCCGCAGCTTTCTCAATACCGCCTGGCAATCTGCTCGCAATAATAAGCTGTTCCATATCTGGCATCCTCAAGCTTGTGGAGATGAACTTTTTGACCACGCAAGATTTCTATCAGCGCAATGCGCAGCAATTTTTTGATGATACCGTTGCGGTTGAGATGTCTCCGGTTCGTGATCGCTTCACGGCATTGCTGCCTGCCGGGGCGCGAGTTCTGGATGCAGGTTGCGGATCAGGGCGCGACGTAAAAGCATTTTTTGAGCGCGGTTTTGAGGTTGAAGCTTTTGATGCCTCGGCTGAATTAGTGGCGCTAGCGAGTGCTTATAGCGGATTGGCGATCCGGCAGATGCGATTTCAGGATCTGCATGCTGAAGCACGTTACGATGGAATTTGGTGCTGTGCTTCCTTGTTGCATGTGTCTTTGACTGAGCTGCCATCGGTGATGAGAAAAGTGGCAACGGCCCTGAAACCAGGCGGCATACTTTATGTGTCGTTTAAATATGGCATGGGCGAGCGGGAAAAGCAGGGACGTCAGTTTACGGATATGAATGAGGCTGGGCTAATCAAGTTAGCGCCTGAATTGCAGGTTATCGACACGTGGACCAGTGAGGACCAGCGGCCTGATCGCGTTGAGACGTGGTTGAATGGCTTGCTGAAATCTAAGCTTTGACGTGATTCGGAGTAGCAAATTTCCCGTAAAGTCGGTTTGAACAAGCAGTTCAGCAAATGCCTAAGCTGAATTCCAGATACAAAAAAAGCCACTGATTTAAAAGAAAAAATAGTATCACAAACTCACGCACTCCCCCTTATATGCCCCGCAATTTTTTTGTCTAAATCTTCATAGCTATCCACTTCCTGAGTTCTTTTTATGCCCGTTTCAAAGAGACAATAGGCTGAATGACGACGATTTTTTCTACCCGCAGAAACCCATACACTCATTTTCATTTAAAGAAGGTTTTATGGCATATCCTTCACACTGCTCACTCAAAATATTTTTGCATTAAAAACAAAAAGTTAGCTAAACCCAATCGATACAGAGTGGAATTTAGTGTTCATCAGGGTTTGCAATTTTTTGGCTTTCATAATCTGGTTCAACATTTCTGCCTTGAAAGTTGCCCCTCTATTACACTGAAGAGTAATTATTCATTTGAGAGGCCATCAGGGATGGATCAGAGTTCTGGCGGTCGACATCGTGCTTTTGATACGGCGATAGTATGGCAGGACCGTAATGATATGGTCAGGCAGGCGCTATTCGTAAGTATTCCCTGGTTCACGTTTGTGAACGTCAGCTTTGCTCTAATCATTTTTTTCGCAATGTCCTCATCAGCGGTTTTGACCGTTCAATCAGCGACCAGGCAGAAATACTTCCTCTCATTAATGGCATTGCGGTTGGCATCATTGCTTTCTCCTTTTTACTGGCATTTTTTATCTATCGTCTTCCAGCCAGATTTACACCAATAAGTATGGGTTTATTGCTGATTCTCAGTTTGATGTGGAGCTACTGCAGCTATCATTTTATCGTCTGGTGGCACCTGCCATTTGCCTGGCCCCTCAGTGTGATCCTTATGCTCACCGCGCTGGCTGCGCTTTATTATCACCCACCTGCTCTTATGCTATTCCTGACCCCATTATGGTTAACCGCTTTGCTGGCAAGTATGCAACTGAATCAGGGCATCAGCGTGCGATTCTTACTGGTCTGGCTCATCCTCACAACCATTCTCATTTATGGCCGCTATATCCTGCAGCGCTGGTTTGATGAAGCCTGGCGTCGTTATCAGGAGAACCGGATGCTTATTGCAATGCTTGATGTTATGGCGCATCAGGATGCACTCACCGGGACAGCAAACCGGCGGTCAATGGAAAACTATCTGGATGACGCTATCCGCCAGGCTTTGCCGTTTGCACTGATCATGCTCGATGTGGACTATTTCAAACGCTACAACGACCATTACGGCCATCAGGCCGGGGATGATTGTCTGGCAAAAGTAGCCGGCGTTTTGAAATCGTCGGTTCGCACGCCGGCAGATCTGGTAGCACGCTACGGAGGGGAAGAGTTTGTGGTCGTGCTGCCAACTGCCTCTCTGGACGAAGCTGCTCTGGTTGCAGAGCGTATCCAGGCGAGTCTGCATGCAACAGCGCTACCGCATCTCGCATCAGAAGTCAGCAATAGAGTCACCGTCAGCATGGGCATTGCTCTTTCAGGCAGCAGTGAGAGTGCTGCCGGAATTATTAAACGAGCTGATAACGCGCTCTACCGGGCAAAGCAGCAGGGTCGTAACCAGTGGGCAAAGCAAAAACCTGCTTAATCCCTATCGCGAACGGTCAGAAGCATCCTGGTTCGCAGGAGGCGTAAACCATTTCGATTTTGTCACGATCACCGGCTGCTCAGGCTGACTGATGAAGTTAGGAGACATGATCTGCACGCCGAATTCGTTGAACACATCCTGTATATGGCCGTGGAGAATACTTCTTACCCCAGCCAGTGATTCTCCCGCCTGAAGCCGGACCTGGAGTTCATACGCCACATACCAGTCCTGCAGCGCCAGCTGGCGCACCAGCGGGGAAATGCTGCGATTAATCCCCGGTGTGCGACTGGCGGCAAGCTCCAGCATCGCTTCAACCTGCCGCCAGGGCGTGTCATAACCAATGGTGACGCTGGTCGTCATGTTAACGCCGTCGCCTTTCAACGTTGCGCTCAGGTTCACAATTCTGCCGCTGACGACAACCGCGTTGGGAACCGTAACCTCGTAGTTCTCGCGGGTCAGAATTTTAGTTGCCAGCATGCCCACCTCGCTGACGACGCCCTCATGATCGGCAATCCTGATAACTTCGCCTTTTCGCAGTGCGCGAGAATAGGTCAGCACCAACCCGCTCATAGCATGGTTCATCACGCCTGCCGATCCCAACGTCAGCATCAGCCCGAAGAAAACGCTTATCCCTTTGAAGGCGAGCGAGTTAGCCCCGGGTAAAAACGGATAAGCCGCCGACAAGGCGAATAACCAGATGACTACGCTGATCAGTTTACGGGTGACGCCAACGGTATCTGGATGCAGGCCCGACAGGTGTAACTGCCCGGTCTCGACTCGCCTGAGCACCAGTCTGAGCAATCGCGTCACCAGCGCCGTTATGAGGAAGATGACCACAACAATCAGCATGCCTGGCAGAGCGGAAAGTATGGCCATGCCCAGGCGTTGCAACAGCCCTAGCGCATAACCTCCCAGCTCCATGCCCCAAATTCGCGTCCAGGGAAACAGCCGCAACACCCAGCTGACCCAGATGTAAAATGACACGAGGAAAGCCGAGATAAGAACAATGGCATACAGCCTTACCTCAATGGGACCGAGAAAGGCGCGCAGTGCGCCAGGAATGATGCTTTTCCGCTGAGCACGCCTTACGGCATATATCCGTTTCAGCCAGGCGTAGGAGCGCAGGGCAAACAGGATGAATGCGAGCAGTAACAGGGCACCCAAAAGCTTTTACCCGCTGAGAGCAGCAGGTAACGCGATGAATACTGCTCAGACAATGATTGTCGAAGTGTGTCCAGACGGAGTCTGACGCGTTCCGCCGCCTGCGCAAGCGTCAGATCATCCCCTTCATCCAGGTCATTCTCAGCGAGCAACATAAAAGGTTTGCCGTTGATAGAAAAAAGCACGGCTGGCTGTCGGTAGCGCGTCACATTGTGCATCTCTACCGACTGAGCGAGGTCATTATCATTGAGCGAGCGCAATATCGTCACGATTCGCTGGACCCGCTCCTCTGGCGTGGTAAGACCAAATTTTGCCTGCAGCATCACTACTGGCTGATTAAGCAGATATAACGTACGCGCTTTTTCCTGCGCCGAGGGAGCCTGACGCGGCTCCGCGCCTAGCGCATCTTGTAACGTGAAGAACAACAGACAACCGCATATACACATCACCGCTTTAATCATTTTGCCTCCAGAAGCCGTACTTTGCCTGGCGGTAAATCCATCCGTAAGGCAGCCGTCAATGCGTATTATTGAAATTGCCAGGTATACGAAATCAGAAAGCGTGTATCGGGATCGTCCAGATAGGTGTTGTTGTCCATAACGAACGTCAGAAGGTTTACTGAACTGTGCTCATCAAACCGATAACCTGCGCCAAGCCCGCCAAAATAACCCCGGTAATTCTCCCCCTTCTCATTTTTTGATCCATAAGAGCCTGCCGCAAAGCCGATCATCGTAAGTTCAGGCGTCAGCGGTCGGAGGGTAAAGGCACCAAGATACCCACTGCTGCCGGAGGTGGTGATCGTGCTGAATCCATACTCGGAAGGAATACCATCGGCGAACTGAGGCGCTTTACAGTCAGCTGCATTTCCGGTGCTGCAACCGGTTATCTCACCGGTGTTGTAGGTGTATCTGGCCATTGGGAATATCTGGAAACCGGCAGGTGCGAAGCCGAAATGGCTAAGTGGTACAAAGGTTCCAATGGAATAGTTAGTCTGCGTTGCACCATTGGTATATTCGTTTTTGCCAAAATTAAAGTTAACGATGCCTACCGGAAACAGCCATGATCCGCCCACGCGCCACTCGCTGGCATCACTGTTAACACGTGCGTTCAGTTTTTTTGCCGGGTCCAGCGCGACCGAGCCTGAGAAAGAGAGATTGCTGTCGTCCATGTCATAGGTGTCCGACCACGAGACACCTACTTTGGTCGTCACCTTGGTCGGATCATCATCAAGCTTGTCGCGATTGTCGTTAACTTCTGCGCCAAGCGCCGCCTGGCTTGAAATCAACAGCCAGAAAGTCCCACTCCATGCATTCCGTACATGACGCAACATAGTTAACCTCCGGATAGCATGCATTTATTCGCGTGATAGCATATTTAACCCTGGACTCTGCTGGTTACTGCGGGCATTTGACCTGGCTCAGGAAGGTCTGATAACGCTTTTGATTGTTTTCGGTCAGCGCTTTTACGGCTGACAGCACGGCAGAATTATCATGGGTGCTGTCCAGAAAGCGTCTCTGCAATTGTTCATCGGTTACCGTCGTCGGTATCTGACACTTGTGGCGCAGGTCATCGGTAATCTTCTGCTGCCTCAGCGCAAAGGCCAGGTTTTCATAGGCGGAGTTAGCCAGTGCGGGCGTTTGTGACAGCAGCATCAATACGATCGGTATCAAGTATTTCATTCTTATCTCCCGGCCCGTTTCGGCCCTTTTAAACCCGAATAAATCATTTATTCACTGCTTTGATCAGCGCTGCATTGCGAAGGGTCAAACACTGTTTTCCACTCTTTCTTCATATCGACGATGACCCAACCCTTTTGGGGTGCCAGTCTTAACCCGCTGATAAGCGTTCCACTGGCGGGCGGATGCGCGTCGTAAGCATATTCACGCGCAGCATCGGTGTGATGAACCAGTAAACCAAAGGTTTTGTAGGTCGGATTGGCGGAGGTGTACTGGAGCATCGGCACATCGCCGTCGCTGTTACCGAACGCACCGACCGGACGCCGCCCCATAAAGAGATGGATGGCGACCGGCTTCATCGCTTCATCATCGTAAAAGGCGCCGTTCATGGTTTTACGCAGCTGCGTACCGTTATCTGTCAGAGAGAACTCACTCAGCGAAAAGGAGCCGACAACCTGTTCGGGCGGGATGCCATACATTTTCTCGGCGAGTACGCGCATAAAATCGATGCCTCCTCCAGACACAATCCAGGTTTTGAAACCGTTATTCCGCAGATAATCCAGCAGCTGGCGCATCGGCTGATAGCCCAGCTGGTCATAACGGCAGCCGAAACGCGCATGACGATGATTATCGACCCAGTTGCTAACGCGCTGGCTAAATTCTTCCGTCGTCATGCCGCTATGCGTCAGAGCCATCAACTGCATCAACCCCTTTTTGCCCGACTGCATCACCACTTTCATATCGTTGTTTATTACCGCCTGCACTAAGGCATCGTTATTCCATTCCGGGTGTTGTGGGGCGAGGCGTTTGATTTCATCAATCACGAACTGCAACTGAAACGTCAGCGGCGCTTCCGGCCACAATGTGCCGTCATTATCAAACACCACATAACGCTGACTGACAGGAATGAAGTCTTTGCTGTTCGATGACGTGGTTTCCTTCACCCACGTTTCAATAGCCTGTTTTGCGTGGCCGTTATTCCAGGCACTGAGCGGATCGTCTGCCGCAAACGCCGAACCAAGATGAGCCGTAATCAGCAATGCCAGCAGGGGTTTTAATTTCATCATCTTTTCCTTTTGGTCGGAATGAGGTCAGGTAGCGGGACGATCCGCCAGTATTCACGCGTGCGCTGAACCAGCCGTTGCAGGCTCTGGCTAAGGAGGCGTCGGAAAAAGAAGCCCAGCAGCAGCAGCGCCAGCACGATCGCCGATCCCATCAGCAACGACTTCCAGTTGGTCGGGGCGCGGGCTTTCAACGCCTGTTCACTGCCAGCCGGACGCGCAGCGGCGATGGCGTAATGCGCACCGGGTAATTCAGCCAGTTGCCACTGATGCTGGCGTGTATCCCACCAACGTAAACGCAACGGTGGGATCACCAGTTCGCCGGACTGAGAGGGCAGATAACGCAGCCGTTCTTCACGCTGTGCGCCGACGATCTCATCTCGCCCTTGCGTCAGGTTGCTGTTTACCGGCGGCAAGCGTTGCGCACCGGAACCGGGAATGGCATACAGCAGTTGCGGGATTTGCACGGCAATCACATCGGTCGCGCGCACTATTACAACGCGCTCAATGACGTCACCGACATGTAACTGCTTATCCTCTGAGGCGCGGTAAAGTCGCCATTGCTGCGAAAGTTCAAGCCTGCTGGCTGGCAAGAAACGGTCTGGCTGACGCACATCGGCGGGCCAGCTGACCGACTTCTGCAGCACCGGCAGCGACACCGTTTTCGGCGGCTGATTCGCGGAACGCATCACTACATCTGTAGCAGGAAAACGCAGCTCGCCCTGATCCCACGCCATCACCTGACGTTCCATGCGGATGCCGCTCCAGCTGATACCGCCGCGATTACGTGTTACCAGTTGGTTGGGCAGCGGCGTGTTAAGCAAGTTACCGTTTTCAATGACCATTTCCGGCCATTGCGGCGGCGGATTAAACCAGCTGTCCGTCCAGAAGGTCACAGCAATCGTTACTGGCTGGCCCGGCACCAGTTGATCAGGAGCAACCAGTTCGCGCGTCATGGCCATTTCAGCCCGTACCGGCAGGCTTAGCAGCAACAGCAGACAAACGATAAGTCGCTTCATGGTGCCTCCGCCGGTGTGGAGCGGTAGAGATTTTCCAGCAAACCGCCGGGCGAAAGGGTGAGATTGCTGTACCACTGTTCAGCCGAGGGCGCAGCGCCCGCGATGGGCTTCATATCCAGCTGGTTCACGCCCTGATCGGGTTTGAGATCGTGTTTAATGGCGTCAGGATCTTCATCTTTCTGCTCATGCTGATCGGCCTGGCGGTCGCGTTCTTTTTGCCGCAGCTGCATGATGATATGCGCAATTTTCGCCCGGTTTTGCTGAGCCATTGCCCATTCGGGTCGTAAACTCAGCGCCTGATCGTAGCTGTGCAGCGCCTGCTGCCAGGATTTCTGTTGTGCGTAGCAGTTGCCTATCCACAACAGACTTTCAGGGGTGGCAGGAACCTGACGAAAAGCCCCCAGCGCCGAGACGTAATCCTGCGCGTAATAGAAGGCAATCCCCCGCCGCAACGGATCCTGAAAGCGTTGGGCGGCGGCTGCATAGTTACCGTGATTAAAGGCAAATTGTCCCTGCACGTCGGGGCGTATCCAGGCGTCCAGAAGTGCCGCTGAACTGGCGGGAGACCAGATCAGTAAGGGCAGCATCACGACAGCCAGGCAGAGCAGCTGCTGTCGCCAGAGCAGTAATAGCATCAGCATTGGGACGACCAACAGATAGCCGCTGTTCTTCCACTGCAAATCTTGCCGGCTGTTCTGCTGCGCCGTCACGCTTTGCTGAATATGTCCGCTGACCGCGCGTAGGTCATCATCTTCGACAGAGACCAGCGTCACCGGAATGCCGCCATCACGGATTTGCTCAAAGCGCGCGACATTGAGACGCGTATCGATGCCCTGCGACGCCTGCGCTTCCGGCAGTCTGCCGCCGTTTGCCGTGCCTACTACCCAGATCTGGAGAGGCAGATTTTGCTGCCGCAGCCACTCAACGTCCTGCTGTGCTACGTTATCAGCGACCAGTATCAGCGCGCGTGGGGCTTCAGGCGTTGCGGGCAGATTTTTAAGCGCAAGGGCGACCGCCTGACGCAGCCCGGAACCCTCACCCTGCGGCACCAGTGTCGGCTGTTGGGCCGTCAGGAACAGGTTATAAAAATCGGCATCATTGGTCAGCGGCGTGGTAAGCCAGGCATCAGCGCTGTAAACCACTAAACCAAAGTGGCTACCGGGCATTTGCGTCATCAGTGCGGTGATTTTCTGCTGCATGCGCTGATGGCGGTCAGGCGGCACATCCTGCGCCAGCATGCTGAGATCCTGCTGCATGATCACCATCACGTTGTTTTCGGGCGTGAATGCGGCGGGCAAGTCTCGTTGCCAGCTCGGACCGGCTAAAGCCAATACACCCAGGCAAAAGAGCCACGGCAGCACCTGTCGCGCCCGTACACGCTGACCTTTAATCAACGCGGCCGCAAAAGGCTTTTCCATGACACGATGCCAGGCACTTCCTGCATGCTGAGCCAAAAAATAGAGCAGCGGACAGAGCAGCAAACCCAGTAATCGCCAGGGATAGAGGAAATGGAAATCGCTCATGCACGTCGCCTCATCATTGTGCTGCTGATGGCAAACAGCAGTAATACGAGTAGCGCAAGGGCTAACGGCCAGACGAACAGCGGACGATGCCAGGATAAGCCCACTGTTTTAACCTGTTCCGGCGTTTGCGCATCAATTTGCTGCCAGACCTGCGCGAGTGCGTCGCGGTTGGTAGCGGCGCGCCAGGCGTTACCGCCGGTTATATGGGCAATGTTATCCAGCAGCGCCGTATCGACTTTATCTTCGCCGCTGCTGTTTACATCGCCAAAGGCGATGGTGTGCGCCATAACGTGATGCGCGGCTGCGAGCTGCGCGGCGAGCGTGGGTTGCAGTTGAGAGGCGGTGTCATTGCCATCTGTCAGCAGAATCGCCATTTTTGACGCGTCGGCTTCGAGGCTGTGATCCAGCAGTTTCACCGCCACGCCCAGTGCATCCCCCACCGCAGTTTGCTGACCAATCATGCCCGGTGCCAGCTGGCTGATACGCGCTTGAAGCGCCTGTTTGTCCTCGCTGATCGGCGCAAATGGCCACGCCTGGCTGGCAAAAATCACCAGACCGATGCGATCATTTTTGCGCTGGCTGATAAAAGTGCGCACCGTTTGCTGCACCGCCTGTAAGCGCGTCTGACCATTCTGCCCGTCGTTTTTCTCCATTGAACCGGAAACATCCAAAATCAGCACGATGTTGCGCATGGGTTTTATCACCGTTTTCGGCGGCATCAGGTATTCAGGCCGGGCCAGCGCAGCAATCATTAAAATCCATACTGTCCAGAACAGCAGCCGATGACGCCAACTGGCTTGTGGTGCTGGCGCCGAGAGTTGCAGGGCTTCAGCCAGTTCAGGTAAAAAAGGCACTCTCACCTGTTCACTCGTCGGCTGCTTTGCAGGGATCAGATAATGAGTAATCAGCGGTAAAAACAGCAGCACGCCCACCCATGGCCAGACAAAGTCGATCCGTGATAAAAACTCAGACATGAGGCAGCGTCTCCAGCCAGTGGCGTAACTGCTGTGAGATTCGCTGATTGATAGCGCTTTCGAGTTGATTATCTGGCTGACAGTAGCGACGACACATCAGCGCGCGCAGTTCTTCATCCAGCGGGGTCTGCGCCAGAAGTTGTTCCGGCGATTGCCACTGGCTGACCTGGGTGCGAGAGTGTTGCACCAGAAGCACCCGCTTAACCCATGTTATCCAGCCATCCACCTGCTGTTGAGCAAGGTGTTTTCGCGCTTCGCGCCGCCAGCGATTACGACGAAAGCGTGCGAGCCATATAAGCAGGGCAATGAACATCGCCAGTAACAGCATCACGCCGAGCACCGCCCAGCCTGCCGGTAACGGGAACCATGAGGCGGCTGCTGGCAGAGCAGGATGCGCCAGTTCCGGTGTGCTAAACCCTTTTGCCAGCATGCGCATCCTCCTGCTGTAGCTGCGGCAGAACTGCATTACCGGTCACGATAGTTTTCACCGTGATCCCCATTCGCTGTAACCGCCGTTGCTGCTGCGACAGACGCTCGGTTACGCTTTGCTGAATGCGATCGCTGAGGTGAGAAGTGAGATTGAGCGCGGTGCTTACGTCATGGTAATACGCCGCAAGTTGACCGTGCGGCGGCAGGCGGCGATGAAGATCATCAAGCGTGACATAGGCGGTAATTTCGCAGCGGCGACGCAGGTGAGCCAACACCGCATCGCAGCGTGTATCCAGATCGTGAAAATCACTGATGATCCCCAGCCAGCTACCGGAGGGCAGCAGGCGGACAATACGTTGCAACGCGTCTGACAGGGAGACGTTTTGTCGATGGTTTTGCGCATAATGCGCGGGAAGCTGAGCATTCATACGCTGAACGTCAGTAAGAATGGGCATCAGGTTGCGTTTCGGCGCACGGCAGGGATGCAGCGCCAGTTCATCATCACCCAATATCGCGCAGCCCAGTCGATCACCGTCATGCCAGCTTCGCCATGCCAGCAATCCGGCAATGTTTCCAGCGGCGACCGATTTCATCTGCAGGCGGGTACCGAAGTACATGTCCAGACGCTGATCCACAAGGATGAATACGGGTCGTTCGCGCTCCTCATTGTAGAGGCGGATCCACGGTGAGCGGAGGCGTGCTGTGGCCTTCCAGTCAATCAGCCTGACATCATCACCCGGCTGATAGCGACGTAAGCTATCGAAGTTCAGGCCGCGTCCCTGCTGGCGGGACACGCGCTCACCGGTTAATGCGCCGGGTGGGATTTGCCCCGGGGATTATCCAGTCGCTGTGCGTCACCTGCCAGCGCCATCAGGTCAGCCAGTTCAAGCGTCAACGGCTGCGGCATTACGCCACCACTGCGCTAAGAAGCATGGCAATCGCCTGATCGGGCGTGCAGTTGTCAGCGTTTGCCTGATAGCTCAGCAGCAGACGATGGCGCAGCACGGCCGGCGCGATGCGTTGAATATCTTCTGGCAACACCGCATCACGGCCATCCAACCACGCGCAGGCACGACCACAGCGATCCAAGGCAAGCGTGCCGCGCGGGCTGATGCCGAGGCTGATATAACCCGCAAAGACTTCGCTGACCTGATCGGGATGACGCGTCATTTCCACCAGATTGACGATGTACTGCTCTACGGTTGGCGCTACATAAACCGTGGCGATTTCACGCCAGCATTCGGCGATATCCTGTTGGCTTATCAGCAACGGGTCGGTTTCCGGTACAGGGTTTTCATGCTGAGCAGCCTGATATTTTGCCTGCTGCTCAGCGCGCACCAGTTGCATTACCCGCTGTTCATTCTCTTTCGACGGATAATCGACAATCACCTTCATCAGAAAACGGTCAAGCTGGGCTTCAGGTAAGGGCCAGGTACCTTCCTGATCCACCGGGTTTTGTGTCGCCAGCACCATGAATACTCCCGGCAGCGGCCAGGTTTTGCCTGCGACGGTCACGTGACGCTCTTCCATGGCCTCCAGCAGCGCCGACTGCACGCGAGCTGAGGCGCGGTTGATCTCATCGGCGAGGATGATATTGCCGAACACCGGGCCGGGGCGGAAGCGAAACTGATCTTCTTCCCGTGTGGCATTTTGCTGATAGATTTCGCTGCCGGTAATGTCTGAGGGCAGCAGGTCAGGCGTGAACTGAATACGACGGAATTCGCCTTCGATATGGCGAGCCAGTTCGCGCACCGCACGCGTTTTCGCCAAGCCCGGCAAGCCTTCCAGCAGCACATGACCGTCACACAATAAGGCCACGATCAGCATTCGCACCAGCTCCTGCTGTCCAATCACCTGCTTGTTCATACTGGCTTCCAGCGCCAGCAGCTTTTCACGATTATTCATTATGCAGGTTCCACCGTCTGACGTTTCAGCAGCGTCGCAATGCCAACCAGAATCGGCTGCGCATAGTTAAAAAGGCTTTGATACCGGGACAGAGATAATTCATTCCCAGCTCGCCTTCTTCGCTCCTGACGATGCGGTTTTTCGGGCATTCGCCATAACAGAGTTTCAGGTAAGGGCAGCGTTTGCAGGCAGCAGGTAGCGTATCCCGCTTACCTAAACCAAAGGCTTTTTGTCGCTCGGAAAAGGCCATGTGCGCCAGCTTGGTGCTCTGCACATTGCCTAATTTGTATTCGGGATAGACGTAGTGATCACAGGAAAAAATGTCGCCATTTTTCTCAATCGCCAGACCTTTGCCGCAAAACTCTGAGGTGATGCAAATCTGCGCGGGCATACCCATAGTTTGCGCCACAGCGGTTTCAAACAGATTGACCTGCACCCGACCTAAATCGTTGTTCACCCACTCCTCGAACACAGCAATCAGAAAGCGCCCCCAGTCATCGGGATCCACTGACCAGTCGGTGACAATGGAGTCAAGGTCGCCGGGGCGCGCGCGACGTGAACCGATGACCGGAATGGTGTCGTCGTGCCAGAACTGCGGTGCGGTTTGCTTGAAATCGACCGGCTCAACGCAGGGATTAAACTGGATGTAAGTAGCACCCAGTTCGCGCGTCAGAAAGCGGTAGACCTCCAGCGGGAAGCGCGCATTGGTGCGGTTGACGGTGACTAAGGCGTTGAAGGGAACATGATGGCGCTTTAACGCGGCAACGCCCGCCATCACTTTTTCAAAGTGGGTTTGCCGCTGCGCGTCACGCGGTAGCGATCGTGCAATTCAGCCGGCCCATCAATGGAAATGCCGACCAGGAAATTGTGCTGACGTAGAAAGCGCGCCCAGCTGTCATTAATCAGAATGCCGTTGGTCTGCAGATCGTTTTCAATACGCTGACCCGGTTTCTGATATTTCTTTTGTAGCACCACGATTTTTTCGAAGTACTCCAGCCCCATTAACGTGGGTTCGCCGCCTTGCCACGAGAACACCACCTGTTCGCCATCCTGGCTGTCGATGTACTGCCGGATGAAGGTTTCCAGCACCTCATCGCTCATGCCGCTGTGTCTGTCCTGTTCCAGAAGCTGTTCTTTGTGCAGATAAAAACAGTAGTTGCAGTCGATGTTGCAACGCGATCCAGTAGGTTTCGCCATCACATGAAAACGACGCGTGTAAGCAGGCCCTTTCCCACTGAACTTTTCCGCCGTAGGAAGGGGTTTAACCGGCAGGGTTGTACTGTATTTCATGAACGCCTCCTGAAAACCGGGTGAAAAATTTCACCCGGTGGTGTGGTCAGAGCATCAGTTGGTAGCCGGACTGCCTTCCTCAATAAGTTTCGACACATCAGAAACGGTGAATGAGCCCGGTTTCTGACGTGGCGGGAACTCTTTAAAGCTCTGTAGCATTTCAGTGGCATATTTCTGCGCACCGCCCAGCAGGAACAGACGATCATAGAACCAGTGGTTGTAATCCATGCCATCGGTGCCTTTTTCCAGCGGGTCGATTTTCAGGTCAAATATCAGCGGTACACGCAGTTTCACGAACGGGTATTTCCATACGTCCATACCTGAACGTTCCTGAATCATGAAGTGCGCTTTCCAGCGACCATAACGCATCGCCAACAGGTCGCCGTCATCACTCCAGTAGAAGAATTCTTTGCGCGGATCCTCCTGAGTTTTACCGGTGATGAAATCAAGTTGGTTATAACCATCCAGATGCACTTTGTAGGTCATGGCACTGGTTTTATAGCCTTTTAGTAACTGCTGTTTAATGTCCGGCACGCCCGCTGCAGCCACCAGCGTTGGGAACCAGTCATTACTGCCGATGATGTCGTTGATTAGCGTTCCGGGTTTAATATGTCCCGGCCATTTCACCATCGCAGGTACGCGGAAGCCGCCTTCCCAGCCTGTATTTTTCTCACCCCGGAACGGTGTGATACCGGCATCGGGCCAGGTGGCCGTCATCGGGCCGTTATCGGTGGTGTAAACAACAATGGTGTTGTCTTCTATGCCGAGATCTTTGATTTTCTTCAGCACTTCACCGACGATTTTGTCGTGCTCCACCATACCGTCGGCATAGTCACCTAAACCGGTCACGCCTTTATCGGACGGTTTAATGTGCGTTTTGTTATGCATACGTGTGGTGTTGTACCAGGTGAAGAACGGCTTGTTGGCTTTGACCTGCCGCTCCATAAAGTCGTTGTTCGCCGCCAGCGTTTCCTCATCGACGGTTTCCATACGCTTGGTATTCAGCGGGCCGGTATCCTCGATTTTCCCGTCCGCGCTGGACTTAATGACGCCACGCGGGCCGAATTGCTTCTTATATTCAGGATCTTTCGGGTAATCCGGGTTTTCTGGTTCTTCTTCCGCATTCAGGTGGTACAGGTTGCCCATAAACTCGTCGAAGCCATGTGCGGTAGGCAGAAACTCATTGCGATCGCCGAGGTGGTTTTTACCGAACTGACCGGTGGCATAACCCAACTGCTTGAGAACGCTGGCAATGGTCGGGTCTTCCTTTTGCAGCCCTTGCGGCGCACCAGGCATGCCGACCTTACTCATCCCGGTGCGGAATGGCATCTGACCGGTAATGAACGAAGAACGACCAGCCGTGGAACTCTGTTCCGCGTAATAAGAAGTGAACTTGGCACCTTCGGCCGCAATACTGTCGATATTGGGCGTTTGATAGCCCAGCATTCCCTGATTGTAGGTACTGACGTTCCAGTACCCGATGTCATCACCGAATATCACAACGATATTGGGCTTCTGATTATTTTGCTCCGGCGCCGTCGTGGTATTACTTGCCGGGGCTGCATAAGCGCTGGTCGCACAGCAGGCGACAGATAACATTGAGGCGAGCAGCGATTTGCAAAATGGCACTTTTGACATTTCTGTGCTCCAGATAAGTGGACTCTCGTAGGAAAGGCAAAGGGTTCGCCCGCCCGGTCAGATCGTTCGACATTAAGTTATGTGGTGTGCCTCCTTAGTGAGTCGGGTCAGAATGTCCGGCTGTAATTGATGCCAAAAAAGTAGAGAGCAGGATTGTCATAACGCCCTTTAATCAGCGGAGAGGAGACGTGTGAGGAAGCGATGTGCGCGTATTCGAAGGCGCCGCCGATGCTGCTGGCAGGATCAAGTTGGTAACGCGCACCCACGCCCCAGCGCCAGGTATCGCCGGACGGCATCGTCAGAGAGGTATCCTGCTGGCTGCGGTAAAAGCTGCTGTCGAAGGCAACGCCGGTATTCAGTGTCCAGTCAGAAGTGAGTTTGAATTGTGTGCCCAGTGCGAGGTGCCAGGTATCACGTAGACGCCCGTTGTCACCCACCTGATTGCCTGCCACGGTTATTTCACTGTTGCCGTAATCGCTCCAGTCCTGCCATCCCGCATCACCCATTACAGCCCAACGTTCATTCAGCTGATGGAAAAGGCTGAGCATGATCTGCTGCGGGGTATTGACGGTGGCCGCGATGGGTAATGTCCAGGAAGGGGAATTATTGAGCTGGTCAAGCCGGACAGTGTTGTTAACGTTGAAGTGATAATTTGTCCGGCTGGTATAGGTTAATCCGGCACGCGTCTGCGGGTTAAACTGCCACAGCGCACCCACTTTTCCGTTGAGCGCCCAGTCATGGTCGGACAGTTCATCGCCACGAGCGCGCTTTATTTTCAGCAGGCCATAGTTAATACCCACCCCTGCCCCTAGCGAAAATGCATCGTTGAGTTGCCAGGCCAGCGCGGGCATCAGGGTAACCGCCAGGAGCGTGCTGTCCTTGATTAGGTTTTCCCCGGCCCAGTCGCCGAAATGCAGGCCGAGGCCGTAGTTGCCATAAAATCCTAATCCGGCACTCACGGTTGGGCTGATCCGTTGCGTGTAAAAAGCGCTGCCGCCGGGAAACCAGCCAATGACATTACCGGGGCTGTTGCCGCTGAGTTGTGCATCATCGTCCAGGCGGTAAGGGGCATCGCCATACAGTGCCTGCGCACCAACCGTGAGCATTTTGTCAGGCAACCTTGTCATGCCCGCAGGATTGGTAAAGAGCGTTGAGGCATCCTGCGCACGCGCCGCCTGACCTGCACCGGCCAGACCTATATCATCAGTACCAATTTCATATAGATAAAGTCCACTTGCGCATGCTGATGAGATATTAAATAAAATGGCCAAAGCTATTATTTTGCGCATGGGACTTTCTCTTAAACAGGGTTAAGAACAGGCGATCACACTCGTCCAATAATTTTTCAAAAATTCCTCGATCACTAAAGTTAAGACGGTTAGTGGGTAGTAGGGAATTTGAATTATCTCTGGCAGCAAAACAAAAAATCATCCAAGTAGAGAAAGGCCCGTGCAGTTTAAGAATTAAACATAACCCGAGGATAAGACTGTTTTATTTACATTTTGATATTTAACTTAGTCACAATTTGAATTTCAGCAACATCAATGTAAGGAATTAGTAAGTCTCTTCACAATTCTTTGAATAAAATCAAAGTTATAAACTGACAAGATTCATGAGTACCAAACATCTCTTATTTGCTTGAATTCACAGCATTTATAAATAGGTAATAATTGTTTTATAAATAAAAACTAAAAATAAAAAAGCTTAAAATCAATCAGTTATAACAAACCGAGTGTTTGCTGTTTTTTTCGGAATTTCGCCATTAGGAACATTCTTACTGATGTTAAGAAAATTTGGAGCTGTAAGGGATTTGTAATAAAGAGATAGGTCACCTTTAATCCACCATCCATGTATGGTGACATGCTCAGTTAGACTGAATGAATCTCATACCCCGCAGTAAAGATGCCAGTTGAGTAATAATATTTATTTATTTGCTTTAAACGAAACCTCGGCTAATCATTTCATAGCATTTAAAGATGTCTTTCCTTTCAGATCATAAGGGTGAAATAATGAGAAAAATTTCGGTTAGCATGATAGCTCTGGCCTTAACAACTCTGATGTGCTCATCTGCTTTTGCTGCAAAAGAGATCACTAAAGAAGAGGCAAAACAGTATGAGAAAGTGGGTGAAGTCAGCACAACCAAAGAATACACTGCGCCATCAGATGCTATGAAAGATATTTCACAGAAAGCTGATGAGTTGGGTGGGAAGTATTTTGTTATTACTTCAGGTAACGAAGGTGACAAAATTCGTGGCACCGCAACCGTTTATAAATAGTATTTTGTGATGCCCTGGAATACAGGGCATTAACTATTTTGAAAAACGTATGTATGTATATCATTCATAACGGAAATCATTCCGCGAAAATATCAAGTTCATGCCAGAATCGGGCATATTGAGTATCACAATGTACGGTTATGAATCTATTATCGCACCTGGCGAGTGGGCAGCTACTCTATAACATCACCTCCCCACTGTTTACCTTGGTAGCCATTAGATAATTCAAAACCGAATGACTAAGAAAGTCATCACGCAGCCTTCAGTTTGTTGAACGTCCAGAGCTGAATTGCTGAAAATTCTCTTTCATCGCAACGCTTCATAGCTTCGGCAATTAATTTTCTGCCCAATCTACTGCCTCCGCAGCCGCTGACCAAGTCTCACTCTTCATCAGGGCTTTCAGCGTGTCTGCCGCAGCCTGATTCTTACCTGCCAGATCGCTTAAAGCCTGATTACAGTAGCCATCACCAACGGCGCAAGCTGTCAGCGCCATCGTCTCATCAGCACCATAATCTGTCGTACCTAATACCGCATCGCCGGTATCTGCCGCCGCACCGATAATGCTGTTAACGATAGAAGAGAGAGTACCTTCACCCAGCTTGTCTCTGACCTGGTTTTTCAGGGTGTTCGCGGTCTGTTTAACCGTTTCCCGCGCCTTGTCACCACTCAGCGAGTTATTCTCCACGCCAACTTTAGGGGGCGGTTCACTGTGGCTGGGATTGTTTACAAATTAATAAATGACTACATGCTTAAATGTTTCGGTAATAAAAAAACCAGAGAACAAAACCTATAGGTATACATAGTAGACTCAGTTTAAAACTCAAAAATGCAAGATTAATGATAATTTTTTGCCATTCCGTCCATGTTGTCCCTATATCTAATTGCAGCCATGATAAAAATACAAACATGACAAAAAGACTAAAAAACAAAGACAGCCCCACATACAAAGATAAGATAAATAATCTTGCTATATGTTTTTTAATCATCATTTTTGCCTGCTTTATTAATCTCGGACAATCCGCTGATTGTTGACTCACTAGTTCCACTACCAACAATATTACCAACCAAGTTAGGTACGGGATTCACTGCTACTGGTTTTGTTATCGTCCATACCCCTGTCGGCACCCATTCATACTGTTTTGATATTGGATTTAGCTTTTTATCAAACGGTATCTTAATAACATTACCCGTAGCATAACCGGCCGATGCGCCCGCCTTACTCAGCAACGCCGCCATAAACGGATCATCGCCTTTGATTTCTGCCTGGTAATAGCCGCCTGCCGCATCATTTTAATTTGCGCATCCAGGCACAGCTCACCATGGTTTATACGCGCCATTATATTAGACCGGCAGGTCGCTCTGTGAGAAATGCTAGCCAGAGCTTGCTGGCGTGGAATACTCCAACGATCACGGTATTCAAATGCGGACATCTGATGGGCTTTTCTAAGGTGCGGAGCCAAAAATCAAAACATTTCCCGCACTCAAGACACTGAACTTTTTCTGACGATTTTTTCATTTCCCAATCTCGATGCTTGCCCATCACAGCGAGCATTTATCTGCGATTCTTTCAGTTACTCCGGATACAGAGAGAAATCCCGGCTTGGCGACCGGAGATTTAACTCAAATAATCAGGTTTGTCACTTATGGCTGGTACTCTTCAGATTCCCAGGTAAAACGCGATTATCAAAGATAATCTTCAGGAATGTTTTTTAACTGCTGATGTAGCATCCAATTATCTGGTATCGATTTTGTTGTGTTCCATTTGGCTCCGTTAGTTAGCCACTTCTCGCGATATCGTCTAATCCCGCTCAACGTTGCATCCTCATATCCAAACTCAACACCACAACAATCGCATATATCAAAAGTTGCACTTTTACCGTCATCCCCCCAAGGGGATCTAATTGCTCAAGTCCGCACACTCGACATAAATAAATCTCATTTTTATTGCGCATTGAAATAATCCAAATTTGTATCAAAACCATGATCCGCAGGATTTGGTCTGAACATAGTTCGAGGAAAATCATCCGTTCGTTTTACTGCAAATGTATTAGTCGATGGATTGTAATATACAGTTGTTTAGTTTAAAAACATACTTAGCGTACGTTTTCGTACGGTTGGGCTTCAGACCCCGGAATTTACGGTCAACGCCCGGATACATCTGCTGAGCGATATATTCGCCCATCGCCCCGCCGCTTGTGCTATCCATTAGGCTCCTGCCGATCAGCTGGTTGCCGACAATCTACAGTTGTCCACCGATGATAGCGAATACGCCGTTGTCCAGTTGTGCATTATCGGCATCGGCCGCGGAGGTTATTTTACCGCTGCGGCTTTGTTGTCTGCAATAATACCGGGCGCGTTATTAGACGCCAATAAAATAAAATCCTGCCGCAACAGTCGGGACTTATGATGATGTTACTAATGAATATTAATCTACATGGCGATAACCAAAAATGTCCGGGCAGATATTTTTAATATTCCAGCCATGAATTAACGCCGGTTTTTTATGATGATCATTTATTTTTTCAATGGTTACATCATTAACTCCTTGTTTATCAATCAATTTCACCAATACATTGGACAATAGAGCATATCTAACACCAGATTCAGGTATAAAACTGCGGTAAACAAACTTACCTGGCTCTTGATATCCAATTACATAATTCTCACCCGCTTTAATGGTATATTCAAATGCATGGGAATCTGAACCTTTAACAAAGAGGTTTCGGGTTAATAAACGTCGCTCTTTTTTCTCATAACAACCTTCATTAGTGAGCGAGAAAGTGTAAATTGAATAGTTATATCCATCATCCTTTACGTAAAGTACGGCGGAGTCAGCTCCATGATAATTTTTAAACTTAGGATACAATGAATTAAGTCCTGTGCAAGATGCAAGCAGTGGGATGGTCGAAACAATACACATTAACTTAATGGTTGACGGTAAATTCTTTTTTAGATAGTAAGTCTTCATTTAAAAACTCCTTTTTTATAAAATACTGATAAAAATGTTATAAAGAGCCCCGCAAAGCCGGCCAGCAGCTCATTGCGATGTGCGTACATTTTGGCCGAACAGGCCTTCGCGCCCAGCCCGGCACAGTTCTGCGCCTTAAGGCTTTGTTCTCGATAATGTTGCTGAGTGCATTATTGCTCTACAGCAAAAACCCCGGTCAACTGGCCGGGGTTTTTCAACGTTATACTGTTAGTAAATTTCTTAATTCACCCATTGAATCAATAAGATAAGATTCATAATAGCTTAATGGTTCATTTCTATCTAAAGCAACAGCATATACTTGCTCTAATGTGAACCAATGGGTATGAAAGTCTGTTTTCCACTCATTATCTGAAAACTGTAAACACTCAAACAAGCCTTCCAGTTTGTTTATCACATCACTTAATGAGATCTTTTCCGCATCATACGCTTTCAAAATACCCCGCATTAATTCAAGTTGTCTTAAGTCATAATCAGTTAACGCTATATTACCTAGTCTACTCATTGCTTTATGATTCCAAAATCAACAGTTACAACTCGCCCGGATTTTTCATTAACAATTACCGTTAAGTTATTGGTCTTATCATGATAGGCCGTAGTACCTGGTACTTTACCCTTTACTGCATTTTCCGGTTTAATCGCATTATCAACGACAGTGGGCGTAATCCCTTGTTTCTGCATTCGATCAAGAGAATGCCCTGAGAACTCTCTGTTACCAATAATTGTTGGTTTGTTAATCCCATCAGGAACTATTAAGGGGTTACCCTTCGAACCAGTTGGGGTTTTTGCTGATATCTCGCTACTGGCCTTATTGATCAAGCTAGACGCCTCAGCAAGATCACCTTTCCTCAGCGCCGCTTCTGCCCCCTTGATGGCCTTACCTGCAACATCGCCCGCGCCGGGTATCAACCCGACCACTGCCGCCAGATAATCTATCGCCCCCTGTGCTTCCGCAAAACTCTTGATATCGCCGACGACCGGAGCGAAATCCAGCCCGAATCCGCCAAAGCCGGCCAGCAGCTCATTGCGATGCGCGTCCATTTTAGCCGAACAGGCCTCCGCGCCCAGCCCGGCACAGTTCTGCGCCTTAAACTCTTCCACTGCGGCTTTCAGGTGATTCTGCGCGCTCTGATACTTTTCTTCCTGCGACACGCCCGAGGCTTGGTTCTCGATAATGTCGCTGAGTGCGTTGTTCTCCACCGCATTCTTACCGGCCTGCGCCCCCGCAACGGCGTCTGCCGTGCTGTCTCCCGCCAGGCCGCCCGCAAGTCCCGCCGCCAGCGAGCCCAGCACGCTGACCGTTTGCTTCTGCGATTCCGTCAGGTCTTCCGGCCGCACACCCGGATACCCGCTTAAAATTCTCCAGCGCCTGCTCAATATCGCGCAGGTTGAGAATATCACCTGGACGGGCCGGAACGGCGTTCCAGAGTCTTGCACGGTATGAGACAGGTCCGTTAAAGCGTACCTGCTCAATGCGGCCGGGCTGCAGTACCAGCGTAAAGGTTCCTCGGGTGAGGTCCTGCTCCTGCGCCATTATCCGTGTGGTAACGTATCCCTGTTCCAGTATGGCGTTCTGGACTTTGTTGATCGCAAGCAGGATCCCCTGCGATCCTAAACAGTGTCCTTCCGCATTTTTCACAGCGTCGAGCGCCCACTGAAAACCACTGGCTTCGTCCCCCTCCAGCACAAAGGTGTTTATTCTGAAACACGGGGATTCATTGTTGGGATAATCGGGCAGTGTGGTTTCAGGCAGGAAAGCCGGATATCGGTTTGCGGGGTATTCTGCTGCTGTAAAATCCGTTCCCGTTCCTGATGCCGGATTTGCTCCTGGGCATCAATGGCGCTCGCGCCGGAGGAGAAGGTCGGTGGCAGTATATTCGCTAACGGAGCGGCAGACAGTTGCACGGGTCCAGGCGGCTCTGCTACGGCAGCGGAGACTGAAGATACCCCATTCCCCAGAATAAAGAGCGCAGCATACCGCCACGCCTGCTTCCTGCATGCGTACATACTCTCATCCTTGATATTGTTTAAAGTAATTTGACGTAGCTAAAAATTAATTAGCATTAAAAAATGATTTTCGCTCATCCTGCTTGTGAGTGTGAAAAATCAAGCAATATTAATAAGCATAATCATATTGCTCGCAAAATGTAGTCCTAAGAAAGTGAGGTCATCTTGCAGTATTAAAATGACTGCAAAATTCAGCCATAAATGCAACTTTATATGAAAACGCCTTTCCCACTTCTAGCGTCATCTATATCCAAATCTACAAATATAATCATGGCTGAGAATACTTTCCCATTTCATTCAGGCCACATCTATGAGCCTAGTCTTGATTTTTCCTATTTTCTCGATGTGCCTTTCATTTTGCCGCGCTAAATTAAGGGGAATTTTAATTATAATTCTGGGAGCCACCCCGCTATTTTAAGATAATTAAATGTAATAAGAATTTTGGAACCTAGATTTTCATATTGAGCACTGGATAAATGGCCCTTTAAACATGTCTTTAAAAA
This sequence comes from Candidatus Pantoea bituminis, assembly GCF_018842675.1. Taxonomy (NCBI): domain Bacteria; kingdom Pseudomonadati; phylum Pseudomonadota; class Gammaproteobacteria; order Enterobacterales; family Erwiniaceae; genus Pantoea; species Candidatus Pantoea bituminis. The sequence goes on from NZ_JAGTWO010000004.1 coordinate 3,282,734, forward strand.
CGATTATTCCAGTAGAACAAGCGGAGCGAATTTATTGAGAGTTTTAACTGGCGCTTTCGCGATGAACGTTATGATAAGTACTGATGCAGCGACATGATTCACGCCAAGATAGTCACAGTGACTGGATCCAAACCTATAACGAATACGGGCCAAATTCAGCACTGATTTATCAAATTCCATGCGATTTTGCAGCAAAGTGTAAAAATGATTTATTTGCAAATAAGGAAAGTCAACATCATTAATTGAACCCTGCAAAGTCGCTATAAGGATTCTGTATGCGATTACTAACAATCTTGTTTGACCGAAACGGGAATCCAAAGCCTTACCTCATGAATCGCCACGGATAATCTAGACACTTCTGAGCCGTTGATAATATTGATTTTCATATTCCGTCGGTGGCATCTGATCACTCGAACCATGCCGACGCTTGCTGTTATAAAACATTTCGATGTAATCAAAAATATCGCTGCGTGCTTCTTCCCGTGTTCCGTAGATCTTTTTCTTTATCCGTTCACGCTTCAGTAGCTGGAAAAAGCTTTCTGCAACTGCATTGTCGTGACAGTTACCACGACGGCTCATACTGCCCTCCAGTCCGTGTGATTTCAGGAACGACTGCCACTCATGGCTTGTGTACTGACTACCTTGATCAGAATGAACCAACACCTGCTTTTGGGGATTACGTCGCCACACGGCCATCAAAAGCGCATTCAGAACAATATTTTTTGTCATCCGGGGTTGCATTAACCAGCCGATAACTTTGCGCGAGAACAGGTCTACAACTACGACCAGATACAGCCAGCCTTCGTGGGTTCGGATATAGGTTATGTCCGTTACCCAACGTTCATCCGGTGCTTCCGGGTTGAACTGCCGCTGGAGTCTGTTGGGTGTCACGATACTGACTTCACCTTTACGCGCTCGTGGGCTTCGATACCCGACCTGAGCCTTTATCCCGGCACGCTTCATCAGCCGCCAGCCCCGGTTAATCCCGCATTGTTGCCCTCTATCTCGCAGGTCGAAATGGATCTTGCGATAGCCATAAACGCATCGCCTAATCTGAGAGGAGGCTAAAAAAACACACATTGGTCATTTACTCGCCTCCGTTCAATAGATACTCTATTTACAGGGATTTACAACAACATAAGGAAAAAGAACATGGCAATTCCAGGCAATATGTGGATTTACGATGATGGTGGCGCACTCATTAAAGGTGGCTGTGACGTAGCAGGAAGGGAATTCAGCATTGAGTTCAAAGGATTTCACCATAACCTCTCAATCCCCACTGATAACGCCACAGGTAAACCTACAGGAACCCGCCAACACTCACCTATGCTCATTGTTAAAGAGTTCGACTATTCAAGTCCATACCTATATAAAGCCGTTGCCACGGGTCAGAACCTGAAATCCGCTGAAATAAAATGGTATAAAATCAACGATGCTGGTCAGGAAGTAGAATATTTCAACATGCTGCTCGAAGGTGTTCGGATTGTCTCAATATCTCCAACAATGGCATCGCCAGAAGACAAAAATAACAACCACCTTGAATCTGTTGAGTTGCGTTATGAAAAGATCACTTGGAAGCACTGTGACGGAAACATAATCTACGCTGACGCATGGAATGACCGGCAGACCGCATAATAGGTGATGAAATGGATACTACCGAAGAGTTAAATGGAACGTATTTCTACCACGGAGAAAGCAATCTATCTCCGGGTGAACTTTTCGATGTTATTTTTCTTGAACAATTTTGTGATGAACTGGGGATAGGCATTGAATCAGGTGCAGCTATCCTTGCTGGGCAACCGTGGTTAAAAACCAGAACTAAGCCGGGAGATGCAATAAAAGGCACAAGCGTTATTTCCAAATACGGAAGAATGGTTCTGAGAGATGCACGAACTCCGTTTGGCATTAGGGTTCCTACACCAGTTGGTATAAGGATGCGAAAAACAAATAATCTTGCTGCTGTCATAGCACGATATGTTCCATGGTTGGGCTGGATAGGTCTTGTAAACGCAATTTACCAAGTATCAAGAAAAACTCAGGCAAAATACAACCTAATAGCCCGTCCAAAAGATCGTATACAGTGGTCATACTTTTAATGAAAAGTATTCAAGACCAAGTTGTAGACTTGTTTAAAGAGGAGATCTCAACTAGTTTAGATAAAAACTGGAAGGAAATTCCGCTGGATCTTGATTATGACTTATTTGATGCTCCCGGTGACGATCTGCATGAAGCTTTGGATAAATTTGAAAAAATATTTAATGTTGATCTTTCTTGTGTTAAATGGTCGTGTTATTTCCCTTGGGATAATACACCACTACTAACTCGGTGGTTTAAAATAAAACGAGAAGATATAGAGAAAACACGCAAACCATTAACTGTTAAAATGTTTGCTGAATCAGCCAAAGCGGGAAAATGGCTTTATGACTGATATAAATATTATGTATTAATGAGAGGTGAATACTCATGAGATTTGTTAATGACTTGCAATTGAATGCAATAAAACTCACATAATTAAATTATGATAAAAATGACCACTGTTAAATACCTTAAATGCAAAGGGGTATGGAATTTCCTATTAAATTACAATGATTTTATCTTTAATGGCATCAATGCTTCAATTAAAATATGAGGATATAGTGAATTCAAAAAAATTTTTCCAGTTTGTTTTTTAACTTAAATAAAGAATTTAATTTACTATCTAAAACACAAAGAGAATATATTGACAGGAAAATAAACACATACGATTTAATGTATAGTGAATTTGCCATTATAGAATTGACTGTTAGTATTGATTCAACAGAAATAGACACCTGTGATAGTGAGTTATTCTGGAAAATACCACCTCACAAAGAATTGAATCAAAAATATTAAGCACTCTAACTACTGCTTTTTCGTTATGTCGAAACTCCAATATTCCTCCTGAAAACGAATTGGTTGACGAAGGTTTTTTCATTGAAGTAAAAAATAAAATTGTTAGAAAACATTCTATTCCAAAAATTATTGATGGTCCTAAGATGAGTGAACTCACAAGAGGAGAATTAAGTTCAATAATTTATTTAACCACAAATTTTTATAATGATAAAAATTTAAGACCGATATTAGATTTATTCCATAACTCGCTTATAGCAGATGAGGTTGGAAGATTAAATAGTTTTATTTCTGTCTGGACATGCTTAGAGATTTTTATAGCTAAAAATTTCAAATAAAATTTCAATAAACCACTACAATCGTGATCGCCAACGAAAATCAGCTCGCGGTTTCCACTCATGCTTTTGATCTTTTCCAAAATGGTGAGAGCTTGTCGCGACAGGGGAACAAGATGTGGAGTTTTCATCTTGGAGCCACGCTGAGAGTGTTTAACTCCTTCCAATAGTTTACGTTCTCCCGGAATCGTCCACATAGCTGTTTCAAAATCCACTTCTGTCCAACGGACAAAACGCAGTTCACTTGAACGGATGAAAACGAACAAAGTGAGTTTCACGGCCAACCTTGTTAACGGCCTGCCGGAGTAGTGATCAATGCAATGAAGTAGTTCAGGTATACGATTTAGTTCTAACGCAGCGCGATGTTGCCGCTTAGCTGTAGCAACCGCTCCAGCGATCTCTTGTGCGGGGTTGTAATCGATTAAACCGCTCTGCACGGCAAATCGCATAATTGCTGTTGTTTGTTGTTGTAGACGTGCTGCCACCTAAAGACGTCCAGACATCTCTACGGCTTTGATAGGAATAAGTAAATCTCTGGTTTTTAGCTCAGCGATATTTCGCTTACCAATCGCATCAAAGAGATTATCTTCCAGACTCTTAAGAACACGACTACTATGCGACTCAGACCACCTTTGATTGCTGGCGTGCCAGTCTCTGGCAACAGATTCAAAAGTGATGACCTCTTTAGCCTGTTCTTCTTTTACAGCACGCTTATGTTCACAAGGATCAACACCGACATCAACAAGCCTCCTGGTCTCTTCTTTCTTTTGACGAGCATCAGCCAGTGACGTTTCGGGGTAAACACCAAATGCCATTAAACGAAAGCGCCACTATTTGGAACCGTTAGGGTGTATCAACAAAAACATACCATCGCCGTCTACTAGCGAGTATTCCTTTGCTTTAGGTTTTGCCGAACGCACCTTGGTATCAGTCAGGGCCATGATGGTATCCCTTCCATAGACTCGGTTCTATACTCACAAGCATGTTGATGTGGGGTAACTCAGATTGACGTCGGTTGACTGAAAAACGGGTAAAGCCTTGCTGGGACTGAATTCCAGGCACAAAAAAGCCGCTCGTAAGCGACTTAATTTGCATTCTCGATGGTGCCGAAGGCCGGACTCGAACCGGCACACCTTGCGACAAACTATTTAAAATCTTCTGCGTAGGTAACTCGCAGATTTTTAACGATTAACTTAGTTTGAAGAATTACGGCATATCCCAAATGCGCATGAAAATGCCTGTGCAAATTAACACGGGGTTTTTATGCAAATCAAGAAAGATTCCTACCTTGTTACCGATCCGTCTGGCGTTTGGATAGTCAGGATAGCCATTCCTCCATACATGAAGCATTTCTTCGATGGAAAGAGCTACTTCATACGCTCAACAGGGACGGGAGATATCAGGAAAGCAAGACTGTTTAGAGATAGTGTGGCTACGGAGTTTAATAGCCTTCGCGAGCAACTTAGACCTAAAGAACCTGGGTCACGAGTTGAGCAGATTCTTGGTGAACTTCGCCAGATCAGCGTGATTGCTAAAGATGCGCCCTCTCCTTTACTGAGCGTTCAAACACATGTCCAGACTTGCCCCTCTCTATTGAATATGCGTGACGTTTATCTCGTGCAATTCAGCGAGAAAAGAAAGCTGACCACACTGTCAAAAACTAATAAGGCTGTTGAAGTACTGTTATCACATCTTAAAAAGCGGGACATTCAGCTTAGGGATATAAACCGTACTGTCGTGACGGGCTGGCTTGATATCCTGAAGACTGAAAAAGCCCCACAGACGATACAAAACTACATCAGCGCTTTGGCTCAAATATGGGATCTCGCACGGAACCGTTATCACGATGCACCCCAAGATAATCCCTGGCGAGGTCATGGGCTGGAAGCGAAAAGCAGCAAAGTCAATTATGAGGTATTCACTCATATAGAACTGGCACAGGTGTTCGCTGAGTTTGACGGTGATGCAGAGATGCAAGCTGTAACTTTGATCGGAATGTATAGCGGGATGCGGCTTAATGAGATCTGCTCCCTGAAAACAGACAATATAAAGACAATTGAAGATGTGATGTGTTTTGATATTTTTGAAGGTAAGACTAAGGCAGCGTCACGCTTAGTTCCCGTTCACAGCCAAATAATTACACTTGTTGAATCATTGCATCAGACGCCTCATAACGGCTTCTTATTCTATCGGGCATCCTTGATTAATCGTGCAGATGGTAAGCGCTCTACATGGCATACACAGCGTTTCACAAGGGCAAAGCGTAAAGCCTTGGGGAGTCAAGGACGGATCGGAAAGTGTTCCACAGCTTACGTCATGAGTTTGCTCAACAGCTTGATCGAGCACAAGTACCAGAGGATAGGATCGCTTTACTTATGGGGCATGAGCGAGGGCGAACTGAGAGCTTCAAAACATATAGTAAACGAGGGAGAATCACAGAGCTGTCGAAGTATGTAGAAATGATTAGTTTTCGCTTAGTGTAAACAGCACTGTTATAACCACTTATCTTTTGGTTATGATTATATCCATTATGCGTTGTGCATACTCGTCTAAGGGATTCCACTAACTCCCTTTCAACATCACGTGCTTTGGAGCGGAACTTGGCTATATTTGATTTATTTTCAAAAAGACAGAAAAGACTACGCGGCGAAGTCCCTGATGTATATCAGTATACAGAACTTCCTCAAAATTTCCGTGTTCAAGTTATTCATATAATTAGAGAGACAATAGGATATGATAACGGGCCCGGTTACCATGCAGGTGATATCTATGATGCTATTCACAAAGCTTTATGCCGCGAATACGGGGTATTTTCGCTTAAAGAGCGTGCCCAAAATAATTCTCAAGCTATTTTCGACTTCTTTCTTAATGAAAAAAATCATGAAAGGTGTTTGGACGTCATAGAATTAAGTTTTAAATACATTCATCATGTTATACGAAAAGATTATTGGAAATATCAAGGTAACCAACAGACCGCTGACAATGCTATTGATGAACTCAACATTAGATTCAAAGAAGCAGGGATAGGATATCAGTTTGAATCTGGAGAAATAGTTAAAGTGGATTCGCAATTTATCCACTCTGATGTAGTTAAACCAATACTTCAAATAATTGGTAATAATATTGTATATCAAGGGGCTAATGATGAGTTCCTCTCAGCCCATGAACATTATAGACATCAAAAGTACAAAGAGTGTCTTAATGACTGCCTGAAATCCTTTGAAAGCCTTATGAAAGCTATTCATACTAAGCGCGGATGGGAATTCAATCAGACCGATACTGCCAAGAAACTAATTAATGGTTGTCTGGTGAATGGATTGATACCTGAATATATGCAGAATGAGTTCTCATCTTTGAGAATCTTACTTGAAAGTGGTATTCCAACCATCAGGAATAAAGAAGGTGGCCATGGGCAAGGTCATGAAGTCACAACCGTACCTGAGCATCTGGCGAGTTATTCCCTTCATCTGACAGCGTCAACTTTGCTCTTTCTCGCGAAATGTGACGAAAATCTTTGATATAAAAACCCCGAACAGCTTTTAGGCCGAACGGGGTCACGGCTAATTACCTCTGAGCAACGATGATGGACTGAATCCAGCATTATCACCTGCCCCTTGCCAACTACCTTGCAGACCCTGAGCAGACATCATCTGGAACTCGTGTTGCTGCTGAACAGCGTCAAGGGCCACTTTTTGGATAGAGCCGTCTGGCATGGTCACATTAAGCGCACCAGAGTTGACAATCTCCAGCTTAAGAGGTGCAAAGGTGATAGGTTTCTGTGCTGGAGGTAGGTAAGCAGCGCGATTTGCGATTTCTCCAGAGTATGCTGGATAGCCCGTAGCAGATGGCAAAGGTGATTGCTTAACTGTACTAATAACACCATCAAGCCAGTTAAGACCTGTATCCACCCAGCTACCTTCAACCACGTTTCCACCGCGATTAGTTTTGGTGCCATCCCAGCCCATAGCTTTGTGAAAAGCTGGAACCCATTGATCAAACACAAGATTACCGAGTTCTTTACCTAAGACAACGGCTGCTGCAATAGCAAAAGTTCGTCCTGCTGCTCCCATCACGCCACCGATTCCACCTAAGCCAGCCATCTGACCAACTTTAGAGATTCCCGCTAATGCGAGCTTACCTGCAACAACAGCGATCAACACGTCGAACCACTCGTTAAAGACGCCTGAGAGCCTCTGAAGGTTGCTCTGAGTAGATTTGTCGAGACCATTATAGAAGTCTGTCCAGTGCTCTGTTGCAAGCCCTGCATATCCAGAGAGGTTCATTGCTGCTTTATTAGAACCTTCTGCAAGGTCACTGATCCTGTCTGCAAGGTAGCCTACTCCATTGGCTGCTGGTGTTAATGCCACTCCGAGATTGTCAGCGGAGTCGGTCAGGGTAGCAAACAGTCTGACCATAGGCTTTTCCATCTGATCGAAGAAGTCACGTTTAGCAAATTGCATAGAACCAGCCAGACGGCCCTGAGCTGCAATGATATTCTGCTGCGCCATAGTCTTCTGCTGGTCAGTTGGTTTCATAACCTTGAGGGCATCTGCTACGAATGCGCTACCGGGTACGGTCTTGTAGTATTCTTTTAGCTGGCTACTGTTCGTAAATCCGTGGAGCTTTTGCAGACCTTTGACCAGCGCTGGCGAGGCATTTACCACCTGTAAAAATCCTGACCGAGGAGGTGCGCGGAGACGCTAATTTGTTGAAGCGCATAGTTGAGTCTGCCTACTGCTTGCGGATCCATACCTGTTGTATGCGAAAAAACGCTTTCGTTTTCAAATAGTTCGGCGATTTGATCATTTTTGAAGCTATCCGGCATGGTCATACGCATCTGAGCCATTTGCTCACGTGTCTGTAACGGGTCTAAACCGTAGCTACGAGAAGTCTGATCCGCTTTCAAGGTCATGCGAGTATTTTCAGCTTCATCACCATATGCCGCCACGCCCATAGTGTGTGCCTGCTGGAATTTACCACCGATGGTGATTGATTCCTGAAGAAAATCCAGTGCTCTGTTTAGTGCAAAGAAGCCTGCTACAAGCCCACCTGCGGAGTCTGCAAGACGTGACAATCCATTAGCAGCATTAGACGCTTCGAGAGCCTGAATGCGCTGTGCTGCACGCTGCTGTGATGCTAAACGTTGAGTCTGAGAGAACTCATAGTTAAGAGTACGGAGATTTTGACGGAACCCACGCATATCACCAGCGGCAGTGGACTCCATTCTCAGACGTTCAAGGCGTGAACGGTACTGTGCAGCACGCTCAGCATCACGATTAACCATCTGACCGTAGAAGCCTGATGTCAATTGGCGTTGGTGGATATCCTCAATACGTTGACGAACGCTAACGCGAGATTGGCCCGATCCCTGTCGAGGTAGCGGAGGTAATGGTGGTGCAGACCCACGGATTCGATATGCATCACGCATTGCTTTACCCACTTTACGGGCAGCGGCAAGACCTTCTGCCTCATAGCGGTTAAAGAGACCGCTGTTAGCCTGTCCGATAGCAAATCCACGTGACAGAGACTTGTTGATATTTTTTCCCGCAAGGGCAGCACGCTTCTCAATGTTTTTGAAAGTAGTGTTTAGAGCTGAGGAACGGTCTTTGGCAAAGGGGCGATTAAGTGATTTTTCAATGCGGTTAGCTATAGGCAGGATTTGCTTTTCCAGTTTTACCAGACCACGTAAGACATTTTCAGAAAAGCCCATTTGGATAACAAATTCATCTACGACTTGTTTATTTGATGCAGTCATTCATGTTTCTCGCCTTTAATTAGGAGATATATAAAGAAAAGGCCCACGACAATTAAGCGCGAGCCTTTAAAGGGTCTTGATTGTTACTTTTTAACAGAAGATCTCTTAACCGCATCTGAGACCAGCTGCTCGAAAGTTGGAATAGCTGCAAGTTGCTCACGAGCGGATTTCTTCGCATTGGTGAGTGCGAGTGCGGCTGCATTACGTTTGGTAAGAAGTCGCTTCAATTGATATTCATACTCATTTTTTGAATACTCCAAGGCAAGGTCGCTGTTGGCATATTCAAGGAGATTCTTAACGCTATTAGGAATAAATACCAGAGTAGAACTTCCCTGAGCGGGAGCAAGGCCCCCGTTAACGATCTGTAGAGATCCACCGTTGCTACGACGCTCGACCAGCTTGTAGCCTTCAATATCGAAATGACCACTCTTTAACATCTCGTTGAAATGGAAATCGCCACTGGAGAAACGCGTTTTAACGTCAGGGTGCTTTAAGTGGTATGCATATTCTGCTTGAAGCTTCGCTCGGAACGATAATTCGTGATCTTCGAAATCCGTCACTGCATCACACGCTGCTTCATGAGATTCAGTGAGCCTTAGAATTATAGGCGTCCAGTATTGTTCAAGAAATTGACGCTTCTGAGAAGGATAAAGATTCTCAAAAGTAGACTCATTATCTGCTTCGTCAATAATCGCTTGTCTATCGAGCTGGTCACGAAGCTGTTGGGCTTCCTGTTCAAATCGGTCTACCAGTTCTGCATCGGAATCACTAAGCTGGTGGGCTTTGAGAGTAATTTTAGTAGCGCGGTTGAGATCTTGTGATTCAACATTGTAATTCTGTACGTCTGGATGTGGTGCACAGTTAGTAGTAGTCATTATTTTTGCCTTAGTGCTGCACAGCAGCGTTTGCGGGGATTTGGACACGAGGTGTGGAAATTAAATCACGGAGCATCACATCCATCTTTTTTCGTGTCTCTGAGTAGAGAGTCTCTGCCATTTCCTGTGCTTCAACTGGTGAATAACGCATCATCAAAAAGCAATCTGAAAAGGCGTTAATTAGTTCTTCTGGGCGTTTATATACACAACTGAGAACTTGCGATGCTGAGCCATTTCCAAGGTCAATCACGAAACCTTTTTTCAGGTCTCGCGGATCTCGCCACTGAATGATATTTGCGTTCATTGGGCCACCTCATGATGCTTTACATAGAGCGTGTCAATGTGACAGAGGGTCACTGTGATAAAGGTCGTAGTCAAAACGTAAATTGCTGGAATCATTGCGGGATGCCTTATTGTCAGATAAAAAAATGTCGCCAACCCGATGATCAGGACGACGACGAATATTCAGGAACGAATACAATCTCTGCAAAGACTACTTAACCGCACCCCGCAAAGGACGGAGTAGTTTTGCACCTGCGCTGAGAGCCACTGGAGAGAGATGGAAGCCGACAGGATTTTGACTAAGAGACCGATAAAGAACTCTTTGCAGAGAGAATAAAAAACACAGGAGGAGATTTGAAAGGGTTGTTTGGAACATTCAGTAAACATCGAGGTATATAATTAATTTAACACTTTTGTAACAATTAGTCAACCCTTTATTAACGTGGCATGAGTAAAAAAGCTAATGTGTTGCAGCTTAATGCCGATACCAGTAACTGTGAAAAACCTATCGTTAAGGAATAAGCAGTGAGAAAAATCACAGTTATTTTGGCATCAGCAATTTTATTTACTGGTGCTGCACACGCTTTTGGTGAAGGGCCAGAAGAGTTGCAAGAAAAGGCTGCGCGTGTACTCGCTCAGGAAATTGGAATGAGTCGTGACCAGATAAACGAACTGAAGGGTATTATTGCTAAAAATGCTCCGGTTGGTGACCTGAATAAATGCTCTGATTACGGCTATCTGATGGGAAAGAACATGGGTGAGCAGATGCCCTCCCTGTCTGAAAAGTCGACCGATGCAATGCAAGATTTCGCTACATGGGGCTGTGTTGTTAAAAACAAGAGCTGATTTACTCTTCAGCAAAGTGATATTGGCAAACTGCTGATTCCTATCTTGTCACCTGTTGAGTTTTGATAGAAATGCTCAGGCTCAGTCGGTAACGCACGAAATCGATCAGCAGTTGCTTTCACATCACGGAATGCTTGTTGGCGTTTAATCTCTCTCTGACGATCCTGTTCGGATAGTCGTCTGTTATAGAGAACTTCAGATCTATGGATCTTCATGGTGACCTCTCTGTCAGGATCTTTTTTCAAAAATTTGGAGGGGGAATAAAACTGGTGAGGATTGCTGGTGGGGGAATATCTGTAGGATTTTGTTGAAGTCAGGCTCTCGGTGCTTAGACGGGTCAGACTTACGATCAGATTTTTATGCAAAAGTTAAAATATCAATAACCACATGATATTTATAGATATTTTTAGTTATCTGGTCGGAACTGTCACAATGAAATGAAGAACAAACCAGAGATAGCTATCAGGCCAATGTTTTCAGAACTTTGTTTACCAGCCCCACAGAGCATCCTGAAAGCTGTGCGAGTTCCTTCTGTGACATGTTTGGGAACTTCTTACGGTTAACCAGTATCTTTGAACGTAGTGCTGTATCTGCTGCCCTGCCCTTGTACAGACCTGCCTCTTTAGCTTTCGCTATTCCCTGTAGCTGACGCTGTTTACGCTTCTCGTAGTCTTCGCGGGCCATCGTAGCAAGTATCTCAACCAACATCTGATTGATAGCCTTAAGGATACCGTCTGTAACAACGTTTCCAGTTTGCATGTTCATATAGCTGGTGGGTACATCAGCAATCACAAGTCTGAGTCCACGTTCAGTGAGCAACATCTTCAGTTGTTCCCACTCTTCAGCCGAAAGGCGTGTTAAGCGGTCTGTAGACTCGACCAGCAAGACGTCATTCTTACGGGCATCCTTGAGCAGTCTGTTCAGTTCAGGACGCTGTAACGATGCTCCTGAAGCGTTATCGACGTATTCAGCGATGATATTCAGCCCATGATCAGCAGCAAACTGAAGCATCGACTCACGAGCACGATTAGCATCTTGTTCGTCTGTACTGGCTCTTAGGTAAAGCAGCGTATCCATCATGTTCAGCCTTGGTATTCACGATAAGTTAATTTATTAGACTATACGTGAATAGTTCATGATAAGTCAACACTACCACTCAATGTGAATGCGATTTGTGATTTAATCACATGAACTAATAAGGCATACCCTATGTGAACGTCAGACTGCTTTGAGGGTTTTGGGAACTGTTAGGTGAAATGAAGCTTTGGCAGGAGATGTCTGAACAGACTGCTCAGCAGGTGCACCTGTCACAGTAGATGCTTGCGCTTGTTCCTTAAGATGCTTGTTTACCTTTGACTGTTCATGACGACGCTGTGCGTTCCGGTCAGCAGTGATCTTGCCCATCACAGCCAGTTGGTCTTTTAGCTGAACATCGTCAGGTTTCAGGCTGAACAGTGCTAATAGTGTTGGGTCACGGTAAAAGACAGCCGCCTGGAACAGATCAATGTCTGCTGGGTTGATACAGGTACGGAGTAAGGCTGGGGCAGTAGCTGAGTTATCAGCAGGTTGGATGTTCATTAGCGATTTTTCCAAATGAGGTGGAGATCTGGGAAGCTGTAGCGACAATCTGGATAGACATCTGTCAAGAAGAATGCTCAGAATAATAATTACAGATCAATAAGTTAACTATTTATAGAGGTCGTTAAACAGTTTCGAAATGAAGAAGGTGAAAAGCCCTGTTGGGACGACGTCATATAGGAAATGAATAGTGAATTGTTGCATTGATGCTTTACCGGGATTGTTTACGATGACGTTGAAGGATGATGTTCACATAGCTCAGTGAAATATTGAGATGCTGAGCGATCTGCTTGTAAGTGAGTCCCTGAGATCGAAGATAAGCGACCTTTTCAGGGATATGAGGCTGATGGCTGTTAACCGGAAGACCTGCCAGTTTCCTGATCAGAATGGCCTCATGGGGATTTAGAGCAGATTGCTTAGCAGCCTGAGAAGGTGACTGTCCAGATTGGATAAGGTCTAAGAAGCGTTGCACTTCTGGAGTTGATGTGAGGGCATGCATTGGAGGGATACCTTTTATGATAGATGGGTCTGTGCTGACATATGAATAAGCGCTCAGTCATAATAGGGTTCAGGACTGAGCAGCAGAATTAACAGGCGGGGTTATTGCGATTGAATTGTTTCTGACGTTTGACCTGATGCGGAGCCATACCGATACGATTACCACCAGAGAAGATGTTCTGAATGGGTTCTGCTTCATCATCGTTATAAGGTAAATCATCGTCTGGAGTTGCAGTAAATGAATCATCTGAATAGTCATCGTCATGATCGAGTGGTTCATCATCAAAGTCATCTTGAGCAGGAGGCATACTGGCGTATGTCTTTGTCGCCAGTTTTTCTCTATTTAAAGAGTTCTCTTTAGAGATTTCTTCATCAAGATTAAGATCGCTAACGCTCTCATCACAATGGATTCTGGTCTCATACAATCCCTTGTTTACCCGTGATAGCGAAGCTCTAATGTTTTGACTTTGACCTTCATTTTCTAAACTGATCTTATCTTTATTATTATCAGTATTCTTATAGGAGGTCATTTTGACACCTCTGGAGGTAGCAGATTGACACCTCTGGACGTTGCACTTTGACACCTCTACAGAATTGACAGTTACCAGGTTGGAGTTGTTGAATCGACGAACCTTGGTAATTAGCCCTGCTTTTTCTAATGCACCTGTAGAACGGATGACCGTAGACTTAGAAAGCCCAAGCGACTTAGCAACATGATCATTAGACGGGAAAACCTGAAGGCCAGCTTCTTGATAAGAAAGCAATGTCAGATATACAAGTTTATCAGTCGGGTTCAGGTCGGGAGACATCAGGACATCGTGATATGCTTTTACGAAAGTGCGTGACTGTGGATTGGTTGCTGTTACATACATTGATACCTCAAGGGTGATTATTGGTTGCGGGATTATAGAGCCACTGCCAAACAGACAATAAAAAACTCTTCATTGTCACCTTAAAAAGAATTGTCCCCACGAGAAACCGTCAGCCATGTATGAGAGCTAACATCGGTTTTACGACCCGCATCAACTTGCAGGGACAATCAAAATAATCTTTCAGGTGACAATGAAGAGTTTGTTAGGGATTGATTCATAAATGGTAGGTCTGCGATGAGTGCGGGATGTTCATCGGGGATAATTAATAGTAACCAATGTTATTGTTTATGTCAACAACATTATGCAACATGTCGTTAACAATCCAGCATGGCTTCAATGGAATTGGTAACTGCTTCAGAGTCGTTTTTCATATCTACCAACCTAAAAAATTCATAAGCAATTTTCGCAAGTTCGCTCATAGCGGCCTTTTCAGAGCGTTTTTGTCCTTAGAAAAATCCCGAATAGACACATTTGAGCAATAAACACACGCTCGATCAAAAGGTGAAAAAAGTCGCTGGCAGTTGACACCAGTGGCAGGCCTTACGGAATAACGATCCAGGAATTTCGCCACCCCCAGGACGGAATTTTTCGCGAAAATCAATGCTTGTGCTGATTAAAATGCTGGCTAATATACTCATTATGTAGTGCTTGAAAGCAAAAAAGGCACTACATGTAGTGCTCATGCTGTTAAAAGGGCATAAAAAAACCGGGAACAATATTGTGACCCGGCTCTCTGGGCATAACCAACATGAGTTTGCAGACTCAAACGTCAGTCACCCTTTCCTACATTTCAACGATGTAATTGTGCTTGGCTTGCTTGGTTATGTAAACCGATATAAGTAGTCAAAAGGAACGTTCAATGCTTATTCAGAAAAAGCGTATTCGTAATATTGATAACTACATAGCCAACTTTGATGGACGAGAAATCTACATTGCTCATCCATTACCTGATACCAAGAAAACTGACTCAATAGGTTTCACAAGTAACAGGGTATTAGGTGAAGAAGTTCTGCCCAAAATTATGGGGCCAATCACAAGATTCAATTCAATGGGTAAATCGGTTCCCGATAAAAAAGCACCCAAAGAAACAGCCTATCGGCAAATATCTTGGACGCGTCAACAATACATTGGTGGCGGTGATACTCAAGAAGTCACTGACACCCGCGAAATTGAATATAAGCGATACAAAAGGATTTTAACGCCGCCACCAAGTATAGAACTGAAGATCGTTGAAAACTTAAATGGGGAAAAATTAGTAATCTCACCTAAATTAAAGTTATCAGACGAAAACAAAGAATTGGTGACACACTGCGTAAATCTTTTTCTGGAAATTTTTGGTTTATGTGAGCCTGTTGACGATCAACTCAACACAATAATCAAAAGTAAGTCGATAAAACTCAACTGGAGCTTGCTACCCCAAGGTCAGCACCCTTGGGACAAGATTGGAACTCAAATTATTTCAGCCATAAACATTCGAAGCAAGTCTAATGCAGCCGTAGTTGAAGGTAGACTCGAACTAATTAATGGCAGGGAGCCTGATTTTGTAGCAGTTGGTAATGCAGGATTCCAAGGCTACGTTGTATTTGGATTTACAAAAAGCAATGTTTTCATTTTGGAAAGCTCTCAATGCAACAATGCTACCTACATCTTTGATAGAAATTGGGCACTGTTGTCACAACTCAGTAAAGCTGAAATATTGGATGCTAACCTGCATAAAGGAAGAGTCATTCATAAAAAAACATGGCAAGCCGAAATTGTGAAATTCTTGCCTTAGTGAGTTTAGGGCGCGGGATAAATACTCGCGCTTTTTCTCTTCTTAATCATTCCTGAAGACAATAGTAGCCATAAAGCCCCGCTGGTGGTACTACCAACAATCGGAGCGTAGCGACTTCATCAAATGTTCAGAGTGATCACAACCTTATCAGGATAACCGTGTACCCATAAGGGAGCGTGGCTGAGACGCTGGTAGAGCCTGCATTTCGTGTGCAGGTACGATTGACCACCATAGACCTGTTTTGGGGCTGTAAAACGCCACACATCGGGCTGAAATGCGTATGATCAGACTGTTTTGGGAGAGTTTTGAGACGCTGGCTGCGTCATTCGCTTCAAGTTGGATGCTGATACGTGTTTGAGCTTGGAACTACACGCCACTGTGAGTTAAAATCCCAAATCGCCACTACTAACCACAGAGGCATTTTCGTGTGACAGGGTTTTATACAGTTCTTGATGACAGAAAGAAGGAATATTCCTCTTAACTTCCTGTTTTCATTGAAAACATCGTGTATGGTGCCGAAGGCCGGACTCGAACCGGCACACCTTGCGGCGGTTGATTTTGAATCAACTGCGTCTACCGATTTCGCCACTTCGGCACTGAAGAGGATGCGGAAAACGTTGGGGATTATACCGTTACACGCTCAACGCGCAAGCCCCTTTAACAGAGATATGCGCTAAGCGGCGAAAAAATCAGCGGAAAGTGCTGTAAATCCACTAAATGCAACAAGGCCAGCCTTCCGGCTGACCTTGCCTGGTGTTGCAAAGCTTAAAACGTAAACCGCTCTAAACCTGCTACTGACGCGAAATCATCTCCGCGACATTTAACTGACTACTTAGTGCGAATGGTCGTAATTACGTTGTTTCAGTTTATCTTCGACCTTGTCTTTCGCTTCGCCAATTTTCTCACCTGCCCTTTCGGTTACGCTGGGCTTGGTATCACGCGTTTGCGCATTCAGTGGTGTATTGCCGGTCGTGTTTACACCATTGGGATTAGTAGCAGCCGCAGCGGGTGACACACCTGCACTGCTTGCCGTATTTCCGCTATTCGGTGTTAGCGCACCTTCAACCGCTGCGGGTGTCTTCCTGTCGATGTCCACTTCCTGACGGCGTACGGTATCGTTCACTGTTTCAGTGCGATCGCTGCCATCTGTCCGCACCACCACTTCCTCTTTCACATTGGTGGTTTTGTTGATCACCGGCTGTTCGTGCGACTCGGCGACTTCTACCGTTTTTTCCGACCAGTCCACTTCACCGGTCAGCGCTGGCTCATTCACAGAGCGACGGAAAATATCAGCATGCTGCTCATGCAGCGAAATATCTTTTGCGACTTCATCGGTCACAGTATAACGGCGTACACGCGTTGAACCTTCGCTAACCAGACGTTTACCCACTTCCAGCTGCTCTTCAGCCAGACGTAGAATATCTTCTTCACTTTCATCGCCAGTGAGAGAAGTTCGCAGTGGTTCAACTTTGCTACGGCTGCGATCATTGGTTTCGCCCGCAAACTCACGGCCTGCAGTAGGATTTACTGCACGTTCGCCCGCATTTTGCTGTGTCGAGTCGGTAAGCGAACTCTTCATGCGTGAAGGAACATCAACCGAGTCATGGGAATGAAGGATGGTCATTGCTTTGGCCAGCTTCTCTTCCTCGGTGCGCAATGAAAGGACTACGCCGCCTTTATCCATCGCTTTACTGTAAATGTCCGCCTGATCTTCATCTACTGTATGACCAAACAGACGCTGCCAGATGCTTGGATGTCGAATAGCTTTCCCTTCTGACTGCAAACGTTCACCACTGATTAAACTGATATCTTGATCAGGAAAACCGGCTTTCAGGAGATTTCTTTTCGCGGCATCTGCCTGAATTGCAGAATCGAACAATGTTACGATTTTTTCGTGTGCCATGATTATTCCTCTCTTGTTAGCTATTTATTACCGATCGTCTTCTTTCTCTATGTTTACCTGCTGCTTACGTCGAGTTACCACTTCCTGAAAAGGCACGGTCTCCTGAACCTTTCGAATGTGGATCTCTTCCTTAAGCACCAGTTTTCTTACTACAACAATTTCTTCCTCAACGACCGGAACGATAAGTACGCCGTTTTCTTCCCTGATTTCTGGCATGGACTCTACGTGTTGCGCTTTAGCCACATGCTCAACCTCAACTTTTTCCTTATTAAGCAACGTATTGATCACTTCGTCATGCTCAGTTGTGGAACGGGTTACACGGACACGACCATCCACAACCTTCTGCTTTGTCAGCTCTATCTGCTCTTCAGCGAGCTTCAGCGTGACGTCAGCTTCTTTATTGTGTTCCGGCTGTCCAGCCATATTCTCTCCCGCATATCTTCTCGATAATTAAATATTCACACAATCTCTATGAGTGAGATGAATATTCGCCGCAACTGCCTGACACAGTGATTAAGCCTAGATGATAAATTTGAGTTTGGAAGAAGAAATAATAATTTTTATTGATCACCATTAAATTAAACCCAAATGTTAAAGCCGTTAAAATCACTATAAAAGTGAAACATCATAAAATATAAAATCAACCTAACTCACTGATGATTAATGAAAATAATCAACGCCGACTTTTCATGCTTAAAGCCACTCAAACCCGCACCCTGCCTGGATTCTATCAACTAAACGCAGCGCGAAATTTACATTTCCCAGGACTAAGCGCGCTTGTTTATATCTAAGTTTTAATAAATATTAATTAATATTTCAGACCAAGCACTTTAATAATAAAAGGCACGTCCAAGCCACTTTTATAAATACAAACCAATGCTTATATCGACACTGATTAAAACAACAGCAGATCCATGCAGAATATTCTCAAAAGGACAAGCATCCTGTATTTAATTGAACTTTTATCGTTCAGACTTCTCTGAATTGGCCAAGGCCAGTGAAGATAATTAAATGACTGAGGTTGAGATGAAAAAGTTACAAAATTTGGGATGGGGTTTAGCCGCGCTTTTCGTAGCAGGTAGCGCATCGGCAGCAAGCTGGCAGGATCAACTCAGCAGCGCAGCGTCGCAGTTGAATCAGCAGAACAACAGCACTTCCACCAGCAATACTCAAAGCGCGCAGAACAGTGGCTTATCGCTGTCATCACTCACCGGTTTACTCAACGGCGGTGACAAAGCGGTTAGCGCCAACAGCATGACCAACGCAGCAGGTGTGATGCAATATTGTGTTGAGCACAATGTGGTGAAAAACAATGTGCAGTCGGTGAAAGATCAGGTACTGAGCAAGCTGGGCCTGAATACCACAACCGCACAAGAGCAGAAAACCGATTACCAGCAAGGCGTGGCCGGTTTGCTGAATACCGGTAACGGTCAGCAGTTGAATCTGCAAACCTTGAGCAACTCAACCATGGGCGAGAAGCTGAAAACCAAAGCGTGTGATGTGGTATTGAAGCAAGGCAAAAACTTCATTTCTTAATCGCATGTTGATCGAATAAATTTAAGCGTATGAACAAGATGTCATGCGCTTATTCCCCCTTTCCCGCCGTTTCTCCGCAAATTTAGCGCTACGTCTTTTACCCCCTTGAATCGTTTCTCATTTCTTTACGACAACACGTAAAAAATCACCACGGCGAGAACGCTAATTGTTCGCGTAACCTGTGCCGCAGCAAACTGCTGATCCCTGTCGTTTCCTAACGCATCATCCAGCGTTATAGTGAGTTTTTAGAATCACACAGGACTGCACGTATGAAAGGCTTCAACATTGCGATTTACTTCGATCCCGATCTCATAAAAGCCTGCGTACACGACCCGGATGGCAGCTATATCAACAAAAAATTCGAGTACGAAGACGGTGTAATTGAAGAGATATACCAATGGCTTGAACAATACGAACCGAACAAAACGCATATCTGCCTGATTGAGAATGAAACTGCCGAGTTGCTCGCAGATGAACTGGTCGATAGCGGCTACCATGTGCATCAGGTCACCATGCATCAGCTGCTGAACTGGTTTGCAGCTGAGCCGCCTTCTACGCCAGATGGCACACCGATGCGCGCCATGCTGCGCTACCTTGAGGAAGAACAGCCGCGCGAATATGAGTCGCGTACGCCGCAAACCGAAGAGCTCATGGAGATGTTTGACGAGCTGGATGCGCTGGAGATGGCGGACGATACCGATGATGAAGACAGCTTGCCCGACGCCATTTTGCGCATTATGAAGAAGCAAAAAGTGAATGCCACTCACGCTGCTCAGCAGTTAATTCCCGACGTGAATGAGCGCATCCGTGAACATTTGATGCAATATCCTGAATTGATGACGCCTGAAATTTTACAAGACTTTTTCCCGGAACTGTTAGAAGCGCTTGAACGCCCGAAACACTAAAAATGTGCGTCAGCATCCCGCTGACGCTTCATTCATAGAGGGAAACGGCATGCTGGAACTCTTAAAAGCTATCGGATTAGGATTAGTGGTGATCCTACCGCTCGCCAACCCGCTCACTACCGTGGCGCTGTTCTTAGGATTAGCTGGCGACATGAGTTTCAGCGAGCGTAATCATCAGGCCTTTCAGGCTTCAGTTTACGTTTTTGCCATCATGATGGTGGCGTGGTACGCCGGTAACGCGGTGCTGCACACCTTTGGCATCTCGATTCCAGGCTTGCGTATTGCGGGTGGATTGATTGTCGCGTTTATCGGTTTTCGCATGCTGTTTCCGACTAAAGCGGCGGGACAATCGGTTGAAGCTGAACAAAAGCTGGATGAGCTAGAAAAGAAAGAAACGGTGAATATCGCTTTTGTGCCGTTAGCCATGCCGAGTACCGCCGGGCCTGGCACCATTGCGATGATCATCAGTTCAGCCTCTACAGTAAGAAGTGGCGAAGATTTCCCTGACTGGGTCATCACTGTGGCGCCGGTTATTATCTTTTTTTGGTGAGTCTGATTCTCTGGATTTCGCTGCGCTGTTCAGGCGGGATTATGAAGCTGGTCGGCAAAAGTGGCATTGAAGCCATTTCGCGCTTGATGGGCTTTTTGCTGGTCTGTATGGGCGTGCAGTTTGTCATCAACGGCGTGCTGGAAGTGGTTCACGCGTTTCATTGAGAAATTCGATCGGTCTTCAACTCACTCGAGCAGTCTTTTCACTCCCATCAACAACTCACTCGATCAGTCTCCTTCCCCATTTATGGGGGAGGATAAAGGTGGGGGCATTGCGCAGAGGAATATCCTGCCCGCTGTCCCCCATCCTAACCTTCCCCCATAAATGGGGGAAGGGACCGATCGGAGAGTAATTAAGCTTCTCCCATATCTGTATGGGCGTGCAGTTTGTCATCAACGGCGTGCTGGAATTGGTACACGCGTTTCATTGAGAGATTCATCGGTCTTCAACTCACTCGATCAGTCTCCTCCCCCATTTATGGGGGAGGATTAAGGTGGGGGCATTGCGCAGAGGAATATCCTGCCCGCTGTCCCCCATCCTAACCTTCCCCCATAAATGGGGGAAGGGACCGATCGGAGAGTAATTAACCTTCTGCCATAAATGGAGGAAGGGACCGATCGGAGAGTGATTAACCTTCCCCCATAACGGTATGGGCGTGCAGTTTGTCATCAACGGCGTGCTGGAAGTGGTTCACGCGTTTCATGGAGAGATTCATCGGTCTTCAACTCACTCGAGCAGCCTTTTCACTCCCATCAACAACTCACTCGATCAGTCTCCTTCCCCACGTGTGGGGAGGACTAAGGTGGGGGCATTGCGCAGAGGAATATCCTGCCCGCTGTCCCCCATCCTAACCTTCCCCCATAAATGGGGGAAGGGACCGATCGGAGAGTGATTAACTTTCCCCATAAATGGAGGAAGGGACAGATCGGAGAGTGATTAACCTTCCCCCATAAATGGGGGAAGGGACCGATCGGAGAGTAATTAACCTTCTGCCATAAATGGAGGAAGGGACCGATCGGAGAGTGATTAACCTTCCCCCGTAAATGGAGGAAGGGACCGCTCGGAGCAGCTTAGTGTTGAAGTGACTTACGTACTTCCGCTACCTGATCTTTGCTCACCGCTGGCGCCTGGTTGCTCCAACCCTGGCGAACGAAGGTGGCGAGCTGCGCCACTTCTTCATCACTCAGGCGACTCCCAAAGCCCGGCATCGCCAGCGTCGACGGTGCTTTCTCTGTTGACGGTTGCTGAGCACCCACCAGAATGGTGTGGATCAAACCGGTTGGATCTTTTGCATTCACGATGGTTGCCTGATCCAATTCCGGGAAGATCCCCGGCGCACCTTTACCGGTGACAAAGTGACATGCGCCACAGTTGTCGAGATAAAGACGTTCGCCTTCGCTCAGGTTTTTCGCTGCCGTCAGTTTGGCTTCAGTCGCCTGCTGCGCCTGCACATTACTCGCCTGCAACGCTGGATTACCCCCAATGAACTTCAGGTAAGCCGCAATCGCTTTCAGATCGGCATCGGTCATGTGTGAGCTGCTGTGTTCAATAACAGACTTCATCTCACCGCCCACCGCAGCTTTGTCATTACGTCCAGTTTGCAGGTATTCAACAATCTCCTGCTCACTCCAACGCGGCATACCACGCAGCGAAGGCACATCCCAGTTATTCAGGCTGCCACCCGCCAGGAATTGATCATCCCCGCTGTCGAGCGATTTCTCGTTCATGCCTAAACCACGTGGCGTATGACAGCTGCCGCAATGGCCGAGACTTTCTACGATATAAGCACCGCGGTTGATCTCTTCAGATGCGCCGCCAATTGGCTGGAACGGTTTGTCCGTGGTGAACGCCCAGTTCCAGAAGCGCATGCCCCAACGCTGGCTGAACGGGAAGCTCAGCTTTGTTTCAGAAGGCTGTTCAGCACTCGGCTTCACACCCTTCATGAAGTAAACGTACAGCGCGTGCATATCGGTGTCGCTGATCTTGGCGTAGTCCGGGTAAGGCATCGCCGGATAAAGGCGTGAGCCGTCCGGCAGAACGCCTTTACGTACCGCGTCAGAGAACTGCTGCTCGGTGTAATTACCGATACCGTGCTCTTTGTCTGGCGTGATGTTAGTGGAGAAGATGGTGCCAAGATTCGACTCAATCGCCAACCCCCGCGTAATCGGGCTTACCCGAAACCGAGTGGCACGCCATGCAATCGCCAAGACGAGATAAATACTCGCCCTGCTTGATCAGTTGAGCGTCATCTTCTGCGTGCGCCTGCACCGCAAATCCGCTGGCAAGCAGCAAGGCGTTGGCGAATAAGAATGATTTTAAATTCAGCTTGTTCATACGCTTACGCCTGTACCAGTGGGCCGGGATTTTTCAAATAGTGATCTTTGATTGCTTGTGCCGCCATCAAGGTAATCGCGCCGATGGTATCGGTCGGGTTAGCCTGGAAGTTCTGCGGGAAAGCGTTACCGCCCGGTACAAAGACGTTATGCACGTCCCAGCTCTGCAAGTACTTGTTCAGTGCTGAAGTTTTCGGGTTGTCGCCCATTACCGCGCCGCCCACGTTGTGGGTGGAAACGTATTTGGTCAGGTCAAAGTCAGCGCCCATTGGCAGGAAGCTCATGCTGGAACTGTCTGGATTCAGCTCTTTCGTGATGTTACCCACGATACCTTTCAGGTGTTGCTGCAACTTCAACTCGTTCTCTTTCCAGTTGAAGGTCATGCGCAGCAGCGGCAAGCCGTGATGATCGTTGTAGTTCGGATCCAAATCCAGATAGATGTCACGGTACGACTGGCACGTCGTGGTGATACTGATCTTCATGGAATGGCCGTACCACTCTTCCAGGCCTTGCTTGTAGCCCATGCCCCAGGTTGGCGTGCCTTTAGGCAGCGCGGTGCTGATTGGCGTACCGGTTGCTTGCGAACTGTGGATCTTCGCGCCGCCAAGGAAGCCAAGTGCAGGACCATCAAAGTTGCCTGGCGAGATATCATTAAACATCTGGCCGGTTGCGCCTGCGGTCGCATACGGGTTGAAGTTTTTGTCTTTGAAGAACAACGTCGCACCGCCGTTCGACAGGAACGCGTAGTTACGTCCTACCACACCCTCTTCAGTGATTGGGTTGTACGGTTTGCCGATACCGGACAGCAGCATCAAACGGACGTTATAAAGCTGGAAGCTGCTCAGTACCACGATTTTGGCAGGCTGGAAGCATTCGTTGCCCTGCGCATCAATGTAGATCACGCCTTTCGCGGTTTTCTTGTCATCGTTCAGCACCACTTTGATCACTTCGGCGTGCACTTCATAAGAGAAGTTTGGCATGCGCTTCAGTGAATCCATCACGGCAGTTTGCGGTGAGGCTTTGGAGTAGTTCAGGCACGGATATTTACTGCAATAACCGCAGTAGTTACACGGCGCAATCTGGTTGCCGTACGGGTTTTTCCACGCCCGCGATACGCAAGCAGACGGATTCGGGAACGGGTGATAACCCAGTTTGGTCGCCGCTTCTTTGAACATCACGTTGTTAAGCGTGTCATCCAGCGCAGGCAGCGGATAAGGTTCTGAACGCGGCCCTTCAAACGGATCTCCGCCTTCAAGGATTTGGCCGCGCAGGTTGCCGGTGTTACCAGACTGACCGCAAATCAGCTCAAACTTGTAGTAATAAGGCTCGATCTCATCCCAGGTGAACGGGAAATCCATCACGCGCATATCTTCCTGCAGGATGCCTGGCTTGTACGCCTCATCCACGTAGGTTTTCAGTTTGATATCAGTTGGGGTTGGACGGATCAAAACGG
This sequence comes from Candidatus Pantoea bituminis, assembly GCF_018842675.1. Taxonomy (NCBI): domain Bacteria; kingdom Pseudomonadati; phylum Pseudomonadota; class Gammaproteobacteria; order Enterobacterales; family Erwiniaceae; genus Pantoea; species Candidatus Pantoea bituminis. The sequence goes on from NZ_JAGTWO010000004.1 coordinate 3,307,097, forward strand.
CCGTCCAGTGCATACCTGCGCCACCCACACCGGTGCCCGGTGCAAACGCGCCCCATTTACGGGTCGGCAATGCGGTCTGGCTGGTGTTGTAGCGAACCGTTACCGCGACTTCTGCCGGGGTCGCAAACACTTTATTACGTACCGCGTATGCATATTCATCTGCCGGTTTTGGGTAAGCGAATTCGTCGTAATCGCGATCGCCACCGCGCTCCAGCGCGCGCACTTCAAGCCCAGCCAGCGCCAGCTCAATACTCATCAACGAGCCAGCCCAGCCGAGGCCGCAGACAATGACGTCGACTTCTTTTTTAGTAACCTGTGCCATGATAATCCTGTTTCAAATACCTGATGCGGGATGCACGCTTAGGCGCGCTCACCTTTAATACTCACTGGGCCTAGCGGATACGGAACGTTGTGCTGTTTCACCCATTCGGTGAAGCTGGCACGCGCGCCCGGGAAGCCGATAGCAATCCAGGCTTTCATGCCTTTGTTGCCGCCGTACATAGGGTCCGCGAGGTAACCGTGCTTGGTATCGGAAAGCAGCTGGCTAAAGAACTGCGACGCTTTCAGGTTCTCTTCACCCAATGCGGCGAAGTCGATACCGTTTTTGCTGATTTTTGTCAGCACGTCATCTTTCTCTTGCTCAGTAAGCGCATGGAAGGATTTTTGATAAGTGCTCTGCGTCCACTGTTCAACCAACTTAATGCTGGTCTTGTACAGCTGCTGTGGACGGAATGGGATCTGATACCCCATGGTGGCCGGCGCGTTGATATTGAACGGGCCTTGCATGTAGATTTCGCTACCAAACTCTTCGCTGTGCAGTTGCTGATCGATAAAGATCGGCACGTTGGTTTCCAGTGCGCCTGGTGCTTTACCGTTGCCGCCAGCCGGAATCAAACGATCGGTCGCCGCAAGAATAAATTGCCACTCATTTGCACTAAAAAATATCGGTTTATAGTCAGCTAATTCCGGTGCTGCCAATTCCGCAGCTTGCGCTGCAGTTATTCCTTTAAATACCAGCTCACTTAATGGCAATGCCAATAATGAGCCCAGTAAAAATTTACGCCTGGTGGTGGGTTTTTGAAGAAGCATAGCCGCACGACTCTCATTTGCTCTCTACTAAACATTATTCAAGCTATCGCATGGCGGCACGCTCATTAATTCGCCAAAGACTTACTCAAGTAAGTGATGGGAGAACACGAGCGCAGCCTACACGCGTATAACTTAAACAAGGTGAAGTAGAAGTAATTATTATGTGAATAACGAAACATATCGGTTAATAACCTGGCAATCTTAGGGATATAGATATGTCTAAATGTAAAAATTGAATTTGAAATGTGTTTTAGTGAAAATTTATCATCGTGTTGCTGAGAGGTTGCAGGCAGGTAACAAAATTTGAGGGAGGAAATTTAGGCTAAAACCGCACAATCATCGGGTAATTGAAACAATATGCTGAATCATTAACCACTATTATTTCCGTAATGTCATCATCACGTAAAATAATCGATAAAAATAAATCATACTTCCATACAAGAGAATTATTCTCATTGGCAACATTATATTTACTTTTACCCGGTTGCAAACAGATATAGCCGTAATAAGCAGCAAATCAGAATAGGTCGGTTATTTTCCGGGCGGATAAAAAATACGCAACGCTATTTACCGGCGTCGTTCTGTTTCAAATTGTTCATCTGCCTGAAAGCCTGACGCAATATTTATGCAAAGCTCAGAACAAAGCGGCATTTTGACATTTCTCATTGCCGGATAGAGTAGGTTTATCAATTACTCAGGATAAACCTCATGCGTAAATCGCTACTCGCGTTGCTGGCCACCATGACGCTAGCTACCACCGCTCAGGCGGCAACACCCACAGACACCCTGGTCGTCGCCGTGCCGCTGGATGGCATTATCAGTTTTGATCCCGCCGAAAGTTTTGAAACCGTCAGCAACAGCAGCCTGCGTAACATTTATCAAACACTGCTGGAACCGAATCATCAGGATGCGCAGCAGTTATCGCCGCTCGCCGCCCTAAAATGGCAAGCCGGGAAAACGCCGCACAGCCTGATATTTGATCTTAATCCGCAGGCACGTTTTGCCAGCGGTAATCCGTTAACGGCACAGGATGTCGTGTTCTCGTTAACGCGTGCGGTGAAGCTAAACAAAGCACCCTCTTTTATCCTCGGCGAGTTTGGTTGGACGCCGGAGAACATCGACCAGCAATTTACCGTGATCAACGATCATCAGCTTGAACTGCGCTGGCCGGCGCAAATCGGCAACGATCTGGCGCTGCGGTTGTTAACAGCGCCCGTGGCGTCGATTGTTGACAGTAAGCTGGCATTGCAACACGCCAGCAATAATGATTTCGGCAATGGCTGGCTCAAAGTGCATTCTGCGGGCAGCGGCGCTTATGCTATCAAGCAGTTTATTCCGCTGCAGGCGCTGGTGCTGGACGCCAATGCCAATGCGAGTCCAAAACCGCATCTGAAACGCGTGCTGCTAAAAGGCGTAGCCGATCCCGGTTCGCGGCGTCTTCTGATTCAACAGGGCGATGTTGATGTGGCTTACCAGCTCGGGCCAGATCAAATCGCCGCGTTAAAAACCGACGCGGGTGTACGTATTGATGCCTTCCCGTCTAGCCTGGTTTATTACCTCGGCTTTAACACCAAAAGCGCCCAGCAACCCGCCCTGGCGAACCCCGCGCTGTGGCAAGCCGCCCGCTGGTTAGTCGATTACGACAGCGTCGCCAATCAGCTGCTCAAGGGCCAATACCGTATTCATCAGAGCTTTTTGCCGGATGGCTTTGACGGTGCACTGAACAGCACGCCTTTCCATTACGATGTAGATAAAGCCAAAGCGATTCTGCAAAAAGGTGGCATCAAGCCCGGCAGCCATATTGCGTTAACCGTGGTGAATCAGCCGCCTTATATTGACGTCGCACAGGCGCTGCAAGCCAGCTTTGCCAAGGCGGACGTCAATCTGGATATTCAGCCGGTGGCAGAGTCAGAGTTATGGAGCAAAATGCGCGGTCGCGACTTTGAATCGATCTTTGTTTACTGGGGGGCGGACTATATCGACCCAAACACCAACGCAAGCGCCTTCGCCTATAACGTTCCCAACGGCGGCAAAACGCTGGCATGGCGCGTAGGTTGGGAGATTCCCGATCTCAGCGCAGAAACCCGCACGGCGGCAGGCGAAAGTGATGTCGCGAAGCGCCGCGCGCAATACGCTGATTTACAGACCCGCGTTCAGCAAGATTCACCTTATGTGGTGATGTTACAAGGTGCGACGCAGGTCGCGGTGCGTAACAACATCAGCCACGTGCGTCAGGGCATTGGCGTCTCGCTGCTCAACTTTGAGGAGGTCCAAAAGTAAGGTTTTACGTCCCGCCGAGTTCGCGCCTGGCGGGACGCGTCCGTTTTTCGGGTAAATCTTCTCCGCTCTGCCGCGCCCCGCTTGCTATTCTTCAGGCATATCCTATCGCCTGAGAGTGGAAAATAATGACTTCCCCGCTGCTGATTGCCCAAACGTCCGACATCCAACTCCATCTTTTACCGCAGATGGCCAACCGCCACGGTTTAATTACCGGCGCAACCGGCACCGGTAAAACGGTCACGCTGCAAAAGCTGGCAGAATCTTTTTCCACTATCGGCGTGCCGGTCTTTATGGCTGATGTGAAAGGCGATTTAACCGGCGTCGCGGCGGAAGGCCAAAGCAGTGAAAAATTGCAGCAGCGACTGGCGAAAATCGGCGTCAGCGACTGGCAGCCGCAGCGTAATCCAGTGATGGTGTGGGATATTTTTGGCGAGAAAGGCCATCCAGTGCGCGCCACGGTTTCTGACCTTGGCCCATTAATGCTGGCACGCTTGCTGAATCTTAATGAGGTGCAAAGTGGTGTGTTGCAAATCATCTTCCGGATCGCCGACGATCAAGGCCTGCTGCTGCTGGATTTCAAAGATCTTCGCGCCATGACGCAATACATCGGCGATAACGCCAAATCTTTCCAGACGCAATATGGCAACATTAACAGCGCATCGGTGGGTGCCATTCAGCGCGGCCTGCTGGCGCTGGAAGAGCAAGGCGCGGAACACTTCTTCGGTGAGCCGATGCTGGAGATCGCCGACTGGATGCGTGTCGACAGCGACGGCAAAGGCTATATCAATATCCTTTCCGCCGAGAAGCTCTATCAAATGCCGAAACTCTACGCCACCAGCCTGCTGTGGATGTTGTCAGAGTTATATGAACATCTGCCGGAGGCGGGCGATCTCGATAAACCCAAACTGGTCTTTTTCTTCGATGAAGCGCACCTGCTTTTCAGTGATGCGCCGCCGGTTCTGCTGGAAAAAATTCAGCAAGTGATTCGCCTGATTCGCTCTAAAGGCGTTGGCGTGTGGTTTGTCACACAAAATCCTGCTGACATTCCCGACAGCGTGCTGGGCCAGTTAGGTAATCGCGTCCAGCACGCCCTGCGCGCTTTCACACCCAAAGATCAGAAAGCGGTAAAAACCGCAGCGGAAACGCTGCGCGCCAATCCAAACTTTAATACTGTCGAGGCGATACAAGCGCTCGGCACCGGCGAAGCGCTGATCTCATTTTTAGATGAGAAAGGCAGCCCATCGGTGGTTGAACGTGCAATGGTGATTGCCCCCGGCTCGCGCATGGGCCCGGTCAATGCTGATGAACGTAACGGCCTGATCAACCATTCGCCGCTGGCGGGCAAATATGACACCGACGTCGATCGCGAATCGGCTTTTGAACGACTGCAACAAGGTGTGCAAGCAGCCAGTGAAAGCGCCAATGCGCCAGAAGTCAAAGGCAACAGCGTGGCGGTGGATGGCGGCATTCTGGGCGGCCTGAAGGATATTTTGTTTGGTAGCACCGGCCCGCGCGGCGGAAAAAAGATGGCGTAGTACAAACCATGGCGAAAAGCGCCACGCGTCAAATCACTCATCAAATCATTCGCGGCGTATTAGGGAGCCTGCTGGGCGGACGCCGACGTTAACGTTGCACCTCTGCTAAGATCATAATATGGATAAAGAATACGAACTGAAACGGACCAAGCGTCTGGCGTTACTGCTGCTGCTGCTGGCAGCTGCCACGCTTATTGTCACCCTTTTTCTGCCGCCCAACTTTTGGGTTAGCGGTGTAAAAGCGATAGCCGAAGCGGCGATGGTCGGGGCGCTGGCGGACTGGTTCGCTGTCGTTGCGCTGTTTCGTCGCGTGCCGGTGCCATTTATCTCACGCCACACGGCCATCATTCCGCGTAACAAAGATCGTATCGGCGATAATCTTGGTCGCTTCGTGCAGGAGAAGTTCCTCGACACGGATTCGCTGCTCAATCTGATCCGTCGCCACGATCCGTCACGCATGTTGGCGGACTGGCTCAATGCGCCCGGTAATGCCGATCGCGTTGGGCGTCACTTGCTGCAAGTGATGCGCGGCTTCCTTGATCTCACTGACGATACGCGAATTCAAAACTTTCTACGCCGAGCGGTGCATCGCGCCATTGATAAAGTCGATCTCAGCCAAACCAGCGCGCTGATGCTTGAGAGCCTGACCAAGAATAATCGCCATCAGGAACTGCTGGATGCCGCAGTAGAACAGCTGTTGCGATTGCTGCACAAGCCCAGCACCCGCGAGTTCATCGCGCTACAAATTGTGCGCTGGCTGAAGCGGGAACATCCGATAAAAGCCAAAATGTTGCCCACAGAATGGCTTGGCGAGCACAGCGCGGAGTTGGTCGCCAACGCGGTTGATACGCTGCTTGATGAGGTTGCGCTGGATCAGGGACATGAGCTGCGCCTGGGTTTTAATCGTGCCGTGGATCGCCTGATTGAGAAGCTGAAAAACGATCCTGAGATGGCCGAACGTGCCGAAGTGATTAAAAGCTGGCTGAAAGAAGATGCGTCGCTGAATCGCTATATCGGCGAATTGTGGAACGATCTGCGTTCGTGGCTGAAAGCCGATCTCAGCAGCGACGATTCTCGCGTTCAGGAAAGGGTACGCCTGGCGGCTTTATGGCTGGGTGAAACGCTGGCCGCTGATGAAGCGTTACGCCGCTCCATGAATCAACATCTTGAAGATGCCGCACGCAGCGTGGCGCCTGAGTTTTCCACCTTCCTGACTCACCACATCAGCGATACGGTGAAAAGTTGGGATGCGCGTGAGATGTCGCAACAGATTGAGCTGAACATTGGTAAAGACCTGCAGTTTATTCGTATTAACGGCACGCTGGTTGGCGGTACGATCGGTTTGATCTTGTATCTGCTTTCACAATTGCCCACCTTGTTTATGCTTTTTCCTCGCTAAATCCGCTTATGGGGCCGTTGTGCCCCGCTTTAAGGCAAAAAAATGGCCGATAAATCGGCCATTTCTCTTCTGTTATCGCCCGGCTTAGCGCCGTTTAATCAACATGAACATACTGATCGCAAAGAAGGCGAAGCTTGGCAGAATCGCCCCCATGACGGGCGGTAATCCATAAACCAGGCTGAGTGGGCCAAAAATCTGATCCAATACATAGAACAGAAAGCCGAAGCTGATGCCGGTAACGACGCGTACGCCCATTGATACGCTACGTAGCGGACCAAAGATAAATGACAGCGCCATCAACATCATTACGGCTACCGAAAGCGGCTGGAAAATCTTGCTCCACATATTGAGCTGATATCGTCCAGATTCCTGGCCGCTCTGCTTCAAATACTTGCTGTAATTGTAGAGGCCGCTAATGGATAGCGCATCGGGATCCAGCGCCACCACACCGAGTTTGTCCGGCGTCAGGTTGGTTTTCCATTCGCCACCCAAGCTCTGCGAACCGGTAATTTGCTTGGGATCGTTTAAGTCAGATTCATCAACCTGCGACAGTATCCAACGTTTTTTATTCATATCCCAGGTCGCGCTGGCGGCGTAACGCACGCTAAGCAAACGACGCTGATCGTTGAAGTTGTAAATGCTCACACCATCGATTTCATTGTTGCCTTTGATGCGCTCAATATAGATGAAGCTATTGCCATCCTTCGCCCACAAGCCATTTTGCGTGGAAAGCAGCGCGCCGCCGTACAGCTGCTGCGCACGGTAATTACGTGCCATTTGCTCGCCTTGCGGCGCAACAAACTCACCAATTGCCATTGTCAGCAGCACCAGCGGAATAGCGGTTTTCATTACCGACAGCGCGACTTGCGTACGGGTAAAACCCGCCGCCTGCATGACCACCAGCTCGCTACGCTGGGCTAAAGCACCCAAGCCCAGCAGCGCGCCCAACAATGCCGCCATCGGGAAGAAGATCTCGATATCTTTTGGCACGCTGAGAATCGTGTAGTAACCCGCGTCCAGGGCGGTATAGGCGCCCTGCCCGGTTTTACGCAGCTGATCAACAAACTTGATGATGCCGGAGAGCGACACCAACATGAACAGCGTCAACATGATGGTGTTAAAGATGGTTTTACCGATATAACGGTCAAGAACGCGAAACATCAGACCGACCCTCCGCGAGTAAAGCGGGCGCGTACGCGACGCATCGGCACCGTATCCCACAAGTTAAGCAGCACCGCCAGCAGCAGATAACTCAGATTCACCACCCACATCCAGAGGGCTGGATCGAGGCGGCCTTTAGCACCACTCGATTTCAACGAACTCTGTAACAGGAAGAAAATCAGGTAAAGCAGCATGGCCGGTAACATTGACAGTACGCGCCCCTGACGTGGGTTCACCACGCTGAGCGGCACCACCATCAACGCCATGATCAGGACCGAGAACACCAGCGTGATGCGCCAATGCAGCTCAGAGCGAAACTCTGGCGTGTCATTGTGGAACAAGCCGACAAAATCGGACTGCTCAGCATCGTTGGGATCGAGCGTGGCTTCTTTATAGCCGACAAACGCCTGATAATTATTGAAGTCGGTGATGCGGAAATCACGCAGCATTGCCGTGCCTTCAAAGCGCGTGCCTTTATCCAGCGTGACCACCTGCGAGCCGTCATTACGCTGTTCCATGTGGCCGCTGTCTGCCAGCACCACAGAGGGGCGTGCGTTACCTTTCGGCCGCAGCTGCGCCAGGAACACGTTCCCGAACTGGTTGCCTTTCACGTTTTCAATGAACAACACCGCGTTGCCATCGCTGGAGGTCTGGAATTGACCTGCCGCCAGCGCCGCTGCGCCAGGGTTAGCTTTGGCGTTTTGCGTCACTTCATCCTGATAACGTGATGACCACGGTCCCAGCCAGGCGACATTTACCGCCGCCACAATCGACGTGAATAACATCAGCACCATTGCAGCCTTGACCAAAACAGCTTTGCTCAGGCCGCAGGCGTGCATGACGGTAATTTCACTTTCCGTATAGAGCCGCCCAAGGGTCATCAAAATCGCCAGAAACAGACTCAAGGGCAGAATAAGTTGTGCCATTTCAGGCACACCGAGGCCTAACAGTGTCAGAACAAGGTTTGTCGGGATTTCGCCATCCACCGCGGCTCCTAAAATCCTGACTAACTTCTGACAAAAGAAGATTAATAGCAGGATGAAGAGGATAGCCAGCTGGCTTTTGAGCGTTTCACGAACCAGATATCTAATGATGATCACGCTTAGTACGCCTGTGAAAACTTGTCTTTTTGCAGGAAAATCGCTAGTTTCAACGCTTATCAGCCATTTTTCTTCATCAATGGCCGTTATCGCAGCTAAAATTGTATGACAATCGCGTTTGGGTGGTGAAAAAACAACATCTTGTCACCCTGATTCATTATGACCTCCAGTGGCTAAATGTCATGCCGCCACGATGAATAAATGGGTCACGAGCGCGCTACATTCTAGCGACAGCGACGGCCGTTGTCTTTAAGATTCAGGAGAGTGCATGGAGTTCAGTGTAAAAAGCGGAAGCCCGGAAAAACAGCGCAGTGCTTGCATTGTCGTTGGCGTTTTCGAACCGCGCCGTCTGTCACCGATAGCCGAACAGCTGGATAAAATCAGCGATGGCTACATCAGCGCCCTGCTGCGTCGCGGCGAGCTGGAAGGAAAAGTGGGCCAGACGCTACTGCTCCATCATGTGCCGAACATCCTGTCCGAACGTATTTTGCTGATTGGTTGTGGCAAAGAACGTGAGCTGGACGAGCGTCAGTACAAGCAGGTTATCCAAAAACCATCAATACGCTGAATGACACCGGCTCGATGGAAGCGGTCTGCTTCCTGACAGAACTGCATGTCAAAGGACGTAATACGTACTGGAAAGTTCGTCAGGCGGTGGAAACCTCCAAAGAGGCGCTGTACAACTTCGATCAGCTGAAAAGCAACAAAGCTGAACCGCGCCGTCCGCTACGTAAACTGGTGTTTAACGTGCCAACACGCCGTGAACTCACCAGCGGCGAACGTGCGATTCAGCATGGATTAGCCGTCTCTGCAGGCGTTAAAGCGGCTAAAGATCTTGGCAATATGCCGCCAAATATTTGTAACGCCGCGTATCTGGCATCGCAGGCGCGTCAGTTAGCGGATGCCTTCAGCAAAAATGTTACCACCCGCGTGATTGGCGAGCAGCAGATGAAAGAGCTTGGCATGCACGCCTATTTGGCGGTAGGTGCCGGTTCGCAGAACGAATCATTGATGTCGGTGATTGAATACAAAGGTAATCCCGATCCCGAAGCGCGCCCTATCGTGCTGGTGGGCAAAGGGTTAACGTTCGACTCTGGCGGCATCTCGATCAAACCGGCCGACAGCATGGATGAGATGAAGTACGACATGTGCGGCGCAGCGTCAGTGTATGGTGTGATGCGCATGGTAGCGGAACTTAATCTGCCGCTGAACGTAGTGGGCGTGCTGGCGGGCTGTGAAAATATGCCGGATGGCCGTTCAATGCGCCCAGGCGACGTGCTAACCACCATGTCTGGCCAAACCGTCGAGGTGTTAAACACCGATGCAGAAGGCCGCTTGGTGCTGTGTGATGCGCTGACCTACGTTGAACGTTTCGAACCGGAAGTGGTGATTGATGTCGCGACGCTGACCGGGGCTTGCGTGGTTGCGCTGGGTCATCACGTCAGCGGTTTGCTGTCGAACCATAATCCGCTGGCGCATGAATTGATTGGTGCTTCTGAGCAATCCGGCGATCGCGCGTGGCGTTTGCCGATGGCGGATGAGTATCAAGAGCAGTTGGAGTCCAATTTCGCTGATATGGCGAATATCGGTGGACGTCCCGGTGGTGCGATCACCGCCGCTTGCTTCCTGGCTCGCTTTGCGCGCAAATATAACTGGGCGCACCTCGATATCGCGGGTACCGCCTGGCGTTCAGGCAAAGCCAAAGGCGCAACCGGACGTCCAGTGCCGATGCTGTCGCAGTTCCTGTTGAATCGCGCGGGACTGAACGGCGACGATTAACAGCTTCTTCTACATTGAAAGCAAGGGCGGAGATTCCGCCCTTTTTATCTTCTGACGAGCATGCCGATGAAAAACGCAACCTTCTACGTGATGGAAACCGATGCACCGAGCGACGGCCTGAGCGCCATTGAAGCGCTGGTGTGCGATCTGGCTGAAACGCGCTGGCGGGCGGGCAAACGGGTGCTGATCGCCTGTGAAGATGAGCAGCAAGCCATTCGTCTCGACGAAGCGCTGTGGCAACGACCGGCAAACGCCTTCGTGCCGCATAATCTTGCCGGCGAAGGCCCGCGCTACGGCGCGCCGGTTGAGCTGGCCTGGCCGCAGCGTCGCGGCAGTTCGCCTCGCGATCTGCTCATTAGCCTGCTGCCACAGTTCGCAGATTTTGCCACTGCTTTCCATGAAGTGGTAGACTTCGTCCCTTACGAAGAATCTCTCAAACAGCTGGCGCGTGATCGCTACAAAGCGTATCGCAGCGTTGGTTTCCAATTGAATACGGCAACGCCGCCACAGCCGCAAACGACATAGCAGAACATGGAAAAGACATATAACCCGCAAGATATCGAGCAGCCGCTTTACGAGCATTGGGAAAAGCAGGGCTACTTTAAACCGAATGGCGATACCAGCCAGGAAAGCTTTTGCATCATGATCCCGCCGCCGAACGTCACCGGTAGCTTGCACATGGGTCACGCTTTCCAACAAACCATCATGGATACCATGATTCGCTACCAGCGCATGCAGGGTAAAAATACCTTGTGGCAAGCCGGTACTGACCACGCGGGCATCGCCACGCAGATGGTGGTTGAGCGCAAAATTGCCGCTGAAGAGGGCAAAACACGTCAGGATTACGGACGTGATGCGTTCATCGAAAAAATCTGGCAGTGGAAGGCAGAATCGGGCGGCACCATTACCCGTCAGATGCGCCGTCTGGGCAACTCAGTGGATTGGGAGCGTGAACGTTTCACCATGGATGATGGTTTGTCCAATGCGGTGAAAGAAGTGTTCGTACGTCTCTATAAAGAGAACCTGATTTACCGTGGCAAGCGCCTGGTTAACTGGGATCCGAAATTACGCACCGCTATTTCCGATCTGGAAGTGGAAAACCGCGAGAGCAAAGGCTCGATGTGGCACATCCGCTATCCGCTGGCTGATGGCGCGAAAACCGCAGATGGCAAAGATTATCTGGTGGTAGCCACCACACGTCCAGAAACCCTGTTGGGCGATACGGGCGTGGCGGTCAATCCAGAAGATCCGCGTTATAAAGATTTGATCGGCAAGTTTATTCTGCTGCCGCTGGTGAACCGCCTGATCCCAATCGTTGGCGACGAACACGCCGACATGGAAAAAGGCACCGGCTGCGTGAAAATCACGCCAGCGCATGACTTTAATGACTATGAAGTTGGCCGTCGCCACAAGCTGCCGATGATCAACATTCTGACTTTCGATGGCGATATCCGCGAGCGCGCGGAAGTGTTCGATACCAACGGCGAAGTCAGCGATGCCTGTGCCGATGATATCCCAGCAGAGTTCCAGAAAATGGAGCGTTTTGCTGCACGTAAAGCGATTGTCGCGGCTGTTGATGAACGTGGCCTGCTGGAAGAGATCAAACCCCACGATCTGACCGTTCCTTACGGCGACCGTGGCGGCGTGGTCATCGAACCGATGTTGACCGACCAATGGTATGTGCGTACTGCCCCGCTGGCGAAAGTCGCCGTAGAAGCGGTTGAAAACGGTGACATTCAGTTTGTGCCGAAGCAGTACGAAAACATGTACTTCTCCTGGATGCGCGATATTCAGGATTGGTGTATTTCACGTCAGTTGTGGTGGGGTCATCGCATTCCGGCATGGTACGACAATGACGGCAACGTCTATGTTGGCCGCACCGAAGACGAAGTGCGCAGCGAAAACAACCTGGCCGCCGATGTGGCGCTGCGTCAGGATGATGACGTGCTTGATACCTGGTTCTCCTCCGGCCTGTGGACATTCTCTACGCTGGGCTGGCCGGAAAACACCGAAGCGCTGCGTACCTTCCATCCGACCAGCGTGCTGGTCAGCGGCTTCGACATCATTTTCTTCTGGATTGCCCGCATGATCATGCTGACCATGCACTTCATCAAAGATGAAGACGGCAAGCCGCAGGTTCCGTTCAAAACCGTCTACATGACCGGTTTGATTCGTGACGAAGAAGGCCAGAAGATGTCGAAATCCAAGGGCAACGTGATTGACCCGCTGGATATGGTTGACGGCATTTCACTGGAGTCGCTGCTGGAAAAACGCACCGGCAACATGATGCAGCCGCAGCTGGCTGAGAAGATCCGTAAACGCACCGAGAAACAGTTCCCGAACGGCATTGAGCCGTCAGGTACCGATGCGCTGCGTTTCACCCTGGCAGCTCTGGCTTCAACCGGTCGAGACATTAACTGGGACATGAAGCGCCTGGAAGGCTACCGCAACTTCTGTAACAAGCTGTGGAACGCCAGCCGCTTTGTCTTGATGAACACTGAAGATCAAGATTGCGGCCAAAACGGCGGCGAAATGACGCTGTCGCTGGCGGATCGCTGGATCCTGACCGAGTTCAACAGCACGGTGAAAGCCTACCGTGAAGCGCTGGACAGCTACCGTTTCGACATCGCGGCTAACCTGCTTTACGATTTCACCTGGAACCAGTTCTGCGACTGGTATCTGGAGCTGACTAAGCCGGTGATGACCAGCGGTAGCGAATCTGAGCTGCGCGGCACGCGTCACACGCTGCTGCACGTTCTGGAAGCGTTACTGCGCCTGGCGCATCCGATTATTCCGTTCATCACCGAAACCATCTGGCAGCGTGTGAAAGTGCTGAAAAACATCAGCGACGACACCATCATGTTGCAGCCTTTCCCGCACTACGACGCGGCGAAAGAAGATGCTGAAGCGAAAGCGGATATCGACTGGATGAAACAGGCGATTGTCGCGGTACGTAATATTCGTGCAGAAATGAACATTGCGCCAAGCAAACCGCTGGACGTGTTGCTGCGTAACGCCTCGCCTGCTGCGCTGCGTCGCGTTGAAGATAACCGCAACTTCCTGTCACGCCTGGCGCGTCTGGCAAGTTTGACCGTGCTGCCTGCGGGCGAGAAAGGTCCCGTTTCCGTCACCAAGATCGTTGAAGGTGCTGAACTGTTGATCCCAATGGCCGATCTGGTTGATAAAACAGCCGAGCTTGAGCGTCTGGCGAAAGAGCTGGTTAAGCTGGATGTCGAAATCGATAAGATCCAGGCCAAACTGGCTAACGAAGGCTTTGTTTCACGCGCCCCGGAAGCGGTGGTAGTGAAAGAACGCGAGCGTGTGGCTGATCTGGAACAATCAAAAACAAAACTGATTGAACAGCAGGCCGTGATTGCGGCATTGTAAGCGTCTTAGTCTGACTGCTTAATTATCAAGCCGGGCTAAGCCCGGCTTTTTTTATTTATTTCGCAATAGATTCGGAAGAGATGATGACTACCACCGCAACGCGACGTGACCTTCAGGTGCGTCCAATCACTGCCGCCGACAATCCGCATATCGCGCAGGTTATTCGAGTTGTTTCTGCGGAGTTCGGCCTGACTGCCGACAAAGGCTATACCGTTTCCGATCCTGACCTTGATCGACTCTCTGAGGTTTACAGCGCCGAACACAGCGCTTATTGGATCGTCGAGTATCAAGGCAAAGTGATGGGCGGCGGCGGCATCGCCGCGCTGGCCTGTAGCGCGCCAGATATCTGTGAGTTGCAAAAGATGTATTTCATGCCCGATGTGCGCGGCTTAGGTTTAGCGCGTGAACTGGCAATCTGTGCCATGGAACATGCGCGCCAGCGCGGTTTTCGTCGCTGCTATCTTGAAACCACCGCCAGCCTGACGCGGGCGATCAAACTCTATGAGTCGCTGGGTTTTGAATTAATTGATCGCGCCATGGGCTGCACCGGCCATGTCGATTGTGAAGTGCGGATGTTGAAAGTGCTGTAATCCTGTCCCTCATCCGCTTGCGGATGAGGGAAAAAACCGTCAAAACGCGGGCAGACCGCTATGAAAACGCAGTTCTTTATCCGGCTCGCTAATTAACCGCCCTTCAGTTTCACCAATCATCTGCACCCTTGGCGCAATATCCTTGGGTGAAATCTGCGCGGCCAGCGTCAAATAATCTTGATAATGACGCGCTTCTGAACGCAACAGCGAAATATAAAAGGTCTCCAGTTCGCTATCCAGATAGGGCGCTAAACTGGCGAACCGTTCGCAGGAGCGCGCTTCAATATAGGCACCACAAATCAGCTTGTCGATCAGCGTATCCGGCTCGTGCGTGGTGACTTCGCGCAGCAGTGATTTGGCATAACGGCTTGAGGTGATTTTCTGATAAACCAACCCGCGCGACTGCATAATTTCCCAAACCTGATAAAAGTGATGCAGCTCTTCTTTAATCAGCAGCACCATCTTCTCAACCAAATCATCCGCCCACGGTAATTCATTGCGAACAATAATGCTTTTGGTCAGGTTTTTATGCGCGTTAATGAAATCGCTGTCGCCATCTTCGCGAAAGATAAAATCTTCATACGGCTTCAACCAGGCACGAATAGCCTCGCCGCTGGGTTTGTCGGCGACGTATTTACGGATCAACCACACCGCGGTTTGTGCCGCCTTGAGCTCGCAAACCAGATGATCGGTCAGTAACAGTGTAAGGTTTTCCGGCTTGCGCGCTTCGTCTATCCAGGCTTGCGGCGTGCGGCAATGAAGGAATTGGTAGATGGGTTCGAGTAACGGTGCGTAGTTCATTAGATTAAAACGTGGGTTAAAAAAGGAGGCGGAGCATGCTCCGCCCGCTAGAAATTAGTGACGAATACCGTCATCTTCTTCGTCATCGAGGATTTCGTCGTCTTCATCTTCCGCGTCTGGATCTTCGAAATAGGTGCCCCAACCGTCATAATCGACGTTGTATTTACCAATCAGATTCACCAGTTGCTCGACCTGTGCATCAATCAGCTCTGGCTTTAACGCCGCTTCGCTGATGATATCCACGCACATCACCGTGGTGCCATCTTCCAGCTCCAGCTCTTCCGGCTCGGTCACTTCATAGCCCAGCTTGAACGCATCTACAGCGGCTTTTTCAAGTGAGTCAAAGTTGTTGCATGAGAGATGATGCTCAATGGTATAGAGCGCGTCGGGATCGCTGCCATCCTCCAGCAGCTCTTCAATGATCAGGCGCGTCTCTTCACGCTGCTCTTCCAACAATGCTTCATATGCCATGGCGATGTCCTCTCTGAGTTTGGCAATAATCAAGTATTTTCCCACACTGCCCGGCGCGCCACTACACAAAACGAAAAGTTTATTCACGCCGGGGTTGAAAATGCATATTCATACGGTTAGATTGAATTTTAATTCACTTATATTGGTTACATGGAGCGCTGCATGAGTCAGCTTTATCAACGCCATTTCCTGAGATTACTGGATTTCTCCCTGCCGAAATCGATTATCTGCTTACCCTTTCAGCTGAATTAAAAAGCACTAAAAAAAGTGCGACTGAAAAGCAGTATCTGAAAGGCAAAAACATTGCGCTCATCTTCGAAAAAGACTCGACCCGTACCCGATGCTCTTTCGAAGTTGCCGCTTACGATCAAGGCGCTAACGTCACCTATCTCGGCCCAAGCGGTAGCCAGATTGGCCATAAAGAATCGATGAAAGATACCGCACGCGTTTTAGGCCGCATGTATGACGGCATACAATATCGCGGCTATGGCCAGGCGTTGGTTGAAACCCTGGCTGAATATGCCGGTGTGCCGGTGTGGAATGGCTTAACCACAGAGTTTCATCCTACGCAGTTACTCGCCGATCTGCTGACCATGCAGGAACAGCTGCCGACTAAAAAACTCAGCGAAATGACGTTGGTCTACGTTGGTGATGCGCGTAACAACATGGGGAATACCATGCTGGAAGCCGCCGCGTTGGTAGGGTTAGATCTGCGTTTAGTGGCGCCAAAAGGCTGCTGGCCGGAAGAAGAGCTGGTGGCACATTGTCGCCAGGCGGCACAGCAAACCGGTGGCAAAATCACGCTGACCGAAAACATTGCTGAAGGCGTACAAGGTGCGGACTTTATCTATACCGACGTTTGGGTATCAATGGGCGAACCTAAAGCGGTGTGGGAAGAGCGTATCGCCTTGCTGCGGGGTTATCAGGTCAATAGCGAGATGCTGGCGCTGACCGGCAACCCAGCGGTGAAATTTTTGCATTGTCTGCCCGCCTTCCATGATGATCAAACCACCCTGGGACGCCAGATGGCGGAACAATATGGTTTGCACAAGGGTATGGAAGTCAGTGATGAGGTGTTCGAATCCGCGCACAGCGTGGTCTTTGATCAGGCGGAAAACCGTATGCATACCATTAAGGCGGTGATGGTGGCGACGCTCGGCCAGCGATAAATAAGCCGGAGCAAACGTTTTCGTTGTGTGCGATTTACCCTTGAAGCAAATTACTGAATGCGTATAATGCGCCACAATTTGCCGGAGGAAACATGCAACAGCGCAACGAAAAATTTGACGCCCAATCTCGCCTGAATGCAGGCGGCGCATCTGTTTCTTTCCGTCATCGACCCGATCTTAAAAAAGCCCCTTAATCAGGGGCTTTTTTTGTCTGAAATCCGGCAGCGCAGAGGAGAGAGCTATGGCTAACCCGCTATATCGCAAGCACATTATTTCAATTAACGATCTCAGCCGCGACGAGCTGGAGTTGGTGCTGCATACCGCCGCGCAGCTCAAAGCCAACCCGCAGCCGGAGTTATTAAAACACAACGTGATCGCCAGCTGCTTTTTTGAGGCATCGACGCGAACCCGTTTGTCGTTCGAATCCGCCATGCATCGTTTAGGCGCCTCGGTTGTGGGCTTTTCTGACGGCAGCAATACGTCGCTAGGTAAAAAAGGTGAAACGCTGGCGGACACTATTTCAGTGATCAGCACCTACGTTGATGCGATTGTGATGCGTCATCCACAAGAAGGCGCAGCGCGTCTGGCAACGGAGTTTTCCGGCGGTATTCCTGTGCTTAACGCCGGTGATGGCGCGAATCAGCACCCGACACAAACCCTGCTGGATCTGTTTACCATTCGCGAAACGCAAAGTCGCCTCGACAACCTCAATGTCGCCATGGTCGGCGACCTGAAATATGGCCGCACCGTGCATTCACTGACGCAGGCGCTGGCCAAATTTGATGGCAACCGCTTCTTCTTCATCGCACCCGATGCGCTGGCAATGCCGGCTTACATCACTGACATGCTGGATGAGCAGAACATTAAATGGTCGCGTCACGACAGTTTTGAAGAGGTGATGCCAGAGCTGGATATTCTCTATATGACGCGCGTGCAGAAAGAGCGTCTTGATCCGTCCGAATATGCCAACGTGAAAGCCCAGTTCATTCTTCGCGCCGCCGATTTAGCCGATGCGCGTGACAATATGAAGGTGCTGCATCCGCTGCCGCGCATCGATGAAATTACTACCGATGTGGATAAAACGCCTTACGCCTGGTATTTCCAGCAGGCCGGCAATGGCATTTACGCGCGTCAGGCTTTGCTGGCGTTGGTACTTAACAGCGAACTCGCCCTGTAAGGAGCAAACAGCATGACTCACGACAATAAATTGCAGGTCGAAGCGATCAAACGCGGCACAGTAATCGACCACATTCCCGCTCAGGTTGGCTTTAAGCTGCTGTCGCTGTTTCGCCTGACCGAGACCGATCAGCGCATCACTATCGGCTTGAATTTGCCGTCAGGTGAAATGGGCCGCAAAGATTTGATCAAGATTGAAAACACTTTTCTCACTGATGACCAGATCAACCAGCTGGCAGTTTACGCGCCACATGCGACGGTCAACCGTATCGACGAATATGAAGTGGTCGCAAAGATTGCGCCCACCTTGCCGGACCGCATCGACCGTGTGCTGACTTGCCCGAACAGCAACTGCATTAGCCGCAGCGAGCCGGTGTTCTCCAGCTTTGCGGTGAAAAGTCGTGCCGATGATGTGCATTTGAAGTGCAAATATTGCGAGAAAGAGTTCGCTCGTCATGTGGTGTTGGGTCACTGGTAATCCGTTTTCTCCTCCCTATAATGGAACCGTCGGCGGCGCTGTGATGCCGCTATTGCACACAACCCAGGAGCAATAATGTCTCGCGAAATCAGTACGGAAAAAGCCCCGGCAGCAATCGGTCCTTATGTTCAGGGCGTTGATCTTGGCAGCATGATTATCACTTCGGGCCAGATTCCCGTTGATCCGGCAACCGGCACTGTTGCAGACGATGTCTCAGCCCAGGCGCGCCAGTCACTGGAAAATGTGAAGGCGATTGTTGAAGCTGCAGGTTTGAAAGTGGGCGATATCGTGAAAACCACCGTTTTCGTCAAAGACCTGAACGACTTTGCTACCGTGAACGCCACGTATGAAGCGTTTTTCACCGAGCATGACGCCAGTTTCCCAGCTCGTTCATGTGTTGAAGTGGCGCGTTTGCCGAAAGACGTGAAGATTGAGATTGAGGCGATCGCGGTTCGCCGTTGATTTTGTCCTCTGCGCACGTTGGTTAAGCGTGCGCTGTCTCCTACCTCCTCTGCGCGCTGTCCCCCATCCCGGCCTTCCCCGCGAAGCGGAGGAAGGAGATGCTGCCACATGCAGCCTCATCACTAACATATAGCAGCGCCAGCACAATCTAACCTTTACTCGGACGCCATACCCAAAGCACGGCAATTGACAGCGCAAACAGCGTACCGAAGCCAATCCCGGTTGCTACTGCCGGTGCGCCTGCTTTGATCGCCAGCGTGTAAAGTCCTAGCATCAACAGCATCGCGGTGTTTTCGCCAAGGTTCTGCACCGCAATGGCATTGCCCGATCCCACGCTTTGCTTGCCACGCGCCTGCAACAACGCATTCAAAGGAACGACAAAAAAGCCACCCAGCGCGCCAATGACCATCAGCAATAAATAGGCATTCAGCAACGAATGCTGCATTGAGAAGATCACCACCATCACGCCAATCAGCACGCCTGCAGGCATACAGCGGCGGACCGTTTCCAGCGTCACCAGCTTCGCCGCAGCCGCCGCACCCAATACAATGCCAATCGCCACCATGGCATTCAGCGTAGTTGGCGTTTTGTTATCAGTGATGCCGAGCGCTACCGGTACCCACAACACCAGCAGAAAGCGCAACGTCACACCCGCGCCCCAAAACAGACTCGTTCCCAGTAAGGAGAAGCGGGTTTCTGCGTCACGCCACAGCACGCGGCAAGCCGCGATAAAGCTGCGTAACATTGCCGCGAAATGCCAGCTTTGGCCGGGTCGTGCTGCCTGCAGCTTGGGAATAAACAGGTTCGCCACTACCGCAATGCCATACGTCAGCGCACAAACCACCAGCGCCACCAGCAAATTCCAGTCAGCCAGAATGCCGCCTGCCACCGAACCCAACAGAATCGCTGCGATGGTCGATCCTTCCATCAGGCCGTTGGCCTTCACCAGTTTTTCGCCTTGGGTAATTTCCCCAAAATGCCGTATTTCGCTGGAGAATAAGCCGCTGCGCCAATACCCACCAGCGTATAGCCAATGAAAGGACTCAAGCCGAAGCAGATCACCAGCGCGCCCAGCAGCTTCAGGCTGTTGGCAAACATCATGACCCGACCTTTGGCAAAACTGTCTGCCATTTGCCCCACAAACGGTGCCAGCAGGATGTAAGTCGCGACAAACAGCATCTGCAAAATCGGCTGACTCCAGTCGGGATAAAACTGGTTTTTAAGCACCGCCAGCGTGACAAACAGCAGCGCGTTATCGCCAAATGCGGAGAAAAACTGTGCGACAATCACCGCCAACATGCTGCGCGACATCAGCGGCGCAT
Organism: Candidatus Pantoea bituminis; assembly: GCF_018842675.1. Taxonomy (NCBI): domain Bacteria; kingdom Pseudomonadati; phylum Pseudomonadota; class Gammaproteobacteria; order Enterobacterales; family Erwiniaceae; genus Pantoea; species Candidatus Pantoea bituminis. The sequence continues at coordinate 3,327,296 of NZ_JAGTWO010000004.1, forward strand.
CGCGTTCAGGTCGCGCACTCATGCCTGCTCCTCTTCCGCCATTTTCTTCAGGGTGACGTAATCGGGCTTGCCGCTACCCAGCAGCGGCAGCTGTTTCACCACGCGAATATCACGCGGCAGCGCCAACTCCGGCGCACCCATCTCACGCGCGGCTTTTTGCAGGCGATCGCGTGCCAGTTCGTTATCGGTGGTAAACAGCACCAAGGCTTCACCACGATTTCCATCCGGGCGCAGCGAAGCCGCATGCTGCTTATCCGGTGAAGCTTTCAGCGCGATCTGCTCAACGACCTCCAGCGAAACCATTTCTCCTGCGATTTTAGCAAAGCGCTTGGCGCGGCCCTGGATCTGGCAAAAACCGCCTTCATCAAAGCTGACGATATCACCGGTATCGTACCAACCCGCTTCCATTTGCCCTTCGCCATTATCCGCCACCGGCAGTTCCAGCACGCCAGGGTTCTCAACGCGCAAATAGCCTTTCATGATATTCGGCCCACGCAGTTGCAATCGTCCGCCCTTCTCAATGCCCGGCACCGACATCAAACGCGAATCCATGCCCGGCAGAATGCGGCCTACGGTATGCGCCTTCGCCGCCATCGGCACGTTAATCGCCACCACTGGCGCGCATTCAGTCACGCCGTAACCTTCAAGGATGCGTATGCCATATTTTTCCATGTAGACCTGACGGGTGTTTTCCTGCAATTTTTCCGCCCCAGCCACCACATAGCGCAAGCGAGCAAAATCGTACGGGGCCGCGAAGCGCGCATAGTTGCCAAGGAAGGTTGACGTGCCAAACAGCACGGTGCAGTTTCGGTCGTACACCAGTTCCGGCACGATGCGGTAATGCAGCGGGCTGGGATAAAGAAATACCTGCGCGCCGGTCATCAGCGGCGTAAACAGGCCAACCGTTAAGCCAAAGGCGTGAAACAGCGGCAGCGCCGACATGAAGCGGTCACGCGGGGTAAAATCCGCCACGGTGCGAATCTGCTCAACGTTGGCCAGCAGGCTTTTATGCGAATGCACCACACCTTTGGGATTGCCTTCCGATCCCGAGGTAAACAGCACCATCGCGGCGTCTTCGGGCTGCTGCTTAACCTGCGCCCGGCGCGGCATCAGCAGATGCGCAAGGATCCAGAGCTTGTCCTTGAGCGTTACCGTCTCTTTCAAGTCTTCCAGATAGATCCACTGCACGTCGCTCAAGCCTTGCGGCAGATGCCACAAGTCCCCTTTGTCGAGGAACTGGCGAGACGTAAACACCGTTTTCACCTGCGAAGCCGTTAGTGCAGCGCGCATGCCGTTGACGCCCGCAGTGTAGTTCAGCATCGCCGGAACGCGGCCACGCATGGAGGCACCGAGAATCGCCGCAGCCGTTACGGTGGCATTGGGCAGAAGCAGGCCAACAACCTCTTTTGGCTGGCTATAACGCTCAAGGATGCGTCCCACGCCCAGCGTTTTTTCAGCAAACCGGTGTAGCTGTCGGGTGTGAAATTGACATCTTCAATGCAGCGTTTGAACGCGCCGTAGCGGATACGCGCATTGAGAAACGCGTCGAACAGCGTTTCACGCGGGCGTACCGCCATGCGGGCTTCCATCATGACATGATGCAGATGTTCGCCGGCTAAAATGCGGCGCTCGCGTGCCCGTTTTGCGTCGGGCATAGGAATACGTGTCCCAGGCAAAATGCTCAAGGTAATACGCGGGAAAAGGCGGCGTTTGAATACGCCCGCCAGGCGACCAAACGGCGAAAATTCTGCACCGTCGATACGCATCGGCACCACGCTCGCGCCCGATTTTGCCGCCACAAAACCGGCACCGCTGTAGATCTTCATCAGCGATCCGGTAACGGTAATGCGGCCTTCCGGGAAGATCACTACCGGACGACCGCTGTTGACTACCTGAACCAGATGTTTGATCGACATCGGCTTGGTGGGATCCAGCGGTACGAAGTCGATAAACGGTTTGATCACCCGCATGAACCATTTTTCGCTGATCGTCGAATAGACAGCGAAAACCGGTTTGATGGGTAAGAACAGCGCCAACAGCATGCCGTCCAGAAACGACATGTGGTTGGGCGTGATGAGCACCTTGTCTCTATGCAATTCAGCGACATCACCACGCAGCTCGACACGCCATAACAGGCGGAAAACCAGACGTAAGATTTTGAATAACATGCCAGCTCCATAGCATCGTTAAAATTAGCCCCTCACGATGCAGGATCTGGAAGTATTCGACAACTACTTATTTGGCGCCTGCCAGCCACCGCCCAGCGCGGCAATCAACGCTACGCTGCTGACCCACTGAGTGCTTTGCAGCGACAGGAGATTTTGCTGTTCGCTCAAGCTACTGTTTTCAGTGGTGGCGACGTCGAGGTAGTCGATCATCCCGGCATCATATTGATTGCGCGTTACGCGGGCCGACTCTTGCGCGGCGGCGGTAGCACGCTGCTGGGAAGCCATTTCGCCCTGCAAGGTATTCAGCTCCACCAGCTCATCTTCCACTTCCTGCAACGCTTCCAGCACGCTTTGACGGTAGCTGGCGACGCTGGCGTCATACGACGCTCGGGCCTGTTCGACCTGCGAAGAAGTGGCGCCAAAATCCAACAGCGTACCGCTGAGTTCAGGCCCCAGCGACCAGATGCGATTTGGTAGCGAGAAGAGATTATGCAGCGTAGAAGCGCTCACGCCGCCGCTGGCGCTTAAGGTTAAATCCGGGAAGTAACCGGCAATGGCCACGCCCACCGCCGCATTCGCTGCTGCCACGTTACGTTCGGCGTAGGCGATGTCAGGACGACGCTGTAACAGCTGTGTCGGCAAGGCGGCAGGAACGGTTGGCAGCGTGGCATCCAGCTTCGCCACCGGTAAGGAGAAATCAGCGGGCGCTTTGCCCACCAGCAACGCGATAGCGTGTTCCATCTGCGCGCGTTGCCATTGATAATCCTGCGCCGAGGCGCGGGCGCTCTCCAGCTGCATCTGCGCCTGCGCTAACGTGGCACGCGATTCGCTACCGGTTTGGTATTTGTTTTCAATCACCGTGAGATAGCGCTGGTAGGCGTCGATGCTCTGCTGATACAGCGCAATTTTCTGATCCATGATGCGCAGCTGGAAGTAATCCTGCGCCAGTTCAGACTGTGCGCTCAGCGTGATGTTCGCCAGCTCTGCCGCGCTCGCCTGCGCACTGGCTTTGTTCTCCTCCAGCGTACGACGCAGCTTGCCCCATAGATCCAGCTCCCAGCTGGCGCTTAGCTCAGCCTGATGGCTACTGCTGGTGGTGCGTTGACTGCTGCCGGTGGTGGCATGACTGCCGCTGCGCGTCACGCTGCTGTCATAACCCAACGAAGGAAACAGCTCAGCGCGAGATTGCGACGCCAGCGCCTGCGCCTGACGATACTGCGCAGCGTAGTTGGCAACGTTCTGGTTATTGATGCTTACCTGACTCAGCAGGCTGCTCAGCGTGGCGTCGTGATAAACAGCCCACCATTCGCCTTTGTGCAGATCATCCTGCGGCGTCGCCTGCTGCCAGCCTTTGGCTTCTTTGTAATGTACCGGCACTGACATCTCAGGGCGATGATAATCGGGGCCAAGGGTACAGCCGCTCAGCAGCAGCGCCAGCATAATTGGGGTCAATACTTTCATGAATCAGGATTCCGCATGGCGCAAACGGCGCCATTGACGTTGAGTTGCGCGGCTCAAACGATCGAGCCAGAGGTAAATAACGGGCGTGGTGAACAGCGTCAGCAGCTGGCTCAGCGCCAGACCGCCCGCAATCGCAATGCCCAGCGGGCTGCGCAGATCAGCATCGCCGCCACTGCCCAGCGCCAAAGGCAAGGCACCGAAAAAGGCCGCCAGCGTGGTCATCATGATCGGACGAAAGCGCATCAGGCAGGCTTGAGTAATCGCCTGCTGCGGCGACATGCCCAACCTGCGTTCTGCATCGATGGCAAAGTCGATCATCATGATGGCGTTCTTCTTCACGATACCAATCAGCAAAATAATGCCGATCAGGGCGATAACCGTGAGTTGCGTACCGGTGAGCAGCAGCAGCAGCAGCGCGCCTACGCCCGCCGAAGGCAACGTAGAAAGAATGGTCAGTGGATGGATATAACTTTCATACAGCACGCCCAACACGATATAGACCGCCGCCAGCGCCGCCAGGATCAACCACGGCATGGTGGCGGTGAGCTGCGCAAACGCCGCGGCGGTACCCGCAAAACCAGCCTGGATCGTCGAAGGCAAACCGAGTTTCGCCATCGCCTGTTTGATCAGCACCTGCGCCTGTTCCAGCGAAACGCCATCATTGAGGTTAAACGCCACGGTGCTGGTCGCTGATTGGCCCTGATGCGTCACTGACAGCGGCGCATTGCCACCCACAAACGTGGCGAAGGCCGACAGCGGAATGCGGTCGCCATTATCGTTAATGACATAAAGCTGCTTGAGAATTTCTGGGTCGCGCGTGTAGCTATCCTGCAAACTCATCACCACGTGATACTGGTTCAGCGTGTGATACAGCGTTGCGATTTGCCGCTGGCTAAAAGCATTATTCAGCAGCGTGTCGAGCATCTGAACGTCAACGCCAAGCCGGGTGGCGCGGTCGCGATCAATGTTCATCACCACTTCCTGACCGCCCGTTTGCGAGTCGGAATCGACGCTGTTGAACTGCGGAATTGCCGCCAGCGCCGCCTGTACTTTGGGCGTCCATTCGCGCAGCAGATCGAGATTGTCAGCCTGCAAACTGTACTGATACGTCGCGTTGGCGCTGCGTCCGCCGATATGCAGATCCTGCGCTGCCATCAGGAACATCTGTGCGCCAGCGATATGGCTGGTTTTCATGCTCAGGCGGTTCGCCACTTCGGTGGCCGTGGCATCGCGCTGATCAAAATCTTTAAGGCGCACAAAGAAGTTCGCGCTGTTACGCGAGCCGAACATCCCACTGCCCATCGATGACATCACGCTTTCCACCGCCGGATCGGACTGAATGATCTTGGTAAACGCCAACATCTTCGGCTTCATCGCCTGAAACGAGATGTTTTGATCGGCACGCAGCGCGCCCATTAGCAGGCCGGTGTCCTGATTCGGGAAAAAGCCTTTTTCCACCACCGAGAACAGAAACAGGTTGAGCAGCACCGTTAGCACCAAACTGAACATGGTGAGCTTTTGGTGGCGCATCACCCAATTCAAGCCGCGCGAATAGGCGTCCAACAAGCGATTGAGCCGGTTTTCAATAAACTGATAGAGCGGATGCGGCCGTTTAGTGACCTTGGGCTTGGGTTTGAGCAGTCGCGAGCAGAGCATCGGCGTCAGGCTCAACGACACAAACATTGAGATCAGCAGCGACACGGTGAGCGTCACGGCAAATTCGCGGAACAGACGCCCGACGATGCTGCCCATCAGCAAGATGGGAATGAATACCGCAATCAGCGACATGGTCATGGACAGCACGGTGAAACTCACTTCCTGCGCACCGCGCAGCGAGGCCCGCAGCGGACTTAGCCCCTCTTCAATGTGGCGCGTGATGTTTTCCAGCACCACGATCGCATCATCCACCACGAAGCCGGTGGCGATAATCAGCGCCATCAGCGACAGGTTATCTAGGCTGTAGCCGAGCAGATACATCACAGCGCAGGTGCCAATCAGCGAAACCGGCAAGGCCAACGCGGGAATGATCACCGCCTGCAGATTACGCAAAAAGACAAACACCACCGCAATCACCAGCAGCACTGCTACCAGCAAGGTTTCTTCCGTGTCGTAAAGCGAGGCGCGCACCCCAGGCGAACGGTCCACCACCACTTTCAGCGCGGTATCCGCAGGGAGATTTTTTCCAGCTCCGGCAGTTGCGCTTTGATCGCATCAATGGTGTCGAGCATATTAGCGCCCGCCTGGCGTTTGATACCCACCATCACCGAAGGCGACGCGTTAAGGAACCCCGCCTGATATTGATCTTCAACCGAGTCATAAACGGTTGCGACATCGTGCAGCCGCACCGCTTTTCCCTCTTTATAGCTAACGATCAAATCGCGATAGCTTTTGGCTTTATCCAGCTGCCCGTTGCTGTCCACCACCCAAGATTGCGTGCTGCCTTGTAACATCCCTTTTGGCAGATTAGTGGTGCTGTTGGCGACCGCGCTGCGCACGGTATCGAGTGAAATGCCATATTGCGTCAGCTTCAGCGGTTGCAGATCGATGCGCACCGCAGGCAAGGCGCTGCCCATCAGCGACACTTCGCCGACCCCTTTCACCTGCCCCATCGCCTGCTCGATTTTGCTTTCAGCAAGATCGTAGAGTTCGCCTGGCGTGCGAGTTGCAGACGTCAACGCCAGCATCACTATCGGCGCATCGGACGGATTGGCTTTACGGTAGGTTGGCAGCGATTCCATGGCGCTCGGCAGCAGACTACGCGAGGCGTTGATTGCCGCCTGAACGTCACGCGCTGCACCGTTGATGTCGCGATCAAGCTCAAACTGCAAAATGATATTGCTGGAACCCTGCGAGCTGCTTGAGGTCATTTCCGTTACGCCCGCGATTTGCCCCAGCGAGCGCTCCAGCGGGGTGGCCACCGTTGCCGCCATGGTTTCCGGGCTGGCACCCGCCAGGCTGGCGCTGACCATAATGGTCGGGAAATCAACCTGCGGCAGCGGCGCGACCGGCAACAAGCGATAGCCCAAGGCGCCCAGCAGCAGGATCGCCATGGTGAGCAGCAAGGTCGTAACCGGACGGAAGATAAACAGCCGGGTCAAATTCATTGCCCACTCCGCGTCTGCTGCTGACGGCGTTTCACCCACGCGTTGCCGCGCTGTGCAATCGCGTCAAACCACAAGTAAATCACCGGCGTAGAGAACAATGTCAGCGCCTGGCTGACGATCAAACCGCCAACAATCACCAGACCCAGCGGCTGACGCAGCTCTGCGCCCGAACCGGACGCCAGCATCAGCGGCAACGCACCCAGCAGCGCCGCCATGGTGGTCATCAGAATCGGGCGGAAACGCAATAAACAGGCTTGATGGATGGCGTCACGCGGGCTGAGGTGCTGCTTATTCTCCGCTTCTAGCGCAAAGTCGATCATCATAATGGCGTTCTTTTTCACGATGCCGATCAGCAGGATCACGCCAATCAACGCGATCAAGCTGAATTCGGTGCCCGCCAGCATCAGCGTCAACAAGGCGCCCACCGCAGCCGACGGCAGCGTGGAAAGGATGGTCACTGGATGAATAAAGCTTTCATACAGAATGCCGAGCACCACGTACATGGTGATCAGCGCCGCCAAAATCAGCCACAGCGTGTTACCCGTCGCGCTCTGGAACGCTGACGTTTCGCCCTGATAACGCAGCGTCACGCTCGATGGCAGTTGCAGCTGTTCACGCACCTCGGCAATCGCTTTCTGCCCATCTTCCAGTGAATAACCGGCATTCAGGTTGAAGGAGATCATCACTGCCGGGAATTGGTTCAAACGCATATGCATCAGCGAACCGGTGCGCTGGTGAAGGGTGGCAATCGACGTCAGTTTCACCATGCCGCTGCTGCTGGTGGTGGAACTGTCGCTACTGCTGGTGGTGGTTGACGTGGTGCTGCTACTGCTCGACGAGGTGCTGCTGTCGCTCTCTTCGTCTGAACTGCTGGAAGGTTGCAGGTAAACATCATCAAATGACGCCGGGCCTTGTTGATACCTCGGCGCGACTTCCAGCACCACGCGATACTGATTCGACTGAGTAAAAATAGTCGACACCAAACGCTGACCAAAAGCGTTGTAGAGCGCGGTATCCACATCCGAAGCAGTAATGCCGTAACGCGCCGCTTTATCGCGGTTCAGCTCGACATACGCCACGCGTCCCTGATCCTGAAGATTGCTTACCACGCCATTAAACTCTGGACGCTGCTGCAGTGCCGCCACCATTTTCGGCGACCACTGCACCAGATTTTCGCTGTCTGCATCGTCAAGCGTGAACTGATACTGGCTTGGCGTAACCTGGTCGTTGACTGTCAAATCCTGGGCCGATTGCATATAGAGCTGGATACCAGCCACCTGCGTCGCCGCCTGTTGTAGCTGTTTGATGACTGCATCGGCTTTGTCATTGCGCTCATCAAACGCCTTGAGGTTGATCTGTATACGCCCGCTGTTCAGACTGGTGTTATTGCCATCTATGCCAATCGTAGAGGACAGACTCTCTACCGCAGGATTCTGCAAAATCACTTTCGCCAGCGCCTGTTGACGCTTTGCCATCTCATTAAAAGAGACATCCTGCGACGCCACGGTCACGCCCTGAATCAAACCGGTATCCTGCGTCGGGAAGAAGCCTTTCGGCACCATGACATAGAGCAGCGCGGTCAGCGCGAAGGTGGCCAGCGCCACCAGCAGCGTCAGCTTTTGGTGATTTAACACGATGGTCAGCAAGCGATCATAGCCGCGAATCAGCTTATCGAATAATTCACCGCCCTTGCGTGAAAAGCGCGACTGCTTTTCGACTGGAATGTGGCGCAGCAGATAAGCGCACAGCATCGGCGTTAAGGTTAGCGACACCACCATTGAGACCAGAATCGACACCGCCAGCGTGATAGCAAACTCGCGGAACAAGCGTCCGACCACGTCGCCCATAAACAGCAGCGGAATCAGTACCGCAATCAGCGAAAAGGTTAGTGAAATGATGGTGAAACCAATCTGCTGCGAGCCTTTTAGCGCCGCTTCCATTGGCGGTTCGCCCTCTTCCAGCCGCCGCGAGATGTTTTCAACCACCACAATGGCATCATCAATAACGAAACCGGTAGCGATGGTCAGCGCCATCAACGAGAGGTTATTCAGGCTGAAGTCAGCGAGGTACATCACACCAAAGGTGCCAATCAACGACAGCGGCACCGCCACGCTGGGGATCAGTGTCGCTGCCACATTGCGCAGGAACAGGAAAGTGACCATCACCACCAGCGCAATCGAGAGCATGAGCTCAAACTGCACGTCACTGATCGAGGCGCGAATGGTTTGCGTGCGATCCGAAAGAATCGTCATTTTCACGCCATCTGGCAGCGCGGCCTGCAAGGTCGGCAGCTGCGCCTTAATCCCATCCACGACCTGAATCACGTTTGCACCCGGCTGGCGCTGCACGCTGATGACAATCGCCGGGCTGTTATTCGCCCACGCCGACTGGAAGCTGTTTTCCGGCCCTTGCTCAATATGCGCAATATCTTTCAGACGCAGCGCAGCACCGTTTTGATAAGTAATGATTAAATTGCCGTACTCGTCTGCGGTACGCAGCTGATCGTTGGCGTCGATAGTGACCGAATGGTATTTACCATCAAAGCCGCCTTTCGAACCGTTAACGTTGCTGTTGCTAATCAGGGTGTTGACGTCTTCCAGCGTCAAATTGTGCGCCGCCAGCGCTTTTGGATCCATCTGCACCCGAATCGCTGGTTGATGTCCGCCCGCCAGCGTCACCATGCCGACACCAGAAATTTGCGATAGCTTGAGCGCCACGCGCGTATTCACCAAGTCCTGCACCTGCGTCAGCGGCAGGTTCTCTGAGCTGGCAGCTAAGGTGATCACCGCGCTGTCCGCCGGATTGACCTTTTGTAGGTTGGCGGGTTTGGCAGATCGCTGGGCAGCAGATTGTTCGCGGCATTTATCGCCGCCTGCACTTCCTGCTCCGCCACATCCAGCGACAGGTCGAGACTGAACTTCAGGGTGATGATCGATGATCCACCGGAACTGGTGGAGGTCATCTGACTCAAACCCGCCATTTGACCGAGTTGACGCTCCAGCGGCGAGGTCACTGATGAAGCCATCACGTCCGGGCTGGCGCCGGGATAGAGTGTGGTGACCTGAATGGTCGGATAATCGACCTGTGGCAGCGCCGAGGTGGAAAGAAACTTGTAGGCAAAAATACCGGCGATCAGCACGCCCACCATCAGCAAGATGGTGGCGACCGGACGCAGGATAAACAGGCGTGACGGATTCATTTGGCCTCGGCGGTTGCGGTGGTTTGCGTTTCATCCGCCACCGACACTTTGCTGCCGTTGGTCAGGCGATCAATGCCTTCCGTTACCAGACGATCGCCCGGCTCTACGCCTTTTAAAATCGCTTGCCGATCGTCATCCAATGCCGGCCCGGCGGTCACCGCTTTGCGCGTCACGGTATTGTCTTTGTTGATCACAAAAACAAAGCTGCCGTCGCTGCTCATCTGCAACGCTTGTGTTGGGATCACCGTCGCGCCTTTCAATAGATTGGTCTGCAAACGCAGATTAACAAACTGATTAGCGAACAGCGCTTCGTCCTGGTTGGGGAAGGTGGCCTTTAGCTCAACCGTGCCGGTGGCGGTATCGATCTGGTTACTGATGAACTTCACCTCACCGTTGGCCAACGTGCTGGTATTGTCCTCATCAAATGCCGTAGCGGGCAGATTTTGATTGTTATGCAGCGCTTTGACCAGCGTGGGGATATTGCTCTGCGGCACGCTAAACGTGACGGCGGCGGGCTGCATCTGGGTCAGAGTGACTAAACCGGTGCTGCTGGAGCTTTGCACCATGTTGCCCGGATCAACCTGACGCAATCCAACACGGCCGCTAACCGGCGCAGTGATGCGAGCGTATTCGATACTGAGTTTAGCGCTGTCGATTTGCGCCTGATCGGTGGCAACCGCACCGCGATACTGCCCTACCGTGGCTATCTGCGTATCCAGATCCTGGCGGGAGAGAGAATCTTGCGCCGCCAGCTTGCGATAGCGCGCCAGCGTCAGTTCTGCGCTTTTCAGCAGTGCCTGGTTCTCATTTAACGCACCTTGATATTGATTCAACGTCGCCTGATAGCTACGCGGATCAATCTGCGCCAGCAGCTGTCCTGCTTCAACTTTCTGCCCTTCAGTGAAGTAAACCTTCTCCAGCTGTCCATCGACACGGCTGGTAACGGTAACGCTGGCGCTGGGGATGACGGTGCCAAGTGCATTGAGATAAACCGGCACATCTGCGGTGCTGGCCACGCCGCTGTGTACCAGCGTTGCGCCGCCGCCCATCATCATGCCAGGGCCACCGCGACCTGCATGACCGCCTGGCGGCATACCGCCACTCGATCCTTTGCCAAACGGCAACAAACGCCAGGCAACAGCGGCAATAATCAATACCACGATTAAAAGAAGCAGCCATTTAAGCCAGCGGGAACGAGGGGAACGGGATGCGTTAGTAATCATCGAACTCTTCAGGTAAACAAGGAATAAGGAATTCCCCCTTAAAAGCAGGGGATTATTTCGTGGTGCGTACTCTAAATACGTTGCGTTGCATGACGGTAGCACGCTGACGAATCCCGATAGGCGTAGTGAACGACAGGATTCGGGTAAGTGAGCATAGCCAACAAAGAGGCAACGTAAAGTATGACGGGCACAATTATCACGGCACGCATTATCGGCTAAATTTGATGCGATTTTCCATCGCCAAACCGTAAGGTTTTCGTTAAGAAGAATCAGGGTTTCGCTCGGTTCAGCGCGATGACTCTGCTTTAGACCTGGTCTGGTTAAGCGGAGATAACCTTGATTAACCGGCAAGGTGTGTCGAAAAGCGTTGCCGAATAGGGACGCTTAAAATCGTGAATAGCCGCCTCGCTAAATGCGTGACGAGACGGCTCGTCATTATGATTTCCAGCCGCCGCCCAATGCTTCGTACAGCGTAATTTTTTGATTAAGCTGTCCCAAATGTGCCGCAATCAGCGCCTGCTGTGCCGTATACAGCGAACGCTGTGCGACTAACACATTGAGATAGTTATCAACGCCTTGCTTATAACGCAAATCTGAATAGTCGTAATCGCGCTGGTTGGCCGCGACCTCTTTTTGCAGCGCCATGAGCTGGCTCTGCCAGGTATCCTGCCCAGCCAGCGCATCGTTAACATCTTTAAACGCAGTCTGAATCGCTTTCTCATAGTTGGCGATCTCAATACGTTTTTCGATTTTAGCGATATCCAGATTGGCCTGATTCACTCCGCCGTCGAAGATCGGCAGAGAGATCGAGGGTGCAAACGACCAGGCGCCTGTACCGCCTTCCAGCAGATGCCCCAGTGAGCTGCTGGTTGAGCCGCCCGATGCGGTTAGCGTGATATTCGGGAAAAAGGCCGCGCGCGCAGCGCCGATATTGGCATTAGCGGCTTTAAGGGTGTGTTCAGCAGCGATGATATCCGGGCGGCGCGTCAGCAGATCCGACGGCAATCCCGCTGGCGTCTGCGGAAATTGCCAGTTGCTGTCGAGTGTGGCGTTTTTCAGCAGCGTGGCGGGTAAATCAGTGCCAGCCAACAGCCGCAGCGCATCCACATCCTGTCGTACCTGACGCGTATAGCTCGCCACATCCGCTTCGGCGCTGCGCACGGTGCTTTCTGCTTGTGCCAAATCCTGATCGCTGCTGACGCCGCCGTTGTAGCTTATTTTGGTCAGATCATAGGATTTCTGCTGACTCTGCACAGTTTGTTCGGCGAGATGCAGAAGATCGTTATCGGAACAGAGCGTTAGCCACGCCGATGCCACCTGTGAAATCAGCGAAATGCGCGTTGCGCGTTCGGTGGCTTCAGTGGAGAGATAGGTCTCCTGGGCCTGATCGCGCAGGCTACGCAAGCGTCCCCAGAAATCCAGCTCCCATGAAGTCACGCCTAATCCGGCGTTTAACTCGTGATAAGTCACCGCGCCGGTTGATTGCGTATTGTAGAGGTTCGCAGGTTCATGGGCCGACGTCTGGCTGGCGGTGGCGTTAATCGACGGCAGCAGCGCAGCGCGATCGATCTGCACCGAGGCACGCGCCTGTTCAACATTCAATGCTGCGACGCGCAGGTCGCGGTTGTTTTGCAGCGACAGGTCGATCAGCTGGCGCATCGTGGCATCGTTGAAGAAGTTCTGCCACGGCAGATCGGCGACATTGCCGACCGGCGTATTTTGATCGTAATGCGTATCCACCGGCAGCGTTGGGCGCTGATAGTTGGGCTGTAACGTACAACCAGTTAAGCCAAGGGCGGCCACCAATGGCAGCAGCGTCCAGCGCGTTGCTTTAGTTATCATTGTGAACAACCTCAGGCTTTTTCTTACGGGAAAAGAGCTGCGAAACCACCACGTAAAACATCGGTACAAAGAAAATGGCGAGGAATGTCGCGGTAAGCATTCCACCCGCTACCGCCGTACCAATGGAGTGCTGGCTGCCCGCACCCGCCCCGTTTGAGATAGTGAGCGGCAGTACGCCAAGAATAAATGCCATCGACGTCATGATAATGGGTCGAATACGCAAGCGTGCTGCTTCTACCGCAGCGTCCACCAGCGTTCTGCCTTCACGTTCGTGCAGCTCTTTGGCGAACTCCACGATCAAAATGGCATTTTTCGCGGCCAGCCCAACGGTGGTGAGCAATCCGACCTGGAAGAACACATCGTTTTGCAAACCGCGCAGCAGCACCGCACTGATGGTGCCCAGTACGCCAAGCGGCACCACCAATAGCACTGAGAACGGAATCGACCAGCTCTCGTAAAGCGCGGCCAGGCACAGGAACACCACCAGCACGGAAATAGCATAGAGCTGCGCTGTTTGTGAGCCAGACGCCTGCTCTTCATAGGAGATGCCGTACCACTGCACGCGGAAGCCTTTTGGCATTTTCGCGCCAATCTCTTCCACCGCTTTCATCGCTTCACCGCTGCTGTAACCTGAGGCTGGCGAGCCGAGAATCTCTTCTGCCGTCATGCCGTTAAAGCGTTCATAGTGCGGTGAACCGCTGACCCATTCGCCGCTGGCAAAGGCCGAGAACGGCACCATGGTTCCGCTACTGTTACGAAAGTACCATTTGTTGAGATCTTCCGGCGTCACGCGCGAATCGGCTTTACCCATCAGGTAAACCTCTTTGACGCGGCCGTTATACATGAACTGATCGATGTAGCTGGATCCCCAAGCGACCGACAGGGTGTTGTTGATATCAGCCATGCTCAAACCCAACGCGCTGGCGCGTTCATCGTTGATCTCCAGCTGATATTGCGGTTCATCTTCCATGCCGTTGAGGCGAACGGCGCTCAGGCGTGGATCGTTGTTAGCCAGCGCAAGAAACGTGTGCGTGGCATTCATCATTTCCTGATGCGTATGGCCCGCAGTATCTTGTAGATAGAAGTCAAAACCGGTGGCGTTCCCCAACTCCATGACCGCCGGTGGCACCATGGCAAAGATTTTCGCGTCTTTATAATTGGCGAAGTGCCCCATGATATTCGCCGCCAGCGTTTTCACGCTCTGGCTCGATTGGGTACGTTCACTCCAGTCTTTGAGACGGACAAACGCCATAGCACTGTTTTGCCCACGTCCGGCAAAGTTAAAACCGTTGGCCGCAAATACTGTAGTGACCACCGACGCTTGCTTGTCATGCAGATAGTCGTTGAGATCGTTAATGACTTTTTGGGTGCGCTGCGATGAGGCATTCACCGGCAGTGTGATCTGCACCATCATCAATCCCTGATCTTCATCCGGCAAAAAGGTGGTCGGTACGCGAGTGAACAGATAGCCGGTGACGCCAACAATCATCAGATACACCACCAGAAACAGGCCGCGACGCGAGATGACTTTGCTGACGCCGCGGGTGTAATGCAGCGTGCCGCTGTCGAACTTGCGGTTAAACCAACCGGCCAGCCCGGTGGTTTTGTGCTCGGCGGAGGAGGATTTAAGCAACGTCGCGCACAGCGCCGGTGTAAAGATCAGCGCCATCAGCACCGACAGCGCCATGGCTGACACAATGGTGATGGAGAACTGACGATAGATAACGCCGGTCGATCCCGAGAAGAACGCCATCGGCAGCAGCACCGCCGACAGCACCAAGGCAATACCAAATAGCGCGCCCTGAATCTGCTGCATCGACTTAATGGTGGCGGTTTTGGGATCGAGCTGCTCTTCGTGCATCACGCGCTCGACGTTTTCCACCACCACGATGGCGTCATCCACCAGCAACCCTATCGCCAATACCATGCCGAACATCGTCAGGGTGTTAATGCTGTAGCCAAAAGCAGAAAGAATGCCGAAGGTTCCCAGCAAGACCACTGGCACCACCAGCGTGGTGATAAAGGTTGCGCGCAGGTTTTGCAGGAAAATCAGCATGACGAAGAACACCAGCACCACCGCTTCGAGCAACGTTTTCACGACTTCTTCGATTGACGCGCTGACCACTGGCGAGGTGTCGTAGGGATATTGCACCTCGACGTTATCCGGCAGCGAATCTTTCAGCGCTTCTACCGTGGCGCGCACCGCTTTGGCGGTATCCAGCTCGTTGGCGCCTGTTGCCAGACGCAACGCAATACCGGCAGAAGGTTTGCCATCCATGGTTGAGTCGATGGTGTAGCTTTGTGGGCCTAATGCCACGTTACCCACATCTTTAAGGCGGATCTGCGAACCGTTACTGTTTACCTTCAGCAGCACGTTTTCAAACTGCTTCACGCTGGTGAAGCGTGATTTACCCAGAATGGTGGCATTCGTTTTAGCGTCAGGAATGGTCGGCAAGCCGCCGAGCGAACCGGAAGAGACCTGCACGTTCTGGTTATCAATAGCGGTGCTGACGTCGCTCGGCATCAGGCTGTACTTATAGAGTTTGGCCGGATCGAGCCAGATGCGCATCGCATACTCAGAACCCAATACCATGAAGTCGCCAACGCCTTTGGTACGCGAGATGGGATCTTCCAGCTTCGATACCAACATATCGGCGAGATCACCGTTACTCAGCTTGCCATCTTTCGACACCAGGCTTATCACCATCATGAAGTTTTTTGGTATTTACGAATACGGATGCCTTGCTGTGTGACATCAGTGGGCAGCTGAGATTCCGCCAGAGAAACGCGATCCTGTACCTGAACCTGAGCGATATCAGGATCAATGCCCTGATTAAAAGTGGCGATGATTTGCGCACTGCCATCGCTGGCGCTGTTCGATTCCAGATAGCGCAATCCATCCAGGCCATTCAGCTGTTGCTCAATGACCTGTACCACGGTGTTTTGCGTGGTTTCGGCGCTGGCACCCGGATACGTCACCGAAATAGAGACGGCGGGAGGTGAGATGTTGGGATATTGATTAACCGGTAAATTCAGCGTGGCGATAGCGCCTACCAGCATCACAATAATCGCCACAACCCAGGCGAATATTGGACGCTGGATAAAGAACGTAGACATGACGTCTCCTTATTGGGCCGAGGGATCGGTCATTGTCAGGCTGACACTGTCAGCGCTGGGCATGTCGTTGACGTTAGCCGCCACGGTTTTCACTTTGCTGCCGCTATGCACGCTTTGCAGGCCATTCACCACCACTTTTTCGCCGCTGTTCAGACCGCGGGTGATGAGCCACCTTGCCTGGATCATTTCACCGGTGGTTACGCTGCGCTGCTCAACGCTGTCGTCAGCTTTCACTACGTAGACATAGGGCTGACCTTTGCTGTCATGCATGATCGCTTCTTGCGGCACCATAATTCCCTGCTGCTGTACGCCCTGCGGGAAACTGGCGTGCACGTACATTCCCGGCAGCAGTTCATTGTGCGGATTAGGGAACACCGCTCGCAGCACCACGCTGCCGGTCGCCTCATCAACATTCACTTCCGAGAAGGCTAATTTGCCTTGCTGCTCGTAAGTGCTGCCATCTTCCAGCGTCAGTTTTACCGCGGCCGCGTTATCGCCCACTTTCTCTAGCTTGCCGTCGGCCAAGGCTTTGCGCAGGCGCAGGAGATCGGTGGAGGATTCGCTGACGTCAACATAGACAGGATTGAGCTGTTGAATAGTGGCGAGATAATCGGTTTGTCCGCTAGTGACCAAAGCACCTTCGGTGACCAGTGACCGGCTAATGTGGCCCGTAATCGGCGCTTTAACCAAGGTGTAATCCAGGTTGACCTTCGCGCTTTCGACATCGGCTTTCGCTTCACGCTCGGCCGCGACGGCATCATCATACGTTTGCTGGCTAATGGCATGTGCAGCCGCTAAAGGCTGATAGCGTTTTGCCACCCCGCATCGTTTTGCCAGGTTGCATGGGCTTTGTCATAGGCTGCTTGATAAGTGGCCGGATCGATTTGATAAAGAGGCTGGCCCGCTTTCACTTCGCCCCCTCCGTAAACAGCAGTTTTTGAATCACACCGCTCACCTGCGGACGGACTTCCGCAGTTTTCACTGCAGTCGTGCGGCCCGGCAATTGAGTCAGCAAGGTTACCGGCTCGCTTTTGAGTGTGACGATGCCAACTTCCGGCGTGGTTGCAGCAGCAGGCTGCTTCGCTCCCTGGTCACAAGCAGCCAGTAAAAACACCACGCTGGCTGAAATAACTTTCATGCGCATAGTTTTTCTCAACAAGAAGGTAAAAGTAACGAGAGTGACCACTCTCAAAGGCGTTCATTGTAGGGAGGTCAAAAGAAGTACGCTGTTAAGGAAGCGTAAAATATATTTTCGAATCGAAAATCCTAAACTTTCTGTGCGGACCTTTCGCACGTTATGTTCAGAAAGCGCTGTCTCCAGGCGTGTTGTCGCCAGGCTGTCAGCTTACTGCAGCAGATGTTTTTACGTTTGTTGGTAAGCGTAAAGGGCGGGTTAAGAGGTGTGAGTAGCTAATCACAGCATCAGGTCAGCCTCGTTGTCGCCGACCTCGTGAAATGTCTACAACTCGATGTAGCGGGTTAACCGCCACGCGATTAAGGCAAAAAAACCCACGCATCTGCGTGGGTCGGTGTAATAACAGGGTTATGACTGCCGGAGCAGCTTTGTTTTCACACCCATCAATACCTCTGGGACTTTTATCCTCGCACCGTTGCGCGCTGAGCGACAGGCGGAAAAAGCAAATGAATACGCGGAAATGAAACGAGGTGTGAAAAACTCACACACCTCACTTACACTTTGATTTTACTAAGATTTATCCGAAGGTTTACTGTAGATAGCATCCGGTGCGACGTTCATATGCTTCAGTACAGGCCCCATGATGTTGCCGAATACCGGCGCAGCCACCGAACCACCGAAGTGGTCGCCTGCGGTTGGATGGTTGATCATTACCACCAGCGCGACTTCAGGATGGCTGGCAGGCGCCAAGCCCGCGGTATAGTTCACATAGCCGCCATCGTATTTGCCGCTGGTGCCCATCTTCTCCGCCGTACCGGTTTTGGTCGCCAGACGATAACCCGGTACCGCCGCTTTTAGCCCGGTTCCGCCCGGTAAAACATCGCTTTCCAACATGTGCACCACTTGCTTAACGGTTTCCGGGTTCGCGACCTGCTCGCCGAGCACCGGCGGCGTCACTTTGGTGATCGAGAGCGGACGATAGGTACCGTAAGAACCCAGCGTGGCGTATTCACGGGCGATTTGCAGTGGCGTGACGCGTAAGCCATAACCAAAGGAAAACGTGGCGCGTTCGATATCCGCCCAGCGCGTGCGGTGCAGCGGGAAGTAACCCACGCTTTCACCCGTCAGCCCTAATCCCGTGGGTTTGCCAAGACCAAAAGCGTGATACGTGTTCACCAGCGCTTCAGCTGGCATCGCCAGCGCGATATGCGAAACGCCAATGTCGCTGGATTTCTGCAAGATGCCGGTCATGGTCAAGCGCGGCCAATGGCCAACATCACGGATCAGGTGCCCATTCACACGATACGGCGTGGTGTCGATAACCGAATCAGGCCGCACTAAATGGCGCTCCAGCCCTTCCATCACCACCAGCGGTTTCACGGTAGAACCGGGTTCGTAACTGTCGTTGATCGCGGCGTTACGCATTTGCGCAGGCGTTGCGCCATCGTAATTGTTGGGGTTGAACGATGGATAAGAGGCCATTGCCAGGATCTCGCCGGTGTCGATCTTCACCAATACGGCGGCACCTGAATCGGCTTTATTCAGCAACACACCATCACGCAGCTTGCTGTACAGCGTGTATTGATCGAACTTATCAATGCTGAGCTGCACTGTTGGCGGCTGGGTTGGCGGCTGATAGTTGATCATTGAGATGATGTTACCCATCGCATCTTGCCGATAAACCTCTTTGCCAGGCACGCCCTGCAGAACTTTATCAAAGCCCTTTTCCAGCCCGTTCAGGCCGACATTATCGGCCCCGACAATACCAATCAACGGTGCAGAGGCTTCGCTCATCGGATAAAAGCGGCTGTCGTCATATACTTCGCTGACGCCTTTTAGTCGTAACTGTTTAATGTCTTTGGCGATACCCAGCTCGACTTTACGGCCCAAATAGAGGAAGCGACGTTTAGGGTTGGCAGTGATCTGCGCGGCAATCTGTTCAGGACGCATATTCAATGCGGCAGCAAGATAGGCCCACTTCTCGCTGGTAAAATCGGGGTTGCCCTCCAACACGCGCAGCGGATCGGCAATGATATCGCGCGATGGTACGCTGAGCGCCAGCGCTTCGCCGTTGCGATCCAGCAAGGTGCCGCGGCTGGTTGGCAGCGTAACGGTACGCAGCGAGCGTTGATCGGCTTCGTGTTCCAGCATCGGCTGATTCAGGAACTGCAAATCGGCTACGCGCGCCAATAGCACCACCATGCAGGCCAGCACGCCCAGGCAGATCAAACGAAATCGAAAAGGGTTGAAAGAGGCTTTAATCTGGTCTTTTCCCAGTAGTTTTTTAATCCGGGGCATGGCATTCCGCTGCGCTAAATAATGAAAAGAGGCTTAAGTCAGCAGTTATAAAGAAAGCGCTGCCGGGATAACAGGAAAACTGTGTTTCAGTTCGTAATCCTCGTTAAATTTCAGCTTGCAGATGCGTTGACGGCTCTGGTTCATTCGAATCACTGACTCCGGTAAGCGCATCGAGATTGATTCCTTTGCCGCCTTCCTGCAAGCCGAACGCTCTGGAGAATGTTAATCACTGAATTTTGGGCAAAAAAACCTGCGCATCTGCGCAGGTTGGTGTAATCAAAAAAATCTATTGATGTTCACCCATCAATACCTCTGGGACCCTGACTGTAGCAAGGTGGATTGATCGGCTGCTATCACTCAAACGCAACAGTTACCCGCAAAATGTAACCAGCCATGAGATCTCTACGCTATTTTGCAAACGGGATGTTTTTTGATTTCTACCAGGCAACTCATGGCATTAGGACCCTGGGTCAGCGACGAGGTCCCGATGTCCAGCGTCAGCACATTTGGGTTGCCCGCGCGATCCCACGGCTGCCATTTGCCGCCGAAGCCAGGATCAAACCAGGCACCAGTAGACACGATCACCACGCCCGGCGTTAATCCGTCGGTCACACGCACGCCTGCCAGCATCGTGCCGCGCGTATTGCTGACTTCGATCTCATCACCCTCCACGATGCCACGCACAGCGGCATCTTGCGGATGCATGTAGAGCGTTTCATGCCCGGCCGTTTTGTTGCCCTGCACGGTTTCCGTGGCATCCAGCTGACTGTGCAGACGATCAGAGGGTTGAATCGAGATCATGTGCAGCGGATAGTCACGGCTCAACGGCGAACCCAACCACTCTTGAGGCTCACGCCATTCAGGATGTCCGGCAACATCGTCCAGCTGATAATCGGCGATGGTCTGACTAAACAGCTCAATCTTGCCGCTGGCGGTTTGAATCGGATGGGCGACTGGATCGGCGCGGAAATTATCCATAAACACATAAGGCTTGCCGCCTTCTGGAATCTCAACAAAGCCGCGTTGCCAAAATGCGTCAAACTCGGGGAACTCGATGCCTTTATGCGCATGTGCCACCGCACATTGCTGATAAAGGTGCGCGATCCACTCCATCTCATTGCGTCCTTCAGTGAAGGTTTCGCGGTAGCCAAGACGCTCAGCAAGATCAGCAAAAATATCGAAATCATTGCGCGCCTGATGCTGCGGTTTAACCGCCTGATGCATCGCAAACACGAAGCGATCGCGAGATGACCCGCCAATGTCGTTGCGCTCCAGCGTGGTGGTGGCGGGTAATACGATATCCGCCATCTGTGCCGCCGGCGTCCAGACAATATCCTGCACCACTACCGTATCGGGCTTCTGCCACCCTTCCACCAGACGGTTGAGCTGCTGGTGATGATGGAATGGATTGCCGCCCGCCCAGTGCACCAGATGGATATCGGGATAGGTCAGCGTTTCGCCCTGGAATGGATAAGGCTGGCCAGGATTCAGCAGCATGTCGCTGATGCGAGCCACAGGAATCGACAGGCCGCCGGGGTTGGGCCCAGTACTCATTAATGGCGAAGGCCCTTCCTGACGCGGATTGCCGACGCTGTTCATCGAACCGTGCCCGAAGGAGAAGCCCGCACCCGGCAAGCCTGGCTGGCCCAGCATTGAAGAGAGCGCAATCATCATCCAATAGGGCTGCTCGCCACGGTGCGCGCGCTGTACCGAATAGGAACAGGTAATAAAGCTGCGTTTACCGATGAGCTGCTGTGCCAACTGCACAATGCGCTCTGCCGGAATCCCGGTGATACGGCTGGCCCAACCGGCGGTTTTGGCCACGCCGTCACTTTCGCCCAGCAGATAAGCACGCAGCTGCGGCCAGCCGGTGCAATGGCTGGCAAGAAAAGCCTCATCTACCGCGCCGCGCTGCTGAATTTCATAGCCCAGCGCCATCATTAATGCGGCATCGGTATTGGGGCGAATCGGGATCCAGTCGGCGTTAACAAAGGCGGGGCAATCGTCACGCATCGGACTGATGTTGATGATCGGCGTACCTTTGGCGACGAGCTGTTCCAGCGCCGGTTTCAAGGTGTGCTGACCGGCACCGCCGGAAGCGACCTGCGCATTTTTCAGCGCCAGACCGCCAAAGGCGACAAAAATTTCCGCGTGTTCAACCACTTCTGGCCAATCGGTCACACGACCGGTAAGCGGCATATACGTGCCAATCACATACGGCAGGAAAAACTGTGCTGCGCCCCAACTGTAATTCCCCTGCTGATCAACACCGCCGCCGCCCTTAAAGTAAAAGCGGCGAACCAGCGTGCGCGCATGGTTAACACGGCCCGCAGAAGACCAGCCATACGAACCGGTGAAAATACCCGATGCGCCGTAGCGCTCGCGGATACGGCGGTTTTCGTCTGCCACTAAATCCAGCGCGGTATCCCAATCCACCGCGACAAAATCTTCCCGGCCACGCAATGTGCGATCGCTGTTTTCGCGCGATTTTAGCCACGAGCGACGCACCATCGGTTGGCGGATACGTTTATCGGAGTAGACCAGTTCAGGAATAGTATTCAGCATCGGTGACGGATCGGCATCGGCGAAAAACGGTTCGCAGCCAATCAGACGATCATTTTCTGTCACGGCGTTAAAGGCGCCCCAGTGCGCCAGATGTGGCACTCTTGTTTTCATCTTTGTTTTTCACAGCAGGTGTTGGGGAAAAACAGCATAACATGCAACGCGTCGCCCTTGTAAGCCGCTGCACAAGGGCTGATTTTGCGCTCTTTTGCGACGACGCTGGCATTCTGTTGGGTTGATGTGAGCCTGCTTTTCCGTAACACTGATGCCATGTGTAAACGTTTTCCCCGGAAGCAGGTAAACGCATGTCGACCATTAAGGATGTTGCCAGACTGGCGGGCGTTTCTGTCGCCACGGTTTCTCGCGTTATCAATAATTCCCCTAAAGCCAGTGAAAGCTCGCGTCAGGCTGTAGGCCAGGCAATGGAGCAACTGCAATATCATCCAAACGCCAATGCACGCGCCCTGGCGCAGCAATCCACTGAAACCCTGGGTTTAGTCGTGGGTGACGTTTCCGATCCCTTTTTCGGCGCAATGGTTAAAGCTGTTGATGAGGTGGCAGGACAAACCGGTAACTTTTTGCTGATTGGTAACGGTTACCACAATGAGCAAAAAGAGCGGCAGGCGATTGAGCAATTAATGCGTCATCGCTGTGCAGCGTTGGTGGTTCACGCCAAAAAATTCCTGATGCCGAACTGGAAGTGTTAATGAAGCAAGTACCGGGGATGGTGCTGCTCAATCGGCTGCTCAAAGGCTTTGAAAAACGCTGCATCGCGCTCGACGACCGCTACGGTGCCTGGCTGGCGACGCGCCATCTGATTCAGTTGGGCCATCAAAATATTGCCTTCGTCTGCTCTACTCATACCATTTCCGACGCGGAAGATCGTTTGCAAGGCTATTACGACGCGCTGAAAGAGCACGGTTTGCCGTGTAACGACCGCCTGGTGACGTGGGGCGAACCGGATGAAGTCGGCGGCGAACAGGCAATGACTGAGCTGTTAGGACGCGGCAGAAATTTCACCGCCGTCGCCTGCTATAACGACTCGATGGCTGCCGGTGCACTGGCGGTGCTAAGCGACAACGGCGTACGTGTCCCGGAAGAGATGTCACTGATTGGTTTCGATGATGTGTTGGTGTCACGCTATGTACGTCCGCGCCTTACCACGGTGCGCTATCCGATAGTCACCATGGCGCAGCAGGCCGCAGAACTGGCGTTAGCATTGGCTAACGACCAGCCGCTGCCTGAAGTGACGAATATGTTTAGTCCGACGCTGGTGCGGCGTCATTCTGTCAGCAGGCCCATTTAATCCCGCTGCATATTTCGAACGACAGATGCGTTGGCTGCGTGTGTTCGCCCCGGCCACTTACCTACGTAAGCGCCCGGGGACTTACCCGCTTGCCGCCTCAAGCGACGCGCTCTTTTATTTAAAGGCGCGCAACAATTTCTCTAGCGGCCGCACCAGTGCAATCACCGTTTCATCCTGCAATTGCGCCGCTGCATCCAGTTTGGCATGCATGTCGGCCACGTCGTTGGCACCAAATGCCTGATTACGCGTATAGGCATTCACCAATTCAATTCCCATTTGGCTCAGCTCATTGACCTGTTTGGCGCTGTTTTCAAGCGGCTGCAACATATAACTGGCGCTTAGCAGCGGTTTTAACTGATCGTTGTTATCGTGCCAAATGTGCAACTGCGCACGAATCGCTGCCGCTGCGGATGAATTGGCCCGGTTGGCAATCAGCGCATCCACCTGTTTGTCCAGGGCGCGTACCGCAAGACTTTCTGCTGGCAGCACATCCGCCAGACGATTCAAGGGTTCGTGATAATCATAATGTCCCGCCTGAAATTTCAGATGCTGACGCGTGTAATATTGCGCCGGTTCCAGTGCTTGTGCGAACAGCCGTAGCGGTTGAATATCACTACGATTCGCCAATCGCATCATCTGCTGTTCAGCTTGTGCATGTTGCTGCGTGCCGACTGAGATCGTGGTCCAGCGATCCATAGCTTCAAGGCGTTGATACATATTGTCGGGTTGAGTGACGTCTTTTGCCGACCACAAACGTTCAGCAACCGCAAAAGCACGTGGCCATAATTTGGTATCAATGATGCTGCTGTTAACGTTCTCGGCCCAGAGCGCGGCTTCACCGCCCAACAGGTTTTGCTGCATCTGCTGCATATTCGGCAGCGTTGGGGCGATACCTGCTGGCACTTTCGCCATCCGCTTCCCTTGTGTAGCATAACGCACATTGCCAACCAGCATGTAACCGCTAAGCGCATCTGGCGTGAGCGTCAGGGTCGG
Source organism: Candidatus Pantoea bituminis (assembly GCF_018842675.1). NCBI lineage: Bacteria > Pseudomonadati > Pseudomonadota > Gammaproteobacteria > Enterobacterales > Erwiniaceae > Pantoea > Candidatus Pantoea bituminis. Next base: position 3,351,704 of record NZ_JAGTWO010000004.1, read on the forward strand.
TTTAAGAGGCCCCATCCAAGTATCAACCTCAAAGCTCACCTGCTGCGATGAAAGCCAGGTAATGCTCTTCACCATGCGACGCGATTTACCAGCGAAATCGATAAAGCCACGCCAACCCTCTTTGCCCTCGATCAGCGTAAAACTGCCGTCGACGGCCTTGCCTTTGAGGCGTGGCAGAGTAAATGACCAGCTCTGCGCCTGTTCGCCGCTGTGGATCTCATCCTGTGCTTCCAGACCTTGCGGGAAGATTTCATTGCGATAGTGATAATCGGCAGGTTGTGGCTGATCGAGATAAAAACCGGTAGAGAGAATGCCGCGATAATTATCTTTGGCCGCCGCGCCCAGCGCATCCTGGCCTTGCCATGACTGAATTAAAATACTGCGTGGCAGGTCAGGATGATAAATCTCATCCCAACCCACCATTTGACGATGATGCGCTTCAAGAATCTTCTCGACCCGCAGATTGAAGTAAGCCTGTAACGCATGGGCATCTTTCAGGTTATTGTCGCGCATGAACTGCTGAATTTTGCTGGACGCATTCCATTGAGTGGGATCCACCTCATCACCACCAATGTGCAGGTAGGGATCGGGGAAGATCGCCGCCATTTCGCCCACCAGCGTATCGATCACCTGATAAACCTGCTCATTGCTGGGATCGAGCAGCGGCTTAAATACGCCCCAGCCACGCTCCATTTTGTAAGGTCCCGGCGCGCTCATCAGTTCAGGCATCGCCACCGCGATAGCAGAAGCGTGTCCCGGTACATCCAGTTCCGGCACCACACGCACGCCGCGCTCGGTAGCATAGCGCACCACTTCGCGCATCTCTTCTTGGCTATAAAACAGGCCATCGCTGGCCTTCTGTTGCAGCTGCGGATAATGGCTGGATGCAAAGCGCCAGCCCTGATCGTCAGTCAAATGCCAGTGAAAAACGTTCATACGCGCAGCAGCAAGACCATCGATCTGCCGTTTGATGGTTTCAATCGGCATGAAATGACGCGCGCCGTCGATCAGCAAACCACGCCATGGAAAGCGCGGTTTGTCGTGAATGGTGACGTAAGGTATTGCCGTCTCTTTGTCCCCATTTTCAATCAGCTGTAACAACGTTTCCATACCGCGCATCGCGCCGAACCGGGTATTTGCACTGAGCAGCACACCGTCACCGTTGACCTGCAACTGGTAGCTTTCATCGCTGTCCGGTTTAGGGAGCGGGTCAACGGCGCGCGCAATCACCACGCGAATGGTTGGATGCTCAACCGGCTGCGCCGCTGGCAGCAATGGCCAGCCCGTTTGCCGGGCAATGCGCGCCAGCCAACGCGACTCAGCGCCAGCCAGATGATCGCCAGAAATATTCAGCGTCAGCTGTGGCGTCAAACGTAATTTTTCACCGCTGGCAGGCTGTTCAACCTGTTGCGGCCAAGGCATTAAAGACAAGTTTTCGGCAAAAGCGGAGAAGGACAAAGCGCAACAACAGGCAACAAAAGAACGGCGTAACGACATCGGCGGGCATCCTTGTAGAGTCAATGACGAGAAGAGAGCACAAAGGCTTCATTAAAGTTGTTTCGCGGCGTAAATCAAGTGTGTCGCAGAGAAGTGTGAACCTATCCCCGTTTTTAGGCTGCGGACGCCTTTTTCAAAACTGGATATCGCTTCTTTGTTTTCGGTCAAATTGAGCAGTATTATTTCAAGGAAATAACTACATGTAGTGCGTATGCTCCTTAAAAACACCTACATATGGATTCAGGAAGATGGCAACGGTGGTGATAAAACGCGACGGGTGTCGCATTGGGTATGATGCGCAGCGCATTCGTGATGCGGTTGCAGCCGCAGCATTAGCAGTAAAAGTTGATGATGCGGCCTGGTGTGCAGCGGTGGCAGATAACGTCAGCGCGCAGCTGGCAGAACAGCATGAAGTCGATATTCGTGATATTCAGTGTGCCGTTGAGGAAACCTTGATGTGTGGGCCTTATCCGCATCTGGCGCGTGCTTATATTGAGTATCGTCATGACCGCGATGTCGCACGTGAACAACGTGGCAAACTGCATCACGCTATTCGCGGTTTGGTCGATCAGACCAATGCGGCCTTGCTCAATGAAAACGCCAATAAAGACAGCAAAGTGATCCCGACGCAGCGCGATTTGCTGGCGGGGATCGTCGCTAAACATTATGCGCAGCAGCAAATTCTGCCGCGTGATGTTGTGCTGGCGCACGAACGCGGTGAAATTCATTATCACGATCTCGATTATTCCCCTTTCTTCCCGATGTTTAACTGCATGCTGATCGATTTAACGGGCATGTTGAACAACGGTTTCAAAATGGGCAACGCGGAGATCGCACCGCCGAGATCCATTGCCACTGCAACCGCCGTGACCGCACAAATTATTGCGCAGGTCGCCAGTCATATTTACGGCGGCACCACTATCAACCGCATTGATGAAGTGCTCGCGCCGTTTGTGGCGCTGAGCCTGGCGAAACATCGCGCGGTGGCTGACGAATGGCAGATCGCGGAGCCAGAAGCCTATGCGCGGGCACGCACTGAAAAAGAGTGTTATGACGCTTTTCAGTCGTTGGAATATGAAGTCAACACGTTGCATACCGCCAACGGACAAACGCCGTTTGTGACATTTGGCTTTGGTCTCGGCACCGATTGGGCGTCGCGTTTGATTCAGCAATCCATTTTACGTAACCGTCTGGCCGGATTGGGTAAAAATCATAAAACGGCGGTGTTCCCTAAGCTGGTGTTTGCGATTCGTGAAGGCGTTAACCGCCGCGCGGGCGACGTCAATTACGATATCAAGCAGCTGGCGCTTGAATGCGCCAGCAAACGCATGTACCCCGACATTTTGAATTACGATCAGGTGGTTCAGGTCACCGGCTCATTCAAAACGCCCATGGGCTGCCGCAGCTTTCTGGGCGTGTACGAAGAGAACGGCCAGCAGATTCACGAAGGACGCAATAACATTGGCGTAATCAGCCTGAACCTGCCACGCATTGCGCTGGAAGCCCAAGGGGATGATGCGCGTTTTTGGTCGCTGCTGGATACGCGACTGGCGCTGGCGAAACGCGCATTAATGACGCGTGTGGCACGGTTGGAGAAAACCAAAGCGCGCGTCGCGCCGATTCTCTATATGGAAGGCGCATGTGGCGTTCGGCTTAAAGCGGATGATGAGATTGGCCCGATTTTTCGCCATGGTCGCGCATCGCTTTCGCTGGGTTTTATCGGCCTGCATGAAACACTGAATGCACTGAGCGGCGGCGCTCAACATCCTTACGACAGTGCGGCGCTGCGTAACAAAGGCGTTGCCATTATTACGCATATGCGGGCAGCCACAGAAGCCTGGAAAGCCGAAACCGGCTATGGCTTCAGCCTCTACAGCACGCCAAGTGAAAATCTGTGCGACCGTTTTTGCCGCCTTGATGCGGCCGAATTTGGCGTGGTCGCAGGCGTCACCGATAAAGGCTATTACACCAACAGCTTCCACCTTGATGTGGAGAAAAAGGTTAATCCCTACGACAAAATCGACTTCGAAGCGCCCTATCCGGCGTTAGCGAGTGGCGGGTTCATCTGTTACGGCGAATATCCCAATATGCAACACAACCTGAAAGCGCTGGAGGATGTCTGGGATTACAGCTACGACCGCGTGCCTTATTACGGCACCAATACGCCTATCGATGAATGTTACGACTGCGGCTTCAGCGGCGAGTTTAGCTGTACCAGCCGCGGGTTTACTTGTCCGCAATGCGGTAATCACGATCCGGCGCGCGTTTCGGTTACGCGACGCGTCTGCGGTTATCTCGGCAGCCCGGATGCCCGACCCTTTAACAGCGGCAAGCAGCAGGAAGTACAGCGCCGCGTCAAACATCTCGACAGCGGACCGCTGGGATGATGCATATTCATCGCTATTACGACGTCGATGTCGTGAATGGACCCGGCACTCGCTGCACGCTGTTTGTGGCAGGCTGCGAGCATCAGTGTCGCGGCTGTTACAACCAAAGCACCTGGCGGCTCGATTCTGGCGTGCCCTTTAGCCTGGAAATGGAGGAGCGTCTGTTGGCAGATTTAATGGATACGCGCATTCCGCGCCAGGGGTTGTCGCTAAGCGGTGGCGATCCGCTGCATCCGCATAACGTGCCGCACATTCGCCGTCTGGTTAAGCGAGTACGCAAAGCGTGCGCGGGGAAAGATATTTGGCTGTGGACCGGCTATCAAATTGACGAACTGAATGCGTCACAGCGCGAAGTGCTGGATTTTATCGATGTGTTAATTGATGGGCGTTTCATTGAGGCAGAGAAAGATGCCACGCTGCAATGGCGCGGCAGCCGCAATCAACAACTCTGGTATTTACGTTAAGTTGCGCGGAATGTCACCGGATTCAATGACTGTGACGCGCGCTTTTCCCGGTAAAAATGCCTGATCGTGCAGGCATTGCGCGACATCGCGTGCCTGCACCGAACGCCAGTTGCCAGGCAACATAGTGAACAGCGGGGCCATCAGACTTTCACCGCCACGTTTCTTCGACCGCTCACCCAGCAGCAGTGAAGGTCGCACCAGCGTAAGGTGCGGCCAGCCTTGATGACGCAGCGCGTTTTCCATCTCACCTTTTACCCGGTTATAGAAAAACGGCGAGCTACGATTAGCGCCGTGTGCGCTGACCACCAGCATCTGTTTTGCTCCGAGCCGTAAGCCGCTTAATCCGCTATCTACCACCAACGTGTAATCAACGTGTACAAACGCTTCTTTACTGCCCGCCTGCTTGCGCGTGGTACCCAGACAGCAAAATACCGTATCCAGCGAGGCTTCTAGCGGGCCCAAAACATCTGTGAGATCCGCTTCAACGGGATTCACCACTTTACGCATCGCGGGTAATGGCCGCCGCGTGGGCGCGATGATTTCGTCGATGCGTGAATCCTCAATCAACAGGCGTAGCAGATATGACCCCACCAACCCGGTTGCACCAGTCAGTAAAACGCGATTCATCGCATCCCCTTATACATTATTCTACTTAATGACAAAAAGAGTGCTCATATCCCCGGCTTGGCTTGCATTTTCATCATTGCCGACCAGGCTTAATGGGTATGAATATCCTGAGTTATTCAGATTGCAGCAGTGCTGCTGCAGCGTGAAGCACGATGGGTAGAGAATAGCGTAAGTCGCGCTACACACTATTAAGGAGGAATAAATGAGCAAGAAAGTTGCGGTTTTGATCACCGATGAATTCGAAGACTCAGAATTTACCTCACCTGCAGATGCTTATAAGCAAGCAGGTTTTGACGTTGTAACCATTGAGATGCAGGCCGGGAAAACCGTTAAAGGCAAAAAAGGCGAAGCAGAAGTGACAATCGATCGCAGCATCGATGATGTCAGCCCTGCTGAATTTGATGCGCTGCTGCTACCGGGCGGACACTCCCCAGATTCACTGCGCGGCGATGATCGTTTTGTCACGTTCACGAAAGATTTTGTCGCTACCGGCAAGCCGATCTTTGCTATCTGTCACGGTCCGCAGTTGCTGATTAGCGCTAACGGCGTGCGTGGACGCAAAATGACCTCGGTCAAGGCTATCGCCATCGACCTGATTAATGCCGGGGCGGACTTCCATGACAAAGAAGTCGTTGTGGATAATGACAAGCTTGTCACCAGCCGTACGCCTGATGACTTACCGGCGTTTAACCGCGAGTCAGTGCGGATTCTGCAAGCGCTGTAAGCTTATTTCCCTTTCCCGCCAGGGAAAGGGAATTTTCAGTCCAGATTGGCTCGCTGCCAGATAATCTTCTTACCGAATCCCAAGGCATTATCAGTCATTTTCAATTCGTCTAAACGAATCTCCCAAAGCGGTGCGGAAACTTTGCGCGCAACAGGGAAGCGCTTCTGATAAGCCTGACGCGCTATCGATTCAGTCTCATCTTCACTGTTTAATAACGCGATTCGCCCGCGATACTGTACGCCTTTTATCAATAACACCGTTTTAGGTTGACCATTCACGGTGCCCGCCACTTGCGTATTTTTCATTAACAACAAGCCGTGGCGCGTATCTGTCTCCGTCATGATCCAAAAGGCCATGCGCGTTTCATCAAAAACATAAAAACAGTTGGCGCACCATAATTCACTGTCCGCAGTACAGCAGAGAGAAAGAACGTGTTGCTTTTTCAGGTAACGAACCAGATGAGGACGGTCGGACACAAGGCGCTCCATTCAATGCGCAATTCGCCAGATAGCCGCCACGCCACAAGCGCGCTACACTGCCCGGCAGGCATTATTGAGAGAAAATGGGTTATGAATCAGAGCTGGCAGCTCTACATTGTGCGCACTGCCGCAGGCATCCTTTACACAGGAATTACCACTGACGTCATTCGTCGCGTTAATCAGCATCAAAATGGACGCGGTGCTCGCGCCCTGCGCGGCAAAGGTCCTCTTGATTTAGTGTTCCATTGCGAAGCTGGCGATCGTGCCCGAGCATCGCAACTGGAGTATCAGGTTAAGCAGCTGACGCGTCAGCAAAAACTGCTGTTAGTCGCCAGCCAACCTGCCAGCCTTGAGGACTGGTTTAGTTGAAGCGATTAAAGGGTTCGCCGAACTCGACTTGTCCTTCTGCGCCCTCAAAAGCGTCCTCCGCCAGACGGTAGATCTGGAAAGCTGCTTCTGCGCCCTGCCAGCGGCAATGTAGGCCGTGTCGCGCCGCCGGTTCAAAACCAAAGCGGTTAAAAAATGCCGGATCGCCTAGCACCACGACCGCGCTGTAGCCGAACTCGTTGAGCGTATCCAGCCCTTCATAAATCAGCTGCTTGGCGATGCCTTGACCGCGCAAGCTTTCATCCACCGCCAACGGGGCTAAGGCTACCCAGCCACGATCTTCACCTTGCAACGTCACTGGACTGAAAGCCGCATAACCTAAAACCTGACCTTCATCGTCCGTGGCCACTACGCCAAGCGTGAGTAAACCATCTTCGCGTAATGACTGTGTTAATTCCGCTTCGGCGGCGCTCTTGAAGCAGCGTTTCAGTAAACTGTCGATACCTGCTGCATCGACACCAATCTCGGTTCGAATCAACATGTGTCACCTGCGCGTGCCTGAGCGGCTTTTGAGTCCAGTGTCATACCAGCTTCCACAAAAGCAGCAAGCTGCTGCAATCCCGTGCGTAACGGCGTGGGCATGGCGTCAAGTTCAATTGCATCCATTACGTTCTTCACCTCCAGTCCCAATTCTGTATCGCCTTCAATAACCAGTCGGCGTTGAAAAAATAACATATCGGGATCTGCTTTACGTGCTGCCACCAGCAATAAGTCGTTGGCATTGCCCCGAAACCAGACATCCGCTTCGGCATCCTGCAATACCGCCAGTTGGCCATTCTGAATCGTGGTGACCCATGTTAAATTCACATCACCAATTTCGATACCCAGAAAGCGCCCTTCCAGAAAGTTTAACTCACCTTCAGCCAAAGAATGACGAAATTGCCAGTTTAAGAGTTGTTGCAGTAACAACTTTTTAACGAAAAATGGGGTGAGTGATGCAGATAACCCTAAGATTTTTGGTCCTTTTTTGACACAATGCGCATGCAGCTGGCTAAACACACTCTTTACTCCCTTAAAAAATTTTACGTATAGTGCCACATCATGTTGCCCGCGCGTCCGCTCAGATCAATAAAACCCGACTAATAATGCCCAAAAAAACAGCAGCCACGTTGATGATTTAGGGTTTCACTGCCTTAAATCAACATTTTCTCCCGCACGTATGCCTAGACTCGATGCCCATTGCATATCGTGAGGATTGACCATGGAGCTGCTTTGCCCAGCAGGGAATCTGCCGGCAGTACGCACTGCGGTAGAAAATGGGGCTGACGCGGTCTACGTTGGCCTGAAAGATGACACCAATGCACGCCATTTTGCCGGGCTGAATTTCACCGATAAGAAGCTAGCGGAAGCGGCGCGCTATCTTCATCAGCATCGTCGTAAATTGCATGTGGCGATCAACACTTTTGCACATCCCGATGGCGCAGGACGTTGGCAGCGAGCCATTGATGTCGCGGCACAAAACGGCGCAGATGCGTTAATCCTTGCCGACATCGCGACGCTGGAATATGCCACTCAACATTATCCGCAGGTTGAACGTCATCTGTCGGTGCAGGCTTCAGCAACCAACCTTGAAGCGATTCGTTTTTATCATCGCCATTTTAATTTGCATCGTGTGGTGCTACCGCGCGTGCTATCGATTCATCAGGTTAAACAACTGGCACGCAGCACGCCGGTGCCGCTGGAAGTCTTCGCCTTTGGCAGTTTATGCATTATGGCTGAAGGCCGTTGTTATCTTTCATCCTGGTTGACGGGTGAATCTCCCAACAGCGCAGGCGCTTGTTCGCCCGCAAAATTTGTCCGTTGGCAGCAAACTCCTGCAGGCATGGAATCCCGGCTGAATGAAGTGTTGATTGATCGCTATGCGCCTAATGAAAGCGCCGGTTATCCCACGCTGTGTAAAGGCCGCTACCAGGTTGATGAGCAGCTTTATCACGTGCTGGAAGAGCCGACCAGTCTGAACACGCTGGAACTGCTACCCGAACTGCTTAAGGCTGGCGTGGCATCGGTGAAGATTGAAGGACGCCAACGCAGCCCCGCGTATGTGGCTGACGTTGCCCGTGTCTGGCGGCAGGCGATTGACCGCTGTATCGCACAACCCGAACAGTTTGTGGTGGCACCACAATGGATGAATTCGCTGGGTGCACTTTCTGAAGGTACGCAAACCACGCTAGGTGCGTATCACCGCGAGTGGCAATAAGGAGTCGTTATGAAATATGCCCTTGGGCCGGTGCTCTGGTATTGGCCCGCCGATCAGCTGGAAGCGTTTTATCATCAAGCCGCGAGCAGCAGCGCAGAAATCATTTACCTGGGCGAAGCCGTCTGTAGCAAACGCCGGGCCACCTCTTTTTCGGGTTGGATGATGCTGGCGCGCGAGTTGGCAGCAAGTGGTAAACAGGTGGTTATCAGCACGCTGGCGCTGCTGCAATCCCCTTCTGAATTGAAGGAGTTGCAGCGTTATGTCGAAAATGGCGAATTTCTCATTGAAGCGAATGACTTCGGCACGGTGAATATGGCGGCGGAACGCAATCTTCCCTTTGTTGCCGGGCCAACACTCAATATTTATAACACCGACACGCTGCAACTGTTGGTGAAAGAGGGAATGACGCGCTGGTGCATGCCGGTTGAGATGTCGCGTGACTGGCTTTTACTGCTGCTTCAGCAGTGTGATGAGCGCGGTATTCGTCAGCAGTTTGAAGTAGAGATTCTTGGCTACGGCAATCTGCCGCTGGCGCTATCGGCGCGCTGCTTTACTGCACGTTCAGAAAATCGCGCCAAGGATGCCTGCGAAACCTGTTGTATCAATTATCCCAATGGCCGTCGCGTGATGTCACAAGAACGCCAGCAGGTGTTTGTGCTTAACGGCATTCAGACCATGAGCGGCTACTGCTATAACCTCGGCAACGATCTGGTTGGCATGCATAATTGGGTTGATATCGTGCGCTTATCGCCGCAAAACGTCGGTACGCTTTCAGAAATTAAGCGCTTTCGCGCTAATGAAGAGGGCCAGAGTCCATTGCTGCTAGCAAAAGGCAATGACTGTAACGGTTACTGGCGCAAGCTCGCCGGTATGGCATTAACGCCGCAACCCTGAAAGGCACATAGAGGCTATATTTCGGTCAGTGTTAACAGTTTTAATATGGGTAATGATGCGTAATACTGGTTGGAGAAGGGTTTAACGCCTGCGCCATACACTTTGGAGTACCCATGTCTGAGAAAAAACGTCCGCCTTTCCGTATTGGATCTGGCCCCAATTCCGCAAGACGCCACGGCGCGTGACGCTTTCCATAATTCGCTGGCGCTGGCCCGCCAGGCTGAAGCTTTAGGCTTCCAGCGTTACTGGCTGGCTGAGCACCACAATATGACCGGCATTGCCAGCGCAGCAACCGCTGTGCTGATTGGCTATCTTGCCGCGAATACCGAAACACTGCAGTTAGGTTCCGGTGGCATCATGTTACCTAACCATGCGCCATTGGTGATCGCTGAGCAGTTCGGTACGCTCGCTTCACTTTATCCTGGCCGTATAGATTTGGGACTGGGCCGAGCGCCAGGTTCGGATCAGCGGACCATGATGGCGCTGCGTCGCCACCTTTCGGGGATTCATGCTGATACCTTCCCGGAAGATGTACAGGAATTGATCAACTGGTTCGATGCTGAAGAAGGCGAACATCCCGCTGTACAGCCCGTACCCGGTTTAGGGATGAAGATTCCCGTCTGGTTACTCGGTTCCAGCCTGTATAGCGCGCAGCTTTCTGCCAAAATGGGCTTGCCGTTTGCTTTTGCCTCGCATTTTGCGCCCGATCAGTTATTCCAGGCTTTGCATGTTTATCGCGAAAACTTCCAACCTTCTGCGCGACTGGCCAAACCTTACGCGACAGTGTGCATTAACATCGTTGCTGCTGATAGCGACAGCGACGCACGCTTCCTGTTTACGTCGCAGCAGCAGCAGTTTATAAATCTGCGTCGCGGTAAACCAGGTCCGCTGCCTGCTCCGGTTAAGAACATGGATAATCTGTGGTCGCCTTCCGAACAGTATGGCGTGCAACAAGCACTGAGCATGTCTCTGGTGGGTGACGTTGACAAAATACGTCACGGATTAGCAGCCTTGCAGCGTGAAACGCAGGCAGATGAAATTATGGTTAACGGCCAGATTCATGATCCTCAAGCACGTTTGCGGTCGTTTGCCATTGCCATGGAAGCCGCTCGAACCCTGTAATTGTTCTGGTGGTGGCGCTTTTTATTGCCGCTTATTGACGAAAGTTCGGACCGGGATTTTCTCGTTGAAACGCTTGAAGGCTGCTGATGTGCAATGCGCTTTGTTTGCTGGGGAATGAAGCGCTGATCAGAATGATGCTGGATTTTAAAAAAGTCCGCGTCGTCAGCAGGCGACCAGCGCTATTCAGGACGGGTTAAATGCATAAAAAAAGGAAGCCACATGGGCTTCCTTTTTATTGCAACTCAGTGGGCGTTTCCGCCCAGCAAAGTCTTATGCATCACGACGACGTGGTGCTACTGCGGCACCGTCTTCACGACGTGGGCCACGGCTACCTTCACGGTTGAAAGTGCGTCCGCCTGCTTCACGACCGCCAGCTGGGCGCTCGGAAGAGAAACGACGACCGCCTTCACGACCTTCACGGTTTGCACCGGCTGGACCGCCACGACGCTCGCCACCGCCATCACGACCGCCTGGACGACGTTCGCCGCCACGACCTTCGTTTGGCTGTGCATCACCCAGCAACTGCATATTCATCGGCTTGTTCAGAATACGCGTACGAGTGAAGTGCTGCAGCACATCGCCAGGCATGCCTTTCGGCAGCTCGATTGTTGAGTGCGTACCAAACAGCTTGATGTTACCGATGTAACGACTGCTGATATCACCTTCGTTAGCAATAGCACCAACGATATGACGAACTTCAACACCATCATCACGGCCTACTTCGATACGATACAGCTGCATCTCACCGACATCACGACGCTCGCGACGTGGACGATCGCCACCTTCACGGTTTTCGCGTGGACCACGTGAATCACGGCTGTCACGGCGGCCATCACGCTCATCACGATCGCGGAACTCACGACGTGCTGGACGCGGTGCTTCTGGTGGCAGAATCAGTGGACGTTCACCCTGTGCCATTTTCAGCAGCGCAGCAGCCAACGTTTCTAAATCCATCTCATCTTCTGGCTGCATCTTAGCCAGCAGCGCGCGATACAGATCCAGATCGCTGCTTTCCAGCTGCTGCTGAACTTTAGCAGCAAATTTAGCCAGACGACGTTCACCCAGCAGCTCTGCGTTAGGCAGCTCAACTTCTGGAATAGTCAACTTCATGGTGCGTTCGATGTTGCGCAGCAGACGACGCTCGCGGTTCTCAACGAACAGCAGCGCGCGGCCAGCACGACCCGCACGACCGGTACGGCCGATACGGTGAACGTAAGATTCTGCGTCCATCGGGATGTCATAGTTGACAACCAGGCTGATGCGCTCAACATCCAGACCACGTGCAGCAACGTCGGTTGCAATCAGGATATCCAGACGACCATCTTTCAGGCGCTCCAGAGTCTGCTCACGCAGCGCCTGGTTCATGTCACCGTTCAATGCAGCACTGTTGTAACCGCTACGCTCCAGCGCTTCGGCCACTTCCAGTGTTGCGTTTTTGGTGCGCACAAAGATGATAGCGGCATCAAAATCTTCAGACTCAAGGAAACGAACCAGCGCGTCGGTTTTACGACCGTAAGCGGTCCAGTAAGACTGGCTGATGTCCGGGCGCGTGGTCAGGCTTGACTGAATACGCACTTCCTGAGGATCTTTCATGAAGCGTTTAGTAATACGACGAATCGCTTCTGGCATGGTTGCAGAGAACAGAGCGGTCTGATGACCGGCTGGAATCTGAGCCATGATGGTTTCAACGTCTTCGATGAAGCCCATACGCAGCATTTCGTCAGCTTCGTCCAACACCAGACCGCGCAGGTTAGAAAGATCTAACGTGCCGCGTTTCAGGTGGTCCAGCAGACGGCCAGGTGTACCCACAACGACTTGTGGTCCCTGACGCAAAGCGCGCAGCTGTACGTCATAACGTTGGCCGCCGTAAAGGGCCACAACGTTCAGTCCACGCATGTGTTTAGCAAAATCAGTTACAGCTTCAGCAACCTGAACCGCCAATTCGCGGGTCGGTGCCAGCACCAGAATTTGTGGTGCTTTGACGGTTGGATCAATGTTGTTTAACAGCGGCAGAGAAAAGGCCGCGGTTTTACCACTCCCGGTCTGCGCCATGCCTAACACGTCACGGCCCGCCAGCAGGTGAGGAATACACTCAGCCTGGATTGGGGATGGCTTAACATAGCCCATACCGTTCAGTGATTCGAGGATGTCGGCGTTCAGGCCAAGGTCAGCAAAAGTGGTTTGAATATCAGTCATGTAGTACACGTGCCTCTTAGATTGCGGCGGCCAGTCTACATAACTCGTCGTGAAAACTTTCAGTTATTTTCATCAAAAAGTGTGAACCGGCTCAAATTAGAAGTTTTGACGAACAGGAAAGCCCTCACCTATCAAGATGATGACTTTACAGGTTTTTAGGCAATAAAAGTTCGTCAGCTATTGCTGGTCAGATTCTGATAAATCGTCTTGTGCCTGGCCGAGTTGCGCCAGTTCCAACAATGCGTATCGGTGTTCAACAAAGTTATTTACATTGTTGGCCACCGCCAGTTTGAACAACGCTTTCGCGTCGTCCTTCTCCCCAGACTTAGGTAGTACTTACCTAAATAGAAGTTGGTTTCACTGAGATGTTCAGCGAGCGAGGTGTTATCCGTTGCGTCCATCTTGAGACGTTCCATCAGCGTTTTTTCGCTGATATCGCCCAAGTAGAACTCGACAATGTTCCATCCCCATTGATCTCGAACCGCTTTGTCGTAACGCTGTTGCAAAGTTACTTTTGCTTTGTCGACATCCATCTCGCGTTCAACGAGATAAAGCCACAAACTGCGGAAAGGATCGTTAGGATCGTCTTGATAAAACGCCAGCAGATCATCTTGCGCTAACTTGTATCGACCGCCGTAATAGAGGGCGATACCACGGTTTAAATGCGCATAGTTGTAAGTTGGATCAAGCTCAAGTACAGAATCAAACGCTTCATAGGCGGCATCAAAGTTGCCAGCCTGCGTTAAGTATATGCCGAGGTAATTAAATACTTCTGGCATATCCGGTCTTATAGACAGCGCTTGCGAAAAATCGTTTCGCGCTAATGCCCGCAGACCTAAACTATCATACAACACTCCGCGCTCATATAACAGCTGTGCGCGTTCATCATCGGTGAGGGCTCGACTGGCAAGAATTTGTTCCATGCGCGCCAGAATCACTTCTTGCTGCAGTGTGGGCTGTAAAGGTACTGCAAGAACTTCGTTCTTACGCCAATTGGAGTTGCTGCATCCTGCCAGCGTCAAAGCTGTCGCAACAAAACACCAGCGCAAAAAAGGCTTCATTTCCCACTCCCGAATACAAACATTAGGATAACCGTCCTGTCATCCGCCTGCTGCGCACAAGGATTCCCGCCCTCGCGATAACACAAACGCCTCTCCCTGCTAAGCAAGGAGAGGCAAATCAGGAACGTCTTACTCTGCGTCAGGTGTGCTCACAGCTGCAGCTTCTTCAACCTGCGGTTTTGTCTCTGTGGCTTCTTTGATGCTCAGACGTACGCGGCCTTGGCGATCAACTTCCATCACTTTAACGGGCACTTCTTGACCCATCTGCAGATAATCGGTGACTTTCTCAACGCGCTTGTCAGCAATTTGAGAAATATGCACCAGACCTTCTTTACCACCACCGATAGCGACGAAGGCACCAAAATCTACGATGCGGGTGACTTTACCGCTGTAGATACGGCCTACTTCGATTTCAGCTGTAATCTCTTCGATACGGCGAATCGCTTCTTTCGCTTTCAGACCATCGGTTGCCGCGATTTTCACGGTGCCGTCGTCTTCAATTTCAATGGTAGTGCCGGTTTCTTCAGTCAGCGCACGAATTACTGAGCCGCCTTTACCGATGACATCTTTGATCTTGTCTGAACTGATCTTGATGGTGTAAATGCGTGGCGCAAATTCAGAGATTTCAGTACGCGGCGTGCTGATAGCCTGTTCCATCACGCCCAGAATGTGCAGACGCGCACCCTTAGCCTGATTCAAAGCCACTTGCATGATTTCGCGAGTGATACCTTCGATTTTGATATCCATTTGCAGCGCAGTGATACCTTCACGGCTACCCGCTACTTTGAAGTCCATGTCGCCGAGGTGATCTTCGTCACCCAGGATGTCTGACAGCACGACAAATTTTTCGTCTTCTTTAACCAAGCCCATCGCGATACCCGCAACGGCCGCTTTGATCGGTACACCTGCATCCATCAGGGCCAGCGATGCACCACATACAGAAGCCATTGAAGATGAACCGTTAGATTCGGTGATTTCAGACACAACTCGAACGGTGTAAGGAAATCTTCCGCTTTTGGCATAACTGCCAACACACCGCGTTTTGCCAGACGACCGTGACCAATTTCACGACGCTTAGGCGATCCCACCATACCGGTTTCACCTACGGAGTACGGAGGGAAGTTATAGTGGAACAGGAAGCTGTCGGTGCGTTCACCCATCAGCTCATCCAGATTCTGCGCATCACGTGTCGTACCCAGCGTGGCTGTTACCAGCGCCTGAGTTTCACCACGGGTAAACAGAGAGGAGCCATGAGTACGCGGCAGTACGCCAGTGCGCACATCCAGACCACGAATCATATCTTTTTCGCGACCATCGATACGCAATTCACCATTCAGGATGCGAGTACGTACAACGTTTTTCTCGATAGCGTGCAGCAGATCGCTGATTTCACCTTCATCCAGCGTTTCTTCTTCAGCGAGCAGAGCAGCCGTAGTTTCGCTCTTGATCAGGTTAACCTGCTCATAACGCTGCTGTTTTTCAGTGATGCGATAAGCATCGCTCAGGCGAGTTTCAGCCAGAGCTGCAATGCGTGCATTCAGTGAAACGTTTGGCGCTTCTGGCTGCCAATCCCAACGTGGTTTACCTGCTTCAGCAACCAGTGAGTTAATGTTTTCGATAACGATTTGCTGCTGATCGTGGCCAAATACTACGGCACCCAGCATTTGCTCTTCAGACAGGATCTCTGCTTCAGATTCAACCATCAGTACAGCATTCTGCGTACCTGCAACCACCAGATCCAGACGAGATTCTTTGAGCTCATCTGCAGTTGGGTTCAGCACATACTGATCGTTAATGTAACCTACGCGTGCAGAACCGATCGGGCCGTTGAAAGGCAGACCAGACAGCGACAGCGCTGCTGATGCACCGATCATCGCAACGATGTCAGGGTGAACTTGTGGGTTTACAGAAACAACAGTCGCGATAACCTGAACTTCGTTAACGAAACCTTCTGGGAACAGCGGGCGAATCGGGCGGTCAATCAGACGCGCGATCAGCGTTTCGCCTTCGCTTGGACGGCCTTCACGACGGAAGAAACTGCCCGGGATGCGACCTGCTGCATAGGTACGTTCTTGATAGTTTACAGTCAGCGGGAAGAAATCCTGGCCTGGTTTAGATTTTTCTGGCCTACAACGGTAACAAATACCGCAGTGTCATCCATGCTTACCATAACAGCTGCAGTGGCCTGGCGTGCCATCATGCCAGTTTCCAGCGTGACGGTATGCTGACCATATTGGAATTTGCGTACGATCGGGTTCAGCAAAATTAAAATCCTTAACTTCGGGGCAAGCCATCTTTAGCCTGCCATTGATTACCGATCTTCTGTTGCATCCTCGCGACTAATGACAACCTTAACCGCCCATGCGGTAAAGCCTCTCATTAGCCGCGCGAACCTCTGCAATCGAAGATCACTCTAAGCAACAATACATGAGTTTGGCCCGGATTGCTGCGGATTGCTCGAAAAAAGGGGCCATAAAGGCCCCCTTTTCGCGAAACTCGCACAAATCTGATCGTATGGGATGTTCTTTGCAAATTACTGCGCAGCACCTTCGATCAGATTCTTCAGACTTAGCGACGCAGACCGAGACTTTCGATCAGGCTGCTGTAGCGTGCAACGTCTTTACGCTTCAGGTAATCCAGCAGCTTACGACGCTGTGATACCATACGCAGCAGACCGCGACGGCTGTGGTGGTCTTTTTGTGCTCAGAGAAGTGGCCCTGCAGATGGCTGATCTGCGCGGTCAACAGAGCAACCTGAACTTCAGTTGAACCGCTGTCGTTAGCACCACGACCATATTTAGCAACGATCTCTGCTTTAGCTTCTACGCTTAGAGACATAATAAACTCCAGTTAAATGAATGTATGGGTGCCGATCTCTAATTCAGCATCCCGCTTTAAAGCCGCACCATTCTACTCTTCGTCCGATAGCAACGCAAATGCCCTCAGACAAAAACAGGGCGTGGCTTAATCTTGATACTCAACTACCAAACGACGTGGCGCCACGCGCCCGTCATCGGCAATTTCAGCCATGCCGATGAATTTGCGCTCATCACCTTCGTAGACGCGAACCAATCCCGAGGCAGGTGAATTGCTGGCGTGCACAGGCTGGCCCTGCTTGAAATAGGCTGCGGCAGCCAGTGGCAAATTCACTTCAGGAAAATCAGATGCCGGGCTGTCCATCGGTAACAACAGAGGATCAAGCTGCTCTTCTAAGGAAAGACCAGCTTCTGTTGCTGCGGTAGCCAGCGCAGTGAGCTGCTCCAGCGTGACCATTTTCTCAAAGGGATAACGCGCAACCTGTACACGACGCAGCATGATGACATGTGCACCACAGCCAAGCTTTTCACCTAAATCGTCGATAATGGTGCGAATATAAGTGCCTTTAGAACAGTGGATTTCCAGCTCAAGCTCATCATCTTGCCAGCGAATAAACTGCAGTTCGTAAACAGTGATGGGACGTGCTTCACGCTCAATCTCAATGCCTTGACGTGCATATTCATAGAGCGGGCGACCTTGATGCTTCAATGCTGAAAACATTGAAGGTACCTGCAAAGTATCACCGCGGAAACTCTCTAGCGCGCTATCGAGTTCAGACTGACTAAATTTTACTGGGCGCGTTTGCACTACGCTTCCGTCAGCATCCGACGTGTCTGTTCGCTCACCAAGACGAGCAATAACACGATAACGCTTATCGGAATCCAACAGGTATTGAGAAAACTTGGTGGCTTCGCCCAAGCAAATCGGCAGCATACCGGTCGCCAGTGGATCGAGCGCGCCAGTGTGTCCTGCGCGGTTGGCGTTGAAGATACGCTTCACTTTTTGCAAGACATCATTGGAAGAGGCACCTTGCGGCTTGTCCAGTAGCAGAACGCCATGGACATCGCGGCCGCGACGACGAGGACGACTCATTACGCTTCCTCGTCCTCATCCTTTGCATCTGTACCACGACGTTCAACGTCGCTTTTCACTACGCTGCTGACGAGATTCGACATGCGCATCCCTTCGATCAACGAGTTGTCGTAGAAGAAAGTCAGTTCAGGCACGATTCGCAGGCGCATGGCTTTGCCCAGCAGAATACGAATATAGCCAGAGGCTTCTTTTAATGCCTTCAGGCCATTCTTGACCGCTTCTTCATCTTTATCATTGAGGAAGGTAACAAACACTTTGGCATAAGCGAGATCGCGGGAGACCTCAACGCCGGAGACAGTAACCATCATGCCCAGACGTGGATCTTTAATTTCGCGTTGCAAAATCATCGCGATCTCTTTTTGCAGCTCTTGTGACACGCGCTGCGGGCGACCAAATTCTTTCGCCATAATTATTTCTCCCAAATAATTCGGGAGGCCAGCGGCCTCCCAAATTGCATCACATCGTCTATTACTCGATGGTGCGTTTAACTTCAATCACTTCAAAGACTTCAATCATGTCGCCGGTACGTACGTCATTGTAGTTCTTAACGCCGATACCACACTCCATGCCGTTACGTACTTCGTTAACGTCATCTTTAAAGCGACGCAGTGATTCGAGCTCACCCTCGTAAATCACCACGTTGTCACGCAGAACGCGAATTGGATTGTGACGTTTAATGTTACCTTCCGTCACCATACAACCTGCGATAGCGCCAAATTTCGGTGATTTGAACACGTCACGTACTTCAGCCAGACCAATAATCTGCTGTTTGTACTCAGGTGCCAACATACCGCTCATCGCTGCTTTAACTTCATCGATCAAGCTATAGATGACCGAGTAGTAACGCAGATCTACGCTTTCAGCGTCGATGACACGACGTGCTGATGCATCGGCACGTACGTTAAAGCCAAGGATGATTGCGTTAGAAGCTGCAGCCAGCGTTGCGTCGGTTTCGGTGATACCACCCACGCCAGAGCCAACAATCTTCACCTTCACTTCGTCGGTGGAGAGTTTCAGCAAGGAGTCGGAGATCGCTTCCACTGAACCCTGTACATCGGCTTTCAGCACGATGTTCAGCTCGGACACTTCGCCTTCGGTCATGTTGGCGAACATGTTCTCCAACTTCGACTTCTGCTGACGCGCCAGTTTCACTTCGCGGAATTTACCCTGACGATACAGTGCAACTTCACGCGCTTTCTTCTCGTCACGTACAACAGTCGCTTCGTCGCCTGCTGCTGGCACACCAGAAAGACCCAGGATCTCAACAGGAATCGAAGGACCAGCTTCCATCACTTCGCGGCCCAGTTCGTCACGCATCGCACGTACACGGCCATATTCGAAGCCACACAGTACGATATCGCCTTTGTTCAGCGTACCTTCACGTACCAGCACGGTTGCAACCGGACCACGACCTTTGTCGAGGAACGATTCGATAACCACGCCGCTCGCCATACCTTCACGGATAGCGGTTAATTCTAATACTTCTGCCTGCAGCAGAATCGCATTCAACAGATCATCAATGCCGGTACCTGCTTTAGCAGAGACATTAACGAACATGTTTTCGCCGCCCCACTCTTCCGGAATGATTCCGTACTGAGTCAGTTCGTTTTTAACGCGATCTGGATCGGCTTCTGGCTTATCAACCTTGTTCACCGCAACAACAACCGGCACTTTCGCTGCTTTGGCGTGCTGGATTGCTTCGATGGTCTGTGGCATTACGCCATCATCGGCTGCAACAACCAGGATTACGATATCCGTAGCCTGAGCACCACGTGCACGCATTGCGGTAAACGCGGCGTGTCCCGGGGTATCAAGGAAGGTCACCATACCGTTGTCAGTTTCGACGTGATAAGCACCGATATGCTGAGTAATGCCGCCCGCTTCGCCAGAGGCGATTTTGGTAGAGCGGATGTAATCCAGCAAAGAGGTTTTACCGTGGTCAACGTGGCCCATGATGGTCACAACCGGTGCACGAGATTCCTGTGCAGCATCGGTGTCACGATCGTCCATTACCGCTTCTTCCAGCTCGTTCTCACGACGAAGGGTAACTTTATGGCCCATTTCTTCAGCAACCAGCTGAGCGGTTTCCTGATCGATAACCTGGTTGATGGTCGCCATAGCGCCCATTCGCATCATCGCTTTGATGACCAGAGAACCTTTCACCGCCATTTTGTTAGCCAGTTCAGCTACAGTAATGGTTTCACCGATGACAACATCGCGGTTCACGGCCTGAGCTGGCTTGTTAAAGCCCTGCTGCAGAGCACTTGGCTTGCGATGTTTACCGCCTTTACCACCACGAATAGCGGCACGCGCTTCTTCACGGTCAGTTTTGGCTTCAGAATGCTTGTTGCCTTTTTTAGCCGGACGCGTTGCTTTAGCAGTAGTACGCGCACGTGCACGACCCGCTTCAACCTGACGATCATTCTCGTCTTCCGCCTGACGGGCGTGAGTCGAGGTGGTGACGTGATAGTCGCCTTTATCCTCTTCTTCTGGTTTCTCCCATTCGGCCGATTTCTCTTCGGCCAGACGGCGGGCTTCTTCTGCTACGAGGCGGGCAGCCTCTTCGAGTTTACGACGTGCTTCTTCTTCAGCTTTACGCTTAAGTTCGGCAGCTTCTGCTTCGCGACGGGCTTTGTCAGATTGCGCAGCCTTGGTCACGTCATCGGTAGGTTGATTATTCACTTTCTCATTTTCCGCTGCTGCACGTTTGGCCTTGTCAGCGGCTTCGCGCTTGGCTTTTTCTTCGGCTTCACGTTGCGCTTTCTGTTCAGCATCGCGACGGGCTTTTTCTTCAGCCTCGCGTTGCGCCTGCTCTTCCGCTACACGCTGTGCCTCGGCTTCAGCTTCTGCCTGAGCTTGCTCAGCATCTGCATCGCCTTTCACGTATGTACGCTTTTTGCGGACTTCAATTTGCACCGACTTACTTTTACCCCCGGTGCCAGGAATATTCAAGGTGCTACGCGTTTTACGCTGCAACGTCAGCTTGCTTGAACCGGCCTGACCATGCTCACGATTCAAGTGAGACAGTAAGGTTTCTTTCTCGTGCTGGGATACGGCGTCGTTTTCAGACTTAGGGATCCCCGCATCAGCAAATTGCTGTACCAGGCGATCGACCGGAGTCTGAATTTCTGCGGCCAGCGATTTTACGGTTACATCTGTCATGCTGTTCCTTCCTGTTATTACGCGTCATCGCCGAACCAGCAGATATTTCGTGCGGCCATAATTAGCGAGCCTGCTTGCTCATCAGTCATGCCTTCAATATCCGTCAGATCGTCAACACCTTGCTCAGCGAGATCTTCCAGCGTGCAAACGCCTTTTGCTGCCAGGCGATAAGCCAGCGCACGATCCAAGCCCTCAAGATTCAGAAGATCCTCAGCGGGCTCCTGATTACCAAGGCTCTCTTCTTTCGCTAATGCCAGGGTGGTTAACGCATTTTTTGCTCGTTCACGCAGGGCTTCAATGGTCTCTTCGTCGAGGCCGTCAATTTCCAACAGCTCGTCGATAGGCACATAAGCCAATTCTTCCAGCGAAGAGAATCCTTCTTCCACCAGAATGGTAGCGAATTCTTCATCAACGTCGAGATGTTTGGTGAACATATCGATAGCTGCATGTGCTTCAGCCTGATGCTTAGCTTGCAGATCATCGACGGTCATCACGTTCAGTTCCCAACCACTTAATTGGGAAGCCAGACGCACGTTTTGGCCGTTACGGCCGATCGCCTGAGCCAGATTTCCAGCTTCTACAGCGATATCCATGGTGTGATTATCTTCATCAACCACGATTGATGCCACATCAGCCGGAGCCATGGCATTAATAACAAACTGTGCCGGATTGTCATCCCACAGCACGATATCGATACGCTCGCCACCCAGTTCGCTGGATACAGCCTGAACACGCGCACCGCGCATACCCACACAAGCACCTACCGGATCGATACGTTTGTCATTGGTTTTTACAGCAATTTTGGCACGCGAGCCCGGATCACGAGCGGCGGCTTTAATTTCAATCACTTCTTCGCCAATTTCTGGCACTTCGATGCGGAACAGTTCGATCAACATTTCCGGTTTGGAACGCGTCACAAACAGCTGCGCGCCACGCGCTTCAGGTCGTACTGAATAGAGTACGCCACGAATGCGGTCGCCTGGGCGGAAGTTTTCACGCGGCAGCATATCTTCACGCAGAATCACCGCTTCGGCATTGCTGCCTAAGTCTAACGAAATATTGTCGCGGTTAACTTTTTTACCACGCCAGTAATGATTTCGCCTTCCTGCTCGCGGAATTGATCAACCACCATCGCACGCTCAGCTTCACGTACTTTTTGTACGATAACCTGCTTCGCGGTTTGAGTAGTAATGCGGTCAAAAGTAACCGATTCAATCTGATCTTCAACATATTCGCCCAGATTGAATGCTTCGTCTTCGAAGCGGGCCGCATCCAGTGTGATCTCGCGCGTTGGCTGTGTAACCTCGTTTACGATCTCCCAACGGCGGAAAGTATCGAAATCGCCACTTCTGCGATCAATGCTTACGCGCACCTCAATTTCTTGCTCGTACTTTTTCTTGGTCGCAGTAGCCAGCGCGCTCTCCAGCGCTTCGAAGATTTTCTCACGCGGCAGGGCTTTTTCGTTAGAAACGGCTTCTACAACAGCTAAGATCTCTTTATTCATCCTGGTTAGCCTCAATCCGGACTTTTAAAAGTGGGGACCAGGTTCGCTTTCTGAATATTACTCAGCGCGAACACTTCATCTTTACCCTCAACGTTTACCGTGATCATCTCGCCTTCTACAGACTTGATGATTCCCTGCCATTTACGGCGGTTTTGAACGGCCATACGCAGCACCAGAGTCACTTCATCACCTGCATAGCGCTCATAATGTTCAGCGGTAAACAGCGGACGATCGAGTCCCGGTGAGGACACCTCAAGGTTGTAAGGCACGGTAATGGGATCTTCAACATCCATTACTGCGCTCACCTGGTGGCTGACATCCGCGCAATCATCGACATTGATGCCATCTTCACTATCAATATAGATGCGCAGGATTGATGTGCGACTCCGAACGAATTCAATTCCCACCAGTTCGTAGCCCAGTGCTTCTACCGGAGCCGATATCAAATCTGTCAATTTTTGCTCTAATGTGGACAAGCCCACCCCAAGACATAAAAAAAGGGCCTAAAGCCCAGTATTACGATTCGCTAATAACAAAAAACCCCGAAAATTCGGGGCTTTTTATCACTGGACCCTGTATGCCGCGAAGCGCTCGGACCCAATCCAAAAGAATTTTTTAAAATTCGCTGCGAATGCGCCCGTGGATGCATACAGTATATTTGAAAAAGAACTCTAAGGGAAAGTGGTTGCGGGGGCCGGATTTGAACCGACGACCTTCGGGTTATGAGCCCGACGAGCTACCAGGCTGCTCCACCCCGCGTCCGAAAACGTGGCGAATATTACGCCGAACATGCATTAAATGCAAGTAATACTAAGATTTGGTACCGAGGACGGGACTTGAACCCGTAAGCCCAATCGGGCACTACCACCTCAAGGTAGCGTGTCTACCAATTCCACCACCTCGGCACTTTTCAGACCGCAACGTGAATCAGTTGCGTCGCAAGCGTTGACGAATTTACTTAGGAATATCGTTACCCGGCGTTGCCGGTTGCGCTGGCTGTTCAGTCTGCTGAGACTGCGCTGGCGCAGAAAGATTTTCCCACTCGCTTCCTTTCGAAGTTTTATTGCTGTTCAAATTACCCAGAACCAAGCTGATGATGAAGAACAATGCCGCTAAGATGCCAGTCATACGAGTCATGAAGTTTCCTGACCCATTTGAACCAAACAACGTACCGGATGCGCCTGCACCGAATGAGGCTCCCATATCAGCGCCTTTGCCTTGCTGCAGCATGATCATACCCACGAGGGCGATAGCTACAATAAGGAAAACAACTAAAAGAGCTTCGTACATATTCAACCTGTTCCTTGCACGGTAATCGTACAGTTAAAGCTTCAACCAGTATTGATGGGATATCTCGTCATCACCCATCAGAAGCGGGTGTGAATACTAACCAAAGGCGCATACCTCTGCAAGTGCAATTTGCAACAGACACGCTGATTGCAGAAAAAAGCGCCATCCCGGTGATTTTACAGGCGGTTCGGCCTATTGCCGACCGCCTTTAAACAGCTTAAACAGCCTTCACTTGATCGGCGATACGATTGGCTAATTCAATTACCTGTGCCTCGTTTTCACCTTCAACCATGACGCGAATCAGAGGTTCAGTTCCTGATTTACGGAGCAATACGCGACCACGTCCAGCCAGGGCTTTTTCCACTTCTACGGTTACCGCTTTCACTGCTTCGCTTTCCAGCGGATCGTGTTCACCCGTAAAGCGTACATTGACTAATACCTGAGGCAGCATTTTCATACCGCTGCACAAATCGTGCAGGCTCATATGGTTACGCACCATTGCAGTGAGTACTTGCAAACTTGCTACGATGCCATCACCCGTCGTGGTTTTATCCAGCAAAATGACATGACCAGAGTTCTCTGCTCCTAAGCGCCAGCCTTTTTCCTGCATTTTTTCCAGCACATAGCGGTCACCGACTTTAGCCCGAACAAAAGGAATGCCTAACTGCTTAAGCGCCAACTCTAAGCCCATATTACTCATCAGCGTGCCGACTACACCGCCGCGCAATTGGCCTTGACGCAAGCCTTCACGCGCGATGATGTAGAGAATCTGGTCGCCATCCACTTTTTCGCCAAGATGATCAACCATCATGATGCGATCGCCGTCGCCGTCATAGGCTAAGCCGATGTCCGCTTTTTCGGCGAGTACACGCTGCTGAAGCATTTTCAGATCGGTCGCGCCGCACTCTTTGTTGATGTTCATCCCATCCGGCTGGGTGGCAATAGCAATAACCGTCGCACCCAATTCGCGCAATACGTTAGGAGCAATGTGATACGTCGCGCCATTCGCGCAATCCACCACAATTTTCAGTCCGTTGAGATTGAGTTCGCTTGGAAAGGTGCCTTTGCAAAATTCAATGTAACGTCCGGCAGCATCGACAATACGGCTAGCGCGCCCTAATGCAGCTGACTCGACACAAGTAATCGGCTTTTCCATTTCTAATTCAATGGCTTCCTCTACTTCGTCAGGCAATTTAGTGCCCTCAGATGAGAAAAATTTAATGCCATTATCGTCAAAAGGATTATGCGACGCGGAGATCACAATGCCAGCTTCGGCACGAAAAGTGCGAGTCAGATAAGCGATGGCGGGCGTAGGCATTGGCCCTGTAAAGGCTGCGGATAATCCTGCCGCGGCTAAACCCGCTTCTAATGCTGATTCCAGCATGTAACCAGAAATACGCGTATCTTTGCCGATAATAATTTTTTTGAGCCGTGTCGCGCCAGCACTTTACCGGCCGCCCAGCCCAATTTCAGTACAAAATCAGGTGTAATAGGTGCTTCACCCACTTTGCCGCGAATGCCATCTGTACCGAAATATTTACGATTACTCATGCCTAATTATCCTTTTGCTCTACGCGTTGCTTCAACTACGCGCATCGCTTCGACAGTTTCTTTGACGTCATGTACGCGAATGATTTGTGCGCCTTGCATAGCAGCAATGACCGCACAGGCGAGGCTACCCGTTAAACGTTGGCCAGGACCGACATTTAATAATTGGCCAATCATCGATTTACGCGACATACCCACCAATAGCGGTAAACCAAAATGGTGATAATCGCTAAGGTGAGCCAGCAGCTCATAGTTGTGGCTCAGATTTTTACCGAAACCAAAGCCTGGGTCGAGTATCAGATTCTCTTTTTTAATCCCTGCGGCTTCACAGCGTGCGATCTGATTAACGAAGTAAGCGTCTACTTCGCTTAAAATGTTTTCATATTCTGGTGCCTGCTGCATAGTACGCGGCTCGCCCTGCATGTGCATCAGACACACAGGTAGTCCCGTTTCAGCCGCCGCTTCAAGTGCACCCGGTTCAGATAATGAACGAATGTCATTGATGATGTGAACCCCTACACGTGCAGATTCACGAATAACTTCAGGTTTTGAGGTATCGACTGAAATCCAAACTTCAAAACGCTGGGCAATCGCTTCAACAACCGGAATAACACGCTCCAGCTCTTCTTCAACACTGACTTCATCTGCGCCGGGACGTGTCGATTCTCCACCAACATCAATAATGGTGGCACCTGCATTGACCATTTCGTTGGTATGCGTGAGCGCATCAACCAAGACGTTATGTTTACCGCCATCTGAAAAGGAATCCGGCGTGACATTTAAAATACCCATCACATGGGGAAAAGATAAATCGAGATGGGAATCACGAGCGAACAACTTCATGGCGAAAAACTCCTTGAGTAACAATTTCAGGATATAAAAAACCCCGGACCAGCCGGGGTTTTATTTGACGACGTTACAGCTTATTTGTCGAGCTGCTCTGACATAGTATTGCCAGGATTTGGCGTACGCGGTTCATCAACCGGACGTGGCGCCTTTGGCGTACCGTTGCTGTCAGAATTGCTGCTGCCTGGATCTTCCCAGCCCGCTGGTGGACGCACTTCGCGGCGTGCCATCAGGTCGTCGATCTGTGGTGCATCAATGGTTTCATACTTCATCAGCGCGTCTTTCATCGCATGAAGGATGTCCATGTTTTCACCCAGAATGCGGCGAGCACGTTGGTAGTTGCTGTCAATCAGGTGCTTAACTTCCTGATCAATGATGCGCGCGGTTTCATCAGACATGTGTTTCGCTTTAGCAACTGAACGCCCAAGGAACACTTCACCCTCTTCTTCCGCATACAGCAATGGACCGAGTTTCTCCGAGAAGCCCCACTGTGTAACCATGTTGCGTGCCAGATTTGTCGCGACTTTGATGTCATTCGACGCACCGGTAGAAACACGTTCAGCACCGTAGATAATCTCTTCAGCCAAACGACCGCCGTATAGCGTAGAGATCTGACTTTCCAGTTTCTGACGGCTGGCGCTGATTGCATCGCCTTCCGGTAAGAAGAAGGTCACACCCAACGCGCGGCCACGTGGAATAATTGTTACTTTGTGAACCGGATCGTGTTCTGGAACCAGACGACCAATAATTGCATGGCCTGCTTCATGATATGCGGTTGATTCTTTCTGCGATTCCGTCATCACCATAGAGCGGCGTTCCGCACCCATCATGATTTTGTCTTTCGCTTTTTCGAACTCAACCATCGACACAACACGTTTGTTAGAGCGAGCAGCAAACAGCGCAGCTTCATTCACAAGGTTAGCAAGATCCGCACCGGAGAAGCCTGGCGTACCACGAGCAATGATTGCAGCATCAATATCGGTCGCTAATGGAACGCGACGCATATGTACTTTCAGAATCTGCTCACGTCCACGTACGTCTGGCAAACCAACCACAACCTGACGGTCGAAGCGACCCGGACGCAGCAGCGCTGGGTCAAGCACATCAGGACGGTTAGTTGCTGCGATAACGATAATGCCTTCATTACCTTCGAAACCATCCATCTCAACCAACATCTGGTTAAGCGTCTGCTCACGCTCATCGTGACCGCCGCCTAAACCGGCACCACGTTGACGACCTACAGCATCGATCTCATCGATAAAGATGATGCAAGGTGCAGCTTTCTTCGCTTGCTCAAACATGTCGCGCACACGAGATGCACCCACACCTACGAACATTTCTACGAAGTCAGAACCTGAGATAGTAAAGAAAGGTACTTTAGCTTCACCGGCAATCGCTTTTGCCAACAACGTTTTACCTGTACCTGGCGGGCCAACCATCAAAACGCCTTTCGGAATTTTACCACCCAGTTTTTGGAAGCGGCTTGGTTCGCGCAGGTATTCCACCAGTTCAGCAACTTCTTCCTTCGCTTCATCACAACCAGCGACGTCAGAGAACGTGGTTTTGATCTGATCTTCTGTCAACATGCGGGCTTTGCTTTTGCCAAAGGACATCGCGCCTTTGCCACCGCCGCCCTGCATCTGCCGCATAAAGAAGATCCACACGCCAATCAGTAGCAGCATCGGGAACCACGAAATGAAGATTGAAGCCAACAGGCTCGGTTCTTCCGGCGGTTCGCCAACCACTTTGACGTTTTTGGTCAAGAGGTTATCGAGCAACTTGGGGTCATTGACAGGAATGTAAGTGGTGTATTTATTGCTGTCTTTTTTAACTACGTTAATTTCACGCCCGTTAATACGTGCCTCGCGGACCTGATCCTGGTTCACTTCCGACAGGAAGGTTGAATAATCAACCCTTCGGCCATTCGACTCGCTGGGCCCAAAGCTCTGGAATACAGACATCAGCACGACCGCGATGACTAACCAGAGAATCAGGTTTTTCGCCATGTCACTCAAGGGATTAACCTCATATTACAACGGTGTTAACAGATAGCGTAGGGTACTATATATCCTTCATACATGGAATCGCAGCGATCTAGCCTACTTCTCCAGCAATTTGGTTATAGTTTGCGCCCAGTCGCCACAATGTACACTTCACGCGAACGTGAACGCGAAGCGTCTGGCTTCCGAATTTTCACTTTCGTAAAAAGGGAGCGAATTTCCCGTAGGTATTCATCGAAGCCATCTCCCTGAAACACTTTCACTACAAAGCTGCCGCCGGGTGCCAGGATATCCCGACTCATTTCCAGCGCCAGTTCCACTAAATACATCGACCGGGGAATATCTACGGCAGGTGTACCACTCATGTTAGGTGCCATATCGGACATGACAACCTGGACTTTCTGATCACCAACGCGTTCAAGCAGCGCTTTGATCACCGATTCTTCACGAAAATCACCTTGAAGGAAATCGACACCGACAATCGGATCCATCGGCAGAATATCACAAGCGATGACCCGACCTTTTGCACCTATCTGCTGTACAACGTATTGCGACCAGCCACCGGGTGCTGCACCCAGATCTACCACGGTCATACCGGGTTTGAAAAGCTTGTCACCCTGCTGTATTTCCTCAAGTTTAAACCAGGCGCGCGAGCGCAACCCTTTTTCTGTGCCTGAAGCACATATTTATCGCTAAAGTGTTCCTGGAGCCAGCGGCTAGAACTGGCTGAACGCTTTTTACCCGTCATAATTTTTCCAACTAAATCGTCATCGTAGCGATAAACCTGCACGCAATGGGTTGCGTCGATTTGGCGATATACCCGAGATGGCGGTAGAATGAACCGTTTTCAATCCCTGAGTAAGTAAAAAATACGATGAATCTAAGTACCAAACAAAAACAGCACCTGAAAGGTCTTGCCCATCCGCTCAAGCCGGTCGTGATGATCGGTGGAAATGGCCTTACCGAAGGCGTGCTGGCCGAAATCGAATACGCATTAGGACATCACGAATTGATCAAGGTGAAAATTGCCTCGGAAGATCGTGAAACCAAACTGCTGATCGTTGAAGCAATCGTGCGTGAAACACGCGCCAACAACGTTCAGGTGATCGGCAAAACGCTGGTGCTGTATCGCCCTGCTAAAGAGAGCAAAATTTCTCTGCCACGATAATCGGGCAGTGAAAGTGCCATGCTCTCACATAGGATAAAAGGCCGCAGTGCGGCCTTTTTCCTTTCTTTACATTGTGCTTCTGTGCTTTTCAAAGCGTAGCAACATCTTAAAGGTATTCCACCTTCAGGATTTCATATTCCACATCGCCGCCAGGCGTTTTGATGATAGCAACATCATCGGCCTCTTTACCCACCAGCCCGCGTGCCATTGGCGAGTTCACCGAAATCAGATTTTGTTTAAAATCCGCTTCGTCATCGCCCACAATGCGATAGGTTGACTCTTCATCGGTATCAAGGTTCAGCACGCTAACCGTTGAACCAAAAATCACGCGACCGGTTTTAGGCATTTGGGTGATGTCGATCACCTGTGCATTGGAGAGTTTTGCTTCGATCTCCTGAATGCGGCCTTCACAAAAGCCCTGCTCTTCACGCGCAGCGTGATATTCAGCATTTTCTTTCAAATCGCCATGCTCGCGAGCATCAGCAATCGAGGCGATGATGCGCGGGCGCTTCACGGTTTTCAGCTCGTTCAGCTCTTCGCGCAATCTTTCAGCGCCTCTTAACGTCATCGGAATCTGATTCATTTAAGCTCCTCGTCATCTTTCCTGTTTAACGGTGTCATCCTGACCGGTGATTGCAGAAAAAGCGTTCTGCGACACGTTGTGCCGTTTTGAAAACAAAAGAATCCTGACCCAGATAAGTTTCCAGGCCAGAAAAGGTTTTGCAATTTGATACGTATTTTACCCCAGAGTTCCCTGCGGGTCATCGTTTACTTTGCACCGTCCAGGGACGTAGTATTGACGTCCTCACATGCCAGTTACCGCGAGATTATGCGATTTTCACGACTTGTTACCGGATTAACCTGTGCATTTATGCTGCAGGCACAAGCAGCCCCCGTTGATGAATATATGCAATATTTGCCCGACGGCGCTAATTTGGCGTTGATGGTGCAGAAAATCGGCGCATCAACTCCGATCATCGATTACCACGGCAAGCAAATGGCGTTGCCCGCGAGTACCATGAAAGTGATCACTGCGCTGGCGGCCTTGCTAGAATTAGGCGGCGACTACCGTTTTCAAACCACGTTTGAAACCAAAGGTGCCATTGTTGATGGCACGCTGAACGGCGATTTAGTGGCACGTTTTGCGGGCGATCCTACGCTGAGCCGTCAGGATCTGCGCAATATGGTCGCTGCGTTAAAAAGCAGGGCGTGACGCATATCAAAGGCAATCTGGTGATTGATACTTCGGTGTTTGCCAGCCATGACATGGCACCCGGCTGGCCGTGGAACGATCTCACACAGTGCTTTAGTGCGCCTCCTGCGGCGGCAATAGTGGATAAAAACTGTTTCTCAGTTTCACTTTATAGCGCCAATACGCCAGGCGAGAACGCCTTTGTACGCATCGCTTCTTATTATCCTGCACACATGTTTAGTCAAGTTCGCACCCTTGGCCGCAACAGCGGTGAAGGTCAATATTGTGAACTGGATGTGGTGCCGGGTGAACTGAACCGCTATACCTTAACCGGTTGTATGCGACAGCGCGCAGAACCCCTGCCCCTGGCGTTTGCAGTACAGGATGGTGCAGCCTGGGCTGGCGAAATCTTAAAATCGGAACTGCGTGCAGCGGATATCGATTACAGCGGCCATCTGGTTCGTCAAGCGCAAGCCACGTCGCCAGGCACCGTATTAGCCTCGACGCAATCCGCGCCGCTGCATACGCTGTTGCGCATGATGTTGAAAAAGTCTGACAACATGATTGCCGACACCGTTTTCCGTACCATCGGCCATCACTATTTCAACGTGCCGGGCACTTTCCGTGCGGGTTCAGATGCGATCCGCCGCATCCTGAAGCAGAAAGCCAATATTGATCTGGGCAACAGCATTCAGGTCGACGGATCGGGCTTATCACGCCACGATTTGATTTCGCCAGAAACCATGATGCAGGTGCTGCAATACATCGCCAAGAACGACAATACGTTGGATTACATCTCTATGCTGCCGTTAGCGGGCTACGATGGCACATTGCAATATCGCGGCGGATTACATGAAGCGGGACTGGATGGCAAAGTTTCAGCGAAAACCGGTTCACTGCAAGGCGTGTATAACCTGGCAGGCTTTATAACGACCTCAAGCGGTACGCGTGTGGCTTTCGTGCAATTCCTTTCTGGTTATGCTGTGCCGCCAGAGGATCAACGCCAACGCCGAATTCCGCTGGTGCGTTTCGAGAGCAGGCTATATAGCGATATCAATAAGAACAACTGAGTGAAGTAATACGATCAACGCAGCGGGCTTGCTACCCGCTGCGTTTTTTATTGCGGCTTATTAGAAGTGAGTATTAACACTCACGTAGTACGTACGACCTGACTCGTTATAAGTATTCGCGCCTGCGCCATACATATACGCGCCGGTTGTTTCGTTACCGGTTGTCTGCGCATTCCCTTCGCGGAAATGACGTTTATCGAACAGGTTTTCAATACCCAGCGTCACGCTGGCGTACTTATTGATGTCGTAGGTGCCGCTCATACCAACGATTGAATAAGGACTAACCTGATCCTTCTCACTGCCGGTCACCGCTTCCCCTTTGTAGTTATATTTCTTCGGCGTTTGCGAGCCGTACCACGTTAAGGTTGTTTCCAGCGACAGATCCTGCGTGGCCTGCCAGCTTAGGGAAGAGTTCAAGGTGTATTCAGGAATGATCGACAAGCGATCGCCTGTTTCCTTGTTTTTACTCTGCAGCATATAAGTCAGATTGTTGTTCCACGCCACCGTGTCGGAGAAAGGAATATTCAGCGTGCCCTCTAAACCTTCAACGACCGCTTTCGGTACGTTTTCCCACTTATAGACATCCGTGGTGCCGGAAGTGGACGTTCCGGTCGGCAAATAACCCGCTTCGATTTTGTTGCGATAGTCATTACGGAACCAAGTCACGCCCGCTTGATAACCGTCATGTTTCCACTCCAGCCCAACTTCTTTATTGATGCTGGTTTCGGCACTAAGGTCATCATTCCCCATCAGATAACAGGCACCCGCGCTGGCCGCACAGCCTTGGCCACGGCTATAAAGCACATAATTCGGGTTGGTCTGATACAGGCTTGGCGCTTTATACGCACGCGCAATCCCTAACTTCAGCGTGAAGTCATCACCCAAACCTTGCGACAGATTCAGCGATGGGCTCCAGTTGTCACCCACAATCGAGTGATGATCAAAGCGCAATGCTGGCGTCAGCATCGTGCTGTCTGTCACTTCGATATTATCTTCGGCAAACAGTGAAAAGATTTCAGCCTGCGAATAAGGACTGCGCGTGCCGGTAGATAAACCGTCAATATTGCCACCCGAAAGCGCCTGGCTGTTAGAGGAACCATCTTTCATGCGCTGCTGGTTCCACTCGGTGCCGAAGGTCGCCGTTTGATTAACCAACAACTCAAACGGCACACTGATCTCACTGTGCAGCATCACGTCATCTAACTGAATGGTTGAGAAGCCGTCATCAGAGAAAATGCCCTCTGTTCCGCCCGCCAATCCTTCGTTCATGCGCGAGTTGCGGGTATTTTCATACCGCGCATAGCTACGGGTGCTGATGCCGTTATCCCACGCGCCGGTCCAGGTCACCGCAAAGTTCTGGCGATATAACCGGTTGGTTTCTTCACCATATTTGCTCTGCACCAAGGCACTGGTATTGGTGTTTTGCGTATCGCCTGCATACAGGTTGCCCTGA
Organism: Candidatus Pantoea bituminis; assembly: GCF_018842675.1. Lineage (NCBI taxonomy): Bacteria > Pseudomonadati > Pseudomonadota > Gammaproteobacteria > Enterobacterales > Erwiniaceae > Pantoea > Candidatus Pantoea bituminis. The sequence continues at coordinate 3,384,880 of NZ_JAGTWO010000004.1, forward strand.
CGGCTATAGCCCGCTTCAAATTCAAGCGCCTGCATGGGAGCGAAAGCCCAGCGCAGCAATGCATTGATATCTTTATTTTCTACGCCTTCACGCCCTGCAGGCACGGTATCTGCATAAGAGCCGGTGCGAAGCGACTGATGGCCTTCGTTAATAAACTGGGCATCAGCCTGAGTTTTCGCGAGTCCGCCATAAAGACGAAAGCTAAAGTCATCGCCTAACGGTCCCATCAAACTGAAGTTGGTGCGTTTGGTCGAGCCTTCTTCTTTATGCTCTGGCGCATTGAAGTAGGTATTCCAGGAGCCGTGCCATGCATTGCTCTCTTTCTTGGTGATGATATTCACCACGCCGCCCGCCGCACCGTTGCCGTAACGTGCCGCAGCCGGACCGCGAATCACTTCGATGTGATCGATCATCTCAGGGGGAACCCAGCTGGTATCGCCGCGCGTATCACGTTCGCCACGCCAGCCAAGGCGTACCGAGTTGCGGCTGGAAACCGGCATGCCATCAACCAAAATCAAGGTATTTTCCGGGCCCATACCGCGAATATCTATCTGGCGGTTGTTGCCGCGCTGGCCGCTGGTAGAGTTCCCGGTGAGGTTAACGCCAGGCATGGTACGGATGATCTCAGAGACATCACGTGCCGGCGGGCGTTTTTTGATTTCGTCAGCGGTAATAGTCGAAACACCTGGGGCTTGCAGCGTCTGTTCTGCTGCATTGACCACCAGCGTGCCATTACTACCGTCAGTGGATGCGTTATCGTCGCTGGATGTGTTTGATTCAGAGGTGGTTTCCGCGGCAAGCGCTGCGGGAACAAAAGATGCGGCTAAACCGATTTCAAGCAAAATGGCTAATGAAAGCCGTGATAATTTCTTCATTTTTTATTTCCTGGATTGCCAACAGCATTGCAACTGCTGGCGCGCCGGTGAAAGGTATTTACCTTGCCTGCAACGCATTCCAGATCTAACCGGGCCGTCCTTTGGAGAACATCGTCTCTTCATTAGAGCAGATGCGGTAGACGGAACGCGCGCGCTCCCCGTAGAGCGGAAACACCCTATTGCAAATGCAAATAATTATCAATAGTATTATTCATAACATTCATGAAAGTAACAACGTGCAGTGATCGGCTGATGGTGTATATGACGTGGTTAAATGAAATGACCGGAAGTGAAGGCTGGTGGCAAGAACAACAACAACGTGGTATTCCCTTCGTTGAGGCCAGTGAAACCGGTGATTGCAACGTCACGTTTTTTGGCGCGACCCGCAAGGTGATGAATCACAGTCATCAACTCAGCGGGTATGGATCAATATTACCGGCGTGACCGATCACCATCAGCAAGCTGCTCCCCCTCTTTAGCGCGCATTCCTGAGACCGATGTCTGGTTCTGGCAAACCACCTTGCCTGCAACCTGGCGCGGCAGCTATTGCCTGATGCCCGATGATCAGGCTGATGCCTTTCAAGGGCAGCCCGACATGCATACGCTACGCAACTGGTGGCGCGATAAATTCCCTACGGCACAAATCGATTCGCTCAATCCTTTGCGCGGTTGGTCAGGTGGACGTGGCATGGGCGTTTCTCCGCTGCATCTGCCGCACTCACCGAATCAGGATGACTGGCGCGCCGTTGATGAAGGCCTTGCGCCCATACTGCCGTTGCAGCATCACATCTGGCGCAGTGAACGGCTGGGCAATGAACGCTCAATTTGGCTATACACCACAGGCGATACGTCTGTTGAACACCGTCCGTTGGCGCTGCTTTTAGATGGCCAGTTTTGGGCACATACCATGCCTGTTGCGGGGCCGTTACAGCAGCTTACCGATGCGGGCGAGTTGCCTGCTGCGGTCTATGTGATGATTGATATCATTGATCGCGAGCACCGCACCCAGGAACTCCCTTGTAACGCCGACTTTTGGCTGGCGATTCAAGAGGAGCTGCTGCCCCAAATACAGCAATGGGCCGCCTATTCTCATGAAGCGGCTGACACGGTTATTGTCGGACAAAGCTTCGGCGGCCTCTCATCGGTTTACGCCACGTTGAGCTGGCCAGAAACCTTTGGTGCCGCCGTCAGCTTATCGGGTTCCTTTGGTGGCCAGAACGCGGTAAGGCCAACGGCTGGCTGCCACAGCAATTGCAGCAAGGTTTATTGGCTGCGCCACCGCGCCGTTTTTACCTGGAAGCGGGCAAGCGCGAGCGCCTGATATTGGCAGCAAACCAACAACTTCAAAGTGACCTGACTCAATGTGGACATCAGGTCGACTATCACCCGGTCGAAGGCGGTCACGATGCGCTGTGCTGGCGCGGTGGCCTGCTGAATGGACTGAAAGCAATGTGGCAACACCGGTAATCCGCTTATCTCGCTCGCCTTTTATGAGCAGGAGACAGACATGCAACATCTCAACCCATTTGACGATCCCCAGCAGGATTGTCATGTGCTAAAAAATGCGCAGCAACAATACAGTTTATGGCCCGCCTTCAATGCGATTCCCGCAGGATGGCAAACCGTATTCGGCCCGCAACCGCAAGCAGCCTGCCTGCATTGGTTAAACGAAAACTGGCACGACATCCGTCCGGTTACCGAAAACCCAAACCGGAGCGACGATGTCTGAAACCCTGATGAGCCGAAATCCTACTGAACATATCACTCTGCCGCTGGTCGCTGCGCAGCCTGGCATCTGGATTGCCGATCAGCTGTCGAAACACCACAACGCTTACGCGGTCGCACACTTTGTTGAGCTGCGCGGCGAGCTAAACAGTGCCATGCTGGCCAAGGCCATTGTCGCTGGCATGAAAGAAGCGGATACGCTGAATATGGCGTTTGGCGAGCAAGATGGCGAGCCACAGCAGTGGTCTTCTCCGCAGACCTTTAGTGAACCCAATGTCATCGATTTACGTCACGAAACCGATCCCGCAGCAGCAGCTCGCGCCTTGATGCATCAGGATATGTCTGGCGATTTGCGTGTGTTAAGCGGTGCGCCCTTGTGGCATCACAGCCTGATGCGTCTTGGCGATCAGCATTGGTATTGGTATCAGCGCTATCATCATCTGGTTGTTGATGGTTTTAGCTTTACTGCTTTGACGCGTCGTATCGCCAATCTTTATACCGCTGGGCAACGTAACGAAGCGCCGGAACCCACGCCGTTTGTGCCCTTCAGTGAAGTGGTTGAGGAGTATCAGCGTTACCAGCAATCGGCGACCTGGCAGCGCGACCGTGAATTCTGGCGGGAAAAAGGGGCTCAGCTTCCGCCACCCGCCTCGCTGGCCGCACAGCCGCTGGCAGGGCAAAGTGCCAGCACCGATCTGCTGCGTCTGGAACTGGCGCTGGATCGCCCTTCTTTCCAGACGTTGTTGTCACATACGCAGCAACATAATCTCAACGCCGCGGATACCGCTTTTGCGCTGGTCGCGCTCTGGCTGGCACGCCTGAGCGGACAAAATGATTTTGCCGCTGGCTTTATTTTTATGCGCCGTATCGGATCGGCCGCGCTGTGCGCCACCGGCCCGGTGATCAATGTGCTGCCGATGGCAGTGCATTACGATCCTACACAACCGTTGATCACACTGGCGACACAGCTCGCGAAAGAAGTAAAAAAGATGCGCCGTCACCAACGCTTTGATGCTGAGCAGGTGCAGCGCGATCTGGGTCGCCTTGGCGATACCGATCCGCTTTATGGCCCGGTGATCAATCTCAAAATGTTCGATTACCAGCTGGATTTCGCTGGCATTGAAGGCGTCACGCATCAGCTCGCTTCTGGCCCGGTTCGCGATCTTGAGATCGCCATTTACATCAGCGAGAAAGGTGACTTAACCCTTGAACTGTTGGCCAATGCTGAACGCTACAGTGAAAGCACGCTGAAACAGCACCTCAATCGCTTCACTTTACTGTTGAACCAACTCGCTACACAGCCAGATCGCGCCTGCGGTGAACTGAATCTGCTCACACCCGATGAAAATCTACAGCTGGCAGATATCAATCAAACTACTGTGACGCTGCCCGCTGAAACCTTAAGCAGCCTGCTGATCAAGCAGGCACAGCGTACGCCGCATGCACCCGCGCTGGCCGATAACCTGCACAACCTAAATTATCAGGAGATGCAGCAACAGGTTCAGGCGCTGGCCAGTGAACTGATCGCTAAAGGCGTTCAGCGCGGTGACATCGTCGCCGTGGCGTTGCCGCGCTCTGTGTTTCTATCGCTGGCGCTACAGGCAATTGTTAGCGTTGGCGCCGCGTATTTGCCGCTGGATACCGGCTATCCAGACGATCGTTTGCAGATGATGTTAGAAGATGCCGCACCGAAAACGCTGCTAACCAGCCGCGATCTGGCCCAGCGCCTGGCCGCGATTTCTCCCGTAGAACCGATGTTCTACGATGCACTTTGGCTCCGGTTGCTGAAATCACCTCTCTCTTGCCGCATCCGCAAGATGGCGCTTACATCATCTATACCTCCGGTTCTACCGGTCGTCCGAAAGGGGTTTTGGTCGGGCATGAAGCGATCGTCAACCGCCTGCTATGGATGCAGGATCACTATCCGCTGACCGCTGACGACGTGGTGTTACAAAAAACCCCGAGCAGCTTTGATGTTTCCGTGTGGGAGTTTTTCTGGCCGCTGCTGGTGGGCGCGCAATTAGTGATGGCCCCACCCGATGCGCATCGCGATCCCGAAGCGCTGCAACACCTGTTCGCACGCCACCGCGTTACCACCACGCACTTCGTTCCTTCAATGTTAGCGGCCTTTGTCGCTTCGCTGCAGGATGATAAAGCAGTAGCGCAATGTGCCAGCCTGCGGCGTGTTTTTTGCAGTGGCGAGGCGCTGCCTGCGGAGCTGTCGCGCCAATGGCAAGCGCTTACTCAAGTTGAGTTGCATAATTTATACGGTCCAACCGAAGCCGCCGTTGATGTCAGTTACTATCCTGCTTTTGGCGCAGAACTGGCGGCAGTCCAGGGTGCCAGCGTGCCGATTGGCTTCCCGGTGTGGAACACCGGTTTACGCATTCTTGATGCGCGCTTGCAGCCGGTGCCGCCAGGCGTAGCCGGTGATCTTTACCTGACTGGCGTGCAGTTGGCGCACGGTTATCTTGATCGCCCTGATCTTACTGCCAGCCGTTTTGTCGCCGATCCTTACGGCAACGGCACGCGGATGTATCGCACCGGCGACGTAGCACGCTGGCTGGAAAACGGCGCGGTGGAATATCTGGGCCGCAGCGACGATCAGCTAAAGATTCGTGGTCAACGTATTGAACTGAATGAGATCGATCATGCGATGGCGGCATTACCCGGCGTGGAGCAAGCGGTGACACATGCCGTGGTGCTGGGCAATGCCATTCAGCAAGGCGATGCGCGACAGTTGGTGGGATATGTCGTTGCGGATCACCCGATTGACAGCGAGGCGATGCGCGCCGCCCTCGCCGCTCATCTGCCCGCGCACATGGTGCCGGTGGCGATGGTTCAACTTGACGCTTTCCCGCTGAGCAGCAACGGCAAGCTCGATCGCAAAGCGCTGCCAATGCCGCAAAGCCAGGCTGCAGCCGCAGGTCGTGCGCCGCATCCCGGCCTGGAAACCACGTTGGCCGCTGCTTTCTCCGCCTTGCTTGAGCGTGACAATATCAGCGCACAGGATGACTTTTTGCTCTGGGCGGCCATTCACTGCTGGCGATGCGCCTTGCAGCGCAACTGCGCCGTAGCCTGAACCTGCCGGTTTCGGTTGGCCAAGTAATGGTGGCTTCAACGGTAGAAAAACTCGCTGCGCTGTTAAGCAGTGAGGAAGATGCGGGTCGCGCCGGATTTGAAGCCGTATTGCCGTTACGTAAAGGCGATGGCCCAACGCTGTTCTGCTTCCATCCCGCTTCCGGTTTTGCCTGGCAGTTCAGCGTGCTGCAACGCTATCTGGATGCGCGCTGGTCGTTGATGGGCATTCAATCGCCGGATATCGATAGTCCGTTGAATCAGGCTCAGCATCTTGATGCGGTCTGCGATGCACATCTGGCCACGCTTCGTCAGCAGCAACCTCACGGCCCTTACTATTTCATCGGTTATTCGCTAGGTGGCACGCTGGCGCAAGGCATTGCTGCGCGTCTCGAAGCGCTTGGCGAAAAAGTGGCGTTCCTTGGCCTGCTCGATACCTGGCCACCCGAAACACAGAACTGGGATGAGAAGCGCGGTGAAAATGTCCTGGATCCGGCGGTGCTGGAGGAGGTAAACCGCGAGCGTGAACAGTTTATCGCTGCGCAGCGTCAGCAGGCAGGCGAAGGGATGGAAGCGATGTTTAACACTATCGAAGCCAACTACGCCAGTTCAGTACGTTTGCTGGCGACGGCACGCAGTATCCGTTTCAACGGTCGCGCCACGCTGTTCCTCGCAGAACAAACGCAGCAGCCGGGACAAGATGCCACTCGTGCCTGGTCGCCGTATGTTGCGGAGCTGGAGATCTGGCCGATGGATTGTGCGCACGTTGATATCATCTCGCCACGCATGTTTGAGCAGATTGGGCCGCGCTTGCAGCGGTTACTGGCGGCGCTCTGACAATGACGTACTAAAAACACAGGGCGTCATCACCGCCCTGTGTTGTTTCTGGCATGGTGTTTTTGTTTTTTCTCTGGGTCATTGCTTCTGGTTTTTTGGCCTGAATACGTCAGTGGCCCACACACGCACTGTCCGTTGAAATCTGTTTACGTGCGTGACCGACCCAGCGGTACAATCATTGGCGTATGCGCGACCGGATCATCAACAATCATGCAGCGCAGTCCATAAATCGATTCAATCAACGCAGGTGTAATGATTTCGCTGGGTTTGCCTTCCGCGATAATGCGCCCATGGCGCATCGCAATCAGATGGGTGGCGTAACGGCACGCCTGATTAAGATCGTGCAGTACCACCACCAGCGTGCGGCCATGCTGCTGATTCAAATCCTGCATTAACTCTAATAATTCAATCTGATGGGTGATATCCAACCAGGTTGTCGGCTCATCCAGCAGCAGCAGCGGCGTTTGCTGGGCCAGCACCATCGCAATCCACACGCGCTGCCGCTGACCGCCAGAAAGTGTATCTACCTGCTGATTAGCCAAATCTGCGACACCGGTTGCCAGCATCGCTTGCTGCACCGCTGCTTCATCTTCGTCACGCCAGCGACCAAATAAGGCTTGATGTGGATAACGCCCACGCGCCACCAGCTCATTGACGCTGATCCCGGCGGGTGCATTAGAGCTTTGCGGCAACAAGCCCAACCGTCGCGCGACCTCTTTAGTGGCATAACGCGCAATGGCTTCGCCATCCAGCATGACCTGCCCTTTCAGCGGTGCAGTCAAACGACTTAAGGTGCGTAACAGCGTGGATTTACCGCAGGCGTTGGGGCCAATAATCACTGTTAATTCGCCATCAGGAATGGCTACCGAGAGATTTTCGGCCACGATTTTCTTATCGTAGCCCAGCGTGAGTGCATCACCTTGTAACCTGGATGTGCCTGTCATTGGCGTCGCGCCTCCCGTATCAGTAAGGCAATCAGATAAAGTCCGCCAAGGCTGACCGTAATCACGCCAACCGGCAACTGGTAAGGCAAGAAAAAGTGCTGTGCGGCGTAATCTGCTGCCGTCAGCAATAGCGCGCCACACAATGCCGCCAGAGGCAAAGCGCCTTTCACGCCGCCCGACAAACGGCGGGCAATTTGCGGTGCCAACAGGGCGATAAACGAGATAGGTCCCACCAATGCAGTAGACGCGGCCGTTAGCACTACGCCGATCAACATCAGCCAGATGCGGCTGCGTTCGACCGGCACGCCCAGCGCACAAGCGGTATCGTCACCCATTTCCAGCAGGCGCATGCGCCGTGCTAATAAGGCGGTTGCTACCATTGCCAACAGCAATACGAGGATAACAGGCGTCGTTTTGGCCCAGGTAATGCCGTTGAGCGATCCGGCGCTCCATAAACCGGCGCTGAGTGCGGCTTCCAGCGAAGCGCTGATGATCAGCCAGCTGTTCAGCGCCATTAATAAGGCGCGCACGCTGATTCCGACAATGATTAACCGAAAGGTATCAACACCGTTTCGCCAGGCAAACAGATACACCACGCCAGCAGTGATCAAGCCACCCAGCAGCGCGGCCAACGTCATGCCTTCGATGTTCTGTTGAAACAGCACCAGCGCCACCAATACGCCGCTGTAAGCGCCAGTGTTAAAGCCGAGAATATCGGGACTGCCCAGCGGATTGCGCAGAAGAGACTGGAAAATCGCGCCGCTGACGCCAAGTGCCGCGCCAATCAACAGCGCCATCAACACGCGTGGCATGCGCCATTCGATCACGATTAACTGGATATTGCGTGCTGCATCGCCATTAATCACTTGCCACAGCTGCTCAGCGGAAATCGGTAAGGTCCCGCGCGTTACGCCTAAAAAGGCCAGCAACAGGCATGCGATCAGCAGGACAATGCTATTGATCATCATCCGACTCATATTTGCCCTCTTCCCAGTTTGCGTCGTACTAACACAATCAACATGGGTGCGCCAAGAATCGCGGTAACAATCGAAACACGCAATTCACCCGGTACCGCTATGCGGCCCAGAATATCGGCCGCGAGCAGCAGGCAAGGCGTCATCAATAAAGTGGCTGGCAGCAGCCAGCGGTGATCGTTGCCCACCAGCCAGCGCGCTAAATGAGGCGTCATCAATCCAACGAACGCAATCGGCCCAACGGCAGCGGTTGCTGCCCCGCTGAGCAGCGCAATTGCCAGCAGTCCAAACAGTTGCGTGCGTGCCACGCGCGTGCCCAGCGCGGTCGCCATATCACCGCCCATGCTCAGGCTATTTAAGGATCGTGCCAGAAGCAGCGCCACGGCACAGCCAATCACAACCGCAGGAAAGGTGGTTTTCAGGACAGAGAAGTTGCGGATATCGAGCGAGCCGCTGTGCCAAAAGCGCAGATGATCGTAGATTTCAGGATTCAGCAACGATAAGCCGGAGGTCAAGCCTTCAAGCACTGCGCCGAGCGCCACGCCCGCCAGCGTCAGGCGAACCGGGTTCACGCGGCCGCCGCCGAGCGCGCCCGTTAAGGCCACCAGCAAAGAGGCGATCAGCGCACCGGCAAAAGCAAAGCCGAGCCAGTCCAGCGGTGAATCTGCGCCAAACAGCGCTATGCCAATCACCACGGCAAAGCCCGCGCCAGCGTTAACCCCCAGAATACCGGGATCGGCGAGCGGATTACGCGTCAGGCTCTGCATCAAAGCGCCAGCAATGCCCAGCGCAACTCCCGCTAATAAGCCCGCCAGGGTTCGCGGCAAGCGCGCATCACGTACTATTACGCAGTCGGCGCTGGTGCAGCTTGAAAACAGCGCGTGCGTGACATCATGTAAAGCAATGGATTTTGCTCCCAGCATTAAACTGAGCGCAAGAAGCAGCAACAGCAGCATCCCTGAACCTGCTATCGCACGGAGTTGGCGCATAACGTTTTAAACCTTCACTGATCAACGACACTGCGGGCAAGCCACTTTGATAATGATACTTATTATCGTTATTACTCGTATTTTTGTATGTTACCATGACTTATTCACTCAATGACGAGGAAAATCGGCGTTTATAGGCGATGAAATGAACAAACCCTCCTACTTTATCGATCTCAGCCTGCTTAAAACACATCCCGCTTTTCGCGCCGTGTTTATTGCTCGCTTTATCTCCATTGTTTCGCTCGGCATGCTAGCCGTTGCCGTTCCGGTACAAATTCAACAACTCACCCATTCGCCGCTGTTGGTCGGGTTATCCGTCACGTTGGCAGGCGCGGGAATGTTTATCGGCCTGCTTACCGGTGGCGTATTAGCCGATCGCTATGAACGTCGTCGTCTTATTCTGTTTGCCCGCTCCACCTGCGGCTTGGGTTTTGTCGCGCTGTGCATTAATGCGCTGCTGCCTGAACCTTCGGTAATCGCGGTCTTTGCGCTGGGATTGTGGGACGGCTTTTTTGGCGCGATTGGCGTAACGGCGCTGCTGGCCGCCACGCCCGCGCTGGTAGGCCGTGAAAACATCATGAAAGCGGGCGCGATTACTATGTTAACAGTGCGCTTTGGCTCGATTCTTTCGCCAGCCATTGCAGGATTAGTGATTGCCCACGGCAGCGTCGCCTGGAATTATGGGTTAGCCGCTTTCGGTACGCTGCTGACGGTGTTAACGCTGTTGAGATTACCGGCGTTATCTCCGCCGCCACAGCCGCGAGAACATCCCCTTAAAGCCTTAGCCACTGGCGTGCAATTTCTGTTTGCCAGCCCGATTGTCGGCATGGTTGCGCTGATTGGTGCGTTGGTCACGTTAGCCAGCGCGGTACGGGTGCTTTATCCATCGTTGGCAACGCATTGGCAGGTTGACCTTGATCAGCTCGGGCTGATGTATGCCGCCGTGCCGCTCGGCGCTGCCGTAGGCGCGCTGACCAGCGGGCGACTGACCCATTCGCCGCGTCCGGGTCTCTTAGTATTAGCCAGCGCGATTGCAGCCTTTATCGCCCTCGGCTTGTTTAGCCTGATGCCACGCTTTGAATTGGGGTTGGTTTGTTTGGTGGCGTTTGGCTACTTCAGCGCGATTAACAGCCTGGTACAGTACGCGATGATCCAAACCTTGACGCCGGATGCGCTGTTAGGTCGCATTAATAGCTTGTGGACGGCGCAGAACGTCACAGGCGATGCAATAGGCGCTGCCATCATTGGTTCAATGGGTTCTTTGCTGCTGCCGCAACAGGCGGCAAGCCTGTTTGGTTTTGCTGCCGCGCTGTTGGGTGTGCTGATGTGGTTGGTAATGGGACAGTTGCGACGTTATCAACCGCCAGCGCCAAAGCTGGCGGAACAAAGCTTATGATTTAACAAACAGCTGCTCAAGACGCGTCAGCAGGTTGCTGGCGCTGTAATAATCGAGGCGAAACGTGTCCAGACCTAGCGCATAGACCTGCTTTTTTCTACCGCAGGCGTTTGCTTCAGGAACGGATTATTCATCACCGCATGGGCGGTTTTATCCTCGGCGGCAAACAGCATGTAACTGTTGCCGTTTAGGCCAGCCGCCAGGTTTTCACCCGATAACTGAATAATGTCTTTGCGCTGCCCCATGCTGTGCCCTTGCTGAATATTGACCGGCGGCGTCGCCAGCGTGAAACCCAACTGTTGCAGCAACTTGCCCTGCGCAGATTCAGCAGTCCACAGATTTACCGCGCGCCCATCTCCGTTCCACACCATGGCAGAAACAGGTTGTGGTGGCAGCGTTAATTTACTTTTCAGCGCGTTTTCATGATCGTCAAAAGCTTTGACGCGCGCCGCTGCCTGGGCTTCGTGCCCGGTCGCTTCACCCAAAACGCTCACCAGCTGCTGCCAGCTTTTATCGTCATAATTCACCACCAACACCGGCGCGATGGCTGAAAGCTGATCAACCAGCTTGATGGCTGAATCATTGCCTGTTGCACTGACGACGATCAGATCAGGCGCTTCAGCGGCGATCGCTTCTGCATTTGGTTCGCCAATGTATAAACGTTTTACCCCGCGCTGTTTTGCGACATCGCCCCACTGACGAAAGAAACCTTGTGCATCAGCGAGTCGACTATTAGGTGCTGTCGCGCCGCTGGCGATCACTGGTGCATCAATCGCCAATAAAGAACCGGTGAGCGTGACGCTGGTGGAAACAATGCGCGTGGGCGCCTGCTGCAAAGTGATACTGTTTTTGGCGCCCTGCACCGTGCGCGGCCAGCCATTTTCAGCGTGAGCAACGCCACTGAGAACCAGCATGCTGGCGAAAAAGAGGGCGATCATCGCCCAAAAATCCCGTTTATACATAAGATCCAATCCACCTTTAGCTGTGACAAAAACCCTGCTCAATATGCTGATTTAGCATGAAAACGCAGTCGAAACCCCGCGAATTTATTGACACTCCAAACTAATCAACGTAGCTTACAGAGCCACAATACAAATGATAATCATTATTAATTATCTTATCATTTATAGGTGAAAATTATGGTGGAAACGTTGACGTTTGAAAATCCCTTGTTGCAGGATTTCTCGGCGCTGTGTCGTGGCTTTCTGTTTACTTCCCCGTGGCGCAGTCTGACAACCCAAGGCTGTTTCACTACCATTACCACGCCGGTAAAAGATGGCGCGGCGTTGGGCGGGGATTTTCAACAACAATTGCAGCAGCACTTTGCATCTGCAAGAAAACAGGGCATTGCGAATCCGATTCTGGTGGGCGCAATCCCGTTTGACGTCAATCAGCCTTCTGCGCTGTTTATTCCTGAGTCTTATCAAACCTTCAATCGTGCAGATTTAAACGTGCCGCAAACGGCGCCCGAAGAGACGTTGCCGCACGTGCGCCGTCGTACTGCGGTGCCGGATCACGACGCTTTTACTTCGATGGTGGCGCAAGCTGTTGCGGCAACGCAGCGCGGCGATCTGGATAAAGTGGTGCTGTCGCGCTTGATGGATATCGCTACCGAACAGCCCGTTGATACGGCGGCGTTGATGCAACGTATTGTCGCGCAAAACCCTAACAGCTATCACTTCCACCTGCCGCTGCCGGAAGGCGGCGCGTTAGTCGGCGCGAGCCCGGAATTGATGCTGCGTAAACAGGGCCGCGATTTCAGCTCTTGTCCGCTGGCGGGTTCTGCCCGCCGTGAGAATGATAGCCAACGCGACCGCGCCGCTGGCGAAACCTTGATGAACTCTGATAAAGATCGTCATGAACACAAGTTAGTGACCGATGCGATGCGCGAAACGCTGCAACCGCGTAGCCGTTTGCTTTCAGTGCCCACTGTTCCCTCATTAATCACCACATCGACCTTATGGCACCTTGCCACGCAGATTGATGGCGAAGTGCTGGATGAGCAGGAAAATGCGTTGTCGCTGGCGTGCCTGCTGCATCCAACCCCGGCTTTAAGTGGCTTCCCGCACCAGCGCGCTCAGCGCCTGATTCAGGCATTGGAGCCGTTCGAACGCCAGCTGTTTGGCGGTATCGTCGGTTGGTGTGACGATCAAGGCAACGGTGAGTGGGTTGTCACGATTCGTTGCGGCACGGTTAAAGGTGCACGCGTTCAACTTTTGCTGGCGCAGGTATTGTTGCCGATTCACAACCTGAATCAGAATGGCGTGAAACTGGCGTTAAACTCGATACCATGCTTCGCGCATTTGGACTGCAATAAAGGGTATTCCATGACAATTTCATACAGCCGCTGGCCTGAAGATCTCGCCGCGCGCTACCGCGAAAAAGGTTACTGGCTTGATGTGCCGATGACCGACATTCTGGCACGACATAAAAACAGCGATGCCGTGGCAGTAATTGATGGCGATCGTCAGTTCAGCTATCGTCAGCTCGCTGAACTCAGCGATAACCTGGCTGCTGCGCTGCAAAGACGCGGCCTAAAAAATGGTGATACTGCGCTGGTTCAACTCGGCAACGTGGCGGAGTTTTACCTGACACTGTTTGCCCTGTTTAAAATTGGCGTTGCGCCCGTGAATGCGCTGTTCAGTCATCAACGCACCGAACTCAGCGCCTACGCCAGCCAGATCGAACCGAAACTGTTGATTGCCGATCGCAGCCACGCGCTGTTCGCTGATGACCGCTTTATTGAACAGCTTTGCCGTGAACACGCTTCACTGCAACAGGTTATTCTGCGCAATGATACTCAACCGGAAAACACCCTGGAATCCTTGCTGGCAGAAGCGGCAGGTGAATTCAACGCGACGCCAACAGCGGGCGATGAAGTGGCATTTTTCCAGCTCTCCGGCGGCAGTACCGGTACGCCAAAGCTGATTCCACGTACCCATAACGACTACTACTACAGCATCCGCGACAGCAATGTGATTTGCCACGTTACGGCAGAAACGCGTTATCTGATCGCCCTGCCCGCTGCACATAATTTTCCAATGAGTTCGCCGGGCGCGCTTGGCGTATTTGACGCAGGCGGGCAAGTAATTTTAGCGGCCGACCCCAGCGCGACGCTCTGCTTCCCGTTGATCGAAAAGCATCAAATCACTGACACCGGTTTAGTACCGCCCGCGGTGAGTCTGTGGTTACAGGCCATCCAGGAATGGGGAACCAACAAGCCGTTGGCATCTCTGCAACGCATTCAGGTTGGCGGTGCCAAGCTAGGCGAAACCTTAGCCGCGCGCATTCAGTCTGAGATTGGCTGCAAGCTGCAACAGGTGTTTGGCATGGCCGAAGGCTTAGTCAACTACACCCGACTGGACGATGATGAGAAAACCATTCTCACCACTCAAGGCCGCCCGATCTCTCCTGATGATGAAGTCTGGGTGGCTGATGAGAACGGTAATCCGCTGCCCGTTGGCGCAGTTGGCCGCCTGATGACGCGTGGCCCTTATACCTTCCGCGGCTACTACAACAGCCCGGAACACAATGCCGCCAGCTTTGATGAAAATGGATTTTATTGCTCCGGCGATCTGATCGAAATGACGCCAGACGGCAACATTATTGTCCAGGGGCGTGAAAAAGATCAGATCAACCGTGGCGGCGAAAAAATCGCGGCGGAAGAGATAGAGAACTTGCTGCAACGCCATCCAGATGTGATCCATGCGGCGTTGGTTTCAATGAACGATGAGCTGATGGGCGAGAAAAGCTGTGCCTTTATTGTCGCCAGCCAACCGATCAAACCGGTGGTGCTGCGTCGCCACCTGCGTGAGCTGGGCGTTGCCGAATTTAAACTGCCCGATCGTATTACCTGCGTAGATGCCCTGCCGCTGACCCCCGTCGGCAAGGTGGACAAAAAACGTCTGCGCCAACAACTTGCTGATCAACAAGCGCAAGCCTGATTTGTTCTGGAGATTTTAATGGCTATTCCAAAATTGACCTCATATTCGTTGCCAACTGCCACCGAGTTGCCAAACAACAAAGTGAAATGGACGCTGGAGCCTCAGCGCGCAGCTTTACTGATTCACGATATGCAGGCCTATTTCCTTAACTTCTGGGGCGAAAACAGCCCGCTCGTCAATCAAGTGGTCGAGAACATCGCCCGACTGCGCCGCTACTGTAAAGCGCAGGGTATTCCGGTGTTTTATACCGCGCAGCCCAATGAGCAAAGCGATGAAGATCGCGCCCTGCTCAATGATATGTGGGGACCGGGACTGAACAAGCATCCCGATCAGCAGAAAATCGTTGAGGCGCTAGCCCCGGATGCAGATGACCATGTGCTGACGAAGTGGCGTTACAGCGCTTTTCATCGTTCGCCACTGGAAGCAACGCTGAAAGAGATGGGCCGTGATCAGTTGATCATCACGGGTGTCTACGCGCACATTGGCTGCCTGACGACCGCAACGGATGCCTTTATGCGTAATATTCAGCCCTTTATGGTGGCGGATGCGCTGGCAGATTTTACCCGCGACGAACACATGATGGCGCTGACTTATACAGCAGGCCGCAGCGGAAAAGTGGTCATGACCGCCGACCTAATGCCGTTGCCGCTCAGTAAAGATGATCTGCGTGCGCTGATCCTGCCGCTGCTGGAAGATGATGACGTGCCAGAAGATGGCGAAAACCTGATCGATTACGGTCTGGATTCAGTGCGCGTAATGTCGCTGGCGGCACGCTGGCGTCAGGTTCATAGCGATATTGATTTTGTCAGCCTGGCAAAAAATCCGAGCATAGATGGCTGGTGGGCGCTGCTTTCACGGGAGCCAGCGTAATGAATAACACGTTTGATTTCAGCGGGAAGATTGTGTGGGTAACCGGTGCCGGACAAGGGATTGGTTATCATACTGCGTTGGCTTTTCATCAAGCTGGGGCGAAGGTAGAAGCATTCGATCTGCGTTTTCATGAGCATGATTATCCGTTTCCTTGCCACACCATGGATGTCGCCAACCCTGACCAGGTGAAAACAGTTTGCCAGCGTGTTCTGACCGCGCAGCCGCGTATTGATGTGTTGGTCAATGCAGCGGGAATTTTACGCGTTGGTGCAACCGATGAACTGACCTTCGCTGACTGGCAAGCGTGCCTGGCGGTGAATGCTGGCGGCGCATTTAACCTGTTCCAGCAAACCTTGCCGGTGTTCCGTGAACAACGTGCGGGCGCTATTGTCACCATTGCCTCTAACGCAGCACATGCGCCGCGCATCGGTATGTCTGCTTACGGCGCATCGAAAGCTGCGCTACGCAGCCTGTGTTTAACCGTTGGGCTAGAAATGGCGCCATACGGTGTGCGTTGTAATATCGTTTCGCCAGGATCGACCGATACCGATATGCAGCGCAGCCTGTGGCACACGCCAACCGGCGAGCAGGAGATGATTGAGGGCTTCCCGGAACAATTCAAGCTGGGTATTCCGTTGCGTAAAATCGCTAAGCCACAAGAAGTTGCGGCTAACGTGCTATTCCTCGCCTCTGATCTGGCCAGCCATGTGGTGCTGCAAGATATTGTGGTCGACGGCGGCGCAACGTTAGGAGCGTAATGCATGGCAGCGATCTGGAAACGATCCATCGGTTTAGACGCATTGAATGCGCTGGGTGAAAATTCACTGGTGGCGCATGTGGGGATCGTTTTCACCGTGATCGGTGATGACTATCTCGAGGCCACCATGCCAGTAGACGCGCGTACTCATCAACCTTTTGGTCTGTTACACGGCGGTGCGTCTGTGGTATTGGCTGAATCAATGGGGTCGATTGCGGGGTACATGTGCGTGGATGAAGGCAGCAGCGTCGTGGGCGTTGAAGTCAATGCCAGCCATCATCGTGCGGTTTCCAGCGGCGAGGTGCGCGGCATTTGTCGTCCACTGCATTTGGGTTCGCGTAGTCAGGTATGGCAGATTGAAATTCGTAACAAGCGGGATCAATTGTGCTGTAGCGCGCGGCTCAGTGTGGCGGTACTAGGATAAAACGAAACTTGCCCCGATGGGGCAAGTTTTGATGAGACGTAAATGCTTAACGCTGGTAGACAGTTTCGACGCCTTCGTCGTCTTCTTCATCCCAGTCGTCCCACTCTTCGTCATCTTCTTCTTCAACCGTATTCTCAATGGTTTCACGGTGGTAATCATCCCACATGAACTCCACTTTCTCCGGTTGTTTCTCTTCGACATCGGCTTCTTTTGGATTGGCGTTGATGAAGCTCATCACGTCCCAACACAAATCAGTAACGCCATTGCGGCTGGCGGCAGAGATCAGGTAATACTTATCTTCCCACCCCAGCGCTTCAGCAATCGCTTTAGCACGGGACTGCGCCTCTTCTTCGCTCAGCAGGTCAGTTTTGTTGAACACTAACCAGCGTGGCTTGTTGAAGAGCTTTTCGCTGTATTTTTCCAGCTCACCAAGAATAATGCGCGCGTTTTCAACCGGATCGGTTTCATCGATTGGCGCTATATCGATCAGATGCAGTAATACGCGGCAGCGCTCGAGGTGCTTCAGGAAGCGAATGCCTAAGCCTGCGCCTTCCGCTGCGCCTTCGATCAGACCCGGGATATCAGCGACCACGAAACTCTGCTCGCTATCCATACGCACGACGCCAAGGCTTGGTACCAGCGTAGTAAACGGATAATCCGCAACTTTAGGTTTAGCGGCAGAAACAGCACGGATAAATGTCGATTTACCGGCATTCGGTAAGCCAAGCATACCGACGTCTGCCAGCAGCATCAGCTCCAGCTGCAAGTCGCGCTTCTCACCAGGCGTACCCATGGTTTTTTGGCGTGGACTGCGGTTTACCGAGGATTTGAAGCGGGTATTGCCTAAACCGTGCCAGCCACCTTTGCCGACCATCAGCTTCTGCTCATGGCGCGTCATGTCGCCCAGCGTTTCACCGGTGCCTTGGTCAATCACTCGCGTCCCCACTGGGACTTTAATAACGATATCTTTGCCGCGTTTACCGGTACAGTCACGGCTTTGGCCGTTCTGTCCACGTTCTGCGCGGAAGGATTTTTCGAAGCGATAGTCGATCAGCGTGTTCAGGTTTTCATCAGCGAGCAGATAAACATCACCGCCATCGCCACCATCACCGCCGTCTGGACCCCCTTTCGGGATATATTTTTCGCGGCGGAAGCTGACGCAACCATTACCGCCATCGCCTGCAACAACCAAAATTGTTGCTTCATCAACAAACTTCATTTTCTCTCTCCGTCACACAATCGTCTGCAACACAGCTGCAAACGGGTCCGCCAGGGTCTTCTGCGCTGACCAGCGGCGGATAAATCAGGATTGGCTTTCGCCAGTGCGTACATAAAGTGTACAGCAAACTTTTGTGATGCGTCGCCTTTAAGGCAACCAAGCGCAGAATGTAAAAAGCCCCGCATGAGTTGCGGGGCCTTCAATTCGTGCGTTCAGACGTTAAACGTCTGCGTCACGACAACCTTACTCAGCAACGATGCTGATGTATTTACGGTTGTTCGGACCTTTGATTTCGAATTGTACTTTGCCGTCTGCGGTAGCAAACAGGGTATGGTCACGACCACAACCTACGTTGGTACCTGCGTGGAATTTGGTTCCACGTTGACGAACGATGATGCTACCTGCCAGAACAGATTCACCACCGAAACGCTTAACACCCAGACGTTTTGCATTGGAGTCACGACCATTTCGAGTCGAGCCACCAGCCTTTTTATGTGCCATTTCTCAGATCTCCTGTTAGGCAGTGATGCCAGTGATTTTCACGTCAGTGAACCACTGACGGTGGCCTTGCTGCTTACGGTAGTGCTTACGACGACGAAACTTAACGATCTTAATTTTCTCGCCACGACCATGAGCAACGATTTCAGCCTTGATAACACCGCCTGAAACCAGTGGCGCGCCGATTTTCACGTCTTCGCCATTTGCAATCATCAGAACCTGGTCAAACTCAATGGTTTCACCGGTTGCGATGTCCAGCTTTTCCAGGCGAACGGTCTGACCTTCGCTTACTCGGTGTTGTTTACCACCACTTTGGAAAACCGCGTACATATAAAACTCCGCTTCTGCGCTTGCCTTTTTAGTTGATCAGGCGGCGCGCTAAATATTCACAATAGGGCGCGAATTCTACGCAAAACTCCAGGAGAAGACAAGAGCACTTTGCACTCTCTTGCAGAAAAAAACACAGGCTGAACGCAAACGTTTATCAACCTGAAAATTCAAGTACAATCAGTAACAGATAACCTGAACGCTGGCTGGGTAAAAGCAATTACCATGGCAGAGAAACGAGTCATAGCTGAAAAGACGAATGAACTTAGAACAGATAAATGAATTAACCGCGCAGGATATGGCTGCCGTTAACCAGACCATCCTCGACCAGCTCGATTCAGATGTCTCGCTCATCAATCAGCTGGGATATTACATCATCAGTGGCGGCGGAAAGCGCATCCGTCCGATGATTGCCGTGCTTTCCGCTCGCGCAATGGGCTATCAGGGTGACCTGCATGTGACCAATGCGGCGCTGATCGAATTTATCCATACCGCCACGCTGTTGCATGATGATGTGGTGGATGAATCCGATATGCGCCGTGGCAAAGCGACAGCGAATGCTGCATTCGGTAATGCAGCAAGCGTGCTGGTAGGCGATTTTATTTACACTCGCGCCTTTCAGATGATGACCAGCATGGGCTCGCTGCGCATACTGGCATTGATGTCTGAAGCGGTGAATGTGATTGCAGAAGGTGAAGTCTTACAGTTGATGAACGTCAACGATCCCGACATCACCGAAGAGAGTTACATGCGCGTGATTTACAGTAAAACCGCGCGCCTGTTCGAAGCTGCATCTCAGGCATCCGCGATTCTTGCTGAAGCCACACCTGCAGAGGAAAAAGCGTTGCAGGATTATGGCCGTTTTCTTGGTACCGCTTTCCAGTTAATTGATGATTTACTGGATTACAGTGCCGACGGTGAAACGCTAGGCAAAAACACAGGCGACGATCTCAGCGAAGGCAAGCCAACTCTGCCACTGCTTCATGCCATGCAGCACGGCACGCCGGAACAGGCGAAGATGATCCGCGAAGCGATTGAGCAAGGCAACGGACGTCATTTGCTGGAGCCGGTGCTAGAAGCAATGCATCAATGCGGTTCATTAGAATGGACGCGCTCGCGCGCAGAGCAAGAAGCGGATAAAGCGATTGCTGCGTTGAAAATCCTGCCGGAAACACCGTGGCGTCGCGCGCTGGAATCGCTCGCGCACATGTCAGTACAACGCGATTTCTAATCCTCACGGAGCCTTAAACGGCTCCGTTTCTTTGATTTCCCCCTTCTTCTGTCTGGCTTACATCTTTTGCAAGGCTTTTGCGCCAGGCCGCGCAGTTCTATGCGTTCGATCCGAATATTACTGGAACTTAATGGAAATTATTTGCTATAAAGACCCAGAACTTTCCAGTTATAATATTCAAAGAGAATGAGGATCGCCCTCAGGGTGACGCATTAACAAGGACAAGGAGAACAGGTTTATGCAAAAAGGAATGAAGACTGGCACCCCGCCGACATTATCGCGGCACTACGTAAACGTGGTACGACTTTAGCCGCGCTTTCCCGCGAAGCAGGGTTGAGTTCATCAACGTTGGCAAATGCGTTATCGCGCCCTTGGCCCAAAGGCGAATGGCTGATCGCGGATGCGATCAAGGTCCATCCAGCAGAAATTTGGCCAAGTCGCTATTACGATCCCATCACCCAATGTTTATTGGATCGGAAAAACGTATCCGGCCCTTGGCCGATAGCGCAGCACTAAAAGCCGAATCGGACTCAGAATAGATTGTTGGATAGTGCACAAAAAAACCAGCCGCGGAAACCGAGGCTGGCTTGTTCAACCAAAGCTTTAGACGTGCTTATTCGCCACTGACGCGCTCAATATCCGCACCCATCGCTTTCAGTTTGTCTTCAATGTGTTCGTAGCCGCGATCGATGTGATAAATACGATCAACAAACGTCGTGCCTTCAGCAATACAGCCTGCCAGCACCAGGCTTGCAGAAGCACGCAAATCGGTGGCCATAACCTGCGCACCCGATAACGTCTCTACACCATGACAAATCGCCGTGTTGCTTTCTATCTCGGCATGACCGCCCATACGAATCAATTCTGGGATATGCATAAAGCGGTTTTCAAAAATGGTTTCGGTAATAACACCGGTACCTTCTGCAACCATGTTCAACAACGTGAACTGTGCCTGCATATCGGTTGGGAAACCTGGATGTGGCGCGGTACGCACGTTAACCGCTTTCGGGCGGTTGCCATGCATGTCGAGACTGATCCAGTCTTCACCGATTTCGATATCGGCACCAGCATCACGCAATTTCGCTAACACCGCATCCAGGGTGTCAGGTTTCGTGTTACGGCACAGTACCTTCCCGCCAGAGATGGCCGCTGCTACCAGGAACGTACCGGTTTCAATACGATCGGGCAGAACACGGTAAACACCGCCACCTAAGCGTTCAACACCTTCGATGGTAATTTTATCACTGCCCGCTCCGCTGATTTTTGCGCCCAGCGTGTTCAGGAAGTTCGCGGTATCGACGATTTCCGGCTCGCGAGCGGCATTTTCAATCACGGTGGTACCGGTTGCCAATGTTGCAGCACTCATGATGGTCACGGTTGCGCCAACGCTGACTTTATCCATGACAATAAGCGCGCCTTTCAGGCGGCCATTCACAGAGGCTTTAACATAGCCCTCTTCCAGCTTAATCTCTGCACCCAGTTGCTCAAGACCGGTAATGTGCAAATCAACCGGACGCGCGCCAATTGCGCAGCCGCCTGGCAGTGAAACCTGTCCTTGACCAAAACGTGCAACCAGTGGGCCAAGCGCCCAGATAGAAGCACGCATGGTTTTAACCAAATCGTAAGGCGCACAGAAAATATCAACTGCACTGGCGTCGACGTGTACGGAACCGTTGCGCTCAACCTTTGCACCCAGCTGGGTCAGCAGCTTCATGGTGGTATCAATGTCCCGCAGCTTTGGCACATTTTGAATTTCAACCGGCTCTTCAGCCAACAACGCGGCAAACAGGATAGGCAGCGCGGCATTCTTTGCCCCAGAGATGGTTACTTCACCACTTAAGCGGGTGGGGCCTTGCACACGAAATTTGTCCATTAACACGGCTCTCAATTAACTAGCTAAAGATTGGGCTCGCCAGTGGCGAGCTCGCCACGCTGACGGCTCAGAAACCGTTGAGTTTACGGTCACGTGCCCATTCAGCGGGAGTATAGGTTTTGATGGAGACAGCATGGATGCGATTATCCGCAATATATTCCATCAGCGGCGCGTAGACAGCCTGCTGTTTCTTTACGCGGCTAAGATCGCCAAACAGCTCGCCCACCGCGATAACCTGGAAGTGGCTGCCATCATTGCTCATCACATGGACTTCGTCCAAAGGCAGTGCTTGCATTAGCACAGCCTGAATTTCACTGTTTTCCATTGCTTTTAACTTCACTTGATAATAATAAGGATGACATCTTAGAGGA
This sequence comes from Candidatus Pantoea bituminis, assembly GCF_018842675.1. Taxonomy (NCBI): domain Bacteria; kingdom Pseudomonadati; phylum Pseudomonadota; class Gammaproteobacteria; order Enterobacterales; family Erwiniaceae; genus Pantoea; species Candidatus Pantoea bituminis. The sequence continues at coordinate 3,407,212 of NZ_JAGTWO010000004.1, forward strand.
AAGCGCCTGACTCTTAAATACGCAAAAGCCCCTGTACAAAACAGGGGCTTAGCTTAACAGAAGGAAATCAGGCGTTTTTATCCGCAGAAACAATAATCTGCTGCAGATTGTAAAGGGTAATCAAAGATTGCAGTTTATCGCTGATCCCACTGAAACATGGCGTGATGCCTTGAGCGCGGGCAATTTCTCGTAGATGCACCAATAAAGCTAATCCTGCTGTATCTACGCGCTCCAGCGCGGCAACATTGATGGTTTGAACATCCTTGATCAATGTATCTCGCTGCTGCCATAGGGACAGCAACGTATCGCGATCAAGCTCGCCGCTGAGCAACAGCGTGCTGGCATCACGCTGCCAGCGAAGTGATTCGCCCATTGTTACTGTTTATCCAGCGTGATCGGCTGAGCAGCAGAACGCTTCAGTTGCGCCGTCAGACCGTCAATACCTTTGGTGCGCAGCAGATCGCTCCATTCATTTTGCTTAGTCGTAATCATGCTAACGCCTTCAGCAATCATATCGTAAGCCTGCCAGTTTCCTGTTTGGCTATTTTTACGCCACTGGAAATCCAGGCGAACCGGTGGGCGGCCATTAGGATCAATAATCGACACACGGATCGCCACGATATTAGTATCGCCAATCGGCTGCTCTGGTTGAATTTGATAGGATTGGCCGTTATACAACGCCAGCGCCTGACCATAAGCCTGCGCCAGATAATCACCAAATGCACTGAAATAGGCTTCACGCTGCGCCGGAGTCGAATCACGGTAGTAGCGACCCAGCACTAATGCGCCTGCATATTTAATCTGCACATACGGCAGAAGCTCCTGACGTACGATTTCACGTAAATAATTGGGGTCCTGCTTGATCTTCGGCTGCTCTACTTTCAAGCGCGTAAAGGTTTTCTGCGCCGCCTCATTCATCATTTTATAAGGATTGCTCTGATCGGCGGCATTCGCTGCTAACGGTGTTACCACCAACATGGCAATCATCAGTAAACGTTTAAACATCGTGTGTGACCTCTTTCTTAAGGTTGAACCGGTGCCGCAGCAGCATTGGTACTGCCCTGCGCATCCTTATTATCGTTATTGTCTTTATTATCGCCGCTCTTATACAGGAATTGACCGATCAGGTCCTCCAGCACCAGCGCCGACTTAGTATCGCGTAACGTGTCGCCATCTTTCAGCATCGCCGAGCCCAGCTCGGGATCGTCAAACCCTAGATTTAACGACAGAAATTGCTCACCCAACAAGCCTTGCGTACGAATCGCCAGTGAACTGGTATCGGAGATTTTATCCGCGTACTGGTCGCTGATATCCATGGTGACACGCGGCAGCAGCGTTTTCGGTTCAAGAGAAATATCTGTAACGCGACCAATAACCACGCCACCCACTTTGACGGGTGAGCTGACTTTCAAGCCACCAATGTTGTCGAAGGTCGCGAACAGCTTCCATGTGGGATCGGTCCCCATAGATTTAAGATCTGCTACGCGCAGGCAGAGAAATAGCATGGCCAGTAACGCCATGATCATGAATACGCCAACCCAGATTTCGCTTTTTTTGCTTTGCATTGCATCAATTCCCAAACATCAGTGCTGTCAGCACAAAATCCAAACCGAGCACCGCCAGTGAAGCGTGCACTACGGTGCGCGTCGTCGCGCGACTGATTCCTTCAGAAGTCGGAATCGCATCATATCCATTAAATAAGGCAATCCAGGTTACCGTCACGGCAAACACGGCGCTTTTAATGATGCAGTTGACCACGTCGGTACGAAAGTCGACGGCGTTCTGCATCGCAGACCAGAAGAAACCCGGATCGATGCCTTTCCAGCTCACGCCAACCAAGGCACCACCCGCGATTCCCACCGCCGTAAAAATTAGCGCTAACAACGGCATACTGATAAAGCCGGCCCAGAAACGCGGTGAAACCACGCGACGTAACGGGTCTACCGCCATCATTTCCATGCTGGAGAGCTGTTCTGTGGCTTTCATTAACCCGATTTCAGCGGTCAATGCTGAACCCGCACGACCGGCAAAGAGCAACGCGGTAACCACCGGCCCCAGTTCACGCAGCAGCGACAAAGCCACCAGCATGCCGAGGCTGGTTTCTGCACCGTACGTAGTGAGCACCAGATATCCTTGCAGCCCAAGGACCATGCCGATGAATAAGCCGGAAACCACGATAATGAGCAATGACAGGACGCCGACGCTATAAAGCTGCTTTATCAGCAGCGGCGCGTGTTTGCGAAACGCTGGCTTACCCACCAGTGCGTGAAACAGCATTAAGCCTGCGCGGCCAAAGCTGGCACAGGTTTCAATTCCCTGACGTCCAAATGACGCCAGTGCCTTCAATAGCATCAGCTTAAATTCTCCCTGAGCCGGTTAAATCGGCAAGATAATCGCCGGCCGGAAAACGAAATGGGACAGGTCCATCCGCAATCCCATCAATAAACTGGCGCACGCGTGGGTCGGGATTTGCCCGCAGGTCCGGCGTGCTACCCTGTGCAATAATTTTTTGTCCTGCCACGATATAAGCGTAATCCGCAATACTTAACACTTCTGGCACATCATGCGACACGACAATGCAGGTCAGACCTAAGGCGTGATTCAATTCATCGATCAATTTAACCAGCACGCCCATAGTGATGGGATCCTGGCCGACAAAAGGTTCGTCAAACATGATTAATTCAGGTTCAAGCGCAATTGCACGCGCCAAGGCCACGCGACGTGCCATACCGCCAGAAAGCTCGGCGGGTTTCAGCTGGGCCGCGCCGCGCAAACCCACCGCTTCTAGCTTCATTAGCACCGTGCTGTGTAGCAGAGCCGGCGGCAATTGGGTATGTTCACGCAGCGGCCAGGCCACGTTTTCATAGACGGTAAGATCGGTGAACAACGCGCCAGACTGAAACAACATGCTCATTTTTTTACGCGCTTCGTACAATTTAGCGCGTGAAAGCGTGGGGATATTTTCGCCACGGAACCAGATTTCTCCGCCATCAGGCTGAAGCTGGCCGCCAATCAAGCGTAGCAACGTAGTTTTACCTATCCCCGATGGTCCCATTATCGCCGTCACCTTACCTTTCGGCACCGTGAGCGAAATGTCATCAAAGATTTTGCGATCTCCGCGCGAAAAACTCACGCCACGAACCTCTACCAGATTCGTTTGCTGCTGGATCATTCTTACCTCTTATGCAGATCGGGCGTAAACATGGGGTACGATGGTAGCCTGTTCAACCTTGTTGCACGATAGCTTTACAGAAACTTACCGCTAAGATTTAGCGAAAACGGGCATAAAATTTACTTTTGTCGTTTAGGCGGTCAAAATCAGCGCCTGTTTCAGCACACAGAATCTTAAATCAGTCGGACAAGGCGTGCCGACCCCGATTTACACGCAAGGATTTTTAATGTTCGTAGCTACCGCACTGCTGATTATCGGTCTGCTTTTACTGGCTTATGGTGCCGATCGTCTGGTGTTTAGCGCCTCGATTCTCTGCCGCTCATTTGGCATACCACCGTTGATTATAGGCATGACGGTGGTCGGCATGGGTACGTCGTTGCCAGAAATCATTCTCTCCTTCTCAGCGGCGCAGCATGGTCAAATGGATCTCGCTGTTGGCACCGCGCTGGGCTCGAACATTACTAATATATTGCTGATCTTGGGAGGAGCGGCTTTACTGCACCCGCTGACTGTCCATTCAAATCTGATTCGCCGCGAACTGCCGCTAATGCTGCTGGTCTCATTACTGAGCGGTATTATGCTGTTTGATAATCATCTTAGTCGACTTGATGGTCTGGGATTGATTGCCATTGCCGCCCTCTATTTGATCGTGGTGATCCGCATTGCTCGTAAAGCCGAACTTAATAACAATGACACGTTAACGCGTGAACAATTGGCTGAACTGCCACGCGAAGAGGGCAATAACACGGTGGCCTTTCTCTGGCTGGCCGTTGCGCTGATTATTTTACCGATGTCGACACGTATGGTGATCGATAACGCCACGGTATTTGCAGACTATTTTGGCGTCAGTGAACTCGTCATGGGCTTGACGATAATTGCAGTCGGCACCAGTTTGCCAGAGCTGGCCACCGTCATCGCAGGTGCGCTGAAAGGTGAAGATGATATCGCTATCGGTAATCTGATCGGTGCCAACATTTATAATATTGCCATTGTGCTGGGCCTGCCGGCACTGATGCATCCTGGCAGCGTAGATTATCACGCCTTCGCACGTGATTATTGGGTCATGCTCGGCGTAAGCGCCCTCTTTGCCCTGCTTTGCTTACTGCGCCGCCGCCGTATAGGCCGCACCGCAGGCACACTTTTACTCTGTGGGTTCATCGTCTGGGTTACGCTGCTGTGGTTACAGCCGGCGTTTATAGACGGATAAAAAGGACAGATTTGCCATGTCACATCAGCAATCGATCGGTGATTTTGATTTCCAGCAAGCAGGAAAAGCGGTGCTGCGCATTGAGCGTGAAGGACTGGAACAACTCGACCAATATATCAATGAGGATTTCGCGCGTGCTTGCGCCATGATTTTCGCCTGTAAAGGCAAAGTTGTGGTCATGGGAATGGGCAAATCGGGTCATATCGGTAAAAAGATGGCAGCAACGTTTGCCAGCACCGGTACCCCGGCATTTTTTGTTCATCCTGGCGAAGCCAGTCATGGCGATCTTGGCATGGTGAGCAGCAATGATGTTGTCATTGCCATTTCAAACAGCGGTGAGTCTAACGAAATTCTGGCGTTGATCCCGGTGATCAAGCGTCAAAAAATTAAACTCATTTGCATGACTAGCCGCGCTGAAAGCGCCATGGGACGCGTGGCGGATGTGCATTTATGTATCAAGGTGCCGCAGGAAGCTTGTCCGCTCGGCCTTGCGCCCACCACCAGTACTACCGCCACCCTGGTCATGGGTGATGCATTAGCCGTTGCGCTATTAGAAGCACGCGGTTTCACGCCTGAAGATTTCGCCCTTTCACATCCAGGCGGCGCGTTGGGTCGCAAACTGCTGCTGCATGTCAGTGATATTATGCACAGCGGTGATGAAATGCCGCATGTCACGCACGACGCTTCTCTGCGTGATGCGCTGCTGGAAATTACACGTAAAAACCTCGGGTTAACCGTTATCGTTAACGATCTGATGAAAATTGAAGGCATCTTTACCGATGGTGATTTACGCCGCATCTTCGACATGGGCATCGATTTCCAGCGGGCAACCATTGCAGAAGTAATGACGCGTGGCGGCATTCGCGTTCGCCCTAATGTCCTGGCGGTGGATGCCTTGAATTTGATGCAAACCAAAAACATCACCGCGCTACTGGTGGCCGATGACGATCGTCTGCTCGGTGTGGTACATATGCATGACATGCTGCGCGCAGGCGTGGTCTGAACAGGAAAAGAGAATGCCGTTAGAAAGTGCCACCGTTGAAACGTGTTACGGACCGGTTAGTGCCGCTGTAATGGCGCGCGCCAGTAAGATTCGTTTGCTGATTTGTGATGTTGATGGCGTGATGTCAGATGGCGTCATTTACATGGGAAATAACGGTGAAGAGCTGAAGGCTTTCAATGTCCGCGACGGTTACGGCATTCGCTGCCTGCTGACCTCCGATGTAGAAGTGGCTATTATAACCGGCCGCAACGCTCGACTGATGGAAGATCGCTGCAAAACCCTCGGCATACGTCATCTTTATCAGGGCCAGTCGGATAAGCTTTTGGCCTATCGTGAACTTCTGGATAAACTGTCTCTTTCTGATGAACAGGTTGCCTACATCGGTGACGATCTCATCGACTGGCCGGTTATGGCCAAAGTAGGTCTGAGTGTTGCCGTTGCAGATGCACATCCTGTTTTACTGCCACGCGCCAATTACGTGACGCGTATCGCCGGTGGACGCGGTGCGGTACGTGAATTATGCGATCTGATCTTAATGGCGCAAGATAAATTTGAGGATGCCAAAGGGCAATCGGTATGAGTAAAAGCAGGCGTTGGATAACGCTGATTCTGACTTTGATTGCACTGGTTCTTATCGGCTGGAATCTGACTAATCAGGACGACACTAGCGCGCCCGTTGCTAACGATCAGGCGCCAACTTACACCAGCGCAGACTCCAATACGGTGGTGTATAACCCGCAAGGTGCCCTGACGTACAAGCTGGTTTCAGACAAGGTGACCTACTTTTCAGTCGATGAGTTGAGCTGGTTCGATAATCCAGTGATGACCACTTACGATGAAAACAAAGTGCCAACCTGGTCGGTACGCGCAGATAAAGCAAAGCTGACCAAAGATCGTATGCTTTATCTGTATGGACATGTTGAGCTCACTACGCTGACGCAGGATTCTCAGCTTCAGCGTATCAAAACTGACAATGCTCAAGTGAACCTTGTCAGTCAGGACGTGACGTCTGACGACCAGGTAACGCTCTATGGCCGCAGCTTTAACTCTACCGGCATGAAAATGCGCGGTAATTTACGGACAAAAAACGCCGAGTTAATCGAAAAGGTCAAAACTTCTTATGAAATTCAAAATGAACAAAAACAGCCTTAAGTATTTACTGGCCAGCGTGCTGCTTGCGACCAGTGTTCCAGCGCTGGCCTTGACCGGTGACTCGGATAAACCCGTGAATATCGATTCGCAGAACCAGGCGCTGGATCTGCAAGGCAACGTGGCCACCTTTACCGGCAATGTTATCGTGACGCAAGGCTCGATCAAAATCACTGCGGACAAAGTGGTGGTTACGCGTCCTGGCGGCGACAGCAAGAAAACCATTGTTGATGCTTACGGTAACCCCGCCACTTTCTATCAAATGCAGGACAGCGGCAAACCGGTTCAGGGCCATGCCTCAAAATTGCATTACGAACTGGCCAACGATTTTGTTGAGTTGACTGGCAATGCGTACATCGAACAGCAAGACAGCAACATCAAAGGCGATCGCATAACGTATCTGGTTAAAGAACAAAAAATGCAGGCGTACAGTCAGGGTCAAAGTAAACGAGTGACCACCGTGCTGGTGCCATCGCAGTTGCAAGATAAGCAAGGTTCGTCCAACAGCGGAAAAAGAGTAACTGATAGCTATGGCCACATTAATCGCAGAAAATCTGGCGAAGGCATATAAAGGCCGTCGCGTGGTAGAAGACGTTAGTCTGCAAGTGAAGTCCGGCGAGATTGTCGGCCTGCTGGGTCCCAATGGTGCGGGCAAGACCACGACTTTTTATATGGTCGTGGGCATTGTGCCGCGCGATGCGGGCCGCATTATCATTGATGATGAAGATATCAGTATCCTGCCGCTGCATGCGCGCGCGTCGTGGCATCGGGTATCTTCCTCAGGAAGCGTCCATTTTTCGCCGCCTGAGCGTGTTCGACAATCTCATGGCGGTGTTACAGATCCGTGATGATCTGACTGAAGAGCAACGTCAGGATCGTGCTAACGAGCTGATGGAAGAGTTCCACATCGAACACCTGCGTGACAGCATGGGACAGGCATTGTCTGGGGGTGAACGTCGTCGCGTCGAAATTGCGCGTGCCCTGGCCGCAAATCCAAAATTTATTCTGTTAGATGAACCGTTTGCCGGTGTTGACCCCATCTCAGTTATCGACATCAAAAAGATCATTGAACACTTGCGTGATAGCGGCCTTGGCGTGCTAATCACCGACCACAACGTTCGTGAAACGCTGGCGGTATGTGAACGCGCCTATATCGTGAGCCAAGGTCACTTGATTGCCCACGGCACGCCTACAGAAATTCTTGCAGATGAGCAAGTTAAGCGGGTTTATTTGGGCGAAGAGTTCAGACTCTGATAAGGTGTCGCTAACACTGACGTTTGCTGAGGAAAATCAATCCTGTCTATGAAGCAAGGTTTACAACTCAGGCTCAGCCAACAGCTGGCGATGACACCACAGCTGCAACAGGCCATTCGTCTGCTGCAGCTTTCAACGCTTGAACTTCAGCAAGAGCTACAACTCGCGCTGGAAAGTAATCCGCTGCTTGAACAAACCGATCTGCACGACGAAGTTGATTCCCGCGAATATCAAGAAGCCGAAGCGCTGGATACACGTGAAGCGTTAGAGCAGAAAGATATGCCGGAAGAGCTGCCGCTTGATGCAACCTGGGACGAGATTTATACCGCAGGCACGCCTTCAGGCACCGGAACCGATTATCAAGATGATGAATTGCCTATTTATCAAGGCGAAACAACACAATCATTGCAAGATTATTTGATGTGGCAGGTGGGATTAACACCTTTTACCGATAACGATCGCGCGATTGCGACCTCCATTGTCGATGCCATCGATGATACCGGGTATCTTACCGTTTCGCTTGAAGAGATCCTCGACAGCATCGGCAATGAAGAGCTTGAGCTTGATGAGGTTGAGGCCGTATTAAAACGTATCCAACGTTTTGATCCCATCGGCGTTGGCGCTCGTGACTTGCGTGATTGCTTACTGGTGCAGCTTTCACAATATGCTCCTGATACGCTGATGCTGGCAGAAGCGCGACTGATCGTTAGCAACCACCTCGACTTATTGGCTAATCACGATTTCCGCAGTCTGATGCGCGTAACGCGTTTAAAAGAAGATGTGTTGAAAGAGGCCATGCAGCTGATCCAATCACTGGATCCGCGTCCTGGCCAATCGGTGAATACCGGCGAACCTGAGTATGTGATTCCCGACGTGCTGGTACGTAAAGTCGGCACACGCTGGACAGTGGATCTCAACGCTGACAGCGTGCCACGTTTAAAGATCAACCAGCAATATGCTGCGATGGGGGTTCATCGCGCAACGACAGCGATAATCAATTTATTCGTAGTAATTTGCAGGAAGCAAAGTGGCTAATTAAAAGCCTGGAAAGCCGCAACGATACGTTGCTAAAAGTGACTCGTTGTATTGTTGAACAACAACACGCTTTTTTTGAACAAGGCGAAGAGTTTATGCGTCCAATGGTATTGGCAGATATTGCGCAAGCCGTTGAAATGCATGAATCGACAATTTCCCGCGTTACCACGCAAAAATATTTACATAGCCCGCGTGGCATCTTTGAATTGAAGTATTTTTTCTCCAGTCACGTGAATACCGAAGGTGGCGGCGAAGCATCGTCTACTGCGATTCGTGCATTGGTCAAAAAATTAATTTCGGCGGAAAATCCTGCCAAGCCCTTGAGCGACAGTAAGCTCACCTCCATGTTATCTGAACAAGGGATCATGGTGGCGCGTCGAACCGTCGCTAAGTACCGCGAGTCTTTATCCATCCCGCCATCGAACCAGCGTAAACAGCTGGTTTGACAGAAATGAGAAGGAAGACCTATGCAGCTGAACCTCACTGGGCAACATGTCGAAATCACCGAACCTCTGCGTGAATTCGTTAACGGTAAGTTTGCCAAACTGGAACACTACTTTGATCGTATCAATCAGGTTTATATTATTCTGAAAGTCGAGAAGGTCAATCAAATTGCCGAGGCGACTTTACACGTCAGCGGTGGCGAACTGCACGCCACGTCGGAAGCGGAAGATATGTATGCGGCTATTGACGGTTTGATTGATAAACTCACCCGTCAACTGACCAAACACAAAGACAAACTGAAAAAACACTAACCTTCACGCTGGTTAAGCGCTTAACGCGCTAGAGCGCACAGGATGGGGCGGATTAACCGCCCCGTTTTGTCATCTAAGCCAGCGCCATCTGACGTCAACATAGCGGTTATATGCGAACGTGAGTGGCTAAGTGAACTCGCAAGTGAAACGATGATGAACAACGATCTGACACTGGAATTGAGCTCCGTACTTTCGCTGGACTGCACCCGCAGCAGCGTACATTGCCAGAGCAAAAAACGGGCGCTGGAAATTATCAGCGAACTGGCCGCCAAGCAGCTCAACCTGCCGCACCAAACGCTTTTCGAAGCAATTCTTACCCGTGAGCGCATGGGAAGCACCGGTATTGGCAATGGAATTGCGATTCCTCACGGCAAGCTGGATGAAGATACATTGCGCGCGGTAGGCGTGTTCATTAGTCTTGAACAGCCCATCGCCTTTGACGCGGTGGATAATCAGCCGGTCGATCTGTTGTTTGCCCTTCTGGTTCCCGCAGATCAATGCAAAACGCACTTGCATACTCTTTCACTGGTGGCGAAAAGACTGGCAGATAAAACCGTCTGTCGTCGCCTGCGAGCGGCGCAAAGTAATGAAGAGCTCTACGCGATTATTACAGAAGGCCAGTCAGAACAGTAAAGCGTCTTTACCGGCCCGGTGCCGGTTTTAAAACGGGAGAGAAGGTCATGGTGCTGATGATCGTTAGCGGTCGGTCAGGCTCAGGAAAATCAGTGGCGTTGCGCGCACTGGAAGACATGGGGTTTTACTGCGTCGATAATCTGCCGGTGGTCTTGCTGCCGGAGTTAGCAAACTCGTTGGCAGAACGCAACATCTCCGCTGCTGTCAGCATTGATGTGCGTAACATGCCAGAATCGCCGGAAATCTTCGAAACCGCTCTGAATAATCTGCCTGATACGTTTTCACCGCAGCTGCTGTTTCTCGACGCTGATCGTAATACGTTGATTCGCCGCTACAGCGATACGCGTCGTTTGCACCCTCTTTCCAGCAAAAACTTGTCGCTGGAAAGTGCCATTGACGAAGAGAGCGATCTGCTGGAGCCGCTACGCTCGCGTGCCGATTTAATTATCGATACGTCAGAAATGTCCGTGCATGAACTGGCTGAAATGCTGCGTACCCGTCTGCTGGGCAAGCGCGAACGCGAACTGACCATGGTATTTGAGTCGTTTGGCTTCAAGCATGGTATTCCGATAGATGCTGATTATGTCTTTGATGTTCGGTTCTTACCGAACCCGCATTGGGATCCCAAATTACGTCCGATGACCGGTCTTGACCGTCCGGTAGCGGCTTTTTTGGATCGCCACACTGAAGTGCACAACTTTATCTATCAGACGCGTAGCTATCTTGAATTGTGGCTACCGATGCTGGAAACCAACAACCGCAGTTACCTAACCGTAGCCATCGGTTGTACCGGGGAAAACACCGTTCAGTTTATATTGCTGAACAGCTAGCAGATTATTTCCGCTCCCGCGGTAAAAATGTACAGTCTCGTCATCGTACGTTGGAAAAACGCAAATCATGACCGTCAAACAAACTGTAGAAATCAAAAATAAGCTGGGCATGCATGCGCGCCCGGCAATGAAGCTGTTTGAGTTGGTACAAAGTTTTGACGCAGAAGTACTATTACGCAATGAAGCGGGTACTGAAGCCGAAGCCAGTAGCGTTATTGCGTTACTGATGCTGGACTCTGCCAAAGGCGGCCATATCGAAATTGAAGCCAGCGGCCCGGAAGAAATTCAGGCGCTAGCTGCTGTCATTGAGCTGTTTGAAGCGGGTTTTGACGAAGACTGATTAATCCAGCTTATTGCGTTGCAGGAATCCCTCGCCGCCCAGCTGGCGCATTTGCCGCATGATCCATTGCTGACGTTGCCGGATATAACCTGAAGGCGCATCGGCACGAAAACGAATAGGATTAGGCAGCACAGCAGCCAGCAGCGCGGCTTCCGACATACTGAGGCGGCTGGCGGGTTTATGAAAGAAACGCTGCGATGCCGCTTCAACGCCAAAGACTCCGTCCCCAAACTCAGCAATATTCAGGTAAACCGTCAGAATGCGGCGTTTGGTCCACACGGTTTCAATTCCCACGGTCAAACCGGCTTCCAGACCTTTACGCACCCAACTGCGTCCATCCCACAGAAACAGATTTTTGGCCGTTTGCTGTGACAGTGTAGATGCACCGCGCATTTTTTCATTGCTGTTATCCAACACAGACTCTATAGCTGCTACATCAAATCCCCAGTGCACCGGAAATTTTTGATCTTCTGATGCAATCACGGCTAATGCCATCCATGGTGAGATTTCGTCGTGCCCTACCCAATCCGAATGCGCCACATAATCGAACCGGCCATTTATCCAGGCGACCAGTTGTCGCTCAACCATCACGGCGGAAAAAGGAACCGGCAAAAACGAAAAAAGCACAATGCCTGCTACCCAAATCCCTAACCATGCCAACAGCATGCGGACAACAATGCGCTTAATACGTTGTCCGAGGCTTCCTTTATACTTACTCATGCAATCTTCTCTTACTTGTTTTAGGCATTAATCAATTGCTGTAGAAATCACAGGCTTAAAATGGATTTATCAGGCAATAAAGCCAAACGATACGGGTTATTTTACAGACAGATTACGCAGTAAAATTGCAAATCAGCTTTAACAGATCCAGTTACTTCAAGCACTTCCAGCAAAAAGGAATCGGTTCCATTACCCTGCTTCAGTTAGACTTTTTTCAAAAAAACACTTAACAATTTGTGATATACGCCATCATAAATGTTTCACTACACTTAACTATCGCAAAATGATTAGTTCGTTACTCTTCATTGATTGATCGATAAATTCTAAAGAATGTGCAAATTCCGATCTTTAATCCTTTTACTTTAAACAAAAAAGATTAAAGTTTTCACCTAACGTTAGACGGAAATCAATTGGTAGAACCTTTAACTGGAAATTTCTCTTTAAGGTTTCCAAAACGTTTTGGATAACCCATGCCCGATGAAACATTTAGCTTTATTTTTTATAAACTTAACTAAGAAAATATCCCAATTTGCTGTGTGAGCGTTAAATTGCCGTTTGGCTTTTTCTTTTAAGCTTCTCAAGTGACGCAAAAGCGTGCAAAAACCCCACATCTGGTTAAAAATAAAGCAATGCATCGCAGAAATTAATTCCTTACTTGACTGTGTTGCCAAATTAATGTTTTCTGTATTTAAACGCTGCTCAACATCACACATTTTAATGAATCTTGTCACAAGTTAAGATGAATTTGCTAAGGTGATGACAGTGTTAACCAATACCACGCTGTTGCGCTCAAATACTCTAAGCATAGCAGCAGCGCCTTTTTCCCTGGTGTTGGCGCAGTATTCGCGCACCCCGGCCTCGGCTGGGGTCATTTTTTTCTAGCGATCTGCTTTTCTTTCTCAGCTACCCATTCGCGTAGCACCTGTACATCATGACGCCATTCATGTTTCAGCTCTTCAATCCACTCAGCCACGTTATCCCACCATGCAGGAAGCTCAGGGCTTTGAATCTGCTTCGCCAGCATCTGTAAATGCTGTAAACCCACCGAACCCGCCGCACCTTTAATTTTATGCCCTTCTTCAGCAATACCTTTCTGGTCGCGCGCCATCAAATTGGACTCTAAAATATCTACATATCCCGGCATCATTTTTTCGAACATGTCGAGGCTTTGCGTGATCAAGCTTGGGCCAACCAGCTCGATATATTGCTCAAGCATCGATACATCAAGCAGCGTAAGCGTTGTCTCTTGCGCGGATTCGGTTTCTTCTTCATCAGTCTCGGCTTGATAATCCCAGAACTTTTTGATGATTGCCGTTAACGCGGGTACGGCCAACGGTTTGCTCAGCACATCATCCATACCGGCATCGAAATATTCTTTCTTGTCTTTGAGCACATTGGCGGTGAGCGCGACCAGCGGCGGCAGGTCGCTGTTTTGATAACGCTGATGAATGGCGCGTGAAACGTCCAGGCCGGTCATGTCAGGTAGTTGGATATCCAGCAGGACTAAATCAAATTCCAGTGGATCAAACATGGCCAGCGCCTCGCCGCCCGTCATGGCTACTTCAACGCTACAGCCTAATTTCTCAAGGACCGAACGCGCGACAATCACGTTGAGCTCAATATCCTCAACCAGCAATACGTGTAACGCAGGCAGCGGCATGTTGTCATCAACGCCATCATCTTCCACCTCTTCAGCGACACGCGGCGCTTTGATCTTCACGGTAAAGCAAGAACCTTGGCCTGGTGCGCTGCTAACGGTGATATCCCCGCCCATTGCCTGTGCCAGCCGACGTGAAACGGCCAGCCCAATACCGGTACCGGTTGCAGGTTTACCGCCATGCTGATCTTTCACCTGATAGTACATCGCAAAAATCTTGTCCTGCTCTTCCTGGCGAATACCTAAGCCAGAATCCTGAACCTCAAAGCGCAACGTTTCATCCTGCTCGTAAGCAACGCGCACGACAATTTCACCTTGTTGGGTAAACTTCACGGCATTACCAATAAGGTTCCAAAGAATTTGGCGCAGACGCGTGCCATCAGTGGCGATTTTATGCGGTAAAGGCAACTGCGGCGCCATGACAAACTTCAGCCCCTTTGGCTGAGCCAGCAAGCCAGAAAGATTTTCTAAATCGGCAAGGAAACTGGTGAAGTCGATCGGCTGATTATCAAGTTGTACTTTGCGCCGCTCAATTTTGTCGACTTCAATAACATCGTTGAAGATATTGCCGAGCGTGATGGCGGAAACATGGATGGTTTTGAGGTATTTGAGCTGTTCTTGATTAAGATCGGTATCCAGCAAAATGCGGCTGAGACCGACAATGCCATTAAGCGGCGTGCGCAGCTCGTGGCTGATCGTAGAGATAAAGGTCGTCTTCTCCCGGCTGGCGTTCTCTAAAGCGTCCTGGTAGCGCTTACGCTCCGTTATATCGCGTCCAAAACCCATTAGCCCACTACGCTTACCCACGCGGTCATAATAAGGCACTTTTCGAATTTCAAAACAGGCCTTACGACCATCAGGATATTGCAGCCATTGTTCGTAAGTCAGAGAAACATTATGACGGAAGACCTTCTCATCGGTTTCCAGCACTTTTGTCGCCGCATCGTCATCATAAATATCGCGTGGCGTCAGACCAATCAGCTGCTTCTCGCTTTTTCCGGTTAACAATTCCATTGCCCGATTACAGCCAGAAAATTGCTTATCAATATTGCGGTAAAAAACCAAATCGGGAGAGGCATCCAGGAAAGAACGCAGGAAGGAGGATTGTTGCTCAAGCTCAATTTGTGCCTGCTCACGTCGCGCCACTTCTTCACGCAGCTTATCCATAACCTGCTCGCGCGCCAGTTCAGCTTTTTTACGGTCAGCGATCTCTTGATTCAGCTGTGAAATGGTCTCTTTCATCTGCTGATTGAGTTCAAGATCGCGGGTACGCATCTCTTCCAGTTTATCAACCAGCCGTGCCAGTCGCTGCCGGGATTCTTCCAGTTGATCGACCACCACCGATAAGAAATAGACCGCCCAAGGTGTAATGAGCAGGCCAAAAATACCGATCGCACCATGTCGATACTTTCGACATGCCCACGCAGCACCATCGTGACTGCCATTTGGACAATCATCGCCAATACCACCAGCGCTGAGGCCAAAAGCAGCGAAAAGCGTATCAAGCCAAGCTTAACCATCAAATCAACGTAATATTGCGCCAGCAGGCGAATTTGTTTCATAAATACTCCCTGGAAGAGAAACAGGCACATGATAGCGTAATTACGCTTCTGGCGGCGTCATGCATCAGCGGGTTAAAGACGTGATTGCTCTATTTTGGTGCATCAGCCGCATCAATCGCCGACGTTGATGACATTAAGCTTAAAACCCTTGACTAATTGTGCTAACTGAATAATCTGTAGGGCCGCCTGAACGATGGCGACCGATTAGCATTCCCCTTTTTCAATATCCTGGCAGCATTCTGTTGCACAGGCTTACTTATCTATTTGCATACCCATTCATCTTAAGCACTGTTTTAAGCATATTCGGCTTAATTAATTTTACTTATAACATCGCCATATTTCATTCAAATATACCCATATAAGAAAAACAGATACATCCTGTGCATGAAATGGCCGTAACAGCATTTAATGCTGTTAAAGACCCTATCACCAGCATGGTGCAGAGATTTGATCGCTGCACCACAGTGAGACAGTTCACATTTATGGGCCATTAACGTACCGGCTAACAGCGATAAATTTAGCTGTTTAATACTTTAAAATCATGTAGTTAATGACGAAAAGACTCAAATAACCCTGACAAGTATCGTTATTTGACCTGTTTCCGCTTTCCCGATAAGTTGGAAATCCGCTGAAAGCTTTCCTGACGGGCCAGTGTCTCGGCATATCTATGCAATCAGAAGACTCCCGCGTGGTGTAAGTCATCTCCTTTAAGAGACCGGAAATCTAAGAGCAGCTCAATCAAGGACGTTTTAAACCTGTCTGGAGTGAACTGCTCGGAGCAATAATGCCCGCTCGACAGCGTGTGGCAATGAAAATGAAACTGCGCTCATTGGCGCTTAGTGTTTGAAATAATGCAGGTAATGTCTAAAGCAGTTTAAGGAGACCCTCAATGTCCAATAAAAAACCTAATCCCTATGGCTTGTATGACCCAGCAGCAGGGAGTGATAGCTGTGGTGTAGGTTTCATTACGCGTAAGGACGGCGAGCAGACCCATGAGATCCTGCAGATGGCGCACAGCGCCCTTTGTACTGTACCTCACCGCGGGGGCATGTCGGCTGAAGGCGTCGGTGACGGTGCTGGGGTAAACGTTGACCTTTCATTGCACTTCTTCCGTAAGATTACGGGCCAGGCGCTGGAAGCGGGCCGTTTTGGCGTCGGTAACTTCTTTGTGCCAAAAGATGCCGAGCTGCGTGCAAATGCTGAACGTCTGGTAGAAGAAGCGTTGAACAGCTTTGGCCTGTCTATCATCATGAAACGTGACATGCCGCTAGACAGCAGCGTGACGCGTCCGGCCGCTGTGCAATTCCAGTTACCGATTGTGCAGTGGATTTTCACTGCACCGCAGGATGTCGTCGATCAAAACGACTTTGAACAACGCATCTATCGCGCCCTGCTGGCTATCGAAGCGCGTGCCTTTACTGAAAGCGAATTTGGTGGGCTTTATCCTCTTTCGCTCTCGTCACGGACGCAGGTATTCAAGGCGCGTCTGAACTCAAACGAAGTGATTCCTTACTTCAAAGACCTGACCGATCCCGATCATCAGGTACGTGGATTATTCTTCCATACCCGTTTCTCTACCAATACCGATCCGCATACCACCATGGCGCAGCCGTTCCGCCTGATGGCGCATAACGGCGAGTTAAACACCGACCGTAAAAACCGCATTGCGGAGTCAGCTCTGGCGCTGGCGCGGGGTAAGAAGATTGTGCGTCCAAAAGGCCAATCCGACAGCTCGCGTCTCGACCAAAGTATTCACAGCCGCTTGATGGAAGACAGCCTCGATCTGATCACCGCCGTTGTTTCCATGATGCCGCCAGCCTGGGAAAACGACACCTCCTTATCCAATGAGGTGCGTGACATGCTGGAGTACTTCTCGCTGTATGAAGAGAAGAACGATGGCCCGGCTGCGTTGATTTTTGGTAATGGTGAAGTCATCGGTGCACGTCTTGACCGTCTTGGCCTGCGTCCACTGCGTTCTGTTGAAACAGTAGACTATATTGGTGCGATGTCCGAAGCGGGCCAAATTGCTTTCCCACCGGAAAGTGTTCTGCGTCGCGGCCGTATCGAAGCAGGCGGTATGCTCTATTTCGATCATCGTGAAAAACGCAGCTATACCACGCATCAGGCGCTGGAAAAACTGGCAGCTGAAAAAGATTATTCTGCCCTGCTGGCTACAGCCCGTGTCGATCTGCAAGATCTGCCGGTGATCCCAGCAGAGCAGCAAGGCTCGCCGCTGCGCTATCGTGGCGACCTGAAAGCCTATCAACGCTTCGTGGCGTACTATTACAACCAAGAAAGCTTCAAATTCATGATGGATCCCATGCTGGCAACCGGCGCAGAGAAAATCTCCGCGATGGGTTACGGCAACGCCATTAACGGCTTATCCGATCATGAAGGTGGGATGGCGCACTACTTCTCTCAACGTTTTGCGCAGGTTACTAACCCGCCGCTGGATTCGATCCGTGAAGTAGACGGCATGACGCTGCGCGTAGCGCTGGGTGCGAAACCGCATCTGGGCCGCAGCAAAGGCCGTCAAATCATCGTGCCAACGCCGATTCTTAGCCATCTCGATATGCTGCAGTTGCGTGAGCAAGACGTTGCACCTTACGCACGCTTTGAGATGCTGTACGAGCCAGTCGTTGGCAAAGATCTGCTGAGCCGCACAGCAAATGCCAATGCGCTAGAAAAAGCCATCGACGATTTGGCGCAACAGGTCGTCGATTTTGCCCGCACCCAAGGCGGCATCGCGGTGCTTACCGATCGCCACATCTCTTCAACTCAAGCTGCGATTCCAATGCTGCTGCTGGTTTCTGCTATCAATCAGCGTCTGGTGCAGGAAGGTTTGCGTCTTGATGTTTCGCTGGTGGTTGAAAGTGGCCAGAGCATCTCTTCACACCATATCGCAGCAGCCTTGGGCTTTGGTGCTTCCGCTATTTATCCGCTTGGCGTGCAGATGCGTGCCGAAGAGAAATATGGCGAAGGTGAAGAAGGCAATAAAGCGTTTAAACGCTATGCCAAAGCGGCCGAAAAAGCGCTGATGAAAACCATGGGTAAAGTTGGCCTGTGCACCGTAGAAAGTTACAGCTGCGGTGAGTTCTTTGAGCCGAACTTCCTTAATACTGACGATCCAGTACTGAAAAAGTATTTTCCAAATATCCGTACCCCGGTCGGTGGCGCAGGTTTTGCCACTATCGCGCAGATGGCGGTTGACTGGCATCAGAGCGCCCTGAAAATTCAGGGTGAGTCCGAAGTGCCGTTGCTTGGCCTGTTTAAAGAGCGTGCTGAAGGTGCCGGTCACTCTTATGGCACCATCGCTGTTCGCACCTTTATCGACATGACTGAAGAGCCTATTCGCTTTGCCGACAAAGCGCGTGAAGAAGATAACTTCATCCGTTTGATGACGCTGGCCAAGCTGGATAACGCATTTGGAATCAAAGCGGAATCCTTTAAGGACAGCAGCTTTGAGCGTATCCCAAATGAAGTGATCAACAACTTCTCCATCACTTCAGATTATCGTCAGTTCTCTAGTCTGATGTATGAAGAACGTAAGCGTCGTCCAGCTGCACTGCGCGATATTCTGGCCTTTCCGGCGGATTTGACGCACATCGACAGTGAAGCAGAATTCCGTCGTAAGCTGGGACGTTACTCGTTGACCAACAACGGTTTTGCTATACGTGGTTTGGTCTGTGAAGCCGTTGATGGCAGCCTTAACCACTTTACGCTGCGTTTAACGGATGCGATCACCGGCCTGAAGCCGGAAAGCGAACGCCTCGCAGCGCTATCACGTGCGTTGAAATCACGCTTCAATGATGAAATTGAAAGCACCGAAGTGGTGAGCAATGGCTTGAATGTCACCGCTTATGGCAAGGCCGCAGATTATCTGTCACGGATTTTCACCACGCTGCCTTCACTGCCACTGAACGAAATCCAGCCAGCCTGTGAAATCACCCGCACTTTTGCTTCCGGTGCGATGAGCCACGGCGCGCTGGTCGCCCCGGCCCATGAAGCGGTTGCACACGGCACCAATATGGTTGGCGGCATGAGCAACTGCGGTGAAGGTGGTGAACACTATTCACGCCACGGCACCATCCGTGCATCACGTATCAAACAGCTGGCCTCGGGCCGTTTTGGCGTATGGGCGGCTTATTTAGCTGATCCGATGCTGGAAGAGCTGGAGATCAAAATTGGCCAAGGTGCGAAGCCAGGCGAAGGGGGTCAGTTACCTGCGCCTAAAGTCACCGTGGAAATCGCAGCAGCCCGTGGCGGTACGCCGGGTGTCGAGCTGGTTTCACCGCCACCTCACCACGACACCTATTCTATCGAGGATTTAGCGCAGCTGATCCACGACTGTAAAGCCGCTCGCGTTCGCGTCATCGTTAAACTGGTCTCATCGGAAGGCATCGGTACGATTGCGGTTGGCGTAGCGAAAGCAGGCGCAGACGTTATCAACGTTGCAGGGAATACTGGCGGCACCGGCGCAGCTTCCGTCACCAGTCTGAAATACACTGGACGCGTGGCGGAAATCGGCATCGCGGAAGTACATCAGGCGCTCTGTGCTAACGGCCTGCGTGAGAAAGTCTTGCTGCGTTGCTCTGGCGCACAGCAGACCGGCAGCGATGTCGTGAAATCGGCGCTGCTGGGTGGCGACAGCTTTGAATTTGGTACCACCGCACTGATGATGTTGAAATGTGTGATGGCGAAAAACTGTAACGTTAAGTGCCCGGCAGGTTTAACCACTAATGCCGAAGCCTTTGATGGCGATCCCCGTCAGCTGGCACAGTATTTCATGAACGTTGCGCATGAGGTGCGTGAAATCCTGGCGCGCATGGGCCTGCATTCGCTGCGTGAAGCACGTGGACGCTCTGATCTGCTGCACTTAATGGATCACCCACTGGAAGTCGGTAAACTCGATTTCCGCGCCATGTTAACCGTGGTGCCCGAGCTGAAAATCGATCGTCCCGTGTATCTGGAAAAAGATTTCGAACTGGATGATGCCTGGATTGAGCAGCTGAACACTGAACTGGTCACGCAAGGCAAGAATGACATTTCGTTGGGCAATAACATCACGTTGAACAACCGGAACAAGAGTGTCGGCGGCCAGCTAGCGATTGATATTGAACGCAAGCTCAATCATCAACTGACGGCTGAGCAACTGAACGCAATGCCAGCGGTGTTGCAGGATGATCGTGGTCGTCGCTATCTGGCACCTGAAACGGTGAAGATCAGCACTTCTGGCTCTGCGGGCCAATCTTTCGGTGCCTTCTGCAATGACGGTATGCAAATAAAGCATTACGGCACCTGTAATGATGGTGTTGGTAAAGGTCAATGTGGTGGCGAGCTGGTGGTAATGTCTCCGGGCGGCGGCGCACAAGACAGCGATGGCAACGTGCTGATCGGTAACTTTGCGCTGTTTGGCGCAACGGGTGGACGCCTGTTTGTTCAAGGTCAGGCGGGTGACCGTTTTGCCGTACGTAATTCAGGCGCAACCGCAGTAGTTGAAGGTGTTGGTGACTTCTGTTGCGAATACATGACTAATGGCGCAATCCTGAACCTGGGTACATTTGGTACAGGCTTCGGCAACGGCATGAGCGGCGGTTTCGCTTACCAGTATGACCCGTATGGATCACTCGCCAGCCATGCCGCAGGTGACTCAGTACTGTTCGGTTCTATCGCCGATCAGGACGAGATGGCGCAAACGCACAAGCAAGCGGTGCTGACGATGCTGAACTGGCATTTGGAAGCGACCCAGTCACCACGCGCTGCCTGGCTGTTAGAGAATTGGGAAACGGAGTGTCACCACTTTGTTTACGTGATGCCGCGCTCACTGCTGCTGTATCAAGATGGTGGCGAAATCCTGAAGGCGAAATCACGTAAAGATTTGCTGGAAGAGTTATCAACTGCGCTGGCTGGACATCAGGTTGCTAAGTTCAAATCAGCCTGGCGTGAAGGCAAAACTATTGCTAATGGCGCGGTGCCGGCTTATGGCGCAACCGATACGCTGGAAATGTTCGTACTGCTGAACAACTACACCGTGTTGAGCTTTGCACAACAGCTGGCGCTGGGTAAATTACCTAAAGGCACTTCTGTGGAAGATCCTGCGGTAGAGAAAGCGGTACGTAACCTGTTGATGACTGAAGACTTCTCGTTGATCAGCAAACTTCAACGCCACGCACGTGCGGCGATTGAGAGCTACACCGACGATGAGCTGGCTAGCCTGATCGGCACTAAACGTATGACGGATTACAAGGCTGCGCTGACGCAACGCAACATTCGCTCAATGGACAGCCTGGCAACCTATGGCTGGATCATGTATCAGGACGCCTGCAACCGTGAGGTGTTAGGTCATCTGCCTGATTTCGAAGAGCTGTTCGCACGCGCTGCTTTGCCAGAAATTGCTGCTGCTGTCGGGAAACTGTCCTAACAGCAACACTGACGAAAACGAATATGAACATTAATAATTGCCTTAAATAGTTTGTGTTACAGGCAGTTGGCTAACGACGAATCCCCAGCAACAGCAATCATGTTGTAACTGGGGAAACGACGCAGCCCACACCTCTGCAACATGAAATAGGATGGGTAAGAACGGGATTGAGTAAAAGTATCCATGAAAATTCCTTACATTCCTGAAGATGCGCCATTTAATGGCGACCAGAAGTATTGGCTGGCGGGCTTTCTCGCCGGTCTCCACTCCCGTCTGTTAGTGTTAGAAGATAAACAGCAGGTCGCAGCGGGTACTGGTGCAGCCGCGACAACTCAGCTGCATGTTCTGTACGGTTCCCAAACCGGTAATGCAGAAGCGCTGGCACAAACTGCAGCTAAATCTGCACGCGCTAAAGGTTTGGTGCCGGTGGTTCAGGCATTGGGTGAAGTCGATCTCGATGTGTTCGCGACAATGCGTCACGTGCTGATTGTTACCTCCACTTATGGTGAAGGTGAGATGCCAGATAACGCGCAGCTGTTTTGGAATGCAATTTCTGCCAGCACCGCGCCGCGTCTGGAGCAGATGCATTTTGCCGTGTTGGCCATTGGCGATACTGGCTACGATGGTTTCTGCCAGGCCGGTAAATTTATCGATATGCGTCTTGAGCAGCTGGGTGCGAAGCGTGTCTATGATCGTATTGATTGTGACATCGACTACGAAGAGCCTTCTAACGAGTGGTTAAACAGCTCAATGCCGCAGTTTGCGTCAAGTGCTGGCAGCAGCGGTACCGTGCTGGATAGCGCACCAGAAGCACCGGTCATTCCAGGTAGCAATAAATCCAACCCGTATGCCGCCGCGCTGGTTACCAATAAGCGTCTGTCAGGCGAACAATCCGCTAAGGACATCCGTCACTTCGAGTTTGATTTGACCGACAGCGGCCTGAAATATGAAGCGGGCGATGCGCTGGGTGTGATTCCTGTAAACGAACCTTCGCTGGTTAGCCTGCTGTTAACGCAGTTAAATGCGGATTACCAAACGCCTGTTTCCGGCTTCGACAGAAGCTTGGGCGATCTGCTGACTTATCAATTTGAGATTTCAGAGCCGTCGCGCAAACTCATTGAGTGGGTAGGACAAAATACCACTAACCAGGAACTGCGCCACGTACTGCAACATGATGACAAAGATGCGTTGGGCGTTTGGTTGTGGGGCAAGGACACGTTAGATCTGCTGCAACTTGAACTGACACGTTCGCTATCAGTATCAGAATTTGTTGCCCTGCTGCGCCCTTTACAGCATCGCGCCTATTCCATCTCCTCCAGCTCCAAAGCGCATCCGAATCAGGTGCACTTAACGATAGCTTCTGTGCGTTATCACAGCGGTGGACGTAATCGCAGCGGTGTTTGCTCAACCTACCTGGCCGAACGCGTCCGTCGTGGTGAAAAGCCAGCTATCTTCATTTCGCCTAACAAAGCGTTTCGCGTACCGTCGAATACTAATGCGCCGCTGATCATGGTGGGTCCAGGTACCGGTATCGCGCCGTTCCGTGCTTTCCTGCAGGAACGTCAGGTTGCCGGTGCGCAGGGTAAAAACTGGTTATTCTTCGGCGATCAGCATCAGGAACATGACTTTATTTATCGTGAAGAGCTGACGGCATGGCAGGAAAGCGGCTTACTGACTCGTCTTGATCTGGCGTTTTCACGCGATCAAGACAAAAAGTCTATGTGCAAAGCCGTATGTTAGAGCAAGGTGCAGAGTTATACGCCTGGCTGCAGGAAGGTGCTTACTTCTACGTATGTGGCGATGCTTCGCGCATGGCCAAAGATGTGGACAGTGCGCTGTATGAAATCGTTCGTCAATATGGCGGACTTTCCAGCGAGCGTGCCGCTGATTACATCGATCAGTTGAAGAAAGAGAAGCGCTATCTGCGTGACGTTTATTAATCGTCACCGCGATGACTAGCGAATAAAAAATCCGGGTAACGTGCGCGTTCCCGGATTTTTTTGCCGTTATTAATTATCTTTAGCGCAAAAAAAGCCCATCAGCGAGTGACAGGCATTTATCATATTGCTTTGCTTACTTCACTACACGCAGTGAAGGTCTACCACCACGCGGCGGCGGCTCATCATCAGGCGGCGTTTCATTATCGTTGGCATCATCAGGACGATCACCATCAATCACTGACATCACAGTCTCTTCCTGCGCTTCTGACTCTTCCGGTGCGGAATGTTCGTAAGCGGGTTCAGGTTCGAACATGGTGCCTGCGCCGTTTTCACGGGCATAAATAGCCAGAATTGCCACCATTGGCACGTTTACCTGACGTGGAACGCCACCAAAACGTGCATTAAATGACACCTGATCATTGGCCAGATCCAAGTTACCGACTGCACGCGGCGCGATGTTCAAGACAATCTGTCCATCACGCGCATACTCTAACGGAACCTGCACACCGGGCAAATTGATGTCGACCACCAAATGCGGCGTTAACTGGTTATCGAGCAACCAATCATAGAAAGCACGTAACAGATAGGGACGACGTGCAGTGAGTTGCGACATTTCCATAAATTAGCCCCGGACTTGCAGGCGCATTTCACGTTCGGCTTCAGTCAATGAAGCAAGGAAAGAGTCACGCTCAAATACGCGATTCATGTAGCCTTTCAGATCTTTAGAACCTGAACCAATCAGATCGATACCCATTGAAGGTAAACGCCACAGCAAAGGAGCCAGGTAGCAATCAACCAGGCTGAACTCCTCGCTCATGAAGAACGGCGTACGTCCAAACAACGGTGCAATGGCCAGCAACTCTTCACGCAACTGCTTACGTGCTGCTTCAGCTTCCTGACCGCTGCTGTTCTCAACCTTTCTCATCAGGCTGTACCAGTCCTGCTCGATGCGATGCATCATCAGGCGGCTTTCACCACGCGCAACCGGATAAACCGGCATCAACGGTGGATGTGGAAAACGCTCATCAAGATATTCCATGATGATACGTGATTCATAAAGCGTCAGTTCACGATCTACCAGCGTCGGCACGGTGCGATACGGGTTGAGGTCAATCAGATCCTGCGGCAGGTTATCCATTTCGACCTGCTCGATCTCTACGCTGACACCCTTCTCCGCCAGGACAATACGTACCTGATGGCTGAAAATGTCAGTAGGACCAGAAAACAGCGTCATTACCGAACGTTTGTTGGCAGCGACAGCCATGAAAACCTCCAAGTTTGTTCACAAAAAGTTACTGCGAATAGCCAACCACTCGGCGACTCACCTGCTTATAGATCTCGCACGCAGCCCGCGTTAGCAGCGTCGACTGACGTCCCGACCGAGGGAAAGCGCATAACGCGCCGGCTCAGCGGGCGCAAAGTGACACAGAGTTTACCAGATTTTAGGCAGCTTGTGGGCGAGGAATGAATTTTTGAGGGTATTTTGCGAGCAGCGTGGGCGTTTTAGACACTATTTGATGAAAAAAGCCCAAAAATAAAAAACCCGCCGAAGCGGGTTTTTTGAGCCAATTGACGTTGCCGAAGCAACAAACAATTAACGCTTGGAGAACTGTGGACGACGGCGTGCTTTACGCAGACCGACTTTCTTACGTTCAACCTGACGCGCATCACGGGTAACAAAGCCCGCTTTACGCAGTTCAGCACGCAGAGAATCGTCGTATTCCATCAGAGCGCGGGTGATACCATGACGGATCGCACCTGCCTGACCAGAAATACCACCACCTTTAACAGTGATGTACAGATCGAATTTACCAACCATATCAACCAGCTCCAGCGGCTGACGCACAACCATGCGTGCAGTTTCGCGGCCGAAGTATTGCTCCAAAGAGCGTTGGTTAATTACGATGTTACCGCTACCCGGCTTGATGAAGACGCGTGCGGATGAGCTTTTGCGGCGACCAGTGCCGTAGTTTTGAGTTTCAGCCATTGCCTTTAATCCCGATTAAATGTCAAGAACTTGCGGTTGCTGTGCCGCATGGTTGTGCTCGTTGCCTGCGTAAACTTTCAGTTTACGGTACATAGCACGACCCAACGGGCCCTTCGGCAGCATGCCTTTAACCGCGATCTCAATCACACGCTCAGGACGGCGAGCAATCATCTCTTCAAAGGTCGCCTGTTTGATACCACCGATGTGACCAGTGTGGTGATAGTAGATCTTGTCAGAACGCTTGTTGCCGGTTACAGCAACTTTTTCTGCGTTCAGAACAATGATGTAATCACCGGTATCAACGTGCGGAGTGTATTCCGCTTTATGCTTACCACGTAGACGGCTGGCCAGTTCAGTCGCCAGGCGACCCAAAGTTTTGCCAGTTGCGTCAACAACATACCAGTCACGTTGGACGGTTTCTGGTTTAGCTGTAAAAGTTTTCATCGAAAAGCTTACCCAAATTAAGTTACACGTTGGTGAAATCCCAAACGCTTAAGTAAACGATTGAGGCTCACACGACCATTTTGACCAGCAAGCCACCCCTTCGGATAGAGTTACTGGAACACAGAGGATTTGGGAAAAAATCCTTTGCTGTAACGTGGGGTCGCAAGATTATAGAGAAGTCGATTACAAAAATCGAACCCTATTTCACCATTTCCCCACTTTATTGCTCAAGGTAGATGCTTAAGGCGAAGATATTCCTCGCTCTGCATTTCCTGCAATCGCGACAGGCAACGCTGATACTCAAACTTCAGACGTGAACCTTGGTAGATTTCAAACAGCGAGGCTTCTGCCGCAACCACTAATTTGACATGGCGCTCATAAAATTCATCGACCAGCGCCAGAAAGCGGCGCGCCTGATCTTCGGTTTTATAGATCATCACCGGCACATCATACAGCAACACACTGTGAAAACGGCGCGACAACTCAATGTAGTCATGTTGGCTACGCCCTTCGCCACATAGCGTCAGGAAATCGATAGCTAATACGCCTTCGCTAACGCCCAACGTTGCCATACTGCGATGGTTGATTTCCAGGACCGGCGCCGCTTCCCGTTTGCTGCCCGACAACGCCAGGAACATCTGTTCCATCTCTTTGTGGGTTTGGTCATTCAAGGGGAACTTCCACAAATGCGCAGACGTTAAGGTGCGCAAGCGATAATCGATACCCGCATCCACATTCATCACATCGCAATGCTTTTTGATCTGCTCAATAGCGGGCAGGAAACGGGCACGTTGCAGGCCATTACGATACAGATTGTCAGGCGGGATGTTAGAGGTGGCAACCAATGCAATGCCGCGCTCAAACAGCGCTTCCATCAACGTACCCAGCAGCATGGCATCGGTAATATCGGAAACAAAAAACTCGTCGAAGCAGAGGATATCGGTTTCAGCTTTGAAACGATCGGCGATGATAAGTAACGGATCGCTTTGGCCTTGCAGGGCCGTTAATTCTTCATGTACCCGCAACATAAATCGGTGGAAGTGCAAACGCAGTTTGCGATCGCCAGGAATAGACTGAAAAACAAATCCATGACCCAGGTTTTACCGCGCCCCACGCCGCCCCACATATACAGACCTCGTACCGGCGGTTGCACTTCACTTTTCTCTTTACCTATCAGTTTTGACAGGCGACCAAACAGGCCCTGAGCAGATGGCGCAGCGCTATTCTTACGTGCTATTAATCCTTGCTGGAGCACGTCTAATCGGGTGATAGCGTCGCGTTGGACATCATCGGGCTTAAACTCGCCTTGCGATAACGCTTGCTCATAGCGTGCAAGCGGAGATGAAGTTTGCATTGTTCTCTCACAGTCCCTGAAATTTGTCTTATTCACACAGCAGTTGTCGAAAAAAGGCCACTCTACACTAAGCGATGCCGCTCCAGAGTTCCACATCCATAAGATTAACGGGTATAGTGACTATTATGGAAAGGTGCAATGCCCTACGGAACAACGGAAATTACACGGGAGTCATTATGACCTGGGAATACGGGCTAATTGGTTTAGTGGTAGGCATTATTGTCGGCGCGGTTGCAATGCGTTTTGGCAACAAAAAATTGCGTGAGCAACGCAGCATGCAGTACGAACTGGAAAAGACCAAAGCGGAGCTTTCGGACTACCGCGAAGAGCTAACCAACCACTTCGCTCAAAGCGCGGAGTTACTGGATAATATGGCGCGCGATTACCGCCAGCTGTATCAACACATGGCAAAAGGCTCCAATGACCTGCTGCCAAATCTGCCAGGCGAGAAAAACCCTTTTGCTTATCAGCTGACTGAAGCGGAAGCCGATAATGATCAAGCGCCTGTTCAGATGCCGCGTGATTATTCGGAAGGTGCTTCCGGCCTGTTGCGTGGCGAACGAGCAGCACGCGATTAATCATTTTGGGGCGCAGCGAGTCTGCGCCCTTTGTTTTTACGAACCCTGACCTCAAACGACTGTCACACTCTTTTATTCCCCCCACTTTTTGCAGCGAGAGCGTTGTAGCAATGAAAAAACAAGCACGACTGTTTAGCGCATTAGCCTTGAGTATTGGGATGAGTCTTGCCGCCGCGCCTGGCGCGATGGCGACGCTGCCAGCACAAATCCAAGGTCAGCCGCTTCCAAGCCTGGCCCCAATGCTGGAAAAAGTGTTGCCAGCTGTGGTTAGCGTTCATGTTGAAGGCACTGAATCTGCTGCACAAACGCAGGAGATTCCCGAACCGTTAAAACGTTTCTTTGGCCAGATGCCGGGTGGCAATAATCAGCCGCAGCCGTTTGAAGGACTGGGTTCGGGTGTGATTATTGATGCCGCAAAAGGCTACGTGCTAACGAACAATCACGTGGTGAATGGCGCAGACAAAATCAATGTCCAACTGGGCGATGGCAGCGAATATGACGCCAAGCTGATCGGCCATGATGAGCAGACTGATATTGCACTCATCCAGATCGAAGGCGCAAAAAATCTGACGCAGGTGAAAATTGCCGACTCAGATCAGCTCAAAGTGGGTGATTTTGCCGTGGCCATTGGCAACCCGTTTGGCCTTGGTCAAACCGCAACCTCCGGGATTATTTCTGCGCTGGGCCGTAGCGGCTTAAACCTTGAAGGGCTGGAGAACTTTATCCAAACCGACGCAGCCATTAACCGCGGCAACTCTGGCGGCGCGCTGGTCAATCTCAATGGTGAACTGATCGGTATCAACACCGCTATTTTGGCATCAAGCGGTGGCAATATCGGTATTGGTTTCGCGATTCCAAGCGACATGGCGATGAATCTGGCGCAGCAGCTGATCAAATTCGGTGAAGTGAAGCGCGGCCAGTTAGGCATCAAAGGCACAGAAATGACCGCCGATATGGCGAAAGCATTTAACGTTGATGCACAACGCGGTGCCTTTGTTTCTGAAGTGCTGCCGCAGTCAGCAGCGCAGAAAGCGGGGCTTAAATCTGGGGATATCATCACTTCAGTGAATGATAAACCGATTACCAGCTTCGCTGAATTGCGCGTCAAAATTGGCACCACCGCACCGGGCGAACAGGTGAAGTTAGGACTGCTGCGTGAAGGCAAGCCAATTACGGTTAACGTAACGCTTGAGCAAAGCGCGCAGAGTACCGCCAGCGCACAACTGATGTCGCCAGCCTTACAAGGCGCTACGTTGAGCGACGGCCAGACCAAAACCGGTGATAAAGGCGTTAAAGTCGATACCATCGAAAAAGGTACACCTGCCGAGCAGGTTGGTCTGCAGAAAGAGGATGTGATTGTTGGCGTTAACCGCAATCGCACGCAATCTATCGCAGAAATGCGCAAGGTACTGGAAGGTAAACCTCCAGTACTGGCTCTGAATGTGGTACGTGGCGATGAAAATATCTATCTGCTTTTAAGATAAGCGGCTTTTAAGGTAAGTCGCTTTTAAGACAAACCGGCCTGTTGAGATAGATAAACCCTCTACTGCGGCGGACACAAGCACGTGTGTGTCCGCCGCACTCATGTTATTCTCCCCAGCGATCTCCCTGGCGTGATTTAACACCATGTTTCTTAAACTTTTGCGTTCGGTTGTGTTGGGCCTGATTGTTGCGGGTATTTTACTTGCGGCCTTGCCTGCACTGCGCATGGGCAGCGAAGCCCTGCACATCCAAGATAACAGCAATGACGAAACACCCTTTAGTTTCAATCAAGGGGTGCGCCGCGCCGTGCCTGCGGTAGTGAATGTTTATAACCGCAGCGCGCACGGTAATAACAATCGTGGCATTACTACGCTGGGTTCTGGCGTAATCATGAACGCAAAAGGCTACATCCTCACCAATAAACACGTTATCAATAACGCGGATCAAATTATTGTCGCGTTACAAGATGGCCGTTTTTTCGAAGCCACCTTGGTAGGTTCCGATGCAATGACCGATTTAGCGGTGCTAAAAATTACCGCTTCCGGCCTGCCGGTAATTCCAATTAATTCGCAACGTATTGCGCACATTGGCGACGTGGTGATGGCGATTGGTAACCCCTACAATCTCGGTCAAACCGTGACCCAAGGCATTATCAGCGCAACCGGCCGCGTGGGCTTGAGTTCATCCGGGCGGCAAAACTTTCTGCAAACGGATGCCTCAATCAACCAAGGTAACTCCGGCGGCGCACTGATTAATTCGCTGGGCGAGTTAATGGGCATCAATACCTTAACGTTCGACAAAAGTAACGATGGTGAAACGCCGGAAGGGATTGGTTTCGCCATTCCCACCGCGTTGGCGTCAAAAATCATGGATAAACTGATCCGCGATGGTCGTGTGATTCGTGGTTATATCGGGATTACAGGCCGTGAATTGCCGCCGCTACATGGTCAGGGCAGTAATCTGGATCGCGTACAAGGCATTATTGTCAGCGTGGTGACGCCAGATGGGCCGGCAGACAAAGGCGGCATTCAGGTCAATGATGTGTTGTTGAGTGTGAATAATAAACCGGCCATTTCCGCACAGGAAACCATGGATCAGGTGGCGGAGATTCGCCCGGGTTCAGTAATAGACGTGCAGGTTTTACGTAACGATCAGAAATTAACGCTGCCGGTGACCATTCAGGAATTCCCAGACAACAGCCAGTAACGTTGTTATCTGTCGCTCACAATTCAATGATAAGTCAGGGATGACATATCAAATCACCTACATCCTTGTAGGAGCCGCGTTTTTACCTGCCTTTTTCAGTGCGCATCGCATCGGGAACAGCTGCGCACTGCCGCATGAGATAAAGCCTTTAGCAACGATCGACTGGAAAAGCGATCACTTCATTCAGCGACTGCGCTTTCAGAGCCAGCATAATTAATCGATCAACACCCAGTGCAACGCCAGAGCAAGCAGGCATACCATGCGCCAACGCGTCTAACAAATTGGTATCGATAGGATGTTGCGGTAAGCCTCGCGCGGCACGCCGGCGGTTATCTTGTTCGAAGCGCTGACGCTGCTCACGGCTGTCGGTCAGCTCACGGAAACCGTTCGCCAGCTCAATGCCTTTGTAATAGACCTCGAAGCGCTCTGCTACACGGTGATCTTCCGTGCTGATTTCTGCTAATGCTGCCTGGCTGGCAGGGAAGTGATAAACAAAGCAGGGTTTATCCTGTCCGATTTTTGGCTCAACGCCCAGCATAAACAGCAGCATCAGCAGCGTATCGCGATCGTCTTCTGCACGCGCTAATTCGCCCTCGCCCAGCTTCTCTGCAACTTCACGCAGTTGCGCTTTATCGGCTGAAAGCGGATCAATTTCAAGATGACGAATAAACGCCTGCTGATAAGAAAGTGATTCAGCGCTGTCGCACTCCAGCACTTGCTGCATCAGGTCGTCAACTTCATTCATCAGCCGGTACATATCATAGTGTGGGCGATACCACTCCAGCATGGTGAATTCTGGATTGTGATGGCGTCCCGCTTCTTCATTACGAAAGCTGCGGCTCATTTGGTAGATCGGACCGCTTCCCGCTGCCAGCAGGCGTTTCATATGATATTCCGGGCTGGTCATCAACCAAAGATCGCGCCCTTGCGCCGCGCCGGGCCCGACAAATCGTGTCTGGAAAGGCACCAGATGGATATCGGTAATCGTGGCTTGGCTCATGGCAGGCGTATCAACTTCTAATACGCCGCGATCGGCAAAGAAACGCCGTATTTCCGCTAAGATAGCGGCGCGTTTCAACAAATTGGCAATGGATGCGCTAGGTTGCCAGCTTGCCGTTTCGCTCATGGTGATGACTCCTGATACAAATAAGGGAGGGAAGTCTACCCGCATTGCCTGCGGCAAACAATCTCATGCCGAAGCGGGAAAAAATATCGGCAGCTCTTCTATACTTAAGCAGTTAAATCACAAAGGAATCGCACATGTCACCATGGAAAACTCTCGTCGCCAGCCTCAGCGCTTTTCTCTCCGTAGCCTGCAGCACCACGCCGCCGAAGAATGTTACCGTTATCGAAAACTTTGATAGTCAGCGTTATCTCGGTAAATGGTATGAAATCGCCAGATTAGATCATCGGTTCGAGCGTGGGCTTGAGCAGGTCACAGCAAACTACAGCCCGCGAGAAGATGGCGGCTTGAAGGTCGTAAACCGCGGCTTTAACGCCCAGAAACAACGCTGGCAGGAAAGTGTAGGTAAAGCCTACTTTACTGGCGACAAGCAGCGAGCCGCGCTGAAAGTCTCTTTCTTTGGCCCGTTCTATGGCGGATATAACGTTATCGCGCTTGACCCGGAATACCGTTATGCACTGATATGCGGCCCGAATCGTCACTATTTATGGATTTTGTCTCGAACGCCTCAGCTTGAGCCAGCCGTTAAACAGAAATTGGTTGAGCAGGCGCGTCAGGCCGGTTTCCCGGTAGAGGAATTGATCTGGGTGAAACAAGGTAGCTAAGAAAATCCGGTACGAAACGCGCTGTTTCGCACCGGTTAGAATTACTTCGTGCTGTTTTGAATAGCCTGGCCGCCTGCTTCTACATCTTCACCAACGCCACGCGTGGTATTGCATGCCGAAAGCAATGAAGAGAGCAGCAATACAGAGAAGATTGTGACAATACTTTTCTTTAACATACTAATTTCCTTTTTTGGTTGCAGTAAAAGTACAGCGATTTAAGCATAGCCGGAATTCAGCGGGTTGCTGCTGTCAGTACCACAAAAGAAAACAGTCGGGAAATTAGTTTGCTGCGCGCGAAATCGCTCCGCCTAAATGGGAAACGTCTTCACCAAAACCGTGGAAAGTGTTGCAGGCGCTCAGCGCAGAGGAGACCAGCAACGCGAATGCGATAAATTTTGCCAGCTTTTTCATTTTCTCAACTCACACAAGAAAAAGGCGCATCGATGGATGCGCCTGATTATGTACTTATTTAACGCGTGACACGTATTCGCCAGAGCGGGTGTCAACTTTAACCACTTCGCCTTCTTGAACGAACAATGGCACTTTCACCACTGCGCCAGTAGAAAGCTTAGCTGGCTTGCCGCCGGTACCTGCGGTGTCACCTTTCAGGCCCGGATCGGTTTCGATAACTTCTGCTTCGATAAAGTTCGGCGGCTGAACAGCGATCGGACGACCGTTCCACAGCGTAACGATACATTCAGCATTGTCTTGCAGCCATTTCGCTGCTTCAGCAACGGTCTTCTCTTCAACCTGGAACTGCTCAAAGCTTTCCGGGTGCATGAAGTGATAAAACTCACCGTCGTTGTACAAATAGTTCAGGTTGGTATCCACTACGTCTGCGCCTTCAGCGGAGTCGGTGGATTTGAAAGTTTTCTCAACGCGAGAACCCGTCAGCAGGCGACGCATTTTAACGCGTGCGAATGCCTGACCTTTACCCGGTTTAACGAACTCACTGGATTCGATGGCATATGGCTCGCCTTCGAACATGATTTTAAGACCGGGACGGAAATCGTTGCTAGAATAAGTCGCCATGAAGGCCCTCTACGAAAATTGATACTGGTACTTAGCCAAAAAAATGGCACACATTGTAACCCTAAATACACCTTCCAGAGAAGATTGGTTGCAGCAACTTGCTGATGTTGTCACTGAACCTAATGAATTACTGCAAATTTTAGCCCTGGATCAGCATGCAGAGCTGGCGCAAGGTGCAGATGCACGTCGCCTCTTCGCCCTGCGCGTGCCCCGCGCGTTCATTGCCCGTATGAAAAAGGCGATGAACAGGATCCGCTGCTGTTGCAGGTACTGACCAGTCGTCAGGAATTCATTGATGCGCCAGGTTATAGCACCGATCCGCTGGATGAACAAAATAACGTTGTGCCCGGTTTACTGCATAAGTATAAAAACCGCGCACTTTTATTGGTAAAAGGCGGCTGCGCAGTCAACTGTCGCTACTGCTTTCGCCGTCATTTTCCCTATCAGGATAACCAAGGCAACAAGCGCAACTGGCAAGCGGCGCTGGAGTATATCGCGGACCACCCGGAACTGGATGAAATCATTTTCTCCGGCGGCGATCCGTTGATGGCAAAAGATCATGAATTGGCATGGCTCATTGCCGAGCTGGAAAAAATTCCGCATCTCAGACGCTTGCGTATTCACAGCCGCTTGCCGGTGGTGATTCCGGCGCGCATCACTGACGTATTATGCCAGCTGCTGGGCGAAACACGGTTACAGGTGCTGCTGGTAACGCACATCAACCATGCGCAGGAAATTGACGATGCGCTGCGTGATGCGATGCACAAGCTGAAGCGCGCAGGCGTCACGCTGCTGAATCAGAGCGTGTTGCTGCGCGGCGTGAATGACAACGCGCAAACGCTGGCAACCTTAAGCAATGCGCTGTTCGACGCCGGTATTCTGCCCTATTACCTGCACGTACTGGACAAAGTACAGGGCGCGGCGCATTTCTTTGTTTCTGATGAAGAAGCGCGTGCGCTGATGCGCAATCTCTTACCGTTGGTATCGGGGTATTTGGTGCCGAAGCTGGCACGTGAAATCGGTGGCGAGCCGAGCAAAACGCCGCTGGATCTGCAACTCAAGCAGGAATAAAAATGGCCGGAGTCAAATCCGGCCAGTAGAAAAATCTTTTCGCATCAAACGCGGTTTAGCTTTGCGAGCACTTATAGACTTGACCACTCATTTTGCTGTCGAGCGGTGCAAAGGCAGACAAGATATTTTGTGTTGGGCTGGTTGCACCGTAAATAACGTTGCCACCCATTTCTGCTGCGCGATTACGCAAATCATTGGCTGCTCCACGCAGTGCGCTGGTTTCGCCACCCGCACCGGTCAGCCAGTTGCTTTGTGAGCCGGTAAGGTTACCCAGAAGCTGACACTCGTTGCCGGGCTGCTGATCGGTAAATGTTACACGTTGGCCGCCAGAAGAGAGTTGAGTTGAGCTGCTGCAGCCCGCCAGCAGTAACGCGCCAGCCGCCAGTCCGAGCAAGAGGTTAATCCGCATTGTAATCCCCATTTATTATCATCAGAGTCGGGTGGCAGCGTAGCAGAAAAGCGCACTTTTTTCTGAACATTCATTGCCCTAATCCCGTTAAGCCCAACTATTGCGCCACTACTTATACTATTTTCCATACAAAAAGAAAAACCCCCGACCGTTTCCGATCGGGGGCTTCGTGACTTAAGCAGTCAACGGCAATTACATCATGCCGCCCATACCGCCCATGCCACCCATACCGCCAGCGCCACCACCTAAATCAGGGGTATCGCCTTTAGGCGCATCAGTGATCATACATTCGGTGGTGATCATCAGGCCCGCAACAGAAGCCGCGTACTGCAGAGCAGAACGGGTTACTTTGGTTGGGTCCAGGATACCGAAGTCGATCATGTTGCCATATTCTTCAGTCTGCGCGTTGTAACCGTAGTTACCGTCGCCTGCTTTAACGTTGTTAGCGACAACAGAAGGCTCTTCACCGGCGTTAGAAACGATCTGACGCAGTGGAGATTCCATTGCGCGCAGCGCAACTTGATACCTACGTTCTGGTCTTCGTTCTGACCACGCAGATCAGCCAGCTGTGCTGCAACGCGAACCAGCGCTACACCACCACCAGCAACCACGCCTTCTTCTACCGCAGCACGGGTTG
The DNA here is from genome assembly GCF_018842675.1 of Candidatus Pantoea bituminis. Classification (NCBI taxonomy): domain Bacteria; kingdom Pseudomonadati; phylum Pseudomonadota; class Gammaproteobacteria; order Enterobacterales; family Erwiniaceae; genus Pantoea; species Candidatus Pantoea bituminis. The sequence continues at coordinate 3,442,878 of NZ_JAGTWO010000004.1, forward strand.
CATGCAAGGCATCTTCAACGCGCGCTTTCTTCTCTTTCATTTCAACTTCAGTCGCTGCGCCCACTTTCAGTACGGCCACGCCGCCTGCCAGTTTCGCTACGCGCTCCTGCAGTTTTTCTTTGTCGTAGTCAGACGTTGCTTCTTCGATCTGCTGACGAATCTGAGTTACGCGGTTCTGAATGGTCGCTTCTTCACCCACGCCATCGATGATGGTGGTGGTGTCTTTGTTGATCACAACACGTTTTGCCTGACCCAGATCTTCCAGAGCTGTTTTTTCCAGCTCCATGCCGATCTCTTCAGAAATCACGGTACCGCCGGTCAGGATAGCAATATCCTGCAGCATGGCTTTACGACGATCGCCGAAGCCAGGTGCTTTAACCGCAGCCACTTTAACGATGCCGCGCATGGTGTTCACCACCAGCGTTGCCAATGCTTCACCTTCAACATCTTCAGCGATGATCAGCAGTGGTTTGCCTGCTTTCGCAACGGCTTCCAGCACAGGCAGCATTTCGCGGATGTTAGAGATTTTCTTATCAGCCAACAGGATGAACGGGGTTTCCAGCTCAATGGCGCCTGTTTCTGGCTTGTTGATGAAGTACGGAGAGAGGTAACCGCGGTCAAACTGCATACCTTCAACCACGTCCAGCTCGTCTTGCAGACCGGTGCCTTCTTCAACGGTGATAACGCCTTCTTTACCCACTTTTTCCATCGCCTGAGCGATCAGGGTGCCAACGGTTTCATCAGAGTTAGCAGAAATGGTACCAACCTGTGCGATAGCTTTTGAATCAGAGCAAGGAACAGACAGTTCTTTCAGCTTCTCAACTGCAGCGATAACCGCTTTGTCGATGCCGCGCTTCAGATCCATTGGGTTCATGCCCGCAGCCACAGCTTTCAAGCCTTCGTTAACGATAGACTGAGCCAGAACGGTTGCGGTGGTGGTGCCGTCGCCTGCAGCGTCGTTCGCTTTAGAGGCCACTTCTTTCACCATCTGCGCGCCCATGTTTTCGAACTTGTCTTCCAGTTCGATTTCACGTGCGACAGAAACACCATCTTTAGTGATGGTAGGTGCACCAAAAGATTTATCCAGAACTACGTTACGGCCTTTTGGACCCAAGGTAACTTTTACTGCATCTGCCAGTACGTTTACGCCACGCAGCATTTTTACGCGTGCGTCATTACCGAATTTTACGTCTTTAGCTGCCATTTCAAATATCCCTTAAATTCGTTTCGTTCAGTGAATTACGCGTAAAAAATTACGCTTCAACAATTGCCAGAATGTCGCTTTCAGAAATGATTAGCACTTCTTCATTGTCGATTTTTTCCGTTTTCGCGCCGTAACCTTCGCTGAAGATCACTACATCGCCAACTTTCACGTCCAGCGGCTTAACGTCGCCACTTTCAAGGATGCGGCCGTTGCCGACAGCCAGCACTTCACCACGAGTGGATTTAGCGGCTGCAGAACCGGTCAGCACGATGCCGCCAGCTGATTTGGATTCAACTTCTTTACGCTTGACGATAACGCGATCGTGCAATGGACGAATTTTCATTTGATAGCTCTCCTTTGAGAAGTCCAATCATTCATTTTTGGGTTGAACGCCGGTCTGTTTGGCTTCCGGCCTCGTGACCAGAGAAGTAGGGGCGGGCTCTTGTGCTTTCAAGGGGCTGGACAACAATTTTTTTACTTGAATGTGATAACCGACCACTTTTTGACCGATCAATGCGTCTTTGAAGCAGGAATGTGAACGGATAAATAAAAAACGCGACTTTCGTCGCGTTTTATCAGCTGCTTATATTAACGATCCTTGGGATCGTCTTTATGCTCAATGCGATCGCCCTCTTTGCGTTCGAATTCACCATCCATCGTGTAACCACTGTCTGGGCCTGCTCCCGGCCCACGCCAGACGCGCAGATGCGGCATCAACTTCAATGTCAGATGTTTTTGCACCGGTGGCAACAGCAGCAGCAAACCGAGGAAGTCGGTGAAAAAACCCGGCAGCAGCAGCAAAAAACCGGCGATGATCAACGAAACGCTTTTGATCATTTCGTTAGCCGGACTTTCATTACGTGCGAGTTTTTCCTGCATCGCCATGAAGTTTTTCATGCCCTGATTTTTCACCAGCGACACACCAATACATGAGGTAAAGATCACCAACAACATGGTGAACAGCACGCCGATGACGTGCGCAACCTGGATGAAGAGGGAAATCTCAATCCAGGCCAATACAAAAAAGATCACTAACGGTAACCAGCGCACCGAATACTCCTGTGAGTTGTGGCTGCCCGGCGTCATGCCAAACAGCAGAAAGCGTTCATCAGAGTGATGATATGAAAAGAGATGGGCTCCCGCCGCCGCGATTTCAACCGATCCTGCCAAATTTTTACTTTGGGGTTAATTTTGTAACCAACTTCACATATCGTTAACCCGGCGACATCGGTAAGGTGATCTGCATTCATGCTTTTTAGATGCATCAGAATATGATCGTGCTCGCCCGTTCGAAGATGGATAAAATGACGGTGCTGGCTCTTCAAGACAAAATAAAACAGATCATCTGTGATGGATAGCGGCATTTCAAAGCGGCAACAACAAGAAGGTTACCATGGCGAACAACATTCGTATCGAAGAAGACCTGTTAGGTATGCGCGAGGTTCCGGCGGATGCCTATTATGGCGTTCATACTCTGCGTGCGATTGAGAATTTTTACATTAGCAGCAGCAAAATCAGCGACATTCCCGAATTCGTTCGCGGCATGGTGATGGTGAAAAAGCCGCTGCAATGGCAAACAAAGAGCTACAAACCATTCCACGCAATATTGCTAACACCATCATTCAGGCTTGTGATGAAGTCTTAAATAATGGTCGCTGCATGGATCAGTTCCCGGTGGATGTTTACCAAGGCGGCGCAGGCACTTCGGTTAACATGAACACCAACGAAGTGCTGGCGAATATCGGGCTGGAGTTGATGGGACATCAGAAAGGTGAATACCAGTATCTGAACCCCAACGATCACGTCAATAAATGCCAGTCAACCAACGACGCTTATCCCACCGGTTTTCGCATTGCGGTTTACAGCTCAATCCTGAAACTGCTCGACGGCATTCATCAGCTTAGCGAAGGCTTTCAGCGCAAATCTGACGAATTCCAAACCATCCTGAAAATGGGGCGTACACAGCTGCAAGATGCGGTGCCAATGACGCTGGGCCAGGAATTCCACGCCTTTAGCGTCCTGCTGAATGAAGAAACCAAAGCATTCTCCGCACGGCGGAATTGCTGCTGGAAGTTAACCTTGGCGCGACGGCCATCGGCACGCGCCTGAACACGCCAGACGGTTATCAACATTTGGCGGTACAGCGTCTGGCGGAAGTCAGCAACCTGCCGGTTATCCCGGCTGAAGATTTGATTGAGGCGACGTCAGACTGCGGCGCCTACGTCATGGTGCACTCTTCATTGAAGCGTCTGGCGGTGAAGTTATCCAAAATCTGTAACGATTTGCGCCTGCTCTCTTCAGGTCCGCGTGCAGGGTTGAACGAAATCAACCTGCCAGAATTACAGGCCGGCTCTTCAATCATGCCAGCCAAAGTGAATCCGGTGGTGCCTGAAGTGGTGAACCAGGTTTGCTTCAAGGTCATCGGCAATGACATTACCGTGACGATGGCCTCTGAATCGGGTCAGTTGCAGCTGAACGTAATGGAACCGGTGATTGGTCAGGCGATGTTTGAATCGATCAGCATCCTGACCAATGCCTGTTACAACCTGCTGGAAAAATGCGTTAACGGCATTACCGCCAACCGAGCAGTATGTGAAGCCTATGTCTTCAACTCTATCGGCATCGTGACCTATCTCAACCCCTACATTGGTCATCATAATGGTGACATTGTCGGTAAGATCTGTGCCGAAACCGGTAAGAGCGTGCGTGAAGTGGTGCTGGAGCGCGGTCTGCTGACGGAAAGCGAATTGGACGATATTTTCTCGGTACAGAACCTGATGTATCCGGTATATAAAGCAAAACGCTATACCGATGAAAGCGAGCAGTAAAACTTAAATTAACTCTTTTCTTAAAGGCACGCCGCGATCAACGCGATGTGCCTTTTTTTGCCAAGCTACACGCCATTTTTCGCAGGTCAATTTTTGGAGTGGCAGGATGGTATTCGTTGAGCTGGCAATTGTCTTATTGGCGATCTGGTTAGGTGCACGCCTCGGCGGCATTGGTATTGGTTTCGCCGGCGGTTTAGGCGTACTGGTTCTGACGCTGTTCTGCGGCCTGAAGCCCGGCGTGATCCCCTTCGACGTGATTGAAATCATCATGGCGGTGATCGCCGCGATTGCTGCCATGCAGGTGGCAGGCGGCATGGATTATCTGGTCAGCCTGGCCGAACGCCTGCTGCGACGGCATCCACGCTACGTCACCTTTCTCGCCCCGCTGGTCACCTACGTGATGACCTTGCTGGCAGGAACCGGTCACACCGCTTTCTCAACGCTGCCGGTGATTGCCGAAGTTGCCAAAGAGCAAGGCGTGCGCCCTTCTCGTCCACTTTCCATCGCCGTGGTGGCGTCACAAATTGCGATTACTGCTTCACCTATTTCTGCTGCGGTGGTGTTTTTTGCCACACTGCTGGAACCGCGCGGCGTCAGCTATATTACCCTGCTGGCCATCGCCATTCCGGCAACCATGGTCGGGATTTTCCTTGCCGCGCTGGTGACCAATTTCCTTGGCAAAGAGTTAAAAGATGATGAGGTTTACCAAGCGCGATTAGCCAAAGGTGAAGTGGTGCTGCGCGGCGCGACGCATTTTGTGGCTAAACCCGGCGCGAAAAAATCCGTTTGGCTGTTCTTAATCGCCATTGTCGCGGTGGTGCTGTATGCCACCGCAACCAGTGAAAGTGTCGGGCTGATCGCTAATCCGGTGCTGCCACGTAACGAAGCGATTGTGGTGTTTATGCTTACCATCGCGACCTTGATCTGTTTGACCTGCAAGATCGATACCGGGGAAATTCTCAGCGCCAGCACGTTTAAATCGGGCATGAGCGCCTGTATCTGCGTGATGGGTGTTGCCTGGTTGGGCGACACCTTTGTCAAAGCGCACCTTAGCGATATTCAAACGCTGGCGGGCGATACGCTGCAAACTTACCCGTGGATGCTGGCTTTGGTGCTGTTCTTTGCCGCGACGCTGCTTTATTCACAAGCGGCCACCACCAAAGCGCTAATGCCTGCCGCGCTGCTGCTGGGCGTCTCCCCACTGACCGCAATTGCTTCGTTTGCTGCTGTTTCAGCACTGTTTGTTTTGCCTACCTATCCTACTTTGCTGGCGGCGGTTGAAATGGATGACACCGGATCCACCCGCATTGGCAAGTTTGTCTTTAATCACTCGTTTATCATTCCAGGCGTGCTGGCGATTACGCTGTCGGTTTTGTTCGGCTTTGTCTTTGGTGGATTGGTGTTATAGCGCGGTTACAACCTGTAAACGTTGTTGCCCCTGGAGCGTGCTATCATCGGCGCTCTTTTACTCAGGAGCCGCGCGATGAATGCCGCCATTATCCTTTGCACCGCACCCGATCAAGCTTGTGCTCAACAGTTAGCCAAAGTGGCGTTAGAAGCGAAACTGGCTGCCTGCGTGACCTTGCTGCCTGGCGCGACCTCTTATTACGTCTGGCAAGGCAAGCTCGAGCAGGCCAACGAGGTGCAGATGCTGTTGAAATGCGACAGCGATCATCAGCAAGCGTTAATGGATCTGCTTAAAGGTGCACATCCTTATGATGTGCCCGAACTGCTGGCGTTGCCGGTTCAACATGGAGACAGTGAATACTTGTCATGGCTGCACGCATCTCTCGCCTAATCACGCTATTTTTTGCGCTGTTTATCTGCCTGCAGGCGCAGGCGTCGCTTTTTCTCCCAACAACAGCAGCCGCTTTGTGCCGGTCGATCAGGCGTTTACTTTTGATTTCAATCAGCAAGGTTCACAACTCCAGCTCAGCTGGAAAGTGAAATCGGGTTATTACCTTTATCGGCAGCAGATTCACGTCACACCGCAAAATGCGCAGATCGCTCCGCTCAATCTCCCGGCTGGCCAGCCGCATGAAGATGAGTTCTACGGCAAAAGCGAAATCTATCCGCAAGATTTGACGATCCCCGTGACGCTGCAACAGGCCGCGAAAGGGGCGACGATCAGCGTCACTTACCAAGGTTGTGCTGCAGCCGGTTTCTGTTATCCACCTGAAACACGCACCGTTCCTTTAAGTGCGGTTGCGGCTAACAGCACGCCGCCTGTCGCCCATGCGCAACCCGCACCCACCGACTCGCTGCCTTTCTCGCCGCTTTGGGCGCTGTTAATTGGCATTGGCGTCGCGTTTACGCCTTGCGTACTACCGATGTACCCGCTGATTTCGGGCATTATTCTTGGCGGTCAGCGTAACTATTCGTTGGGTCGATTGTTTGCCCTGGCGATGGTTTACGTACAGGGCATGGCGCTGACTTACACGCTGTTAGGCGTGATCGTGGCGGCGGCGGGATTACGTTTTCAGGCTGCGCTCCAGCATCCTTACGTATTAATCGGTTTATCCGCCCTGTTTATTATTCTGGCCTTGTCGATGTTTGGGCTGTTCTCCTTGCAGCTGCCCTCGACGCTACAAACACGCCTGACACTCTGGAGCAATCGCCAACAAAGCGGCTCGTTAATTGGCGTATTCCTGATGGGCGCACTGGCCGGATTGATCTGCTCGCCCTGTACCACCGCGCCGCTCAGCGCCATTCTTCTCTATATTGCTCAAAGCGGAAATCTCTGGGCCGGCGCAGGCACATTGTGGCTCTATGCGCTAGGAATGGGGCTACCGCTGGTTGTTGTCACGATGTTTGGCAATAAGCTGCTGCCGAAAAGCGGGCCGTGGATGCAAATGGTCAAAGAAGGCTTTGGCTTTGTCATTCTCGCCTTGCCGGTGTTTTTGCTGGAGCGGATTTTAGGTGACATCTGGGGAATACGGCTTTGGAGTTTGCTTGGCGTGGCCTTCTTCGCGTGGGCGTTCAGCGCTAGCCTGCGCGCCCACAGCGGCAAATGGCGTGTGGTGCAAATCATCATGCTCGCCGCCGCGTTGATCAGTGCGCGCCCATTACAAGACTGGGCCTTCGGTAACAGCGTGGCGCAACAAAGCGTAGCTCATCTGCCCTTCTCATCGATTGCGTCTGCCTCACAGCTCGACAATGCTTTACAGCAGGCGCAAGGGCGTATCACTATGGTCGACCTGTATGCCGATTGGTGTGTCGCCTGCAAAGAGTTCGAAAAATATACTTTTAGCGACCCCTTAGTTCGCGATCAGCTGAGTAAAGTGCAGTTACTTCAGGCCAACGTTACCGCCAATAGCGCCAGCGATAATGCGCTGTTAAAACGTCTTAATGTACTGGGCTTGCCCACCATTTTGTTCTTTGACGCTACAGGCGCAGAAATTCCTGATTCGCGGGTCACCGGCTTCCTCAATGCCGCTGATTTCCGCGCGCATTTGCAGAAACTGGGCCAGTAAACAAAACTGGAGTCAGGACACCGCCCGCGCGTATCAGCGGGTTCGCATACCAGAGGAGAGTCACTTGCAACGTGAACAAATACTCGAGCATGCGTTGAATGTGCTTGAACAGAACGGCCTTGCCGCCACCACATCGCTGCAACAGTTGGCAGGCGAGAGTCAATTTCCGATTGAACAATTGCAGCGTTTTTGGCCCGACCGTGATGCCTTGCTGTACGATGCCCTGCGTTATCATGCTCAGCAAATTGATACCTGGCGCCGACAGATTTTGCTGGATGAGACGCTCAGCCATGAACAGAAGCTGATGGCGCGTTATCAGGTACTCAGCCAACAAGTCAGCATTGGACGCTTTCCTGGTTGCCTGTTTATTGCGGCTTGTAGCTTCTATCCACAACCCGATCAGCCGATACATCAGCTGGCAGAGCAGCAAAAGCGTGCTTCATGGCAATTTACCCACGACATTTTAGTCGCGCTAGCGTTAGATAATCCGTCCATGGTTGCCGATCAGATTGAACTGATACTTGAAGGTTGTCTGAGCAAACTGCTGGTGAAGCGGAATGTGCAGGATGTCACGACAGCGAAAAGCCTGGCCGAAGATGTTTTGGGCATAGCGTTGTGCCGCAAAAATGGCGCACTAGCCTGATATTTCACCGCCTTTGCCTGAAATTCAGGCAATCAGTCACGTTTCCCACGGTTTTTTCATGAAAGCCGTTGACGGGCCGAAGCCTTTACGGTTTAATGCGCCCCGTTGCCCGAATAGCTCAGTCGGTAGAGCAGGGGATTGAAAATCCCCGTGTCCCTGGTTCGATTCCGGGTTCGGGCACCATATTTAAAGAACCCGCCTCTGGCGGGTTTTTGCGTTTTTACGGGTCGAACCCGTTCATTGAACGTTCGATGATCTCGCCACATCCCTGTGGCTCGCCCTGCGGGTCAAACCTATTTTCGACCCTCCTTTACGTCAAAAATCTACCCATACCGCGCCGGCATCTGCTGATTTCACGCACTTCTCCACCCAGCGCACGCCCATCAAACCAGCATGGACATCGGGATACCAAAAATCTTGCAGAAAAGCACTGTCGCCACGGTCGGTGGCATCAATGGCCTGCGCGAAACGATGATAGAGATTTGACCAGGCTTCAAATAACCCTTCAGGATGCCCCCACCAATGCGGTCGTCAGCAAGCGCACGCTCATTGAGATACCCCATCCCACGCTCCATGATGCGCACCGGCTCACCCTGAATCTCATAGCGCAGCTGGTTAGGTTGCTCATCCCACCACTCCAGGCTGGCTTTTGCGCCCACGACGCGGACTTTCTGGCCATGCATCGAACCGGCATTCACCGCTGAAGCCCACATGGTGCCCACCGCGCCGTTATCGTATTCCATCATCACAAAGGCGTTATCTTCCAGCGGCGCACGCGTAGCAACAAAACTTTGCCGTGAACAGAGCAGCCGCTTCACCTGCAAGTTTGGCACCATGGTTTCGGCAATAAACAGCGGATGCGTCGCCAAATCGCCCAGCACGTAACTCGGCCCGACAAAACGCGGATCCACGCGCCATTTCGTGCTCTCACTCTGCAACTCAACCGCTTCATTGTGGAAACCGTGGGCAAATTGCATGTTGATGATGCGGATCTCACCCAACAACCCGGCGGCGATCATCTCACGCGCCTGATGAATCAGTTGATGCCCGGCATAGCCGTAGGTTACGCCGATGATTTTGTTTTTCTCTGCACACAAGCGCTCCAGTTCATCCGCCTCGGCGGTAGTGAAACAGAGCGGCTTTTCACACACCACATGCAGCCCAGCGTTAATGGCAGCGCAGCAAATTGCAAAGTGCGTATTGTTTGGGGTAGCAATCGAGACCACTTCAATACCATCTTCACGTGCTGCTTCCGCCGCGAACAGCGTTTCATAGTCGGGATAACAGCGCTCCGCCGCCACGCCGAGCGCAACCCCGAAATCTCGGCCACGCTGCGCATCAAGATCAAATGCGCCCGCTAACAGTGAAAAGTTACCATCACGCAACGCTGCCGAGCGGTGAATATAACCAATTTGGCTGGTTCCGCCGCCGCCTACCATGCCCCAGCGTAGTGAACGGCCAATCGCTTTTTTACCATTGATCATAGTGTTGCCCCTAAAATCCGACCGACTGGAGATAATGCAGACTGGCGGTCACATCACGCAGGCTGGTATCCGCATTACGTGGATCGCGCTCCTGCTCGATGGTGATCCAACCTTGATAGTTGCGCTCCGCCAGAAAGGCGCGAACCGCAGGATAATCAATCGCCCCTTTGCCAATCGGACACATCACGCCTTCGGCACAAGCGGTAAAGAAATCGAGTCCGCGCGCAATGGCATCACGCCACACCGCATCGTTAATATCCTTAAAATGCAGGTAATCGATACGCTCCCAATAGCGTTGCAGATAGGTAATGGGATCCATGCCGGAGTAGTAAAGGTGCCCGGTATCGAGACACAAACCCGCTACCTCGTGAGGAATATCGTTTACCAGCTGCGCCAGCTCATCCGCATATTCAATGCAGCCACCCGCATGCGGATGAATCACCGGCCTTACGCCATATTCGCGCCAGGCGATGTCACTCAACGTGGTGATGTGCTGCATCATACGCTGCCACTCTTCGGTAGAAAGGCGCGGCGCTTTGTCAGATTGACCGGCATATTTAGCGCGTTCAGGATTACCAAAGTCGATAATCACCAGATAAGGTGCCGGCGCATTCTTGCCATGGACTTTTTCTGCGGTGGGCACGTTGGAGAGAATGCGACAGATGTTGTGCGTTAACTCCACCATTGCCGGGAAATGAGCTTCACTAACTAAATCGTCAAATATCGTTCCCGCTACCAACGACAACGAAAAGTTGTTCAACTGTTTAGTGAGTTCGGCGGGTTCAGCAGGCAGATAAGCCCACGGGCCTAGTTCAATACTCTTGTATCCAGCCAGAGCTGCTTCGCTCAGGACCTTCTGCCACGGCGGTAAAAGGGATTTTTGGGATTATCCACGCCCCAACTACAAGGCGCATTGGCAATATGAATCGTCATGATATCTGTCCGTGCTATGAGAGTTGCCGACAGTATCAAACGAAAATTTCATATCAAACAACAATGGAAGTTTCGTTTTTTGATAACGATCGCATTGTTTTGTTTCATTTTTTGATAGTTTACTATCATTGATAAGATAACCGATTAAAACTAAAGGTTTTCTCGCGTCACCACGTCAAATGGCAATGTCACCTGGGAAAAATGCCCACTGTTTTCAGTCTGCGCATTCACACAGGTGGTAATGACCACTTTAGCCATCTCTTCAATACGATGCCTTAGCATCAGCGTAATTGTGCCATCAATCAGCGCCAGTTCATCATCCTGAATCGGGCCGTGACACAGCAGCGTAATCCCTTTCCGTTGGCTTTGTCGTAATGCCCGCACCACGCCTTCGATCCCCCCGCAGGGCGCATAGATCATCACCAAATCATCATGATCTTTTAGCAGTTGCTGAGCGGCCAAATATCCGCCCTCAATCGATTCGTGCGTCTTTAAGGGTTCGAGCACCCGCTGGGTGACGCCCGCTTCACGTAGGTAAGAACGAAAGCTGATTTCGCAACGCTCCTGACAGGTGAATCGATGGTCGCCAAGCAACACACCTACGCAGCCAGGCTTTTTCAGCAGATGCTGTGCCATCCACGCCGCCGTGCGGCCCGCTTTCTGGTTGTCAAGGCCAATAAAACCTGCATGACCGCAGGGCGAAAAATCAGAAAACAGCGCGTAAACATGTACGCCGTTGCGCGTTACATCCTGAATAGCGTGACGGATTAACGGATGATCCAGCGCAACGATACCGATGACATCAACGCGCTTTGCCAGATTGCGCAGCGACGTTGCTACCGCTTCCACTTCGTTGATGTCGTGCCAGCAAAATTCAGCTTCGCTACCCGGCGGCTGGAAAGGTTCCGCCTGTTCACGTAACGCATCACTGAGCGGCTGATAAAAGGAGTATCTTGCCGACAGCAGAATAAAGCCCATGCGCAACGTAATGGCAGCGGCAGGCTGGTTCGGATGTAAAATGCGTGACTGCTCCAGCCGGTAGCCCAGCCGATTTGCCGCCGCTAACACTTTCTGTTCGGTTACGCCGCGTACCGGTGCTCGTCGGTTAAGCACGCGATCCACTGTGGCCACGCCAACTCCTGCTTCATGCGCAATCGCGGTCATGGTGACTTTCGACATCACTCTCTCCAGACATTTTATTCGCTCTCATCAGCATTTTGATAAACGTCGGCGACGATCTTTCCGCCTGTCACGTTGTATCTCGTTTATACCCTGACTTTATTATCCCATTGCGGGCCAATTTCCTATCATAATTTTGATAGGAAACACCTCATAAAGTTGATCCTCTTCGCAAAATGAAACATTCATTTCTTTTTGGATTCATTCCAGAACACGCATTTGCTAAAAAGAGATGAATCTATCGATGTGCGACAGCCAAAGGGTGAAAACGGTGTCGTACGTTCTGAAGTGAAAGGCTGTTGAACGTATCGGCCTGCGAGAGACCCAACGCGAACACTTGTAAATGGAGATGTTATGTTCCCTTCAACGCTGCCTGTTCCACGTTTGCCCGATGCCAAACAGATTCCGGTGCTGCGCTGGGGCATTGTCGGCCCCGGCTGGATCGCCGATCACTTTGCCCATGCGCTGCGCAATCATACCGATCAGCAATTGGTTGCCGTTTCATCACGTAGCCGTGACAAAGCGCAGCGCTTTGCCGACAAATGGTCAATTGCCCACGCCTGCGGCGGCATTGATGAATTACTGGCGCGTGACGACGTTGATGCGATCTATATCGCTACGCCGCACAACCATCATTTCCCGGACGGCCTGCGGGTGATTGAAGCGGGCAAAAATGTCTTGATTGAAAAGCCATTGGCGCTGAATGCCGACCAGGCTAAGCAGCTGAAACACGCGGCTGCGGCGCGTAACGTCCTATGTATGGAAGCCATGTGGTGCGATTTCGCGCCTAAATATGATGTCATTCGCCAGTTGCTTGATGATGGCGCCCTCGGCGATGTTCATACCTTGATTGCCGATCATGGTGAATTTTTCACGCCGGATCACCGCATCTTTAACCAAGAGCTGGCAGGCGGCCCAATGCTGGATCTTGGCAGCTATCTGGTGGGCTTCAGCGTATTTGTCGGCGGCGCACCCACCAGCATTGTGGCAAAAGGTCAGGATGTTGCAGGCGGCGTCAATGGACAAACGTCAATGCTCTTTACCCACGCGCAAGGCATGCATTCGGTATTGCATACCACGCTGTTCAGCAATACGCCCGGCACTGCCGTCATTGCGGGTCGCGGCGCCAGCATTGTCATGGATGGCCAGTTTTATGCCCCAGGCCATTTCCGCCTCACGTCCAGTGACGGCAGTCGTACGCTGCATTGGGAAGAACCGAATAACCGTTATGACCAGCTGTGCCATGAAATTAACCATTTTGCCTGGTGCATTGGTCAAAACCGGATTGATTCGCCGCGCCACTCTCTCGACACCGCGATTCTCACCTTGAGCGCGATGGACGAAGTCAGAAAGCAGACCGGCATTGTTTTTAACGAAGAGTTGCTTTAACGAAGAACTGCAACCTTAAACGCCCCGGAGTAGACAGATGAAAATCGCTTTTGATGTGGATGTGATTAGAGATATGGGCATCACCCGCATGGTTAATCAGGTAGCCGATTGGGGATATAAATACATCGAACAGTCGCCACATCCGCAAATTAACCCGTTTTATAAGCATCCCAAAGCCAGCCGCGAAATCATGACGGAGTACAAGAACGCCTTGCGCTCGACCGGCCTTGAAATCTCCTCTTTTATTGTGGTGTATCGCTGGTCTGGTCCAGATGAACTGCGTCGTCAGGCGGCGGTGAAAAACTGGAAACGCATGATCGAGATCGCAGTCGAAATGGGCGTTCAGGTAATCAACACCGAATTATCAGGGACGCCAAACGAACCGGAAATCTGTGAAGAGATGTTCTATCGCTCAATGGAAGAGTTGCTGCCGATTATCGAACGTGAAGGCATCCGCGTCGAAATCCAGTCACATCCGTGGGATTTTTGCGAAGAGAACAACGAAACCTCCGATATCGTGAAGTCTTTTCGCAGTGAGAACGTCAAATACGTTTACAGCGTGCCGCACACCTTCTTCTACGACAAAGGCAAAGGCGACGTGAAAAGCATGCTGCAATATGCCGGAGACGATCTTTCGCACGTACTCATCGCCGATACAATGAACCACACCAAACATTGCCGCTACATTGTTAACCCGCCTGGTGTGGATGCCACCATTCACCAACACGTGGGCGTGGGCGAAGGTGAAGTCGACTTCCCGACGCTGTTCCAGACGCTGCGCGATATGGACTTTGCTAACCGCAGCTACAAAGTGGGCGGCGAATCGATCATCGCCTCTTCGCTGTTTGGTTATCCGGAAAAAATGAAAGTGCAGGCAGTTGAAACGCGCGAGCTGATTGAGCGCGAACTGCTGGGTTAAAATAGAGAGATAAACACTAAAAAGGCAGCTCATCCGCTGCCTTTTTGCGTTCAGCAATGCGCCTGACATTGCCAACCAGCCTGCACCGGTAATCCACGCCGCAAAGTCGGCAACTCTTTAGCCTGAACAGGCAACACCCCGCAGGCGGGTATAGAGCCTGCTTTTGCAACGGTTGAAAAAGGGAATCCCCTTTTGTTCCTGTGTCGAAGGCAGCGTCGACTTTATGCTTTATCCCAGCCATACATCCATCGTTCACCGCCAGCAGGGTTAAACCGGCTTTTAGCCACCTGCTACACTCGAAAGAAAACTCAATCACAACAAGGCGAACCTTTACCATGTCGGAAAATACGTATCAGCCCGCGAAAGTCTGGACCTGGGATCCCGAAGCCAAAGGCAACGGCGCAAAAACTAACCGCCCTTTCGCTGGCCCTACGCACGAAAAAAGTCTGCCGGTTGGCAAACACCCGCTTCAGCTCTATTCACTGGGCACACCAAACGGCCAGAAAGTCACTATTCTGCTGGAAGAGCTGCTGGCGCTGAACGTCAATGACGCTGAATATGACGCGTGGTTGATTCGCATTGGCGAAGGCGATCAGTTCTCCAGCGGCTTTGTTGATATTAACCCTAACTCAAAAATTCCCGCGCTCAGCGATCACTCAGCAACGCCACCGATCCGTGTGTTTGAATCGGGCAATATCCTGCTCTATTTGGCAGAAAAATTTGGTCACTTCCTGCCGAAAGATATCGCTAAGCGCACTGAAACGCTGAACTGGTTGTTCTGGCTACAAGGTTCTGCGCCCTACCTTGGCGGTGGCTTAGGTCACTTTTACCATTACGCGCCAGAAAAATTGAATACGCCATCAACCGCTTCACGTTAGAAGCCAAGCGTCAGCTTGACGTGCTGGATCGCCAGCTTGCCGAGAACCGCTATCTTGCCGGTGACGATTACACTATCGCCGACATCGCCACCTGGCCTTGGTACGGCAATCTTGTGCTTAACGATCTGTACGGTGCTGCTGAATATTTAGATCTTCAATCCTATAAAAACGTGCAGCGTTGGGCGAAAGAGATTGCGCAACGTCCTGCGGTGATTCGTGGCCGCAAAGTGAACCGCGTGATGGGTGAACCTGCCGATCAGCTGCATGAGCGTCATGATGCTGCTGATTTTGATACCAACACCGAAGATAAAAAAGCTTAAGGAGAATTCTGTTGAGCGCTTACGTTGTATTTATTCGTGATGAAACCCTGAATGACGCCGAAATGGCAACCTACGCCGAGAAAGCGGGCAAAGCTCGCGGCGATCATCCCATTAATGCCCTCGCCTTTTACGGCGCGCTGGAAACGCTGGAAGGCCCGGAAGCAGAAGGCGTGGTGGTACTGGAGTTTCCCAGTGTGGAAGCGGCTCACGCATGGTATGACAGCCCGGAATATCAGGCGGCTAAAGAGCATCGCCTGAAAGGTGCCCACTATCGTGTGGTGCTGGTTCAGGGCGTAGAAAAATAAAAAAGGACGCCGCAGCGTCCTTGTCATCAGGCGGCAGCGATGCCGCCTTTTTTATTTCAGTGCGATACGCGCCACGCTGTCAGGACCTTTGGTGCTGTGGTCCTTGTTAAACTCTTGCTTCACAGTAACGTAAAGCGTCTGTCCATCCGGCGACACGAACAGGCTGTTTGGATGGCTGTCGAATGACCAGCTGTTTTTCACCGCGTAAGTGGTGGCATCCAGTTGCAGCACTTTCTTCGATTCACGCTGGCTGATATAGATCTCATTGCGCTTAGCGTTGAATTTAATGCCCAACGAATCACCCAGATCCAGGCGCTTGATCACTTTGCCGCTGCGCTCATCAAACACCAGTGTGTTCTTCGCTTTAGAGTTGTCCGTCACGAACAGACGGCCGGTAGCCGGATCTTCTGCCATGTTCAGGAACAGATACTCTTTGCCATCGCCTGCGGTCAGGCGTTTTTCAATTTTGTGGCTGCGCGGATTGATCACCAGGATTTCGCCGCCGCCGTTCGCTGCGTAAATACGATCAGTAACGGATGAGTAGATGATACCGGTGACCCATTTGCCGGCATTTTTGATGCGGGTTTTCAGCTTCATGGTTTTGGCATCAACCACCCAAATCACACCCGGATCGCCTACCCCGCCGATATAGAGCTGGCCTTCGTGCCAGAAGATTTCACGCGCGCCAAACGGGAAGCCCTTGTCGTTTCTCTCGCTGAACATCAGACGTTTCAGCACTTTGCCGTTTTCTGGATCGATTTTAGAGATGCCACCATCCAGCGAGTTGGTCGCGTACAATGCGCTGCCGTCTGGATCGATCAACATGCCGAAGTTTTTCAGATCGGTATGCGCTTCGCCGGTGGTTTTCAGCGTAGTTGCATCCAGACGATAAATCATGCCGCCGCTGACATCTTTGAAGCCCTGCGCGCTGGCAACGTAAAGCGCGTTTTTCGCTGGCAGATAGGCCATTTCATACAAACCATCGCCCAGCTCGCGCTGTGTCAGGTTGGTATCGGCTGGTGCTTGTGCGGCTGCTACTACCGGTTCTTCGGCTTTTTCGCAGGCGTCTGGCAAGCAGTCAGGCTAAAAGTCGCGGCAACGGCCAGCGCGAGCGCGGCTTTATGCGAGCTGAACAAAGATTTCATTCTTAACTCCATCAATGGACGAACGGCTCCCGTCAGGCCGCAGCGCGGCGGGAAATATAAAAAGAATGAGAATCATACGCATTAGTAAAAAATATGTAAACGCAACGCGTTAGCCTTACGTGCCTGATCTACCCGGCTTTTCCACAGCGGAACAGCAAAATCACGCACTTGCGAATCCGCATGCGCAGTAGTCAGCGAGAGTGCACAGCAAGGGTCAATATCACGGATGCAGATAAGCAGAAAAATATCGGCGAGGGTTAAACGGTGAGGAATGATGCGTGGGATAGATACAGCGGGTCACAGGTTATTATGACCCTGTCCAGTGCGTTGCTTAACGTCGCTTACCGCGATCAACAGAGGCTGACCAACTGAAATCGTTGACTTCACTGGCTGCCATTGAAGAGGGTTTCTTTCTGCGGGCCGGTTTTTTGGCGGTGCGTTCGGCTTTCTCTTTTCGCGTGCCAGCTTAGCGGTCATCACCACTTCGCGTGCTTCTGCGCTGAGCTCTTTCTCTTTTTGCTGTCCGGCTCTTTGCCTGACTTAGCGCGATATTTTTGCATTAGCGCCTGCAATGCTTCGTCAACTTCAACACGTTCCGCTGTGTTGAACTGATCGATAGAAATCATTTTCTTGTCGTTCATAAGATCCACTCCGTTATGATGCGTGCTCCCAGTGTAGAGGAAAGCGCCACTATTAACGGCTTAATTCGTCGCAGAACACTAAAAAGCTGCAAGCTATGATTACCAACAATCCACTACGTAGAACGTGAGGCGATCGCACCATTGCGCCAGCACGTCATCTAACAGGATGATTCTGCGCCTCCTGCTGTTGTACCTGAAGATCCGCTGCTAGCCTGAGCTGCATAAAATCCACAAATGCATGAATACGCGCCGGAAGCTGGCGCTGCGCCTGCCAGACAGCAAAAATATCGCCATCGGGCGCGTGCCATTCAGGCAGCACATGCAGCAAGTCACCGCGATGGATGCTGTGTTGCGCATCCCACCATGAACGCAGCAAAATCCCGTGACCATCCAGCGCCATGCGCATCGCCACTTCGCCATCATTGGTGATCAAGCTTCCGCGTACTTTTTGATTCAGGCTCTGTTCACCCGAGACAAAACGCCACAAGGCAAAGTCACTCTCATACTGACGCAGCAAGATGCAGTTGTGTTGGGCGAGTTCGCTAATCGATTGCGGTAAACCCTGTTTTTGGGCGTAAGCGGGTGAGCAGCACAACACGCGCGGATTGGTATGCAGTTTACGCGCCACCAGCCGCGAATCGGGCGGTTCGCCGACGCGAATATCCACATCCACCTGCGCATCCAAAAAGTTAAGCGGCTGGCTACTCAGTTGCAGCGACAGTGACAAATGCGGATGCAGGGCAGCAAATGCCGAGACGCAAGGTGCAACGTAGCGACGTCCAAAGCCGAAAGAGGCGTTGATGTTGAGCGTGCCGCGTAACTGTTCGGTTTCGCCGCTTACTGCTTCTTCCAGCGCCATGAGTTGATCTAACAGCGGACGCGCACCGTCGAAATAACGCCTGCCTTCCACTGTCAGCTCCAGCCGCCGCGTGGTGCGACGCAATAACTGCACGCCTAGCCGTTGTTCAAGCAGGCTAAGACGTTTGCTGACTGCCGCCAGCGATAAACCCAATTCGCGTGCCGCTGCCGTCAAACTGCCCAAACTGGCAATACGAATAAAAAAGGCTAAATCGTCGGTCGATGTACGGGATTCTCTACTTTGATTCAACATTGGCTTAATTTTCAGGCTAATTATTTCCTCAAGATGCACAGTTATACTGTGGCTATAACTCAAACAGCAAATGCAAAGGTACCCTATGTCAGACAAAATCCATCGTATTGCGGTTATTCCCGGAGACGGCATCGGGAAAGAGGTGATGCCTGAAGGCATTCGCGTTATGAACGCGGCGGCAGAGAAATTTAATATTCCGCTGCGCTGGGAGTGGTTTGACTACGCCAGCGCCGAGTATTGGCAGCAGCACGGAAAAATGTTGCCGGATGATTGGTTTCCGCATCTCAAAACTTTTGATGCCATCTACTTTGGCGCAGTGGGTTGGCCGGACGTTGTTCCCGATCACGTGTCGTTGTGGGGTTCGCTGTTGCAGTTCCGCCGGGAATTTGATCAATACGTTAACCTGCGTCCTGTGCGCCTGATGCCCGGAGTGAAAGCGCCGTTGGCGAATCGCGAACCGGGTGATATCGACTTTTATGTAGTACGTGAAAATACCGAAGGCGAATACTCCAGCGTAGGCGGCACCATGTTCCCTGGTACCGATCGCGAAGTGGTGATTCAGGAAACGGTGATGACGCGGGTCGGCGTCGATCGCATTCTGAAATTTGCTTACGAACTGGCACAGCGTCGTCCGAAGAAGCATCTCACTTCCGCCACCAAATCGAACGGTATTGCGATCACCATGCCCTATTGGGACAGCCGCGTTGAAGCAATGAGCGAGCATTACCCTGAAGTCAACGTCGACAAGTATCACATCGATATTTTGACCGCTAACTTTGTGCTGCATCCTGACTGGTTTGATGTGGTGGTTGCCAGCAACCTGTTTGGCGACATCCTGTCAGATCTTGGTCCCGCCTGCACCGGCACCATTGGCATTGCGCCTTCCGCCAATATCAACCCTGAAGGCAAATTTCCCAGCCTGTTCGAGCCGGTTCATGGTTCTGCCCCTGACATTGCCGGCAAAGGCGTTGCCAACCCGATTGGACAGATTTGGTGTGGCGCAATGATGCTGGAACACCTTGGCTATAAAGAGGCGGGCGACGCCGTGCTCAACGCGATTGAGCGTACGCTGGCTGCGGGGAAAACCTGACACGCGACCTTGGTGGCAGCGCCAGCACCGAAGAACTGGGTGCTGCTATCGCCGCCGCGCTCTAAGCTGCTCTGTCACGGTTATTCCGTTAACACCCGCACGCCATCGGGATGCCAGCCTGGCGGTAACGGTGAAGGCCGTTCAATCGCCAGGTTATGCAACTGAAGATTCTCTACACCACGCGCATACAGTCCCGGTAAACCGCCGGGATAACGCTCTACGCCAAATGCTTCACCGGTCTCTGGGTTGAGCTTGTAGGCGTTATCCAGTCCCATGCCTGTCGGTGAATCGGGGTTACAGGGTGGACGCACGTCATAATAGCCTTGCTCAACCTGCGCCACGGTTTGCCTTAACTGAACCTGGGTAATCAACACATCACGGATCCAACCCGGCTGCGCGGCGTGCAGATTGATCGCGCCTTCAGCGACGCCGCTGACGTTAGCAAATTGCAGTTGCTCAACGATCCCGGGTTGAATCAGGGATCGCGCGAGCGCACCGAAACAAACAGCGGATCTGCTTTGCCCCAGTGACACGGCGGTGCGTAATGGCAAGCAAAAGTGATATTGCTGAACAGCAGACGTCGCATCGCGCCGCCGTCACGCGACAAAATACCAATGCCGCGATTCGAGTCAAAAATAGTGCAGCCGGTCACGGTGACATCTTCAATATCATCCCAGGTTTCGGTGCCAATTTTGAAAGCGCAACTGTAGGAACGCAGCAAACAGTTCGTGATCATGATTTGCCGCGCGGGACGACGCAGCGATGCCGGTTTGTGGGTAGTTTTAATGCAGATTGCGTCATCAGCCGCGCTTAAATAACTGTTGCTGACAAAGACGGCTTCACAGCTGTCGATATCCAGCGCATCAGTATTTGGCATGGTCATGCTGTTATCGATGGTTAAGTGATCGATATGTACGTGGCGGCAGCTGACTAAATGCACGGTCCACATCGGTGCCTGTACAATGCTGAACGCCTCGAGCGTGACCTGCTCACAGGCTTCAAACACGATAATGCGCGGACGATCGGCTAAGGGCAGACGATAGCCCTGATCGTCGCGTTCCGCAGCAAACCAGGCTTCACCATCACCATCAATGCAGCCTTTGCCACTGATAGTGATGTTGCGGCGGTTCAGCGCGTAGAGCAACACGTTATGCGACTTCTCAGCGCTGCTTTGTGCTTGAATGCCTTGATAATCTGCAACGTCGCGGCTGGCGATTAACACCGCGCCCGCCTCTAAATGCAGCTCGAAATTTGAGGGTAAGGTTAGCGTGCCGCTGCGATAGCGACCTGGTGGAATCGTCAGGCATCCACCGCCAGCGGCCATAACGTGATCGATAGCGCGTTGCAGCACCGCGGTGTCGAGGGTTTCACCATCAGCGGCGGGATGAAAATCTGCCAAAGAAAGGGGCATCGTGCGTCTCCCGAAAGGTTAAGGAAGAGGAATTGCAACACGCTTCGGCGCAGCGCACCTTTGTCTGGTCGCCACCGCACCGATTTGGGTGACTTAATGGCTGTTTTGTGCGATGTCTCGCAAATTACTTCACCGCGCCCTCGGTCACGCCGCTGATAAATTTGCGCTGGAAGATCAGGAATACCGCCACCAACGGCAAAATCACAATCATCGCGCCCGCCATCAGCACGGGAATATCGATGGTGTTTTTGTTCTGAAAGAACATCATGCCGATCGGCAGCGTACGCAACTCATCTTTGTTGACCAGAATCAGCGGGATGAGGAACTCATTCCACGTCCAGATAAACAGCAGCAGCGCCAGCGTCGACAACGTCGGCCAAATGGCTGGCACCAGAATGCCCCACAGAATTTTCACTCGCGATGCACCATCCATAACCGCAGCTTCAACTAGCTCCTTCGGTACCTGCTGAAAGGCGCTGGCAATCATCAACGTGGTAAAGGGCAGCGACAGCGCGATTTGCGGCAGGATCAGCGCCAGATAGGTATTGGTTAGGCCCATCCAACGTAGCTCATGATAGAGCGGAATAATAAAGGCTTCACTCGGCAGCACCATGCCCAACGCCAGCATTGCAGCGATCAGTTTTTTGCCGGGGATTTTTAGCCAGGCAAAACCAAATCCAGCCAAAATGCCCAGCAGAATGCTGCACAGCACGACCGGGATCACCACCAGCACCGAGTTAAAAAAGTAGATGTTAAAATGGCCTTGCTGCCAGGCGGTGACATAATTTTTGAAGTTGATGGAAGCGGGCAGCGTGAACACGCCCTGAAACAGTTCCATCTGCGTTTTGAATGAGGTCATTAATGCCATGATAAAAGGCAGAATGGTCATCAGCGCCACAATCCAGATCAGCGTGCGGGAGATTACCGGTGTGCTGCGCATCAGTAACGCTCCTTTAAAGCCAGATGAATAAGGTAGTTAATGATTAACACAATCATCATGCTAAACACGGCCACCGATGAGGCGTAACCGAAATAGTGCAGATCGAAACCCTGCTTATACATAAAGATATTGGTGACCATAGTTGACGTTCCCGGCCCGCCTTGCGTCATCACATAAACCAGATCGAAGGCTTTTAGGCTGGCGATCACAGTCAACAGCAGTGCAATACGCAGCTCAGGACGTAGGCCTGGCAAGGTGATGCGCATGAATTTTTGCCGACGGGATGATCCATCTAAATCGGCCGCTTCCAACAATGAGGGATCCATACGCTGCAAGCCCGCCATAAACAGCACCAGACAAAAACCAAAGAAATACCAGGTAGCGACCATGCCAACGGCGGGCAGCGCCCAGGTAAAATCACCCAACCACGAGAGGGCTAATTGTGGCAAGCCTATGGCACGTAACACCTGATCAATGGGGCCAAAAGCCGGATTGTAGAGCCAGCGCCACACCACGCCCAACACCGCCATCGGCATGATATAAGGCAGGAAAAACAGGATACGCAGCACGCTGCGCTCTTTGTTATTGCGGGTGTCGTAGAGAAAGCTGCACAGCAACAGGCCAATGCTGATGGGCAGCAGCGTGTAAAACAGCATCAATACCGCATTGTTGCCCAACGCCACCCAAAATATCGGATCGCTGAACATCCGCATGTAGTTGCTGATACCGGTAAAAATCGGCAGCGACGTGCCATCCCATTCGGTAAAACTCACACCCAACGACGCCAGCAGCGGTAATAACAAAAACACCGCATAAACCAGCACCGCCGGCAGAAAATAGAGAAAATTACGCCAACCGCTTTGATTCAACATAACCGTACTCGTGGTCAGAACAACGATCTGGCCCGACGCAGAGCCGGGCCGCTCAGCTTACTTTTTCAGAGTTTGCAGGTAACGCTGATAGTTGTTATCGAAATTATTCACCATCTGATCGGCAGTTTGACGTCCGCCCAGCAGCAGTTGCACATTCTGATTCAACTCGGCGTTCATGGTTGGCGTAGCCCAGTCCACGTAATGCCCTAAACCATCATGGGCGTTAAGCGTTAACCAAACCTGATAAGCTTCAGCCAACAGTGCATTATCCGCTGGCATTTTGGCCTCTTTGTTGGTGCTGGCGGGCAGGAAGCCCACGCTCAACCAGCGGTTTGCCATGGTGTCTGAAACCATGTAATCAATGAATTTCGCGGCCGCATCTTGCTGCTCTTTGCTTTTAGCCGTACTGGTAACAGAGAAAGCTAAATCGGTGCCGCCCACCATTAAGGCATGCTGCACGCCCTCGCCCGCTGGCATGGCAGCAAAATGAATATCTTTGTTGTCTTTAAACTGGCCAAGATACCAGGTCCCGCTGATCAGAAAAGCTGCCTGCCCATTTTGGAACAGCGTAGCGGCATCATCATGACCAATGCCTTGAAAACCCGGGAAAAGATAGCCTTTCTCATTCCAGCTTTTCATCATATTGGCGGCTTTGACCAGCTTGTTATCTTTAAAGGTGCCGCCCACGTCGTAGATCAGATCATCCAGTTTTTTACGATCGCTGCTTTCAATTTGCGCCTGCCAAATCGTGCTGAGCAGCTGCTGACCCATGTTGCCATCCAGCAAGCCCAGCATCATCGGTGGAACGCCCTGCTCTTTAAGCTTCGCCATCGCGCTTTCCAGCTCAGGCAACGTTTTTGGCACTGCAATGCCCGCTTTATCCAGCAGCGCTTTGTTGTAATAGAGGCCGACCATTTCACCGAGGCTCGCCACGCCATACAGTTTGCCGCTGCCGAAGTCGCCGCTGTCGGACCAACGGTTACGTTTGAGAATGGAATCGGGGAAGCGCGTGGTCCAGCCGTCGCTGCTGGCATAGCTGTCGAGTGGCACCAGCAGTTTATCTTTCACCAGCGAACCCATATCGCCACCGCCTTGATTGACCTGCGCGATCTGCGGGCCGTCTCCGGCCGTTAATGCCAGCTTGAGCGGGATGCGCGTATCTTCAAACGAGTGAACCGAGCGATTGATCACAATGCCAGGATTCTGCTGCGAAAACGCTTTAATGCCCTGATCCACCGCTTCGGTCTGCTGCGGATAGTTGTAGATATCCCATTCATTCAGGGTGACGGCGGGTGCAGCATATGAAACGCTGCTCACCAGCAGGCCCGCCGCTATCAGGCGCGACAGCGCACGCACATTACGGATTCGGAACGAACGAACTGAGGAACTAGACATAATGCTCGGTTTCTCCATCACAGAACGGGCATCCCTTCATTTCACCGTCTGCCAATCCCGCAGACTGAAGCCGCACAGAAATTGCACTCCCACATACTTACTTTAATAAAAAAATAAAGTCAAACAGACGATACGGAGATACGTTGAGTTGTGAACTTGCGCAAATAAACACCATCACGTCGCCCTTACACGTCGTGTGTACTGGTTAACGGCAGCACAACCGATGAAAAAGCAACCATCCGCGTCAATTATCAGCATCTTATCTCGTACTTATCACATCAAAATAACCCCATGATAAAACATATGAAAATCCTATCACGCTCACATTTGCGACGTTTAATCGCGCCTTAAATGCGCCACAGACGGCGCAGCATGGGCGTGTCAGCGATCACAGATGTACTCGCCGTTGCGCTATAAACATTGCTTCCGGCCCCACTCCTGTGCGACAAGGTAATTATTCCATCTTGAAAACTAAGTCAGCTTTCATTAACGTAAAAACTGTTCATCTCCTGACCAACGAGAAACGATGATGGCGAATCAACCTGTTATTCGTCCGGCAACCCCAGCGGACTTCCCGGCGCTTTACCGCATCTGCCTGCAAACAGCGAATGTGGGAACCGATGCCAGCGCGCTTTATGCCGATCCTGAATACCCTGGCCAGCGCTTTGCAGTGCCTTATGCACGCTTCGCGCCTGACTTTGCTTTTGTATTAGAGAGTGAAAGTGAAGTGATGGGCTATGTGGTGGCTGCACCAGACACACGCGCTTTTGAAGCGCAGTTAGCGGCTGAATGGTGGCCGGTCTTGCAGCAAAAATACCAGCATCGCCAGCCGGTTGCGGCATTCGACAGCAAAATACTCGACAGCATTAACCATCCCGACGCAGCTGCCGAACAACTGGTAAAACACTGGCCCGCGCATCTGCATATCAACCTGTTACCGCCGGTGCAAAAAGGCGGCTGGGGACGCAAATTAATCGAGCATGAACTGGCGGCGCTGCGCGCTGCGGGCGTCAACGGCGTGCATCTTGGCGTGAGCCTGCAAAATGAGCAGGTTTGCGCTTTCTATCAGCGCCTGGGGTTCAGTCACATCGTGCGCAACAACGCCATTTATATGGGCCAGTTACTCTGAGTGAGGTAGTTCATGACCAGCCTGCGCTTGCAGAATGTTAAAAAGTCGTATGAGCACGTTAACGTCATTCATGGCATCGATCTCACGATCAACAGCGGCGAATTTGTGGTCTTTGTCGGCCCTTCAGGCTGTGGTAAATCTACCTTGCTCCGTATGATCGCCGGGTTAGAAGAGATCAGCAGCGGGCAGTTATTGATTGAAGAAAAAGAGATGACGCACCAGCCTGCAACCGAACGCGGAATTGCGATGGTGTTCCAGTCTTACGCGCTCTACCCGAATATGACAGTGCGCGGTAACCTGGCCTATCCGCTTGAGGTGATGAAAAAGCCGAAAGCGGAGATCGCCAAAGCGATTGAACAGACGGCGGCGCGTCTGCATCTGACCGAATTACTTGATCGTCTGCCGCGCGCCTTATCGGGCGGGCAGCGGCAGCGTGTGGCTATTGGGCGCGCCATCATTCGTCATCCACGCATCTTCCTGTTTGATGAGCCGCTCTCCAATCTGGATGCTGAGCTACGTTTGCAAATGCGTATTGAAATTGCGCGTCTGCATGCCTCGCTGGGCAACACCATGATTTACGTGACGCACGATCAGCTGGAAGCGATGACGCTGGCGGATCGCATCGTAGTGCTGCGTCAGGGACGCATTGAGCAAGTCGGCGCACCGCTGACGCTGTACAAAGATCCCGACAACCTGTTTGTCGCCGGGTTTATTGGCTCGCCAAGAATGAACTTTCTGGCGGCTGAAATCAGTGCGGTAGGTGATGGTGAAGTGCAGTTACGCGTGCCGGAGCTGAATATCAGCGATTTGGTGCTAAAGATTACGGCGCCGTGTCGTGAAGGGCAGCAGCTCAAGCTGGGTATTCGTCCCGAACACTTTCAGCCCGTTGAACAAACCGCACCAGCATTGCAGTTTGAAAGCGAGTTGTCCTTTAGCGAGCTGCTCGGCCACACCAACTATCTCTACCTCGATATTGGTCGTGAGCAGATGTTAGTGGTGGAAGAGCGAGAAACACATCAGCGTGAACTGGGTGCACGGGTGCGGCTGGGCATTTCAGCAGCGCATTGCCTGCTGTTTGATGAACAAGGCCAGCGTCTGCGTTAAACCGCAGCTTGAAAACATGACGTAAAAAGGGCGCCGGGGCGCCCTTTTACCTGCTGAGATTCAGGTGACGGGCTCTTCATCGGCCTCGGCAGCCAGCAGATCAAGCAGCTTATTGATGGCGAAGCCTGCCGCACCCAACGCCCACATGCGATTTGATTCGGTAAGGAACTGCAATGGCGTCATTTGCGGCGTCAACTTTAAGCGATAGGCCTGAAAACTTTGGGTGATATGATCAAGCAGAATACGTGATGCCATGTGCGGCTCCATCGCCAGATAAACCACGTCAGGATCGTAAGCCACAGAGAGGTTTGCCAGCGAAATACCCAGTTCACGCCCCGCTTCTTCTAGCGCCGCTAAAACATCAGGCGTAGGCCGTAGATCTAATGCCTGTAACGTCAGCGCCTCGTCCTGCTCGTCGCGGGCCACACGCTGCAAAATGGCTTTAGAAGAGGCAACCTCCTCCAGCAGACGCATCGAGCCATCCCCGAGCAGCGCATTACCAATCTCACCCGCTTTGCCGTGGCGTCCGCGATAAAGCTGACGATTCAAGACAATCCCCGCACCAATCCCTTTGCCATAAGTCGCGATAATCGCGGATTGTGCCGTGCCCAACTGACCAAACACCAGCGCCGCCATCGCCATCGCGTTGGCGTCGTTTTCAATGAAAACCGGCAGAGAAAAACGCTCTTCTAAAAGCCGTGCGATGGGAACGTTATCCCAGTCCAACACTTTGGAGCGAATACAATAGCCGTTTTCGGCATCCACCAGCCCCGATAACGCCAGACCAATGGCACCAACGCGTTTCCCTTCTACACTGCGCAGGAATTTTGCCAGCGCATCACCGAGTTGGCGTGGCGTCATAGCACCCGACGGCATTTGCTGTTCACCCAGCAGATTGCCGTTGAGGTCGGTCGTAACGATCAGGTTGCGTTCGGCGTTGAGCTGAATTCCAATCACGCTGGCGCGATCGGGATTAAGACCCAGCAGAGTTTTAGGGCGGCCCATGGAGACGCGGCGTAAACCCAGCTCCTGTACCACTTCCTGAGCCAGTAAGCGATTAGTGGCTTGTGATACCGTTGACATGCTGAGTCCGCTGCGCACTTTCAGATCGGATTGACTAATAGGAGCATTTTCAACAATCAGACGCAGGATGCGTGCGGTAACGTTCGGCGCGGTCATAAATCCCTTATGTTATCGATTAACGCGTTGAGCCAGGCTTATAGCACCCGCTAGCGCATCGCATTGCGGGGCCACCAACAGCGCCTGAATGTCTTCAGCAAGCCAGGATTGAATCGGATCGGCGAGTCCGCCCATCAGCGCTAAGCGCCCGGCGCTCAAGGTGGTTAGGCGGCGCACCATCAAGCCGATATCGTCAGCGGTCTGTTGCAATAACGAACGCGCATGCGCATCACCCGCGTCAGCCGCTGCGAAGACAGGCGGCACAACGCGAGCCCAGTCAGCGGGAACTGCATTACGCGTCCACAGCAGCATGGTTTCCGGGCTGCGATCAAACTGCGCCATCAGGCTGTCGGTAAAATCGGTTTTTGGAATAATGTCTTCGTGGGCCAGCAGCGCCAGTCGCAACGCACGGCGTCCTAACTCGGCACCAGAGCCTTGATCGGAAAGCGCAAAACCCCAGCCGCCAAGCAGTGTGAAGTGTTCACCATCCCAGGCGGCGCCCTGGCTGCCGGTGCCGATGATAAATACCGCACCCGGCTCTCCCGCGTGTGCACCCGCACAGGCAATTTCTACATCACTTACTACCCGCAACGCGGCACACGGCGGTTGCCAACTCGCTAGCCGTGCTTTAACTGACGCGACATTCGCACCCGCCAGGCCTGCGACAACGGTGGTTTGTGTCAGCGCCTGCGAAGGTAATCCAGCCTGAGCAATAACCTGGGCAATAAGCTGTTCGGCGCTTTTCAACGCCGCATCATAATCTGACCAAACGTTGGCGGGGCCGCCAATGGCTTCTGCTAACACCGTGCCGTTCGAGGTGAGTCGCGCACGGCATCGTGTACCGCCGCCATCAATGCCAAGGAGATAGTGTGATTGCACGCGCTTCCTCCCGCCTCCACCGTTTTTAGGGTTGTTTCATTAATGACCGAACGATAGGGGAAAAAACTTAAATCGCAATCACAAATAAATATGGCAAAGAAAAAATACAGATTAATCATTATAAAACAGAATATTATCAAAAATCGCTCTTGTACCGCTCGCAGCAAGTTATTGACATTAGTTTTTCTATCGTAATAAGTTGATGGTCAGATTATCAGCAGCTGCGGTGATTCAGCGGCGAGCTTCCACTCTTCAATGTTCAAGAATTTTCCGTCAGGGGTTTAACATGAAAGTAGGCATTATCGGTCTTGGCTTTCGCTTGTCCCATGTAGTGAAAGAGTTCAATAAAGCCGATTCATCATTTTCGGTTGTCGGCTACTGCGATCCAGCCCCCGCCGGGCTACCCAATCTGCACAGTTTTGGCATCGATCCTGGTAAAGCATTTGATTCTATTGAAGCGCTATTGCAGCACGGCGGTTTTGATCTGCTGTTAGTGGGTTCGCCCAATTTCCTCCACCTTGAGCATGTCGGCAAAGCGCTGGCTGCCGGTTTTACCGTGTTTACCGAAAAGCCTGTGGTAATCAATGAAGAACAGACCATGGCGATGGCGAAGCTGGTTAATCAGTATGGCGAGAATAAAATTTTGGTCGGTTTGGTGCTGCGCTATTCGCCGCTGTATCACGATTTGCTGGCGGCGCGCGATGACCGTCGATTAGGTGAAATTACCTCCATTGAAGCGACCGAGCATATCAAGCCTTATCACGGTGCGTTCTTCCAGCGCGACTGGCGTCGTCTGGAGAAATACGCCGGCCCGTATATCCTGGAAAAGTGCTGTCACGATATCGATCTCTACCAAGGCCTTATGGGTGAACGCCCGGTACGCGTAGCCAGCTTTGGTGGACGCAAATCGTTTACGCCGCAACACGCCCCACAAGGTGCGGTGACTGCAGATTCAGAGGTTTATCACGTGAAACCCAGCGGTTGGTCCAGCACCGATGCCGTGTTTGATAGCGATGCCGATATCGTCGATTACCAAACGGCGATCATTGAGTATGCCAGCGGCGCAACGCTGGCTTTTCACGCCAACCTCAACGTACCGGACGAGTTTCGTCGGTTCTGTGTAATGGGAACGGATGGCATGGCGGAAGGCGACTTTGTACGTAACTATTTCCGCGTGCACAATGCCCGAACCGGCGAAAAGGAAGTGGATACCGCTTACAGCGGCAATGCCTACGACGGACACTACGGTGCCGACGCCTTAATGGCTGAAGAGATTGTGAAACACATTAAACAGGGAACGCCACTGAAAGTTTCGGTGGTGGACGCGCTGGAAGCGGGACTCACCGCCATTAAAATCGATGAGGCCCGCAAAACCCGCAGCGTAGTGGATATGACAACAAGCTGGAATACTTTTGACGCCAACCTGGGAAAATAGGCGGCATGTTTTGCCTCCCCTGACGCACGCTTTTCTCCGCGCACGTCAGGCTGCAGTTACTGGACTCTCACTCAACCGGCCTTAAGGCCGGTTTTTCATGGCACCGTTTCATTTTCCAGCTTTTGTCGTTTACGCAAATGTGGGAATAACTTCATCCACAATGCCACCACAATCAGCGTACCGATGCCGCCAATCGCAGCGGCGGGCGCAGCACCCAACCAGGCGGCCAATAAGCCCGACTCAAACTCACCCAGCTGGTTAGAGGTGTTAATAAAGATAGCGTTGACGGCGTTGACTCGGCCGCGCATATCGTCTGGTGTATCAAGTTGCACCAGCGATCCGCGAATCACCATGCTGACCATATCGAAGCCGCCGAGCGCCGCTAATGCAATCAACGACAACCAGAGCTGGCTCGAGAGCGCAAATACCAACGTCGCCACGCCGAAACCCGCCACCGATCCAAACATAATCATGCCGACGTTCTTTTCCAGCTTGTTACGGCTCAGCCATAAACCGACTAATAGTGCACCGATGGAAGGCGCACCGCGCAACATGCCTAATCCCCAAGGTCCGGTATGCAGGATATCTTTGGCAAAAATCGGCAGTAGCGCAGTGGCACCGCCCAACAGCACGGCAAACAGATCAAGCGAAATCACACCCAATACATCTTTGCGCTCACGGATAAAGTGAATACCGGCAAACAGGTTTTTCATGTTCATCGGCAGCCGAACTTGCGGTGGACGCTCGTAGCGCAAACGGCTCACCAGAATCAATGAGATCAGATAAAACAAGCCTGAGACGCCATACACCACATCGGGACCCGCAACGTAAAGCAAGCCGCCCAAAGTCGGCCCGACGATGACCGCTGCCTGGCCGCCAACCGCATTAGAAGCCATGGCACGCGCTAACATCGACGGTGGCACCAGCGCTGGCAGCATGGATGACATAGCCGGCCACTCCAGAGCTTTCGCTACCGAAATCATAAAGACTAATCCCCACAATGCGGTTTTATCCGCCCAGTGGAACAGCGTTAGCATCACCAGCGCCGCTAATGCCGCGAACTCAATCAGCTGACCAAAGAGCACAATTCGGCGGCGATCAAACTGATCGGCTAAATGTCCGGCAGGCAAGGCCAATAATACCGAGGGCAAAAACTGCATGAGTCCAATCATGCCCAACGCTAACGCGCTGTTGGTGAGCGCGTAAATCTGCCAGCTGATCGCCACCGAAAACATCTGAAAACCAAACGACGAGCAGGTTCGAGCCAGCCAGAAAGCCACAAACGCGCGATGTCGCAGCAGCGAATCTTCCGCTGCCGATGCCATAAATCCCATTTTTCCATCCCATTTTTAAGTGGCCTAAAACGGCCTGTCCCGCGTCGTTGCACGGTGTTCTGTGTGGCGCAGCCGCACCTTGTCCTGCCTTTACTCAGCTTTAGGGTGCGTGAAAATAGCCTGCCAGGCAACGGCATCCCGTGCGAACGATCGTTGAGGTTCATTCACTTACGCGATGTTATTTTGATAATTCAATTAACGTCCTACTTGTTCCGCTTGTTGAATATATTTGTCGTAATTATTGGAAGCCAAGCGGTAATTTCCCGGTTTAATACCAGATATAAATTAAATAACACAATAAAAAGGGTGATTTGACTTACAAAATTGTTTTATATTTAGCCGCGTTTTTAACGTAAAAATGTTTATATCAATAATTAATATCCAATTAATTTTTATAATTTTTTAATAGAGATAATGGAAAACAGTTTATACAATCCTTATGTTACTGAACCAATTCATCACGTGAATAGTAATGTCGTTGGCATTTGCTATAGCGTGCCTTATCTCCATTCAACCCAGGACAATCCAAACATACTTAATACGCGCAACATAATTTCATTACATAACCAACTCGCTAATGAAGCAACATTAATGATTATCCCGTTTGAAGAAATTAGATTACAGGGAATGATTAAGGTGCCTCAGGCTTATTCTCATTTGAAAAACAGCCGCGTTAGGCTTGGTATCAATTATTACAGTTTAAAAGCGCATTACGCGGCACTGCTTGAATTATCAAACGATTTTAGTTTCTGGCTCTATGACTTTGCACCGCCTGGCGCAGACTGGCGCGTGATGGATTCTTTTCCCCTCTCTGGCATTGTGCTGAATGAAAGTTTCTTTAATGAAAATTATCAAAAATTCACCTTTCCTTTTTTTATGGCGTCATTTCGTGAAAGAGACGCTGAGGTGATTGTCCGCAGTCATGAACCGCGATTATCGGCTGAACAATTGGCGACGTTGAATATGAGTGGTTGGCAGCAACAGCGCTCTGAAGGTGAACTGCTGGAGATATAACGCTAAATATGGCCTCGTTGTCTTAAGGGCGCATACTCGCGCCCTTACCTCGCATATAACCCCATAAAATGTCGCATTATTCATTACGTTAAGAGCATTAAGCTAAAAAATCAAACCTCTTAACGATTTTGCTATAACATTTACTTCACAGGGATCTAAAGACTTATTGGAAGAGTCAGATAAGAACACCTTTTCCATCAGTATCTTATAACTGAAAACAGCTTATACGGTTGTTTTCTCATGTTTATGGCAACGAAACGAGGTCGATATTATGGGGAAAAACTCCTCATCTTTTGGCGTAATTCGTCTCCTGACAGTGCTGTTCGCAGTGCTAACAGGTGCGTTTATGTTGATTGGCGGTATTTGGTTAGCCGCCATTGGTGGTTCCTGGTATTACATCATCGGCGGTGCAGCGATGCTGCTTACCGCTTTCCTGATTTGGCGTCGCAACAGTGCCGCGCTGATCGTTTACGCTTTGCTGCTGCTCGCCACATTGGTGTGGGGTGTCTGGGAAGTCGGTACTGACTTTTGGGCGCTGGCGCCGCGTACTGACGTACTGGTGATCTTCGGCATCTGGCTGATTCTGCCGTTTGTTTATCGCGGCTTTAACAGCGTCGGCAAAGGTGCGTTAGGCGCAATGGGCGTGGCGTTGGTTGCCAGCGTTCTGGTTCTCGCCTATGCCGTCTTCAACGATCCGCAGGTCATTGAGGGTTCAGTGCCGGCGACTGCCGACAATGCTCCCCAAGCCCAGCCGCTGAGCAACATCGCTGACGCTGACTGGCCGGCTTATGCCCGCGACCAGCAGGGTACACGTTTTTCTCCGCTGAAGCAGATCAACAATCAAAACGTTAAAGAGCTGCAGGTTGCCTGGCAGTTCCAGACCGGCGATTTGAAAACCGCGAACGATCCGGGTGAAATCACCGATGAAGTCACGCCGATTAAAATCCGCGACACGCTTTATCTCTGTTCCCCGCATCAGATTCTGTTTGCGCTGGATGCTACAACCGGTAAGCAAAAATGGAAATTTGATCCCGGCTTGAAGCCGAACCCAACATTCCAGCATATTACCTGTCGTGGCGTCTCTTACCATGAAGTTCCGGCCGCAGCGGATGCAGCAAACAGCCAGCCTGCGCTGTGCTCGCGTCGTGTCTATCTGCCAGTGAACGATGGTCGTCTGTTTGCGTTGGACGCAGAAACCGGTGAGCGTTGCCCAGCATTCGGCAATAACGGCGAGCTGGATCTGCAGCACAAGCAGCCGGTTACTACGCCGGGCCAGTATGAGCCTACTTCTCCGCCAATCATCACCGATACCACTATCGTGATGGCAGGTGCCGTAACAGATAACTACTCTACCCGTGAACCTTCAGGTGCTATTCGTGGCTTTGATGTGAACACCGGTAAACTGTTGTGGGTGTTTGATCCAGGCGCGAAAGATCCTAACGCGATTCCGGCTGATGAACACACCTTCACCATGAACTCGCCGAACTCGTGGGCCCCTGCGGTTTACGATCCAAAACTGGATACCGTTTACCTGCCGATGGGCGTTACCACGCCAGATATCTGGGGCGGTAATCGCACGCCAGAGCAGGAGCGTTACGCGAGCAGCGTGCTGGCTCTGAACGCCACTACCGGTAAACTGGTATGGTCGTATCAGACTGTTCACCACGATTTGTGGGATATGGACTTGCCTTCACAGCCAACGCTGGCTGATATCACCGACAAAGATGGCAACACCGTTCCGGTGATTTATGCTCCGGCTAAAACCGGTAACATCTTCGTGTTGGATCGTCGTACGGGTAAGCCAGTGGTTCCTGCGCCAGAAACGCCGGTTCCACAGGGTGCCGCCAAAGGCGATCATGTTTCTGCCACGCAACCGTACTCTGAACTGACCTTCCGTCCTAAACAGAATCTGACAGACAAGGACATGTGGGGCGCGACGATGTATGACCAGCTGGTGTGCCGCGTGATCTTCAAGCGTCTGCGCTATGAAGGTCCGTTCACGCCGCCGTCAGAGCAAGGTACGTTGGTGTTCCCAGGTAACCTCGGCATGTTCGAATGGGGCGGTATTGCGGTCGATCCACATCGTCAGATCGCGATTGCTAACCCAATGGCGCTGCCGTTTGTGTCGAAGCTGATCCCGCGTGGTCCCGGCAACCCAATTGAGCCACCGAAAGGTGCTGAAGGCGGTTCCGGTACAGAAACCGGTATTCAGCCACAGTACGGCGTGCCTTACGGCGTTGAGCTGAATCCGTTCCTTTCTCCGTTCGGTCTGCCGTGTAAGCAACCAGCATGGGGTTACGTTTCTGCTGTTGACCTGAAAACTAACGACGTAGTGTGGAAAAAACGTATCGGTACCGTCCGCGACAGCGCACCGGTTCCAGTACCGTTCAAAATGGGCATGCCAATGTTGGGCGGCCCAATCACTACCGCCGGTAAAGTCTTCTTCATTGGTGCAACCGCAGATAACTATCTGCGCGCTTTCAGCACCGATACCGGTGAAATGTTGTGGCAGGCACGTCTGCCAGCAGGCGGCCAGGCAACGCCGATGACCTATGAAGTAAATGGCAAGCAGTATGTTGTCATTGCTGCTGGCGGCCACGGTTCGTTTGGTACCAAGCTGGGTGATTATGTGATTGCCTATGCATTGCCAGACAGCAAGTAATACGCGTTAAGCGAATGACACAAGGCGGACTTCGGTCCGCCTTTTTTATGGCTAATGCTTTCCGCATGCGGCAGCGTCCCCTTTCCCAAATACGGCAGCGTCTCCTTCCCCGCTTCGCGGGGAAGGCCGGGATGGGGGACAGCGAGTACCTCACCAAAGCAGCGAATACCTCAGTAAGCTCAGTACGGAGCCGTTTGTCCCCCACCTCGGTCCTCTTGAGTGCGAGGTCGTTTGGCCCCCACCTCGGTCCTCCCCCATACATGGAGGAGGAAGATGCTGCAATATGCGAGTAGTAAAGCTGCATGTGGCAGCGTCTCCTTACTCAAATACGGCAGCGTCTCCTTCCCCGCTTCGCGGGGAAGGCCGGGATGGGGGACAGCGAGCTCTGAGCGAACGCCAACCCCATTAACCCCGGCTACGCCGCCAGTTCAGCCAGCTACACATTGCCATCACTACGCAGGTGGCTAAAAATACCGGCCTCATTCCAAAAGCGCCGCCGACAAATCCACCAAACAGTGGCCCGCTGACCTGACCGATATACTGCGCCGAAGTCGAATAGCCCAGCATCCGTCCGACCTGCGTTTCCGGCACGTTGTGGCGGATAATCGCGGTGATGCAGGGCATTAATCCGCCCAGCGCCATTCCCATCAGGAATCGCAAAACCACTAATTGCCATGCCGCCGTGATAAATGCCTGCGGGATTAATAACAGCGCACACACCAGCAAGCCTGCGGTTAATACACGCCAATGGCCAATACGATCTGCCAGCTTACCCAGCCTCGGTGCAGAGAGAATGCTGCCCAACGCGGCGGCAGACATTACCAAGCCCGCCATGAATGTCACTGCCTGATCACCCTGCACAAACTGACCGATATAAAGAGTAATAATCGGTTCAATCGACATATTGGCGAAAATCAGCAGCATGCCCGAAAGCCACATTAACCGCACCAGCGAACGATTCACAGGCTGTTCCGCTTCGTGCTCTGTCGTGCTGGTTTTTTCTCTCGTTTTTGGTTTAGGGACTTCTTTTAATAAAAAGGTCGTCGCCAGGAAAGCGAGGAAAATCACTGCACCGGTCAGCCAGAAAGTTTGTCGAATGCCAATCAACGGCGGCAACGCACCGCCCAGCAACGGCCCCACGACGTTACCGGCCATAATCCCTGAGGCCAATATTCCCAGTGCCCAGCCGGTCTGCGATTTGGGTGTTTGCGAGGCCACTAAGATGGTCGAGCCAGAGGCATAACCGCCTAATAATCCCGCCAGTAAACGTAGCGCAACCAGTTGCCACGGCGCGGTTGCCATACCAATCAGCGACATCGCCACCGCCATGCCGAGGCTGGCGCGGATCAGCATCAGTTTTCGTCCGTAGCGATCGGCCAGTTTTCCCCAGAGCGGCGCGGTCAGGGCAGCTGTAAAAAACGTGGCGCCATAAGCGATGCCTGACCAACGAGCAATTGCAGCCGGTTCACTTACGCCTAATTGCTGAACATAAAGCGGCAAGAACGGCAACAGCAGTGTCATCGCTACAATGGTGCTGAACGATCCCAATACGCAAACCCATAAGTTGCGCCGCCAGTATTGAAACTCCACAACTGCACTCTGTCCCATAGCAAATTCCCGATAATGATCAGGGAGTCAGGCTACCAATGGTGCATATCAAACAACAGTCGCGGCGTGATATTTACTCTGTAGCCCTTTCTGTTGCTACTGAACAACAATCACGCCGATGCTAATGCGTTAATTAACGTGTCGCAGAGTAAGCTGATGGGCGAAGTCGGCTGTTCGGCATCGTGTAATAGCAGATAGCTTTGCAGGCGATCCATTTGCCATTCCGGCAACAGCTGCTGAATTTCTCCCCGCGCCACTGCTTCCTGCGCCATATAGGAAGGCAGATAAGCAATACCGCTACCGGCGAGTGCGGCGTTTAATAGCGCCATGCTGTTGTTAGCACGAAAACGGCTGCGAACTTCCACCACCAGTCGCTGCTTATCTCGGCGAAACGGCAGTGCCGCCGTGTGCGCAGGGCCATGAAACATCAGCAAATCATGGCGTGGCAACATATCAGGATGGCTAATAGCAGGATGCTGCATCAGATAACCTGGCGCGGCGTACAATCCCCAATCGATATCGCTGAGGACGCGAAAATTGCCCTGCTGAGGTGCACGGGCGCGGATAACAATCGCCACATCAACCTGATCGCTGATTTCATCACTGTTGCGATCGGTTAAATCAAGATCAATATTGATATGCAGGTGGCGGCGAAGAAAGCGATTAAGCAGCGGCACAATACATTGGCAGCCATACGTTACCGGTGCTTGCAACCGCACATTGCCTGTAAGTTCCTGATGCATCTGCTGCACGAAGGCATCCGCACGATGCATCTCAGCTAGCATCCGCATGCAGAAAGGATAATAGGCCTGACCCAGTTCAGTGAGCGCCATTTTGCGGGTGGTGCGTTGTAAAAGTTTGATACCAAGCCGCACTTCCAGCCGGGCAATTTCGCGACTGACGTGAGATTTAGATAATCCCAGTGCGCGTGCCGCCTCGGTGAAACTTTTTAACTCTACGACACGCGCAAACAACAGCATGGCGGTCAGGTTATCACTGTTATCCATTACTCATCCCTGGCTGATCTCTTTCGCATCATTTGAAATAAAAATATCATACGTTACGCTCAGGGCGTTAATTCGCGTTTATCGTGAGTTTATATTTAAATCAATGTCGTTTCACACGCTGAACTAACCAAGAAGGAAAATAAGAGAGTGGAGTCTTAAAGCGGTATTTTTTTGATCTGCTATCGGTAATTATGTCGATAAACCTGCCCAGAAACTAATAACGGACATTAGCGTATAAGGTTTAATTGAAGGCGATAAAAATGGCATTATCAATGCGGCAACAGGCGACGAAACCAGCAGAACCTCACCCGGTTAAAAATGCCAAAAAGTAGGCACAGCGGTGCTTAGGATGGTGCTATCTTCAGTGAAGCCTTCAACAGTGACTTCAACAGCAATGCCAATGCAGGAGCTCATTCAGAGGGAACCTGCAACCGAGCGAAAATATCCTCATCGCGGAAAAAAACAATAAAACTAACCAATGAGAAACAGCCTTTACTTTATTTTTTCATGCTCGCCGTTCTGTTATTTTCTCTTGCTCTGTCTAATACAAACGCATTTCATCTTGGCTGATATGTCTTACTCTCGTCAGTATCCCGCCTGTTTATTATTATCCGGGTACAAGGCAGATGCCGAATGCGTACACCTGCCAATACCATCATTTGGCCAAAGGCGATCATTCCGACGTTCTCGATCAACAGCGTTTGCAACGCATGCCATGGCAAGAACGTCGGAATTTTCAGCTTGCCATAGCCAGCGGGAATAAAAGACGATCGGGTTCGACGCGTCTTTGACGACGCAGTTGCCCTGGCGTCACCATAAAATAGTTTTTAAAGGTACGCGTATACGCCTGCTGTGTATCGAAACCATAACTCATCGCCACCTGTAAAATGGCTTCATTGCTACTGAGCAAGGTCAACGCAGACTCGGTTAAACGCCGCTGACGAATATATTCAGCCAGTGAGAAACCGGTGTGCTGCCGGAATAATCGTTGCAGGTGCCAACGGGAATAGCCGGAGCGACGTGCTACCTCGTCCAGATGCAAATCGTGTCCTAAATTGCCTTCAATCCACTCCAGCAAACTACGAATAAACTCGCGCTGATTCATGGGTTCCTCCTGATATCGCCTGATGTGCAGTGAACCCACTTTAACGCGTTAAATTTATCCCTTAATTAGCAGAAAATTAGCGCAGAATTAGCATCTGCGCTTTTCGGGTCTTAAACCTGACCTAAAACGTGCTGCGGCCACCTGTCTACCGCGTGAAGGTTAACGGATATAATTCTGCGCTAACTATCCAGCGCTAAACTGCTGCCAGCGCTACACTGCCAGCAACTTTTTAGAGGACATCATCCATGCGTGTGTTGTTAGTCGAAGATGATGAAATGATTGGCGCAAATTTACAGCAGGCGCTGGAAGCAGCGGGCTGGTCAGTTGACTGGGTTCGTGACGGCGTTTTTGCCCATAATGCCTGGGCTGAGGGCGGCTACAGCTGCGTATTGCTCGATCTCGGTTTACCGCGTGATGACGGTTTGCAGGTGTTACGCCGGGCGCGCAGCCGTGGCGATGCGACGCCAGTGCTGATTCTCACCGCACGCGATACCGTGGCACAGCGCGTACAAGGGCTGGACACCGGCGCAGATGATTACCTGCTTAAACCTTTTGATCTGCAAGAAGTGCTGGCAAGAATGCGTGCCATTACTCGACGTCGTCACGGCGCGGCAGATTCGGTGTTAGGCAGCGGCGATGTTCAGCTAGACATGTTGACGCGTGAAGTGATGTACAAAGGCCAGCGCGAGCAGCTTACCGCGCGTGAATATGCGCTTTTGTATGCCTTGCTGGAGCGTCCGGGCGCCATTTTGTCTCGTGAGCAGTTGGAAAATCGCATTTACGGTTGGGGCGAAGAGGTCACCAGCAACGCGGTGGATGTGTTGATTCACGGTATGCGCCGCAAATTAGACAACGATGCAATCCGCAATGTGCGCGGGTTAGGCTGGCGAGTACCGGCAATATGAAACCTTTCACTTTTATGCGATCCCTGCGTAATAAATTATTGAGCACGCTGCTGATTATCCATTTATTGATGATTGGCGGCGTGAGCTGGTATTTCTTTAGCTGCTATGGCGACATGATTGGCACTATGAAGGATGATCAGCTCTCTAAAATCGCCGATGCCTGGGCAACCAACAAACAAATTCCTGCGTTAATGCCCCTTATGGTGCCAGCCGACAAGCTGAAAAGCGCGTTTGTGGTTCAGCTCTGGGATGCCGATGGTCAACTGCGCGCCAGCTCCTGGCCAGAACTGCACGCCCCGCTGCAAGCGAAAAAGGCTATCACGATGCCGATGTCGGCGGTTGCCATGATTGCGAATGGCGTATTTATACGCGACCCGGCCAACCCGGCAGTGATATCAAAACCATTCAGGTGATGCATAACCTGAGCTATATGAAAGAGTTGATGGTGAAGCGGGCACTCTCAGCGATCGTACCCTTGATCCTAATGATGCCGCTTTCGCTGCTGGTGATCTGGTTGGTCGTGCGTAAGATCACCCGCGATCTCCGCGTCGCATCGCGCCAGATCGCCGCCCAGGAAACTCATCATCCCCACAATGTTTCGCCCGATGGCTTACCGGATGAGATCCTGCCGCTGGTTGCGGCTTACAACTCGCTACTCGATAAACTGCGCGCAGCCTGGTCGGCCCAGCGTCAATTTTTGGAAGATGCTGCTCATGAACTGCGAACGCCTGTCACCGCTGTTACCTTACAGCTAGAAAATTTACGCCAACATATTCAACAGGGTGAAGCCAGCCGCCAGTTTGATCAGCTTGAAGCGGGCGTGACGCGCACACGTCATTTGGTCACACAGTTACTGAATATTTCACGTCAGGAAGATCAAACCGTGGTCGCCAGCATCGAGAATATTGAACTGGACGATCTGCTGAAAGAGAGCATTGAGCAGCTCATGGTTGTGGCAGATAAGCGTGGTATCGACATCGGTTTCAACGGCTCTACCCATTATCGTTTGCAGGCGAGCCGCTCCGAACTACGTAGCCTGTTCGATAACCTGATTGGTAACGCCATGTTACATACGCCAGAAGGCAGTTTGGTGGATGTTTTACTGCATCGCGTTGCGGGACAAACGGTGGTCGATATTGTTGATAACGGGCCGGGTATACCGGAATCGTTTATTGAGCGTGCTTTTGATCGCTTTGCTCGTTCGCCAGATGTGAAAGCCCAAGGCAGCGGTCTGGGTTTATCGATTGTGCGTAGCGTGGCGGAGAAGAACAGCATTCATGTCGCACTTTCCAACTGTTTCAATCCACAAGGCGCCATTTGCGGCTTGCAGGTTCGCGTTACCCTTCCCTGATCTCACCTGTTCGAAACGGAACCTGACAACGTAAACGGTTGCCTGGTTCCGTTCGCCACCCACTATTAATGTGATCATCATCACATTTCAGCTGAATTATCATGCAACACATTTTGACAAACGTGAGCAAAATCTATTTTCTATCCCCTTGTTGCAGGCACGCTACGCGAGCTTAAAAACGCCTTTGGCTGATTAAAACAATTCACTGCCCATCAAGGGATCGATTTCACTCTGATCGCGCCAGTCGTGCAGCGGTCAAAAGCATGTGGTTAATGATAATGAAATTTAAAACGTTGGTAGCAGGTGCCTTGCTGGCATGTTCCATGAGCGGCGCTGCGCAAGCGGCTGAAAGCGATCCGCAGTATGTTTCTGACTGGTGGCACCAAAGCGTCAACGTGGTGGGCAGCTACCACACGCGTTTCGGACCCCAGTTCAACAACGATGTTTATCTGGAATATGAAGCTTTCGCCAAGAAAGATTGGTTCGATTTTTATGGCTACCTCGACCTGACAAACTTCTTCGGCGTGGGCAACAGCAATGCCAACGGCATTTTTGACCACGGCTCACCGATGTTCATGGAGATCGAACCGCGCTTCTCTATCGACAAATTGACCGGCACCAGCCTGGCGTTTGGTCCATTCAAAGAGTGGTATTTCGCCAATAACTACATCTACGACATGGGCCGTAACAGCGATAATCGCCAAAATACCTGGTACATGGGTTTAGGAACCGACATCGATACGCACAGCGATGTTGGCCTTTCATTGAACGTTTATGCGAAATACCAGTGGGAAAACTACGGCGCGGCGAACGAAAATAGCTGGGATGGTTATCGCTTCAAAGTGAAATACTTTGTACCGATCACCACGCTGTGGGGGTAATCTGGGTTACGTGGGCTTCACTAACTTCGATTGGGGTTCAGACCTGGCCGAAAAAGGCGGCTCTTCACGTACCAGCAACTCTATCGCCTCTAGCCACATCCTCTCTTTGGGTTACGATCACTGGCATTTCTCTGCCGTGGCGCGTTATTTCCACAATGGCGGACAGTGGGCTGATGGCCGTGAGCTGAACTTTGGTAACGGTGATTTTGAAGTGAAATCTACCGGTTGGGGTTATTACCTGGTTGCAGGTTATAACTTCTAATGCCACAGGCGGCATTCGCCGCCTGCCTCGCTCTTCCCCACTTGGGGAAGAGCGCTTTGCCTTTATTCATGCGGCTTCAAGACATTGATGCGCCATGGAATTCCGAACTTATCGATGAACATACCAAACCCTTTGGCCCAGAATGTTTCCTGCCAAGGCGTTGTGATTTTCCCCCGGCTGATAACTTTTCAAACCAGGCTTCACCTTGCGCCGTATCGGTTGTCGCCAGGCTGACCGCGTAACCTGCGTGCTCAGAAGCGGGCGGCTGATTAGGGTTGCCGTCACTTAACATCAGCTCCCTTGCCCGATACGCAAATGCGCATGCATGATTTTTTCAGGGGTAGCGGCGGCGCTGATTTATCGCCGACCTGCTCGCCCTGCTCCGGCATATCGCCAAAAGTCACCTTATAGAGCAGCTCGCCACCCGTCGCATTCAAGTAAAACTCGATCGCCTCTTCACAACGGCCGTAGAGAAACAGGTAAGGACTCACTTGCATCGTAACCTCCATTGGTGGGTTGGATGGATTAATTCACCACACTCCAAAGTGTAGACGATGAGAGCTGGTCACTTGTCACTGCTGGCAATTTCTACGGAATAACTGCGCCATGTAGCTGCTCATCGGCGTTAGCGCAGCGTCTTTTCGTTGAATCAAATAAAAGGTCGCTTTCGGCAGCGGTTCATCCAGCTCTAATGCCACCAACTGTCGGCCTAAAATAGGATCATCAATCACATCCACCGACAAGATAGAGACGAAATCGCTCTGCGCCACCAGGCTGGTGCAGGCCATAAAGGTTTCGCAGGTAACGACAATTTTCGGTGCCATGCCGCGATCGCCAAACAGATCATGCAGCAAGCGATAATAGCTGCCTTTGGGCGTTGGCATGGTCCAGTCACATTGCTGCAACTCTGCCAGCGAGCGCGCTTTCTCTAGCGGATGCCCTTTCCGCACGACCACTTTGTATTCGCGCTCCATCATGCGCTCGTACATCAACTCCTGATCGAGATGGCTTTGATCATAGGTATTGATGGTGAAATCCAGCGCGCCCTGGCGCAATTCATGCACCATCGACACCAACTGGCCTTCAACAATGCGTACTTTGACCAGCGGATATTCACGGTGAAACTGATTGATTACCTGCGGCATGATGGTGCGCGCAACGCTGCCGCCTACACCAATATTCACTTGCCCACCGCCCAACCCCAGACGCTGCTGAATATCTTCTTGCGCTACCCGCAACTCCTCCAACACCAGACTGGCGTGACGAAAAAGTTATCACCGATGTCGGTCAACACCACACCTTGCTGGCGGCGAACAAACAGCCGTGCGCCAAGAACCGACTCCAGTTCCTGAATCGCTTTCGTCAACGCCGGCTGTGAAAGGCCCGATAAACGGCTAGCCGCGCGAATACTGCCCTGA
Organism: Candidatus Pantoea bituminis; assembly: GCF_018842675.1. Lineage (NCBI taxonomy): Bacteria > Pseudomonadati > Pseudomonadota > Gammaproteobacteria > Enterobacterales > Erwiniaceae > Pantoea > Candidatus Pantoea bituminis. Next base: position 3,486,311 of record NZ_JAGTWO010000004.1, read on the forward strand.
CGCGCTACGTCAACAAACGCGCGTAATTGATGAAGTTTGAGATTAGCAGGCATGATTTTTGTGATAACCGCTGTTTATCAGACACAAGATATTCGCATCTTATGTGGGTGTTTACCATTGTGTAGATTCAGAACAATGCATAAAAAACCAACACCAGGAGATTGCCGATGAATACCCTTTCCGACCACGTCAGCGCATTGATTCCGCAGATGAAAAGCTGGCGGCGCGACTTCCATCAATTTGCTGAGTCAGGCTGGCTAGAGTTTCGCACCGCTACATTGGTCGCCGAAGCGCTGCACAATCTCGGTTATCAACTGCAACTGGGTCGTGAAGTGATTAATGCGGATGCACGCATGGGCTTGCCCTCTGCCGAAGTGCTACAGCTTCAGGAAGCCCGTGCGTTGCAACAAGGTGCGCTGCCGCAGTGGTTATCTTACTTCTCGGGCGGATTTTGCGGCATCGTTGCCACGTTGGAGACCGGTCGTCCCGGCCCGGTAATGGGTTTTCGCGTTGATATGGATGCGCTGGATTTGAATGAAAGTCAGGCCGCGGATCACCTGCCGCAGCGCGAAGGCTTTGCATCCTGCAATCCAGGCATGATGCACGCCTGCGGACATGATGGTCACACCACCATCGGCCTTGGCGTTGCCTCACTGTTAATGGCGATGAAAACGCAGTTGAGCGGCACCATCAAACTTATCTTTCAGCCTGCTGAAGAAGGCGTGCAGGGTGCCAAAGCGATGGTTGAAGCGGGCGTGGTCGATGATGTTGATCTGTTCACTGCCATTCACCTCGGCACTGGCGTACCGGCAGGCGAACTGGTGTGTGGCAGCGACAGTTTCCTCGCCACCACCAAGCTGGACGTGAGCTTTACCGGTGTGGGCGCGCATGCAGGTGGCCGCCCCGAGGAAGGCCGCAATGCGCTGTTAGCGGCGGCGCAGGCCACCTTAGCGCTGCACGGTTTAACCCAGCACAGCGGCGGCGTGGCGCGCGTCAATGTCGGCGTGTTGCAGGCGGGAACGGGGCGTAATGTAGTCGCCGATTGTGCGCTGATGAAGGTGGAAACACGCGGCGTCAGCAATGAAGTTAACGACGACATTTATCAGCAGGCGCTGCGCGTCATCGCCGGTGCAGCCGCTATGTATGGCGTTGAATATGAGGTGAAGCTGATGGGCGCTGCACGCAGTTCTACGCCAACGCAACCTTGGGTAGATTTCATCCACCAGCAGGCTGAAGCGCTCGGTGTGTTCAACTCGGTTGTCGATCGCAAACAGCAAGCCGCTGGTTCGGAAGATGCCACCTACATGATGGAGCGCGTTAAGCAGCGCGGTGGACAAGCCTCCTACGCCATTTTTGGCTGCGAACTGGCCGCGGGCCATCACAACGCGAAATTCGATTTCGATGAGAAGGTGATGGCAACCGCCGTCACATTGCTCTCTACGCTGGCGCTGAATCAGGCGCAGTTTGGCGGTGCACGATGATTGAATCGTTTATTGCGGATTATATCGAGCAGCATCAGGCCCGCTTTAGCGCGCTTAGCGATGCTATATGGGACGTGCCGGAAACCCGCTTCGCCGAAACCCGCTCCTCCGCGCTGCTGGCTGATGCGCTGGCAGAAGAGGGTTTTGACGTTGAGCGCGGTGTCGGCGGCATGGATACCGCGTTTATCGCCAGTTTTGGCAGTGGCAAACCCGTTATCGGCATCCTGGGGGAATTCGATGCGCTGGCGGGCCTGAGCCAGCAGGCTGGCTGTGCACAACCGAAACCGCTGGTGGAAAACGGTAATGGTCACGGCTGCGGCCACAACCTGCTGGGTACCGCCGGGCTGGCTGCGGCGTTTGCGGTGAAAGCCTGGATGCAGCAACACAACACCGGCGGCACGCTGCGCTTTTATGGTTGCCCAGGCGAAGAAGGCGGCTCCGGCAAAACGTTTATGGTGCGTGAAGGTCTCTTCAACGATGTGGATGCCGCAGTGACCTGGCATCCTGAAGGTTTCAGCGGCATGTTCAACCTCAGCACGTTAGCCAATATTCAGGCGGCGTTTCACTTCAAAGGCGTCGCGGCACATGCCGCTAACTCACCGCATTTGGGGCGTAGCGCACTGGATGCGGTGACGCTGATGAATACCGGCGCCAATTTCTTGCGTGAACACATTGTGCAGGAAGCGCGTCTGCATTATGCGGTGACCAACAGCGGTGGCGTCTCGCCTAATGTCGTGCAGGCCGATGCCGAAGTGCTGTTCCTGATTCGCGCCCCTGAATTGCAACAGGCGCAGGATATCTATCAACGGGTGATCAATATCGCCAAAGGCGCGGCGCTGATGACAGATACCCAGATGTCAGTGCGTTTTGACAAAGCCTGTTCCAATTATGTGCCAAATCGCGCACTGGAAGCTGTGATGGAGCGTTATTTGCATCAGTTTGGCTTACCTGATTACAGCGATGAGGAGCGCGCGTTCGCGGCAGAGATCCGCGCCACGTTAACGAAAGATGACTTACGCAATGCGCAGCTGAATGCGGCACGTACGGGTGGCGAAGCGGGTCAGGCGTGGGTTGAGACGCTGGGTGACAAGCTTTTCATGGATGAGGTCGCCCCGTATGCGATCACGCGTGAAATGCTGTATGGCTCAACCGATGTCGGCGATGTGAGCTGGGTTACGCCCACTGCGCAGTGCTTTGCGCCCTGCTTTACCTTCGGTACACCGCTGCATACGTGGCAACTGGTGGCGCAAGGCCGCACCAGCATCGCGCATAAAGGCATGTTTTTGGCAGGAAAGGTGATGGCGGCAACGGCATTAACCCTGCTCAACGATGACGATGCGCTGGCGCGCTGTCGCGACGAATTCAGCAAGGCACGTCAGGCGCAGCCTTACGCATGCCCAATACCGGACGGCATCACGCCGTCAAAATTGGCCGATTGAGCCACCGGCCGCGCCTCATGGCGCGGACCGAGATAAAAACAAGCAAACACAAAACGAGGAAGGACGGATGGAAGTCGCATCGGAGAACCGCAGCCCGGGTAAGGTATTCAGCTGGATTGAACGCGTTGGCAACAAAGTACCCAATCCCTTTTTACTGTTTGTTTATTTGATTGTGGCGTTGATGGTGGCAACCGCCGTGATCAGCGCACTGGATTTAGCCGTTAAAAACCCCAGTAACGGCGAGATGGTACGGGTCAATAATTTGCTTAGCGTGGCGGGTTTACAGTGGATCCTGCCGAATATCATCAAGAACTTCAGTAGTTTTACGCCGTTGGGATCGATTCTGGCGCTGGTGATTGGCGCTGGTCTGGCGGAAAAAGTCGGGTTGCTGCAATCCCTGATGGTGAAAATGGCCTCACGCGTTAGCCGCCGTTACGCCAGCTACATGGTGCTGTTCATCGCTTTCTTTAGCCACATCTCTTCTGATGCAGCTTTAGTGGTGATGCCGCCGCTCGGCGCGCTGATTTTCCTTGCGGTCGGGCGTCATCCGGTTGCCGGGTTATTGGCCGCGATCGCGGGCGTTGCATCCGGTTTTACCGCCAACTTACTGATTGTGACCACCGACGTGTTGTTGTCGGGCATTAGTACCGAAGCGGCAAAAGCAGTGAGCGATACCGTGCACGTCAGCGTGATCGATAACTGGTTTTTCATGGCGTCGTCGGTGATTGTGCTGACCATTGCCGGCGCGCTGCTGACCGATAAATTCGTCGAGCCGCGCTTGCCGCAGTGGAAAGATGGCAGCGGCGAAAAACTTGCTGCATTGACACCGCTGGAGAATCGGGGCCTGCGTACAGCGGGCATTGCCGCGCTGCTGTTTATTGGCTTAATGGCGCTGCTGGTGGTGCCCGAACATGCGCCGCTGCGCGATCCTAAAACCGGTTCGATCATTCCCTCGCCCTTCATTCAAGGCATCGTACCGATCATCATCCTGTTCTTTTTCGTGGTGGCGATAGCTTACGGCGTGGTCACGAAGCAGATCCGTCGCCCGGATGATATTCCGCAGCTGCTGGTCGATCCGATGAAGAATATGGCGGGCTTTATCGTGATGGTGTTTCCGCTGTCGCAGTTCGTGGCGTTCTTTAACTGGAGCAACATGGGCAAATTCATGGCACTCGGTCTGACCGACGTGCTGGAAAGCGCAGGAATCAGCGGTGCACCTGCGTTTCTGGGCCTGATGTTCCTTTCAGCATTTCTTTGTATGTTTATCGCCAGCGGTTCGGCCATCTGGTCGATTCTCGCGCCGGTTTTTGTGCCGATGTTTATGCTGCTCGGCTTCCATCCCGCGTTTGCCCAGATGATTTTCCGTATTGCCGATTCCTCCGTGCTACCGCTGGCACCCATGTCGCCGTTCCTGCCGCTGTTTCTGGCCTTTCTACAGCGCTACCAAAAAGATGCACAGCTTGGCACTTACTACATGCTGATTTTCCCCTATCCGCTGGTGTTCTTTATCAGCTGGATTGCACTGCTTCTGGTCTGGTACGCGTTAGGTTTACCGATTGGTCCAGGCGTCTATCCACAACTGCATTAATCCCGATTCGCCATGGACGGCGAAAACTGCAACGTACGTTGCTAAATACTCACCAACTTGCCTCTCGGCAACGATCCTCGAATTTATTATCCTGCTATCTCTTCGCTTGCTAACGGTTAATTATTTTTAAATCTAATCAAGACCGCTAGCGAGATTTGCAAACACTGCCACACCGAGGTTTACGTAAAAATGACAACAGCCTGCCCAACAGGGATGGCGCCGACGCACGCTTCGTCGGCACCCAACAACAGCTTAGCGGGACGCATTGATGCGCTGCCTTCCTCCGCCGGTTTGTGGCGTTTCATTTCTTTGCTGGCGCTAGGCGGCTTCTTCGAACTCTACGACCTGTTTGAAACCGGCTATATCAGTTCTGGCTTGCTGGCCACCGGCGTTTTTCATACGGGCAGCGCAGGCGTGTTTGGCTTTTCCGATCAGGCCGCTTTTGCTTCTGCAACGTTTCTGGGTCTGTTTTTTGGCGCAAGCCTGTTAGCACCCTACGCCGATCGCTTTGGTCGCCGCCTGACGTTTATGTGCGCACTCATGTGGTATGGCCTGTTTTCGCTGCTGATGGCTTTTCAGCAAAGCGCCGAAATGATCATCCTGTTCCGCTTTCTAGTCGGTATTGGCTTGGGCATTGAGCTTGTCACCATCGATACCTACTTGTCGGAATGGGTACCTACGCATCTGCGTAGCCGCGCCTTCGCGTTTTCATTTTTCATTCAGTTTCTCTCAGTGCCTGCGGTGGCTTTGATGTCGTGGTGGCTGGTGCCGCAAACCATCCTCAGCCTGGAAGGCTGGCGCTGGGTGGTGATTGCAGGCGCGCTCTGTTCACTGGTGATTTGGTTTATTCGCAAAAACCTGCCGGAATCGGCACGCTGGCTGGCGCAACAAGGCCGTCATCAAGAGGCGCATCAGGTGCTCTCGGCAATGGAAAAGCGTTGTGGCATGACGCCGGGCGCAGATTTTCCACCCGATGATGCCGCGGCACAACTGCCGAAAAAGGGCGTTTCAGCGAGATTTGGGCACCCGCTTATCGCAAGCGCACCCTGATGCTGGTGGTAATGAATTTCTTCCAGGCAATTGGTTTCTTCGGCTTCGGTAACTGGCTGCCCGCGCTGCTGTCGGGCAAAGGCACCACGGTCACACACAGTTTGCTTTATGCCTTTTTTATCACGCTGGCCTACCCGCTCGGTTCATTGATTTGCAGCCGTTACGCCGATAAGTTTGAAAATAAATGGCAGATTGTGATGTCGTCGCTGATGACGGTGATATTCGGCACGCTGTTCGCCTTCCAGACCAATCCGGTGCTGCTGATTATTTGCGGCTTTTTGATCACCTATTCCAACGCCTGGCTGACATTTAGCTATCACGCTTATCAAACTGAGATCTTCCCGACGCATATTCGCGCCCGTGCGGTTGGCTTTTGCTACTCGTTCAGCCGCTTATCGACAGTGTTCAGCAGCATTTTGATTGGCTTGATTTTGCAATACGCCGGCACGCAAGGCGTGATCGCCTTTATTGTGCTGAGTATGCTGATGGTGATGTTGTCGGTGGGAATTTATGGCCCGAAAACGCGCGGTATTGATTTAGAGAATATTTAACATCTGCGCTTGTTTTTTTAAGTGCGAGGTCGTTTGGCCCCACCTCGGTCCTCTTGAGTGCGAGGTCGTTTGTCCCCCACCTCAGTCCTCCCCCATATATGGGGGAGGAAGATGCTGCAACATGCGAGTATTGAAGCTGCATGTGGCAGCGTCTCCTTACTCAAATACGGCAGCGTCTCCTTCCCCGCTTCGCGGGGAAGGCCGGGATGGGGGACAGCGTACGCCGTCTAAAATGCGTACGCCACCAAAAATCACTTGCCTTCCAGCACCTTGATATCTGCGCTACCAGTGCGATCCTTCACATCTTTACGCTGTTCGGCAACGTCTTTAGCGCTGACCTGTTTGTCGGACTTATTTCCCCAGCTGGTGCGGATAAAGTTCACCACATCCGCGACCTGCTGATCATTCATGCGCCAGCCAAATGCAGGCATGGTGATGGTGGATGGCGCACCTTTCACACCCGGCAATTCGCCGCCCACCAGCACGATATGAATCAGCGAGGTTGGATCGTCAGCTAACACCACCGGATTGCCGCGCAGCGCAGGATAAAAACGTTGATAGCCGCTGCCATCGGTTTTATGACACGCTGCACAACTGTCGACATACAGCGAGGCACCCGCCTGATGATCATCCCCTTTCCACAGCGCTTTCGCCGTTGCCTCATCAACGCTGAACACCGTTTGATGCGGATCTTTCGCACCCAATGATTTCAGATAACGCGCAATCGCCGTGATGTCACTGTCGCTCAAGTGCTGCAAGCTATGCTCAACCACTTCGGTCATGCCGCCAAAGGCTGCGGTGTGATCGTTACGACCGTAACGCAGGAACTGGCTCAAATCGTCTTCACTCCAGCGGCCTAAACCATCGCGGTTGTCGCCGCGCAGGTTGCTGGCGGTCCAGCCGTCAACCGGTGCGCTGCTGCCAGACAGATAATCATTCCCTTCGTTATTGGTCAGGGCTTTCTCTTGCATAGTGATGCTACGTGGCGTGTGGCATGCGCCGCAGTGGCCTAAGCCTTCAACCAGATAACGTCCTCGTGCCAGCGTGGGATCTTCCTGCTCAGCCGGCTTGAAAGCCTTCACTTCCGGTGCAAACACAGTACGCCAAATCGCCAGCGGCCAACGCATCGAAAGCGGCCAGGGAATATCGCTGTCTTGATTAGCTTGATTAACTGGCGCAACGCCATGCATGAAATAGGCATACAACGCCTTCATGTCGTCATCATTGACCACTGCATAAGAGGGAAATGGCATCGCCGGATAGAGCGTATCGCCATTTTTCGCCACGCCGTGACGCACCGCTTTTTGGAAGTCGTCGTAGCTGTAATCACCGATCCCGGTCGATTTATCCGGCGTGATATTGGTCGAATAAATAGTGCCGATCGGAGTGACCATCGGTAAACCACCCGCAAAGGGTTTTCCGTCTTTGCTGGTGTGACACGCCACGCAGTCACCGGCACGCGCCAGATACTCGCCGCGCTTTACCAAATCGCTGTTGCTGTCGTCCGCCAGTGCAGAGAACGTCAACGTGCCCAGAATCAGGGCCAAAATGCCTTTTTTCATCGCCATGTTCCTTATGCCTGCACCAGTGGACCTGGATTTTTCAGGTACTGCTCGCGGATGGCTTTCGCGGACCAATACGTCAGCGCCGCCACCATGCCTGTTGGGTTGTAACCCAGCCCTTGCGGGAAGGCTGACGCGCCCGGTACAAACACATTCGGCACATCCCAGCTTTGCAGATAGCGGTTAACCGCGCTGGTGTTGGGATCTTCACCCATGATCGCCCCGCCATTCATGTGTGTGGTTTGATAAACGGTGGAATCGAAATGGCTGTCAGCGGTTTTCGCGGCGCCCATGATCAATTTAGGGTTCATCGCTTCAGCAATTTTGTGCATTTTGCTGACCATGAACTGCGCCATCTTGATGTCGTTTTCCTGCCAGTCAAAGGTCATGCGCAGCAGCGGCTGGCCGTGGGCATCTTTGTAGTTAGGATCGAGATCAAGGTAATTGGCACGATAAGATTGGTGCGCGCCGTGGGCATCCATCGACACGTGATGGGTGTAAGTGTCCGCGACGGCGGCTTTCCATTTACTGCCCCAGTTTGGCGTGCCGGTCGGCGTCGGCAGACCCGAAATCGGTTTGGTACCCGCTTGGTTAACCCAGAACGGCGAACCACCGACAAAGCCGTGCGGGCCGTGATCAAAGTTGTCGGCATTAAAGTCATCCACACCTACGCCTGCGCCACCCGCACCAATAAACGGATTGGTGGTGGTGTTTTTGTCGAACAGCGCTTTAAGCGTGGAGATGTTTTGGTACGCGAAGTTGCGACCAACGGTGCCTTCATTGGTAATCGGGTTATAGGGCTTGCCAATGCCCGACAGCAGCATCAGATGCACGTTGTGGAACTGGAAAGCAGAAAGAATCACCAAATCCGCCAGCTGCTCAACTTCACGGCCTTGACCATCAACGTACGTCACGCCGGTGGCGCGCTTTTTGTCATCGGTCAGATTAACGCGCAGCACGTAAGCGTTGTTGCGTAATTCAAACTTCGGCTCCTGACGCAGCGCGGGCAGGATGTTGACGTTTGGCGATGCCTTGGAATACATGTAGCACGCATAACCGCTGCAGTAGCCGCAGAAATTACACGGGCCCATTTGCGCGCCGTAGGTGTTGGTATAGGGGCCAGAAGTGTTCGCTGAAGGCAAGTCATAAGGATGATAGCCAACCGATTCTGCCGCCTGGGAAAAGAGCTGCGCCGAGTAGGTGCGCTTTTGCGCTGGCAATGGAAACTTATCTGAGCGATCGGGTGCAAACGGGTTGCCACCGATCTCTTTGCCCACCACTTTACCGTTGATGCTCCACGGCGTACCGGAGGTGCCAAACACTTTCTCAGCCTTGTCAAAAAAGGGTTCCAGCTCGTCGTAGTTCACGCCGAAATCTTGAATCGTCATGCCTTCAGGAATGAAGTTTTTGCCGTAACGCTCTTCGTAATGACTCCGCATACGCAATTCAGTCGGATCAACACGGAAGTGCACGCCAGACCAGTGCAGACCCGCGCCGCCGGTGCCGGTGCCGGGTAAAAAGGCAGCCAGTTGACGATAAGGCACGGCGGTTTGCGACGCGTTATGGCGAATCGTTACGGTGCTTTTTGACAGATCCTGGAACAGCTTTTTGCGGATGTTATAGGTCAGTTCATCAATGGATTGCGGATACGATCCATCAGGATACGTATCGCGATGCGGACCGCGCTCCAGCGCCAGCACGGTTAACCCGGCTTCGGTCAGCTCTTTCGCCATGATTGCGCCAGCCCAGCCGAACCCAACAATCACCGCGTCTACTTTTTTATTTTCGTTAGCCATGCTTACGTTCTCTCTCCGCGAATCGACACTGACGGGAACGGATATTGTTCGCCGCGCTCTACCCAATCCATAAAGTCGGCGCGGGCGCCTGGGAAGCCAATCAGCTTCCAGCCCACCATGCCTTGATTGCCGCCGTGGATCGGATCGCTGAAGAAGCCTTCGCGGGTGTTTTGAATCAGGAACGCAAAGAAGGTTTTACTTGGCAGTTGTTTGAACTCGGCTTTGCCGCTTTCCATTGCCTGTAACAAGGCGTCTTGCTGGTCGCCAGTCAGCTCAGCGAACACTTTTCCATGCTGCTGTTTGCTATAGTCATCCGCATCGGCGAGGCCCAGCCGATAGATTTGCTGTGGCACCAGCGGCAGCTGATAACCCAGCTCTTTCGGCAAGTCAGGATTGAACGGTCCCTGCATGTACCAGGTTGCACCGGTCGCATAAGGGGTGTTCATCTGACGATCGATAAATTCCGGTACGCCCGCTTCCAGTGCGCCGGGACCCCGATCATCTTTGGGGATCAGGCGCGCGACCGCCGCCTTAATAAAAGCGAACTCTTCGGCAGTAAACCAGTTGGGTTGATAATCACGCGCCTGTTGCGGGCCGGTTGAATTTACTTCTGCAGCCTGCGCTGCCATTGGTGTTGTGAATGCACCCATAGTAGCGCCACCCACCGCCATTGCTGGCGCCAGGGTGATGGTCTTCAGCAAAAAATCCCTGCGTGAATGACCCTTTTTTGTTCTGACATGACATTGCCTCAGTACCGCATACAATGCGGCATGAAAGAGTAATTGATTGCGTTGTAATGGTTTTTATAAGCGGTTTTAGGGTTACAGCTTCATTGTTACCGGTAACAATTGCCGTTAGTGTAACACCGTTAGCCACAAAGATTGAGGGGATGGAAACAAAATCGCACAAATTCATTAACATCCATCGCCACGCATTCATTGTCTGATACATCACATCACTTACAGAGAGCAGCCAAAAACGTTATAACAGTCTGCACACAACAGCGGAGAACCTATGTTTAAGTCCTTTTTCCCCGGCCAGCGCTGTTTTTTAGCTCAGCAGCGATTTGGAGCTTGCTGGCTATTTTTGCGTGGTTCGGTTTTGCCGATCGTATACCTGCGTTATGGCCAGCTTTTGATGCCGCAATGAAACAGCCTTTACCGACCACGGCAGCACGCTTTATCGCTGCCAGTCAGCTATGGTTTTATGCCTATTACTGGATCATGGTGACCGTTTTCGCGCTGGCCTGGCGGGTGATTGATAATCATCCTTGGCAGCGTTGGTCAGTGTGGGGTTCAGCCCTGATTATCTTTGTGACCTGGTTTGGCGTGCAGGTTGGCGTGGCGATTAACGCCTGGTATGGGCCTTTCTATGACCTGATCCAGAAAGCGCTGACGAAAGCCGGTTCGGTACAAATCAGTGAATTTTATGGTGAAGTCAGAGCATTTTTAGGCATCGCACTGATTGCCGTAGTGATTGGCGTAATGAACTCATTCTTCATTAGTCATTGGGTGTTCCGCTGGCGTACCGCGATGAACAATTACTACATGCACAACTGGCAACGCCTGCGTCATGTCGAAGGCGCCGCTCAGCGTGTACAAGAAGACACCATGCGCTTTGCCACCACGCTGGAAGATTGGGGCGTGAGCTTTATTCAGGCAATTATGACGCTGGTGGCCTTTTTACCGGTGCTGGTCACGCTGTCACATCACGTTAAAGATGTGCCGTTTCTGGGTAACATTCCCTATGCGCTGGTGATCGCCGCGGTGCTGTGGTCAGTGTTTGGTACCGGGCTGTTAGCATTGGTGGGAATTAAACTGCCGGGGCTGGAGTTCCGCAATCAGCGAGTAGAAGCAGCATATCGTAAAGAGCTGGTTTACGGCGAAGATGATGCTTCACGCGCCTCGCCACCCACCGTGCAGGAGCTGTTCAGCCGGGTACGGACTAACTATTTCCGCCTTTACTTTCACTATCTCTATTTCAATATCACCCGCATTCTTTATTTGCAGGTGGATAACGTCTTTGGCTTGTTCCTGCTGTTTCCGTCGATTGTGGCAGGCACCATTACGCTGGGATTGTTAAACCAGATTACCAACGTATTTGATCAGGTGCGTAGCTCTTTCCAGTATCTGATTACGTCGTGGTCAACGCTGGTGGAGTTAATGTCGATCTACAAACGTCTGCGCAGTTTCGAGCAGATTTTGCAGGACATTCCGCATGAAGAGATGATGCGTGAGGCGTCCGAAGAGGTGTAGTTTGGGCTTGGACTGTGCTGGCTGTCGTTTAGTGCGAGGTCGTTTGACCCCACCTCAGTCCTCCCCCATACATGGGGAGGAAGATGCTGCAATATGCGAGTATTGAAGCTGCATGTGGCAGCGTCTCCTTCCCCGCTTCGCGGGGAAGGCCGGGATGGGGGACAGCGAATACCTCACCAAAGCAGCGAATACCTCAGTACGCTAAGTGCGAGGTCGTTTGGCCCCCACCTCGGTCCTCCCCCACACATGGGGGAGGAAGATGCTGCAATATGCGAGTATTGAAGCTGCATGTGGCAGCGTCTCCTTCCCCGCTTCGCGGGGAAGGCCGGGATGGGGGACAGCGAATACCTCACCAAAGCAGCGAATACCTCAGTAAGCTAAGTGCAAGGTCGTTTGCCCCCACCTCAGTCCTCCCCCATACATGGGGGAGGAAGATGCTGCAATATGCGAGTAGTAAAGCTGCATGTGGCAGCGTCTCCTTCCCCGCTTCACGGGGAAGGCCGGGATGGGGGACAGCGCGCAGAGGACAGAGGACGCACGCAGAGATCAGACTTAAAGCGCTATACGCATCACGCTGTCTGGATTTTTCGGTGGCTCTTTACGCGAACCCGGCTGCTTGACGCTAACAAACAGCGCTTTGCCATCGGCTGACAGCGCCAGGCTGTTCGGCAGACCCGGCGTTTTCACCGTACGCTTCACCTTGTAGCTGCTGGCATCAATGATGCTCACTTCGCCCGCTTTACGGTGTGTCACATACAGCTCATCGCGATCGGCATTGAACAGCACCGCCAGCGATTCCGGCACGTCAATCTTATGAATGACTTTTTGATCGCGTAAATCAACGACCAGCACCTGCGACTGTTTTGAATCGCTGAGGAACGCACGCTGACCTTTTGTATCCAGAGCGATATTCAGGAAGAAATGCTCTTTTTCCGCATCAATCTTCTGCTTTTTCTCAATGGCATTGGTACGCGTATTGATAGTGACCAACTCGCCGTCGCTATTGGTGACATAGATTTTTTGCGCGTCAGAATCGACGGCTAAACCGGTGCCCATTTTGCCGGTGTTCGTCACGGTGCTGATCAGTTGCAGCGTTTTACCGTCAACGACCCACACCACGCTTTCAGGGCCTAAACCCGTGACGTAGACGCGATCGGTTTTCGCATCAACGGCCACCTGACGCGGCTGCAGTGGACGCACGTTTTCACCACGCTTGCGGCTGTCCAGCACCAGCGTGTTCAGCACTTTGCCGCTGCTGGCGTCAACAGAGGTTAACGAGCCATTCACGGTATTGCCGAAGTAAAGAATATTGGTTTGCGGATTAATCGCAGCGCCAAAGGTTTTCAGCTCAGTGTTGATTGATTGCTTCACCGCTAAATCCTGCGGATCAAGACGGAAAACGGTGCCGCCTTTGCCGTCAGTGTTTTGCGCAGTCGCCAGGAAAAGTGCGTTATCTTTCTGGCTTACTGCCAGCTCGTAAGCACCTTTACCAATCGGTTGATTCAGATCTTCAGCTTGTGCAGCCAGTAGACCCGAAACAGAAAACAGTGCTGTTGCCAGCAGCAGAGGACGCAGCGCCCATTGCTTAGTCGTTAAAGCTTTCATAACTTCTCCATAGTAAATCCACCGCGAAAAGCAGCGGAAAGAAAGCCCATCATTGCAACCTGATAAATAAAGCAAAAATTCCCGTCATGCTTCTCATAGCAGGCTCGTTGGCTGCTCTCATTCACGCGAATCACTGACCTCAATATGCTCATCAGGATTTACGGATTTGCCGCCTTCCTACAACGCGAATTATTTAGGGTATAAAAAATGAGAATGGATATTTTTTGAGAATAATAATTATTTCGGTGGGAAAGTGACAGGATTATTATTGCCAGGTACTGGCAGAAACGCCGACAGGACGCCCAAAGGCGTCCTGTCGGCGCAAGAGATAACTTATTTAGTCAATTCAGCGGTCATGTGTACGCCGTTATTGAAGTAAGCTTCAGTCACTTTATAGGAAGCACCAGTTTCCTGAGCCTGTGCAGCGATTTTCGCTTCTGCACCATCCAGCGTAGTGCCGGTAGCGGTCACGGTTTGTGCAAAACCAGCAAAAGGCAGGAGTGAAAGAGTCATTACAGCAGCAAAAGTTTTGATGGTATTCATGGTCAATTCCTTGGTCAATTTTTAAGAAGTTAGGCGCTGTCGCCTTGTTGATAGATATATTAGGTGAGAAGTTGATCAAGAAAAAGCGGAGAGATTTGCTGAACTCATTCAAAATAACTGATTATAAAAAGCACAATTAGCGCAGTAAAGACGCAAAAGGTTAATTCACTATGCCAAATAAAAAAGGCAGCATATATCGCTGCCATAGAAGAAAGTTATCCGTGGTGTCTCACGCGAGTAAAGATGGTGATGGCTGCCAGTAACATCAGCGCGCCGCTGGCGAGGAACACACCGCCTGCGCCTTGTAAATCGAACATCCAGCCGCCAGCCGCAGCACCAAAGGTAATTGCCAGCTGAATGGTTGCCACCAGCAAGCCGCCGCCCGATTCTGCATCATCCGGTACTGCACGAGAAATCCAGGTTGACCAGCCGGTCGGCATCGATCCAAACGCCATGCCCCACAATGCTACGCCTGCGCCGACCATCCAGCTTACATCGCCAAACGTCACTAACAGAAACGCCGTTGCGCTCATCAACAACGCCATGCCGCTTAAGGTTAACGACACGCTGCGCGTCACCAGATAACCCGCCAGCGAAGTACCGAAAAAGTTCGCGACGCCAAAGGCCAACAGCACCAGCGACAGCTGATTCAGATTCAGTAACGCCACACCTTCAAGGAACGGGCGCAGATAGGTAAAGAAGGCAAAGTGACCGGTGAACATCATGATCACTGCCAGCATTCCCCAGCGCATCACTTTGATTCGCAGCAGATCTAACACGCCGCCGTTGCGCGCTTTGTTCTCTGCAGGCATCGCAGGCAGGGTAAAGAATTGCCACAACAGCGCCACCGCGCCCAACATCGCTGTCAGCAGGAAGATGTTACGCCAGCCGATGAGGCCACCAAGATAGCTGCCTGCCGGCGTGGCGATAATCGTTGCCAGCGAAATCCCGCTGAACACAATCGACAACGCGCGCGGCACCTGATCGCTGGGCACTAGCCGCATAGTAATGGCGGTCGAAAGCGTCCAGAATCCCCCGATCGCCATGCCCAGCAGCACGCGGGCCAGCAGGATCACAGTCAGGTTTTCCGCAAACGCCACCAGCAACGCTGAGGCGATCATTAACAGTGAAAATGTCAGCATTACGACGCGGCGATCAAGACGGCGCGTAACGCTGGCCGTGATCAAACTGGTAAACAGCGCGACCAGCGCGGTAACCGTCACCGTTTGCCCCGCCTGTCCTTCTGAGACGTTCAAACTCGCCGCCATCGGGGTCAACAAGCTGACCGGTAAAAATTCGGCGGTAATTAAGCTAAAAACGCCAAACGCCATAGCAAATACCGCGCCCCACGCGGGACGGGCGGGTGAGGAAACCTCATCAGCCACTTCTGTGCTCAGACTCATGCTGCTTCTCCAGAGGATAAAAAAGTAAGTGTGAGCATAGAGGGCAGACAAAAGACGATCTATGATGCGTACACCGTGTTTATTGATAATTCGTCTGGAATCGCATGAGCCACTATGAAGATCTGACCAGTGAACTGCTGATGGGAATGCGCCTGTATGGCGTGAATTACCAGCGTATCGAAGTCTCTGCGCCGTTTGGACTGCGCTTTGATAACGCGCCAGGCCGCGCGCAGTTTCACTTTGTCGGGCGCGGTTCGCTGCTGGTGCGCAGCGCTTCCGGCAACATTTTTCAGCTCAACAGCGGCGATGCTCTGCTGGTGCCGCACGGCAAGCCGCACAGTTTGATCTCCAGCGAAGAAGCGTTATGCGAGTCGATTAACAAGCTGGAAAGCAAGCCGATCTGCGACAGCGTTTGTGCGATTGCCGCGCCCGCCGATGCGTGTAAAGACGAACACAGCGTGATTCTGTTTAGCGCCTGTATGGCGTTTGAATTGGGTGGCATGCAGCCGCTGATCAACACCATGCCAGACGTGATGCTGGTCAGCACCTTATTGTCACAGTACCCTGAAATCAGCCCAATTTTGGCGGCGATGGAGCGAGAATCACGTACTCGACAGGCGGGTTTCGCCGGTATTTTGTCGCGCCTTGCCGATGTGGTCGCCGCCCTGATTGTGCGTGGCTGGGTAGAGAACGGCTGCGGTCAAAGCAGCGGGTTAGTGCAGGCGATGCGCGATCCGCGGTTGAGTCAGGCGATTGCCGCGATGCACCGTGAACCCGGCGAAAACTGGACAGTGGAACGTTTAGCCCGCGAAGCGGGTTGTTCACGTTCGGTGTTTGCGGAGCGCTTTTTGAATGCAACTAACATGACGCCGCTGCGTTATCTGACTGAACTGCGCATGCGGCTGGCGGTACAGCGTATCGTGAATAATGGCGAAGCCGTGGAAGCCGTCGCCTATCATCTTGGCTACGGCTCGCTGGCGGCGTTTAGCCGCGCATTTAAACGCATTGTGGGACAATCGCCCGGCGCACTGCGTGCGGGTCGAGACAGCACGCAGGCGGTGGCTTCTTAGCGGAACACGCTGATCGCTTCGACCAAACGGTTGGCCTGATGCGTCATGCGGCCCGATGCTTCAGCGCTTTCCTGTACGCGAGCAGCGTTCTGATGCGTTATATCATCAAGATCTTCAACCGCCGTGCTGACTTCGCTGAGGGCGATGGATTGTTCGGCGGTTGCCGCACTGATCTGTGCAATCAGCGACGTCACGTTTTGCACCTGCGAGACGATATCCTGCATGGTTCGACCCGCAGCATCTGCATGATCACTCCCCGACTTCACACGGCTGGCGCTGGTTTCCACCAGCGTTTTGATCTCGCTGGCGGCTTTGGCGCTGCGCTGCGCCAGACTGCGGACTTCACCCGCCACCACAGCAAAACCTTTGCCCTGCTCGCCGGCGCGCGCCGCTTCTACGGCTGCGTTCAGTGCCAGGATATTGGTCTGGAAGGCGATGCCATCGATCACGCTGGTAATGTTGGCGATACGCTTAGAACTGTCGGCGATCTCCCCCATCATCCCCATCATCTCTTTCATCACTTCACCGCCTTTGATCGCGGCGCCGCTGGTGTTAGCGGAGAGCGAATTCACTTCGCTGGCGGTTTCGGTGTTGCTCTTCACCGTGGCGGTCATTTCGTTCATGGTGGCAGCGGTTTGCTGCACATTGGCCGCAGCCTGTTCAGTACGTCGACTCAGTTCGTTGTTGCTGCGCGCAATCGCATCGCTGGCGCTCAAGACGTTTATCGCCTGGCCGCTAACGTCATCTACCAGCCAGCGGAACATGAGGCCGAGCTGCCCAATAGCGCGCAGCGTCATGCCCACTTCATCAACACGATCCATCTGTTCAACTTTATGGCTGGATCCGGTTGCCACGCTTAACGCTTGTTTGCACATGCGTTCGATTGGGCGCGAAATTTGTTGTTCCAGCCATGCACTGGCCAGCAATAGCAGCATCGCCATGCCGCCCGCAAAGCAGCTGAGCTGCAGAGATGTCACGCCGAGTAGCCAGACACTGGCGACGGAAAGCGGCAGCAGTGCAAATAAGGTGCTGCGGATGCGCCAGCGCAGCGGCAGGGTTTTCAGGATGGAGCTAAAACCACGCCAGCCACTCCGCACGATCAATCCCTTATGAAAACGGCGTCCTTTGGCCTGACCTTCACGAAATTCGCGGTAGAGCTTTTCGGTCTGGCGCACTTCTTCTGTGCTGGGTTTGGTTCGCACAGACATATAGCCTTGCACTTTGCCTTCGCGTACCACAGGAATGGCGTTGGCGCGCACCCAATAGTGGTCACCGTTTTTACGACGGTTTTTTACCAGCGCGGTCCAGGGTTCCCCCTGTTTCAGCGTTGCCCACATATCAGCAAACGCCTCAGACGGCATATCCGGGTGGCGCACCATGTTGTGCGGCTGACCGTCCACTTCTTCTGGCGAGAATCCACTGGCCTCGATAAACGCGTCGTTGGCGTAGGTGATGTGGCTATTGAGATCGGTGGTCGACATCAATGTCGCATGATCATCAAACACATACTCACGCTGAGATACGGGTTGGTTATTACGCATGGGAAATTCCTTGAGGCAAGCCGGCCAGGTAAAAAGAAAACGATTACGAATTTTTATCTTTTCGGCAAGTCGCCGCAGACTCTTTAGCGTTTCTGATTAATTTTCCCCATGAAAAAAGCCGCTTTGAGGCGGCTTTCACATTTTTTAGGCGTTTGAATCGATTAGAAGGGTTTGAGAGTAAATGAAATCCTTCTTTAAAACGCAGCAACCGCGAGAATGACAGAACTGCACGGCTCTACCCGAATAATTCGCGTTGCAGGAAGGCTCGCCGGCTTACTGAAGTAAGCGACGGGTGTGAAACTGCGTAGCCAACGCATCTGCAACGCGAAGAATGAAGGGTAGATTAGAATTGCCAGCGCACGCCAACGTTATACCGCCACCCTTTGGCGCCGTTGCTATCAATCTCTTTGCGGTAATCCGCTTCTGCATACAACGACAGATCTTTTTTCACTGTTGCGGTTCCGCCTGCGCCTAACTCCCACATTTGCCCGACGTGGCCGCTATCGAAACTCCCGCTGAATGAGGGATTATCGACGGCTGAAACCGTGCTTTTTACCGTGCCGCCCCAGCCTTTGTAGTAGTTCGCGCGCAGATAAGGTGTGTATTGGCGATGGCTCTCGTCCGTCCAGGTGCGATCCAGGCGTGCACCGAGACGACCCAGAATCTGATTATCATTGTCGTAACGCACCTTGTTGCCATCTGCATCAACAAAATCACTCATGTTGAGCTTCATGTACATCAGCTGTGCCTGCGGCTCTAACTTGATATCGTGTGCCAGCTCAAAGGGATAACCGCTCTCTAATGACGCGGTCCAGCCATTCGCTTTTAACGTCGCCACATCTTTCTTACTTGCGACATCGGTTTCACCGCGATGGCGATCAAACGACAACACGCCATCAAGATAGAACCCATTTTGGCGCTGCCAAGTGCCGTAAAAGGCCAGGCTGTCGCTGTCAAAACTGGTGCTGCTGTAACCGTCTGCAGCGTCAGGCCGAATACGCGTGTTACCGCGCGTGTAGGCTAAGCCGCCGCGCAGGCTATCTTTTTCACCATCAAGGCGCAGCAGATTACCGCCCACCTGAACCGCGCTGTAGTCGAGGTCAAAATCGTAGCCGTAATCGCGGAAACGCTGGTCACTTTTGTATTTCAGGTTAGAACCGATGTAGCGCAAAAACATCTCGCCGCCATCGCCTTCTGAGCGCGTTTGCTCGTGGCGTAGTTCACCCAAACGCTTATGCAGATCGTCAATAATCGCGGCGGTGTAATAAGCCAATCCAACGGGTGCGGAGATATAGGATGGCACCTGCGGCACGACCGCTGGGCGTGATTCCGCTCGGCTACTGCTGATATTTTGGTTAGTTGTGGTATCAAACGGCGTGGTCACGAATGTTGAACAGCTGCTTTCTCCCTCGCAGACGTAGTAATTTGCCAGACGATAATCCCAGTAATTATTGCCCGTTCCATTGACCAGGCGCTGATTCGGATCGCTGCTGCCTGGTGCAAAGCTGTAGAGACGATATTGCCACGGCCCTGCCGCAATGTACCCGCCCGCCAGCGCCAGGCTGTTGCCGCTGGCATTGCCTGCGACCTGCGCCAATGAAATCCCTTCACCGGCATCAATGCCGCCATTACGGTTGAGATCGGTCAGCATACCGGTGCTTGCCGCATCGAGCTGTACATTCATTAGCGTGGTGCCGCTGGCGTTCCCCTCAACATTGAGATGGTCAGTGAACTGATTGCTCAGCGCCCCGCCTTGGTTGAGATGGGTGAGCAGATTGAGCTGTCCGCCGCTGGAGGCCAGAGAACCCTCGATATCCAACGTATTTCCCGGTGAACCGCCGCCGTTGGTTAAATCGATAACGCCTGCGTTATTCACCACCAGCGAGTTATCACTGCCGCCCGCCAGCGTCGGATGCACATTGTTGCCTGCATACAGTATTGAATCGCTACCGATGTTGATGGTGCTGTGCGCCAGTTGCAGGTTATCGGTCAGCGTCCATTGCGAGCCATAGAAGTTTAGGGTGCTCCAGCCGCTGCCAAGGTTTACCCCTTTGCTGAGATCGTCGGCGCTGAACGAGCCGCCTCGCGCAGCGATATCATTAAAGGTCAGCGTATTGCCGGTGCCGTTTCCGCTGGTGAGATGGTAAGTCGTGCTGAGATCAACACCGCTGACTTCAGCCAGATTGTTGTTATCGCCGCCCATCGTCAGGCTGCCGTTGAGCGTGCCGCCGGTCCAGCGGAACGTATCACGGCCGCCGCCAGGATTGATGTCGCCGATTACGCCGCCTTCGGTCAACAGGATCTCATCGTTGGCATTGCTGCCCGCCACCGCGACGGTAGAAGGGTTGGCGGTGATGATAGTGCCAAGGTTTTCAAACAGAGTTTGTCCACCGCGCAAATCAACCACCGGTGAAGTCAGGCTATTTGATGTAAAAGTGCCGGTGTTCAGGATACTGCCTGCGGTGCTGGAAACCAGAGCTGAGCCGCCGGCGGCATCATTGATATTAACGTTGGCTGCGGTCATCACTCTGCCCGTGGTATTGGCGCGAATCCCGGTGCCGCCCGCGCCGTTGACGTTAAAGACGTAACCCGAACCCAACGTGAGATCGCCCTGCGTGGTTGAGCCGTCGGCATTGACGATATTCAAACCGGTCCCGCTGCCGTTGACGTTGGTGGTCACGGTTGAAGCGGGATCGAACGGCACGGCGGTTCGTATGCCGTTGCCATCACCCACGTTCACGGTGAGATTACTCAGACTCACGTTACCCAGCTCCGCACGGTTTTCGATGCCGTTGCCGGAGCCGTTAACATTGATGGTGGCGTCGCTGGCGCTGAGTGAAGACGCGCCGCTGTCCAGCAAAATGCCGTGCGCATTGCCATTCGTGGTAATCGCCGTGTCGCTGCCGGTTAAAGCCAGCTGTGCGCCATCACTAATGCGTACCCCGCCACACCGTTGGCGACAGTGATCACTCCCCTTTCGCCAGCGTCGATCCCGATCCGCTGACATCCAGCCCGGTTCCGTTTGCCACATTGACCACACCGTTATTGCTGATGGTGCTGCCGCTGCGCGAACGAATGCCGATATTGCTGCTGCCGGTAAGATCAACGTTGCCGTTGTTAACCAGCTCTGCGCCGTTGGTGACGTCGATACCTACCGCGTTGCTGCCTGCGCCGTTAACTAAACCGTTGGTCGTGATGAGCGTCGGTGCGGAATCGCCGTTTAACGTGTTGCTGAGATCGGTACGCAGATTGTTAACCAGTACGCCGACGCTGCTGTCGCCGCTTAGCGTGATGGCGCTGCCCGCGTCGAGCGTGGCCTGTGCACCGCCTTCCGCGCGTATTGCGGTGCTGCCATTACCGCTGGCGTTGAACTGGCTGCTGCCGCTGTTCAGTGTGCTGTCGCTGCCAGAAACGATCACGCCGGTGCTGTTGGCGGCGCTGCTGGTTAATGCGCTGCCGTTGCTCAGTGCCAGCGTCGCACCATCATCAATACGATAACCGGTTGAGCCGCTGCTATTGACGTCAAGCACGGTTGCGGCGCTGTTGATGAGAGAACCTGAGCCGGCTGCGTGATAGGCAATTTGCTCGCTGTTGTTAAACACCGGCGTGGAGGCTGATGAGACGTTAACCCGCGCACCACTTACTGCTTCTGCGCCTATCGCGCCAACGCCGTTGAGGTTTACCGCGCCGCTATTGAGATTAACCACTGCAGCGCTGCCACTGGCACTCACGCCTCGAGTACGGCTGCGGGTGCTGCCACCGTTGACGTTAATCACGCCGCTGTTATTGGCGGTCGTGGTGGTGCCGCTGCTGTTCACCGCGATGCCCGTGCCGCCATCATTGATAGCGATATTGCCGCTGTTGGTGCCGGTTGCGCCGCTTTCAACGCGAATGCCGGTCGAGTTTGCCCCGCTGAAGTTGATATCCCCGTGTTGGTTAACTGTGCGCGGTTACGGGCCAGATAGCCAGTTAGGCCATTTTGTGAGGCGTTCAGGGTTGCCGCTGAATTCAGGCTGGTGCTGGCGACTGGCGCTCCACTGTTGCTGCCCGCGAGTGTGTGTTTTTGCCCATCAACAATCGCGCCAATCGCATTGCTGCCTGTCAGATTCATTCGGGTAGCGGCATCTATTGTGCCCAGTGCACCGCCTTCAATGGTGACGCCGTTCGCGCCGGTGCCGCTGACGTTGATCACCGCATTTTGGGTATTCACGCGGGTGCCGCCGGTTCCACTGCCCATCACGGCGGTTGAACCTGCGCCGGATGCGGTAAGCAACAGATTGCTGCCGTCGAAATCGGCGCCCTGCTCAACGCGGAACAGCGTGGAGTTTTGCGTGGTGACATCAAACGGATTATTGCCCGCCACGTTGATGCGTGCGTTGGGTCCGTAAGCAAAGAAGGCAATTTGATTGCTGCCGTTGGAGAAAGTCGGCACCGCTTGCTGCGCAACTTGTATCGTGGCATTGCCGCGGGCATGCACCCCAATTGCGCCAATGCCGCTGAGGTTGATCGGGCCATCAACGGTAGACTGCGCCGTGCCAGTGCCTTGCCCTTCTACCCATACGCCGTAATTGCGTGTTCCGCTGGCAGGATCGGCGCCGCCCGCCACGTTAATGGTTCCGGTAGAGCTGGCGCTGGCGGTGTTGCCGTTGGTTGCCAACACTTTTAGGCCAGTGCCGTTAACACCATTCAGGTTGATGGTGCCATCGTTAACAATATTGCCACTGCTGTTGATAGCCGCCATGCCGATGTTTTCACGCGGAACCGTTGCTGCTGCGCCGTTCACGTTAATCGTGCCGGTATTCATCAAGGTGGCGTTGTTGGCATTGGTTGCAGACATGCCCGCGCCGTTCTGTACCCGTGAACCGAGAGTGATATTGCCTGCGTTAATCGCGGTGCCGTTCGCCACCAGCGCGATACCGCTGGTCAGGCCGCTCTGGTTCATTGCGGTGTCGGCCACCGCTTCACCGGTGCTGTTTTGTGGCCCACGACCAATATAGATATTACCGCTAGCGGTATTGGTAAACGTGGCGCTGGGATCGGTCAGTAACACGCCAGACGTGGTACCGCGCGCGCTGGAACCGTTAACGCCAACATTAATATTGCCGCTGTTATTGGCCGTGGCGTTATCTGCCAGCGTGATGCCCGCTACGCCATATTGAGAATTGCTGCCGGTGGTCGCCAGATTAAGTATTCCATTGTTATCAAAAGTGCTGCCGCTCTGCACCGCTACCCCGTTTGCGCCATAACCGGTTGAGCCAATACCGGTGCCATCTTGCCGATTGAGAAAACCGCCGTTAATAACACCATTATTGGTGCCTTTGCTGTTATCGGTTAACACCAGCGCCGTACCGTTGTTAGTCACGGCTCCCCGGCTGGCGAGCTTGCCATCGATCACCGCTTCTGCGCCGTTGGCCGCTCTTATTGCTCCACCTGTTGCGCCCACCACTTCCAGCGTTTTTCCTGCCGCCAGATTCACTCGCGCGTTAGCCCCATCAGCATTGATCACAATGCGTTGCCCAATACTCTGCGTAACTTCATCCGGTGGCGTGGCGCTGACGTTGTAAACGATATTGGCGTTAGTGAATGTCACCGCCTTGTTGAATTCAGCCTGATAGCGTGTTTTATCAAGGTTGCCGGCTTTGAGTTGGTCAATCAGCCAGTTGTTGTAGGCTCGCAATTGGCTGGCATTGGTGACGGTGAAGTTGGTGCTGCTGCCATTCAGGGTGGTAACACTGAATGCGCCGTTGTAGGAAGCTAAATTCTGTACCTGATAGCTGCTGGTTGCACTCGCGCCATTCGGCGTGGCGGCGCTACCAAAAAAGCTGATGCGGTTATTACTGTTCCAGTTCACCGTGCTGTTGGCACCCACATCAAACAGTTGCGTCTGTTTAGCTGCCATTGACCAGCTATTCGTGCCGGCGCTGCTGGCAGCGTTTGCCTGGCCGATATTCACATTTAGCGTACCGCCAGTAACATCCGCGATGCGTGCATTGATATATTGCTCGCCCAGGACATTTTGTACATCGGGAACAGGGGTGGTGCCAGTAACTGGCGCTAAAGCCGTTAGGCTGGCAGGGTTATAGACCTGAAAAGTCGTATTTGAACCGGTGGCTGCATCGGGGATCGTAATCGCGAAATTTTGTGGGCCGGGATCAAGACGATCTTGATTGAGATATTGCGATCCCTGCGTGATGACAACCTGCCCTAGCGCGGTAGTAACAGCACCGTCTGTTCCCGCCGTGAAAGCTTGATTGCCGCTCAACGTTTCTGTGCCGCTGTTCACCACCAGCTTGCCAACCTGATTATCATTTACCTGCGGCGTATAAGTGCCCAGCGTAGCCGCCTGAACAGACATAACTGGCGTAAACAGCAGTTGTGCTGTCATCATCCCTAAAGCAATCGGGTTTAATTTCAACCTCATTTTTATCTCCAAAAAAGGCGTGCAGGAATCACCTTGCCAGGCAAGGTTTAAAAAGGATGGATATGATAAAATTGCAGGAATTAACGCTTCCCAGATTGCTGAAAAAAGTCGGGATCAGTGACTGATTATTATTTTATACAGCCGAGCATTACTGAATAAAATTAATCACTCAAGGCTGAAAATATTATGAATTGATATATAGACGTAATTGCTACGTATTACAAAAGCGTAGCGGCAGGATATTCAGTAATTAGTTGTGAAGTAACCAGAAAAAAGTGCTGAATCAAAACAGCCTATAACCCTTCTCTTCATATTGACATGAGACTTTAGTGCTTATAATACCTTAATGTTTTTTTACAGCTTACTTACGATTGGCTCTGATTTACCACTGCGCTTCCCGGTAAATTTATTTTAACCAGACGGCGTAAGTGGAACTTAGATCACTTTACGCCGTCTGGGTTACAGTATGATTTGGCCCGGTTAGCTGAGATCAACATCACGTGTGCCAAACCACCAGGTCAGTAAAAATCCGCCGATCCAGGCCACGATTAAACCCACCAAATACACCGCCATGCCCGCAAAAATACCCTGACTGGAGGTCATTAACGGCAAAGAGACTAAACCTGAAGGCCCAAATACCGTGTTCATCCCCACCGGTAAGCCCAGCCATGCCACCAAACCAATGAAAAAACCGCCCAATGCTCCACCTCCACATGCGGTGATAAAGGGTTTCAAACGTGGCAGAGTTACCCCATAAATTAGCGGTTCGCCAACACCTAACAGGCCCGGCACAATTGCCCCTTTGATTTGAGCCCGCAGCAGTGCGCCCTTTTCCGCTTTACACCAAAGTGCCAGCGAAGCGCCAACCTGGCCTGCGCCCGCCATCGCTAATATAGGGAACAGCGAATTGAAGCCTTGCGTTTCCATCAGGGCAAAATAGACCGGAATAAAGCCCTGATGAATACCGAACATTACCGCAATTAAAAACAGCCCAGCAAGCAGCGCACAACCGAACGGATTGTTATTTAAATGGATGAATAACCACGACATGCCTTTAAATAATTCGCCACCGATCGGCATAATTAACAGATAGGTGATAGCGCCGGTAATGATCAAGGTGAAAAGTGACGTGAGAATCATATCCAGATTATCGGGAATGATTTTTCGCAACTGTTTTTCGACCCACGCACCGAATATTGTCGCCAGTAAAACGCCAATAATATTGCCGCGGGGATCAATGCTCAGCCCATAGAATGTTTCCATTCCACTGAAATAACCCACCTTGGCGTCAGGGTGATAACCCAGAATAAACAGCGAGGCGATAATCGCACCATTGACGCCCGTGCCGCCGAAAGCCTTCTGCGCGTTGTACCCAATCAGGATGCTAAGAAAAGTAAACAGCCCTTTGCCGAACACTTTCATGTACGCCACGGTATGCAGCAACCCAGGGGCGTGATCCCCAGGCGCGGTAAGATGAAAGCTTTGCTCAATCAGCGTGGCGAAACCCAATAATAAGCCTGCACCGATAAACCCTGGAATCAACGGCGTAAAGATAGTGGCGAAACGTGATAAAAACTGGTGCAACCCGCTGGTTTGTTTCGTCTTGTATTGCTGTTTATGCTGCGCTGCCACGGCTTTTAGATCGGATCCAGCGTCACTGTTTATCAACAGTGCTTGCATCATTTCAGCCGCAGTCTGCGCTTTTCCCGGACCCAGGACAATCTGCAACTGCGCATCGCTGTCAATCACACCCAGCACGCCCGGCAACGTTTTTAATTTACCGATGTCGGCCAGTTCGGCGTGGTTGAGTGTCAAACGCAGACGCGTCATGCAGTTGCCGCACACCGCGACGTTTTCTGCACCGCCCACGGCCTGCAAGATGTCACGTAACAGCGCGTCGGTGATTTTCGCCATCAGCGTGCTCCTGCGTCATACAGCGCCTGGCGAATAAAGCCCTGATGTTTAGCGAGCAAGGACTTTGCCTCATCAGCATTTAATCCACCCAACACCATCACAATGGCGGTTTTACAATGGCCCGCACACGCCTTCAGCGCTGCGCTGGCGGTGGCTTCATCGCAATCGGTCGCCTGCATCACGATATTGACCTGACGCTGTACCAGCTTCTGGTTAGTCGCTTCAACATCGACCATCAAGTTGCCATACACTTTGCCGCTGCGGATCATCGCGCCCGTGGTGAGCATATTCAGCACTAACTTTTGCGCTGTACCTGCTTTCATTCGTGACGATCCCGTGACCACTTCCGGCCCCACCACCGGCGTTAAGGCGATGCGGGCAATCTGCGCCATTGCGCTGTTGGGATTACAGGTGAGCGCAGCGGTGGTCGCGCCCAAACCGTTGGCATAGTCAAGCGCCCCGATCACGTAAGGCGTGCGCCCGCTGGCGGCGATGCCGACTAAGACATCCTCACGGCTAAAGTTGATATCAACCAAATCCTGTGCGCCCTGCTCACGATTATCTTCTGCGTTTTCGACCGCCTGTAAAATTGCAGTGTGCCCACCCGCAATTAACCCCATAACCTGGCTGCGCGGCGTGCCGAAGGTAGGTGGACATTCGCTGGCATCCAATATGCCTAAACGTCCAGAGGTGCCCGCGCCACAATAGATCAAGCGTCCACCCGCCTTAAACGCCGCGCAAATTGCATCAACCACCTCAGCAATTTGCGGCACAATCGCTTCAACCGCCAGCGCGACTTTTTTGTCTTCGTCATTAATGACACGCAGCATCGCTTCAGTAGGGAGTTCATCAATATTTTGACTGGCTGGATTACGGCCTTCGGTAATCATCTGGCTAAGATCGAGGTTCATGACAGGCTCCGTTTAGGAATAATTTATTCGCTTAATGTTTTATCATAACGAATGATTAATTCATCGAGTGAGATCAATTTTTTATTGATGCTGTGGCAAGGGTAAAAAAATGAGGTGAAGTAAGGGAGCAGCAACCTTTAGACCGGCCGCCGCAACGGCGAAGGTTTTTACTGTGCAGTTTCGAAGTAAACGTGCGGCGACTTAGCGCTGAAGGCGACACACCTAAATTTCTGGCCAGCGAGCGAAGACTCACCTTAACGTCTTCGGGGTATTTCGTAATCAGGCTTCCCGGTAAAAAACAGCTTACCCGCGTGCTTCTTACCGGGAAACATCCAAATAAAAAGGGGCTCAATTTCCGTTGAGCCCCTTTCATAGAGAAAGCAGTGATTAGCTTGCGGTCTGTGTCCGCAGCTTTAATTCATATTCTGCTGCCTGTTTCGCATCGAACTGGTCTTCCCAGCGCGCGATAACCAGCACCGCCAGCGCATTACCGATCACGTTCAAGGCGGTACGTGCCATGTCCATGATGCGGTCAACACCCGCAATAAAGGCCAAACCTTCCAGCGGGATACCGACACTGCCCAGCGTAGCCAGCAGCACCACAAACGACACGCCCGGTACGCCCGCAATGCCTTTTGAGGTCACCATCAGCGTCAGCACCAGGATAATCTCGTCGGTCAGCGACAGGTCGATACCGTAAAGCTGGGCGATAAAGATGGCAGCAATACTCTGATAAAGCGTTGAACCATCCAGGTTAAATGAGTAACCGGTAGGCACAACAAAGCTGGTGATAGCTTTCGGCGCGCCGTAGGCTTCCATCTTTTGCATGATACGCGGCAGCACGGTTTCAGAGCTTGACGTCGAATAAGCAAGAATCAGCTCATCCTTCAGGATGCGCATCAGCGTGGTAATACGCAGCTTGCAGAAACGCGCAACCGACCCCAGCACCACAAAGGCAAAGAACAGAATTGCGGCGTAAACCAGCAACACCAGTTTTGCCAGCGGCCAGAGTGAAGCAAAGCCGAAGTTAGCAATAGTGACCGCGATCAACGCAAACACGCCAACCGGCGCATAACGCATGATCATGTGCGTCACTTTGAACATGGTTTCAGAGATACCACGGAACACATTCACCAACGGATCGCGTTGTTCTGACGGCAGCGCAGATAAGCCCATGCCGAATAACACTGAGAAGAAGATGATAGGCAGCATGTCGCCTTTCACCAACGAGGCAAAAATGTTCTGAGGGATCAGCGACAGAATAGTGGCAACCAGGCTGTGTGGGCCGTTCTGCACCGCTTCGGTGGTGGCTTCGTATTTGGAAATATCTACTGTGACCAACGTTGACATATCAATGCCGCTGCCGGGCTGGAATACGTTAGCCAGCGTGATACCGACCACAATCGCAAGGGTGGTGATCACTTCAAAATAGAGGATAGTTTTGACGCCAATGCGTCCCAATTTTTTCGCATCACCGACGCCAGCAATGCCGACCACCAGCGATGAAATCACAATGGGCACCACAATCATCTTGATCAGATGAATGAAGATATCGCCCGCCGGGCTGAGAATATTGGTGATTAACCATTCACGATCTTCTGGCTGATTATGCAACACGGTGCCAACCACGATGCCAAGCACAAGCGCAATCAGAATCTGCCAGGCAAGGGTGATTTTAAAACCTTTCATAACGCGTAATTTCCTCAGTCAAAACCCGTTTTTCTCTAACTGCGAAGGTGCAGAAGACAATACACACAGGGAAGTGAGCAAAAAGCCCGGTAAATTAGAGGGTGTTTGTAGACAGCGCCTCGCACAGAAATGCGATGATTCCCATACCCATTTTCAGACGCGGTCTGAGTTGATACCTGTAGAACAGGGGCGAGATAAGTACCATTTTCACTGAGGTAAATGCAACCCTTGGCGACTTCGTTTAAATCTTCACCACCAAAGCAGCATAATGTGCTGATTGCACACTAAAACCCTAACCTGCTGTTATGAAAAGTATTAGTTAGATGAATTTACGCATAGCTATGCAGGAATGGCTAAAAAGGCGCCGGGTTCGTTTGCTGTATTTTTAAACAGAGAAAGACACAAACATTTGCAACTTTATTCCCTATTTTGCGCAAGGACTTAGGCTTAATAGAGAGGGGAAATGCGTTAGCAGTCGCTTAAAGATTAACGCGTGATCTATGGCGCAAAAAAGAAACAAAGCTTCAGGCTGGGCTTCACTTAACCTTTGATTGACATATCATTAACATCTTCAAGGAGATCCGCCATGAGCCAAATACATAAACATCCTGTTCCTGAAAATATTGCAGCAAACGCGCTGATCACAGCCGAACAGTATCAAACGATGTATCAGCAATCTGTTGACGATCCTGACGCTTTTTGGGGCGAGCAAGGCAAAATCCTCGATTGGATCAAGCCCTACAGCCAGGTGAAAAATACCTCCTTTGCGCCAGGCAATATTTCTATTCGCTGGTACGAAGATGGCACGCTCAATCTGGCGGCAAATTGCCTTGATCGACATTTAGAAACGCGCGGCGATCATCCCGCGATTATTTGGGAAGGCGACGACGCCAGCGAGAGTAAAACCATCACCTTTCGTCAGCTTCATGCCGACGTTTGTCGCTTTGCCAATGTACTGGAATTACTTGGCGTACAAAAAGGCGATGTGGTGGCAATTTACATGCCGATGGTGCCGGAAGCCGCAGTTGCGATGCTCGCCTGCGCGCGTATTGGCGCGGTACATTCGGTTATTTTTGGCGGCTTCTCTCCCGAGGCTGTAGCGGGTCGCGTGGTGGATTCAAACGCCAAACTGGTCATCACTGCCGATGAAGGTATTCGTGCCGGACGCAGCATTCCACTGAAAAAGAACGTTGATGATGCGCTGAAAAATCCCAATGTGACCAGCATCAACAATGTGGTGGTGTTTCAACGCACCGGTAAAGCGATTGATTGGCAAGAAGGCCGCGATGTGTGGTGGCACGACCTGATGAAGGATGCCAGTCACAACCATTCCGCCGCCGAGATGCAGGCCGAAGATCCGCTTTTTATCCTTTATACCTCCGGTTCAACCGGGAAACCCAAAGGCGTGCTGCACACCACCGGCGGTTATCTGGTGTATGCCGCTACCACCTTTAAATTTGTCTTCGATTACCATCTGGACGACGTCTACTGGTGTACTGCTGACGTCGGCTGGATCACCGGCCACAGCTATTTGCTCTACGGCCCGCTGGCATGTGGTGCCACCACGCTGATGTTTGAAGGCGTACCGAACTGGCCAACGCCAAGCCGTATGGCGGAAGTGGTCGATAAGCACAAAGTCACGCTGCTTTATACCGCGCCGACGGCGATCCGTGCGCTGATGGCAGAAGGCGATAAAGCCATTGAAGGCACCGATCGCAGCAGCTTGCGTATCATGGGATCGGTCGGCGAACCGATCAATCCCGAAGCCTGGGAATGGTATTACAAGAAAATTGGCGACAGCCGCTGTCCGATTGTTGATACCTGGTGGCAGACCGAAACCGGCGGATTTATGATTACTCCGCTGCCGGGCGCCACCGAACTGAAAGCCGGTTCGGCGACCAAGCCGTTTTTCGGCGTTCAGCCTGCGCTGGTCGATAACGAGGGCAATCCACAGCAAGGCGCAAGTGAAGGCAATTTGGTGATTACGGATTCGTGGCCTGGCCAGGCGCGCACGCTGTTTGGCGATCACGAGCGCTTCGAACAAACTTACTTCTCGACCTTTAAAAACGTCTATTTCAGCGGTGACGGCGCACGACGTGATGAAGATGGCTATTACTGGATCACTGGCCGCGTGGACGACGTGCTCAACGTTTCGGGCCACCGTTTGGGGACAGCGGAGATTGAATCGGCGCTGGTTTCTCATCCTAAAATTGCCGAAGCCGCGGTGGTAGGCATTGCGCACAGCATCAAAGGCCAGGCGATTTATGCCTATATCACGCTGAACCACGGCGAAGAGCCCTCGCCAGAACTCTACACTGAAGTACGAAACTGGGTGCGGAAAGAGATTGGCCCTATCGCTACACCAGACGTGTTGCACTGGACTGACTCTCTACCAAAAACCCGCTCCGGCAAAATCATGCGTCGCATTCTGCGTAAGATCGCGGCGGGCGATACCAGCAATCTTGGGGATACCTCAACGCTGGCCGATCCGGGCGTAGTGGAAAAATTACTCGAGGAAAAACAGTCCATAAAAATGCCGTAAGTTATCCGGCGGGAAGCCTCATGCTTCCTGCCCTTCCATCCCTACGTAGTGTGTTTCTGTAGTCACATAACAATATGCCCTATTAGCACGATTGTGTGAGGTTCACGCCTGCAAATCCTCTGGAGAAACTGTGATGAATGACGCCCTTTCAAGTCAGGATGCAATCTATCAACAGATCGAACGTAATCCTCGCTTTCATGAGCTGGTTCGCAAGCGCCAGGCTTTCGCTACGCTGCTTTCGCTGATCATGCTGGTGCTTTACGTCGGCTTTATCTTGCTGATCGCTTTCGCCCCCGCCTGGCTCGG
The DNA here is from genome assembly GCF_018842675.1 of Candidatus Pantoea bituminis. Lineage (NCBI taxonomy): Bacteria > Pseudomonadati > Pseudomonadota > Gammaproteobacteria > Enterobacterales > Erwiniaceae > Pantoea > Candidatus Pantoea bituminis. Next base: position 3,517,978 of record NZ_JAGTWO010000004.1, read on the forward strand.
TACACCGCTTCATGAAGGCACTAATGTGACACGCGGTATTCCGATTGGCGTGGGTTTGATTGTGGTGTCGTTCGTGCTGACCGGCATTTATGTCTGGCGCGCCAATGGCGAATTTGATCGTCTAACTAAGCAGATCCTCAGTGAGGTAAAATCATGACGCGTTTCTCTCTGTGGATAGTGGCGCTGCTGTTGCCCTTCTCTGCGCTGGCTGCTGACGCGATTACCGGCGCGGTACAAAAGCAGTCGACGAATTATCAGGCGATTATCATGTTTGTGGTGTTCGTCGCCTTTACGCTCGGTATCACGTATTGGGCGTCGAAACGTACCCGCTCTCGCAGCGATTATTACACGGCGGGCGGTAATATTACCGGCTTCCAAAACGGCCTGGCGATGGCGGGTGACTTTATGTCTGCAGCCTCGTTTTTGGGCATTTCCGCACTGGTTTATACCTCTGGTTATGACGGGTTGATTTATTCACTCGGTTTCCTGGTGGGATGGCCGATGATCCTGTTCCTGATTGCGGAGCGCTTGCGTAATTTAGGCCGCTATACCTTCGCGGATGTCGCCTCGTATCGCTTGAAGCAGAAACCCATTCGTACCCTATCAGCCTGCGGATCGCTGGTGGTGGTCGCGCTCTATTTGATTGCGCAGATGGTGGGTGCAGGCAAACTGATTCAGCTGTTGTTTGGGTTGGATTACCACGTTGCCGTGGTGCTGGTAGGTATTTTGATGGTGATGTATGTGCTGTTTGGCGGCATGCTCGCCACCACGTGGGTACAGATTATCAAAGCGGTGCTGCTGCTGTTTGGCGCCTCGTTCATGGCCATCATGGTGATGAAAACGGTGGGTTTCAGCTTCAATGCGCTGTTTACCGAAGCGATGGCGGTGCACCCGAAAGGCATTGCGATCATGCAGCCTGGCGGGTTGGTCAAAGATCCTATTTCTGCGCTGTCGCTGGGGCTTGGGCTGATGTTTGGTACGGCTGGATTACCGCATATCCTGATGCGTTTCTTCACCGTGGCAGACGCCAAAGAGGCGCGTAAAAGCGTGTTTTGGGCCACCGGTTTCATGGGCTATTTCTACTTCCTGACCTTTATTATCGGCTTCGGTGCCATTTTACTGGTCGGCGCAAACCCTGCCTTCAAAGATGCCAGCGGCGCGCTGATTGGCGGTACCAATATGGCGGCGGTTCATCTTGCCAATGCCGTTGGCGGCAGCACTTTCCTTGGTTTTATCTCTGCCGTGGCTTTCGCGACCATCTTAGCGGTGGTGGCGGGCCTGACACTGGCGGGCGCTTCTGCGGTATCGCACGATCTTTACGCCAGCGTGTACCGTAAAGGCCAGGCGAGCGAGCGGGATGAACTGCGGGTGTCAAAAATTACCGTGCTGGTGCTTGGCGTCGTGGCGATTGGGTTAGGGATTCTGTTTGAGAATCAGAACATCGCGTTCATGGTTGGCCTGGCATTCTCGATTGCCGCCAGCTGTAATTTCCCGATTATTTTGCTTTCAATGTACTGGTCTAAGCTAACCACACGTGGTGCGATGGTCGGTGGCTGGCTGGGTTTGATTACTGCTGTGGTGCTGATGATCCTTGGGCCAACAGTTTGGGTCACCGTTTTGGGCCACGCGAAACCGATTTATCCGTATGAATATCCGGCGCTGTTTTCGATGCTGATCGCCTTTGTCGGGACATGGTTGTTCTCAATTACCGATCACTCCGCACAGGGTGCAGAAGAACGCAGCCGCTTCCGGGCGCAGTTCATTCGTTCGCAAACAGGCGCAGGGATTGAGCAAGGTAAAGCGCACTAAAAAAAGCGGCTACCCAAGGTAGCCGCTTTCTCATTTCAGCAGGATCAGAAACGCAGTGATGCGCCCACATAGGGGCCGTCGACCAGCACGTTATCTTTACGTCCGCCTTTGTTGTTCAGCTCAATGTACTGATAGCCGACACGCAGATTCAACAGTGAAATTGGCGTGAAGCTTAGGCCGCCCCCGGCTTCCTGATAGCTGTCGAGGTGATCGGTGAAGCCTTCTGGCGCGTAATAATATTCGCCATATAAGCCCCACATGGTGTTGAAGTTGTAAGCTGCACCCGCACCCAGCGCCAGCGCAAAACCGTCTTTTCCATCTTCAGGATGGGTGAAGATCGCCTTTGCGGTCGGCGCTAAACGCAGCGGGCCCACATCTACGTTGTAACCCAAGCCTGCACCGTAAGTGCTGCCATCGTGATCGCTACGCAGCCAGTTACCTTTTAAAAACAGGCCTGGTGACGTTGTGCCCAGACCTACGTTCAGGTTGGTGTTGTGTTCGCCGACATCAACGCTGCCTTCGATTGCCTGTGCCGCACCGCTCAATAAAACGAGACCCAATGCGCTCCCAGTAACAAGTTGCTTAAACATGATTCCACTCCATGAAAGGACAATTAATTCGGCGCAAAGGTTAACAGCCTGAAATGTGGAGACAACTAAATTTGGAAAGCTTTACGTAAACAGACATGTCGTTAGGTTGGCGGCAGCGGATTGCTCGCTGCCGCCCTTTGCTCAGAAACGCCACGCGGTGCCGATGAACGCGCCACCAATGAAGCGACGATCTTGCTGCCCAACATTGGCGTCGGTCGAAAGAGCGCGATAACCCGCAGAGTGGCTTAATGAGGGTAGCGCATAATAATGGATACCGGCTTCAAACGGGTACGCAGTGTGATCGCTTTCAAGATTCACACCTATCCAGCTATTGCTACCGCTCACACTGAGTTCGGCTGCATCCACATCGCATGCTGCCAAAAGCAGGCCGGCGACGACTATAAATTTCATCATTGTGTTCTTCCTTGTGTGTTTAAAAACAGCACGCACTTTAAGGAAAGAACAAGAGGTGGAATATAAGCACCGGCTTGAAAAAGTCTTAACTCAGATCGCCCACATTACATGGCCAATCAACGGCGCGGCTATCACGGTTAGCACACCTGAAAGCATCATCACCAGGCTGGAAACCACGCCTTCTTGCTGGCCTAACTGATAGGCGCGAGCCGTGCCAGCACCATGTGAAGCCGCACCGAAACCGGCCCCTTTTGCCACGCCCTGTTTGATGGCAATTCGCAAGAATAAAACGTCGCCTACCGCCATGCCAAAAACGCCGGTGATCACCACAAACAGCGCCACTAAATCGGGTTGACCCCCAATGGGCCCAGCAGCGGCTAAAGCAAATGGCGTGGTGATAGAACGCACCGCCAGGCTGCGCTGAATAGATTCCGGCAGCGTCAACAGACGCGCCAGCCAGACTGAGCTGCACACCGCGACCAGGGTTGCGGTGAAGACGCCAGCACTTAATGACATCCAATGCCGTTTGATGATCGCCATGTTTTCATATACCGGCACGGCAAACGCCAGCGTGGCGGGCCCCAGCAACCACAGCAACCAGTGACTTTCGGCAATGTAATCTTGCCAGCTAATGTGCGTCACCATCAGCAAGGCCACCAGCACCAGCGGTGTCATCACCAGCGGCATTAACAACAAGGTGCGCCAGCGGCGGTAGAGATGTTTATTGAGGTAATAGATCAACAAGGTAATGACCACACACAGCAGGCTGAGCAATAAATCACGCATTATTGCCCTGCTTACGCGCTGCGCGCGCCACTTCATAGCGATAAACGCGATCCACCACTAAGGCTGTCGAGGCCAGGACCAACAGTGTACTGATAGCAATTACCAGAAAAATGCGCCAGCCTTCAATACGTAGCAAATCGCCGTAGTTCACCACCGCGACCACCGCAGGAATAAAGAACAACAGCATTTCCGCCAACAGCCAGTTTGAACCCGCCTTTACCCAACCCAGCGGCACGATGCGTGTCACGATTAAAACCAACATCAGCAGCATGCCGACGATATTGGCAGGCAACGGCAAATGCAGCCAATTGACCAGACGATCGCAGCCTACAAACACGCTGATATAGAGTACCAGCTGCAGTGGCAATCCAAGTCGTTGCAGCATGCCCATTCTTCGCGGACTGATTGCTAACGCCATTTTTTCTTCTCCCCGTCAATTCAAGGTGCTCAGTATAAATCCCAGACAGAAGGTGAAAAAAATGAATTAATATTATTAAAATCATGCCAAAAAGGAATAGCTCATGGATGTCCGCGCGTTGCGTTACTTTACCGAAGTGGTTCGCCAGCAAAGTTTTACGCGCGCCGCGCAGAAACTGTATGTGACGCAGCCAACTATCAGCAAAATGTTGCGTCAACTTGAGGAAGAACTGGGCTGTACGTTGATATTACGCGATGGTCGACGCTTGCATCTCACCGACAGTGGGCAGGCGGTTTATCAGCGTGGCCTGGCGATTTTGCAAGAGTTTCATCAGCTAGAGGCGGAAATCGGCGACATTAATCAGTTGAAAACCGGCGAGCTACGATTGGGCATTCCTCCCATGGTGGGTATGCAGATAGCCGGTTCAATTTCCGCTTTTCGCCGTCGTTATCCTGGCGTAGCACTAAAAATTTCTGAGTTCGGTGGCTTAACCGTTCAGCAGGCCGTGCTGGCGGGCAGTTTAGATATCGCGCTTACCGCGCTACCCGTGGAGGCAGATTTACCTCTTAATACGCTGCCGCTGATGCATCATCCCCTTTGCGTGCTCCTGCCGCGCCGCGCCGAGTGGCTCAATCGCAGCCATATTGGTTTGTCCGAATTGGCAGAACATCCTTTACTGATTTTTAATGAAGAGTTTTCGCTTAATCGCCAGTTAATGCAGGCGTTTCAACGTCTCGGCATTACGCCAACGATCGCAGTGAGAAGCGGGCAATGGGATTTTCTGGCTGCAATGGTACAGGCCGAAATGGGAGTAGCAATATTGCCGGAGCCGATCTGCCAAAGGCTGGATAAACAGTCGCTGCTGTGGCTGCCACTGGAATCAGAACTGAAGTGGAGTTTAGGCCTGATTTGGCGTGAGGGCAGCTATTTGTCTCGCAGTGCGCAAGCATGGATTGATTGCTGTCATGAACATTGGCCCGATGACGCCCCACGTCTTTCAGTGTGACCCGTCATCATTCACGCTACTGTTGCGTTGGCTTCACTTTTTCCCCGATCACTTACCTGAGTAAGCTTCCGAGGATAAACACGCTTGCCACCTTCCTGCAGCATGGATGATGCGGGTTATTTCATTCTCGTAAAAAACTTATTCTTCTTTCTCAATCAGTAACGCTTCCAGCAAATCGAGATCGTGCAGCAGTTTCTGCATGGTTTCGTTGGAAATCTGTTGAGTAGCACGCAAATGATAGACCTCGGCGCGTTCAGCACGCAGCGCTGTCAGACGGAATCGACGCTCCAGATTCTCGGCGAACAGCGCGTGATCGATATCATTTTTACCTTCTGCACGACGACGCAAGTTGCCAATCACGCGCAAGCTGACCTCTTTCAGCAGTTCAGGATCGATGTTCTCGGTGGTCTCATTTTCCAAACGAGACTCCATCTTCTGTAGGCTCTCAATGGCCACGCTGGCCATGACCGCGCGGGCATTTTGCAACTCACGGCGATGACTGGATTTATCGATACCATCATAGCCACGCAGCAGAATAGGCAGAATGACCACGCCAATCAGCAGCGAGAACAGAATCACACCGGTGGCGATAAACACCAGTTCATAACGGGCTGGGAACGGGTCGCCATTGCTGAGAAACAGCGGAATAGATAACACACCCGCCAGCGTAATGGCACCACGTACACCTGCGAATGAAGCAATCAGCAGCTCTTTAAACGAGTAGTTGGAGAACTCCAGCGGCTTTTTCTTCAACAGGCGCTTACTGAAGCGCTGCATGATCCATAACCAGCCGAAGCGCACCACCATCAACGAGACATAGACCAACCCGATATCTGCAAACAGCATCCACAGCTCGACATTAGGATCGGCGTTAGCCTGGTCGATGGAGGTTTGCAGAATGTCGGGCAACTGCAGGCCAAGCATCAGGAACACCATGCCGTTAAAGACGAATTCCAGCATCTGCCAGACGCTGTTAGCACGTAAGCGCATCGCCAAAGGAGCCTGACGGATGATGCCAGAGCGCGTAATGGTCATACCCGCAGCAACCGCAGCCAGGATGCCAGACACACCCAAATGTTCAGCAATCAGGTAAGAGGCGAACGGCAGCAGCAGCAGCAGAACCGTCTGTGTAGCCGGATCATCACCACTCCAGCGGCTCAGCAGGCGCAGCGATTTTCCGTAAAGCCAGCAGATTGCAACACCGGCAACCAAACCGCCTACCGCAACCTTGAGGAACTCAACGCTGGCGCCGCCCCAGGTAAAGACCATTGTGCCCATGGCGACGGCAACAGCAAACTTGAGCGACACCAGGCCGGATGCGTCGTTCATCAACGCTTCGCCCTGCACAATCGACATGATTTTTTCGGGATACGCCCTTCACCGACAATGCCTGAAAGTGCGACGGCATCGGTTGGTGACAGCACCGCTGCCAACGCGAAGGCGGGAATCAGTGGAATGCCGGGCACCAGCCAATAAATCAGGTAGCCAATTCCCACCACGGTAATCAGAACCAGCACCAACGCTAATCCAATAATTTCTCGACCGTGATGCAGGAACTCGCTAATCGGTGTTTTCCATCCATCAGCAAACAGCAGCGGCGGAATGAACAGCACTAAAAACAGTTCTGGATCGAAGTCAACATGCAGGCCAAACGTTGGCCAGGCGAGCAGCGCACCGGCCGCGATCTGCACTAATGGCAGCGGTATTTGAAAAGGGAGAATGCGAGCAGCAACGCCAGAAAGCGAGACCACCAGCGTCATAATGAGAATAGTAAAAAAGATTTCCATGCTTTCCTTAAGCGCCTTAAAGTCTCTCAAGCAATGTCGTAAGCGCTAAAGTGTAAAACAAACCCAAGGTTGCTGGGATTACTACACGTGCGACAAGGGGTAAAAAAGAGAATAATCCTGGACGCGCCTCTGCGCGCCCACTTCTACAGTCAGATCGCCCAGCCACCAGCGTAAAAAGCCACCAAGGCTACCGCAATCACCACGGTTCCTGTATTCAATTTACGCCATTCGCCAGCAAAAATGCGTCCAACCACCAGCGCAGCAAAACCGAGCATGATGCCGGTGACGATGTTGCAGGTCAGCACAATAATGACCGCCGTCAGCAGGCCAGACATCGCATCGACAAAGTCAGTAAAGTCGATTTTGGCGACGTTACTCAGCATCAGCAGGCCAACGTACATCAGCGCAGGCGCTGTGGCATACGCCGGGACTAAGTATGCCAGCGGCGACATAAACAGAATCACCATGAACAGCAAACCTACCACAATTGCCGTCAGACCGGTTTTACCGCCTGCAGCCGTGCCCGCCGCAGACTCGATATAAACCGCCGCTGGCGATGCGCCGACTAAGCCAGCAAACAGACTGCTGACCGAGTCGGTGGTTAAAGCGCGACCGCCGTTGATGATCTGCCCGTCTTTATCGAGCAGATTCGCCTGGCCAGCCACTGCGCGGATGGTGCCGGTGGCATCAAATACCGCTGTCATCACCAACGCTAACACGCTAGGTAACACGACTGGCTGCAAGGCGCCCATGATATCGAGGCTAAACACCAGCGATTGACCGTTGGCATCAGCCAGGCTCGGCAGCGCAAACAAACCTTGATAACTTACCGCGGGATCGAAAATGAGCCCTAATACCGAAATGGCAATAATGGTCAGCAAAATGCCGCCCGGCACCTTACGCTTTTCAAGACCAATAATCGCACCCAATCCCAACAGTGACATCATGACCGGGAAAGAGTTGAAATGACCCAGCGCTACCGGCAAACCCGGAGCCGGGTTTTTTACCACTAAACCTACGCCATCCGCCGCGATCAGCAGCAAAAACAGCCCGATGCCGACGCCTGTACCGTGCGCAACGCCCATCGGGAGATTGCGCAAAATCCATGAACGGATACCGGTCACGGAAATCAGCGTAAACAATACGCCCATCAGGAATACCGCACCGAGCGCGACCGGCACGCTGATCTGCTGCCCCAGCACCAGACTAAAGGCGGTAAAGGCGGTTAACGAAATGGCGCAGCCAATCGCCATCGGCAGGTTAGCCCACAAGCCCATAATGATGGAGCCAAAGCTGGCAACCAGACAGGTCGCGACGAACACAGCGGTTGGCGAGAAGCCCGCTTTGCCCAGCATACCTGGCACGACAATCACCGAATAAACCATGGCTAAAAACGTGGTTAGCCCCGCCAGAATTTCCTGGCGAACGCTGCTGCCACGAGCAGAAATTGAGAACCAGGCGTCCAGTTTTCCACTGGCCGATCGTGATTCGTTTGACATAATTGAGCCTCAAAGAGTTTTTGTTGTGTAGATCGCTCTGCGACCGCCGCCCTGAAATCCCTGGGTAAGTTGTTTGCGCCAAACAGCGTCAAACAGAAGGCAAACGTTTACCTTGCCGCAGATAAGTGACCCTTCAAAGATGGGCAAATAAAAAGGCAAACGATTATCCGGCGTTTGCTGGCACATTTTCAACTGCTTGATGGTCATTAATCAGGATAAAGATTTCACTGGATCGCGTATGACGTAGACTTGCTCTGTTGCGTAACACGCGTTTCGCTTTGAAGTTGCAGGATTTTATGAAAAGGAGAAGAGGTTGCGCAACGGCAAGCATTACGCAACAAAAAAGGGATTCAGCCTTGCAGGTTAATGTCGCCGCCCTGCTGAATGGCGCGTTGCCAGGCGGCGCGCTGTTTCACCGTTTCCAGCCACTTTTGCGTCGCGGGCATCTGCTGCAAACCGGCACGCTGATTCAGTGCCAAAAGCGGGAAACTCATTTGAATATCCGCGATGCTGAAACGCTTGCCCGCAAACCACGGATGCGCGACGAGATGGTTTTCAATCATTTGCATGTGCGGCTTCAGCTGTTTATCAAGAAAGGCTTTTTGTACGCCTTTACCAAACATGCCGCCAATCGGCCGCAATAGCCAAGGCACCGGCGCTTGCCCGAGTCGAGCAAAAATCAATTTCATTACCAGCAATGGCATCAATGAGCCTTCGGCATAATGCAGCCAGTAACGGGATTGCAGCGCCTCTTCCTCATCAGTGAGTTTCAGTCGATATTCGGCATCATATTTATTTTCGAGATATTCGAGGATGGCACCCGATTCGGCAACCACGCGGTTTTCGTCAGTAATGATTGGCGATTTACCCAAAGGGTGAATTTTTTCAGCGCCTCAGGCGCCAGCATGGTGGATTCGCGCTGATAGCGTTTGATCTGATAAGGCACTTCCAGCTCTTCGAGCAGCCATAACACGCGATGCGAGCGCGAATGCTCAAGATGGTGAACGGTGATCATCGTGATTCCCTGTTAGGTGATTATCAGCCAAGTATAGACATCACTCCCGCCCTGACAGTTTGTCATCCTGCTCGGGATCAAGCAGTACCGCACCCGAACCTTGCTCTCCCAACCGATCGCCTGGATTGCGTAGTGGGCAGTCACGCATCGAAAGACAACCGCAGCCGATGCAACCATCCAGATCGTTGCGTAAGCGGGTCAATGTTTCGATACGTTTATCCAGTTCCTCACGCCAGTGTTGCGTCAGTGCATCCCATTCGTGGGTCGACATACGTTTATTAGCAGGGATATGTTCGAGACTGTCGCTCACCGTCGCCAAGGGAATACCAATGCGCTGGGCAATCTTGATTATCGCCACACGTCGCAGCACGTCTCGGCTATAACGGCGCTGGTTGCCGCCGTTGCGTGTGCTGAAGATAAGCCCTTTGTTTTCATAAAAATGCAGCGCAGAAACAGCAACGCCGCTGCGTCGTGCGACTTCGCCCGGCGTCAAAACGGGTTTTGGGTAGTTGCGATCTTTTTTCATTTGGACCTTTACCTCAAGTTAACTTGAGGAATTATACTCGCTTCCCATCAGAACAACGAATTCCTATACCGCATTGAATTATCACCAGAAGGATGAGGCTATGATGCAAGAAGAGATCATTCACTCCCTGACACACTGGATTGACCAAAATCTGGACAAGAGTTTGTCTATTGATGAAGTCGCAGCAAAATCAGGTTATTCGAAATGGCATCTGCAGCGTATGTTCCGTACCGTGACGAAACAAACGCTGGGTGGATATATTCGTGAACGCCGCCTGACCTTAGCGGCTGAAGCGTTGAGCCTGACGCAACGTCCCGTATTTGATATCGCGATGCAATATGGCTACGACTCGCAGCAAACTTTTTCACGCGTATTCCGTCGCCAATTTTCACAAACGCCAACCGCTTATCGCCACACCATGCGTCGTCAGGCCATTCAGCGCCCTCGCCTGCTGAGCTTTGATTGCAGCGAAAGCATGGCCAGCTTTACCCAACGAACCACGGGCGAATGCTGTCCCGTTAGCTAAATTTGATTTCGCCTTCAGTGCGCCCCAAGCGGGCGCGCCTTCTTAATTGTTTTTCCTCACCTTTTCTTCCTCGCCACTTTCTGCTCAAACTTCAATCAAATTTTTTGTACCATACCAGTTGCAAATTTTGTTCAAAATATAAAATCGAGTGATATAATGTGAGCCAAGTCACATTATGACCTTGGGTTGACGACGGAAAAGCACGACCTGACACGCTTTTTCGCCGCCGGTGATGTCCGCAGATTGTCAGGAATAATCACTGATCTATTGAGGTTGAGCCGATGGCTACGTTAACCACCAGTCTTATCGTTATGCGTTGGGAATTACTTAGCGCCGTTATGATGTTTTTTGCCAGCACCTTGAAAACCAAACTTCGTCAGGATAGCCATCACGTTATGGCATTCATGTGTGGTGGCATCGGTTTGGGCATGACCTGCTGGTTTGTCACCGGTTTAATGGGCATTACACTCACTATGGAGAGTGTGCACAATTTCATGTCCATCTCTAAGGATGTGTTTATCCAGGTGATGAGCCAAGCGCCTGCTGAATGGCCAATGCCTTAAAATTTTCCAATAAAAAACCCCGCTAAGCGGGGTTTTTTATATTGCTGTGTATTCTTAAATTTTCTTCAACATGGCAGGGATATTAACATCCTGCACTGTGACGCCCGGTCTCTGCGTTCCGCGACGATCTTGAATCCACATGTCTCCCATCATTTGATTGAGTCCACGATCTAACCCTGTCACCAAACCTGCGCCTGGTGTAAACGTCAATTCACCAAAATAAATACGCTCTTCATGGATATACCAGTCAACACGCACATAGTCGAAATCACTGGCCAGCTTTTTGCTCATATCGAGCGCATGTTGCAGTGACGGCATGATGTTAGTGACATCCAGCCCGGTATCACGGATCTTGTGAAACGCCTCATTAAGGTTATTCACATAGAAATTCATGGATAACAGCGGCTGACATCGGTTGTAGATGACTTGCAGCACATATTCAAACTTGCCATCACGCTTGTTGAACATATGAAACTTGTAATCAATCGGCGCACTTTTTCCATCACCGATGTATTGCTCCACCAAAATACGGGGCTTGATGTAGCGATAATGGATTTCACGCGCTTCATTAGCAAAATCCGTTTTCAGCCAGCGATAGCAATCATGGATGATTTGCTGCTTACGCAACGCGTCCGGTTCTTCCAGCAGAATTTCTACCATGTTAGACGCGTGGTTCGGTTTAATCACCGTTCCTTTCCAACAAGGCAAACTATTCAGCGTGGTCGGATCGGTGGTTTCGTGTACCAACGGAATCAGGTATTCGTTGCCAATCTTCTCGGCAATGAATTCGCGCACGCTAAACTTATCTGACAAGCGACCATAATTTTGGTAATCGCCGTAGATAAATTTGCGGTACAGCACCTTTTCGTTAAACACTTTAGGCTGACGAAGATTGGGCAGTTTTCTGAACTTATGGAAGTAGTAGATGCGATCCTGATAGGACCAAGGCATCTTCTTGATGAAATACTGCACACTTCTTCTGAGTTCTTCTTTCAACTTGAGCATATCGGACCTCATTTGTAGGTTTTGTAGTTGAGTGAGGAAACTTGAATCTTTTGAATGACGCCGTTTTTGAAGAAGTAATTCATTACGGTAAGGGACAACAGTTCTGAAAGGAAAACGCTCCACGCGGCCCCCATGACGCCGTAGTCCTGGATTAGCCACCAGGAAAGCGGCACACTGATGACCATCAAACAAATGATTTTCCTCAGCAAATAGTTAAACCCACCTTCTTTTACCATGTAGCGATACGCTACAGTCCCCATTGCCGAAAAGCTGGTTGCAATCGACAGCAACGTAATGAGGCTTCCTGATTGTGTGTATTCTTTACCGTATAAAGCGATGATGATCTGCTCACCGAACAACGCAATGATCAGCAACATCAACAATGAAACACCCACGACATACCCGTGTAGCCGTGCAGCTAATTTTATCGCTGCATCGCCGCGCTCCCTGAAGATCTCGCTAAAGCAGGAAGTAATCAGCGCGACGGGGATAAAAATCCACGAAGCGGCAATTGTGTTGGCGGCAGCAAACAAGCCAAGATCACGTGCTGAAACAATCCCTGCCAGAAACATCTGCGCCGTTCTAACCTGCACAGAAATAAAGATGCTGGAGATGGCTAACGGCAAGCCGGCGTACATTAAGTAACGCAAATAAGCAGCGCGCTTTTCACGCGGCGGCATGAGATCTTGGTGTTCGCGATAAAAGTTGTAGCGTTTGATGAAATACGGCACCAACGTCACCGCCACAATAGAAAGCGTGAGCCACAGTGGATTCAGACGCTGCCAGGCAATGATGAAACTGATAGTAAAACTCAGCACCATGCCAATGGCGTTAGCGATGGTATTTAACCGTGAGGCAAGCCGCGCATTGTTATAAACGCTGAACGTGTCTTGAGTGACAAAAACCGATGCCACGAATGAGGCCAGTGCAAATGCCAGGAAATTTTCCTGCATGTTGTACCAGACCCAAATCAGCACAGGTATTGAGGTGAGCAACAATAAAACCATTCGCATAGTGCGCGCGATCGTCATCAGGCGTAAGCCTTTTGACGCATTTTTACTCACACGTTTAAAAAGAATGGTTTCGGTGCCAAATATTGCAATGGTTTGCACCATGGCAAATAAAGAGGTTGAGAAGGCCATTTGACCAAACACCGTTGGGCCAAACGATTTAGCCACGTAAGAAGTCACAAATATGACGCCAAACACAGAGATGAGCTTCTCAGACATCATCCAGGCGGCATTAGACATTACGCTCAATTTCATCGACTCTTCCTTAATATTACTGACCTACAACCTCTTCGGTACAACATCCCTGTAACGAATTAATAAGCGCTCAGTGGGCCTGGCGAAAATTAAAGGCTTCAAACCAAACTGGTCCGAAAAAATGAGAATCAAAGCACGATTCAGAGAATGAATTCAGGATTATTCTTATTATATTTGGCGCGAATAACTTGAGATGGAAACGATTTCAAGCTGAAATGAGCGCAGTTTTGTAGAGTCATAACCTGCGTATTAATCAAGGCGGTTATGCTAAATATCCAATGTACGTAGAATTTTTTCGTATTTAGGATGTGAAGAATCTATATCAAAAACCCTTCTCCAGGAAGGCGTCCTAACCCGATCAGAATAAAATAAGATTTATCCCATGATGATATTTATTCTAAATATCTTAATTTAACCTTCGCAATTCAATTCGAGCACTTTAATACTGCATTAATAGAAAACTTACAGTGCCAGGATTTATTAAAGTCATTCTCATCCATTAATCGATAAGAAAGGTAAGCGCATTTATGAGAAAGTCACGATATAGCGAAGATCAAATCACAAATGCCATTAAAGCTTCTGAATCAGGTGTAAAAGTCAGGGAGATTTGTGAGGAGCTTGGCATCTCCGAAGCAACCTTTTATAGCTGGAAGAAGAAGTTTTCTGGGCTATCTTCGGAAGAAGGTAGAAAAATCAAAGAGCTGGAAGAGAAATTGCAAAATCTTTCCCGCGAACTGCAAACGCTGAATTCAGATAAGGAGATGCTCCAGAGCGTATTGAAGAACTTCTTTACGACCAATGAAAAACGTCAAGCAGTCAACTTCTTACAAGATACCTTTGACATCGGGACGCGCCGTAGCTGCCGCTTACTGGATATTAGCCGCAGTGTTTATCATTACCCGTCAGGGACTGAAAACCGTTAATTCCAATGCTACCGCTTTTCCTGGACTTAAAGCTGAGATTTGTTCTTACCAGAAGAGATGAAGATCATTTAACAGGACATTTGTAGCTACTCTTTCCGCACCATTGATTCCTAATGAATGGATTTGCGGCTAAGCTTCTTTTTTGCGGTAAAATTGATTCGCAACAGCAAAAAGTCTCGCTTTCTACGCTACTTCCCCTAGCCCAGTCTCATTTCGGTGAGATTGGTGCTTCTTAATTATTAGGTTAATCCTGCTAACCAACGGAACTGAATACAGACAATTCTGTTAAGCCAGTTTAAACAAGTTTAATAAAATCGATTCTTTCCTCTCAGTTTAGAGTGGATCTAAGCCTTTTTCTATTGAATGAATTTCAACCATCACTAGTGGATAAACCAAAAACTTTCTCCAGGAATAATCCAGGATAAATAGTTTATAGATACTTACCACTTTAATGATCAGCATAGGGTTTATCTGTTTAAAATAGTGTTCAAAGGTACTAAATATTAATCTTTTAAAATAAGCGAAACGGTAACTGAACCCGACGTTTTTCCAATTCACTGAAGTAAAAACTGGTTTATCTCGCTGTTTTATCAGGGCCAATAGCCAATAAAAACGCAGAGGCTGGCCATAAATATGCACAAACAGGGCTAATTCACTGACTTAAATGGCTAGTTTTTCCACAACCAATGATTTAAAGAATAGCCGGAATGGACTTTAAAAGTCTGAAACCGGTTAACAGAGCGTTTTTCTTCCCTCTCAAACAGGCTTATTTTGGCTATTGAAGGTTGAACGGAGACGATAGAAACAGAGAAAGAAACGGTAATTAAGGAAGAAAGCGGATAATAGGGGCTAAAAAGCAGTACGGCAAATTCTTAAAATGCTTCAAAATCAGTGAGTCGCGCTGACCCTCAACACTGTCAGCGCGAGTACGTTAGACATCGACTTTAGACACCTGCGATTCAGGCTTAATTCGCATTGCCCAAATTACACCGGCAATCAAACAAGCAATACCGACTGTGGTTAAGAGTGGCGGCCAGCTTTGATGCCAAAGAAATGTCCACAACAAGCCAAACAGGATTTCGAAAACGATCAAGGGGCCCATGAGCACGGTTGGAAGGCGCTGGCTTGCAGCGTTCCAGCATAAGGTGCCCAACCAAGAGCACAACAGGCCAATCGTCAGCATTAATGGAACGAAAACCTCAGGGTGCGGGCCCAATGGCAGTTCAAACTCTGGGCGTTGCCAGGCAAGCTGAACACTCACTAATGCATACATGATCAACGCCAACGGCAAGGTGACTAAGCCTTGCGCGGTTGCCCAAGTCGACGGTCTCAGCTGGGGATGCGTACGCATCCAACGGGCATTGCGCAGCGGATACCATGTCCAGCATCCCACCGCCATTATTGCCAAGGCGATGCCAGTCAGATAGCGGCTTAATTCAAAATCTACGCTCTTTGTCCGCAGTTCCGCCACGTTCACACAGAGCAATCCCACTGCCATGATAATGAGTGCGGGGATCAGTCGACGCCAGGAGAGCCGTCCTTCAAGGTGCCCGTAACGCCAGTTTGCTGTCACCGCGATGACGACCGGCAACGTGCCGATAATCATGGTTGAAACGGGCGCGCCGGTGCGTTGGATCGCATTGGCGAGAAACGCATAATAAAGAAGGTTTCCTATCAGCGAGAGTTTCAGCGCTTCTCGCCAGTCGGCAGGTAGCAGTTTGCGCAGGCGCTGACGATCGTGCCATGCCAACGGAAGCGCAATCAGGCCAAAGGCGACATAGCGCCCGGCTGACTGAAGCGTGCCAGGATAATCGGGCACCAGCAGCGGACCAACAAAGATTAACCCCCACATCAACCCTGCCGCGAGGGCAAACAATACGCCAGCAAACATCTTTTTCTTCCTTTATAGAGAAACCGGCGCAGTGTGGCGAAATGGCGGAAAGATTGCTTGTAGCAGATTGCGGTGATGCTAGCGACGCATCACCTGTTTTTGATAACGACCTGGCGTAATGCCATAACGTTGAGCAAAAGCACGCGTCAGATGTGCCTGATCGGTAAGTCCCACCGTTGCCGCCACGCTGGCCGCTGATTCACCGCGCGCAAGCAATTGCTTGGCCTCATATAAACGATACGCCATCAACATTTGCTGTGGCGTGACATGAAAGTGCTCACGAAAAGCACGCAAAAAATGCCACGGCGACAGTGATGCCAGCGCGGCTAACGATTCAAGCCGTACCGGCTCTGCAAGATTTGCGCGTAAATAGTCACGAACATGATCAAAGCGGTGCTGCGCCTCTGGTTTTTGCTGAGCAGACATGCGGGCCAGCGGCCGCATCAGGCGAAATAATTCCGACAACAAGCTTTGCCGCGCCAATGCTGAATCCGCTTGCCATAGCGCAGTCAGGATTTGCGACAGCGGCTGCGCCAGGCGCAGGTCTGTAAGCATGGCCTCATTAAACCACCAGCCGCGATCGCCGGTTAATTCATCCATCAGTTGCGGCTGAATGTAGATCATCTGATAGCGCCAGCCTTCATCACAAGCTGATTCGCCAGTATGAAGTTCGTCAGGGTTCATCATCACCAACGAGTTTTCCGGCGCCGTGTATTGTGTTCCGCGATAGCGAAAGCGCTGTGCACCCGACTCAATAGTGCCGATACCGAAGGCTTCATGGGTATGCGGTTCAAATGCATAGCGAGAGATGTGTGCCTGATAAAGTTCTACGCCCGGCAGCTCAGACAACTGCTGAAACTGCGCGCAATCTTTTTCACAGGGAAAAACGGCTGGAACGCCTTCCACGACACACCTCTTGGTTACATTGAGTTTGTTTTACTAGCATGCATGTGAACGATGCTGAAATGCAAAAGTTTGCCAATGTCATCTCGCCAGGTAACACTGCTTCGCTGATGCGTAAACGGAGTTTTAACATGGCACAGCGTGTTGTAATGGTAGTCGATATGCAAAACGGCGTTTTTGAAACGCCCCGCTTTGATCAGGACGGTCGCGTCGCACGCATTAACCGCCTTATTCAACAATCCGACCTAACAATTTTTATCCAACACCGCGAAGGCAGCATGAAAGAAGGCGCGACTTCTTTTGATTTGCTGCCAGTACTGCATCAGCCTGCTCACGCACATTTCGTGACCAAAACGGCCTGCGACAGCTTTTGGCAAACGTCTCTAACCCAACGGTTAAATGAACTTTCTGTGAAAGCGTTCGTTATTTGTGGTTGCGCGACCGATTACTGCGTCGATACCACGATTAAAGTCGGTGCCAGCCTTGGCTATCGCATTACCGTGGCGGCAGATGCGCATACCACGGCCGATCGTACTTTTGTCAGCGCAGAACAACTGATTAATCAACACAACGAGGTGTGGGCAGCGCTTTCACTGCCTGGCAATGTGCCACGTGTGCTGAGCTGTGATGCCATTTTGACAGAATGGTCATAATTGAAAAAGTTTATAAAAGAAAAGGCCCAGCGAGCTGGGCCTTTTCTTTTGGTTTAACGCGAGTCCACAAAAATCAGAACGGGATGTCGTCGTCAAAATCCATTGGAGGTTCATTATTGTTGCTTGCAGGTGCGCTCTGCTGCTGCGGACGAGATTGCGCGCCGCCGCTGAACTGATTACCGCCGCCCTGTGGCTGCTGCGGTTGGCCCCAACCGTTGTTGTTGTTGTTGCTTTGTCCGCCGCCAGCAGGTGCTGCTCCGCCAGCGCTGCCGCCTTGACGTCCACCCAACATTTGCATGGTGCCGCCTACGTTAACCACAACTTCAGTGGTGTAACGTTCCTGGCCGCCCTGATCCTGCCATTTACGCGTACGCAGTTGGCCTTCGATATAGACCTGGGAACCCTTACGCAGGTATTCACCGGCTACTTCGGCCAACTTGCCAAACAGCACGACGCGGTGCCATTCGGTGATCTCTTTATTTTCACCGGTTTGTTTGTCTCGCCAGCTTTCCGACGTGGCCAGCGTAATGTTGGCGACAGCGCCACCATTTGGCATGTAACGCACTTCCGGATCCTGACCCAGATTCCCGACAAGAATCACTTTGTTAACGCCACGACTGGCCATGTTGCTGTCTCCCGATGAGTTAATGCTAAAAGTCTAAACGATCAATTCTAACACGTCCTGAATAGTGTTCCCACTTTAGAGCGGGGTTCCAATTTTGAACACTTAGCCACCAAAAGGCAAAGACTACTGGATATTTATTCAGTCTATTTTTTGTGCCATAATAATGCGTTTATTCTGGTCGTGTCGGCATGGCACGGCGAGTGCTGCTAATCCGGGAAAGGTGAATGGATAAGATCGAAGTTCGTGGTGCTCGCACCCATAATTTGAAAAACATCAACCTGACCATTCCGCGTGACAAGCTCATTGTGGTAACCGGCCTTTCGGGTTCCGGTAAATCCTCTTTGGCTTTTGACACGCTGTATGCGGAAGGTCAACGCCGCTATGTAGAGTCGCTCTCTGCCTATGCGCGCCAGTTTCTTTCCTTAATGGAGAAGCCAGACGTCGATCATATCGAAGGTCTGTCGCCCGCTATCTCCATCGAGCAGAAATCGACTTCACACAACCCGCGCTCGACGGTCGGCACCATCACCGAAATACATGATTACCTGCGCTTGCTGTTTGCACGCGTGGGTGAACCGCGCTGCCCAGATCATGACGTCACGCTCGCGGCGCAAACTGTGAGCCAAATGGTCGATCAAGTCTTAGCGCAACCTGAAGGTCGCCGCTTGATGCTGTTGGCTCCGGTCGTGAAAGATCGTAAAGGTGAACATACCAAGACGCTGGAAAGCCTGGCGACACAAGGTTATATCCGCGCGCGTATTGACGGCGAAGTCTGCGATCTTTCCGATCCGCCTAAGCTTGAGCTTCAGAAAAAACACACCATTGAAGTGGTCATTGATCGCTTCAAAGTGCGTGAGGATCTTTCAACTCGCCTGGCAGAATCGTTTGAAACCGCGTTAGGAATGTCTGGCGGCACGGCGATTGTTGCCGACATGGACGACAACGCAGCGGAAGAACTGCTGTTCTCAGCGAACTTTGCCTGCCCGATTTGCGGTTACAGCATGAGTGAGCTGGAGCCACGCTTGTTCTCTTTTAATAACCCAGCCGGTGCCTGTCCAACGTGTGATGGCTTGGGCGTACAGCAATATTTTGATCCCGATCGTGTGGTGCAAAACAATGAGCTGTCGCTGGCTGGCGGCGCAATTCGTGGCTGGGATCGTCGCAACTTTTACTATTTCCAGATGCTGCGCTCACTGGCTGAGCACCTCGATTTCGACATCGAAGCGCCATTTGGCAGCCTGAAAGAGAACGTGCAGCAAGTGATTCTGTACGGCTCAGGTAAAGAGAGTATCGAATTCAAGTACATCAACGATCGCGGTGACACGTCTGTACGTCGCCATCCGTTTGAAGGCGTACTGAACAATATGGAACGTCGTTATAAAGAGACCGAATCTTCAGCGGTACGTGAAGAGTTGGCGAAGTTTATCAGCAACCGCGCCTGCGCCAGTTGCGAAGGCACGCGTCTGCGCCGTGAAGCGCGTCACGTCTATCTTGAAAACACCACATTACCTACGATCTCTGATATGAGCATCGGTCATGCGATGTCGTTTTTTGAGAACCTTAAGCTAAGCGGGCAACGCGCTCAAATTGCTGAAAAAGTGTTGAAAGAGATCGGCGATCGCCTGAGCTTCCTGGTGAATGTCGGGCTCAATTATCTCTCTATGTCGCGTTCCGCAGAGACGTTATCCGGTGGTGAAGCACAGCGTATTCGTCTGGCTAGCCAGATCGGTGCGGGCCTGGTTGGCGTTATGTATGTGTTGGATGAGCCGTCAATTGGTTTGCATCAGCGCGATAACGAACGTCTGCTCGGCACCTTGATTCATCTGCGCGATCTGGGTAATACCGTGATTGTGGTTGAGCATGATGAAGATGCTATTCGCGCCGCTGACCATGTGATCGACATCGGTCCAGGCGCAGGTGTGCATGGCGGTGAGATTGTTGCCGAAGGCACCGTTGATGAAATCATGGCAGAAGAGGCGTCATTAACCGGTCAGTTCCTGAGCGGAAAACGTGAAATTGCTGTGCCGCAAGAACGGGTGAAAGGCGATCCAACCAAAGTATTGAAAGTCACTGGCGCACGCGGTAACAACCTGAAGGATGTGACGCTAACGCTACCGGTTGGCCTGTTTACATGTATCACCGGCGTGTCCGGTTCCGGTAAATCAACGCTGATCAACGATACGCTGTTTCCGATTGCTCAGCGCGCGCTTAACGGTGCGACCATTGCCGAACCCGCAGCGTATCGCGAGGTTCACGGGCTAGAGCATTTCGATAAAGTTATCGATATCGATCAAAGCCCAATTGGTCGTACACCGCGTTCTAACCCGGCGACTTATACCGGCATCTTTACGCCGGTACGTGAATTGTTTGCCGGCGTTCCCGAATCGCGTTCGCGCGGCTATAACCCGGGACGTTTTAGCTTCAACGTGCGGGGCGGCCGCTGTGAAGCCTGTCAGGGCGATGGCGTTATCAAGGTAGAAATGCACTTTCTGCCCGACATTTACGTGCCCTGCGACCAGTGCAAAGGTAAACGCTATAACCGCGAAACGCTGGAAGTTAAGTACAAAGGCAAAAGCATCCATGAAGTGCTGGAGATGACCATTGAAGAAGCGCGTGAGTTCTTTGATGCCGTTCCGGCGCTGGCGCGTAAGCTACAAACGCTGATGGATGTTGGCCTGTCGTACATCCGTCTTGGGCAGTCCGCAACGACGCTTTCAGGCGGTGAAGCACAGCGTGTGAAACTGGCGCGTGAGTTGTCAAAACGCGGCACCGGCCAAACGCTCTATATTCTGGATGAGCCAACCACCGGCCTGCACTTTGCCGATATTCAGCAGTTGCTGGAAGTGCTGCATCAGCTGCGTGACCAGGGCAATACCATTGTGGTGATTGAACACAATCTTGACGTGGTCAAAACCGCTGACTGGATTGTTGATCTGGGGCCAGAAGGCGGCAGCGGCGGCGGTGAAATATTGGTTGCTGGCACACCGGAAACGGTAGCGGAGTGCGAGAAATCGCATACCGCTCGCTTCCTCAAGCCATTATTGAAGAAGTAAATCTTTCAGGCCCGCCTCGTGCGGGCCTTGTTTTTAGTCCTGCACAATTGCCCCGAGAAATGCAGAATCAGGCAAGATTCAAACATGTATAGGCATATACGCTTTCGGCATCCCTGACTATCCTTAAGCGTTCCTCTTTGGCACGCCTTTCGCGTCGCCCTATTTGCAGCTGTTCTGCCCTGCTGCACTTATCTAAAAATCATCACGACACATCGACGAAACTGGAGACACCATGAATATCACGCATGCGTATGCTGCTCAGGATGCTAAATCCAAACTCGCACCGTTCGATTTCAAACCACGCGAACTCCGCGCACATGATGTGCAACTTGACGTTTTGTACTGTGGCGTTTGCCACTCAGACCTTCATCAGGCTCGTAACGAATGGCGAAACACTATTTTCCCTGTGGTGCCAGGTCATGAAATTGTGGGTCGCGTCACCGCTGTGGGTGCAGATACTCAGAAATACAAAGTGGGTGATTTGGTTGGCGTGGGTTGTATGGTCGATTCCTGCCGCAGCTGTCCAAGCTGCCAGGAAGGCCTGGAACAATATTGTGAAAACGGTTTTGTTGGCACCTATAACGGTGAAGACCGCGAAACCGGCGCAATCACTTACGGTGGCTACTCAACCTCAATGGTCGTAGATGAAGGCTTTGTGCTGCGTATTCCAGAAAACCTGGAACTGGCGGGCGTTGCGCCGCTGCTATGCGCAGGCATCACTACCTATTCGCCGTTGCGCCACTGGAATGTTGGCCCTGGCAAAAAAGTAGGTATCGTGGGTTTGGGTGGTTTAGGCCACATGGGCGTGAAAATTGCGCACGCGATGGGCGCGCATGTTGTGCTGTTCACCACTTCGCCGTCAAAAATCGAAGATGGTAAACGTCTGGGCGCTGACGAAGTCGTGGTCTCAAAAGACGCGGATCAAATGGCGCAGCACACCAACAGCTTCGACTTTATTCTCAA
This sequence comes from Candidatus Pantoea bituminis, assembly GCF_018842675.1. NCBI lineage: Bacteria > Pseudomonadati > Pseudomonadota > Gammaproteobacteria > Enterobacterales > Erwiniaceae > Pantoea > Candidatus Pantoea bituminis. The sequence goes on from NZ_JAGTWO010000004.1 coordinate 3,540,198, forward strand.
TACCGTTGCGGCTCAGCACGATCTGAACCCTTTTATCGCTTTACTGAAGCGCGACGGCAACATGACGCTGGTTGGTGCACCGGAACACGATCACCCTGCTCCACAAGTATTTAACCTGATTTTTAAACGTCGCAGCATTGCAGGCTCACTGATTGGTGGTATCGCTGAAACGCAAGAGATGCTGGATTTCTGTGGCAAGCATGGCATTACCTCAGACATTGAACTGATTGCCATTAATCAGATTAATGAAGCCTATGAGCGCATGTTAAAGAGTGATGTGAAGTATCGTTTTGTTATCGATATCAAAACATTACGTGAAGAAACCGCTGCTTAAGCCTGACGCCGCTGAACCATCAGGTCCTCGTCTGTATTACTGGCGAGGACCGCTGTTTTACTTTTACTTTGCTGTTCCCGCCTGCTGATAAGAAGCATCAACCAGATAGTAGATCTGCGAGTCCTTCAACGAGCCATCCAGAAAGAGTGTATTCCAGTGCGACTTATTAAGATGTTCGCTGGGGAAAACATCTTTGTGTTCTTCACGCATTAAGTCTGCCAGGGCAGGTGTCGATTTCAGTGACACCGCAGGACGTCCTTCGACATCGTGAACCATGGCAAACAGCATGCCATCGCATTTAATTTGCGTTGCTTTCCAGTCGCTGTGTACGCTCTGTTCCGCGCCAGGTTTGCTCATGCAATAGGTCAATAACTCCGAAGTATTCATCCTCATTCCCCTTGTAAGGTGGCGACGATTCGCCTCGCACCGCCATGTATGCGGTGTTCTCCCAGCCAAATACCTTGCCAGGTTCCCAGTACCAGCTTTCCTCGCTGAACTGGCAACAGCAACGAAACACCTAACGTCGATGATTTAATATGCGCAGGCATGTCATCGCGACCTTCATAATCATGCTGATAAGGCGCATCTTCTGGGACGTGGCGCATGAAATGTTGTTCCATATCGCTACGCACCGTGGGATCGCAATTTTCATTTAGCGTTAACGATGCCGAGGTATGCTGCAACAGCAAATGCAGTAGTCCGGTTTTGATTTCAGCCAGCGCAGGCAGCTGATCGACAATCTCTTCAGTAACTAAATGAAACCCGCGTTGTCTGGCGTTCAGCGTTAAGGTTTGTTGATACCACATGCTTTTTCCCTAAATCGGTTACACCTTTTAAGTGTGCAGCATGTCGCGAAAAGGTAAACCCTGCAGGGAAATTAAATAAAAGGTCGAAGGTGCGGGGATTGTTTCGAGATGGGTACGCGGATCGCGCAAACAGCGGCCGTTGAAAACGCTAAACCTGATATTAACACGCACTCAGGTTCCCACAAGAGCGGTCTCCTTTATCGTGGCGGCTAAAAAAACGGTAAAAAAACCGCCGAACGACGCCGACGGTTTGTTTCTTTTCGTAAGATTTACATCACCGCAGCAAACGCTTCAGCCACCTGATGTACGTTTTTACTGTTGAGGCCAGCAACACACATACGGCCACTTCCTACCAGATAAATGCCAAACTCTTCACGTAAACGATCAACCTGCTCGGCGCTTAAACCGGTATAGCTAAACATGCCGCGTTGCTTCAGCAAATAATCGAAGTTTTGACCCGGCAAAGCGGTGCTTAATACCTGCACCAGTGCTTTACGCATGTCCAGAATACGCAAACGCATCGCTTCCACTTCTGCTAACCAGCTGGCTTTTAAGGCAGCGTCATTCAGCACGCGCGCAACAATCTGTGCGCCGAAGTTCGGTGGGCTTGAGTAGTTACGACGCACAGTCGCTTTCAGCTGACCCAGTACGCGGCTTGATTCTTCAGCACTTTCGCAGACGATAGACAATCCGCCTACACGCTCGCCATACAGTGAGAAGATTTTAGAGAACGAGTTGCTGACTAACGCTGGCAAACCTGCCGCCGCAATTTTGCGGATAGCGTAAGCATCTTCTTCCATGCCTGCGCCGAAGCCCTGATAAGCGATATCAAGGAATGGAATCAGCTCCTGCGCCTTCAACACTTCAGTGGTTTGATCCCACTGTGCGTTGGTCAGATCAGCACCGGTTGGGTTATGACAGCATGGATGCAGTAACACGATACTTTGCTTAGGCAGCGTTTTCAGTTTTTCAATAAAGGCTTCAAAACGTACGCCGTTAGTTTCAGCGTCGTACCATGGATAAGTATTTACCTCAAAACCTGCACCATTGAAGATAGCAACATGGTTTTCCCAGGTTGGATCGCTCACCCAGACATTGGATTGCGGAAAATAGCGCTTGAGGAAATCAGCACCGACTTTCAGTGCGCCCGATCCGCCCAGCGTTTGGATGGAGGTTACACGGCCTGCTTTTAGCATTGGGTGTTCAGCACCAAACAGCAGCGGTGCAATCGCGTTACGGTAAGGATTCAAGCCTTCCATCGGCAGGTAGAGCGAAGCCTGCTGCGGCTCGGCATGCAGCTGTTCTTCCGCTGCGGCAACGGCCTGCAACTGAGGAATAATGCCGTGCTCGTCGTAATAGAGCCCAATGCTGAGGTTAACTTTATGTTCGCGAGGATCCTGTTTAAAGGCTTCCATCAGCGACAGAATCGGGTCGCCGGCATAGGCATCAACGTTTTGAAACACGGTGCAGATCTCCATGATTGGTCTTGTTAAGCAGGGAATGTAAGCAGATCACTTGTCTCATTAAACCATGTAGCGTCCAGGACGATGGTTCATAGCGATAATCAGATTAAGAATTACCGCGCCTGCTATCGAGGCGAGCAATATTGGCATGCTGACCACGAACAGCGACGCCAGCACCACACAGGTGTCGACTGCCATTTGCAGTTTACCGGCACGGATACCAAAACGATCCTGCAGCCAGAGCGCCAGAATATTGATGCCGCCGAGGCTGGCTTTATGACGAAACAACACTATAAACCCAATCCCCATGATTACGTTACCGAACAATGTCGCATAAAACGGATCGAGGTTGGAAAAGTGAACGAACAGCGGATGAAGGTGAGTGAAGAGTGAAACTAACCCCACAGCGCAAAACGTTTTAAGCGTAAATTCCCAGCCCATGCGGCGCACAGCCAACCAGTAAAATGGCAGGTTGATCAGAAAAAATGCGCTACCAAATGACAGCGGGGAGATATAGCTGATCAGGAAAGCGATGCCGGCGGTGCTGCCGGTTAAGGCGCCCGCTTGCTTCAGCATAATGACGCCAAACGACACCATTAATGTGCCCATCACTATCGCCAGCGCATCTTCTATACGGGAATGGGGAATACGGGAAGGTTGAACAACGTTATCCATGGGTGTTTTCTCATTGCAAATGATGCGGTTCAAATGCAAAAAACGCACCATACCGACAACGTTTTTCTGCTGTCGGCAGGTGCCAGCGATTATCCCATTGATATCTAAGGCGCTTTATTGCAGGTTTTTGTGCATGAATATCAATTAAACCGTCAAATCATGCACAAATTCTTTTTTGGTGCGCGTTTTTTGCATTAATTGCCAACATTCTGCACCAAAACCGCACATCACGCACTGTTTTAGCGCGCGGTATGCTCAGGAATCATCATTAATCCATTCTCTTTTAACCGGCCCAGTACTACCGATGTTTTAACGTGTGAAACGCTTTGATGTCCGGCGACTAACTGGCTGATTAGTGCCCCCAGCGAGGGCAGATCAGAGACGGCTACTTTCAACAGATAATCGGCATCGCCCGTGGTTTTATACGCATCAACAATTGCATCTTCCTGCTCCACCATACGGTGAAAGCTCTCTACATATTCTGCCGTATGGTTAATCAGGCGAACTTCTATCAATCCCACCATACCTAGACCAATCGCGTCGGGCGAAAGCCGCGCATGATAGCCAAGAATCAAATTGGCCTGTTCGAGATTAATACGGCGGCGGGAACATTGAGACGCAGAAAGACCCACCAAGTCACTCAATTCCTGATTAGTCAGTCGGCCATTAGCTTGCAATAAAGTCAGTATTTTAAGGTCGTAATCGTCTACATGCGTCATTCTGATTCCAGAGCGTTATAAGCGTCGCTTTGTTACAGATAACCCGATCACTGGTGAGGTTGTCCAACACTATTTTCTGATGGCAGGCCTGACATGCACAGAACGTGCATGTCAGCACAAAGAAAGGCTTATTCGTCGTCGTATTGCGGGCCTGCGTAGTTATCGAAACGCGACCATTGTCCATTAAAGGTCAAACGGACCGTGCCGATTGGGCCGTTACGCTGTTTACCCAAAATGATCTCAGCAATCCCTTTGAGGTCGCTGTTTTCGTGATAAACCTCATCGCGATAGATAAACATAATTAAGTCCGCATCCTGCTCGATCGATCCTGACTCACGCAAATCCGAGTTGACCGGACGTTTATCGGCACGCTGCTCCAGCGAGCGGTTAAGCTGCGAAAGCGCCACCACCGGCACGTTTAACTCTTTGGCCAACGCCTTGAGGGAGCGCGAAATCTCAGCAATTTCCAGCGTACGGTTGTCAGACAGCGACGGCACGCGCATCAGCTGAAGATAGTCGATCATGATCATGCTCAACCCGCCGTTTTCACGAAAGATACGGCGCGCGCGTGAACGGACTTCTGTTGGCGTTAGCCCGGAAGAATCATCGATATACATGTTCTTCTTCTCCAGCAAAATGCCCATGGTGCCGGAGATACGCGCCCAATCCTCATCATCGAGTTGGCCGGTACGAATACGGGTTTGGTCCACGCGTGAAAGCGACGCCAGCATACGCATCATGATCTGCTCGCTGGGCATCTCCAGACTGAAAATCAGCACCGGTTTATCATGCAGCATCGCGGCGTTTTCACACAGGTTCATGGCGAACGTGGTTTTACCCATCGAAGGACGGGCCGCGACAATAATCAGATCCGATCCCTGCAAGCCTGCGGTCTTTTTGTTGAGATCCTGATAACCGGTATCGACACCGGTAACGCCGTCGTGTGGTGTTTGATATAGCGATTCGATACGCGAGACGGTCGATTCAAGGATTTGCTCAATGTTTTTCGGGCCATCATCCTTGTTGGCGCGCGCTTCAGCAATTTTGAAGACGTTGGATTCCGCAAAATCCAGCAGCTCTTCGCTGTTTCTGCCTTGCGGATCGTAACCCGCATCCGCAATTTGATTGGCGACCGAAATCATTTCACGAACAATGGCACGTTCACGCACGATATCGGCGTAAGCACCAATGTTTGCTGCACTTGGCGTGTTTTTCGCTAATTCGGCTAAATACGCAAAGCCGCCTGCCATTTCCAGTTCGCCACGGGTTTCCAGCGATTCTGAAAGGGTGATCAGGTCAATGGGTTGGCTCTCTTCCAGCAAACGCTGCATTTCTGAAAAAATCAGACGATGCGAACGGTTGAAGAAATCGTTGGCGACGACACGCTCTGAAACGTTATCCCAGCGTTCGTTGTCCAGCATTAACCCACCGAGCACCGATTGCTCCGCTTCCAGCGAATGCGGGGGCATTTTCACGCCAGCCAGCTGACGATCATGCGTTTCGTTCGATTTGTTGGTGGGTTTATTTCCTGCCATAGTGAATGCAATACCGATCTTCTGTGGGGACGCGCCAGTATACCTTGTTGTCGCGCGCGCCTCACCCTCATGATGAAACAATCACAGGAGTAAGAATGGCAAAGCGTATTCAATTCAATGCACACGGCGGCCCTGACGTTCTGCAGTGGATCGACTTTGAACCTGCCGATCCCGCTGAGAATGAAATACAGGTTGAGAACAAAGCCATCGGCATTAACTACATTGATACCTACGTGCGCAGTGGACTCTATCCAGTAGGCAATTTCCCGTCAGGTTTAGGTACCGAAGCGGCCGGCGTAGTAAAGCGCATCGGTAAAAATGTGACTCGCTTTACGCCTGGCGATCGCGTGGTTTATTGTCAGGCGGCATTAGGCGCATACAGCGAACTGCATAACGTGGCGGAAGATCGATTGATGTTGCTTCCCGATGCAATCAGCTTTGAGCAAGGCGCAGCCAGCTTTTTAAAGGGCTTAACCGTGCAATATCTCCTTCGTCAAACCTACAAAGTTAAACCTGACGAAATTTTCCTGTTTCACGCCGCCGCAGGCGGTGTTGGCCTGATTGCCTGCCAGTGGGCAAAAGCGTTAGGTGCCCATTTGATTGGCACTGTGGGTTCAGCAGATAAAGCGCAGTTGGCTAAAAATTCCGGTGCATGGGCCACAATTAATTATCGCGAAGAAAATATTGCACAACGCGTAAGTGAGTTAACCGAGGGTAAAAAAGTTGCCGTGGCTTATGACTCGGTAGGTAAAGATACCTGGGAAGCCTCTTTAGATTCACTGCGTCGACAGGGTTTATTAGTGAGTTTTGGTAATTCGTCTGGTCCAGTGACCGGAATCGACTTGGGTATTTTGAACAAGAAAGGGTCGCTGTTTGTTACCCGACCTTCGCTGTTTGGCTACATCACTAATCGTGAAGAGCTGGAAATTGCCAGTGCTGAGCTGTTCTCGCTCTTAGCCAGCGGGGCCATAAAAGTTGATGTGCCGGAGCAGCAAAAATTTGCGCTTAAAGATGCCAGCCAGGCACATAAAACCCTGGAAAGTCGAGCGACTCACGGTTCAAGCCTTTTGATTCCTTAAATGCAAAAAGGGCTTCTCTTAGGAAGCCCTTTTTGTCTTTTTTATCGTTCGCGCTGGTGTAGGGACAGCGGCGATGAATGCGTTTTGACTCAACGAGAGTAATCCTGACAGAAAACATAAGTAAAAAATATGTTTAATTGCCGAATTGTTCTAAGCAATTTCTGAGTCTGTGATCGCACCCGCATTTAGCGCCAACTATTACGATCTAACCGATTGATTTTGCGTTTAAGCCTGGCAAGAGAATGCGACTCTTTGTGAGCAAAAAAGGTACGGTATAGCCACACCGACGCCACCGCTAACACTAGCCACGGCAACAGTTTGATAACAAGAGCAAACAACCCACCGACAAACATCACCATGGTTGCAACCACCAATGCGGCAATAACGCCAAGCAATGAAACACCGGTTACTAGCAGCATCAGGAAGAACCCTAATACAAATAAAATTTCCATGTTAGCGCCTCTTTAATAAGCTAATACTGAGCTCTTACAAGAAATGTGCCAACGTATAATTGCCTGAATTATAAGAAAAGAGCGGCATAACTGAATTTCAGCATTAGCGAAAATCATCATTTTTTGGCGTAAAAAAACCAGCCTTTGCAGGCTGGCTTCGTTAAGCTTCGTTAATTTAGGCTTCTTGAGGAATTTTGTCCGCCACCAACGTTAACGCTGCTTCCAGCACACGTACATCCGCGCCAGGTTTATGCGCATTTTCACTTAAATAACGACGCCACTGACGCGCGCCCGGGATCCCCTGAAACAGGCCCAGCATATGACGCGTCACATGGCCGAGGTAGGTGCCTTTGCTCAACTCCGCTTCAATATAAGGATACATCGAGCGCACAACCGCCACTGGATCGATAACAGACGTTTCACGATTAAATAATTCACGATCAACCTGCGTCAGAATACCCGGGTTTTGATAAGCCTCGCGGCCCATCATCACACCATCCAGATGTTGTAGATGCAGTTTCGCTTCTTCCAACGTTTTAACGCCACCATTAACTGCCAACGTTAGATGCGGAAAGTCACGTTTGAGCTGGTAAACACGTGGATAATCCAACGGTGGAATTTCACGGTTTTCTTTTGGGCTTAACCCGGAAAGCCAGGCTTTACGCGCATGGATAATAAAGGTATCGCATCCACCACGCTCTGCTACTGTGCCAACAAAATGGGTCAGGAATTCATAGCTATCCTGCTCATCAATCCCGATTCGGGTTTTTACCGTTACCGGGATGCTGACGACATCCCGCATGGCTTTGATAGCGTCCGCCACTAAATCGGCTTCTGCCATCAGGCATGCACCGAAGCGACCATTTTGTACGCGGTCAGATGGACAGCCTACGTTCAGGTTAATTTCATCGTAACCGCGCTCTTCTGCCAGCTTAGCGCACTGCGCCAATGCCGTGGGGTCGCTACCGCCAAGCTGTAGCGCAACCGGATGTTCCTCTTCACTATATGCAAGGTAATCACCTTTACCGTGAATGATTGCGCCCGTGGTAACCATTTCGGTATAGAGCAGCGTGTCGCCGGTGAGCTGGCGATGAAAATAGCGACAGTGACGATCGGTCCAGTCGAGCATAGGTGCAATGGAAAAACGTTGCGAAGAGAAGGTATCGGTCATGAAGCGCAGAGAATCCGGTGGTTATGAGTGATGATATTCTGTGCAAGAATACCACAAGGGTGGGCGACATTGCATCGCCCACCCTTTTCTATCCATGCAGATCGTTAGAAATTGAACCCGAGCTGCATCATTGCGCCCCAGGTATTATTGGCACCTGCTGTACCTGCAAGATCTACATGCACCGCGTTATTAAATGGCGATAAGCCGAAACCGGCGGTAATAACGTTTTCATCATTAGAACGCATATCTGCTCGATAGCCGGCACGCAGCTGCAACCAGTCTAACACCCGATATTCACCACCGACCGCAGCATATTGATTACTGCCCTCTGATTTGAAGCGCTTGGTTTCAGTTAAATCCACATCGCCGGTTAAGGTAAATGGACCTTTATCCCAGGCAAGACCTGTGGTTACCAGCGGGCGAATTTGGTAAGTATCGCGGTAGCCGTTGACCTCTTTTGTATCAAGATCGCGTGAAATCAGGTTTTGTCCAGTCAAGCCAAAGGTCCAGTTTTCAGCAAAGGTTGTGGCTAAGCCTGCATCAACGTTGAAGCCGGTATCAGAGCTACGATAACGTGAGCTGTTGATATCGCTTTTGTCGTAGTTGTAGAGACTATCGGTGTAGTTATAAAGCCAGGTTTTCTGAATCTTAGGTGTAACCCCGATTGAAACAGGTTGGCCGGCAATCGTGAACTCATGCGCCACGGAAATACCGTAATCGGTAATCAGCGCCGCCAGGCCATTGGCGCTGGAACGCAAATTGTCCTCATCGCCAGGCACTGGGATGACGGAACCATTGGCAACACCTTGTAAGTAATCAATATCACTCTGCGCTACGTTGGCCTGCACATGGACAGTTCCGTAGGCTTTGGTTATGAAAGCGAAAGGCAGGGTTTCATTAGGAATGGTCACGGCGACAGCCACACCCGCACGGCCATCCGCTTTGTTGCCCTTTAAATCGCTCAGTTGATTTGCTACATCACCCGTTGCCGCCCGTAATTCAGGGTAGCCACGTAAATAGTCGGCAAAAGTCAGATTATTAATAACGTCCTGATAGCGATCAACGGTATCGGAAATATCATCGACTTTGTCAATTAGCTTGTCGTTATCAGTGATTTGCACACCCGCTGAAGGGAAAATAATGCTGACTTTATCTTCAGGGTTGGCGCGCGTCATCAACGCCGGGTTTGCCAGCACGGCAGAGCCATAGGTTGATGAAGCGACGCCGGTTCCACCCATGGCATCATTGCGTGCGTCATACCATGTCCCTGCCGCCATGGCGGAAGAAGAAATAAACAGTGCACTTAACATCACCGGGTAAGCCAGCGCTGAGCGCTGAACGAATTTTTTCACCATCTGCCTGTCATCACCTGTAAAAAGTGCCGTCGAATCATTCAACGACTGAATAGGTTGTTAGCGCTATTGTGAACGTCAGCTAACACGTTATTGCTGTGAATTCGAAGGAAACAGTGTCTCAATTCAACGGATTGGATGTTTTTGTATCAGATTAGCGTTGTTATTGTTCAAGTTGGTGCAAAAAGAAAGGTGCAAGACCAGCCATTCCTTAAATACTTTTGAACATTAATACTTAACTCAGTGAGATGCAAAGCGAAATGGCGGAAAAATCCTCAACCTGTTGAAATAGGTTGGATCTGTTTAAGCGAGGCTTCAGCACTTAACTGAAATTTTAACGCGTAGAAAGTGACGTAAATGCCTGTTTTTCACGCCCGGTGCAACGCCTGCGTGAACAAAATTTGTGTGATAAAATAACATCACTTATTTAGCGGAGAATTTTCATGTCGACGATGACGTCAGAGCAAATTATGTCCCAGGCGGAAAAACTGTGCCTGCAGCGCGGTGTTCGTCTGACTACGCAGCGTGCAGAAGTATTACGTTTGATGGCTGAGCTGCCAGGTTCAATCAGCGCCTACGATTTGCTGGATCAGTTACGCGTAAGTGAGCCGCAGGCTAAACCTCCTACCGTATATCGCGCGTTGGATTTTTTGCTTGAGCAGGGTTTTATTCATCGTGTTGAATCCAACAACAGCTACGTGATGTGCCACCATTTTGATGCACCTGCGCATACGTCTGTTATGCTGGTATGCGATCGCTGTGCGGCGGTTATTGAAAAACATGCACAGGGCGTAGAAAACATCATTGGTTCGCTGGCCACGGATGCACATTTCGCTCTACGTCATAGCGTCATTGAGGCGCACGGTTTATGTGAGAAATGCGTTGCGGTTGAAGCTTGTACACACCATGAGAGCTGTGAACACGATCATCACGTTGACGTGAAAAAGCGTGGGAAGAAGGGATAGTTGGCACATCCTTGTGCCTGTCCGGTATGAGCGTACCGGTGGGTAGGAGCATCGTCCTTAAACTGTCTTAATTACCAGCGATAATCTTTGTTATGGCCTTCCCAGTCTGTGACTTCTTTCTCCGCCTCATCCTTAGCGTAGCCATAACGTTCCTGGATTTTACCAACAAGCTGATCGCGTTTACCTTCAACGACTTGCATATCGTCGTCTGTCAGCTTGCCCCATTTTTCTTTGATTTTGCCTTTGAACTGCTTCCAGTTACCACTCGCTTCGTCGTGATTCATAGCAGACCTCCGGTCATCCTTCAGGTTTCAACTTATATCTCGCCATGCAAGATAATATCGATATAAAGCGCTACTCATTTGCGCTATTGAAAGTTAATTATAGTAGAGGATTTTAGATCTGCTGGAACATTACAGAATATTCTGTAGAGCGCGGTTCTGTACCACACCCTATTTTAAGCGGTAAACCAGCTGTTGTTTTGCCAGTGACGCCGCCATATCCACCATAACGACAGGCCGCGCAAGGCAAGAAACACCATGACTGCCAGCCATAAAGCGTGGTTACCCAACCACGGTAAAGTCAGTAAGGTAATGAAGTAGCCTAACGCCGCAATCGCCATACTGTTACGCATTTCACGACCACGCGTTGCACCAATGAACATTCCGTCTAGCAAATAACACCAAACACCGACTATCGGCATAATGATTTGCCAGATTAGATAGCGATCTGCCATTTGCCGTAGCGCGTCGATTGAAGTGAGCATAGAAACGATATGCGTGCCAAACAGGATGTAAATCAAGGAGAAGAAAAGTGCGACCAGGAAAGCTTGCCGACAGGCGGCGCGCCAGACGCGCAGCAATTTAGCGCCATCTTTAGCACCATGCGCTTCGCCTGCAAAGGCTTCTACGGCGTAGGCGAATCCGTCAAGCGCATAAGCGGTGAATGTGATGAACATCAGCAATACCGCATTGACTGCGACTACATTGGGCCCAATACGGGCACCTAACAGGGTCAGCGAGGCAAAACAGAGTTGCAGCATGAGCGAACGCAGCATGATATCGCGGTTAAGTCGTAACAGTCGGCGCATATCCCCGCGCCAACTCTGTTTGAGCAACGCCATATTGATACCCCGCAGTTTCAACACGCGCCATACCATGGCTAATCCCACCGCCAGGGTGACATATTCTGCCAATGCGGTTGCGGTTGCCGCCCCAGCGACACCCCAATGCAAATCAAGCACCAGCCACAGGTCGAGCAAAATATTGACCAGATTACCCACTACCAGCAGGATCACCGGCGCTCGCGCATATTGCACACCCAGCAACCAGCCCAGGATCACCAGATTCGCCAGCATCGCGGGGGCGCTAAGCCAGCGAATATGGATAAACAGCGTTGCCTGCTCCAGCACTTGTGGATTACCGCCAATCATACGCGTGGCAAGCTGGCTGACAGGGTCGCGTAAGAAAATGAAAATTACGCCGGCGACAAGCGCCATCATTAATGGCTGAGTCAGGGCACGTGCCAGCGCAGCTTTATCATTCGCACCGAATGCTTGTGCCGTTAAACCGGTGGTGCTCATACGCAGGAAAAGCAGCAGCATAAACAGGAAGCTAGTGATAGTGGTGCCTACAGCGACGCCGCCGAGGTAAACAGGACTATCAAGGTGGCCAATAACAGCGGTATCGACCAATCCCAGCAGCGGGACGGTGATATTAGAAAGGATCATCGGCAGCGCAAGCCGCCAAAGATTTTTATCAGTTGCAGTCAAAAAACGCATTCGCAAATCCGTGCTCAGCGCCGCTGCATCAGCAGGTAAGACAGCAGCGGCTAAATTTGGGCAGACAGAATAGCATCAGACTGGCGAACAAAAGCGACTATAGGAAGATTACAGCCACTCGCCGTTGCGAACGACGCCAACAGCCAGACCCTCAATGGTCAGCGACTGGGCACGCGTATCGACCACAATCGGTTCAAAGTCGTTATTTTCTGGCAGAAGATGAACAATTGAACCCTGTTTTTTCCAGCGCTTAACGGTCACTTCATCATCAATACGCGCGACAACCACTTGTCCGTTACGCACATCTTGCGTTTTGTGCACCGCCAACAAATCACCGTCCATGATGCCGATATCTTTCATCGACATACCGCTTACGCGCAGCAGGAAATCAGCTGAAGGCTTAAACAGACCGGGATCAACTTTGTAATGCGTTTCAATGTGTTCTTGCGCCAGCAGCGGTTCACCTGCGGCCACGCGGCCAATCAGCGGTAAACCTTCCGAGGCTTCTTCTTCCATTAACAGACGAATACCACGAGAAGCGCCAGAAACAATCTCAATAACGCCTTTACGCGCTAATGCTTTGAGATGCTCTTCTGCCGCATTGGGTGAACGGAATCCCAGCTGTGCGGCAATTTCTGCACGCGTTGGCGGCATGCCTGTTTGATTGATGTGATCGCGAATCAGGTCATAGACCTGCTGCTGCCTGCTGGTTAACGCTTTCATCCCGCCCCTGGTTGTTTATACAGTCGCTGTGAGTATATACAGGTATTGGTGAAATGGAAACCAAAAGTCAGGCAATAATCAGCCGTTTGACGGGTTCTGGAAAGCCTATCGCAAATGCGACCAAAGCAAAGCGATCCAGACGAAAACGGCCAGTAAGATACTCAGCAAGACGGCGGCTGAACCCATATCTTTTGCACGCCCGGCAAGGGGATGGTGCTCCTGCCCGATGCGGTCAACGACAGATTCAATCGCACTATTGAGGATTTCAACGATGACCACGAGCACGACGGCCCCAATCATCAATACGCGAGAAACGGTGTCCACATCCAGCCAACACGCTACCGCAATGGCGATTAACGCGGCGATAGCTTCCTGGCGGAACGCCGCTTCGTATTGCCATGCAGCACGAAGACCTTGCCACGAATAACCGGCAGCTTTCACAATTCTAATAAGACCGGTGGCATTATTTGCCATATTATGGGAACCCTTTCAACGGATTGACGTCAATGTCTGGGCTGCCGGCTAATGGCACCACCACAGATCTTCGCTGCGCTTTCTGGTATGCTTGCGGCGCTTTGCTAACAAGAGGCTTCATGTTGTCTATGTCAGGTTGGCGTAAACTTTATTATAAATTACTGAATTTACCACTCTCGTTTTTGGTAAAGAGTAAGGCTATTCCGGCCGATCCCGTTTCTGAACATGGTCTGGATCCTACCCGGCCCATTATGTATGTTCTGCCGTACGATTCGAAGGCCGACTTACTGACATTACGCGCGCAGTGCATTAAGCACGATCTGCCCGATCCCCTCTCTCCACTCGAGATTGATGGATCGCTGCTTCCACGCCACGTTTTTATCCACGATGGCCCGCGCGTATTTCCCTATTTTGTGCCCAGCGTTGAGTCGGTGAAAATCTTCCATGATTACCTCGACTTGCATCGCAACAACCCGGCACTCGACATTCAAATGCTGCCGGTAACGGTGATGTTTGGTCGTGCACCGGGGCGCGAAGTTCAGGGTGAAGATACGCCGCATCTGCGCGTATTAAATGGCGTACAGAAATTTTTTGCGGTGATTTGGCACGGGCGCGACAGCTTTGTGCGTTTCTCACCCACCGTTTCGCTGCGCCGCATGGCGACTGAACACGGTACAGATCAATCCATCGCTCAGAAGTTAGCGCGTGTTGCGCGTATTCACTTTGCACGTCAGCGTCTGGCCGCGATCGGCCCCCGTTTGCCGGCTCGTCAGGATCTCTTTAATCGGTTACTGCAATCGAAAGCGATTGAGAAAGCCGTTGAAGATGAGGCACGCAGCAAAAAATCTCTCATGAAAAAGCGCAGCAAAATGCGGTTGAGATGATGAAAGAAATTGCAGCCAACTTCTCTTATGAGGCGATTCGCGTTACCGACCGCGTAATGGGCTGGTTGTGGAGCCGTCTTTATCAGGGCATTAACGTCAACGGCGGCGAGCGCGTACGTCAGTTAGCACAAGATGGTCACGAAATTGTTTATGTGCCTTGCCATCGCAGCCACATGGATTATTTGCTGCTTTCTTACGTGCTTTACCATCAAGGATTAGTACCGCCTCACATCGCAGCGGGTATTAACCTCAACTTCTGGCCTGCTGGACCGATTTTCCGTCGTTTGGGCGCCTTCTTTATTCGTCGTACTTTCAAAGGCAATAAGCTTTACTCCACCGTATTCCGCGAATATCTGGGTGAGCTGTTTACCCGCGGATATTCCGTTGAGTACTTTGTTGAAGGCGGACGCTCTCGCACCGGTCGCTTACTTGATCCTAAAACCGGTACGCTGGCAATGACGCTTCAGGCGATGCTGCGTGGGGGTAATCGTCCGATTACGTTAGTGCCCATTTACATCGGCTATGAACACGTGATGGAAGTCGGCACCTACGCTAAAGAGTTACGTGGCGCAGCCAAAGAGAAAGAAGGCTTTATGCAGATGGTGCGCGGCTTGCGTAAGCTGCGCAACCTGGGCCAGGGCTACGTCAACTTTGGCGAACCGCTGCCGCTGGTCAATTATCTCAACAAGCGAGTGCCAGAATGGCGTGATGCAATCGATCCTATTGAGCCACAACGCCCAAGCTGGCTAACGCCAACGGTGAATGACATTGCCGCGCGGTTGATGGTGAGGATTAATGAAGCAGGCGCTGCCAATGCCATGAACCTGTGCGTGACAGCCCTGCTCGCTTCGCGTCAGCGCTCACTCACGCGTGAACAGTTGATTGAGCAGCTCGAATGCTATACCCAGCTACTGCGTAACGTGCCTTACTCACCCAACTCAACCGTGCCGGATCTTACCGCCGAAGCGCTGCTTGATCATGCAATGGGCATGAACAAGTTTGAAAGTGAGAAAGACAGCATTGGCGATATCATCATTCTGCCGCGTGAGCAGGCGGTTTTGATGACGTACTATCGCAACAATATTCATCACATGCTGGTGATGCCGTCGCTGATTGCCGCTATCGTGCAGCAGCATCCGAATTTGAGCGAAGCTGAGTTATTGCGTCAGGTTAGCCTGATTTACCCCATGCTGAAGAGTGAGCTTTTCCTGCGCTGGCAAACCGATGAGTTGCCGCAGCTGCTGTCCAATTTCTGTGAAGAACTGGCGCGTCAGGGCCTGATCACTATCGAAAATGGTCAGTTACGTTTTACTGCCGCACGCTATCGCACTCTGCAACTGCTGGCGGCCGGTATTCGCGAAACATTGCAACGGTATGCCATTACTTTCTCGATTCTAAGCGCTAAGCCTGCAATTAACCGCGGCACGCTGGAAAAAGAGAGCCGCACGTTAGCGCAGCGCCTTTCAGTTCTGCACGGCATCAATGCGCCGGAGTTCTTCGACAAAGCGGTCTTTACCTCACTGGTGCTGACGCTACGCCACGAAGGCTATATCAGCGACAGCGGTGATGCAGACGTGTTACAGACGCAGGCAACCTGGCTTATTTTGGCCGACCTGGTTACCAGCGATGTACGCCTGACGATTGAGAGCGCAGTGGCGCACGAGTAAGCGTTTGGTCATATTGATGTCAAAAAAAGGCGACCTCTTTAAACAGGTCGCCTTTTTATTGAGTGCCAAGAATGCGTTAGAAAATATGGCTGAACGGCGCCGTATTCATCAGCACACCGATAAACAGCACCAACCCAACATAGTTATTGTTGAGGAAGGCCTGAAAACAGAGCTGACGCTCGCGCTGGGCAATCAGTCGCTGCTGATGCACAAACAGCGCAGCAGCCAATAATAAAGACCAGTAAAATGCGCCATTTAACTGCAGTACTAACCCTACCCACGCCATCAGTATTAGCGTTGCCAGCTGCAGTAACCCAATGATCAGTTTGTCAAAACGACCAAACAGAATCGCTGTCGACTTCACGCCAATCTTCAGATCATCATCGCGATCAACCATGGCATATTGCGTGTCATAAGCCACCGTCCAGCAAATATTAGCGATGAATACCAACCAGCAAACAAAAGGTAAGGACTCACTAACTGCGGCCCACGCCATTGGAATAGCCCAGCCGAATGCCGCCCCCAGCACCACTTGCGGCAAATGGGTATAACGCTTCATAAAAGGATAAACCCAAGCCAGCGCCAGCCCCACGACGGAGAGCAGAATAGTCATCAGGTTCATGGTCAGCACCAGTACGAATGCCACTAATGCCAACCCAACAAACAGATATTTTGCCTCTTTTGAACTCACCGCACCGCTGGGTAACGGACGATTTTGCGTGCGCTGGACGTGACCATCCACCTTGCGATCGGCATAGTCGTTAATGACGCATCCCGCAGCACGCATCACGATAACGCCCAAAACAAACACCACCAGCACGGAAATGGGTGGCACCGCCATGTTAGCCAGCCACAATGCCCACAGCGTAGGCCACATCAACAACAAGGTGCCAATCGGTTTATCGATACGCATCAGGCGGCTGTATGCCTGCAACTTACTCATTTGTAATGTCTTTTGCACAATGCAATTCCTTAACCCCGATCGCGATAGAGCGGCGAAGCGGGCAAAAACA
This sequence comes from Candidatus Pantoea bituminis, assembly GCF_018842675.1. NCBI lineage: Bacteria > Pseudomonadati > Pseudomonadota > Gammaproteobacteria > Enterobacterales > Erwiniaceae > Pantoea > Candidatus Pantoea bituminis. The sequence continues at coordinate 3,557,290 of NZ_JAGTWO010000004.1, forward strand.
GTTCAGTCAGCAGCAGCGGTTTACCTGACAAGCGCAGGCGAGAGCGACGGCCCCATAAATCATCGACCTTTCCCGGCTCGATAAAATCACGGCTCAACGTTGAAGAGGAGAAAAGATAGCGGCCAAGCGGGCGTGTGCCTAACTGCTGCAACATTGCCTCCGGGCCATTCAAGGTACTTTCCGGCACCAGCGTTCGCCCGGCCAGCCAGGGTTCGTCGTCACCGAAAAGAATAATTTCACGCAACCAATAGCGTTCATCGTTTGGTAGCAATGTCAGTTCGTCAGTAAGCTCGCTGGCGTTAATGAAACCTTCGCGCACCGGCTGCACCGTTACTCGCTGACAATGTTGCTCAAAGCGCCGCGTCATGGAATCTTCTTCCATCAACCAATCCAATAGCACAGGCGAAAGCGCCGGTTGCGTGGGCGAAAGCCAGTTGAGCGCACGTAATAGGCTGAGCGCATCTTGCGACATAGCACCACTCCCAAAAATTTGCAGGGCGCTAGTTTAACGCAGAGCGGCCCAGTGAACACCTGTCGTCGTGCAGAACCCTTAGCTGGTTTATTCGCGTTTTAGTCGCTGACTGTTTGCCAGCCATAACGTTACAACCAGCACCAAAATGGCGGCTGAATAGCACAACGTATCGAACGGATTTTTGTGGTCAACGATAATCAGACGAATAATCGCCGTAATACCGATATACACGAAATAGCGTAATGGGAAGTGATAACCCGATTGAAAATACTTAACAATCAAGGCAATAAACTCAAAGTAGAGGAAATAGATCACGATTCCATCAATCAGCAAATAGGACGAAGCCTGTTCGCTGCTGTTGAGTAAAACATTGGCTAAATGGATGGTTTCTTTACCAAGGAATACCACCAATATAATGGCCAGGCTCAGCAGACCTAAATTCAGCACCCATTGCAATACGGTTGCAAAGTGCTGCGCCATAGGATTTTTTCACTCATGTTGTGTCTCTGAAAAGTCGATTATTCGCTGGCGCTATCATGCGTTAGCGTGACGCAAATCACAATCATGCTTCCACCTCAACACAGAGCGCGTCGTAACGCCAGTATTCACAATCGCAGTCAATGACCAGCTTCTGCTGGTTGCGATTGATTCGCGTGATAAGCAATCCTGGGCTGCCGGCTGCGACATTAAGCGCCGGGGCGGCAACGTCGGGTAAGGGGCCAGGGAGAATGGTGAAACGTGCGCCGCCGTAGCGAATGCCGTAACGCTGATCGTAGAGATCGGTCAGAGAGCGCGTAAGATCTTCGAAAAGCAGGCCGGGGAAAAAGTGTGGATTGAGGTAATGCTCAACATACAACACGGCCCGGCCATCAATGCGACGCAGACGACGAATACAGAAAACCGTTTCCCCTTCTTCCAGCATCAGCGCGGCGGCTACAGCGCCCTGCGCAGACACTTCCTGTGCGGCTATGACTTCGGTGCTGGCATGACGTCCTTGCTCGGCTGCCATGGCATGAAAATGACTGTGATACAGAGGATTATAGATAAGTCGCGGAGGTGCAATAAACCAGCCACGGCGCAGTTCACGATAAATTACGCCTTGCGCTTCCAGCTTCCCCAGTGCTTCGCGCAGCGTGATACGCGTAGTGGAAAACGCTTCACTTAACGCCCGTTCTGCAGGCAGTCGGCCACCATTGAACTCACCCGCTTTAATGCGCGCCAGCAAGGCGCTGGCAATCACATCTGCCGTTTTAGGTGCTATCGACTCCACAACAATAGCCTCATTTTGGTGCGCTTTCGCACTGCGTCAGTTCGATGACAACCTTTCCGTACTCGATCATTCCGAATGGATTTTATGGGAAATATTACGCATCCCCTCGCCCTGCACGTCTTTGTCATAAATCATTCATATACACCCGCTACATTGGCTCGGTTCTTGCTGGACTAGACCAGACAGGCCACTCAACTTACACCGGGAGCAACTGAGATGAAAGCGTTTATCGCCTCTGTAGTAGCCAGTGCTGTATTCCTTGCCTTGCCTGCTGCGCAGGCTGCCGATAATGACCTTGCCGCCTTAGAAAAAGCCGCCCGCAGTGAAGGTCAGGTCAATAGCGTCGGTATGCCGGACAGCTGGGCAAACTGGAAAGATACCTGGAATGACATCAACAGCAAATACGGTTTGAAGCACAGCGATACCGATATGTCCTCGGCGCAGGAGCTGGCTAAATTCGATGCAGAAAAAGAGAACGCCAGTGCAGATATCGGTGATGTGGGTGCGGCATTTGGTCCCATCGCTGTGGCTAAAGGTGTTGCACAACCCTACAAACCCACACATTGGGATCAGATTCCAGCCTGGGCGAAAGACAAAGAAGGCAACTGGGCGCTGGCCTACACCGGTACTATCGCGTTTCTGGTGGATAAACAGCAGGTGAAAGATGTCCCGCACAGCTGGGCCGATCTGAAGAAAGGTAAGTATGTAATCACTATCGGCGATGTCGGCGTGGCAGCTCAGGCGGCTAACGGTGTGCTGGCAGCAAACTACGCGTTAGGTGGCGATGAAAAGAACCTGAAACCCGCGCTTAATTTCTTTGCTGAGTTGGCGAAGCAAGGTCGTCTCGGCGTAACCGATCCGGTGATTGCTAACATTGAGAAAGGCGAAGTTCAGATGGCGGTGTTGTGGGACTTCAATGGCCTCAACTATCGCGATCAAATCGATAAAAACCGCTATGAAATCGTGATTCCTTCCGATGGTTCAGTGACCTCCGGTTACACCACCATCATCAACAAATATGCCAAACACCCGAACGCGGCCAAACTGGCGCGTGAATATATCTTCTCTGACGCTGGCCAAATTAATCTGGCAAAAGGCTATGCACGCCCGATCCGCGCTGAACATCTGACTTTACCTGCTGATGTACAAGCCAAGCTGCTGCCGCAATCTGAGTACAAAAATGCGCGCCCTATCAAGGATCAGGCTGCGTGGGATAAATCCTCCAAAATGCTGCCGCGCCTGTGGCAGGAAAACGTCATCATCAATATGCAACAGTAGCGCGTGGCAAGGAGAACGGAATGAAAACGATCCTCGTGGTGCTGGACGGCTTAAACAATCAGGTCGCGCAACATGCAATGGGCTACTTGTATGCCGAATGTGCGCAAGGTCATGGTCACTATTACACCCTTACCTGCGAATTGCCGTCCCTGTCGCGTCCGTTGTATGAGTGCATCCTGACCGGCATTCCGCCGGTTAAGAGCGGAATAATTCATAACGGCGTGAGTCGATTGAGTCGTGAGCGCAGCATTTTTCACTATGCGCGTGCAGCTGGGCTGACCACGGCGGCAGCGGCCTACCACTGGGTGAGTGAGCTTTATAATCAAACACCGTTCGTTCCGGCGCGCGATCGTCATACCGACGCGCCGGACTTGCCCATTCAATATGGGCATTTTTACTCTGACGACAGCTACCCCGATTCTCATCTGTTTGAAGATGCAGAAAGTTTGCGCCTGCGCCACAACCCTGACTTTATGTTCATTCATCCGATGAACATTGACGATGCAGGCCATAAACACGGGTTGTCTTCACCGCAATACCGTAATCGAGCGCGCATGGCAGATGGTTATTTGTCGCACTGGATGCCGACCTGGCTGGCAGAAGGATATCAGGTGATTGTTACCGCCGATCACGGCATGAATGACGATCGCTCGCACGGGGGTATTTTGCCGGAAGAAACTCAGGTTCCGCTGTTTGTGTTTGGCCGCGCTTTCTCACTTCAAGCCGAGATTGCGCCACAGCAAACTGAACTGTGCGGCACGGTGTGCGAACTGCTGGGTGTTGCGCATGACAAGCCCATCTGTCGTGGCTTACTGGCGGAGCCGAACGCATGAGGGGAAAGAGGTTAGCTTTGCTGCTTCTGCTCCCCTTCGCGCTGTTTTGGGTCGCTTTTCAGCTCGCCCCGTTGGTATGGATTGCTATCAACAGCTTTTGGAGCGAGATGAATGAAGCCTGGGGCTGGGATAACTATCACGACATCCTGACGTCACCCTTTTATTTACAGGCCTTCCGTTTCTCGTTAGACATCTCGTTTTGGTCGAGTGTGTATGGGCTGCTGATTTCCCTGATTGCCGGTTATTCACTGCATCAGGTCGGTAGCGGGCGTTTACAACGCTTCATGATGTCGTTCACTAACATGACCAGCAACTTTGCTGGCGTGCCGCTGGCGTTTGCTTTCGTGATTCTACTCGGCCTGAATGGCTGCCTGACCTTACTGCTGCGCCATTATGAATTGATTGAAAGCTTCAAGCTGTTCTCGCGTAACGGCATGGTGCTGGTTTACACCTGGTTCCAGATCCCCCTTGGCGTACTGCTGCTTTATCCGGCATTTGATGGATTAAAACGTGACTGGCAGGAATCTGCCGCGCTGCTGGGTGCCAGCCGCTGGCGCTACTGGTGGCATATCGGCCTGCCGATTTTGTTTCCGGCACTGCTTGGCACCTTTGTCATTTTACTGGCGAATGCGTTGGGCGCTTACGCCACCATTTATGCCCTGACCACCGGCAATTTCAACGTCGTTCCGGTACGGATTGCGGCATTGGTTTCGGGTGATATCTCGCTGGATCCCAACACTGGCAGCGCGCTGGCCATGCTGCTGGTGCTGATCATGGCGCTGATTACCGTGGTGCAGCAGTATTTGGTGCGCCGCAGCTATCTCAACGCGAAATAGGGAGCAATGATGTCGCGTGCGGAACAGATTTATCATCGTTTGATCGTGTGGTTGCTGTTTCTCATACTGGCACTGCCGCTGGTAGCGACCTTGCTCTATGCCGTCTCATCGGACTGGAGCAACACGATCCTTCCTGAAGGTTACTCGCTGAAGTGGTTTATTCAGCTGTGGAGCGATGGCCGATTTTTAACAGCACTCGGCCATTCTTTGCTGATTTGCTTTGGCGCGCTGATCTTTTCGCTAGTGCTGGTGCTGCCTGCAATGTTTGTAATCGCTTACTACTATCCACGACTCGATGCCGTAATGAATGTGCTGATTTTAATGCCGTTTGCCGTACCGCCCGTTGTCTCTTCGGTTGGCTTATTACAGCTCTATTCGTCTTCGCCGCTGATGCTGACCGGCACACCGTGGATTCTTATCGGCTGTTATTTCACTATCGCTCTGCCCTTTATTTACCGCGCTATCGCGAACAATATGCAGGCAATTAATTTGAGAGAATTGATCGACGCCGCGCATCTGTTAGGTGCCAGCACCTGGCAAGCGGCTTTGTTCGTGGTGCTGCCGAACCTGCGTAAAGGCGTATTAATTGCGGTACTGCTTTCATTCTCGTTTTTGATCGGTGAGTTTGTATTCGCTAACCTGCTGGTCGGCAACCGCTATGAAACGTTGCAGGTTTATCTCTTCAATATGCGCAACGGCAGCGGCCACTTCACCAGCGCACTGGTTATCTCCTATTTCTTCGTGGTGCTGCTGGTGACCTGGCTGGCCAACGTCCTGAATCCTGAGCGAGGCTGATCATGAGCTACCTTGAAGTCAAACAACTGAATAAAAGCTACGGCCCAACGCAGATTTTCCAGCAGATTGATTTCAGTGCCGAAGAGGGTGAGTTCGTGACGTTACTCGGCCCCAGCGGCTGCGGAAAATCTACGCTGTTGCGCTGTCTGGCAGGATTGACCTCGGTGGATAGCGGGCAGATTTTATTGCAGAGCAAAGACATCGTGCCGCTGTCGCCACAAAATCGCCACATCGGCATGGTGTTTCAGAGCTATGCGCTGTTCCCCAATATGACAGTAGAAAAAACGTCGCCTTTGGTTTGAAAATGCAAAAGCTGCCGGGCCATGAAGTGCAGCAGCGTGTAACCGAAGTACTGGCGTTGGTAGAGTTAACCGAGTTTGCCCGCCGCTATCCACATCAGCTCTCCGGTGGGCAATGTCAGCGTGTGGCGCTGGCGCGATCGCTGGTGACGCGCCCACGTTTACTGCTGCTGGATGAGCCGCTCTCGGCGTTGGATGCGCGCATTCGTCGCCATCTACGCGATCAGATTCGCCGTATCCAGAAAGAGCTCAAACTCACCACCCTTTTCGTGACGCACGATCAGGAAGAAGCGTTAACGCTCTCTGATCGTATCGTCCTGATGAACAAAGGGAAAATTGTGCAAAACGGCGATGCTGAGTCGCTGTATACCCAGCCGGTTGATCACTTTGCCGCCGGTTTTATTGGCCACTACAACCTGTTAAGCGCAGAGCAAGCCACGCAACTCACCGGGCAAACATTCCATTCACAGGTCGCGATCCGCCCAGAGACGATACGTTTCACCCCGTTAGGTAGCGGCATCCCGGCTGAGATCATTAGCCACACTCTGCTTGGCAACGTAATCCGTTATCGTGTCAGCGCGCACGGTATAGAACTTTCCATTGACGTTTTGAACCGCACGGCGGCGGATTTACACCCTGTTGGCATGCAGATTGGTCTACAGTTAGAGATGTCGACGTTGCGCCAGGTGGCTTAAAACACAGGAAAAAATCGCGCTTCGCTCGGCAATATCCTTCACAGATTGCTCTCTCCGTCAGGCTGGCAATCTGTGCTGTTTAAAGCCTGATGGTCGAGGAGCATCTATACGTGTTAACCCTGCTTAATCTCCTTTCCGCGGTCGCACTGTTGGTATGGGGCACGCATATCGTGCGTACTGGCATTATGCGCGTTTATGGTGCTGATTTACGGCGCGTGTTAAGTCGCAGTATTGAACAAAAACCCATGGCATTCCTTGCCGGAATCGGCGTTACCACGCTGGTGCAAAGCAGTAATGCCACCACGCTTTTAGTCACTTCCTTTGTCGCGCAAAACCTGGTCAGCCTGACGCCCGCCTTAGTGGTGGTACTGGGCGCAGATGTCGGCACGGCGATCATGGCGCGTATTCTGACGTTTGATCTCTCCTGGCTTTCACCGCTGTTTATCTTTTTTGGCGTGGTGTTTTTCCTCGGGCGTAAACAGACGCGAGCCGGTCAACTCGGTCGGGCCAGCATTGGGTTGGGATTGATTCTTTTAGCGCTACAGCTGATCGTCGAGGCCGCACGGCCGATTACGCAAGCTTCCGGTGTACAAGTGCTGTTTTCCAGCCTGACCGGCGACATCATGCTGGATGCGCTGATTGGCGCGGTCTTCGCCATTATTAGTTACTCAAGCCTGGCGGCGGTATTAATCACTGCAACCTTAACCGCCACCGGCGTGATCTCATTCAAAGTCGCGCTTTGCCTGGTGATTGGTGCCAATCTCGGCAGCGGATTGCTGGCAATGATCAACGCCAGCGGTTCCAACGCTGCGGGCAAACGCGTCGCATTGGGCAGCTTGTTATTCAAGTTGATTGGCTGCGTCATCATCTTGCCGTTCGTCAATCCGGTCGCGATATGGCTCGATAAACTGCCGGTCAGCGATGAAGAGTTAGTGATCTTCTTCCACGTCTTTTACAACCTGATTCGCTGTGTGGTGCTGGTGCCTTTTGCTGATCCTATGGCGCGTTTGTGCCGTCGCCTGATCAGTGATGACACCGAAAGCGCGCTTATTCTTAAACCCAAGCATCTGGATCGAAGCGCATTGGATACACCAGCGCTGGCGCTGGTCAATGCTGCTCGTGAGGCATTACGGATGGGTGACGTGCTGGAGCAGATGCTTGATGCCTTCAGCAAGGTCGTACACCGCGAACCGCGTGAAGAGCGTACGGTTCGCAGATTAGATGACGATGTGGATGTGCTTTATACCGCCATCAAACTTTACCTGGCGCGTATGCCAAAAGAGGATTTAGGCGAAGAAGATTCGCGGCGCTGGAGCGAAATTATCGAGATGTCGCTGAATCTCGAGCAGGCCGGCGACATTATTGAGCGCATGAGCAGCGATGTTGCCGACAAGTCCCTTGCCGCACGGCGTGCTTTTTCCGCTGAAGGATTAAAAGAGTTGGAAGCATTACACGAACAGTTGATTGCTAACCTACGGCTTAGCTTGTCCGTATTTCTTTCACATGATGTCACCAGCGCCAAACGACTACGCCGCGCCAAGCATCGCTTTCGCCTGATGATTCGCCGCTATTCGCATGCGCATGTGGATCGCTTGCATCAGAAGAATGTGCAAAGTATTGAAACCAGCTCGCTACATTTGGGTTTATTAGGGGATATGAAACGTCTGAATTCTCTGTTCTGTGCCACCGCTTACACGGTGTTAGAACAGCCCGATGATGAGCGAGATTATGAATGACTTGTTTGCGTCATGTCATTGCGCATTTAAGGAGAAAGGATGTTTAACGTTTATATCATATTAGCGATCGCCATCTGCGCCGAAACCTTAGCAACGACCATGATGAAATCATCGGAGGGTTTTACTCGCCTGCTGCCCAGCGTTGTGGTGGTGGTTGGGTACGCCATCTCGTTTTATGGCCTGTCTCAGGTAGTCAAAACCATGAATATCGGCGTCGCCTATGCGATTTGGGCAGGAATGGGCATTACGCTGGTGTCCATTTTGTCGTGGGCTATTTATAAACAGAAACTGGATCTACCGGCGCTGCTGGGAATGGGATTAATTATTGCCGGCGTGGTGGTGATTCAGCTGTTTTCAAAATCGGTCACTCACGGATAACACCGCGCAGCGTAAAACCCGCTACAGTTCCAGGAAATGTAGCGGGCAGTATCAACTTACTTCTTCTTGATCGGTTTGCCTGACCAGTAGCCTGCCAGCAGCGAACCCGAAAGATTGTGCCATACCGAGAACAGTGCGCCAGGCAACGCGGCCAGCGGTGAGAAGTAGAGCTTGCCCAGCGTCGCCGCCAGACCTGAGTTCTGCATGCCGACCTCCAGCGCCAGCGTGCGGCAGGTAGATTCGTCGAATCCAAAAAGTTTGCCACCCCAATAGCCGCCAAGCAGGCCAATGGCGTTATGCAGAATCACCGCGACGATCACCACCAAGCCCACCGAACCAATAAAGCTCTGGCTGCCCGCGACCACTGCACTGATGATTAACAGAATGCAGATCATCGAAAACGCAGGTAAATAAGGTTCTACGCGACGTACCACGCTGTTCATGCTGTGGTGAATGATCAAACCCAAACTGATTGGAATGACGACGATTTTTACAATGCTCAACAGCATGCCGACCACATCGACTTGAATATGCGTATCAACATAGAAACGTGTTAGCAGCGGCGTGGCAAACACGCCCACCAGCGCGGAAACCGATGAGATAGTGACAGACAGCGCGACATCCCCTTTCGCCAGATAGATCATCACGTTAGATGCGGTACCACTGGCAACGCTTCCCACCAGAATCATGCCCGCTGCGAGATCCGGCGGCATATGAAACAGTTTGGCCAATCCCCAGGCTGCCAATGGCATGACCAGATAATGCAAAAACGTACCGGCGATGACCGGTGCCGGGCGCACCAGCACCCGTTTGAAATCATCAATATTGAGCGTTACACCCATACCAAACATAATCAGCATCAGCAGGTAAGTAACCCAGGGACCAATACCAAGAAATGTCGTTGGGGAATAGTAAGCGGCAACAGATAACAGCACGGCCCACAGTGGGAACAGGCGGGTTAAAGTGGCGAGCATGGCCAGACTTCCTTATAAGAATGTTGTGTTTTTACGCAGGTTTGCCATAGAAATACGCGACGCAGGAACGGCTGCGAAGGCGGAAGTAGGATCATAACATTTCGTTATCACGACGTAAGGCGGAGATGAGGTCTGAAGGGAAAATGCGGATCGACTGCTGCCAATCCGCCTGAAAATGTCAAAATTACTCTGCTTTTTCCAGTATAAAGCGGTAGATCACACCACCAATTGCCGCACCAATGACGGGCATCAGCCAGAAGACCCACAGTTGTGAAATCGCCCAATCGCCCTGAAACAAGGCAACGCCGGTGCTGCGCGCTGGGTTAACGGAGGTGTTGGTGACAGGAATACTGATCAGATGAATTAAGGTTAAGGCCAGGCCAATTGCGATAGGGGCGAAGCCTGCCGGTGCACGCTTATCTGTCGCGCCCATGATGACAATCAGGAAAATGGCCGTCAGCACCACTTCAATGATCATCGCTGACATCAAGTTGTAGCCGCCCGGTGATTGTTCGCCGTAACCATTTGATGCAAAACCGCTGGCAGCAACATCGAAATCCGCTTTACCGCTGGCAATCAAATACAACACGGCACCTGCACCTACCGCACCAATAAGTTGCGCAATAATATAGGGTAAAACGTGTGATGACGGGATGCGGCCACCGACCAGCAAGCCAATAGTGACCGCTGGATTAAAGTGACCACCCGAAATATGACCCACCGCGTAGGCCATCACTAATACGGACAAGCCAAACGCCAGCGCGACGCCAGCAAAGCCAATACCTAACTCTGGAAACGCTGCAGCCAACACTGCGCTGCCACAACCGCCTAACACCAGCACAAATGTGCCGAGGATCTCCGCCACGAACTTTTGCATAACTTTCCCTTAGAATACTGAAATAATTCAGCGGCGCTGATTATCGATTAGCACGCATTAAGCGCAACCGGAGAGAGGGATTTCAGTTCACTTATTGAGCAAAAAGAGGTGATTCAAGACACATCTTGCTGGTGTAGCGCGGTTTGTCAGAAATAGCCGGGACGACTTTCAAGGCGGGTGTGTGATATTTACTTACTTAAACAAAGATAATAAATAAAAAAGCCGGACCCTGTCCGGCTTGGCTTATTAACGAAATATTTAGTCGTAAAATATCCGCGTTTATTCAAAAAGGTTGTGATGCAGAGTACGTACTACGCTCTCCGCATCGGTGCCTGGCACCAGAAAACAGAGGTTATAGCTGCTGGCACCATAGCAAATCATACGCAAGTTGAAAGGTTCGAGTACCCCGAAGACCTCTTTGCCCACACCGCAAGCTTTCGACAGGTTGTTGCCGATAATGGCCACCAACGCCAGATTCTCTTCCACTTCTACCCGGCACAGCGACGAAAGTTCAGTCAGCAAAGCCTGTGTCAGCAGGCTGTCACCGGTGGAGGTTGAACCGGTGGTGTCGAGCGTCAACGCCACGCTCACTTCGGAAGTGGTAATCAAATCAACCGACATACTGTGGCGCGCCAGGATGTTAAAGACTTCGGCAAGGAAGCCACGTGCATGCAGCATGTTCAGGCTGTGTAAGGTCAGCAAGGTTTGCTTGCGACGCAGCGCCAGCGCACGGAACAGCGGTGGGTTCTGACTTTCATTACAAACGCGTGTGCCACCCGCAGACGGGTTTTTGCTTGAACCTACAAATACCGGAATATCGCTGCGAACCGCAGGCAACAGCGTAGCGGGATGCAGCACCTTGGCACCAAAGGTTGCCATTTCGGCCGCTTCTTCGAAGGTAATTTCATCAATGCGCTTCGCTGTTGGCACGACGCGAGGATCGGTAGTGTAAATACCGGGCACATCGGTCCAGATATCAATGCGTGCAGCATGCAGCGCTTCGCCTAACAGCGCTGCGGTGTAATCACTGCCGCCACGGCCTAACGTGGTGGTGCGACCTTTGCTTTCACTGCCGATAAAGCCCTGCGTTACCACCAGCGCTTGCTCGATACGCGGCTTAAGTTGCGCGATCGTCTGTTCTGCCAACACGTTGACTTCCGGTTCAGCGCGGCCAAAACGGTCGTTGGTCCGCATCACTTTACGCACATCAAACCATTCAGCGTTTACCTGACGTTCGCGGAGAATCTCCACAAACAGCAGCGTCGACATCAACTCACCGTGGCTCACCAGTTCGTCGGTTAACGCGGTAGAGGTTGCCAGCGCGGCAGCTTCAGACAACATGGCAATGTTTTCGATCATGCGGTCGATTTCGTCACGAATGACGTCGGGACGTTGCAGATGATCAATGATGTTGTATTGAATACGGCGGATCTCTTCCAGCAGCAGGACGCGTTGCGACGGTTCCTGACCTTCAGCGAGAGAAACAAGGAGATTGGTAATGCCCGCAGAGGCGGAAAGCACCACCAGACGCGTATTGGCATTGGCCAGCACCACATCGGCGCTGCGGTTCATGGCTTCGAAATCGGCAACGCTGGTGCCACCAAATTTCGCCACAATCAGAGTTTGAGACATGTTACGACCTCGTGTCAGGTTATCTTGCTCCCGCACGTTTAACTGCGGACGAGAGACATTCTATCAGCCTTGGCACAAGGAAAGAGCAGAAATGGGCAGACCAGATCGGGTAGACGAGTCACCCAGAAGCGCCCCACCTTGCAAAACGTCCGACTGGGAACGTTTCTGGTGACAACCCAAGGGATTCAGCCCCTGTAGCCGACAATCAATCCACCGCGAATTGACCACCTCGGCGTCGCTCCCCTGATGTGTTTTCACTGGATTACGGTTCCTCCAACACACTGCCTGGGCGACGCGCCTCTTCTGGCTTGCGCTTAGTGGCGCAAGTAGGCGCATAGAAATATCGGTTTCTGGCCCCGCTGTCAACGCTGTTGCCTGAAGGATTTTTCATTTTCAGAGCACCCCGTGGCAAATTTGCCCGCGCCGCAGCAATTAGAGTGCTAAATGGGTTCAGCCAGCAGGCTATTTCCTGATGCGGCACAAGGAAGGAGAAGCAGATTTTCGCCACACTACGCCCTGTTTTTGCATCGAACTAACCCGAAAATTGAGGCCAGAAAAATCTGGCGAAACGACGCGCCAGGCCGCACCTGCCCGCGAATGGTTCGATACCAACACAATCACTGCGGTGACAAATTTTTTCCTTTCAGTTGCAACTGTGGTCATACTGAAACGCTAACCGGGTACGCTGTGACCCCGATGGAATGACGGTTCTTAATATCAACAAGAGTGTTGCCATGAAAAATATCAATCCGACACAAACCGCAGCCTGGAAAGCGCTGCAACAGCATTTTGAACAGATGAAAACGGTAGAAATCGCCGACTTGTTTGCCCAAGATGCCGATCGTTTTGCCAAATTCTCTGCCACCTTTGATGATCAGATGCTGGTGGATTTCTCGAAAAACCGCATCACTCAGGAAACCCTCGATAAATTACAGGCGCTGGCGAAAGAGACCGATCTGAGCGGTGCCATCAAATCCATGTTCTCTGGCGAGAAGATTAACCGCACCGAAGATCGAGCGGTTCTGCACGTTGCGCTGCGCAACCGCAGCAACACGCCAATCGTGGTTGATGGCAAAGATGTAATGCCGGAAGTGAACGCAGTGCTGGATAAGATGAAAGGCTTCTCTGAGCGCATCATCAGCGGCGAATGGAAAGGCTATACCGGCAAACCGATCACCGATGTCGTCAATATCGGTATTGGCGGCTCGGACCTCGGCCCTTTCATGGTGACCGAAGCGCTGCGCCCCTATAAAAATCATCTGAACATGCATTTTGTCTCCAACGTTGATGGCACCCATATCGCCGAAACGTTGAAAGATCTCAGCCCGGAAACCACGCTGTTCCTGGTGGCATCTAAAACCTTCACCACGCAAGAAACCATGACAAACGCCCACAGCGCGCGTGACTGGTTCCTGAAGACGGCGGGCGATCAGCAGCATGTGGCGAAACACTTTGCCGCGCTGTCGACCAACGCGAAAGCGGTGGGTGAGTTCGGTATCGATACCAATAACATGTTCGAATTTTGGGACTGGGTTGGCGGACGCTATTCACTCTGGTCAGCGATTGGCTTGTCGATCATTCTTTCCATCGGTTTCGATAACTTCGAGCAGCTGCTAAGCGGCGCGCATGCAATGGACAAGCATTATTCCAACACGCCGGCTGAACAAAACTTGCCGGTGCTGCTGGCGCTGATTGGTATTTGGTACAACAACTTTTTTGGTGCTGAAACCGAAGCTATTCTACCGTATGACCAATACATGCACCGTTTTGCGGCCTATTTCCAGCAAGGCAATATGGAATCCAACGGTAAATATGTCGATCGCGAAGGCAATCCGGTGGATTACCAAACCGGCCCAATCATTTGGGGCGAGCCTGGCACCAATGGTCAGCACGCGTTCTATCAGCTGATTCACCAAGGCACCAAATTGGTTCCGTGTGACTTCATCGCACCTGCGATTACGCACAATGCCTTAACCGATCATCATCCAAAACTGCTGTCGAACTTCTTTGCTCAAACCGAAGCGCTGGCATTTGGTAAGTCGCGTGAAGTGGTTGAAAAAGAGTTTACTGACGCCGGTAAAACAGCGGAATCCGTTGCGCACATCGTGCCATTCAAAGTGTTTGAAGGTAACCGCCCAACCAACTCGATTCTGCTGCGTGAAATTACGCCGTTCAGCCTGGGCGCACTGATTGCACTGTATGAGCACAAAATTTTCACTCAGGGCGCCATTCTGAATATCTTCACTTTCGATCAGTGGGGTGTGGAATTAGGTAAGCAACTGGCAAACCGTATTCTGCCTGAACTCGAAAATGACGACAAAATTGAGAGCCATGACAGTTCCACCAATGCCTTAATTAACCGCTATAAATCCTGGCGTTAATTTATTGCTGATTTCACTGGGCGGCATTATTGCCGCCCTTTTTTGCCATAAAAGCTGCAATTGAGCGCTAATTAACCCCTTTCCCCTGCTCAACCGTTAGATAATTCTTAAAATAACCTCAGTAAATTCTGAACTTGCTGTTTTTTTCTTGGGTTTAACCCTATTAAAACTGGCCCTAAAACGCATCCGAAAAATAACTAACCATTGATTATTAACGTAATTATTATTTGTCTGTGATCAGGAAAATCTGATTATTCCTATTCCGTACCAATATTTAATAAAATGGCACAAAACACTTTGAAATATTCATAGCGCCAGCCAAATATCTGGCTAGATGGCGTAAACCTCCGATTTAAAAAGTGATTAACGCCAAATTGGCTTAATTATGAGCGTCTTGCGCCCTCTTTTTCGCTGGCTTTTACATACGCTGAACTCTGGTAATTTGTTGCCCTATACTGAACGCGCCCGCAATGGGCAACCCCGCAGTCTTTACGTTGTTGGTGCGCAAATATCGCCTGCCTGCAGCGTTAATGACGAAGGGGAAAGATCCTTCATTCACTCAATGCAGGAAATGTTGTTATGAAAAAATACATGGTTGCCGGTGCAGCCCTACTTTACGTTGCTGTCTCTTCCAGTGCTTTTGCAGCGCCAGAAGAAGCAGGTGCCGCAGCAGGCGCGCAGGCGGGAGCAATCTCTGCCGGTGCGTCTACCGCTGTCGGTATCGGCGCACTCGGCGCGTTAGTGGGACTCGGCGTTGCCGCTTCTGGCGGTGGTGACGGGGCAAATACCGGTACAACAACCACGACCACAACGAGCACCACTCGTTGATGTAGCACCTTTAAACATAACCACACTTTCGTGTGGTTATTTTTACTTTGGCATGACTTATCAGGGACACACAGTGCGCCAACTTCCTCTGCTGCTCGCTTGCCTGTTGCTGCAGGCTTGTACACAAACGCAAAAAGGGCTGGAACAAACCGTGATGCTAGCCATCAGCGGCCCCGATGATGTAACCGTTACTGACCAACAGGTAGACGCTCTGCCTTACGCCAGCATTTACGCCCGAATCAATGAAGGCCCGCGTATTTTTGTTGTGCTGGGTTACAACGAAAACAATCAACAAAAATGGGTAACGCAAGACAAAGCCATGCTGGTGACCGCAAAGGGTCGTTTGATTAAAACGCTGGGCCTGCCAGACGATTTACAGCAGGTTAGCAATCTGCAGCAGGATCCACTCGCAGACAGCCTGCACATTCAAGAGGGTGCAAGCTGGACACGCATTGTGCAGTGGACCGAACAAGGTAAAGTGCGCGCTGGCACGGTCAGTTCCACTTTCCAGCGCGGCGACGATGAAGTGATAGAGATTGCGGGTAATCGCATCGCCTGTCGGGTTTGGCATGAGCAGGCGCGTATCGACAGCTTGGGTCGCAAATGGGAAAACACGTTCTGGATCGATAACCGCAGCGGCGAAGTGGTGCAAGCCCATCAGATGCTGGCGGCGGATGCCTTCCCTGTTGAAATCACCATTCTGAAGCCGGCAAAATCATGAAAAAAATAACGCTAATGCTGACCGGTCTCAGCCTGTTCAGCGCAACAGTTTTGGCTGAAGGCCAGATAACAGTCCATGCGCCGCACAATCAAAACAGCGTGCAAATTGATGCCGTGCAAAACCTGGCACAGCTGATGACACAACCTGCACTGCTGCCCTTTAGCCAGGGCGCGGTTATCGCTGAACGCGGTGCCACCGCCGTGGCACAGCAACAATACCAACAAACCCTGGCCCAGTTGCGGGCATGGCGTGCCGACAGCAGCGGCGATCGTGCTGTTGCTATCGATGAAGTACTTCGTCAGTTAGGTGAAATCAACGTTACCGGACGCCAGTTTACCCCGCTGGATCCCGACTGGATTCGTCTGCACCCCGCTGATAATCGCCGCCTCGAAGGGCAATACGATCTTTATCTGGCTGCGCCGTCAAATACCGTACTCGTGCTGGGCGCACTCTCCGGTGCCGGGAAAGTCACCTGGCAGCCAGGCCAATCGGTCCGTCAGTATCTGGCAAATCATGAGCTTCTCTCCGGTGCTGAGCATAATTTTGCCACGGTGATCTCCCCTTCCGGTACGACCCAGCAAGTGCCTGTCGCTTACTGGAACCACCGTCATGCTGAAGTTGAACCCGGCAGCATTATTTGGCTCGGCTTCTCTTCATGGAGCCTGCCTGGCGCTTATGACGACCTGAACAGTCGCATGCTTACCGTTCTGACTCACCGGATACCAGACTGATGAAAAAACGTTATCTCTTCAGCCTGTTGGCTGTTTCTGTGGCGACCGCGTGTCAGGTACAAGCTGACACCTGGCAGGAACCGGTTGGCCCTTCTCAATCGGACTTTGGTGGTGTTGGCCTGCTGCAAGTGCCTACGGCGCGCATGGCAAAAGAGGGTGAATTTAGCCTGAACTTCCGCGATAACGATCAATATCGCTATTACTCTGCGTCATTGCAGCTATTTCCCTGGCTGGAAACCACCGTGCGCTATACCGACGTGCGCACCCGTGAGTACAGCGCCGTTTCATCATTCAGCGGCAATCAAAGTTACAAAGATAAAGCGTTCGACCTGAAGTTACGCTTGTGGCAGGAAGGTTACTATTTACCGGAAGTCTCATTGGGTACACGCGATCTCGGCGGCACCGGTTTGTTCGACAGCGAGTATCTGGTCGCCAGCAAAGCCTGGGGTCCGTTTGATTTCACGCTCGGCCTTGGCTGGGGCTACCTTGGTAACAGCGGTACGGTCAAAAACCCCTTCTGCTCTTATAGCGACAGCTATTGCCAGCGCCCGGGCGTAGGCCAGGCGGGTTCGATCAACGGCTCACAAATGTTTCATGGCCCAAGCGCCCTGTTTGGCGGCGTGGAGTATCAAACGCCGTGGCAGCCGCTGCGCCTGAAGATGGAATATGAAGGCAACGATTATCAAGATGATTTTGCCGGTCGTTTAGAGCAGCGCAGCAAGCTGAACGTCGGCGCTATTTATCGAGTTACCGATTGGGCTGATATCAACGCCAGCTACGAACGCGGCAATACGTTTATGTTTGGTGTGACCATTCGCACTAACTTCAACGACCTGCGTCAGGAACATCTCGACAGCGCTAAACCTGCTTACGATCCGCATCCGCAGCCGACGCTGTTAGAACCGACAGTGGTTGCCAACCAGTTAACTGACCTGAAGTACAACGCCGGGCTGAATGGCCCGCGTATCCAGACTAAAGGCCATACGCTGTTTGTCTCTGGCGAGCAGACTAAATATCGTGATACGCGTGAAGGTGTTGATCGCGCAAACCGTATCATGATGAATAACCTGCCGGCTGGCATCGACACCATTAACGTCACAGAATCGCGCTTTAACATGCCGCAGGTCACCACCGAAACCAAGGTTTCCAGCCTGCACAATGAACTGGCCGGTTATCCGTTGGGCCATGAACAACCTTTGCAGCAAACGCGTAAAAATCCGGTTGATGCCGGACAAACTGAACAAGGGATGTTTATTCGTAAGGATCGCCTGAATTACAGTTTGTCGCCGGTGCTAAACCAATCGGTGGGCGGCCCAGAAAGTTTTTATATGTATCAGGTTGGCGTAATGGGTAACGTTGATTTCTGGCTTACCGATCACCTGTTGGTTGGCGGCAGCCTGTTTGGCAACCTTGCTAATAACTACGACAAGTTTAACTACAACGGCGCGCCTGCCGATTCAACCTTGCCCCGCGTACGTACTCACATTCGTGATTACGTCGAGAACAATGTGTACGTCAATGACCTGCAAGCCAATTACATGGGACATCTCGGTAATGGCTTCTACGGTCAGATATACGGTGGCTACCTTGAAACGATGTACGGTGGCGTCGGTGGCGAACTGCTTTATCGCCCGGTCGACAGCAACTGGGCAGTGGGCGTGGATGCAAACTATGTCCGCCAGCGTGACTGGGACAACATGATGCAGTTCACCAACTACAAGGCGCCAACGGGTAATGTCACCGCTTACTGGCGTCCGTGGTTTATGCAGGATGTGTTGGTGAAAGCCAGCGTCGGGCAGTATCTGGCGAAAGACAAAGGCGTCACGGTAGATCTCTCCAAACGCTTCGACAGCGGCGTGATGGTTGGTGTCTACGCCACCAAAACCAACGTCTCGTCAGAAGAGTATGGCGAAGGTGACTTCACCAAAGGCTTCTATATCTCTATTCCGATGGATCTCTTCACTGTGACGCCAACGCGTGGCCGTGCGCAGGTTAACTGGGTGCCGCTGACGCGTGATGGTGGTCAGATGCTGGGACGTAAATACCAGCTGTATGATTTGACCTCCGATCGTGACGCACGATTTAACTGATACCTGAGAGAATAAAACAAGGGCGACCATCGGGTCGCCCTTGTTGTTTACGCTGTTCTGCTGCTAATCCGCATCGTAACCCAGGTTCGGTGCCAGCCAGCGTTCGACTTCCGTTACCGACATCCCTTTACGTGCCGCATAATCCTCAACCTGATCGCGCTGAATCTGCGCCACTGCAAAGTAGCGGCTGTCAGGATGGCTGAAGTACCAACCTGAAACTGACGCGCCAGGCCACATGGCAAAAGATTCCGTCAGCTTCATACCGGTCATGGTTTCAACGTCCAGCAGTTGCCAGATCGCGGCTTTCTCGGTGTGCTCCGGACAGGCCGGATAACCTGGCGCAGGGCGAATTCCTGATAATTTTCGCGAATCAACTCTTCATTGCTGAGGTTTTCATTCGGCGAAAAGCCCCAAATCACTTTACGCACCCGCTCATGCAGATACTCGGCAAATGCTTCTGCCAGACGATCGGCGAGCGCCTTAACCATGATTTTGTTGTAGTCGTCATGCTGACGATCGTAAGCCTCTGCCAGCTCATCTTCTTCGAGTCCGCCTGTAACGGCAAACGCGCCAAAGTAGTCCGCTTTTCCGCTGCTTTTAGGGGCGACGAAATCGGCCAGGCAGTAGTTGGCGAAGTCGGTTTTCTCTGTCTGCTGACGTAAGTGATGACTCACACTTATTACGTCGTCACGCTGCTCATCTTTGTAGATATGAATGTCATCACCAACGCTATTGGCCGGGAAAATACCGACGACACCGCGTGGCGTCAGTGCGCCTTTTTCACTCAGCTTATCCAGCATATCGTTGGCGTCGGCAAACAGGCGTTTCGCCTCTTCACCTACCACCTCATCTTCAAGGATGCGCGGATATTTGCCCGCCAGCGACCAGGTCATAAAAAACGGCGTCCAGTCGATGTAGTTACGCAACGTATCAATGCTCGCCTCTACCGCGCTAACACCAAGACGATGCGCCACCGGCGGCGTGTAACTTTCCCAATCAAGGCTGGTGGCGTTATCACGCGCAACCTGCAATGAAACCGGCGGCGTACGCGGTTTCTTGCGGGCGTGCTGAATACGCACAGTTTCGTACTCTTTGCGGGTGCGTGCCACGAACTCATCTTTCAGCGTAGCGGATAACAGTGAGGAAACCACGCCAACCGTGCGCGAGGCATTTTGCACATACACCGTCGGGCCGCTGTAGTTCTGCTCAATTTTCACCGCGGTATGCGCTTTTGATGTGGTCGCGCCGCCAATCAGCAGCGGCAGCGTGAAGCCTTGACGCTCCATCTCTTTGGCCATATTGACCATTTCATCCAGCGACGGCGTGATCAAGCCCGATAAGCCAATGATGTCAGCGTTTACTTCGCGGGCGGTTTTCAGGATTTTTTCGCCCGGTACCATCACGCCAAGATCGATGATTTCGTAGTTATTACACTGCAACACCACGCCAACGATATTTTTACCGATGTCGTGCACATCGCCTTTACCGTCGCCAGCACGATTTTGCCGTTGCTGCGCCCCGCTTCTTTGCTCGCCTCAATAAAGGGTTGCAGGTAAGCCACCGCTTGCTTCATCACCCGCGCTGATTTTACTACCTGCGGCAGGAACATTTTGCCCTCGCCAAACAGATCGCCCACCACGTTCATACCTGACATCAGCGGACCTTCGATCACTTCAATTGGACGCGGAGCCTGCTGACGCGCCTCTTCAGTATCCTGTTCAATAAATTCGGTAATGCCTTTAACCAGCGAATATTCCAGGCGCTTCACCACGTCCCAACTGCGCCATTCAGCCAGCTGTTTTTCTTGTGAGCCATCGCTTTTGCCGCCGCGATATTTCTCGGCTAAATCCAACAGCCGTTCGGTGCCATCATCGCGGCGGTTGAGAATAACGTCTTCGACCGCGTTTCGCAGTTCGTCAGCCAAATCGTCATAAATCGCCAGCTGACCGGCGTTGACGATCCCCATATCCATGCCTTTTTGGATGGCGTAATAGAGGAACACGGCGTGAATCGCCTCACGCACCGGGTCGTTGCCGCGGAATGAGAACGAGACGTTGGACACGCCGCCAGAAATCATCGCATGTGGTAATTCGCGTTTGATGTCTTCACAGGCGCCGATGAAATCCATTGCGTAGTTGTTGTGTTCTTCAATGCCGGTCGCCACCGCAAAGATATTGGGGTCAAAAATGATGTCTTCCGGCGGGAAGCCCACTTGCTCAGTCAGGATTTTGTAGGCGCGGCGACAGATTTCAATTTTTCGCGCGCGCGTATCTGCCTGACCGACTTCGTCAAACGCCATCACTACCATCGCGGCGCCGTAACGACGTACCTGACGCGCATGATGAATAAAGGCCTCTTCGCCCTCTTTCATTGAGATGGAGTTCACGATGCCTTTGCCCTGAATACATTGCAGGCCTTTTTCGATCACTTCCCATTTCGAGGAGTCGATCATGATCGGCACGCGTGAAATGTCAGGTTCACCGGCGATCAGATTCAGGAAACGCACCATCGCCGCTTCGGCGTCGAGCATGCCTTCATCCATGTTGATGTCGATGATCTGCGCGCCGCTTTCAACCTGCTGCAACGCCACTTCCAGCGCTTCGTTGTACTTATCTTCTTTAATCAGGCGTTTGAACTTGGCTGAACCGGTGACGTTGGTACGTTCACCCACGTTCACGAACAGCGACTCAGCGGTGATATTCAGCGGTTCAAGACCGGAAAGCCGGCAAGCGACGGGAATTTCTGGCAGCTTACGTGGCGCAACGCCTTCAACCGCACGCACCATTGCGGCAATGTGCTCCGGCGTAGTCCCACAGCAGCCGCCGATAATATTGAGAAAACCTGACGTCGCCCATTCACCAATCTGCTGCGCCATAATGTCGGCGTCGAGGTCATATTCACCAAAGGCGTTGGGTAAACCCGCGTTTGGATGGGCGGTAACGTAACCTTCCGCAATGCGCGACAGCTCCGCCACATACTGACGCAGCTCATCGGGACCCAGCGCACAGTTAAGGCCAAACGACAGCGGTTCGGCGTGACGCAGCGAGTTATAAAAGGCTTCAGTGGTTTGCCCAGAAAGCGTTCGCCCAGAAGCGTCGGTGATGGTGCCCGAGATCATCAGCGGCAGATCCACGCCCAGCGCTTCCATCTCAGTTTTAACCGCGTAAACCGCCGCTTTGGCGTTCAGGGTATCAAACACCGTTTCAATCATGATGATGTCAGAACCGCCTTCCACCAGCGCCCGTGTGGATTCACGATAAGCGTCCACCAACTGATTGAAGGTCACGTTACGATAAGCGGGATCGTTAACATCCGGCGAGATCGAGCACGTGCGGTTTGTTGGGCCTAATACGCCCGCGACATAGCGTGGACGATCCGGCGTTTTCGCCGTCCATTCATCTGCGCTGGCGCGCGCAAGCCTGGCGGCTTCGAAGTTGATCTCTGCCGACAGCGATTCCATCTGGTAATCCGCCATCGCGATGGTGGTAGAGTTAAAGGTATTGGTTTCGAGAATATCGGCACCCGCGGCAAGGTAGGCGTTGTGGATCTCGCGGATCACTTCCGGCTTGCTCAATACCAGCAGATCGTTGTTACCTTTGAGATCGCAGGGCCAGTCAGCGAAACGGCTGCCGCGAAAATCCTGCTCATCCAGCTTGTAGCTCTGGATCATGGTGCCCATGCCGCCGTCCAACACCATAATGCGTTGCGCGAGCTGCTGATGCAGCGCTTCGATTTTGTTGCTCACTGTTGCCTCATTAACGTCAATCTGCTGGCAGAAATACCCGCCCGACATACTGTCATAACTTCGTGAAGGGTCAAAGCAACCTTGGATGAGACATTTTCAGGCAAAACGACTAACAGATCCGACCAGAAAAGCGTTGATTGCAAATTAGCCAATTAAAACGAAAATGATTTCCATATTGCAGAAGGAGAAACAGCAATGGTTACACCTGTGGCCGCTAAACGCGGTAAGAAACCTCGCGGCACGATCGCTGCTACACCTGCAGTCGGGCAGGTTCAATCCTTAACCCGTGGCCTGACATTACTGGAACTGATCGCGGATTCTCACGGCAGCGTCGCGCTCACCGAACTCGCTCAGCAAGCGGGTTTACCTAATTCCACCACGCATCGTTTACTGACTACCATGCAGCAGCAAGGCTTTGTGCGTCAGGTCGGCGATCTCGGCTTTTGGACTATTGGCGCCCATGCTTTTGTGGTCGGCAGCAGCTTTTTGCAGAGCCGCAATCTGCTGGCCTTGGTGCATCCGGTGTTGCGCTCGTTAATGGAGACGTCGGGTGAAACCGTTAATCTGGCGGTGCTGGATCTCAGCGATCATCAGGCGGTGATTATCGATCAAGTGCAGTGTACGCAGTTGATGCGCATGTCTGCGCCCATTGGGGGAAAATTACCGATGCACGCCTCTGGCGCGGGCAAAGTTTTTCTGGCGCATCTGACCGACGAACAAGTCACCGCGCTGCTGCATCAAAAGGGATTGCATCACTACACACCCAAGACGCTGATGTCGCCGCAAAGCCTCAAAGCAAACCTGGCGCAGGTGCGTAAAGCGGGGTTCTCATTTGATGATGAAGAACATGCGCTGGGCCTGCGCTGTGTGGCAGCACCGATTTATGACGAACACGGTGAAGCCTTCGCCGCGATCTCTATTTCAGGGCCGATTGCACGCATGACTGACGATCGCATCACTGAGTTAGGCGCGCTGGTCATTCGTGAAGCTCGTCAGGTAACGCTGGCGTACAGCGGACGTTAGCATAACGCTCGCTGAAGCGCTGCGCCTGCTGCCAGGCGATGACCTCCTCGACGTGACCTTGCGTGATGCGCTGCTGCTGGGCACGCCACCAGCTCGCGTCGAACAGCTCAGGGTGCAGCTGCTGTAACAGCGCGCCTGTTGCCGCTTCACTGCACAATGCGTAGCGAAAGGTTTCAGGAAAAACATCATCCACTCCCACGCTGTACCAAGGCTCAGCGCTTAACTCATCCTCTTCATAACGCGCTGCCGGCACGTCACGAAAATGGAGTTCACTCATTGGGCGGATTTCATCGTAGTCATAAAACACCACGCGGCCATGGCGCGTCATACCAAAATTTTTAAACAACATATCACCAGGAAAGATATTGGCCGCCGCCAACTGTTTGATGGCATTACCGTATTCCGTGATGGCATGCTTTCGCTGTGCGGCATTCGCCTGAGTAAGATAAAGGTTGAGCGGCTGCATACGTCGCTCCAGCCAAAGATGGCGGATGATGAGGCGATCGCCTTCAATATGCATTTTTTCAGCAATCGTCGCGTTAAGTTCCGCCATTAGCGCAGGAGAAATTTGCTTCAACGGCAGCGCGAACTGCTCAAATTCCTGAGTATCCGCCATGCGTCCTACGCGATCGTGTTCTTTGACCAATTGATAACAGGCGCGCACCTGCGCTTCTGTGACCTCTTTTTGTGGGGCAAAGCGGTCTTTGATCACTTTGAATACCCGATCAAATCCTGGCAGCGTGAACACCATCATCACCATGCCACGCACGCCAGGCGCGACTTCACAAGGGTGTTGCGTGTTAGCCAGCGCCTGAAGGTACTCGCGATAGCTTTCAGTTTTACCGTGTTTCTGGCAGCCGATTGCCATATAGCGTTCAGCGAGCGTTTTGCCCGGTAGAATCGGCTGTAGCCACGCCACCAGCGCGGCGGGGATCGGCGCATAAACCATGAAATAAGCGCGCGCGAAACCAAACACAATGCTGGCATCGTCCCTCGCCGTTAGGCAAGTATCGATCCACAATTCGCCCTTTTCGCTGCGCTGAATCGGGAGCAGAAAAGGATAAATTCCCTGCGGCAAATGCAACCGCGCCACAATCCAGGCGGTTTTATTACGAAAAAAGTTCACAGCTTACGTCCAGCCAACCCTGTTCTAATTCCACGGCCGTAAAGTGTTCATTGAGATGCTGCACAATCCACTTTTCATCCCGCGCACTATCCTGCCACTGAAGTGTTAAAGGCAGATCGCGCAGCAGCTGATGAATCAGCGCCAGCCAGCCTTGCTGCGGTTGATAGCAGCGAGAGAGCGGACGCGAAGGCGCAATATTTGTCGCACCAGGTTGCGAGCTCACGATAAACAAACGCTGGGGTTGTAAATGTTCGTGTCCATGCAGTCGGCAATAAACCGAGTTGAAAAAGCTTTCAGCAATTTCATAGCGTGGGTAGCCCGGCAGCAAGGTTTCGTAATGACTTTTTACCCGCAACCAAAACGCATCATCCCAGCTGGCGGCGCCGTTCAGAATGCGCAGCTGATCGGCGACTAACCCAACATGATGATCATAAAGATGAATACGTGCTTTCATCGCCTGCTGCACCGCATGCCATTCGGCCTGCTCGAAGCGCTGCTGCGCGCCAGCGGTGATATCCAGAAAGCGACCATACTGGGCGTCGAAACCTTGCAGAATGGTATGGGCAATCAACGATTCGCGTGGCGGCATGGCGCGTTCCCCATAAAAAGCCCGCCTGTGAAGTGGCAGGCGGGAAACAGAGACAGAGAATTAAAACTGATGTTCTTCCGTCGAGCCGGTTAGCGCCGTCACCGACGATTTTCCGCCCTGAATAAGGGTGGTGACCTGATCGAAATAGCCGGTGCCGACTTCCTGTTGATGCGAAGCGAAGCTGTAACCGCGTTCACGGGCTGCGAATTCTGGCTGCTGCACTTTTTCCACGTAGTGTCGCATCCCTTCGCCTTGCGCATAGGCCTGGGCAAGGTCGAACATGTTGAACCACATGCTGTGAATGCCCGCCAGTGTGATGAACTGAAAGCGATACCCCATCTCGCTTAGCGCCTGCTGAAAGCTGGCGATGGTGCTGTCGTCGAGATTCTTTTTCCAGTTGAATGAGGGCGAACAGTTGTAGGCCAGCAGCTTGCCAGGAAACTGAGCGTGGATTGCCTCGGCAAAGCGGGCTGCCATCGCCAGATCGGGCGTGGATGTTTCACACCACAGTACGTCAGCATAGGGTGCGTAAGCCAGGCCACGACTGATCGCCTGTTCAATACCAGCGTTGGTACGGAAGAATCCTTCGGCGGTACGATCGCCACGAATAAACGGACGGTCATATTCATCGCAATCGGACGTGATCAAATCTGCAGCGTCAGCGTCAGTGCGCGCCAGCAAGATCGTTGACACGCCCATCACATCTGCAGCTAAACGCGCCGCAACCAGTTTTTGCACGGCTTCCTGCGTGGGCACCAACACCTTGCCCCCCATGTGACCACACTTTTTCACCGCAGCCAGCTGATCTTCAAAATGCACCGCCGATGCCCCCGCGCTGATCATCGATTTCATTAACTCAAAGGCATTCAGTACCCCGCCAAAACCCGCTTCTGCATCAGCGACAATCGGCAAGAAATAGTCGATGTAGCGGCTGTCGCCAGGCTCAATGCCGCTGGACCATTGGATCTGATCGGCGCGCTGAAAGGTTCGGTTGATACGTTCGATCACCTCGGGTACGGAGTTCACTGGATACAACGATTGATCCGGGTACATCTGCCCAGCGACGTTGGCGTCTGCCGCGACTTGCCAACCGGAAAGGTAAATGGCTTCAATGCCAGCTTTGGCCTGCTGCAAAGCCTGGCCGCCCGTTAACGCGCCAAGACTGTTGATATAGCCTTTCTTCGCCTCGCCATTAAGCAATGACCATAATTTCTCCGCGCCACGTTCCGCCAGCGTGCAGGCTGGATTAACGGAACCGCGCAAGTTAACCACATCTGCCGCGCTGTAAGGGCGAGTGATGCCTTTCCAGCGACTATTTTGCCAACCCTGTTCGAGTTGTTGAATTTGTTGGGTACGTATCATAGCAACGGCTCCTTCATTCATGGGATCAGGCGATAGCCCGGCAGAGTGAGAAACGAAACCAATTTATCTTCTGTGGTGATTTGCACCATTAGCTGCGCAGCTTCACCATAGCGACCGGCATTGAAACGCGCATCGCCCAGCGAGGTTTTTAGGTTAATGAGCTCTTCGGTAAGCCATTTCTGGAACAGCTCGGTGGTTACGCGTTGTCCATCGTTGAGCTTTTGCTGATGGCGTATCCATTGCCAGATTGAGGTACGTGAGATTTCAGCGGTGGCGGCATCTTCCATCAATCCTTCAATCGGGACGCAGCCGTTACCGCCAATCCACGCTTCGAGATAGTGCAGCGCAACGCGAATATTCGCACGCATTCCCGCTTCGGTACGCTCGCCTTCACAAGGTGCCAGTAATTGCTCTGCAACGATCGCGGCGTCATCATTTCGCATCACATCAAGCTGGTTCAGTCTGTTGCCCAACACGTCATCGAATACCGCTTTTGCCGTGTCTGCCAGTCCCGGATGCGCAATCCATGTGCCGTCATGCCCATTGTTAGCTTCGCGCTGCTTATCTTCTTTTACCCGTTGTAACACCCATTCGTTACGCGCAGCCTCTTTACTCGGAATCAGCGCCGACATGCCGCCCATCGCGAACGCGCCACGACGATGGCAGGTTTTGATCAGCAAGCGGGAATAACAGTCCAGAAACGGCTGCGCCATGCTAATGGATTGACGATCGGGAAGAATACGATTTGGATGCTGACGCAACGTTTTGATGTAGCTGAAGATGTAATCCCAGCGACCGCAGTTCAGTCCCACAATGTGATCGCGCAGATTCCAGAGGATCTCATCCATCTGAAACACCGCCGGTAACGTTTCGATTAAAACGGTGGCTTTAATCGTGCCACGCGGTAGATCAAAACGATCCTCGGTAAAAGTGAAGATCTCACGCCACCAGCCGATCTCTTGTCCGCTCTCAGTTTTTGGCAAATAAAAATAGGGACCGCTGCCCTTTGCCAGTAGCGCGTCAACGTTATGAAAAAAGTAGAGCGCGAAATCAAACAAGCCGCCGGATATTGGCTTCCCTTGCCACTGAACGTGCTTTTCTGACAGATGTAAGCCGCGCACCCGACACATCAACACTGCGGGATTGGCGCACAGCTGATAGATTTTGCCGTTATCGCCAGTAAAGCGCAGCGTTCCCTTTACGGCTTCACGTAGGGTTTGTTGTCCTTCGATCAGTTTCTGCCATTCGGGCGTGAGTGAATCCTCAAAATCTGCCATGAAAACATTAACGTTGGCATTCAGGGCGTTAATTACCATTTTGTGGTCGGGCGGCCCGGTAATTTCCACCCGACGATCCCTCAAATCTTGTGGGATAGCGCGGATTCGCCACTCGCCTTCTCTTATGGAATCCGTTTCCATATCGAATCCTGGAAGTTCTCCCTCGTCGTAACGTTGCTGCCGCTGCTGGCGTATCGCTAATAAATCCTCACGTTGCGCAGTAAAACGTTCGACCAATGCATGCAAAAACGCAATCGCTTCTGGGGTAAGAAGCTGCTGTTCGGCATGATTAAAGGGCTGAGTGAAATCTAAAGCACTACTGATAACCGAGTCTGTCATGGTGGCTTACTCCTGTTATTAGCGAGATCGACGTGGGTGGATCCAAATGTAGGGTAATTTTTAAGCTACAGGATCAAAGCATATGCATTTTAATTTTAAAATCAAAAACTATTTCCATTTTAATCTTATTAACGCTTTATCTTATTGATAAATAATTAATTAAAACACGTTTAATAGAAGGAATTTTTTTCACTACTGAAATACAGACACAAAAAAACCGTGACAGCGAGTGGCTATCACGGTCTGATTTGATGAAGTCGGGAATTACTCTAAGGTTGGATTCATATGGCGCAGATCGTATGGTGTGATCTGGTAGACGTAATAGTTAAGCCAGTTAGAAAACAACAGATTACCGTGGCTGCGCCATGTCGCACGCGGCGGCAACTCAGGATTATCCTGAGGAAAATAATTGTGCGGAATAGCAGGGTTTAAGCCAGCCTCATAATCACGATGGTATTCACCCGATAATGTCAGCGCATCATATTCCGGGTGCCCGGTGACAAACGCCAGACGTTTATCTTTACTGGCCATCAGATACGCGCCGGTTTGTTCCGATTCAGCAAACAGCTCAAGATCGGTGTAATCAGTGATGAGTTGAGTGGGAAAATCGGCATAACGTGAATGCGGAGCCAGGAAATTATCGTCAAATCCTCGGGTCAGCAAGGCGTGTGGATGCAGGGTTTGATGCTCAAAGACGCCAGATAATTTGTGCTGACGCGTTTGCTTGGGAATACCGTACAGGATATTTAGCGCGGCCTGAACCGCCCAACAGACAAACAGCGTTGAGGTGACGTGTTCCTTAGCCCAATGCAATATGCGCTGAATCTGCGGCCAGTAAGCAACATCATTGAAATCAACCAGCCCCAGCGGTGCACCTGTAACGATTAAGCCATCATAGTTGTCATGCTTAATATCTTCGAAATTACAGTAGAAGTTATTGAGGTGCTCTGTTGGCGTATTGCGAGATTCGCGGCTATCGATGCGTAACAGCTGAATATCGATCTGCAAGGGCGAGTAAGAAAGCAGGCGCAGAAACTGGTTTTCAGTCTCAATCTTTTTAGGCATGAGATTCAGTACCAGTACTTTAAGCGGGCGGATCTCCTGAATACTGGCGCGCGATGACGTCATCACAAAAACATTTTCATTGCGCAAAAAATTCGCAGCCGGTAATTCGTCGGGAACCCTGATTGGCATAGCCTGCTTACCTCTTATAACCGTATAAACGTTTAGACATCCAGATGCCCAACCTTAGCCTGGTGACTCTGTAATGTCGAGACTTCATGCGAATGATGAAAATGTTTCAACTTAGATCGGCGAACATCTCGACAAAGGGCAAAATCACTGACGCATCGCTGCTGGCATGACGATAGAGTAACCAGGTTCGGCTTTTAAGTGCTGTACCAGCCACTTGCAAAGGTTGGCACCAAAGCCGATCTGAAAGCGGCTGATAGCTTGAAACAATGGCATATCCTAACCCACGCTCAACCATCGCCAGGCACACTTCCAATTTATCGACTTGCATCGCTATACGCGGTGCTAGCGTGAAATTGGCATTCCACCATCGCTCAATCAGATGCGTAATGTGCCCGCCATGGTTGATACGAATTTGTGGTGACTGCGGTAACAGCTTTAAATCGAGTGGCTGCTGGCTAACCAGCCAATAATCATCAATGTCGACCAGTCGTTTGCCATCGCGCCAGTGGTAATCATCTTTAACCAGCGCAACATGGATCTCCTCACGTTGCAGCTTTTGGTACATCTCCTCACTTAATCCGCTAACCAAATTTACTCGGATGCCACTATGCTGCTGGCTAAAGCGCGCCAATATTTCTGGCAGGCAATAGGCGGCATAATTGCTGGTTACGCCAATACGTAATTCGCCCTGTCGCGGCAGATTCAAACTTTGTAGGGTTTGTCGCAATTGCTGTGACTCGTTAAGCATTTTCTCAGCATGTTGTGCCAGATAGCGCCCTTGAGCACTGAAAACTATTTGACGTCCACTCTCTTCAAATAATAAAACGCCTAGCTTGCGTTCAATCTGTTTCAGCCGATAACTCAGTGCGGGTTGCGACGTAAACAGTTGTTCTGCTGCGCGGGTAATGTTGTGGTATTGCCACACCGTATAAATAATCTGCCAATCTTTTTCGTTCACCGTCACGCTCCTGATAATGCCCCTTCCATAAAATAATTTTTGCTTTAAAGCCGCAAGCAATAAAAAAGCTCAATTGGGAATTAATGTTCAACAGGTTTATATCTGAGTAATACATTTTAATTCAATGAATTACTCGCACCTTTATGGTGAGAGAAAAGCCCTGGGTGCACCATGAAAGAGCAGAAGAATAAAATTATTTATGCTGTTGAGAAGTTACGAGACGCTATGACAGCACTGGCCCGCGATATACATAGCCATCCTGAGTTGAGCTTCAATGAGCATCGTTCCTCTGCTGCGTTGCAGCAGCCGCTTCGTGACGCCGGATTTATTCTTACCCAGCCGCTGGCAGAACTGGAAACCGCCTTTATTGCCCGCTATGACAGCGGCAAACCCGGGCCACGTATAGCGTTACTGGCAGAATATGATGCGCTGCCTGAATTAGGGCATGCCTGTGGACATAACTTGATTGGTACCGCCTCGGTAACAGCGGCTTTAGCGTTAGTGCAGAGTGGCGCGCTGAATTCAGGTTGTCTGGAAGTCATTGGCACGCCTGCAGAAGAGGAAGGCGGCGGAAAAATCATTATGGCCGAGCAAGGGATCTTTACCGATGTCGATGCTGTGATGATGTTTCATCCCAGAGAGAAAAACATGGTGACGCGCGGCGCGTTAGCTTGTGTTGATGCGGTATTCAAATTTTACGGCAAAGCAGCCCATGCTGCTTCCGCTCCCCATCTTGGTATCAGCGCGCTTGACGCCGTGATCCAGACGTTTGTGGGTATCAATGGATTACGGCAGTTTTTTACAGATGATGTGCGCGTACACGGCATTATTACGCACGGTGGTGATGCCACAAATATTGTACCGGCCTATGCGGAAGCCAAATTCCTGATGCGTGCGGCAACAGTAACTGGCTTGCAAACGGTGCGACATAAAGTGTTCGCTGCCGTTGAAGCCGCAGCCGCAATGAGTGGCGCGCGCGTTGAGATTGAAGAAGGGCTAACTTATGCAGAGCGCAATAATAATCTGGCGCTAGCCGATTTGTTCCAGCACAACCTTTTGCAACTGGGTCTAACAACAGAAGTGCCACCGGAACGCGGTGGCGTTGGCTCCTCTGATATCGGTAATGTCAGCCAACTTACCGCAGCTATTCATCCTTATTTACGTATCGGCGATGTGGTGCCACATACCCCAGAATTCGCCATAGCGGCGGCTTCTGATGCAGGTATCGACGCCATGCTTAATGCAGCAAAAGCGTTAGCAATGACTGCGTTTGATCTGCAAGACCCTGAACACTTTCAATCTGTACGTCAGGAATTTTGTGCCTGGCAAGCGGCTCATTCTCTTGGAGATTCAAAATGAAATCAGCATTAACGTTACTGGCTACATTGGCCTTGGGGATGGCAGGCACAAGTTATGCCGCCGGAGAGACATTACGTGTAGGCGCGGATTTGAGTTACCCACCTTTTCAATATCGTGATCAAAACGGTACGCCAACCGGCTTTGAAATCGATATCACTAACGCGGTTTGCAAAGCAGTACAAGTCAAATGTGATTATGTCGTCAGCAGTTTCGACGCTGAGATTCCCTCATTGATGGCCAAAAAGTCGATTTCATCTCCCCGTTAGGCGCAACAGCAAAACGGCGTAAATCCATTGATTTCAGCGATTTTATTTACCATATCCCTACAAAGTTAGTTGCGCATAAAGGGAGCAACTTACAACCTGACGTCGCGTCTTTGCTCGGCAAACGTATTGCAGTGCAGCAGGGTTCTATACAGGAAATGTATGCCAATAAATATTGGGCTCCTAAGGGTGTTGATATCGTGATGTATCCTGACCAGGACGTTATTTATCAAGATCTGGCTTCTGGCCGATTGGATGGCGCACTGAGCCCTGGCGTAGCGGTGACTTACGGCTTCCTGAATAAACCGGAAGGAAAAGATTTTGCTTTAACCGGCCCAGAAGTACGTGACGATCTGCTGTTCAGCATTGGTTCTGCCTATGGCGTGCGTAAAGACGATACAAAAACACAGAAGTTGCTGAACGAAGGTCTGGCTAAAATCATGGCTGACGGCACTTGGGAAAAAGTGAAACAACACTATTTTGGCGATTTAGAAATGAAAGTTACTCGTGCAGAAAGTACCCATGCTGCCGAATGATTTGCAGCAGGCAATGCAAGCGCTGTTGCAATCGTTTCAGCATTTGCATCGCCTTTCGGGAAGCGCGGATGCTGAACGCAGCGTTGACTGGCTTTGCGCGCAACTGAGGACACATCAAATTCCTTTTAAGCGCGAGCGTTGTCGGCTCTGGCTTAGTGATCCTTTGGAAGGTTCGTTAATAGTGCAAGGCAGCGTGCCTTTAACAATCCCAGCAAAAACGCGCTCATTTTCAGCGCATTGCCCCGAAGGTATCGAGGCTGAGTTGTATTATGATCAACGCTCGCTGGTTTTTGTGCCTGAATCTGAATATGAAAGTTGGGCCACCGCAGTTCGCGGAAAACTCGTAGTGGCTGATCAAGGTTATGAAGATTATGTTCAGCGTCTTATGCAGGCGGGTGCGGCTGGATTAATTCATATTTGGGGTTCGGTGGAGCCAGCCTTGCATGAGGAAACGGTGGGCCCGATTTGGGGTACACCTGTACCCGATGACGTGCTGCGCTATCCAACTTTGCCCGTAATAAGTATCAATCATCAGGAGGGTAAAACCCTTTTGCAGCATATGCTGCATTCACCGTTACAAGCATGCATTTTTACCCGGTTACATGAGCATGTCGCGGAGTGTTCGTTACCGATAGTGGAATTGACGGGGAAAGCGAAGAGTTTGTCCTGCTCTCTTCTCACTACGATTCCTGGCATGAAGGCGTGACCGATAATGCAACGGGCAATGCACTTTGTCTGGCAATGGCGCTACATTTTGCTCATAACAGCGGACCGTTAAAACGAGGATTACGCATCGCGTTTTGGCCTGGACACTCAAATGCGCGTTATGGTGGCTCAACATGGTATGCCGATAACTATCGTGCCGAACTTATGCAGCATTGCGTGGCACATATCAACGTTGACTCCCCAGGCTGCGTGGGAGGTAGTGAAGTTGTCGTCAATGCCAGCGGTGCAGAATCCACGTTCTGGTTGAATCAAGCGATAACATCGGTAACGGGAACCACTGCATCACGCATCACACCTATGGGCAAAGGCGGCGATCAGTCCTTTTGGGGATTAGGAATTCCATTGCATTTTGCATTGCGAGAAGAGCCAGCCTTACGCACTTCTCTTTCTCCGGGAAGCGGTGGCGGTTGGTGGTGGCATACTGAGGAAGATACGCTTGATAAAGTCGATGAGGCGCATTTATGGCGCGATGTACAAATTCATCAACGCTGGCTAGAGACATTACTGTTATCTGACACACTTCCTGTTGATCCAACAAGTTATGTCTGTGCATTACGCGGTGCCTTGGCTCAGCTGCAGAGCGAACTCGATCCGATGTTTTCTGTTAAGCCTATCGATCAAATGCTGCAAGCATTGGAAAAAGCATTATTGCTTGGGCATCAACCTTCTGATTTAAAAAAGTAATTGGAATCTTGCATCGTGTGAGATATCGCGCGAGTGATGATTATCATCCTGATTTGAGTTATCACGGAGGTGCTTTTCCCGGCTTGCAAATACTCCGTGGCCATAGATCAGAGCAGTGTAGTGAGCGCTTCTGGCTGATGCTTGAAACTCAATTTATACGGCAGCGTGATCGTGCATGTGAGTTATTTGCAGCGAGTTTAGACATTCTAAAAAGATAATGTGGGATTATTGGCGGGTTTTATTAGCTTGGTTTTAATAAAATTTAGACGTAAAAAAGCCCTTTGCGGATGCAAAGGGCTTTTTTACTTAATTGATGCCTGGCAGTTCCCTACTCTCGCATGGGGAGACCCCACACTACCATCGGCGCTACGGCGTTTCACTTCTGAGTTCGGCATGGGGTCAGGTGGGACCACCGCGCTACAGCCGCCAGGCAAATTCTGTTGTCCCGCGCCGCTTTCGCCGCGCAGGTTATCCGTCGAACAGGCTGAAAATCTCTGTCTCTCAACCAAAACGCCTCTGGCGTTGTAAGGTTAAGCCTCACGGGTCATTAGTACCGGTTAGCTCAACGCATCGCTGCGCTTACACACCCGGCCTATCAACGTCGTAGTCTTCAACGTCCCTTCAGGACCCTCAAGGGGTCAGGGAAAACTCATCTCGGGGCAAGTTTCGTGCTTAGATGCTTTCAGCACTTATCTTTTCCGCACTTAGCTACCGGGCAGTGCCACTGGCGTGACAACCCGAACACCAGCGGTGCGTTCACTCCGGTCCTCTCGTACTAGGAGCAACCCCCTCAGTTTTCCAGCGCCCACGGCAGATAGGGACCGAACTGTCTCACGACGTTCTAAACCCAGCTCGCGTACCACTTTAAACGGCGAACAGCCGTACCCTTGGGACCTACTTCAGCCCCAGGATGTGATGAGCCGACATCGAGGTGCCAAACACCGCCGTCGATATGAACTCTTGGGCGGTATCAGCCTGTTATCCCCGGAGTACCTTTTATCCGTTGAGCGATGGCCCTTCCATTCAGAACCACCGGATCACTATGACCTGCTTTCGCACCTGCTCGAGCCGTCACTCTCGCAGTCAAGCCAGCTTATGCCATTGCACTAACCTCACGATGTCCGACCGTGATTAGCTGACCTTCGTGCTCCTCCGTTACTCTTTAGGAGGAGACCGCCCCAGTCAAACTACCCACCAGACACTGTCCGCAGCCCGGATCACGGGCCTACGTTAGAACATCAAGCATTAAAGGGTGGTATTTCAAGGTTGGCTCCACGCGGACTGGCGTCCGCGCTTCAAAGCCTCCCACCTATCCTACACATCAAGGCTCAAGGTTCAGTGTCAAGCTGTAGTAAAGGTTCACGGGGTCTTTCCGTCTTGCCGCGGGTACACTGCATCTTCACAGCGAGTTCAATTTCACTGAGTCTCGGGTGGAGACAGCCTGGCCATCATTACGCCATTCGTGCAGGTCGGAACTTACCCGACAAGGAATTTCGCTACCTTAGGACCGTTATAGTTACGGCCGCCGTTTACCGGGGCTTCGATCAAGAGCTTCTCCTTGCGGATAACCCCATCAATTAACCTTCCGGCACCGGGCAGGCGTCACACCGTATACGTCCACTTTCGTGTTTGCACAGTGCTGTGTTTTTAATAAACAGTTGCAGCCAGCTGGTATCTTCGACTGGCTTCAGCTCCGGGAGCAAGTCCCTTCACCTACGCGCCAGCGTGCCTTCTCCCGAAGTTACGGCACCATTTTGCCTAGTTCCTTCACCCGAGTTCTCTCAAGCGCCTTGGTATTCTCTACCTGACCACCTGTGTCGGTTTGGGGTACGATTTTGTGTTACCTGATGCTTAGAGGCTTTTCCTGGAAGCAGGGTATCAGTTACTTCAGCACCGTAGTGCCTCGTCATCACGCCTCAGCCTTGAGGCCGTCCGGATTTACCTGGACTGCCAGCCTACACGCTTAAACCGGGACAACCGTCGCCCGGCTAACCTAACCTTCTCCGTCCCCCCTTCGCAGTAACACCAAGTACAGGAATATTAACCTGTTTCCCATCGACTACGCCTTTCGGCCTCGCCTTAGGGGTCGACTCACCCTGCTCCGATTAACGTTGAACAGGAACCCTTGGTCTTCCGGCGAGCGGGCTTTTCACCCGCTTTATCGTTACTTATGTCAGCATTCGCACTTCTGATACCTCCAGCAGACCTCACAGTCCACCTTCGACGGCTTACAGAACGCTCCCCTACCCAACAGCGCTTGCGCGCCGCTGCCGCAGCTTCGGTGCATGGTTTAGCCCCGTTACATCTTCCGCGCAGGCCGACTCGACCAGTGAGCTATTACGCTTTCTTTAAATGATGGCTGCTTCTAAGCCAACATCCTGGCTGTCTGTGCCTTCCCACATCGTTTCCCACTTAACCATGACTTTGGGACCTTAGCTGGCGGTCTGGGTTGTTTCCCTCTTCACGACGGACGTTAGCACCCGCCGTGTGTCTCCCGTGATAACATTCTCCGGTATTCGTAGTTTGCATCGGGTTGGTAAGCCGGGATGGCCCCCTAGCCGAAACAGTGCTCTACCCCCGGAGATGAGTTCACGAGGCGCTACCTAAATAGCTTTCGGGGAGAACCAGCTATCTCCCGGTTTGATTGGCCTTTCACCCCCAGCCACAAGTCATCCGCTAATTTTTCAACATTAGTCGGTTCGGTCCTCCAGTTAGTGTTACCCAACCTTCAACCTGCCCATGGCTAGATCACCGGGTTTCGGGTCTATACCCTGCAACTTAACGCCCAGTTAAGACTCGGTTTCCCTGCGGCTCCCCTATACGGTTAACCTTGCTACAGAATATAAGTCGCTGACCCATTATACAAAAGGTACGCAGTCACCCCATAAAAGAGGCTCCCACTGCTTGTACGTACACGGTTTCAGGTTCTGTTTCACTCCCCTCGCCGGGGTTCTTTTCGCCTTTCCCTCACGGTACTGGTTCACTATCGGTCAGTCAGGAGTATTTAGCCTTGGAGGATGGTCCCCCCATATTCAGACAGGATACCACGTGTCCCGCCTTACTCATCGAGCTCACAGCTTGTGCACTTTTGTGTACGGGACTATCACCCTGTACCGTCGGACTTTCCAGACCGTTCCACTAATGCACAAGCTGATTCAGGCTCTGGGCTGCTCCCCGTTCGCTCGCCGCTACTGGGGGAATCTCGGTTGATTTCTTTTCCTCTGGGTACTTAGATGTTTCAGTTCCCCAGGTTCGCCTCGCAACACTATGTATTCATGTTGCGATGATGCACTGAGTGCACCGGGTTTCCCCATTCGGACATCGACGGCTGTAGCGGTTCATATCACCTTACCGTCGCTTTACGCAGATTAGCACGTCCTTCATCGCCTCTGACTGCCAGGGCATCCACCGTGTACGCTTAGTCGCTTAACCTCACAACCCACAGGCGTTTTGCAACGCTGCGTGCTGCAAGCATTTGAGAGACTCGAACGCGTCGCCTGTGCACCCCTTATTACGGAGGAGTGCGGCGCGCGTCGTTTCAATTTTCAGCTTGTTCCGGATTGTTAAAGAGCAGTAAAACTTCGCAATGCACTCGAAAATGCATTCTGAAGTTTTGTTTGGGTATCAACGGGGAGTTGATGGTGGAGCTAAGCGGGATCGAACCGCTGACCTCCTGCGTGCAAGGCAGGCGCTCTCCCAGCTGAGCTATAGCCCCAAAAGTCTGGTAAAACCCGTCGACCAGTGATCCTGAAAACAGGATTTGGTAGGCCTGAGTGGACTTGAACCACCGACCTCACCCTTATCAGGGGTGCGCTCTAACCACCTGAGCTACAAGCCTGCCGGGGTTTTACTGCTTCTTTACTTTTCTATCAGACAATCTGTGTGAGCACTTCGCGGGAAGGTATCTTCAGGTAAGGAGGTGATCCAACCGCAGGTTCCCCTACGGTTACCTTGTTACGACTTCACCCCAGTCATGAATCACAAAGTGGTAAGCGCCCTCCCGAAGGTTAAGCTACCTACTTCTTTTGCAACCCACTCCCATGGTGTGACGGGCGGTGTGTACAAGGCCCGGGAACGTATTCACCGTGGCATTCTGATCCACGATTACTAGCGATTCCGACTTCACGGAGTCGAGTTGCAGACTCCGATCCGGACTACGACGCACTTTGTGAGGTCCGCTTGCTCTCGCGAGGTCGCTTCTCTTTGTATGCGCCATTGTAGCACGTGTGTAGCCCTACTCGTAAGGGCCATGATGACTTGACGTCATCCCCACCTTCCTCCGGTTTATCACCGGCAGTCTCCTTTGAGTTCCCGACCGAATCGCTGGCAACAAAGGATAAGGGTTGCGCTCGTTGCGGGACTTAACCCAACATTTCACAACACGAGCT
This sequence comes from Candidatus Pantoea bituminis, assembly GCF_018842675.1. NCBI lineage: Bacteria > Pseudomonadati > Pseudomonadota > Gammaproteobacteria > Enterobacterales > Erwiniaceae > Pantoea > Candidatus Pantoea bituminis. The sequence goes on from NZ_JAGTWO010000004.1 coordinate 3,595,685, forward strand.
GACGACAGCCATGCAGCACCTGTCTCAGAGTTCCCGAAGGCACCAAAGCATCTCTGCTAAGTTCTCTGGATGTCAAGAGTAGGTAAGGTTCTTCGCGTTGCATCGAATTAAACCACATGCTCCACCGCTTGTGCGGGCCCCCGTCAATTCATTTGAGTTTTAACCTTGCGGCCGTACTCCCCAGGCGGTCGACTTAACGCGTTAGCTCCGGAAGCCACGCCTCAAGGGCACAACCTCCAAGTCGACATCGTTTACGGCGTGGACTACCAGGGTATCTAATCCTGTTTGCTCCCCACGCTTTCGCACCTGAGCGTCAGTCTTCGTCCAGGGGGCCGCCTTCGCCACCGGTATTCCTCCAGATCTCTACGCATTTCACCGCTACACCTGGAATTCTACCCCTCTACGAGACTCAAGCCTGCCAGTTTCAAATGCAGTTCCCGGGTTGAGCCCGGGGATTTCACATCTGACTTAACAGACCGCCTGCGTGCGCTTTACGCCCAGTAATTCCGATTAACGCTTGCACCCTCCGTATTACCGCGGCTGCTGGCACGGAGTTAGCCGGTGCTTCTTCTGCGGGTAACGTCAATCGACGCGGTTATTAACCACATCGCCTTCCTCCCCGCTGAAAGTACTTTACAACCCGAAGGCCTTCTTCATACACGCGGCATGGCTGCATCAGGCTTGCGCCCATTGTGCAATATTCCCCACTGCTGCCTCCCGTAGGAGTCTGGACCGTGTCTCAGTTCCAGTGTGGCTGGTCATCCTCTCAGACCAGCTAGGGATCGTCGCCTAGGTGGGCCATTACCCCGCCTACTAGCTAATCCCATCTGGGCACATCCGATGGTGTGAGGCCCGAAGGTCCCCCACTTTGGTCTTGCGACGTTATGCGGTATTAGCTACCGTTTCCAGTAGTTATCCCCCTCCATCGGGCAGTTTCCCAGACATTACTCACCCGTCCGCCACTCGTCACCCGGAGAGCAAGCTCTCCTGTGCTACCGTCCGACTTGCATGTGTTAGGCCTGCCGCCAGCGTTCAATCTGAGCCATGATCAAACTCTTCAATTTAAGTTTGATTTGCTTAAACAAGTTAAGCGGTGCTCATCTGTAAAACGTCATAATGAATTTCATTATGTGTTCACTCGTGAGGCTTGATATTTTTTACGTCCTAAGACGCTGATATCCATCCTGCGAGTGCCCACACAGATTGTCTGATAAATTGTTAAAGAGCAGTGCGAACAGCGGCTTAGCCGGTCTGTCGCGAGGGGCGTATAATACGCTTTCCCTCCTCAGAGTCAACCTCTTTTTCAGAAGCTTTTCTCCGTCGACTCAGTCTCCTGAATCTCTCAACCCGTCATCCCGTTGCCGGTGTGCCGTGTTGATGGATGCGCATTATAGGGAGTTGTTCGGCATCCGCAACCGTTAAATTCAACAAAAACAACCGTTCGCTGCATTCCACAGCAAAACCCCGCCTTATACGCAGTTACACACAAAGTTATCCACATTATTCGGCGTGATAAATTTAGGCGAGCATCACGCAAACGTTTTCGCTACAATGCCGCCGACGTAACGGACGCCCCTTTTCGGGGCGTTACCTGAAGTTTTCGTGCTTTCTTTTCTTTATATATAGAGAGAAGAGCACGCTAAGCTTGATGTAACGCTCTTATTTACGCGAAACAAAGCCAAGGGATAAAACCACCATGCAACAACGTCGTCCTGTACGCCGCGCTCTTCTCAGTGTTTCTGATAAAGCCGGTATCCTCGAATTTGCTCAGGCACTCTCTCAACGCGGTGTTGAACTGCTTTCTACAGGTGGCACAGCTCGCCTACTCGCTGACGCGGGGCTATCTGTCACAGAAGTGTCTGACTACACCGGTTTCCCGGAAATGATGGATGGACGCGTCAAAACGCTGCACCCGAAAGTACATGGCGGTATTTTGGGTCGTCGCGGTCAGGACGATGACATCATGGCGCAGCATGCTATCAGCCCAATCGACATGGTGGTCGTTAACCTCTATCCCTTCGCTCAAACTGTCGCGCGTGAAGGTTGTTCTCTTGAAGACGCCGTAGAAAACATTGATATCGGCGGCCCGACAATGGTGCGCTCTGCGGCTAAGAACCATAAAGATGTGGCGATTGTAGTGAAGAGCAGTGACTACGAGGCGATCATTGCCGAGCTGGATGCTAACGAAAACTCTCTGAAGCTAGAAACCCGCTTTGATCTTGCGATCAAAGCTTTCGAGCATACTGCTGCCTACGACAGCATGATTGCCAACTACTTCGGTAGCCTGGTTCCTGCTTATCATGGCGGAAGCAATGAGCCTGCGGGCCGCTTCCCACGTACTTTGAATCTTAACTTCATCAAGAAGCAGGATATGCGTTATGGCGAAAACAGCCATCAGGACGCTGCCTTCTATATAGAAGAGAATGTGCAAGAAGCTTCTGTCGCCACTGCGCAGCAGGTTCAAGGCAAAGCGCTTTCTTACAACAACATTGCTGATACTGATGCTGCGTTAGAGTGCGTCAAAGAATTCAGCGAACCTGCCTGCGTTATCGTCAAGCATGCAAACCCTTGCGGTGTGGCCGCCGGCGAATCCATTCTCGCTGCTTATGAGCGCGCCTACAAAACCGATCCTACTTCTGCTTTCGGCGGCATTATTGCCTTTAACCGTGAGTTAGATGAAGCCACCGCGCAGGCAATCATCAGTCGCCAGTTTGTTGAAGTGATCATTGCTCCTTCCGCAAGCGAAGCCGCATTGAAGATAACGGCCAGCAAGCAAAACGTACGTGTTTTAGTGTGCGGGCAGTGGCAAGAACGGACAAAAGGCTTGGATTTCAAACGCGTCAATGGCGGTTTGTTGGTGCAGGACCGCGATTTAGGTATGGTCGAAGCCAGTCAGCTTCGCGTAGTCAGCAAACGCCAGCCCACTGAGCAAGAACTGCGTGATGCACTGTTCTGCTGGAAGGTGGCGAAATTTGTTAAATCGAATGCGATTGTCTATGCACGCGACAATATGACCATCGGTATTGGTGCCGGTCAAATGAGCCGCGTTTACTCCGCCAAGATTGCAGGTATCAAAGCGAGCGATGAAGGATTGGACGTTAAAGGGTCTGCAATGGCATCGGATGCTTTCTTCCCCTTCCGTGACGGTATTGATGCTGCTGCTGCAGTTGGCATTAGCTGTGTGATTCAGCCGGGCGGTTCCATTCGTGATGATGAAGTGATTGCTGCTGCCGATGAACACGGTATCGCCATGATCTTCACTGAAATGCGTCACTTCCGTCACTAATCGTTTGGAGAGTTAGAAATGAAAATTTTAGTCATCGGAAATGGCGGACGTGAACATGCGCTGGCATGGAAAGCAGCTCAATCACCATTGGCTGAAACCGTTTTCGTTGCCCCGGGCAATGCGGGCACTGCATTAGAACCTGCGCTGCAAAACATCGCCATCAATCCAACGGATATCGCTGCTTTGCTGGAATTCGCTCAACGCGAAAAGATTGACCTGACGATTGTCGGTCCAGAAGCTCCGTTGGTGATTGGCGTCGTTGATGCTTTTCGCGCCGCAGGCCTGAAAATTTTTGGCCCAACGCAAGCCGCAGCCCAATTGGAAGGTTCAAAAGCCTTCACGAAAGACTTCCTGGCACGCCATAAAATTCCTTCAGCGGAATACCAGAACTTTACGGAAGTCGAACCTGCGCTGGCCTATCTGCGCGAAAAAGGCGCACCGATTGTCATCAAAGCGGACGGCCTTGCTGCGGGAAAAGGCGTTATTGTTGCGATGACGCAGCAAGAAGCTGAAGACGCCGTTAACGATATGCTGGCAGGTAATGCATTTGGCGATGCTGGACACCGCATCGTTATTGAAGAGTTTCTTGAGGGTGAAGAAGCCAGCTTTATCGTGATGGTCGATGGCGAGAACGTGTTGCCTATGGCCACCAGCCAGGATCACAAACGTGTCGGTGATGGCGATACCGGACCGAACACTGGCGGCATGGGCGCATATTCACCTGCTCCTGTCGTCACTGATGAAATCCACCAGCGTGTGATGGATCAAGTCATTTGGCCTACCGTGCGCGGCATGGCTTCAGAAGGCAACGTTTATACCGGCTTTCTGTACGCAGGCTTAATGATCGATCAATCAGGTCAGCCGAAAGTGATCGAATTTAACTGCCGCTTTGGCGATCCAGAAACTCAACCGATCATGCTGCGTCTGCAATCGGATCTGGTTGATCTTTGCCTGGCAGCCTGTGAAGGCAAACTGGATCAAAAAGATTCGAAGTGGGATCCGCGTCCTTCATTGGGCGTGGTTTTGGCAGCGGGTGGCTATCCGGGTAACTACAACAATGGCGATCAGATTCATGGTCTGCCGCTTGAAGAAGTTGCTGACGGCAAAGTCTTCCATGCTGGCACACGTCTTGAAGACGATTTGGTACTGACTAATGGTGGCCGCGTGCTGTGTGTTACGGCGTTAGGCGATGATGTGGCTGCTGCACAGAAGCGTGCGTATGAGCTAACCAAGCCTATTTCATGGCAAGGCAGCTTCTGTCGTCACGATATTGGTTATCGCGCCATTAACCGCAAGTAAGCAAAAGGGCACGCAGTGCCCTTTTCATCTCTTCAAAAATCCGCTTCTTTAGGTTGCTCTGCGCAATCATCCTGCGAACTGACTCGCAACAACTGAACACCTTCCGGTGCTTCCAGCCATGAAACCATCAACGGCGCATGCGCGCTACGCTGCTGCTGCGCTAAAGTCTGTAACGCCAGTGCATCAAATGAAGGCGTCACATGCTGCCCTTCACAAGTTTGAATGACGTTGCCGCCTTGCCAATGGCCTTGCTTGAGAAACACGCGGCCACTTAACAGTGCATCACTCACTTTATGCATGCGCTGAGCGTCAAACTTATAGAGTTCGACTGAATCTGAGCTAACAGCTTCACGTCGTCCGGCAAGCTGCCGCTGCATAAAGTTGAGGCTGCCTTCCTGGTCAAAACGCAGCGTGACATCATCTGGCGTATCGCCGTTGATTTTTCGCTGCACGCTAATGAGCGAATCTTCAAGCCAGATATAATCCGTGGTTTCAACCGCATCGCCATTAAAAGGAGTAAAGATCGTACGTAAATGCGTTGCCTGATGGTCGCTATTCTTGCGCCACATACGCACGGCACCGCGATCGGCAAGATAACCACTGGCAGAAAAAGCAGGAATATCAGGGGTCGAACTGCACCCAATAAGTAACAAGGAGAGAATCAGGGTGGGAAAACGCCGGAACAGCGGAGTCATGATGTTTAACCCCTTAAACAAAAGGGGCGAAAACGCCCCCTGTTTTAAAGCTTGACCGCAGTGCGACGTCTTACTTAACGGCGTCTTTCAGCGCTTTACCAGACACGAATGCCGGTACGTTTGCTGCAGCGATTTTGATCTCATTGCCAGTCTGCGGGTTGCGACCGGTACGCTCAGCGCGGTGGTTCACTTTAAAAGTACCAAAACCAACCAGTTGTACAGCATCACCATCTTTCAGAGACTCAGTGATCGCAGCCAGAGTTGATTCCAGCGCTGCCTTTGCCTGGGTTTTAGACAGGTCAGCTTTTTCTGCGATTACATCAATCAGTTGAGTCTTGTTCATAAGTTATCCTTAAAGTGTATTTATCGCTTGCTAAGCAACGAGTGCGAGGGAAAAGCCACAATCTGGCACTCTCCAGCCAGCACGCACCGATAGCCACAATTTTCAGCCCCCAAATGTAGACCAGACAGGGGGCCGATGTGAAGCCTCCAGGCGCGCTAATTCGGGCCTGAAGTCACGTTTTCTCGCCTTACTGCTGAAATTTTATACCGATGTTACTGATTCCCGCTTCACGCAGGTCCGATCGGAGTCCTTTGATTAATTCAAGGTCACGCTCTTCACAGTCCGCGAGCAGGCGAAAAATCTCCCATTGCAGGTCCCATTCATCGATTATTGCTGGGTTTTCACGCAGCTCTTCATCGGTCATTTCACGACCTGCCTGAGTCATTTCCAGCATCGCTATCGTGGTGATTGAGCTTTCGCTGACTTCAATGGCATGTTCCAGCGTCTCACCACTTAACTGTGCATGGAGCACTTCGCTTAATGCCACACAGGCATCGATAGCCGGATAAACGCCGTAAACCTCAAAAGCTTCGCCATCAGGAATAGCAGCTTCCAGCTTCTCAAGTTGGCTATCAAAATTAATCTTTGCATCTTTGACCGTCAGGTTTTCCCAAATCAAATCGAGAATACGACGGTAAAGTGCTGGATCGGCAAACTGCGTCTGCTCGCAAAAAGCCCAGTAATTGGGATACATGCGTTCGCACAGGCAAGCCATAAAGGTCAGGTGTTGCCAGCTTTCCAGCTTTGCCAGACGCAGATGAACGGGATTTTGTAACATGAAGGTGGCTCTTATTCGTTTAGCTGGCGGCAGTGTATCGTAAAAATGCCGCGTAAACAGCGTTAAAGCGTGTTTTGCCAACGCTGAAAGGCGGTACGATTTGAAGCGACAGCATCCGCCCAGCGCGTAGGCTCAGGCAAACGATAGCCGCGCGTACAGTTTTCAACCCAATGCAGCGCACTGTCCAGGCTAACACGATGCCCGGTCGCAATGAACAAGGGGTTACAACGCTGTTTGCTACGCCATACCCAACCGATTTGCTCACCTTTGTCGATCAGCGGCTGGCGGCTCCCCGGTTGTGGGTCAACGTCTTGATAACGACCACATAAGCGACGCTTAGCGACGCCAATCGTAGGAACATCCACCAGCAAGCCAAAGTGCGATGCAACACCCAGCCGACGAGGATGCGAAATACCGTGACCATCAACAAATAACAGATCGGGTTTTTGCTCAAGCATCTGCCATGCCGCCATTAACGCGGGATACTCACGGAAAGAGAGAAAACCGGGAATATATGGCATGGTGGTTTCGATACGCGCAATGCGATGTTCCACCAGCTTCAGAGAAGGATACTCAAGGATGACCAGAGCGGCACGCGTGATAGTACCCTCTTGCTCAAAGCCAACGTCTGCGCCGCCGATAAAGCGTGGCGGCAACACGTCAAAATCATCCTCACGCACCACGTCTGCGGCGCGTTGAAGCTGCTCGGCACGTAGTGCGGCAATATCCATATTTACTCCTGATGCCATGGACGAGATAAGCGATGCACGGCTTCAACAAACGTGCCCGCGTGTTCAGGTGGGACATCCTGATGAATGCCGTGACCCAGGTTGAATACGTGACCATCACCTTTGCCAAAGCTTTCCAGAATTCCCGCGACTTCCTGCTCAATACGTGCAGGTGGTGCATAAAGCATGGAAGGATCCATGTTGCCTTGCAAGGCGACTTTGTCACCTACGCGACGGCGAGCGTCACCGATATCAGTTGTCCAGTCGAGGCCGAGCGCATCACAACCCGTTTCCGCCATCGCTTCCAGCCATTGCCCGCCACCTTTGGTGAACAGCGTAATCGGCACGCGGCGCCCTTCATTTTCATGCAAAACGCTATCGACAATTTTATGCATGTAATAAAGCGAGAACTCGCGATAATCTCGACCCGTCAACACCCCACCCCAAGTATCGAACACCATTACCGACTGCGCACCGGCACGTATCTGTGCATTCAAGTACAAAATGACGCTGTCTGCCAGCTTGTTCAGCATCGCATGCAGCGTTGTGGGATCGGCGTACATCATCTTTTTGATTTTAGTAAAGGCTTTGCTGCTGCCGCCTTCGACCATATACGTTGCCAACGTCCACGGGCTGCCTGAGAAACCAATCAGCGGCACTTCGCCTTTTAAATTCTTACGAATAGTGCGCACAGCGTTCATAACATAACCCAGTTCCTGTTCAGGATCGGGGATCGGCAGGCGCTCAACATCGGCTCGACAGGTAATTGGGTTTGAAAAGCGCGGGCCTTCACCGGTTTCGAAGTAAAGTCCAAGCCCCATCGCATCGGGAATCGTTAAGATATCGCTGAAGAGGATCGCCGCATCCAGTTCATAACGACGCAGCGGCTGTAGCGTAACTTCGCAAGCCAGCTCGGCGTTTTTACACAGCGACATAAAATCGCCGGCTTCGGCGCGGGTCGCTTTGTATTCCGGTAAATAACGCCCAGCTTGTCGCATCATCCAGACCGGCGTGACATCAACCGGCTGACGTAACAGGGCGCGCAGATAACGATCATTCTTCAGTTCAGTCATTTTAAGGCTCTCTCAATTTCAAGCGCGTAGTGTAGCACTTTCCTTATGCTCCGGCGCGGCAGATGGCGACGGTATCTTCTATCAAGCGGCGCGCCACGGTGCCTGGCGGCGGTAGCATTGGCAGCGCGTCATAGCGGAACCAACCTGCATCCAGCAACTCTTTGCCGTCATGTTGCAGATCCCCGCTCTCATACTCAGCCATAAACGCCACCATCAATGATTGTGGAAAAGGCCAGGGTTGTGACGTCACGTAACGCACATTTTTAACCCGCACATTGCTCTCTTCCATCACTTCACGCGCCACAGCTTGCTCCAGCGTTTCGCCCACCTCGACGAATCCCGCCAGCACGGTATAAATGTTATTACGTTGTCGCGCATGATTCGCCAGCAGGATTTCATCACCCCGACGAATCGCAACAATGATACAAGGCGCGATCTGCGGGTAATAACGCTCACGACAATGACTGCACAAACAGGCAAATTCATGTTTGCTGCGGTTCATTTCGTGACCGCAATAGCCGCACCAGCGATGGGATCGATAAAACTCTGCCAGTTGAACACCGCGCCCAGCGAGTTGAAACAGGCCAACTTCTTCATCGATTAATTGACGTACCGAGAACATGCTTTCAGATCGCGCTTCGCAAATGAGCCACACTTTTTCACCCAGCCACTCGCCGATGACCTGACCTTTAGTGCCAGTCAGACCGAATTTTTCTGCAGGTCCATGCGGTAATTCACCTTGTGGCAGCCAAAGTTTTTGCTCATGGCTGACAACCCACCATCCAGCGTCTACGCTTGTGATCTCGAATTGCATTTTTTTCGTCATCCTTAGCGTCAAATGGCACGCTGAAGTCCTGATGTTAAGTGTGTAGATAAACAACTATAACTCACATGGAGTTAGATATGCTTAACCAGTTAGACGTCCTGGCCGAGCGCGTAGGTGGCAGCAACGAACTGGTGGATTCGTGGCTTGAAGCCCGTCGCCAACTCTTAGTCGCCTATTACCATTTGGTAGGATTGAAACCCAATAAAGAAGCTTTAACGACGCTGGATGAACAGGCGTTGGATAATTTTTGTCACGGCTTGGTGGATTACCTTTCTGCCGGACACTTCAATATTTACGAGCGCATTATTAGTGAAATGAGTGGCGACAGTCCGATGATTGCTGCTGCGCAGATCTATCCGCCGCTTGAAGCCAATACGGAACGTTTGATGCAGCTGTATGATGGTCATTTGCAACAGGCAATTGACGATGATAACTGCGTGACTTTCCAGAAAGCGCTTTCTGAAGTCGGCGAAGTTTTAGAAACCCGCTTCACGCTGGAAGATAAATTGATTCAGCTGGCGTGGGATCAACAGCTGGCGCGCCCGCCGGTCGCCAATGACAGCCAGATGGCTCGTCCCGCTTAACGTTAATCACATGTAAAAGTCTTGTGATTACCTAAAAGCCCTTTTATGCTGAACGGGTTTTGATGACGCCAGTCTGATAAACCCGTTTTTAATTTCTTGTCGGAGTGCCTTCGGGCTGAGACCGTTTATTCGGGATCCGCGGAACCTGACCAGGTTAGAACCTGCGTAGGGAACAAGAGTAAATTTTCTTAGTACGCTGGCACTATTTTTGTCCATCGTATCGCTTACTCCTTCCGAACTCCGGACAAGCAACGTTCCCCCTTAACTGGAAAATTGCTATGTCTACTTCGAAAACCAATCGTCGCGAACAACGCGCCCAGGCGCAGGAATTTATCGATTCCCTGCAAGGCGGCAGTGCATTCCCCCACTCTAAACGCATTTGGATTACCGGTAGCCGTGCTGACATTCGCGTGCCAATGCGTGAAATTCAACTCAGCGCCACCCAAATTGGCGGTACCAAGGACGAACCTCGCTTCGAAGAGAATGAAGCCGTGCCGGTGTATGACACGGCAGGCGCTTATGGTGATCCAGACGCGCAGATTGATGTGCATCGCGGTCTTGAAAAACTGCGTGCTGGCTGGATTAACGATCGCGATGACAGCGAAAATCTCACGCAAATTAGCTCGACTTACACGCAGCAGCGTTTGGCCGATGACGGTCTTGATCATTTGCGTTTCGAGCATTTACCTCAACCGCGACGTGCCAAGGCCGGTCGCCGGGTAACACAATTGCACTACGCGCGTCAGGGCATCATCACGCCAGAAATGGAGTACATCGCACTGCGAGAAAATATGGGCCGCGAGCGCATACGTGGTGAAGTGCTGCTGCAACAGCATCCGGGATACAGTTTCGGTGCTAATTTACCGGAAAATATTACGCCGGAGTTTGTGCGCCAGGAAGTCGCCGAGGGTCGCGCCATTATTCCCGCCAATATTAATCACCCCGAATCGGAGCCGATGATTATTGGTCGCAACTTTTTGGTGAAGGTGAATGCCAATATCGGGAACTCGGCAGTAACCTCCTCTATTGAAGAAGAAGTGGAAAAATTAGTGTGGTCAACGCGTTGGGGTGCTGACACGGTAATGGATCTCTCCACCGGCCGTTATATACACGAAACACGTGAGTGGATTTTGCGTAACAGCCCGGTTCCGATTGGCACCGTACCGATTTATCAGGCGCTGGAAAAAGTGAATGGCGTGGCAGAGGATCTTAACTGGGAAATCTTCCGCGATACGCTGCTAGAACAGGCTGAGCAAGGTGTCGACTACTTTACGATTCATGCTGGCGTGCTGCTGCGTTACGTGCCGATGACGGCAAAACGCCTGACCGGCATTGTCTCGCGTGGCGGTTCGATTATGGCCAAATGGTGCCTGTCACATCACAAAGAGAGCTTTCTCTATCAGCATTTTCGGGAGATTTGTGAAATTTGCGCCGCATACGACGTCTCGCTTTCGTTGGGAGATGGCTTACGCCCAGGTTCTATTCAGGATGCCAACGATGAAGCGCAGTTTGCCGAGCTGCATACGTTGGGTGAATTGACGAAGATTGCCTGGGAATATGACGTACAGGTAATGATTGAAGGCCCTGGCCACGTTCCGATGCAGATGATACGCCGCAACATGACCGAACAGCTTGAACATTGCCATGAAGCCCCTTTTTATACGCTCGGCCCACTAACAACTGACATCGCACCGGGTTACGATCACTTCACTTCCGGTATTGGCGCAGCCATGATTGGCTGGTTTGGCTGTGCGATGCTGTGTTACGTCACGCCAAAAGAGCATCTTGGCTTGCCGAATAAAGAAGATGTAAAGCAAGGCTTAATCACTTACAAAATTGCTGCTCACGCCGCCGATCTCGCCAAAGGGCATCCTGGCGCGCAAATTCGCGATAACGCCATGTCCAAAGCGCGTTTCGAATTCCGTTGGGAAGATCAGTTTAATCTGGCGTTAGATCCCCATACCGCGCGCGCCTATCACGATGAAACTCTACCGCAAGAATCGGGCAAGGTGGCGCATTTTTGCTCAATGTGTGGCCCGAAATTTTGCTCAATGAAAATCACGCAGGAAGTGCGTGAATATGCCGCACAACAAGAAGCCGCAGCGCAGCCGATTGAAATGGGTATGGCGCAGATGTCTGAAAATTTTCGCAGTCGTGGAGGTGAGCTTTATCACCCAGCGGATACGACTCTGGAGGAAAAATTATGAATGCATTTCCCACCACCTCACCACGTTTAGGGCTTTATCCGGTGGTTGATAACGTTGAGTGGATTGAACGCCTGTTGAAAGCAGGCGTGCGTACTCTTCAACTACGAATCAAAGATCAGCCTGATGAGGCAGTCGAACCCGCTATTGTTCAGGCGATCGCGTTGGGTAAGCAGTATCGTGCACGCCTGTTTATTAATGATTACTGGCGATTAGCCATCAAGCACAACGCGTATGGTGTGCATCTTGGTCAGGAGGATTTGGATGTCGCGAATTTGGCGCTGATCAATCAGGCTGGATTACGGCTGGGTATTTCCACGCATGATGATGCTGAACTGGATCGTGCACTTGCATTGCGCCCTTCCTACATTGCACTTGGACATATTTTTCCAACACAAACCAAAGAGATGCCTTCTGCGCCGCAAGGGCTGACTGAACTGAAGCGCCATCTGGCACGTTTGCAAGATATCCCCACCGTGGCGATTGGCGGTATCAGTATTGCGCGAGCGCCAGAAGTATTGGCAACCGGTGTGGGTAGCATTGCTGTGGTTAGTGCAATTACACAAGCAGCGGATTGGCGTGAAGCAACGCGAACCTTACTGGCATTGGCCGAACCGGAAGCGGTTATTTAATCGCATTCTGTAATCTGCTACGCATTAACGTTATTACTTCTGCAAACGAACAGATAAAGCTGGAAAGCCGCGCGCAGTGACGAAGTTAGTCACTGGCGCGTTTTTTGTTACTTGGTAGAGTTGTTCTCGCCAGACAACGTTGCCTGGCCAGGGCCAGTTTCTCCCTCTTTCTGGCCCTGCTTCCTCAACTACTTAGCTGCAAGGATTTCGATTTGTTGCTCTTGAGTAGTTTCGTGCGCACAGGTTGCCATAGCACGTTCTATTGCCTTGCCCACCAGCATCAATGCCTGCTCCGTTTTGTCCGTTAACGGCAGTCCATAATTCAGCCGCAGGCAATTACGATATTTACCCGACGCGGAAAACAGCGAACCGACAGCAATTTGGATATGTGATTCACGCAGTTCACGATTAAGGCGAACAGCATCAAATGCCTCTGGCAATTCGACCCACATCAGGAAGCCACCTTGTGGACGTGATACACAGATTCCACACGGGAAATAGTGACGCACCCAGCAATTAAAAGTTTCATAGTTGCGCTGATAGAGCTGCCGCATACGACGCAGATGCGGTAAATAATGTCCCTGCCGAATGAAATCGGCCACTGCATGCTGCGGCTGGGTTGCAGTAGAACCGGTGACGATATATTTCATATGTAATACTCGATCGCGATAACGACCCGGTGCAACCCAACCAACACGCAGACCCGGTGCCAGTGTTTTGGAGAATGAGCTGCACAGCAAAACGCGGCCATCCATATCCAAAGATTTGATGGTGGATGGACGTGGATATTCCCATGCGAGCTCGCCGTACACGTCATCCTCAATGACCGCAGCATCAAAACGCTGCGCTAAAGCCAGCAAGGCGCGTTTACGATTTTCGGGCATGATGAAACCCAGCGGATTATTACAATTGGGCACGACAACAACGGCTTTGATTGGCCATTGCTCAAACGCCAGCTCTAATGCTTCAAGGCTAATTCCACTCACCGAATCGGTAGGGATTTCGATGGCGCGAATACCAAAACCACGCAGCGTTTGCATAATGCCGTGAAACGAAGGCGACTCAACAGCAATGATGTCGCCCGGCTCACATACAGCGCGAATTGAAACCGACAAAGCTTCATGACACCCCGTCGTAATGACAATGTCTTCAGCGGTGAGCTGACAACCGCTATCAATTGACAGGCGCGCAATTTGTTCGCGCAGTGCAACGACGCCATAAAGATTGTCGTAGTTAAGTAGATACGTCTCCTGCTTTTGCGCCTGACGGCTAAAGGCTTTCCAGAGTGGCTTTAACGTTGACTGCGTTAGGTCTGGCATGCCGCTACCCAATTGCAGAATGTCATCTTCTAAACGGCTATCCAGCAACTCAAGCACCCCATCCCATTGCGTAATTTCTACTGGTCGCTGTGCTGGACGCGTCAAGGCAGGCATCGGCGGCGTTGCTTTTCTCGAGGCAACAAAATAGCCAGAGCGAGGTTGTGGCGTGATTAGCTGTTTCTCCTCAAGCAGATGATACGCCTGCTGCACGGTGCTAATACTGACGCCATGCTCAGCGCTTAACGTACGTACTGAGGGCAGACGTTCACCACTGCGATAAAGACCCTGTTCAATACGCTGAGCCAGCAGCGTTGCCAGATGTTGATAGCGCGTCATCGTATGCCTCACGTTAAGCGTATAAGAAATAATTCAATACAGATTGACGTTATTTTTACCATTCAGTTCGATTACATTGCAATCTGTATGTTAAATAAAGGTGATTTTTGAGTCTGTATCATTACAGTTTAGAAGCCGAAAATAACTCTCAGGCACATTACTGAGGGTAAGATCATGGGATATGAAGAGAATCGAGCAGCGAAACCTTTTTCAGGGACCCCACTCCTTTTGATACGCGTTTTATGGCATAGCTTTAAAAATTGGCAGCTGCGCCGCGAAACGCGAATAATATTGTCGAGGCTGAGTGATACTCAGTTGAAAGATATTGGTATCAGCCGCGATGAATGGAACAAGTTAAATTAAAGACATAAAAAAACCCTGCCGAGGCAGGGTTTTTTATTATGCGGCTAACGATTAATCGTTGTCGCTACCGCCGAGACCGGCGTTCAACAGTTCAGCCAGGCTCGCTGAGGCTTCATCCGCAGTGACCTGCGGTGCTGCCGGCGCTTCGCCAATCTGACGGCGACGTGTACGCTCCTGATGATAAGCGTAACCGGTACCGGCTGGGATCAGACGACCCACGATTACGTTCTCTTTCAGGCCACGCAGTTCGTCGCGTTTGCCCGCTACGGCTGCTTCGGTCAGGACACGTGTTGTTTCCTGGAACGATGCGGCAGAGATGAACGATTCGGTTGCCAGTGACGCTTTGGTGATACCCAGCAGGTCGCGCATAAAGGTTGCAGCAACTTTTCCGTTCGCTTCCAGTTCGCGGTTAGCGATCTTGATGCGAGAGAATTCTGCTTGCTCACCTTCCAGGAAGTCGGCACTGCCCGCGCTCTGGATGGTCGCTTTACGCAGCATCTGACGAACGATGACTTCGATGTGCTTATCGTTAATCTTAACGCCTTGCAGACGGTAAACTTCCTGCACTTCGTTAGTGATGTAACGCGTCACCGCATGAACGCCACGCAAGCGCAGGATGTCATGTGGAGATTCTGGGCCATCGGAAACCACGTCACCACGCTCAACACGTTCACCTTCGAACACGTTCAGCTGACGCCATTTCGGAATCATCTCTTCGTAATGCTCGCTACCGTCGACTGGTGTAATCACTAAGCGACGCTTGCCTTTAGTCTCTTTACCGAAGGAGATGATACCGCTGATCTCCGCCAGGATAGCTGGCTCTTTCGGGCGACGCGCTTCGAACAAGTCAGCAACGCGTGGCAGACCACCGGTAATATCCTTAGTACCGCCAGATTCTTGCGGAACACGCGACAGCGTATCACCCGCACTGATCTTGACGCCATCTTCCAGCTGAACAATCGCTTTGCCCGGCAGGAAGTACTGAGCTGGCATGTCGGTGCCTGGGATCAAGACATCATCACCGTTAGCATCAACAATTTTCAGCGCAGGACGCAGATCTTTACCACCAGCAGTACGCTCGGCGCTGTCCAATACCACCAGCGATGACAGACCTGTTAAGTCATCTGTCTGACGCGTGATGGTTTGGCCATCGATCATGTCAGTGAAGCGAATATAACCGCCCACTTCCGTGATAACCGGCATGGTATGCGGATCCCAGTTCGCTACAGTTTCGCCTGCAGCAACCTGCTCGCCGTCACCTTTCGCCATAGCAGCACCGTAAGGCACTTTATAGCTTTCTTTGGTGCGTCCGAATTCGTCGATCATTTTCAGTTCGACGTTACGCGAGGTGATCACCAGCTTGCCAGCAGAGTTCGTTACCGACTTAGCGTTGGTCAGCTTGATGGTACCTTTGTTCTTCACCTGAATGCTGGATTCAGCTGCCGCACGCGATGCCGCACCACCGATGTGGAACGTACGCATTGTCAGCTGTGTACCCGGCTCACCGATGGACTGCGCAGCGATAACACCGATCGCTTCACCTTTGTTGATGATGTGACCACGTGCCAGGTCGCGACCATAGCAATGCGCACACACACCAAAATCGGTTTCACAACCTACTACAGAACGGACTTTAACGCTGTCGACAGAGTTCTCTTCCAACAGGTCACAGATGTGTTCATGCATCAGCGTGTTACGTGGAACCAGAATATCTGCGGTGCCAGGCTTCAATACATCTTCAGCAGTTACACGACCAAGAACACGTTCACGCAGCGGCTCTTTAACGTCGCCACCTTCGATGACAGGTGTCATCATGATGCCTTCGTGCGTGCCACAATCGTCTTCTGTAACAACCAAATCCTGCGCAACGTCAACCAGACGACGCGTCAGATAACCGGAGTTAGCTGTTTTCAGTGCGGTATCCGCAAGACCTTTACGTGCACCGTGCGTCGAGATGAAGTACTGAAGTACGTTCAAGCCTTCGCGGAAGTTCGCAGTAATTGGCGTTTCAATGATGGAGCCATCTGGTTTCGCCATCAGACCACGCATACCGGCCAGCTGACGAATCTGTGCAGCAGAACCACGCGCACCAGAGTCGGCCATCATAAAGATGCTGTTAAAGGAAACCTGTTTCTCTTCTACGCCGTCACGGTTAATCACGGTTTCAGTAGAGAGGTTTTCCATCATCGCCTTCGCTACACGCTCATTCGCGGCAGCCCAGATATCGATGACTTTGTTGTAACGTTCGCCAGCGGTAACCAGACCAGACTGGAACTGCTGCTGAATCTCAGTAACTTCAGCTTCTGCTTCGGCAATGATTTCCACTTTCTTAGCTGGAATAACCATGTCGTCGATACCCACAGACGCGCCTGAACGGGCAGCGTATGCGAAACCGGTGTACATCGTCTGGTCAGCAAAGATAACGGTCGGCTTCAGGCCCAAAATGCGGTAACAGGTGTTCAGCATTTTAGAGATAGCTTTTTTACCCAGCGCCTGGTTGACGATGGAGTAAGGCAGACCTTGCGGTACGATCATCCACAGAATCGCACGACCAATGGTGGTGTCGATGATGCTGGTTTTCGCAACAAATTCTTCTTGCTCGTTTTTGCTGTATTCAGTGATACGCACTTTGACGCGTGCATGTAGCTCAGCCAAGCCAGCGCGGTATACACGCTCAGCTTCTTTAGGGCCGGTCAGCACCATGCCTTCGCCTTTAGCATTCACTTTGTCGCGGGTCATGTAGTACAGACCCAGAACAACGTCCTGAGAAGGAACGATGATTGGCTCGCCGTTCGCTGGAGACAGAATGTTGTTGGTCGACATCATCAGCGCACGCGCTTCCAGCTGGGCTTCCAGCGTCAGCGGTACGTGAACAGCCATCTGGTCACCATCGAAGTCGGCGTTATAGGCCGCACAAACCAGCGGGTGCAGCTGGATCGCTTTACCTTCGATCAGAACCGGTTCAAAGGCCTGAATACCCAGACGGTGCAGTGTAGGCGCACGGTTCAGCAGAACCGGGTGCTCACGGATCACTTCGTCAAGGATATCCCAGACAACCGCTTCTTCGCGTTCAACCATTTTCTTCGCGGCTTTGATGGTGGTGGCCAGGCCACGCAGCTCCAACTTGCCGTAAATGAACGGTTTGAACAGCTCAAGTGCCATTTTCTTAGGCAGACCGCACTGATGCAGGCGCAGGTATGGACCTACGGTGATAACCGAACGACCAGAGTAGTCGACACGTTTACCCAGCAGGTTCTGACGGAAACGACCCTGCTTACCTTTGATCATGTCAGCGAGCGATTTCAGCGGACGCTTGTTGGAACCGGTGATCGCACGACCGCGACGACCGTTATCCAGCAATGCATCAACGGCTTCCTGCAACATACGTTTTTCGTTACGAACGATGATGTCTGGCGCAGCCAGATCCAGCAGACGTTTCAAACGGTTGTTGCGGTTGATCACGCGGCGATACAGATCGTTCAGATCTGAAGTCGCGAAGCGGCCGCCGTCCAGCGGTACCAGCGGACGCAAATCCGGTGGTAATACAGGCAGCACGGTCAGGATCATCCACTCTGGCTTGTTACCAGACTGAACGAACGCTTCCAGCAGCTTGATACGCTTGGTCAGTTTTTTACGCTTGGTTTCAGAGTTGGTTTCGTTCAGCTCTTCACGCAGCTGCTCGCACTCTTGCTCCAGATCCATGTTTTTCAATAGGGCCTGAATCGCTTCGGCGCCCATTTTAGCGTCGAATTCGTCACCGAACTCTTCTAACGCATCAAGGTATTGCTCTTCAGTCAGAATCTGACGTTTCTCGAGGTTGGTCATGCCACCTTCGATAACAACGTAAGATTCAAAATAGAGCACGCGCTCGATATCGCGCAGGGGCATATCCAGCAGCAAACCGATACGTGATGGCAGTGACTTCAGGAACCAGATGTGCGCAGTTGGCGACGCCAGTTCAATGTGGCCCATGCGCTCACGACGCACTTTAGTTTGGGTTACTTCAACGCCGCATTTCTCACAGATCACTCCGCGATGCTTCAGGCGCTTGTACTTCCCGCACAGGCATTCGTAGTCTTTTACTGGCCCAAAGATACGGGCACAGAACAGACCATCGCGCTCTGGCTTGAAGGTACGGTAGTTGATGGTTTCCGGCTTTTTGACTTCACCGAAAGACCATGAACGGATCATGTCTGGCGAAGCCAGCGCAATCTTGATCGCATTAAACTCTTCGGTTTTAGTCTGCGCTTTTAGAAACTTTAGTAAGTCTTTCACGGATTAGCTCCCGTCGGAGTGAGACTCTCAGGGGCGTTCAACCGAAATTGAACGCCCCATAACCAGTACAATTGCGAGCGCTTTAGCCCTGTATTAAGCCGCTGCACAGAGGGCTGCGGCTTAAAATTCAGGGTTACTCGTCTTCCAGCTCAATGTTGATACCCAGCGAGCGAATCTCTTTCAACAGTACGTTGAAGGATTCTGGCATGCCCGGTTCCATCTGATGATTGCCGTCTACGATGTTTTTATACATCTTAGTACGACCGTTCACGTCATCAGACTTAACGGTAAGCATTTCCTGCAGGGTATATGCAGCGCCGTATGCTTCCAGCGCCCACACTTCCATCTCACCGAAGCGCTGACCACCGAACTGCGCCTTACCACCCAGCGGCTGCTGAGTAACCAGGCTATAGGAACCGGTAGAACGCGCATGCATCTTGTCATCAACCAAGTGGTTGAGTTTCAGCATGTACATATAACCTACGGTTACCTGACGTTCGAACTGCTCACCGGTACGACCATCAAACAGCGTAATCTGACCCGAAGAAGGCAAGCCACCGAGCTCTAACAGCTCTTTGATTTCGCTTTCTTTCGCGCCGTCGAACACTGGCGTCGCGATTGGCATACCTTTTTTCAGGTTCTCAGCCAAACGCAGCACTTCATCATCGCTGAAGGTGTTCAGATCAACTGTCTGACGAAGGTCGCTACCCAGATCATAAGCACGCTGGATAAAGTCACGCAGTTTTGCGACTTCTTCCTGCTTCTTCAGCATGGCGTTGATCTTCTCGCCGATACCTTTCGCCGCCATACCTAAGTGCGTCTCAAGGATCTGACCGATGTTCATACGTGATGGTACGCCCAGCGGGTTCAGTACGATGTCGACCGGCGTGCCGTTCTCATCGTAAGGCATATCTTCGATCGGGTTGATCTTGGAGATAACACCTTTGTTACCGTGACGACCAGCCATCTTGTCACCCGGTTGGATCTGACGTTTAACAGCCAGATAAACCTTAACGATTTTCAACACGCCTGGTGCCAAATCATCGCCTTGGGTGATCTTACGACGCTTACCTTCGAGTTTTTCTCAAACTCGTGCTTCAGCTCATCGTACTGCTCTGCCAGCTGTTCCAGCTGGTTTTGCTTAGCTTCATCAGTCAGGCCGAGTTCTAACCAGCGCTCACGAGGCAGTTTGTCCAACTTATCCGCTTCAACGCCACCGGAAATCAGTACCGCTTGAATACGGCTGAACAGACCAGCTTCGAAGATCTTCAGTTCTTCAGACAGGTCTTTCTTGGCCTGCTTCAGCTGCATCTCTTCGATTTCCAGCGCACGCTTGTCTTTTTCCACGCCATCGCGGGTAAAGACCTGAACGTCAATAACCGTGCCCGAAACACCGTTCGGTACGCGCAGTGACGAATCTTTCACGTCAGACGCTTTTTCACCGAAGATGGCACGCAGCAGTTTTTCTTCTGGAGTCAGCTGAGTTTCGCCTTTAGGCGTCACTTTACCGACCAGAATGTCACCACCAGTCACTTCTGCACCGATATAAACGATGCCGGACTCATCCAGTTTAGAAAGCGCAGCTTCACCCACGTTCGGGATATCAGCCGTGATTTCTTCTGGCCCCAGCTTGGTGTCACGAGACACACACGCCAGCTCCTGGATATGAATGGTGGTGAAGCGATCTTCCTGAACAACACGCTCGGAGACTAAGATGGAGTCTTCGAAGTTGTAACCGTTCCACGGCATGAACGCTACGCGCATGTTCTGGCCCAGTGCCAGTTCACCGAGATCGGTGGACGGACCATCTGCCAACACGTCGCCGCGCTCAACCGGCTCATCCAGGGACACGCAAGGCATCTGGTTGATGCAGGTGTTCTGGTTAGAACGGGTGTATTTAGTCAGGTTGTAAATGTCGATACCGGCTTCGCCCGCATGCATTTCGTCTTCGTTAACTTTGATAACGATACGAGAAGCATCAACGTACTGAACAGTACCACCACGTTTCGCTACGGCGGTAACACCGGAGTCAACCGCAACTGCGCGCTCCATACCTGTACCAACCAGCGGCTTATCAGCACGCAGAGTTGGAACGGCCTGACGTTGCATGTTCGCACCCATCAAGGCGCGGTTGGCGTCATCGTGTTCCAGGAACGGGATCAGTGACGCACCGACAGAAACCACCTGCTGGGTGGAAACGTCCATGTAGTCAACCTGATCGCGGCTGAACAAGCTTGATTCGCCTTTGCTACGGCAAGTTACCAGGTCATCAACAAACGCACCGTTTTCATCAAGTTCGGCGTTCGCCTGAGCGATAACGTAGTTACCCTCTTCAATTGCAGAGAGGTAATGAATTTCATCAGAAACCACACTGTCGATAACACGACGATACGGGGTTTCCAGGAAGCCATACTCATTGGTCTGTGCATAAACAGACAAGGAGTTGATCAGACCGATGTTTGGACCTTCCGGCGTTTCGATTGGGCAAACACGACCGTAGTGCGTTGGGTGTACGTCACGCACTTCAAAGCCGGCACGCTCACGCGTCAAACCGCCCGGACCGAGAGCAGAAATACGACGCTTATGCGTGATCTCTGACAACGGGTTGTTCTGATCCATAAACTGTGACAGCTGGCTCGAACCGAAGAACTCTTTCACCGCCGCCGAAATCGGCTTGGCGTTGATCATGTCCTGAGGCATCAACGTATCAAGGTCGCCCAGAGAAAGACGCTCTTTCACTGCACGCTCAACACGTACCAGACCAACACGGAACTGGTTCTCAGCCATTTCACCGACTGAACGAATACGACGGTTACCGAGGTGGTCGATATCGTCCACTTCGCCTTTACCGTTACGGATATCGATCAGTTTCTTCATAACTTCGATGATGTCTTCTTTGCTCAGAATACCTGAGCCTTCGATTTCATCACGCAGCAATGAACGGTTGAACTTCATACGACCTACAGCAGAGAGATCGTAACGATCTTCTGAGAAGAACAAGTTCTCAAACAAGTTCTCTGCGGCTTCACGCGTTGGCGGCTCACCAGGACGCATCATGCGGTAGATCTCAACCAGTGCGCTCAGACGATCGCTGGTTGGGTCAACACGCAGGGTCTCGGAGATATAAGGGCCGTGATCCAGGTCGTTAGTGAACAGCGTTTCAATGCGCTTGTGACCGGCTTGGCTCAATTTAGCCAGCAGATCCAGCGACAGCTCCATGTTGGCAGCAATGATCAGTTCACCTGTGCTCTCATCGATATAATCTTTAGAGACCACTTTGCCCGCAATGTATTCAACCGGTACTTCGATGTGCTGAATGCCATCTTTTTCCAGCTGACGAATGTGGCGAGCAGTGATGCGACGCGCTTTCTCAACGTATACCGTGCCGTTTGCTTCGATATCGAAGGTGGCGGTTTCACCGCGCAGGCGCTCAGGCACCAATTCCATCTGCAGCTTGTTATCACGGATTTCAAACACCACTTTCTCGAAGAAAATATCGAGAACTTGTGCAGTGGTGTATTGCAGTGCGCGCAGAATGATAGTGGCCGGCAGCTTACGACGACGGTCAATACGGACAAAAAGGTTGTCTTTCGGGTCGAACTCAAAATCGAGCCATGAACCGCGATAAGGAATAATGCGTGCGTTGTACAGCACTTTACCCGAAGAGTGGGTTTTACCCTTATCGCTGTCGAAGAACACGCCAGGACTACGGTGCAGCTGAGAAACGATAACACGCTCAGTACCGTTGATAACAAAGGTACCGTTGTCGGTCATGAGCGGAATTTCGCCCATGTAGACTTCTTGTTCTTTAATGTCTTTTACGGTGCCTTCTGGCGCTTCGCGCTCATAGATCACCAGACGCAGTTTCACGCGCAGCGGTGCCGAGTAGGTCACGCCACGGATCTGACACTCTTTCACGTCAAAGACAGGTTCACCCAGACGATAGCTCACATACTGCAATTCTGAATTGCCGCTGTAGCTCGCGATAGGGAAGACGGAACGGAATGCAGCTTCCAGTCCGTACTGACCTTCTGGATCTTGCTCGATAAACTTCTGGAACGAATCAAGCTGGATGGAAAGGAGATAAGGTATGTCCAAAACTTGTGGACGTTTACCAAAATCCTTACGAATACGTTTTTTCTCGGTATAGGAGTAAACCATAGGGTTCCTCAGCTAGCTGACAAGTCGACCCACGCTGTCCGTCCTGAAAGGACAGTTCATGCAACACGATTTTGTTTGATTCACAGACTGCGCGGCAGTATGTGCAATACCTCTTTCTATCACTCTTAAATCATTTCATCGCTTTAGTGTGGGCAGGGAACCCTCACAGAAAAGCGGTATATCAAGTCGTCGATAGAGAAAGATATTGAAGAGCAACAATGGACAAACAGTGTGAAACCCCATTGAGGCCCTGGAGCGCAAAAAGGCTGGTGACCATAAAGTCACCAGCCATCAGTCTGAAACTACTCAGACTGCAACCCTAAGGTTGTCTTACTTAACTTCAACTTCAGCGCCAGCTTCTTTCAGAGCAGCTTCAAGTGCAGCTGCGTCATCTTTGCTGATGCCTTCTTTGATCACGCCAGTTGCTTCAACCAGATCTTTGGCTTCTTTCAGGCCCAGACCAGTTGCGCTACGAACGGCTTTGATTACTGCAACTTTGTTCGCGCCAACAGCTTTCAGTACGACGTCGAATTCAGTTTTCTCTTCAACAGCTTCAGCTGGGCCAGCAGCAACAGCTACAGCAGCAGCAGCAGAAACGCCGAATTTTTCTTCCATAGCAGAAACCAGCTCAACTACTTCCATTACGGACATAGCTGCAACAGCTTCCAGAATTTGGTCTTTAGTGATAGACATGTGTATTGTTCCTAAGAATCAGAAAAAGTTTATACGTTAGCAAGTACGAAGAAAAAGAATTTGGCCTTAAGCCGCTTCTTTTGCATCGCGAACAGCAGCCAGAGTGCGGACCAATTTGCCTGCAGCGGCTTCTTTCATGGTCGACATCAGACGTGCCAATGCTTCTTCGTAGGTCGGCAGAGTTGCCAGACGGTCAATATCAGCCGCCGTGATCAGCTCACCTTCAAAGGCCGCAGCTTTGACCTCAAATTTTGCATTCGCTTTCGCGAAATCTTTGAACAGACGAGCAGCAGCGCCCGGGTGTTCCATAGAATATGCAATCAGGGTCGGACCAACAAACGTGTCTTTCAGGCACTCAAACTGAGTACCTTCAACGACGCGGCGCAGCAAGGTGTTGCGGACAACACGCATGTAAACGCCAGCTTCACGACCTGCTTTACGCAGTTCGGTCATTTTATCAACGGTAACGCCACGAGAATCCGCAACAACCGCTGAAAGCGCACCTTTGGCTACTTCGCTGACTTCAGCAACAATCGCTTGTTTGTCTTGAAGATTTAATGCCATTAGCTTTAGCTCCTGGATTTGACCGGGGAAGGATTTCCCCGGAACTCACTTCACTTACTTATCCCGAGGGAAAATAAGCGCTATTACACGGTGAGCAGAATCCAGCTAAGAAAAATTCTTTTGGTTCTGTCACCGTCTACGCAGGGGATTAAGCGTTACATCCGAAAATGTGCAGCTCCTGCGGTCTTGGACGGAGGCCAGGATAAGGCCTGGCTCCAACCTAAATACTTTGGCATGCGTATACGCATAACGGGCGTAAGATTCTAGGTGAATTTTTCGCCCGTTTCAAGCAGCAATTAGTTTGCTGTTGCGCTCAGACCAGCCTGATCAACGGCAAGACCAGCACCCATGGTGGTGGAGAGGCTGACTTTCTTGATGTACACGCCTTTCGCCTGTGATGGTTTTGCTTTTTTCAGCGCAACCAGCAGAGATTCCAGGTTTTCTTTCAATTTGTCAGCGTCAAAATCCACTTTACCGATGGTGGTATGGATGATGCCGTTTTTGTCGTTACGATAACGAACCTGACCCGCTTTAGCATTTTTAACTGCTTCAGCAACGTTAGGCGTTACAGTACCAACTTTAGGGTTTGGCATCAGACCACGTGGGCCCAGAACCTGGCCTAACTGGCCAACAACGCGCATTGCATCTGGAGATGCAATAACAACGTCAAAGTTCATTTCGCCTTTTTTGATCTGATCAGCCAGATCTTCCATACCTACCAGCTCAGCGCCAGCTGCTTTAGCAGCTTCTGCATTTGCGCCTTGGGCAAATACAGCAACGCGTACTGAACGGCCAGTACCGTGCGGCAGCACAGTTGCGCCACGTACGTTCTGATCAGATTTACGAGCGTCGATGCCGAGGTTAACAGCAACGTCAACGCTTTCTACGAATTTAGCAGTAGCCAGTTCTTTCAGCAGAGCAACGGCTTCAGCGATGTCATACTGTTTAGTCGCGTCCACTTTGTCGCGGATCACGCTCATGCGCTTGGTCAGCTTAGCCATTTCTTAATCCTCTACTACCAGGCCCATGGAACGAGCAGTACCTTCGATGGAGCGAGTCATCGCTTCAACGTCAGAACCAGTCATGTCCGCAGCTTTGGTTTCTGCGATTTCACGTACCTGAGTACGCGTTACTTTACCGACTTTGTCTTTATTCGGCTTACCAGAACCAGATTTGATGCCTGCTGCTTTTTTCAGCAGAACGGCGGCTGGAGGCGTTTTAGTAACGAAGGTGAAAGAACGGTCGCTGTATACAGTGATAACAACAGGAGTCGGCAGACCTTTCTCTAAAGATTCGGTCTTAGCGTTGAACGCTTTACAGAATTCCATGATGTTAACACCCTGCTGACCCAGAGCTGGACCAACCGGTGGACTTGGGTTCGCCATACCAGCTGCAACCTGCAGCTTGACGTAGGCTTGTACTTTCTTAGCCATGATATTTCCTCAATTGGGTTTTAGCGCCTGAATAGACAGGCTCCCCGTGATAACGATTTATACGCTAGCAAGAGCGCATAAAAACAAAAGGCGCGAAATTGTAGTGAAATTTCGCGCCTGCTGCAATAGCTAAATTGTGAGCAGAAAAAGTTAGCCTTTTTCTACCTGACCAAAGTCGAGTTCGACAGGGGTAGCACGTCCAAATATTGAAACGGACACTTTCAGGCGGCTCTTCTCGTAATCCACCTCTTCCACTACACCATTAAAGTCAGCAAACGGACCATCACTAACACGGACCATTTCGCCTGGCTCGAACATCGTTTTAGGACGCGGCTTATCTCCAACCTGCTGCAGGCGGTTCATAATCGCGTCGACTTCTTTGTCGCTTATTGGCGCTGGGCGGTCAGATGTACCACCGATGAACCCCATTACGCGAGGAACGCTGCGTACGAGGTGCCAACTAGCGTCATTCATGACCATCTGTACCAGAACGTAACCGGGGAAAAACTTGCGCTCGCTTTTACGACGCTGACCGCCACGGATCTCAACCACTTCTTCAGTTGGAACCATAACTTCGCCAAACAGTTCTTCCATGTTGTGCAATTTGATGTGCTCACGTAGCGATTGCGCTACGCGGCCTTCAAAACCGGAAAACGCCTGCACGACGTACCAGCGTTTTTTGGAGCTTCAGACATCTCAGAACCTCAGGCCAGTGATAAACGATACCAGACGGACCAGAATACCATCTAGCCCCCACAAAATCAGTGACATCACGGCGGTAACCGCGGCAACGATTAACGTGGTGTGCAGCGTTTCCTGGCGAGTCGGCCAAATGACCTTACGCATTTCGGTTCTTGCTTCACGTGCAAAAGCCACGGTCGCTTTGCCTTTTATCGTTAAAAGCGCTATGCCGCCAGCCGCTGCGATCAGCACGACCACAGCTAGCGCACGCAGAGGTAATGTCACATCGCGAAAGTAATAATTACCCACAATTGCCGCGAGTAACAACACTGCTACGACCAGCCACTTTACCGCTTCCAGGCCGCGCCCGCTCCCTTGAGCTTCGGTATTCGCACTCATAAACCAACCTGCCACAATAATTCAGAAACTATTCTGCCCCGCAGTGCGAGGCATCCAAACCGAATGAGCTTTTGGGGCGTAACTCGGCATCCAACGCCGCATAACAGAGCCTGTCTCAACAATGATTATGGTTGAAAATCACTGATGAGCCAGGTTCTATGAGACAGCGTGCAAAAAGGGCATCAAATGATGCCCTTTTCGTGTGCATTGCGTCAAATGTTATCGATAATTATGCGATAACTTTGGCAACAACGCCCGCACCAACGGTACGGCCGCCTTCACGGATTGCGAAGCGCAGACCGTCGTCCATAGCGATTGGGTGAATCAGGGTAACAATCATTTTGATGTTGTCGCCCGGCATTACCATCTCAACGCCTTCTGGCAGCTCTACTGAGCCAGTCACGTCAGTTGTACGGAAGTAGAACTGTGGACGGTAGCCTTTGAAGAACGGAGTATGACGGCCGCCTTCGTCTTTCGACAGAATATAAACTTCTGATTCGAACTGGGTGTGTGGCTTGATTGAGCCTGGCTTAGCCAGAACCTGTCCACGCTGGATGTCTTCACGCTTGATACCGCGCAGCAGAACACCACAGTTTTCGCCAGCCTGACCCTGATCCAGCAGTTTGCGGAACATTTCAACGCCGGTACAGGTTGATTTCACGGTATCTTTGATACCAACGATTTCAACTTCGTCGCCGACTTTAACGATGCCGCGCTCAACACGACCGGTAACAACAGTACCACGGCCAGAGATTGAGAATACGTCTTCGATTGGCAGCAGGAACGGCTTGTCAATTGCACGCGTTGGATCTGGGATATAAGTATCCAGGTATCCAGCCAGCTCAGTGATTTTCGCTTCCCACTCAGCTTCGCCTTGCAGCGCTTTCAGAGCAGAACCACGAACGATTGGAGTATCGTCGCCTGGGAAATCATACTGAGTCAGTAGATCACGGACTTCCATCTCAACCAGTTCCAGCAGCTCTTCATCATCAACCATGTCGCACTTGTTCAGGAACACGATGATGTAAGGAACGCCAACCTGACGACCCAGCAGGATGTGCTCACGGGTCTGAGGCATTGGGCCGTCAGTCGCAGCAACAACCAGGATCGCGCCGTCCATCTGCGCAGCACCGGTGATCATGTTTTTTACATAATCGGCGTGGCCTGGGCAGTCAACGTGTGCGTAGTGACGAGTAGCGGTTTCATACTCAACGTGAGCGGTGTTGATGGTGATCCCGCGCGCTTTCTCTTCTGGGGTGCTATCGATTTGATCGAATGCACGAGCCTGACCACCGCTGGTTTTAGCCAGAACGGTAGTGATTGCTGCAGTCAGGGTGGTTTTACCGTGGTCAACGTGACCGATGGTGCCCACGTTTACGTGCAGTTTATTACGTTGAAATTGTTCTTTAGCCATCGTTTGTCCCTCTAAGACACGGATATATCAAAGATATCATGACATTAACCAGGCAGTGCCTGACTGCAAGGAATTACAGAGAGAAAATCAGGAGGGAGATAAAGGAAGTGGTGCTGATACCCAGAGTCGAACTGGGGACCTCACCCTTACCAAGGGTGCGCTCTACCAACTGAGCCATATCAGCACATCTGGAGCGGGCAGCGGGAATCGAACCCGCATCATCAGCTTGGAAGGCTGAGGTAATAGCCATTATACGATGCCCGCATCCTGGAACTCGGCTACCTGTTCTTTCTGTAGCTTGTGAATAGTAAGAGAAGTCCCCCTACTATTCTTAGCCTGTCAGCGTTGCTGACTGGCTTTGACTGCGCTAATGCACAATCTGAATTCAGGGTGAGAAGAAGTGACTCACCTGACAGATAAACTGATTGTTTATCAGTTCTCAACCCTAGGGTTGAAATGGTGGTGGGAGAAGGATTCGAACCTTCGAAGTCTGTGACGGCAGATTTACAGTCTGCTCCCTTTGGCCGCTCGGGAATCCCACCTACTTGATGGTGCCGGCTACCGGAATCGAACTGGTGACCTACTGATTACAAGTCAGTTGCTCTACCAACTGAGCTAAGCCGGCATCAAGTGACGCGCATTCTAGGAAGGTCGGCGGTTTGATGCAACAAAAAAATCGCTATTTTTGTTCTTTCGCTTACTATTTGTGCGAATCAAAGCAAATCAGGCTAATTTTGAAGAAAAATTGCTCGATTACGTTGTCTTTTCCATAGAATAATCAAAAATGCAGTGCGTGTTTTTAGATTTGAAGCTCATCATTTTCTATAAAAGAATTTCGCTAGCCCTCCTGGCAGATGCAAAACAATGAAGATTTGTTTCTTACACCTTTGTAGTACTGCTCTAATGCTGCCTTTTTTGGTACGGTTAGGTTAAAGAAAAGTCAGTATGAGAATTTTATCTCTATATAGCGCTCGTATTAGATGATTCACCATCAACCAAACACAACATATAGCGGCTGGATAACGAATGTTGTGAATGCCTCTGATGTGCACTACCGCCAATCATCTCTTTTACCTACCCACCTTTATGTTTCTCAATCAAGTCAACTCACTACAGTTACAGCAAAAATGCGGTCTCGCTTGCGAAAGCAGTAACGCATATATCTTTTTGCTTCTTTCAAAAGCCATACTGGTGATACCCTCCATTCCAATGTTCCCGACCTTAAAACAGTAGACAGCACCCCATCTTCGTTATGATGTTGCCTCTAAGGAAATCATGCTTGGTGGAAAAATTGCTGCCAGATATGCTTATGGACAAAACAACACAACTCACAACGCCTTACTTACAGTTCACTCGTACGCAATGGGCTGCATTGCGCGATTCTGTTCCAATGACCTTATCAGAGGATGAAATCGCACAATTAAAAGGAATCAATGAAGATCTTTCATTGGAAGAAGTTGCTGAAATTTATTTGCCTCTTTCTCGCCTTCTAAATTTTTACATCAGCTCGAACTTGCGTCGTCAAGCTGTGCTGGAACAATTCTTAGGCACTAACGGGCAAAAGATTCCCTATATAATAAGTATTGCTGGCAGTGTTGCGGTGGGCAAAAGTACTACAGCTCGTGTATTACAAGCGCTCCTGAGCCGCTGGCCAGAGCATCGTAAGGTGGAGTTGATTACTACTGATGGATTTCTTCATCCTAATGCCGTGCTCAAAGAGCGTGGTTTGATGAAGAAAAAGGTTTTCCACAATCGTATGATATGCACCGCTTGGTGAATTTTGTCTCCGACCTGAAATCAGGAGCGAGGCAGGTAACAGCACCTGTTTATTCTCATCTTACTTATGATGTCATTCCTGATGGTGACAAGATTGTTCACCAACCTGACATACTTATCCTGGAAGGATTAAACGTTTTACAAAGCGGCATGGATTATCCCCACGATCCTCATCACGTATTTGTATCTGACTTTGTGGACTTTTCCATTTATGTTGATGCCGAAGAAGAGCTTTTAAAAAATTGGTATATCAATCGATTTTTGAAATTTCGCCAAGGAGCATTTAGCGATCCTGACTCCTATTTTCACCACTATTCTCAATTACCTGAAAATGAAGCGGTCGAAATAGCCAGCAACTTATGGAAAGAGATCAACTGGTTGAATTTAAAAGAAAATATACTACCAACACGCGAGCGGGCGAGTCTAATAATGACTAAAAGTAGCAACCATGCTGTCGACAAAGTACGCTTAAGAAAATAGTGCATTGGGAATTGTAAATATAAATGCCTGCTTTTAAGCAGGCTTTTATTTAATTTGGTCTTAAAGAAATTTCACCACCGATCCAAGATTTAATTTGGCCATCTTGCTCTAACAATAAGCCACCTTGATCATCAACGCCTCGGGCAATACCGTGAACTTCCCGTTCACCTATAAGTAATTTCACCGGGCGATTAATGAAATTATCCAGCGCTGCCCAACGCGTTATAAAGGGCTTTAGGCCATCGACTTCAAATACAGACAATGCTTGACGTAAACTGTTTATAAGCTTAGCGGCGAGCTCATTTCGATCAATGTTGACATCCGCTTCTTGCAGATTAATCCAACCTTGGTTAATTTGAGTCGCTTCAGCGCTACGCATAGCTAAATTGATGCCAGCGCCTATAACAATTTGCGCAGCATCGCCTGTTTTTCCGGTTAACTCCACCAATATACCTGCAAGTTTACGATCATTAAGATAAAGATCGTTTGGCCATTTAACCCTTACTTTTTCTGCGCCTAAAGCTTGCAAAGTTTCAGCCATGACTATGCCAATAACTAAACTAAGCCCCATCGCAGCAGCAGGGCCTTGCTCCAACCGCCAGTACATTGACATATATAAATTTGCGCCGAATGGAGAAAACCACTGACGTCCACGTCGTCCACGGCCCGCTTGTTGATATTCAGCAATACAAGCATCACCCGACTGAAGTTCATTTATTCGATCCAATAAATACTGATTAGTCGAATCGATAACAGGGATAACGGCCAAGTTAGGATTCTTCAACTTAGCTATAATTTCTGCTTCATTTAACAATTTCATTGGCGACGGCAAGCTATAACCTTTACCGGTTACAGTGTAGATATCCAGGCCCCAGCCTTTTAGAGTTTGAAAATGCTTATTAATAGCTGCCCGGCTCATGCCGAGCAGCTCACCAAGTTGTTCACCTGAATGAAATTCTCCATCAGATAATATTTCAACCAGCTTGAGCGGAACGCTGTGATCTTTCATGATATTACCTCAACCGCATTGCATTCACCTTGGGCTTGAATAAACCTTACTTCTGGCTCAAGCCACACTTCAAATTTTTTCCAACCTGAGCACGCACTACTTTAGCCAGAGTAACAATATCTTGCGGGGAAGCATTATCAGCATTGATTAAAACTAATGCTTGTTGCTCATGCACCGCAGCTCCTCCAATGCGAAATCCTTTCAGCTGACATTGGTCAATTAACCAACCCGCTGCTAATTTAATCTCACCCGAAGCTTGCGGATAATGAGGTATATCAGGAAAGCATGATATTAGCGTGGCAGCTTTCTCATAGCTAACTACAGGGTTTTTAAAAAACTGCCTACATTCCCCGTTACCGCAGGATTAGGCAGTTTACTTTGTCGCATATTGCAAACAGCGTTATAGACTTCCCATGCAGTTACTGTAGCGGGGTTTAACGACCTTAAATCACCATATGACAATATTGGTTGCCATTTCTTTTTTAGTTTGAATCCTACAGCGATGATCGCATACCCAAACTGATATTGGTGTTTGAAGATACTATCTCGATAAGCGAATTGGCATTCATTCTGCTGCAGTCTTTCAGTTTTTCCTGTCCGTAAATTGAGTATATCGACATACTCACAGACATCTTTTAATTCGAGGCCATAGGCACCAATATTTTGAATTGGCGAAGAACCCACCATTCCAGGTATTAAAGCCAGGTTTTCCAAGCCTGGAATACCTTTTTCCAAGGTAATTTGGACCAGTCGATGCCAATTCTCTCCAGCTCCTACATGTAGCTTCCAACTTTCAGTTTCCTCGCGAATCTCGATCCCCTTGATTCGATTGAGTACAACTGTCCCGTCAAAATTTTCCATGAAAAGTACATTACTTCCTTCACCGAGAATAAGGAATGGAGAATGCTCGATTTGGCTTGCCTGCCAAGCTTTTAAAATATCTTCAGGGGATTTTGCAACAATACGCATTTGTGTGCTGACATCGAGACCAAGCGTGTTGTCGGCTTTTAAGGAAGGATGCTGGATAGACATTTTACGGCCTTAACTAATTTAAACTTTTAGTAGTTTACCGCATCACATACAGCATGTTGGGATGATTTTATCGCTTATAATCGAAAGCCAGTACAAACTCCAGACGTAAAAAAGCCCTTTGCGGATGCAAAGGGCTTTTTTACTTATTTGATGCCTGGCAGTTCCCTACTCTCGCATGGGGAGACCCCACACTACCATCGGCGCTACGGCGTTTCACTTCTGAGTTCGGCATGGGGTCAGGTGGGACCACCGCGCTACAGCCGCCAGGCAAATTCTGTTGTCCCGCGCCGCTTCCGCCGCGCAGGGTTATCCGGTGAACAAGCTGAAATTTCTCTGTCTCTCAACCAAAACGCCTCTGGCGTTGTAAGGTTAAGCCTCACGGGTCATTAGTACCGGTTAGCTCAACGCATCGCTGCGCTTACACACCCGGCCTATCAACGTCGTAGTCTTCAACGTCCCTTCAGGACCCTCAAGGGGTCAGGGAAAACTCATCTCGGGGCAAGTTTCGTGCTTAGATGCTTTCAGCACTTATCTTTTCCGCACTTAGCTACCGGGCAGTGCCACTGGCGTGACAACCCGAACACCAGCGGTGCGTTCACTCCGGTCCTCTCGTACTAGGAGCAACCCCCTCAGTTTTCCAGCGCCCACGGCAGATAGGGACCGAACTGTCTCACGACGTTCTAAACCCAGCTCGCGTACCACTTTAAACGGCGAACAGCCGTACCCTTGGGACCTACTTCAGCCCCAGGATGTGATGAGCCGACATCGAGGTGCCAAACACCGCCGTCGATATGAACTCTTGGGCGGTATCAGCCTGTTATCCCCGGAGTACCTTTTATCCGTTGAGCGATGGCCCTTCCATTCAGAACCACCGGATCACTATGACCTGCTTTCGCACCTGCTCGAGCCGTCACTCTCGCAGTCAAGCCAGCTTATGCCATTGCACTAACCTCACGATGTCCGACCGTGATTAGCTGACCTTCGTGCTCCTCCGTTACTCTTTAGGAGGAGACCGCCCCAGTCAAACTACCCACCAGACACTGTCCGCAGCCCGGATTACGGGCCTACGTTAGAACATCAAGCATTAAAGGGTGGTATTTCAAGGTTGGCTCCACGCGGACTGGCGTCCACGCTTCAAAGCCTCCCACCTATCCTACACATCAAGGCTCAAGGTTCAGTGTCAAGCTGTAGTAAAGGTTCACGGGGTCTTTCCGTCTTGCCGCGGGTACACTGCATCTTCACAGCGAGTTCAATTTCACTGAGTCTCGGGTGGAGACAGCCTGGCCATCATTACGCCATTCGTGCAGGTCGGAACTTACCCGACAAGGAATTTCGCTACCTTAGGACCGTTATAGTTACGGCCGCCGTTTACCGGGGCTTCGATCAAGAGCTTCTCCTTGCGGATAACCCCATCAATTAACCTTCCGGCACCGGGCAGGCGTCACACCGTATACGTCCACTTTCGTGTTTGCACAGTGCTGTGTTTTTAATAAACAGTTGCAGCCAGCTGGTATCTTCGACTGGCTTCAGCTCCGGGAGCAAGTCCCTTCACCTACGCGCCAGCGTGCCTTCTCCCGAAGTTACGGCACCATTTTGCCTAGTTCCTTCACCCGAGTTCTCTCAAGCGCCTTGGTATTCTCTACCTGACCACCTGTGTCGGTTTGGGGTACGATTTTGTGTTACCTGATGCTTAGAGGCTTTTCCTGGAAGCAGGGTATCAGTTACTTCAGCACCGTAGTGCCTCGTCATCACGCCTCAGCCTTGAGGCCGTCCGGATTTACCTGGACTGCCAGCCTACACGCTTAAACCGGGACAACCGTCGCCCGGCTAACCTAACCTTCTCCGTCCCCCCTTCGCAGTAACACCAAGTACAGGAATATTAACCTGTTTCCCATCGACTACGCCTTTCGGCCTCGCCTTAGGGGTCGACTCACCCTGCTCCGATTAACGTTGAACAGGAACCCTTGGTCTTCCGGCGAGCGGGCTTTTCACCCGCTTTATCGTTACTTATGTCAGCATTCGCACTTCTGATACCTCCAGCAGACCTCACAGTCCACCTTCGACGGCTTACAGAACGCTCCCCTACCCAACAGCGCTTGCGCGCCGCTGCCGCAGCTTCGGTGCATGGTTTAGCCCCGTTACATCTTCCGCGCAGGCCGACTCGACCAGTGAGCTATTACGCTTTCTTTAAATGATGGCTGCTTCTAAGCCAACATCCTGGCTGTCTGTGCCTTCCCACATCGTTTCCCACTTAACCATGACTTTGGGACCTTAGCTGGCGGTCTGGGTTGTTTCCCTCTTCACGACGGACGTTAGCACCCGCCGTGTGTCTCCCGTGATAACATTCTCCGGTATTCGTAGTTTGCATCGGGTTGGTAAGCCGGGATGGCCCCCTAGCCGAAACAGTGCTCTACCCCCGGAGATGAGTTCACGAGGCGCTACCTAAATAGCTTTCGGGGAGAACCAGCTATCTCCCGGTTTGATTGGCCTTTCACCCCCAGCCACAAGTCATCCGCTAATTTTTCAACATTAGTCGGTTCGGTCCTCCAGTTAGTGTTACCCAACCTTCAACCTGCCCATGGCTAGATCACCGGGTTTCGGGTCTATACCCTGCAACTTAACGCCCAGTTAAGACTCGGTTTCCCTGCGGCTCCCCTATACGGTTAACCTTGCTACAGAATATAAGTCGCTGACCCATTATACAAAAGGTACGCAGTCACCCCATAAAGAGGCTCCCACTGCTTGTACGTACACGGTTTCAGGTTCTGTTTCACTCCCTCGCCGGGGTTCTTTTCGCCTTTCCCTCACGGTACTGGTTCACTATCGGTCAGTCAGGAGTATTTAGCCTTGGAGGATGGTCCCCCCATATTCAGACAGGATACCACGTGTCCCGCCTTACTCATCGAGCTCACAGCTTGTGCACTTTTGTGTACGGGACTATCACCCTGTACCGTCGGACTTTCCAGACCGTTCCACTAATGCACAAGCTGATTCAGGCTCTGGGCTGCTCCCCGTTCGCTCGCCGCTACTGGGGGAATCTCGGTTGATTTCTTTTCCTCTGGGTACTTAGATGTTTCAGTTCCCCAGGTTCGCCTCGCAACACTATGTATTCATGTTGCGATGATGCACTGAGTGCACCGGGTTTCCCCATTCGGACATCGACGGCTGTAGCGGTTCATATCACCTTACCGTCGCTTTACGCAGATTAGCACGTCCTTCATCGCCTCTGACTGCCAGGGCATCCACCGTGTACGCTTAGTCGCTTAACCTCACAACCCACAGGCGTTTTGCAACGCTGCGTGCTGTAAGCATTTGAGAGACTCGAACGCGTCGCCTGTGCACCCCTTATTACGGAGGGATGCGGCGCGCGTCGTTTCAATTTTCAGCTTGTTCCGGATTGTTAAAGAGCAATATCTCAAACACGGCTGAAAAGCCGGCTTTGAGATATTTTGTGGAGACACCTTTCACCTGTCACCAAGCAAGTGGCGTCCCCTAGGGGATTCGAACCCCTGTTACCGCCGTGAAAGGGCAGTGTCCTAACCGCTAGACGAAGGGGACACAAAGGTGTGTCACGACTTCGCAGCCGTCTTGCTCATTACTTTTCTATCAGACAATCTGTGTGAGCACTTCGCGGGAAGGTATCTTCAGGTAAGGAGGTGATCCAACCGCAGGTTCCCCTACGGTTACCTTGTTACGACTTCACCCCAGTCATGAATCACAAAGTGGTAAGCGCCCTCCCGAAGGTTAAGCTACCTACTTCTTTTGCAACCCACTCCCATGGTGTGACGGGCGGTGTGTACAAGGCCCGGGAACGTATTCACCGTGGCATTCTGATCCACGATTACTAGCGATTCCGACTTCACGGAGTCGAGTTGCAGACTCCGATCCGGACTACGACGCACTTTGTGAGGTCCGCTTGCTCTCGCGAGGTCGCTTCTCTTTGTATGCGCCATTGTAGCACGTGTGTAGCCCTACTCGTAAGGGCCATGATGACTTGACGTCATCCCCACCTTCCTCCGGTTTATCACCGGCAGTCTCCTTTGAGTTCCCGACCGAATCGCTGGCAACAAAGGATAAGGGTTGCGCTCGTTGCGGGACTTAACCCAACATTTCACAACACGAGCTGACGACAGCCATGCAGCACCTGTCTCAGAGTTCCCGAAGGCACCAAAGCATCTCTGCTAAGTTCTCTGGATGTCAAGAGTAGG
Source organism: Candidatus Pantoea bituminis (assembly GCF_018842675.1). NCBI lineage: Bacteria > Pseudomonadati > Pseudomonadota > Gammaproteobacteria > Enterobacterales > Erwiniaceae > Pantoea > Candidatus Pantoea bituminis. The sequence continues at coordinate 3,632,276 of NZ_JAGTWO010000004.1, forward strand.
TAAGGTTCTTCGCGTTGCATCGAATTAAACCACATGCTCCACCGCTTGTGCGGGCCCCCGTCAATTCATTTGAGTTTTAACCTTGCGGCCGTACTCCCCAGGCGGTCGACTTAACGCGTTAGCTCCGGAAGCCACGCCTCAAGGGCACAACCTCCAAGTCGACATCGTTTACGGCGTGGACTACCAGGGTATCTAATCCTGTTTGCTCCCCACGCTTTCGCACCTGAGCGTCAGTCTTCGTCCAGGGGGCCGCCTTCGCCACCGGTATTCCTCCAGATCTCTACGCATTTCACCGCTACACCTGGAATTCTACCCCCTCTACGAGACTCAAGCCTGCCAGTTTCAAATGCAGTTCCCGGGTTGAGCCCGGGGATTTCACATCTGACTTAACAGACCGCCTGCGTGCGCTTTACGCCCAGTAATTCCGATTAACGCTTGCACCCTCCGTATTACCGCGGCTGCTGGCACGGAGTTAGCCGGTGCTTCTTCTGCGGGTAACGTCAATCGACGCGGTTATTAACCGCATCGCCTTCCTCCCCGCTGAAAGTACTTTACAACCCGAAGGCCTTCTTCATACACGCGGCATGGCTGCATCAGGCTTGCGCCCATTGTGCAATATTCCCCACTGCTGCCTCCCGTAGGAGTCTGGACCGTGTCTCAGTTCCAGTGTGGCTGGTCATCCTCTCAGACCAGCTAGGGATCGTCGCCTAGGTGGGCCATTACCCCGCCTACTAGCTAATCCCATCTGGGCACATCCGATGGTGTGAGGCCCGAAGGTCCCCCACTTTGGTCTTGCGACGTTATGCGGTATTAGCTACCGTTTCCAGTAGTTATCCCCCTCCATCGGGCAGTTTCCCAGACATTACTCACCCGTCCGCCACTCGTCACCCAAAGAGCAAGCTCTCCTGTGCTACCGTCCGACTTGCATGTGTTAGGCCTGCCGCCAGCGTTCAATCTGAGCCATGATCAAACTCTTCAATTTAAGTTTGATTTGCTTAAACAAGTTAAGCGGTGCTCATCTGTAAAACGTCATAATGAATTTCATTATGTGTTCACTCGTGAGGCTTGATATTTTTTACGTCCGGAGACGCTGATATCCATCCTGCGAGTGCCCACACAGATTGTCTGATAAATTGTTAAAGAGCAGTGCGAACAGCGGCTTAGCCGGTCTGTCGCGAGGTGGCGTATATTACGCTTCTCTCCTTCAGAGTCAACCTCTTTTTCAGAAGTTTTTCTCCGGCGACGCAGTTTCCTGTGTCTCCTGAACCGCCATCCCGTTGCCGGTTTGCCGTGTCAGTGGAGGCGCATTATAGGGAGTTCTTCCGGGCTGACAAGAGTTTATTTCAAATAAATTATCGTTCGATTTAATTTTCAACAAATCGTGTTTTTTTAACTCGTCTTGCCTGGTAAACGTGCAAATTCTTGGGCGAAATGCGTCACTTGTTGCCAGTCGGTGTATTCAACTTCTTTACTTGAATCAGTTTCGCCACCGGTCATTCGCATAATAAGCTGAATCATAATGCGATCGAACCAGCGGTAACGCGGATAACGTAACGCGCCAGCAAACACAGCACAGCAATCTGGTTGCCAAGGAGACTGATTAAGAAACTTAGCGGTATACGCATTTGTTTCAGGCGAGCGTTTCTCTGGTTTGCGCGCAGTTAGGTTTACGGAGAAGAAGCCACTGGAACGTTGCTGTAGCTCACGCTGATGGCGCTTAACAAACTCTGCTACTGCCGGATGAAAATGCCCATAGCGAATTGAGGCCCCAATCAGCACGCGATCATACTGTGTCCATTCCACATTGGTCGTATCCAAAATATTCAGCACATCGCATGCCTGCTTCCCTTCCAGCTCTTTCGCTATAGAAGAAGCGATGAGTTGCGTTTGCCCATCACGGCTGGAAAAAGAATCAGTGCTTTCATTGTTAGTATCCTTATTTATTACTCACGCCAGAAAGTTGGCGTAAACAGCACCAACAGCGTGAATACTTCGAGACGACCAAACAGCATCGTGGAGATCAAAATCCATTTAGCCACATCATTCATTGAGGTGAAGTTATCTGCCACCACCCCCAAGCCCGGGCCTAGATTATTCAGCGTTGCGGCGACTGCCGCAAATGCTGAGAAGTCGTCTACGCCTGTGGCGATAATTGCTAGCATGCTGATCAGGAACACCAGCGCATACGCAGAAAAGAATCCCCAAACCGCTTCAAGAATACGTTCCGGCAACGCGCGGTTACCTAGCTTGATGGTATAAACCGCATTGGGATGGACGAGACGCTTCAATTCGCGATTGCCCTGCTTACACAGCAACAGGATACGAATGACCTTTAACCCACCGCCCGTTGAGCCCGCACAGCCACCGATAAAAGCAGAGCAAAGCAGCAGCACCGGTAAAAACAGTGGCCACCGCGCAATGCTATCAGTAGTAAAGCCAGCAGTTGTCGCCATAGAAACGACCTGAAAGAAAGCCTGGTTCAACGTTTGCCAGCCGCTGGCATAAACATTATGAAACCACAGCACCAGCGTACAAATCATAACCAACGTGAGCTGCACACCAATAAACATGCGAAATTCAGGGTCACGCCAGTAAACACGTAAGTTGCGTCCACTTAGCAGTGAAAAGTGCAAACCATAATTACAGCCTGAGATCAGCAAAAATACCGCCACGATAGTGTTGATAGTTCCACTATTAAAGTAACCGAGGCTGGCATCATGAGTAGAAAAGCCGCCGATAGCGATGGTCGAAAAACTGTGGCCTATAGCATCAAATACGGGCATACCCGCCAGCCAAAGCGCGATTGCGCAGGCAATAGTTAATAACACATAGATTAACCACAACGTTTTGGCCGTTTCAGCGATACGTGGCCGCATTTTGTTATCTTTCAGCGGACCGGGCATTTCAGCACGATATAACTGCATTCCGCCCACGCCCAAAATAGGCAGAATCGCCACGGCTAAAACAATGATTCCCATCCCGCCAAGCCATTGCAGCATTTGGCGATAGAAGAGAATCGCTTTAGGAAGAGAATCTAATCCCACCAGCGTGGTTGCGCCGGTAGTGGTCAATCCAGAGAAGGATTCAAAGAACGCATCAGTAATAGAAAGATGGGGTTGCTCGGCAAAAATGAACGGCATCGCACCCACGCTGCCCAGCACTGTCCAAAACAGCACCACAATTAGAAACCCTTCGCGCGGTTTTAGCTCGGTCTTCTGTTTGCGGTTTGGCCACCACAGCAGTGAACCAATAACTAATGCCATCATAAACGTCTGACTAAAAGCACGACCGGCACCGTCGCGATAGATCAGCGCGACCAAACCTGGCAAGATCATCGTGACCGAAAAGAGGATCACCAGCAGACCGACAATGCGGGTAATGGCGCGAAAATGCATTCAGCCGTTCCTTTAAAAAGAGAGTAAACAGATCAAGGTGTGAGCGAGAAAAGCGTCAACGCGCCTCGACTAAAGTCTGACAGATTTTGTCTGAATCCATCAATTTGTCCATAAGGTAAGGCCAGCGTCAGGGAAATGCGATCTTGATAATGACTCTCTGCGATCTTGCCCTCAAAGCGAAGCAACAGACGTTCAATATCACTGAGTTGTGCGTAATCACACTGAAGCGAAAAGAGTTTCATTGGCACCTTTAGGGTGCGCGTCAGCTGTTTCAAACCTTGCTGTACGCCGCCGCCATAGGCTTTTACTAATCCACCAGTACCCAACATAATGCCGCCGTAATAGCGCACCACGACGGCAGTAATTTCACCGATGTTTGCACCCATCAGCTGTGCCAGCATCGGTTTACCCGCCGTTCCGGAAGGCTCGCCATCATCGGAGAAACCCAGCTGCTGCGAGTCACTGGGAGCACCAGCAACCCAAGCCCAACAATGATGACGCGCACCGGGATGTTCATTTCTGACCTGCTGAACAAAGGCACGTGCCGCTTCTACCCCGTCGGTATGAGCTAACAGAGTAATAAAGCGGCTTTTTTTAATCGTCTCCTCACTGACGCTTAACGCGTCAGCGGGAATGTCGAAGGCGTTCATCAGGCAAGATTCAAATCGCGCGTCATGTTTTCAATACGATTGGCATGAATCACTACATTATCTTCGATGCGCACGCCCCCAAACGGCTTCAGCGCATCAATGGTTTGCCAGTTAATGTGCTGGCTAAACTTACCGGCACGCAACGAAGCAAGCAGAGAGTCAATGATATAGAAACCCGGCTCAATAGTGATCACCATGCCCGGCTCCAGCACGCGAGTACAACGGAGATAAGGATATTGCGAAGGTGCTGCAAGATGAGTGCCGTGATCATCCTGCATAAAACCAGCCACATCATGCACCTGTAATCCCAGCGGATGGCCCAAGCCGTGCGGCATAAATGGCCCAGTAATATCTTCAGCCACCAGCGCTTCTTCACTGAGCCCCTGAACTAAATCGAACTTCAGCAGCAGTTTGGCAATACGCTGGTGCATTTGCAGATGGTAGTCGGTATAACGCACACCTGCTTTCAAAGTAGCAATCAGCGCCAGTTCTTCTGCATTCATCGCTTCTACTAAGCTGGCATAGAGCGATCCGCTTTGCGCTGCATAGCTACGGGTTAGATCAGCAGCGTAACCAAGATATTCAGCGCCAGCATCAATCAGAAAGCTGTGGCGTTTCGCCGGTGGTTGATGATCCAACTTGGTGTAATGCAACACCGCAGCATGTTCATTTAAGGCGATAATATTACCGTAAGGCACATCGGTATCGCGATGGCCCGTTGCCGTCAGGTAAGACTGATTGATGTCAAACTCGCTGAGACCAGCAGAAAAGGCTTCTTTTGCCGCACGATGCCCCGCAATCGCCACTTTTTGCGCCTGACGCATGCAGGCCAACTCATATTCGGTTTTGATGCTGCGATGATAATGCAGGAAATCGATCACCGCTTTAGGGTTCACATTGCCCGAAGAAATACCCAACTGTCCAGCTCGCTCAATAACCGGGCCGATATACGCAACGTTATCGCGCTGCGCGGGCAGCAGTTGTCCAATCTCATCCGCTTTTTTCAGACCAATAACTTCAACGTCATCAGTCCAAAAACTGTTCGGCAGCGGCTCGACGTTGTGCCAGTAATCAACCGGAGAATAAAACCAGAGCTTGGGTTTATTTACGCCATCAATCCAAAGCCAACAGTTAGGAACTTGAGTGACAGGAACCCAGGCTTTGAACTGTGGATTCACTTTGAAGGGATAACTGTGATCATCCAGAAATACCGTCAGCAATTCGCCGGAGTGAATCAGCATTGCATCAAGCTTATTGTGCGCCAGCACCTGCTGTGCCCGTTTTTGCAACGTAGCGATATGCGCGTGATACAGGGTTTTCAGTGAATCCATGGCCGTTTCTCCAGAGTCGCGAAATCGCCGCAGTTTAGCACAGCCGCAAAGTGGATGCCGTGTTCCGGGAGGTTGTGATCTTGTTAGCAAATACCTGAAGAGCCGTTTGCAAAAAATTAACATCACTCCCACACTCACGATCATCTGGTATGACCAGATCACCTTTCGTGGTTTCAGGAGACGCACATGCTCTACCAAGGCGCAAATCTTTCTCTTCACTGGCTGGACGACGGCATCGCCGAGCTGGTTTTTGATGCACCCGGTTCGGTAAATAAACTCGACACAAAAACGGTGGCAAGTTTGGGCGAAGCCATCGCCGTACTGGAACAGCAACCAACTTTACGTGGTCTGGTGCTGAGCTCGGCTAAACCAGCGTTTATTGTGGGCGCAGATATCACGGAATTCCTGTCACTATTTGATGCGCCGACCGAAAAGCTCAGCCAGTGGCTAACTTTTGCAAACAGTATATTTAATCGGCTCGAGGATTTGCCGGTTCCAACCATTGCCGCTATTGACGGTTACGCCTTAGGTGGCGGCTGTGAATGTATTCTGGCCACCGATCTCCGTGTCGCCACGCCCACCGCACGTATTGGCTTACCCGAAACCAAACTGGGCATCATGCCAGGTTTTGGCGGTAGCGTACGTTTACCCCGCTTGCTCGGTGCCGACAGCGCCTTAGAAATTATTGCGGCAGGTAAAGATGTTGATGGTTTGAGCGCACTGAAACTCGGTTTAGTGGACGCGGTGGTTGAAAGCGACAAGCTGCGCCAGGCTGCAATCACTATGGTCAAAGAGGCAGCGGTGAATAATAGCTGGCGTCAACGCCGCGCGCCAAAGCTGGCCCCTTGAAACTCAGCCCGATTGAAGCAGCGATGAGTTTCACTATTGCCAAAAGCATGGTGATGCAAACTGCCGGAAAACATTATCCTGCACCGCTGACTGCAGTTAAAACCATTGAAGCCGCTGCTGCGCTGGATCGTAACGATGCGCTAAAGCTGGAAACGGCTGCGTTTGTACCGCTGGCGCAATCGGATGAAGCTCGTGCTTTAGTCGGTATCTTCCTTAACGATCAATATGTCAAAGCGTTGGCAAAAAAACGCAGTAGTGAAAGCGGTACGCCATCACAGGCTGCGGTTCTGGGCGCTGGCATTATGGGTGGCGGCATCAGCTACCAGTCAGCGTGGAAAGGCGTGCCGGTTAAAATGAAAGACATCAATCCGCAGGCGCTAACACTTGGCATGAATGAAGCCAGCAAGTTGCTTAATAAGCTGCTGGAGCGCGGAAAAATAGATGGCAGCAAGCTGGCGAGCGTCATTGCTACCATCCAACCGACATTGGATTACTCTGGCTTTGAGCAGGCCGATATCGTGGTGGAAGCCGTGGTAGAAAATCCGCTGGTTAAAGCTAAGGTACTGGCTGAAACGGAACTTCATTTGCGTCAGGACGCCATTCTGGCCTCAAACACCTCCACCATCCCTATCAGCCAACTGGCACAAGCGCTGCAACGTCCCGGGAATTTCTGCGGGATGCACTTCTTTAATCCCGTGCCGCGTATGCCACTGGTTGAAGTCGTGCGTGGTGAGAAAACCAGCGAAGCGACGATCGGTAAAGTGGTGGCCTGGGCCAGCAAAATGGGTAAAACGCCGATTGTGGTAAATGATTGCCCCGGTTTTTTCGTCAACCGCGTATTGTTCCCCTACTTCGCCGCTTTTAGCTTGCTGCTACGCGATGGAGCGGACTTCCGTCACATTGATAAAGTCATGGAAAAACAGTTCGGTTGGCCGATGGGCCCAGCGTGGCTGCTGGATGTGGTCGGCATTGATACTGCACATCATGCGCAAAGCGTTATGGCCGATGGTTTTCCACAGCGCATGAAGAAAAATTATCGTGATGCCATCGATGCCCTGTTTGATGCCAATCGTTACGGCCAAAAGAACGGCAAAGGTTTCTGGCATTGGGAAGAAGATAAGAAAGGAAAGCTGAAAAAAGTGGCAGATGCGGAAGTGGATACGCTGCTGCAACAGGTTTGCCAGCCGAAACGCGAATTCACGGATGAAGAGATTCTTAACCGCATGATGCTGCCGATGCTGAACGAAGTGGTGCGCTGCCTGGAAGAACAGATTGTCGCTTCACCTGCCGAAGCGGATATGGCCTTGGTTTATGGCTTGGGCTTCCCACCATTCCGTGGTGGCGCGTTGCGCTATCTCGATACGCTGGGCAATAGCAATGTGGTTGATCAAGCGAAACGTTATACCTCGCTCGGTGCTCTCTACGAGCTGCCCGCGTTGCTGCTGCAGAAAGCTCACCAGCATGAAAGCTGGTACCCCGCCGCCAAACCCATTGATGAAGCTGCGCTGAAAAGCGCCTGAGGTAAAGAATATGGAAAATGTGGTGATTATTGATGCGGTGCGTACACCAATGGGCCGCTCGAAAGGCGGCGCGTTCCGCCATGTACGCGCCGAGGATCTTTCGGCACACCTGATGCGTGAATTGCTGAGTCGCAATCCCGCAGTAAATGCCTCTACACTGGATGACATTATCTGGGGCTGCGTTCAACAAACGCTGGAGCAAGGTTTTAATATTGCCCGTAATGCGGCGCTGTTGGCAGAGATTCCGCACCGCGTGCCGGCAACAACCGTCAACCGTTTATGCGGTTCTTCTATGCAGGCATTACACGATGCGGCACGCACCATTATGGTTGGCGATGCCCACAGTTGCCTGATTGGCGGCGTTGAGCATATGGGGCATGTACCCATGAGCCACGGCGTAGATTTTCATCCCGGATTAGGCCGCACGGTGGCGAAAGCCGCAGGTATGATGGGATTAACTGCCGAAATGCTGGCACACATGCATCACATCAGCCGTGAGCAGCAAGATGCTTTTGCGCTACGCTCACATCAGCGCGCATGGCAAGCCACACAACGTGGCGATTTTCAGCGCGAGATTGTCGCTACTTACGGCCACGATGTTGATGGTGTCTTGAAGCGCTATGACTTTGATGAAGTGATTCGTGAAGAGACCAGTCTTGAAGGGCTGGCAGCACTCAAACCGGCGTTCGATCCGGTAAATGGTACCGTCACAGCAGGCACATCATCTGCATTATCAGATGGCGCAGCGGCCATGTTGGTGATGAGCGAAAGCCGCGCGCGTGAACTGGGCCTGACGCCACGTGCACGCATAAGAAGCATGGCGGTGGTGGGTTGCGATCCTTCTATCATGGGTTATGGTCCGGTTCCTGCCAGCAAGTTGGCATTAAAACGCGCCGGGCTAAGCATCAGCGATATCGATATTTTTGAGTTGAATGAAGCATTTGCAGCGCAAACGCTGCCGTGCATTAAAGATTTGGGATTGTTGGAGCAGATGGATGACAAAATCAATTTGAATGGCGGCGCTATTGCACTCGGACATCCGCTGGGTTGTTCAGGCGCACGTATCAGCACCACATTACTGAACATCATGGAACGACGCGATGCCCAATTTGGCCTTGCAACAATGTGCATCGGCTTAGGTCAGGGCATCGCTACCGTATTCGAACGTCTTTAATACGTTGAGTCTCAACCTGGCTGTTTTTACCCGCCTGTCAGAGGCGGGTTTTTTCTGTTTGCCAATGCGTTATCAAATGAAGGCGAAAGCATCACCGTACATTTGTGCTTCAACCGCGCCGCGTTCGGCACAGAAGCGATCGCGGGCAATTTTCGCCATCTCAAAACGGCCGGCAATATAAATTTCATGCTCGCTCAGCGTACTGAAATCCTGCATTACTGCGGTAAGCACCGTGCCGGATCGACCTTGCCAGCCCTGTTCTGGCTGTTCAACGACCGGGATCACTTTGAGATTAGGATGCTTAACTGACAGCGCATTGAGCTCTTCCAAATCGTACAAGTGTTTCAACTCACGGCCGCCCCAGTAAATGGCAATATCGCGGTTCGGCTGCTGCGCCAGTGCGGTAAGCAGAATAGAACGCGCATAAGAGAAGCCTGTTCCACCTGCGATCAAAATTACCGGCTTAGTGCTCTCTTCACGCAGCCAGGCATCACCATGCGGAATATCCACAGTAATTTGGCGATCGTCACGAATACGATCCATCACGGCCATTGCATACAGGTTCAGGTCGGAAGCCCCGATATGCAGCTCAATAATTTCTTTTTCCATCGGCGTCGATGCCAGCGAAAACGGGCGCTTATCGCGTTCGTCCATCACCACCATCAAATACTGTCCCGCGCGAAAATTAAAATCCGCTTCTGGAATCAGACGAACGCGATACACCGTGTCGGTAATCGCTTCAACTGAAGTTACTTTACAGCTTAACGTTGTCATGCGTTCCCTCTGTCGGGTCGTCTTTATGGTTGTGCTCACCGTCAGCGTTGTGGCGGCTGATCGAAAATACCTAACTCATCCCAGATGGCGTCAATGCGCGCCGTGACCGCAGGATCTTTCTCAATGGGCGTTCCCCATTCACGCTGCGTTTCACCCGGCCATTTGTTGGTCGCATCAAGTCCCATTTTCGATCCCAAACCGGAAACCGGTGAGGCGAAATCGAGGTAATCGATCGGCGTATTCTCAACTAATACCGTATCACGCGCGGGGTCCATACGAGTTGTAATCGCCCAAATCACATCGTTCCAGTCACGCGCATTAACGTCGTCGTCACACACAATAACAAATTTGGTGTACATGAACTGCCGTAGGAATGACCAGACGCCAAACATTACCCGTTTAGCATGTCCCGCGTACTGTTTTTTGATCGTGACTACTGCCAGGCGATATGAGCAGCCTTCAGGCGGTAAATAGAAATCAACAATCTCCGGGAACTGCTTGATAAGGATCGGTACCAGCACTTCATTCAACGCCACACCTAAAACCGCAGGTTCATCTGGTGGGCGTCCGGTATAGGTTGAATGATAGATCGCTTGATGACGCTGCGTTATATGCGTCACGGTAAATACCGGGAAACTGTCTACTTCATTGTAGTAGCCAGTGTGGTCGCCGTAAGGGCCTTCGGGTGCCATGTCGCCAGGTTCGATATAGCCCTCCAAGACGATTTCCGCGCTGGCCGGAACTTCAAGATCGTTGGAGAGGCATTTCACGACTTCGGTCTTATTGCCACGAAGTAAGCCGGCAAAAGCATATTCAGACAACGTATCTGGCACCGGTGTCACTGCACCAAGGATGGTAGCAGGATCCGCACCCAGCGCGACAGAAACAGGAAAGCGCTCACCCGGATGCGCTTTGCTCCACTCCTGAAAGTCGAGTGCGCCACCGCGATGCGAAAGCCAGCGCATGATCAACCGATTTTTGCCGATGACCTGCTGGCGATAAATGCCCAGATTTTGACGCTCTTTATGGGGACCACGCGTCACGGTTAACCCCCAGGTAATAAGCGGCGCGGCATCACCAGGCCAACATTTCATTACCGGGATACGCGATAAATCCACTTCATCACCGCTGAACACCACTTCCTGACAAGGCGCATTGCGCAGACGTTTAGTCGGCATGTTCAGCACTTGTTTGAACTGCGGCATCTTGTCGAACAGATCGCGGAACCCTTTAGGCGGCTCAGGTTCTTTTAAAAATGCCAGCAATTTGCCAACTTCACGCAGGGCGCTCACCTCTTCCTGTCCCATGCCCATCGCCACACGTTTTGGTGTGCCAAACAGGTTGCACAGTACCGGCATGTCATACCCTTTTGGGTTTTCAAACAACAATGCAGGCCCGCCAGCACGTAAGGTACGGTCGGCAACCTCCGTCATTTCCAGTATGGGATCGATCTCTTGGGTGATGCGCTTTAATTCACCACGCTGCTCTAACAGCGCGAGGAAGTCTCTTAAATCATGATATTTCATGCGGCTTTAGCTTTCCGGCCAGAGTGAAGCGGCCATTATAAGGCCGAATATCTTGGTATGTTGAGGTTTATGCGACAACCTTAATCGCAGCGAAAAGGAACCAGCGATTGCAATGCGCTGACATCGTAACAACGCTGAATCGGCTGGTTGTGACGGAACAGTTTAAAATCTTCATCACGCACGCTGAAGTAATTGAGACGATCTTCGCTGACGTGCAGAAAACTGCCTTCACGCAGCGCTATCACGGATTCATCAGGATTAACGGCGCAGAACTCTGCCAGCCGCTCATCGCGCGTTTCACCCATGTGACCGCTGACGTGGGCGTCAATATAATGAGGATTGATTTGAACCGGGAACAAACCTAGCGCAGGCAACACCACAGTGCTGCGAACTGGCATGTCATTGGTGGTGCGGATCGACGGTGTCGCCACGTTACAACCCGCGCTCCAACCGACGTAAGGCACGTTACGCTCACGGACTGCGCGCTGAATCGGCACAACCAGCCCTTTTTCATGCAGCATCTGATTCAAAAACCAGGTGTTTCCACCACTGACCAGAATCAGTTCTGCCTGTTCAATCGCCTCAACAGCGGATGAGAAATCCTGGATAGAGCGCACTGAAATTCCCAGCGAAACGCTAAGATCGACGGCACGCTGTTGCTGGTCGCCGCGAATAATCGCATAGGGAATAAGCACAGCAGAAGTGATGCCGCGCTGGGCAATCATCGCGTGCAGCTGAGGCTGCGCATAACCCAACAGCGGTGCATCATCCGCTAACTTGCCATTGCTCAACAGAAACAGTTCCATCAGGTGATCCTTTTCGCATAGGTAATGGGCATCGAGTCTGATACAGAGGATAGCGGGACGTCAATTTCCAATCCGCTTTTCTGAAGCCATTCCGCATGTTAAGAAAAGTCTCAGTTTATTTTAGCGTCTCACCCCTTTCAGCGTTTCGATGCGCTATAACTCTGGCAGCAGGTTTGGTATTCTTAGCGTCCATTCGATGGGAGCAGTTATGGAATCCTGGTACTTACTTTATTGCAAACGTGGACAGCTCTTGCGCGCTAAGGAACACCTGGAGCGGCAAGAAGTCAATTGCCTCAGCCCGATGATCGCGCTGGAAAAAATTGTGCGCGGCAAACGCACTACAGTAAGTGAACCGCTGTTCCCTAACTATCTGTTTATCGAATTTGATCCAGAAGCCATTCATACTACGACCATTAGCAGCACACGCGGCGTCAGCCACTTTGTGCGTTTTGGCACAACACCCGCAACCGTCCCCTCTGCTGTTATCGAAGCGCTGCAAACCGATGCACCGCAAATTTTGCTCGACCCAGAGACGCCGCAAATCGGTGACGAAGTCATCATCATCGAAGGCACTTTTGAAGGTCTGCGCGCTATTTTTGCGGAACCAGATGGAGAAACGCGTTCTATATTGCTGCTAAACCTGCTCAACAAGCAGGTCATGCGTAGCGTAGATAACAAGCAGTTTCGCAAGGCTTAAAGCAGACGAAATAGCGTTCGCGCATTGCGATCGACGCGCGCAGTCAACGCCTTAACATCCTCTCCTCGCCAGGTAGCAACCTGTTGAACAATATGCGGTAAAAAGCAGGGCTCATTGCGACGGGAAGTCGGACGTGGCCGCATATCACGCGGCAACAAATAAGGCGAGTCGGTCTCCAGCAGCAGACGATCCGCTGGAATCAACGGCAGCATCTCACGCAGTTCCAGTCCTCGACGCTCATCGCATACCCAACCAGTAATGCCTACCGACAAGCCTAAACTCAGGCAAGCCTCCAGTTCGTCACGCGTGCCGGTAAAACAGTGCAACACCGCGCCGGGCAGTTTAGGCAACCAAGGCTCCAGTACCGCAACGAAGCGATCGTGCGCTTCACGGCAGTGCAGAAAAACCGGCATATTCAATTCCGCCGCTAAAGCCAACTGAGCATCAAAAGCATATTCCTGCTGTTGATGCGCCGATAAATTGCGATTGAAGTCGAGCCCGCATTCACCAATCGCCACCACTTCGGGTTTTTCCGCCAAACGGCGTATTGAGCTGGCGATTTCAGCTGACCATTCGCTGGCATGATGCGGATGTACGCCTGCCGTAGACCAGCAGAAGTTTGGCTGGCCCGCCGCAAGCCGCTGCGCTTGCTGGCTTTCCAGCGCATTGGTGCCGGTAATCAGCATGCCGGTGACGCCCGCTTCGCGCGCGCGTTTAACCACCTTTTCCCGGTCGGAGGCGAATTGCGTGCTGGTCAGGTTTACACCGATATCAAACATACTTTTTCCCATTTGTAAGAGAGATATAAACAAAAACCGCCCAGAAGGCGGTTTGGATTCAACTTTATCCCGCCGATGCGGGGCGCTCTTAATAGAGACATCAGGATTCGGTGTTCTGTTCCTCATCCTGCTCTCGGCGGCCTTTCCCCACATAGTAACGTGAGAAGAATACGCCGACTTCAAACAGGCAGTACATCGGAATAGCGAGCAAAGTTTGGGAAAAAACGTCCGGCGGCGTCAGCAGCATGCCAACGACAAAGGCACCCACCAAAATATAAGGGCGTTTTTTTCTTAAATCATCTGGATTAGTGATACCAGTCCAGCAAAGCAGCACAATCGCTACCGGCACCTCAAACGCTACACCAAACGCCATAAATAACGTCATGACGAAATCGAGATAGTTGGTGATATCGGTCGCGATGGTAACGCCCTGCGGTGCCGTTTTGGCAAAAAAGCCAAAGGCCAGCGGAAACACAATGAAGTAGGCAAAAGCTACACCGACATAAAACAGCAGCGTACTGGAGAACAGCAGCGGCATGACCAGCTTGCGTTCATGACGATATAACGCTGGCGCTATAAAGGCCCAAACCTGATACAGAATCACCGGCACTGCGAAAAATACCGACACAATAATAGTCAGCTTTATCGGAGTAAAAAACGGTGATGCGACATCCGTTGCGATCATGCTAGCGCCGGCCGGCATCTGACTAATCAGCGGCGAGGCAACCAGATGATAGATATCGTTAGCAAAGTAAATCAGCGCCAGGAAGATCACCAAAACGGCGATGATACAGTTCAGCAGGCGCTTGCGCAGCTCAATCAGATGGCTGATGAGCGGTTGGGTATCTTCAACGGCCATTATCGTTCATCACTTGCAGAAGAGGTTGTTGCTGTGCTGTGGGCTGTGGCTGACTTTTCAAGTTTCACCGCTGGCGTGGCTTCGACGCTACCGGGAGCCTGAGCAGGCGCGCTGGCCTGGCCTTCCGCTGTCGCCGGCGTCACAGGATGAGAAACCTGCGCTGACTCGACAGGTTTCTGCTGCGGAGCATGAATGGTGTTCGCTTCGTCTTCCTCTTTTTCGATATCAATGCTCTGTTGATAGGAGCGCTTCATCGAATCCGCCGTTTTACGCAGCTCTTCCATTGAGTCTTTTAGCTCAGGCGAAAGCGTGCCGCGGCCCGCTTCTTCGACCTTCTTCAGGCTGTCTTGCAACTCTTGCAGTTTCAGCTCTTGCGCCAGCTCGTTTTGCACATTGGCTGCCAGCGAACGTATCGCCCTGATCCAGCCGACTACGGTTTTCACCGCAACCGGTAAACGTTGCGGGCCGAGAACGATCAGCCCGATAACGAACACCAATACCAGTTCACTAAAACCAATATCGAACACGGTTTACACCTGCTTGTCGTTCTTGGCTTCTTCTTTGTTAGCCGAGGTTTGCTGTTTGTCCGCCAGCGTTTTGGCGTTGAAGTCAGCGTCCTGCTCGTTCGGGTGATCCTTTTTGTTGTCCTCATCACCCATGGCTTTTTTGAAGCCACGAATTGAGGAGCCCAAATCCGAACCCAGATTGCGTAATTTATTGGTACCGAAAAGAAGTACAACAATCACGGCAATAATTAACAATTGCCAAATACTGATACCGCCCATGGGATAGCCTCTAATATTCTGTGAAAAACTGTTGAATAATGCACCACAGAGAGCCTGTATAAATTCAGGCCTGAGCCAGCGACATTACCGCGTTTTGTGCTGGAGTGACAATCAGTTTGTCTTACGCCAGCCAATTAACCAAGAGACAATCCCCGCTGCCATTAACACGGCAGGAAAGAAGTCCCATTCCGGTCGACTCAAGAGTACCGCCGTGCCGCTTAACAACAGCGTGGCACCGACGCCAAACAGATACTTCGCCTGATGATGGCGGGTACGCTGCGCATTGAGATCGCCCACTAACTTATCGACGCTATGCCGCAAAAGCTTATGCTGACGCATGCTGTCGTAAAACAGTTCCGGCAGTTCAGGCAATTTTTCTGCCCAGAATGGCGCTTTCTCTTTCACCGCACGAATGATTGCCGGGATACCGATCTGATCCTTGATCCAGTCTTCAAGGAAAGGTTTTGCCGTCTTCCACAAATCCAGTTGCGGATAGAGCTGACGTCCAATCCCTTCTACATAGAGTAGCGTTTTTTGCAGCAAAACCAGCTGCGGCTGTACTTCCATATTGAAGCGACGTGCCGTATTAAACAGATTCAGCAGCACGTGACCAAAAGAAATCTCAGCCAGCGGCTTCTCAAAAATCGGTTCGCAGACGGTACGGATAGCAAATTCAAAATCTTCAACATTCGTATCTGGCGGAACCCAACCAGAGTCGACGTGTAATTCAGCGACCTTTTTGTAATCACGGTTAAAAAAGGCGATGAAATTTTCAGCTAAATAGCGTTTATCTTCTTTGTTAAGCGAGCCCACGATGCCGCAGTCGATGCCGATATATTGCGGATCTTCTGGGTGATCGTAGCTCACGAAGATATTGCCGGGATGCATGTCTGCATGGAAAAAACTGTCGCGAAAAACCTGCGTGAAGAACACCTGAACGCCGCGCTCGGCGAGCAATTTCATGTTCACGCCGTGTTGTTCAAGCGTCACTACATCTGAGATAGGGATGCCATAAATGCGCTCCATCACCAGCATTGTTTCGCTGCAGTAGTCTGAATAAATCTCAGGCACATACAGCATGCGGCTATCTTCAAAGTTACGACGCAGCTGAATAGCATTCGCCGCTTCACGCAGCAAATTCAATTCATCAATCAAGGTTTTTTCATAATCACGCACCACTTCAAGCGGGCGCAAACGGCGACCATCTGGCAGCAAGCGCGGCACCCAACGCGCTAAGCGATAGATCAGCTGCATATCTGCTTTGATCACAGGCAGGATGTCTGGGCGGATCACCTTGATAACGATTTTCTTACCATTGGATTTCAGCGTCGCGGTGTGAACTTGCGCTATCGAGGCCGACGCCAGCGGTTTGATATCAAAATCATCAAACCAGGTTTCAATCGGCGCTCCCATCGAGGCTTCAATCTGCGCTTTCGCTTTAACGCCATCAAAAGGCGCAACACGGTCCTGCAAAATAGCCAGTTGGTCAGCAATCATTGGCGGGAACAGATCGCGACGCGTTGATAGCATCTGACCAAATTTAATCCACACTGGCCCAAGCTGCTCCATGGCCATACGCAAACGCGCACCAATCGGCTCTTCAACGTGCTTATTGGGAATCCAGAAAACGCAGCGACGCCACAGACGAAGCGGAAGGGTAATGCGCATTTGAGGAATTAATTCATCAAGGCCGTAAGTTAAAAAACCTTGATAATGAAATACAAGCGGCGGATCTCACCAAAACTCATTTCGCCTCCAGCTGCGCTAAACGCGCAGTGAGCGCATCAAGCGAACGTTCCATCGCGTCTACCTCTTCGGAAAACCAGGCTAACTCCAGCGCGCCGGGTGCAACGCGCCACTCTTCAGTAATCGCCTGACCTAAATAATCTTGGCGCCGTTGCACTTCGCCTTTTACAAAACGCAAAGCACGCTGTGCGCCTTGGCTAATGCCTTGGGCCGCGATATCACCGATCCAGGGTGCCAAATATTCGGCGGGATCCAGCTCAGCCAGATCCATAAGTGCAGAAAATTGCTGCACCACCTGCAAGTCGCCTTCAACCTCCAGTTCACCGCTGCGGATCAGGCTGGTGAGCTGTTGACGATCGCGCAGTTTCGGCAATGTTTTTAGCTGGGTGAGCACCGTGCAATCGCTGACATCCTGCCAATCACCCAACACATCCAGCTGTTGCTCGCTGAACACCAGCACTAAAGGATTGGAAAATTCGCTCAAACGCAGCGTCAGTACTTTACCTGCCAAACGTTGGCGCGCAGCTTTCAGGCTGCGGTCGCGATACAGCACGCGGTTCAGTGCAGTCTCAAGTCCGGCAGTGATTAGGGGCGTTAAGGTCATCACCATAGTCGTTTAGAACTTAAATCCACGGTGCAGCGCAACGATGCCGCCGGTCATATTGGAATAGGTGGTATTTTCAAATCCAACATCGTTCATCATCGCCTTCAGGGTTTCCTGATCGGGATGCATACGGATTGACTCGGCCAGATAGCGATAGCTTTCTGCGTCTTGTGCCACCAGCTGGCCAATACGCGGCAGGATGTGGAAAGAATACGCATCGTAAGCTTTGCTTAATGGCTCAAGCATCGGCTTAGAAAACTCCAACACCAGCAAACGTCCGCCCGGCTTTAATACGCGAAACATCGACGCCAGCGCTTTCTCTTTTTCGGTCACGTTACGCAGACCAAAAGAGATGGTGATGCAGTCAAAATAGTTATCCGGGAACGGCAGCGCTTCGGCATTTGCCTGCACGTAATTGACGTTGCCAACCACGCCGAGATTGCGCAGTTTTTCGCGACCCATTTTCAGCATGGAACTGTTGATGTCAGCCAGTACAACCTGACCCGTTTCACCAACCAAACGAGAGAACTTTGCGGTTAAATCACCGGTTCCGCCCGCCAAATCTAATACACGTTGACCACGGCGCACGCCGCTGCTGTCAATGGTAAAACGCTTCCAGATGCGATGAACGCCAAACGACATTAAGTCATTCATCACGTCATATTTTGCCGCTACGGAATGAAACACGTCCGCGACTTTGTCAGCCTTCTCGCTTTTAGCGACCGTCTGAAAGCCAAAATGGGTAGTTTCCTGCTGTGATTCATCTGCCATCGGTTTTACCTGCTCCACAAACAATTCTTCACGAAGTGTATCAGAGTCACGGAAGTCAGGCACGCAGCGCCCATGTTATTCATGGAGGCGTCTCACACGTAAGTCGCTGTCATCCGCTTCGTTTTCATCTTCTAACTCATCTTCAGCATCGCTTTCTGGCTTTGCACGTTCCACTAACAAAGGATTGATTGAGCGCTTCACTTCAACCCCAAGGTCCCGAAAACCTTCGCTTTGCGCAATGAGATTTCCACGCCCTTCTGCCAGCTTCTTCATCGCCTCGCGATAGCTGTTTTGCGCTTTATCCAGATTGACGCCAATCCCGCTCATGTCATCGACAAACAGCCGCATCTTGTCATACAGTTTTGCCGCACGCTCGGCGATACGCTGTGCATTGCGGCTTTGATGTTCATAACGCCACAGATTATTGATGGTACGTAGCGCCACCAGCAGCGTGGTTGGGCTAACGAGCATGATGTTCTGCTGTAGCGCTTCACTGATCAGTTCTGGCTGGCGATCAATAGCCAACAAAAAGGCTGGCTCAACCGGAATGAACATCAACACATAATCCAGCGATCGTAAACCCGGCAATTGTTGATAATCTTTGCGCCCGAGCAAGCGAATGTGTCCGCGCATTGCGCTGATATGTTCCTGAATCGCCTGCTCGCGATCAACTTCATCTTCCGCGTTGAAGTAGCGTTCATAGGCAACCAGCGTCATTTTAGCGTCAATCACCACATCCTTATCTTGCGGTAAACGAACGATCACATCCGGTTGCATCCTGCCCTGCTGTTCCGACTGAATGCTGACTTGAGTTTCATATTCGTAGCCTTCGCGCAGACCTGATGCTTCCAGCACCCGGCTCAACACCACTTCGCCCCAGTTTCCCTGGATTTTATTATCGCCTTTCAGCGCTTTAGTAAGGTTAACCGCTTCTTGCGCCATCTGGGCATTCAGCTGCTGGAGCTGACGAATTTCATGCGTGAGCGTATGGCGTTCGCGCGCTTCAAGGCCAAAACTTTCATGTACCTGACGACGAAAACCATCCAGCTGTTCACGCAGCGGGCTAATCAGGCTGTTCAGGCTTTGGCGGTTCTGTTCATCGACGCGCCGCCCGCTGTTTTCAAAAATGCGGTTAGCAAGATTTTCAAACTGGGCGCTCAGGCGCTGTTCACTGTTGGTCAGCAGGCGCTGCTTCTCTTCCGTGGCGAAACGCGTCTCTTCAAGTCGGATGGTGACTTCACGCAGCTCAGCTTCCTGAGCACTATTAACTTCCAGCTGATTACGCAACTCGCGATTCAGCTGCTCGCTTTCGCTGCGCCAATAATCCAACTGTTGCAGACGCTCATTCGCCCCGCTCAACGCACCATGCAGTTGACGAAGTTCTTGCTCGCGTTGCTGAGATTGTTGTTGAAGTTGGTCGATATGCAGCTGCTGGCGCTGTTGTGCTGCTTCCAGCAAGCGACGTTCGGTAGCAAAACTGGCGAGTTGTTGACTGGCGCGCAGTTGCGCCAGTATCCAGCCAATGCCCAAGCCTGCCAGCGCCAGGCAGGCGCTGATAATGATGTGCTGATCCATGATTCCCTCGCCAGATGCGTTGCTGAGGGAAAAGGTAGAGTCGCACTGTATGAATGTCCAGACAATTCTGCCCGGCGTTAAGGCGTTATAACGCTCTGACGCTCAGTGTGCCTGCTTGCCAGTCATCAATCAGGAAAAACGGCATCGGCAGCACCCATTCTCCTTTTTTAACTTTCGCCGGATAATTCCAGGTATTGCCGCCGTAAGTGATTTCAACCTGCTGCTCTTCGCCGTCAACGCCATTGGTTTTTCCTGCCATGCTGGCAAACCCAGCATTGCTGCCTACATGGAAACTGTCCGTTTTCCAACGTATCGGTGCATGTGCTGGCCAAGGCTGCGCCTGATAAAAATTAAAGATGTCATCGTGATTGAGAATACTTTCTCGCACTGTCGGCCATAAGGCGACTTTCAAGAAGTACTGATCGGTAAAGCGTTCGCTGCCTTCATATTGTGCAATGAAGTCACGCATCGACTGTTCAACGTTGTTAAATACGCCATGACAGCCGCCCCACATTCCTGCCAGCAATAATTCGGTGTGTGAATAATAGTCACGCATATGGTGGAACCAGTATGGCGAAGCTAGCCAGGCGTTAACCGCCGCCACTTCACGTTCCGAAAGCAAGGAATCTGCGTCGCGTACGATGTAGCGTTTTACCGCAGGATCATCCATCACCAGGAAACGCCAAAGCGTAGGGAAAATAGTTTTTTCATGCGACATATCTACTAACTGTACATGCCGCTGCTCAAGGCGCTGCCAGACATGTTTCGGCACGGTGTCGTCAAGATAGACTCGGCAAACCCAGCCCGGATAGAACTCTTGTGCCACCTCCACGTTTTTGATCAGCGTTTCGCAATAGCGCGGCTGACCACCATAAAGGCTAAACGAAATCACATTTTGTTCAGGCTGGCTAAGATCGATGGGTTCGGGTTGCGGTGCAGGATAAGCGTAGCGCTGGCCTTGACTAAAACGTGCATCTGACTGATTCAGTGATTCCAGGCCATAACGCGCCACTTCTTCATTTTTACCTAACCAACCGCAGACTTCTGTCAGGCCATCCAACCAGGTTTCCGAAGCGGTGGCACGCAATGCAGCAGGTGCCTGATAGATTTTTTGGTAAATCTTGTAGGATTTATTGTATTGACCCAGACGCATCAGGCAGAGCGCATAATCGCTCAGCACTTGCATTTGATTAGGCATAAAACGCAGAACTTCTTCACAGCATTTCATTGCCTGCTGGAAATTATTCTGGCTCATCGCGACGCGGAAGCGCGCGGCGCTGTTTTCCATTTGCGCTTGCAGCGCAGCGGGATTAGGTCCAAAGGAAGGCCGACGTACAGGAATCGTATTGCGCATAAGAAAGTTCTCAGGTTCAGCTGAAATGGCGCGCATCTTAAGGGAAGCAGCAGGTTAACCTTTATAAGCCCGGTCTTGAAACCTGCTGCCGCGCGCGTTATAGCAAGCGACGCGCCGCTTCTACAACAATCTTCACCGCATCGCTTTCGGTCTGTTTCATGGTCGCCGCATCTGGAATCTCTTTCTGCGTACGATTCACGATAACGCCCGCCACCATACCGGCTCGCAGCCCTTGGCTGGCGCACATGGTTAACAGTGTAGCGGATTCCATCTCATAGTTGAGAACACCCATCTGTTGCCACTCTTTCATTGAACCCTGAAAGCGGCTGACGACGCGTCCTGAAACAGTGTCATAGCGCTCCTGGCCTGGATAAAAGGTGTCGGAAGATGCCGTGATACCAATATGGGTAGCTGCGCCACACTCCTCTGCTGCCGCAACCAAGGCAGTCGTGCAGGCAAAATCCGCTACTGCGGGGAATTCCATCGGTGCAAAGTGCAGGCTGGCACCATCTAAACGCACTGATGCGGTTGTGACTAATACGTCACCTACATTAATGTGCGGTTGAATCGCGCCGGTGGTACCAACACGCAAGAAGGTGCGCACCCCAAGCTGGGCCAGCTCTTCAACCGCAATGGAAGTGGAAGGCCCGCCGATACCGGTTGAGCAAACAATCACCGGTTTACCATCCAGTTTTGCTAGCCATGAGGTAAATTCACGGTGCGAAGCCAGATGCTGCGCATCGTCCATCAGTCCGGCGATTTTCTTAACGCGCTCCGGATCGCCGGGCACAATGGCTAAAGTCGCCCCTTGCAGATCGGCTTTGGTAAGACCAAGGTGGAAAACGTCAGACTGTGTCATTTCAGACTCCTGATTAAAAGAAAGTAGCGCGCCACTTTACGTCAGCGCGCCCGATAAATATGTGATAACAATCACTTCATAAAATGAAAGTTACATTTTTTATCAGAAAAAATGCGATCAATATCACACCTTGAGTTTAAGTCATCCCGCACTGCTACAAGCTGTACTGTGAAGCCAGTCAGCGCAATGTTAAAGAGGTAGGTGATTTTATCTGTTGCTGACTCTGTTACCCCTTGTCTGGTCCGCGCGAAATCTGGCCAGGCTATAGTTACGTGATTGCGCTATTGCTTGCACGGAGAAAACAATGAAAACCGAAGATAATATGGCACAAAAATCAGCGGGAGGCGGCTTTGCACCTGCAGTGCAGCCGACTGCTTCTACGACCATTTTTACTGAAAGCCCCGACATTCAATTCGGCGAAACCTCAGTCCCAAGCCAGGGCGAGAACATGCCTGCTTTTTTGCCAAACCCAAAGGTGCTGAAGGCCCATTGCCGGTCGTGCTCGTCGTGCAGGAAATTTTTGGCGTACATGAACATATTCGCGATATTTGCCGCCGTCTGGCGCTAGAGGGTTATCTGGCGGTTGCACCTGAGCTCTATTTTCGCGAAGGCGACCCGAACGAGTACACCGATATTCCCACGCTATTTAAAGAACTTGTGAGCAAAGTGCCCGACACACAAGTGCTCGCCGATCTCGATCACGCGGCCAATTGGGCAGCGCGTAACGGCGGTGATATTCGCCGGATGGGCATTACCGGCTTCTGCTGGGGCGGTCGTATCAGTTGGCTTTACGCAGCACATAATCCACAGTTGCGTGCCGCCGTGGCGTGGTATGGCCGCGTAATGGGAGACAAAACCATGAAGCAGCAAAAACATCCAATTGATATTGCTGTCGATCTTTCCGCGCCGGTGCTGGGTTTATATGGCGGGCAGGATGAGAGCATCCCCCTGGAAAGCGTGGAGCAGATGCGTCAGGCGATACATGCTGCAAATGCCAAAGCTGAAATCATCGTTTATCCCGAAGCAGGCCATGCTTTTAATGCCGATTATCGACCCAGCTACCACGCAGAGTCAGCCAAAGATGGCTGGGCGCGCATGCTGGCCTGGTTTAAACAATACGGTGTTGCGCCATCCGCTTAACCAATAAAAAGGGGCGCCTGAGCGCCCCAAAGATTCAACTCAACACACCTTTACACTTTTTCACCACGCAGGTTTTTCGCTGCTGTGACCATGTTCGCCAGCGCTTGGCGCGTTTCGGTCCAGCCACGCGTTTTCAGGCCGCAATCTGGGTTCACCCACAGACGTTCTTCTGGAATACGCTTAGCCGCCTTCTGCAACAGCGCTTCTATCCATTCAACGCTTGGCACATTTGGCGAGTGAATGTCATACACGCCTGGACCAATTTCGTTCGGATATTCGAAGTCTCTAAACGACTCCAGCAGATCCATATCTGAACGTGAGGTTTCGATGGTGATCACGTCCGCATCCAGCGCCGCAATAGAATCCATGATGTCGTTGAACTCGCAATAACACATGTGGGTGTGAATCTGCGTGTCGTCTTGCGCTACGGCAGCATTCAGACGGAAAGCATCAACGGCCCATGTCAGGTATGCAGCCCAATCAGATTGATGCAGCGGCAGACCTTCGCGCAGTGCGGGTTCGTCGATCTGGATGATGCCGATGCCCGCCTTTTCCAAATCGACTACTTCATCACGCAGCGCCAGCGCAATTTGCTTAGCGATGGTTTCACGCGTCACATCTTCACGGGAAATGACCAGCAAAGAATGGTTACGGGACCGGTCAACATGCCTTTTACCGGCTTGTCCGTCAGTGATTGCGCATACTTCGCCCACTCAACGGTGATCGCTTCAGGACGGCTTATGTCACCAATGATTACCGGCGGCTTAACGCAGCGAGAACCGTAACTTTGTACCCAACCGTTTTGTGTAAAGACGAAGCCATCAAGATGTTCACCGAAATATTCGACCATGTCGTTACGTTCAGCTTCACCGTGCACCAGTACGTCCAGACCTAAGCGCTCTTGCTCAACAATCGCCTGCTTGATGTGCCCGGCAATGCCGGTGCGATAGTGGTTGCCATCCAGACGACCCTGTTTGAAATCCAGACGCAGGCCACGAATCTCTGTGGTTTGCGGGAAAGAACCGATGGTAGTGGTTGGCCAGGCTGGAAGGTTAAAGCGTTGACGCTGTGCCTTAGCACGCTCGCCATAAGGGCTTTGTCGTTCACTATCCTGTGCGGTGATCGCTTGCAGACGTTGACCCACTGCAGCGTTGTGTACACGGCTAGAGTGAGCACGAGCACGAATCGGCGCGCTCCAGGCTTCCAGCGAGGCGGCATCATCATTATTTAATGCCTGACTCAGCAGTGAAAGCTCAGCACATTTCTGTAGGGCGAAAGCAAACCAGCTTTTCACTTCTTCGTCCAGACGTGTTTCCACGCTCAGATCAATCGGACTGTGCAGCAGTGAACAGGAAGAGCCGATCCACAATTGCTCACGCTGACTCACCAGCGGTTGCAGGCGTTTAAACCAGCTACTGAGATCAGCACGCCATACGTTGCGGCCATTAATCACGCCGAGCGAAAGTAACCAGGAAGCAGGAAGTTGCTGGTTCAGTTGCTGAATGTCATCACGACCGTGAACCAGGTCAACGTGCAGGCCCTGTACCGGCAGTTCACGAATCACATCAAGATTCTGACTAATACTGTCGAAATAGGTCGTTAGCAATATTTTGCTTTGGCCTTGCAGCACAGCGTAAGCCACTTTAAAAGCGTCGCGCCAGGCCTGCGGCAGTTCCAGTGACAGCGCAGGCTCATCAATTTGCACCCACTCAATACCACGCTTAGCCAGCTCATCCAGAACCTGCTTATACACCGGCAGAATATCGTCCAGCAGGGACAAACGATCAAATTGCTCGCCCTTGACTTTACCCAGCCACAAATAGGTCACCGGACCAAGCACTACGGGTTTGATTTTATGGCCCAGTGACAGCGCTTCGTCTACTTCATCCAGCAGTTGCGTCCAGGTCAGTTTGAACTGCTGACCTTGAGTGAATTCCGGCACCATATAGTGATAATTGGTGTTAAACCATTTGGTCATTTCAGCGGCTGCAGCCGGTTCGCCGGTCGGTGCACGGCCACGTCCCAAACGGAACAGCGTATCGAGATCAACTGAACCCTCTTTGTTCTGGTGACGAGCAGGCACGTTGCCCAGCAGCAAGCTGGTGGTCAAAACATGATCGTACCAGGCGAAATCGCCAACCGGCAGCAGATCCACGCCGGCATCTTTCTGTTGTTGCCAGTGACGTGCACGCAGCTCGCGGCCCACTGCCAGTAACGCTTCCTGGCTGCTGTTACCCGCCCAGTAGCTTTCCTGCGCTTTCTTCAGTTCACGACGCAGACCAACACGAGGGAAGCCGAGAGTATGGTTCAGAATGGTCATTTGCTGTTCTCCAGATATTCTTTCTCTTTGGCTTGAAGCTGGCAGCCAAAGATGTTTAGCCGTCCAGATGTTTACACCGCTATATTCTGCGGGTACTGTATGTTCCTCAAGCGCAATTTGTTCATTTCGATGTGAAGGACTCTCATGATCGAACTCAAGCACCTGCGGACGCTTCAGGCTCTGCGTAATACTGGCTCGCTGGCTGCTGCTGCTGCCCAGCTTCATCAGACGCAATCTGCGTTGTCACATCAGTTCAGCGATCTGGAACAGCGGCTGGGATTCCGCCTGTTCGTCCGTAAAAGTCAGCCGTTGCGATTTACGCCGCAGGGAGAAATTTTATTGCAGCTGGCTGAGCAGGTTCTGCCGCAAATACAGCAAGCGCTGCAAGCCTGCCATGAGCCGCATCAAACCACGCTGCGCATCGCAATTGAATGTCACAGCTGTATTCAGTGGTTAACACCTGCGCTGGATAATTTCCGCCAAAGCTGGCCGCAAGTGGTAATGGACTTCAAATCTGGCGTCACCTTTGATCCGCAACCCGCCCTGCAACAAGGCGAGCTGGACGTGGTGCTGACGTCCGATATCCTGCCGCGCTCTGGCCTGTTTTATTCACCGATGTTTGATTTTGAAGTCCGCCTTGTTCTGGCGCCGGATCACCCGTTGGCGCAGGTTGAGCACATTTCGCCAGACGATCTCGCTGACGAGGTATTAATGATCTATCCGGTGCAGCGACAACGCCTTGATATCTGGCGTAACTTCCTGCAACCCGCTGGCGTCAGCCCGGCACTGAAAAGCGTTGATAACACGTTGTTGTTGATTCAGATGGTGTCGGCGCGCATGGGCATTGCCGCCTTGCCACATTGGGTGGTTGAGAGTTTTGAGAAACAGGGATTGGTGGTAACTAAAACTTTGGGTGATGGATTATGGAGTCGGCTTTACGCCGCCGTACGTGACGGCGAGCAGCGCCAGCCGGTGCTGGAAGCCTTTATTCGTTTCGCTCGCCAGCACGCCTGTGAGCATCTGCCATTTGTGCGCAATGCCCAGCTTCCGGGTACCGTACTGCAACGCTAATCAAACGCCACAAACCTGCGCGAGCGCGGGTAAAATCCCCTATAATGCGCAGCCTGTCGACTGACCATAAGAAGATTTCACCATGACTAACAATGATATTCTGCGCAGCGTGCGCTACATGCTCAATTTGAGCGATGCCAAAGTGGTGGCGATTTTTGCGCTGGCAGGTTGCGATGTGCCAGAAACCGATGTGCAGACGTGGTTAAAAAAGATGACGACGCCGCGTATCGTCCCTGTCCTGACGTATTGATGGGTTATTTCCTTAACGGGCTTATTTTCCATCGCCGTGGCAAAAGTGAAGATATGCCAGCGCCTTCCATTGAGCGCAAAATGAACAACAACATCTTTATGAAAAAACTGCGCATCGCTTTCGATTTGAAAACTACTGACATTCCTGACGTACTGAAAAAGGCTAACTTCACCGTTTCTCAAGCTGAAATTGGCGCGATCTTCCGTAAACCTGATCACAAAAACTACCGCGAGTGCGGCGATCAGATTATGCGTAATTTCCTGAAGGGACTCGCGATGATTCATCGTCCAAAGACGGGTAAACCGGCTTAAGTTCGCCTCACGCTCATTGCAAAAATATAACGGCGAAGCCCTGAGTAAAGGCTTCGCCGTTTTTACGTTGCTGCTTCGCCTTTTCGACGAAAAGCCGTCTGGCCACAATCAATAATTATGTCGGACTCTTTCCAATAACCCAGCGTTTATGCACCCATAACGAGGCAATAATTACCGCTGCCCCCGCGATAAAACTCGGCCAATGCGGCTGCTGCTGCCAAATCGCCAGATTCACCAGTAATCCAGCCGGCACATGCATATTGTTCATGATGCCCAGCGTGCCTGCATCGACCTGCGTTGCGCCATAGTTCCACATGAAATAACCCAGACCCGAGGCTGCTACGCCTAACCACACCAGAATGCTCCACTGCAGCGAAGTCGTCGGTAATTTATTCGGATTTCCCCAAATGCACCAGGCGATCGCGGCAATCAGCACCGCGCCAAGATAGAACCAGGAAAAGGCGGTGTGTTGCGGCATTGGACGCGTTTCTTGCAGGCGTTTGTAACCCACCATGCCAGCCGCAAAACAGATATTTGCCAGCTGCACCAGCAGCAGACCAAACCAGAAATTTTCGCTGACTTTGTCGTAACGAATAATCGCGGCACCCGCTACGGCCAATAGAGCGCTAAAGATATAGCCGATACGCAGTGGACGCTTGCTTATCACGTCATAAATCAACGTGACATAGAGCGGCGTCATCACCGTGAACAACAAAAATTCTGACACGCTGAGATAGAGATAGGCTTCGAAACTGATCAAATACATGATGCCGAGCTGCAACATGCCCACCAACATATAAAGCAACAGCGTTGAAGGGCGATAACCACGCCAGCGCAGGAAGGGTAAAAACACCAATGCCGCCAAAGCCAATCGCATTAAAACTGAGAACCAGGTATCCACCTGTCCCGCCAGATATTCGCCAATCAGGCTGAATGAAAAAGCCCAAAGTATGGTGGTAACAATCAATAACAGCACGCTAACGACCCCGATATAAACGAAGTGGCCAGTGTAAACAATGTGCTTTGATAAGGTTGCGATATTTGGTTTACAACTAAGCATTAATTAAGCAATCAAACCTTTGCTTGCTGTTTTGTGAACCCCTTACACCTCCGTGAAAAACCCTCTTTTCATCCCCTCTCGATAAAACGCGCGTAATGATCCATTTTCTGGATTTAAACGCGCTTTACTGTCACAAAACTGTAACAAATGCGCGATTCATCACAGTAACGCTACGCAACCATTATTATTCTGTGCGCGAAATGGAACACCAGAGTAAATCTTATTTTTATAATCCACGTTGCTGGGAACGAAAACCATAATGCGCCCGGAGGGCCACTCCTATGCTGAGTATCTTTAAACCCGCGCCACATAAGTCGCAGGTTGCTGACGAATATGTCGATCCGCTTTACCGCCGCCTGCGCTGGCAAATTTTCATTGGCATCTTTTTTGGTTACGCCGCTTACTACCTGGTCAGAAAAAACTTCGCTCTCGCCATGCCTTATTTGGTAGAACAAGGCTTTTCCCGTGGCGATCTGGGTTTCGCGCTTTCCGGTATTTCCATCGCGTATGGCTTTTCCAAATTCATCATGGGTTCCGTTTCGGATCGCTCGAATCCACGCGTTTTCTTACCGGCTGGATTGATTCTGGCTGCGGCTGTGATGCTGATAATGGGCTTTGTGCCTTGGGCAACGTCCAGCATCATGGTGATGTTTGTGCTGCTATTCGTGTGTGGCTGGTTTCAGGGAATGGGCTGGCCACCGTGCGGTCGTACCATGGTGCATTGGTGGTCGCAAAAAGAGCGCGGCGGCATTGTTTCGGTGTGGAACTGCGCGCATAACGTGGGCGGCGGCATTCCTCCACTGCTTTTCCTGCTCGGCATGGCTTGGTTCAATGACTGGAAAGCGGCGCTGTATATGCCTGCTTTTGGTGCGATTGCGATCGCAATTATTGCTTTTGCTTTAATGCGCGACACGCCCCAATCCTGTGGTTTACCGCCTATTGAAGAGTATAAAAACGATTATCCGGTGGATTACGACGCCAGCCATGAAGAGGAACTCACGGCTAAACAGATCTTCATGAAGTATGTTTTACCCAACAAACTGTTGTGGTACATCGCATTGGCTAACGTGTTTGTTTATCTGCTGCGTTACGGCATTCTTGACTGGTCACCGACTTACCTTAAAGAGGTCAAACATTTCAGCCTGGATAAATCTTCCTGGGCTTACTTCTTATATGAATACGCTGGCATTCCCGGCACCCTGCTGTGCGGCTGGATGTCAGATAAAGTCTTCCGTGGCAATCGTGGTGCAACCGGTGTGTTCTTCATGACATTGGTGACCATCGCTACAGTGGTTTACTGGCTAAATCCGCCAGGTAATCCCGGCATTGATATGGCTTGTATGATCGTTATCGGCTTCTTGATTTACGGTCCGGTAATGCTGATTGGCCTGCATGCGCTGGAGTTGGCACCGAAAAAAGCGGCAGGCACAGCGGCAGGTTTTACGGGTTTATTCGGCTATCTGGGCGGTTCGGTTGCAGCCAGCGCTATCGTGGGTTACACGGTGGATTATTTCGGCTGGGACGGTGGATTTTTAGTGATGATTGTCGGCTGTGTGTTAGCAGTGATTCTGCTGTTGCTGACAATGGTCAGCGAACATAAACACAAAAAACAGTTGGCCTGAGTCGACATAAAAAAGGCCGGATAACCGGCCTTTTTCTTTCAAAAGCTTATCTATGATAAAAACAGAGCGCGCAAGGTTTGCGGCACAGCGTCCTCGACATTACTGCCAATCACTTCGACTTCAGGCAAGGTATCTTTTAAACGCTGGGCAGCATTCAGCATGATGCAGCTTTTGCCCGCCATACTCAGCATTTCAACATCATTCATGCCGTCTCCAAAAGCGATGCACTCTTTCAAGGAGTAGTTGAGCAGCTTTGACACCGCTTCCAACGCATGGCCTTTGGAAACGCCGCCCGCCATCACTTCCAGACACGTCGGCAGCGAGAAGCTAACGTTAACGCGGTCGCCCCACCGTGCTTCAATCGCCTGCTCCATGGGAATCAGATGCTCAGGATTTTCACAGGTAAAAAGACCTTGCTGATACCGTCGGTGGGCAGCAGCCCCGGCTCGTAAACCTGATAATTGAACACCGATTCGCGGAAATAATCTTGTTCAGCCGGACGCGAACGGCTAACAAACCATTCGTCGTCACGATAAACGTGCGTCAGAATTTCAGGGTGATGATATTGCAGGCCGAAAAGATCGCCCGCGATGTCCTGATCCAGATTGTGACTAAAGATCAGTTCGCCATCGGCATTGTGAACACGCGCACCGTTAGACGTGATCATGTAAGCCGGGATACCCAGTTTATCGCGCATCTGACCAACATCAATATGATGGCGGCCCGTTGCGAAAACAAAGTGAATATTGCGTGCCACCAGTTGTTGCAATGTTTCGCGGGCAAACGGTGTGATGCGATGTTCGGGAGAAAGCAGCGTGCCATCCAGGTCGGATGCAACGATGTAATACATGAAAACCTCGGGTATTTAATTCAGGTGGCTGCAGCCAGCAAGGTAAATGAAAGAGTTAGCAGTGGGCTGAAAAAAGTCGACCACGGCGTTCAGCGCTTCGGCGCGCATTTCGTCTTTTTCAAACAAGATCTCATGCCGCGCACCTTCTATAACTAGCGGCTTATCGCCTGCGCATGGATGACCTGCAGACGCCATCGCGGCGCAGAAGAGATCCTGCGAACGGTTATCGACGACACGATCGTCGCTGGCTTGTAACAGCAGCACCGGCGTCGTGATTTTATCGGCCTGACTAATAATGTTACGTCCGGCATGAATCCCTTCGCGAACCCAATGATAGGTGGGCCCGCCGACGCGAATCGCCGGATCGTCAGCGTAAAAACGCAAATTACGGCGATAACGTTCCGCGCTGTGTGTCAGGCGGTTAATGCCAAACGGATGCGCTCGCCAGCGTCCTGTGCCTAGTGCATAACCATCGCGCAGGGTCGGGCGTTTTTCAGCCCAATCAAGAATACGGTGCGCCATCCACTCCGGTAACGGCAAGGCAATACCGAACATCGGGGCAACCAATGCCACCCCGTGAAAAGCCTGCGGCTGACGCGCCAAAAACAGCGTCAAAATTGCGCCGCCCATAGAGTGCGCTAAAGCATAGCGCTGTTGATAATGGCCACCAACGATCTCTTTTAAGTAGAGCGTTTCCAAATCATCAACGTAGTGGGTAAATTCGTCCACATGTCCACGATGCGAATCTTCCAGTAAACGATCCGATCTTCCCTGACCACGATGATCGAGAATGATCACGTCGAAACCGCAATGAAACAGATCGTACGCCAGCTCGGGATATTTTACGTAACTCTCGATGCGGCCCGGCACAATCAAGATAACGCGCTTATGTTGCGGCGAGGTGAAGCGCACATAGCGCAAAGTCAGGTTTTCTACCCCAATAAACTCACACTCTTCTCGGCCGTGCCAAAAATCCAGTAAAGGCCCGGTTGCAAAGGCGGCAAATGCTTTTTCACGCCGAAGCCAACTGGCTTTGTGTTGATTCATTCACCCTCCTGTTTGCCCTGAAAAAAGAGTCTGATTCGCCGCGTGTCGCCCATAGCGCCGCGCTTATTTCTGGCGTATTGTGTCACACTTCCGTCTATACAGGGAACGTAACCCATGACCATCGAATGGTGGCTGACCTATCTTCTCACCACCTCAATTCTCAGTTTATCGCCAGGTTCTGGCGCAATTAACACCATGAGCACGGGCATCAGTCACGGCTATCGCGGGACAGTTGCCTCGATAGCGGGCCTGCAGCTTGGTCTGTCGCTGCACATTGTTTTGGTGGGCGTGGGTCTCGGCGCACTGTTTTCTCAATCGCTGCTGGCGTTCGAGATGTTGAAATGGGCTGGCGCCGCTTATCTGGTTTGGCTTGGCATACAACAATGGCGCTCCGCCGGTGCCATTGATCTCAATGCGGTTTCTAAAGCCATGCCGCGACGTCGCCTGTTCAAACGTGCCGTGTTGGTGAATCTCACCAACCCGAAAAGTATTGTGTTCCTGGCCGCGCTGTTTCCGCAGTTCATCTTGCCGCATCAGCCACAGCTGGCACAATTTCTGGTGCTGGGCATCACCACAGTGGTCGTCGATATCATCGTGATGATTGGTTATGCCACCTTAGCGACACGCATTGCCGTGTGGATTAAGGGGCCAAAGCAGATGAAATTGCTGAATCGTCTATTTGGTGGGATGTTTATGGCCGTTGGTGTGTTGCTGGCCAGCGCGAGAAAGATTGCCTGATTTATCCTGCTGAATATTGCCCAGCCCGTTCGGGAACGAACGGGCAAGCAAAGCCGTTCTTACCGCGAAATAATCAAGTGAATGCCGAATCCAGCAAACAGTACGCCTGCCATACCATCTATCCATTTCGCTAAACGCTGATACCTGCTACGCATCCACGGCATGGCAAAAATAGCCGCTACCAACGTAAACCACGCAAACGTCTCGCCGATGATCAGCAGGAATAACCCCCAGCGCTCCATCGCGCCGACATCATTACCAACAAACAGCGAGAACACACTACCGAAGTAGATGATCGCTTTCGGATTCGAAAGGTTAGTAAGAAAACCTTTCAGGAAGCTCATGCCTTTTTTCGGCAGCGCGACCGTCGGCTCAGAGGGCTGAGGCTGCTTGTGGCGCTGGCGTGCTGAGCACATCAGCTGCCACCCCATCCACAGCAGATAAAGACCGCCGCCGACCATAATGATCTGATGCAGCCAGGCCATTTTTTCCAGAATCAGATGCAAGCCCATCAGCGCCACACCCGCCCAGATCACAATACCCAGCGTGATACCAAACACACCCATCATCGCCTCTTTACGTGAGCGACTGGCGGCAGTTTGAGAGACAAAAAGAAATCCGGGCCAGGGCTCATCAGTGCAACCAAATGAACCAGCGCAACGGTAGCGAATAACATCAACATAATTAGCGTCCTTTACTCTTCATCAAGATGTTCTTTAATCATCACCAAAAATGGCTTACCAAAACGCTCCAGCTTGCGTTGACCTACACCGTTGATGCTTAACATCTCTGATGCGCTCACCGGCATCTGTTCTGCCATTTCAATCAGCGTTGCATCGTTGAATACCACGTAAGGCGGGATGTTCTCTTCGTCGGCAATGGCTTTACGCAGCTTGCGCAATTTGGCAAACAGCTTGCGATCGTAATTGCCGCCATGAAATTTCGCTGAGCTATTACTCTTGGGTTTGGCGGTAATCAGTCGCGGTACCGCCAGCATCAACGGTACTTCACCGCGTAATACCGGTCGCGCCGCTTCCGTCAGCTGCAAAGCGGAATGCATAGCAATGTTTTGCGTCACAAATCCCAAATGGATGAGCTGACGCAGCACGCTGACCCAATGCTCATGGCTGTGATCTTTGCCGAGTCCATAAACCGGTAATTTATCGTGGCCCTGTTCGCGAATACGCAGATTGTTTGCCCCACGCAGCACTTCGACAATGTAACCCATGCCGAAACGCTGACCGACACGATAAATACCTGACAACGCTTTTTGCGCCTCAACTAAACCGTCATACCGCTTAGGAGGATCAAGGCAGATATCGCAGTTGCCGCACGGCTGCTGGCGACCTTCACCAAAGTAATTAAGCAGCACCAGACGGCGACAGGTTTGTGCTTCTGCAAACGCATTCATCGCATTCAGCTTGTGCCTTTCAATGTCCTGCAATGGACCGGGTACTTTCTCTTCCAGACATTTACGTAGCCATGCCATATCAGCCGGGTCGTACAGCATCATCGCTTCTGCCGGCAACCCATCACGCCCGGCGCGACCGGTTTCCTGATAATAGGATTCGATATTGCGCGGAATATCGAAGTGCACCACAAAACGTACGTTGGGCTTGTTGATTCCCATACCAAACGCCACCGTGGCGACCACTATTTGTAAGTCGTCACGTTGGAACGCTTCCTGCACGCGAGCGCGCTGTTCACTGTCGATGCCTGCGTGATAGGCACCTGCGCTCAGGCCACGGCTCTGCAAACGCGCAGCGGTGTCTTCAACCTTTGCTCGGCTGTTGCAGTAAATGATGCCGCACTTGCCTCGCTGATCCTGGACGTAACGCAACAGCTGCTCGGTGGGTTTGAATTTTTCCACCAGCGTGTAGCGAATATTGGGACGATCAAAGCTGCTGATCTGGATAAGCGGATCGTGCATGTGCAGCAGGTTAATGATGTCATTACGCGTGGTTTCGTCGGCGGTAGCGGTCAAGGCCATTACCGGCAAATCGGGAAAGCGCTGACGCATTTTTCCCAATGCACCATATTCCGGGCGGAAATCGTGGCCCCATTGCGAAATACAGTGTGCTTCGTCAACAGCCAACATTGCTGGCTGCCAGTGCGCCAGACTGTCGAGGAAGTTATCCATCATCAGGCGCTCTGGTGCGATATAGAGCAGCTTAATGCGGCCAGTACGGCAATCTGCCATTACCGCTTGCTGCTGCTCACGCGTCATCGTCGAATTCAGGCAAGCCGCCGCCACACCGTTTGCCAGCAGCTGATCCACCTGATCTTTCATCAGTGAAATCAGCGGCGACACCACCAGCGTCAGCCCTTCCTGCACCAGCGCGGGGATCTGATAACACAGCGATTTACCGCCGCCAGTAGGCATCACCACCAGACAATCTCGCCCGTTCAGCGCTTCATTAATAATGCTTTGCTGACCGGGACGAAACTGCTGGTAGCCGAAAGTATCTTGTAATACTTGCTGTGCCAGCGCTTCCTGATTAAGAACTGCCGAGGTTGCCACGCTATTCCTGCTTTAAGTCGTTGGTCAGAAGAGGTCGTTCAGCGTCACGCCGACACCAATACGCGTCTGGCGATGATCGTAGTCGATCAGCGATTCACCATAACCGCTAAATAATTGGGTGTAAAAACGCACGTGTTCCGTGATGGGATAACTCCAACCCAACTGCGCGCCACCGAAGCCGGAGTTCCAGTTGTAGTTACCTTCCATACTGAAAATACTGTCGCCCATCATATAGCCGAGTTTGAGACGGTAATAGCCCATATATTTGGTGATATCGGGGTTATCATCGCGGCTGCTGCTTTCCGGTAAACGGTACCACGGCTTCACTTCGGCGAGGAAGTTGCCGTTTTGTGCCATCAGGCGGGCATACAGGCGGTTCCAGCTACGCGAAGTGGGATCGCTGCGACCATTCGATTGATGGTTAAAGCCCATTTCAACATCACGTAACGTCCAGCCTGCGAACGAGTAATCCGTTGCCCAGCCAAGGAAAATTTGCGGTTCGTAGTTGGTTTCACGAAACGGAGCAGACTGGCTTTGGTTCGACAGCTGCCACCATGAACGTTGTGTATAAGATGCACCCAGCACCGAGTTGTCACCCAAAATCCCGCGCCACAGCGGAAAGGCCAGGCTGAGCTGGAACTTCACTTCATCTTTACGCGCTTCTTTGGCCCAATTGTAAGAGGAGATCGCCTCTTTATTGATATCGCTGGTATAGGTATAGAGTAGATAGTTGCTCTCATACGGATACAGCACAAACGGGTTATCATGTTTTTCCAACATGTTCGCAATAATGCTGCCGCGAACCTGCGGTACGTCATGGATCTCTTTAACCGTGGCTTCTTCTGCTTGCGCCAAAGTAGGAAGTAACAACGTTGCCGCCAACAAGGCGCGATGCTTACGCATAAAATTCTCCGGTGAAACGCTGCGTATTTGAAAAGAGCGGTGTGGGTGTCTTAAAAAGCAGGCCATTCTACACGCAAATGGCGCTTAATATGAGCGCTGATTTCCTAAACTGGAAAGCCTCTCGCTAGCGGCATAGAATACACATCTCATTAACATTTGGGCGCCACGTTAGCGTTATTTTTCAGGAAAAAACCATGTCATCAGTACTGCTGACTCAGCAGGAAGCGCGCCGTCTTATCGGCGAAATTTTTGTTTATCATATGCCCTTTAACCAGGCGTTAGGACTTGAGCTGGAACGACTGGAGCCTGATTATGCGGAGCTGAGTTTCGCTAATAAAACCATGCTGGTGGGTAACGCTGCTCAGGCAATTTTGCATGGCGGCGTTATCGCTTCAGTGCTGGACGTTGCAGCAGGCATGGTTTGTGTGAGCAATGCTCTGACTCGTCAGGAAAGTATCAGCGAAGATGAGTTGCGTCAGCGTCTGTCGCGCATGGGAACCATTGATATGCGCGTAGATTATTTACGGCCTGGGCGCGGTGAACGATTTACCGCCACCAGCAGCCTGTTGCGCGCCGGTAATAAAGTGGCGGTCGCACGCGTTGAGCTGCATAACCAGCAAGGCGATTACATCGCCACGGCAACCGCGACCTATTTGATTGGATAACTTATACGACGTGCAAGCGTCGCCGTTTTTTGGATAGTCGTTTTCGGAAGGTCTATGGATACGCAACAAACGCGCCAGGGCATTGGCTTTGCTCTTGGCGCTTATTTTATTTGGGGCATCGCACCCGCCTATTTCAAACTGGTAAAAGAAGTCCCACCGACTGAAATCATGACGCATCGGGTGATCTGGTCTGCACTGTTTATGTTGCTTTTGATCACCCTAAGCCGCAGTTGGGGAGTCGTTCGCGGTGTATTACGTCAGCCCAAAAAAGTGCTGATTTTAGCGGCCACCGCGCTGACTATCGGCGGCAACTGGCTACTGTTCATCTGGGCGGTAAATAATCAGCACATGCTGGAAGCCAGCCTTGGCTACTTTATTAATCCGCTGATCAACGTGGTATTCGGCATGCTGTTTCTGCGCGAGCGCTTCCGTCGTCTGCAATGGCTGGCGGTATTTCTGGCGACGCTGGGTGTTGTCGTGCAGCTGTGGCAGTTTGGATCGCTGCCCATTATCGCGCTGGGCCTGGCCTTGAGCTTCTCTTTTTACGGTCTGGTGCGTAAAAAGATTCAGGTTGATGCGCAGAGCGGAATGTTGATCGAAACGCTGTGGCTGTTTCCGCTGGCGGCAATTTACCTGTTTGGTTTTGCCGACAGCAGCACCAGCCATTTGGGCGCGAACCCAATGAGCCTGAATATAAAGCTGATTGCAGCCGGTATTATTACTACCATTCCGCTGATGCTGTTCGCCGCCGCGTGTAGTCGCCTGCGCCTTTCCACCGTCGGCTTTTTCCAGTATCTCGGTCCAACGCTGATGTTTTTACTGGCGGTGCTTTTTTATGGTGAAACCATCACGCCAGATAAAATGGTGACCTTTGGTTTCATCTGGCTGGCACTGCTGGTGTTTGTCTACGATGCGGTTTCCACCTCAATTCGCGCTCGCTCGCGTGTGGGCGTAGCGTGAAATAAAGCGGGCTAATGCTGGGCCGGTCAGCAAAATGGTGAACAAGCGCAGCGTTTGTAACGCCATCACAAAAGCAATATCGACCCGGCTACCCGCCGCGATGATCGCCACCGTATCAAGCCCGCCGGGGCTGGTGGCGAGATAGGCTGTCATCAAATCAATGTGTAATACCCGCGTGAGCATCCAGGCTAAACCGCCACACAACAGCATCAGCCCGATGATTGAGATGATCATTTGCGGCAAAGTCCGTAGCGCCAATAAAAACACCGGTCGGGTAAAGCGCAGACCGACGCTCCAGCCAATTAACGCATACGCCAGCGCCAGTAGCCATTCAGGCACCTGCAACAGCGCGACACCGGTTGAGTGCAGAGCGGCACCGACCAACGCAGGCAGAAGCAGCGCACCAGAAGGAATACGCAGCCGGGTGCCGAGCCATGCGCCAGCAAACATCACGCCGAGCGTGATCCAAAACCCCTGATTCAGCGGCGGGAACCAGAGCAGCTCAACACTGTGCGCGGTATCACCCAGCCCTATACGCGCCACAATCGCTGCCGCCGTGGCGACAAAAAGTACGCGTAAATATTGCATGAAAGCCACCAGACGGACGTCCGCGCCAAAATCCCCCGCCATTGCGACCATCGCAGAAGCGCCACCGGGCGACGATCCCCATGCACCCGTTGGTCCGGGTAAATGGCTAAAACGCACCAGCAGAAAACCAGATAAACCGCTAGCGGCCAGCGTCAACACCAATACCGCTAACACGATCGGCCAGTCTTGCAGCAGCGGCGTCAGGATGGATGGCGACAGGCTTTGCGCAATCATGCAGCCCAATACTGCCTGCGCCAGCAGGAAAAACGCTTATTGATACGTAGCGTTGCGCCTGACAATCCCATTACCACGCCGACAATCATCGGCCCAAGCAACAGCGCGGCAGGAACATGAAAATAGTGGAACAGCGCACCCAATAAAATTGACGCGAACAGCAGCAAAGTCCATTGCGCGCGCAACGAGAGAGAATCCATAAGGGAGAAATGTATTGAGGAAACGAGGATTTAGATTACGCAGAATTGCCAGCGGGAGCCAGTAAAACGGGCCGTAATAAACGGCCCGTAACAAAGATTACAACCAGTTTTTACGTTTGAAATAGAGATAAGGCGCCAGCCCGGCAAGGATCATCAGGCCAATGGCTGCCGGATAACCAAAGCTCCATTTCAGCTCAGGCATGAATTCGAAGTTCATGCCGTAGCTTGATGCCACCAGCGTCGGCGGCAGGAAGACCACGGAAACCACCGAGAAGATCTTGATGATGCGGTTCTGTTCAATGTTGATAAAACCCATTGCCGCCTGCATCAGGAAGTTCACTTTCTGGAACAGCGATTCATTATGTGGCAACAGTGATTCGATATCGCGCAGGATTTCACGCGCCTGCTCCAGCTGATTGCCCGGTAAACGCGCCTTGCGCACCAGGAAGTTGAGCGCACGCTGGGTATCCATCAAACACAAACGCACTTTCCAGCCGATATCTTCCAGCTCTGCCAAACGCGACAGCGCCTGATCGTACTCTTCGCCCTGCTGACCTTCCATGATCACCCGGCTCAGTTTTTCCAGCGCGCTGTAGATGTTTTCGATTTCATCCGCCAGCTGTTCAATTTTGGTTTCAAACAGATCGAGCAGCAGTTCAAAGGCGTTGCCGTCGATCAACGTTTGATTACGGGCGCGCATACGATAGAGGCGAAACGCCGGCAGTTCGCGCTCACGCAGCGTATAAAGACGGCCTTCACGAATGGTAAACGCCACAGTGGAGTTACCAGCGTGATCTTCTGCATCTTCATAAAAGAAGAAGGAGTGAATATGCAGGCCATCTTCATCTTCGAAGAAACGCGCAGAGGCTTCGATATCTTCCAGTTCAGGACGCGTCGCCAGACTTTGGCCTAACTCAGTTTGTACCCGCTCACGCTCGCCCTCTTCCGGTTCGATCAAATCGACCCAGACTGAAGAAGTGAGTTGGTGCGTTTCGTCTTCCAGTTCAAGACGCGTCAGGCGGCTGTGATCAAGTTTAAATGCGCTCAGCATAGCAATACTCCCCATTGCAGACTTAATGGGACAAGCCAGTACGCCGTTCTACAAAGCAGAACGGGCACGGCTAACACCTGAACACGGAAACTCACGTTTCAAGGGTAAATCAGTGCTGACTCATGCGACGAGATTAAAGAAGGGAGGTCGCTGATAACCGCTAAGGCTACCCGCGTAAAGAGGTAGCCTTAGATGTTATTCCTGTTAACCAGGTATTCGAGCCAGCATCGACTGGGCGTGTCCAAGGCATTGTCCTCTCATGATAATAGTGGGCGCATGTTACGCTGAGACGAAAAAGTCGTCAACCGATGCTAAAGCGTTTCCAGTTTGGCGTAAGCAGCAACTAACCATTTGATTCCCTGCCCCTGAAACGCCACCTGAAGTCGGCTGTGTTCGCCGCTGCCTTCCAGATTGATGATGGTTCCTTCACCAAATTTGGCATGTTTTACTCGCTGCCCCAGCGCGAAGCCGCTGTCGTTTTTCGTTATTGGCGTTCCCATACGTTGATGGTTGACCGGGCGCGTTACGCTGGCACGCAAACGTACTTCTTCAATGCAGGCTTCCGGTAATTCGCCGATAAAGCGCGAAGGACGGTGATACACCTCTTTACCATATAAGCGACGGGTTTCAGCGTAGGTCAGCGTCAGCTTTTGCATGGCGCGCGTCACGCCAACGTAGGCAAGACGACGCTCTTCTTCCAAACGTCCGCCTTCATCCAGCGACATCTGGCTGGGGAACATGCCCTCTTCCATGCCAACGATAAAGACCTGGCTAAACTCCAGCCCTTTAGCTGAGTGCAGCGTCATTAACTGCACCGCATCCTGCCATTTATCCGCCTGGCCTTCGCCCGCTTCCAGCGCAGCATGCGATAAAAATGCCTGCAGCGGCATCAAATCTTCGTCTTCATCTTGATAGCTGAACTGGCGTGTTGCCGTGACCAGTTCCTCAAGGTTTTCGATACGCGCCTGGCCTTTTTCGCCTTTTTCCTGCTCGTACATCATCCACAGACCTGAATCTTTTATGACCCGATCGGTTTGCACATGCAGCGGCATTTCTGCGGTTTCGGTTGCCAGCGAATCAACCAGCTCACAAAAGCGTTGCAGCGCGGACGCCGCTCGACCCGCTAAGGCGCGCGTCTGCAATAATTCACGCGTCGCTTGCCACAGCGTTAGCTGTTTTTCCCGCGCGGTTTGCCGCACGACATCCAGCGTACGATCGCCCACGCCACGAACGGGGGTATTGACGACGCGCTCGTAGGCCGCGTCATCGTTACGGTTGGCCATCAGTCGCAAATAGGCCAGTGCGTCTTTGATTTCCTGACGCTCGAAGAAGCGCATACCGCCATAAATACGGTACGGCATGCTGCTTTGCAGCAAGGCTTCTTCCAGCACGCGTGACTGAGCATTGCTGCGATAGAGAATGGCGCAATCTATCAGCGCATTGCCGTTTTCGTGCCAGGCTTTGATGCGATTCACCACAAAGCGCGCTTCATCCAGCTCATTAAAGGCGCAGTAAATTGAAATCGGCTCGCCGTCGCTACCATCGGTCCACAGCTCTTTGCCGAGGCGACCGTTGTTATTCGCGATCAAGGCGTTAGCCGATTTCAGAATATTATTGGTTGAGCGATAGTTTTGCTCAAGGCGGATAGTTTCTGCGCCAGCAAAATCTTGCAGAAAGCGCTGGATGTTCTCGACCTGCGCACCACGCCAGCCGTAAATCGACTGATCGTCATCACCGACAATAATGACGCGTCCGCTGTCACCTGCCAGCATGCGGATCCATGCATATTGAATGTTGTTGGTATCCTGAAACTCGTCCACCAGCACGTTGGTAAAACGTTCGCGGTAGTGATTCAGAATGTGCGGCTTGTTAAGCCAGAGTTCATGCGCACGCAGCAACAGCTCGGCAAAATCCACCAATCCAGCACGATCACACGCTTCCTGATAAGCCTGATAAATACGCAGCCAGGTTTGCTCCACCGGATTGCCATAGCTTTCGATATGCTTTGGACGCAGCCCTTCATCTTTTTTGCCGTTGATGTACCACATGCCCTGACGCGCAGGCCATTGCTTATCATCAAGATTCATCGCTTTGATCAGTCGCTTTAACAGACGCAGCTGGTCTTCGCTATCGAGGATCTGAAAATCCTGCGGCAAATTAGCATCCAGATGATGCGCACGCAGCAAGCGGTGCGCTAAACCGTGGAAAGTGCCGATCCACATTCCGCCCTGGCTGGTGCCAATCAGCTGTTCGATACGGTGACGCATCTCTGCGGCGGCTTTATTGGTGAACGTTACCGCCATGATTGAGTAAGGCGAGCAGTTTTCCACCGAGAGCAGCCAGGCGATACGGTGCACCAGAACGCGCGTTTTTCCGCTGCCCGCGCCTGCTAATACCAGCAGGTTATTGCGCGGGGCCGCAACGGCCTCGCGCTGTTTGTCATTCAAACCGTCGAGCAGTTCAGAAACGTCCATAAGCACCAATAAGTCAGAGAGTGTAAAGCAAAAGACTGGATATATTTACAGCCATTATAGCAGTGAGGTGAGCGATGCCAACTGTGAAATTTCAACATGCGGCAGCAGGCGCGCATCGTTGATGTGCATAAGATTGCCTTGGCGCAGGTTGATCCAGCAGGCTTGCATGCCGCAGCGCAGCGATCCGGCCACATCGGTAGTGAGATCGTCACCCACGTGCAGAATGTGTTCCGGCGCGATGTTCAAACGTTTTGCGGCCAGATGATACATATCTTCCCATGGCTTAGCGCGACCATCCGGGCCGGCACGCAACGCAAACTGGAAGTAGTCAGCAATTCCCAACTTTTCTAACTGCGCATTGCCGTTGGTGATGGCCACCAGCGGCACTTTTTCCGCCAACATTTTCAGCGTTTGATGCGTCTCTTCTGGCATTTTCACTTCGCTACGCCATTGATGGAAAACCTCCATCACCTGCGCAGCCCCGGCAAAGGCTTGTTCTGCGGGAATGCCAGCATTCAACATCGCCAGCTCAACCGAACGACGACGCCATTCCGACACATCATGGTAGATATCGGGCTCCCGCAGCAGCAATTCATCACGCAACGCCTGATACGCTTCTGCTGTGAAAGTTTTCAGCGACGGATGGAACGCCTGTAACGCAGCGTGGGATTCTTCGGTGGTTTTACGTATTACCGGATAATTGTCGTAAAGCGTGTCATCGAGATCAAAAGTCATGGCTTTGATGGCACGTAAGGGACGATAAAACTTCATTCTTTCTTTCCTCGTTTGGCGCGGGGATGGGCAGCATCGTACACCGAAGCCAGATGTTGGAAGTCGAGATGGGTATAAATTTGCGTAGTCGCAAGGTTGGCATGCCCCAACAGCTCC
The DNA here is from genome assembly GCF_018842675.1 of Candidatus Pantoea bituminis. NCBI lineage: Bacteria > Pseudomonadati > Pseudomonadota > Gammaproteobacteria > Enterobacterales > Erwiniaceae > Pantoea > Candidatus Pantoea bituminis. The sequence continues at coordinate 3,675,223 of NZ_JAGTWO010000004.1, forward strand.
TGCACCGCACGGAGATCGCCACTCGACTCAAGTAAATGGGTCGCAAAAGAGTGGCGAAGCTTGTGCGGATGGATATGGCTGGCTACGCCCTGCTTGATGCCCCACTCCGCAAAGCGCTTCTGCACGTTACGCGCCGATATACGACAGCCACGCGTGGAGAGAAACAGCGCATCATCCTCGCAGCCAAAGCTGGCGCGCAGCGGCAGCCAATGTTCAAGCCAGGTTACAGCAGTACGACCAATCGGTACGCGGCGTTCTTTGCTGCCTTTACCTGTTACCCAGACTTCACCTGAAGCCATATCGACATGGCGACAATCCATGCCTACCAGTTCAGAAAGACGCAATCCACCGCCATACATCACTTCCAGCATGGCGCGATCGCGTACCGCTAGCGGATCATCAAGATCGATCTCAAGCAGCTGATTCACTTCATCAACATCAATATTTTTAGGTAAGTGGCGCGCTTTTCTTGGGGTAACAATGCCTTTTGCAGGATTGGCACTTAACATGCCCTGACTGACTTGCCAGTCAAGAAAACTGCGCAACGCCGAAAGGCGCAGCGCGAGGCTGCTGGCGGAAAGGCCGGTGCGGCGACTGCGTGCCGCCATGCTACGCACCTGTGCCGGTTCCAGCGTCGCCCAGGCGCTGATTTTCATCTCATCCGCAATAATCACCAACGCGGCGAGCTGGCGCGCATAGTTGCTTTGCGTGAGCGGACTGAGCTGGCGCTCCACTTTCAGATAGCGCAGAAATCCGTCAACGGCATCCTGCAGCGAATGACTCATGCGCGTTCTACCCAGCGCATCAACAGTTCAGGCATCATTTGTGACAGATGCTGCAACAGCAACGTGCCCATGCCCGATTGATAATGCTGGCTGTCGCGGCTGCTGAAAATCAGCACGCCCAAATCGCCATGTTCGCCCATTAACGACATCGCCACCGAGCCAATCGCTTTGGCTTGCGGCAGCAGCAACAGCAATTCCGGGCCATTAATGCTGCCGAGATAATGGTGTTCATTGCCAAAACGTTGAATACGCAGCGGCTCAAACAGCTGGCGTGAAAGGCTTAGCTGAATAAAATCAGACGGCGCGCCAAGACGCCATTGATCATTGAACAAACGAATGTTTGCACCCGCCAGGCCCAGCTCACGCGCCCAGCGGTGCAGGCGATTTAACATCTCCTGCAGAGAATCGGCCGCCGCTAAATGTCCCTGTAACGACAGCAGACGATCAAACAGCTGGTGATTATTAGTGGCTTGCTCCATCAGCAGCGTGATCTCTTCTTCCAGCTGCTGGATATGATTGCGCTGACGCGCCATGTGCCATTCCACCAGCGATACGCTGCCACGTACCGGATGCGGCACCGCCATTTGTTCGACCTGGCGCGCATTGCGGATAAAGAAATCGGGATTTTGCCGCAGGTAATCGTTAACGGCTTGATCGTCCAGCAAGACCGTATTATCGGCTTGCTCTTCGATATTTTTCATAGATGAATAAACCCATCGTAGACGTGTGTGGCTGGGCCGGTCATGTAAAGTGGTTCTCCAGCCCCTTTCCAGGCGATATGCAGCGTGCCGCCGGGTAAATCAACACGCACTTTTGGTGCCAAAATTCCCTGCTGGATGCCACAAGCAACGGCTGCACATGCACCGCTACCGCACGCCTGGGTTTCGCCCGCACCGCGTTCATACACGCGCAGACGAATATGTTCAGGATTGACGATTTCCATAAAGCCAACGTTGACGCGCTCTGGGAAACGTTCATGGCCTTCAAGAATTGGCCCTAATACTTCAACCTGTGCCGTTTTTACACTTTCGACCTGAATCACGCAGTGCGGATTCCCCATCGATACCGCGCCAAACATCACAGTTTGTTCAGCAACGCGGAGCAGATAAATGTTTTCCGCTTTGTTGGCGCGAAAAGGCACCTGCTGAGGCTCAAAGTCAGGCAAGCCCATGTTGACGCAGACCAGATCGTCCGGCGTTACGCTTAACACCATGCGGCCCGCCTGCGTGCTGACGCGGATGTCGCTCTTGTTGGTCAAGCCTTTAAGTTGCACAAAGCGGGCAAAACAGCGTGCGCCGTTGCCGCATTGCGACACTTCGCTGCCATCTGCGTTGAAGATACGATAGTGAAAATCGAGGTCAGGATCGTAAGGTGGCTCAACGATAAGCAACTGATCAAAGCCGATACCCAAATGACGATCGGCCAATCGGCGAATCAGTTCGGGCGAAAAAAGACATTTTGCGTCACAGCGTCCACAACCATGAAATCGTTGCCGAGGCCGTGCATTTTGGAGAACTGCATTTTTTGCTCCGCCGGATGCGCCATTGAAATTAGTTCGCTTGAGTGCTCGAATCGCCAGTCACTAATCCGCTCACATCCGCTTTCGAAGCCTCTGTTTTTTGCGTCTCAGTCGGTGTTTTTTGCGTTTGCGGCTTATCCTTCGGCGGGAAGTAAAGCGGTCCTTTTAACCCACAGCCTGCAAGGCTCGTTAATGCCAAGGCAATTCCCAACAGGCTAATTACTTTCTTCATTCTTTATGCTCTTCATGTCCTTTACCTGGATGCTTATCATCGCAGTTGAAGTCGGAAAAGCAACAGGAAATCCCCGTAAATAGCGTGAGCGTTGTGACAAGCTGTGAAGATGGCGGCCGCGCATTCATGCTGTGCGGCCCACCAGAATCAATGCATCTGATAACGCGGCTGGTAGTCGCTGTTGTCGTTGTCTGGCTGAGAAGCACACAACTGCGTCAGCGTCTGGCTGCGGAAAGGAATCACCTGGAAACGCTCGCCGGTGTTCACAATTTGATAGAACTGCGGCAGGTTAAAGTTGATAAAGCTGGAGCCGTAGGTAAACCGGTCATGCGAAGATGAATAGAACCGGCTAACGTCACGCACCAGCTCCTCTTTACTGCCTTCACAGTGGTGATAAACCTCAACCCGATTAGTTTCATCCAGAATATAGATATTAAAACCACGCTCATCGGTGGTGTCTTCAAAGAAGAACTGGATGATGCCTTCACTCGCATAAGCGTTGACGACCGGCGGTAACGGCGTCTGATTGGTTTCGACTTTAATCGACAAGCCATGCAGTTTGTTGTTGGAAATCGCTCCATAAAACTCGACGGCATTTTCCAACTTCTGCACCGAGACGCTCATGCGTTCGAAGAACAGGCCCCAGGTTTCACCCGCCATACGCAAGGCTTTAAAGCGGCCCGGCTCCTGTCGCGTACTGGAAAGGCGCAATTCGATGCATTCCGACACCAGTTGCTGCACACGAGTACGAATTAAACCACGCAGATGCTGGCTGTAGCAGAATACTTCTACCGTATCGGGTGGCGCGGCATCCTGATGCATTTTGCCCAGAATGGTTTTCAATCCTTCAATCATCGCCTGCTCGCCGCTGAAATGCAGCGTACGTACTTCATTCCACGAGTTGCGATACAGCAGATCGATGCTGCCAATCAGACATTGCTGCTGTTGACCAAAGCTGAACACATCCAGCTTACGGAAATCAAAATGCACCACCTGATTACGAAACGCCGAGGTGGGATCGTATTCAAGATTCACAATGATCGCGAGATGACGAATTTCGCACGGGCTGTACAACGCTTTTGGCGTAGGTGAAGGCACACGCAGCGGGAAATGGCTGGAAACATCATTCACCAGCTCCTGCAAACGTGCCAAGTCGCAAATCTCATTACCTTTTATATGCAGCCGCGTTTTGCTGGTCATTAACCCGTTGAACCACGCCCACGCCACCAGTTTATTGAGGTAGCGGTTATATTCCAGCGGCTGATGGCTGATGATCGAGTTCATGTCCGGCGACTGATTATACAAATACCAGCCGGAACGATTGGCACGTCCCGGCGGCACATGGATAAAGGTCAGATTCTCTTCCGAAAGATCGGGCGAGATTTGCGGGTTAACCAAGGTGACTTTACCCGGCAACGCTTCAAACGCTGCGTACAGTTTACGTGTCAGCACGCCGATATCCTGCGGGCTGGCGCTGACACTTAAATTGTTGCGGCGCGCAAAGCGGATCAAGTTGCGATAACTCTGCATCATCGCATCCAGTAATTCATTATGAGCTTCACGAACCCGCTCGATTTTCCAGCCTGCACGATTATCGAGAATGGCCAGTTTTTCTTCGTCCCAGCCCCACTCTTTAACCAGCTGCGACAAAATCTCACGACGCCAGCCGGTGCGATGTGAATGCTCTTCACTGGTGAGCTTTTCACACACTTTGAGATAGAAGCAGCGGCGCACTAAATCAAGGCGTGGCTGATCGTCAACGCTGGTCAAATAGTGCGTGACGCGTTCCAGCATCATGCAATAAGGATCAAGACCGAAGCAGACGATTTCACCATCATGCAGACGTTGCTTGATATCCATCGCCAGCAACTGCGTGTTGGGGTATTCCCAGCTGTACGCTTCCAGCAGCAAGGTTTTCAACACCGCTTTATAAGGCGAGTCGATACTTTTATAGAGCTGCCACAAGCTGGCACCGAAGTATTCTTCTGCCGACAGCGTGCCGAGGCCGCCTAAATCCAACCATTCGTTGGGTGTCAGCACACCTTTGGCATAAAGCGACATGACGTATTCGTCATAATGATGCTCTTCTTCGCCTGGAACCATATTCCACAGAATACGTTTGCCCGCCATGCGAACCGCGGTGCGGTAGAATTCATCCAGCAACAAAATATGTTGTGTTGAACCACAGTCTTCGCCACCGAGGTTACCGCTTTCGTTATGTCGAAAACGGTTTTCATCAATCAGGAAGAAACTGACTTCTACGCCCATCGACACACACCATTTCTGCAGCAAGGTACACTTACGTTGCAGATTGAGGCGCTCTTCATTGTCGAGCCAGGATTGATGGCAAACCCAGATATCAAGATCCGATATGCTGTTTTGTCCTACAGATGACGTACTGCCCATAGAATAGATGCCGGTAATCGGCATTTGCCCTTTCGGTGTATCAGCCAACGTAAGGTCATGATCGCCGGTCAAGTCAGCCAGCAAACGGTGCTGGTTTTCTTCAGGCGTGAAGAAGCTGATGCCATGTGGAACGTTACCTTCAAGGTAACCCGGCATCAGCGGATGTTGATAATGTAATAAGGTTGGCAGCAGACTGTAGACGCGCTGGAAAGCGGGTCCCATGGCAGCCAGCGCGCGATCAATACGCAGCTGGTTGATAGCATCCAGTCTCTGTTTCAGTGTCTCAATGTAGAGGTACAAGACGTTTCGCCTGATTGTCCTAATGTTTAAGCACCCTGTTTCCAAAATCTGCCGCTTTATAATCAAGATGTCGTGCAGATTATTGCTGGAAACGTGATCAATCTATCACTCGGCAGATTGACCGTAAAGAAAGTTGCGCTACTTAACAGTTTAGCACGTTCCTGCTGGCGTCCTGCCTTTTCAGACTCTGGCTCAAAGCTCCACCGCGATAAACACGGGCGAAATCTGAGAGCGGACTGTTTTCAATCCGTTGAAACTGACAGCATTCCCCTATCGATGATAGGATATTCGGTGAACGATCAAAATGGTTAACAGCATGTTAGACAAAATTTTCAGAATTGCTACAAGACAGAGTCCACTCGCTTTGTGGCAGGCACAATATGTACAGCAGCGCCTCATGAGCGCCCATCCAGGCTTACGCGTTGAGCTGGTTCCGATGGTCACCAAAGGTGACATTATTCTTGATACGCCGCTGGCTAAGGTCGGCGGTAAAGGCTTGTTCGTCAAAGAACTCGAACAGGCTATGCTGGAAAATCGTGCCGATCTGGCGGTGCATTCAATGAAAGATGTGCCGGTGGATTTCCCCGAAGGTTTGGGACTGGTGACCATTTGTGAACGCGACGATCCGCGTGACGCGTTTGTCTCTCATCATTATGCCTCAATCGACGAACTGCCGCAGGGTGCGATAGTGGGTACCTCCAGTTTGCGACGCCAATGTCAGATCAGCGCACGCCGTCCTGATTTAGTGATTAAAACCTTACGCGGCAATGTTGGAACGCGCTTGGGCAAGCTGGATGCCGGTGAATATGATGCCATTATTCTCGCCGCAGCCGGGCTAAAACGTTTAGGTCTGGCCGATCGCATTCGCCAACCCTTGCCTGCAGAGATTTCTCTGCCCGCGGTGGGCCAAGGTGCGGTGGGCATAGAATGCCGCCTTGATGACACGACGCTGATTGGCTTGCTGCAAGCGCTGAATCACGAAGACACAGCCGTGTGTGTAAAAGCTGAGCGTGCGATGAATACACGCCTCGAAGGCGGTTGTCAGGTTCCTATCGGCAGCTTTGCGCTGCTAGAAGGTGATCAACTTTGGCTGCGCGGCATGGTAGGTGCGCCGGATGGTAGCGTGATGGTCAGCGGCGAGCGCCGTGGCCCACGCGATCAAGCTGAGCAAATGGGAACCTCACTGGCGGAAGAGTTGTTAGAAAGTGGCGCGCGTGAAATTCTGCGTGACGTTTATCAAGGCCAACCGCCTGCATGACCATTTTGGTGACCCGCCCGGAGCCCGCTGCGGCAGAATTAGTAACACGTCTGCATGCGCTGGGAAAACAGGCCTGGAGCCTGCCGCTGATTGAATTCGCGCCGGGCGGCGATCTTGATCGTCTGCCACAACAATTGGCAGATTTACGTCCTGGCGATTTGGTTTTCATGCTGTCGCAGCAGGTTATCCACTTTGTCCATCCCGCGATGCAACACGCAGGCGCAGCGTGGCCCGCCGACGTAGACTATTATGCAATTGGCCGCAGCACCGCGCTGGCGTTTCACACTATTAGCGGCCTGCATGTGACCTATCCCCACGCGCAAGAAACCAGCGAAGAACTTATCCAGCTGAATGTGTTGCAGCGTGTAGGCCATAAGCGCGCCTTGATATTGCGGGGTAATCAGGGTCGGGAGTTGCTCGCAGACACTTTACGCAGCCGGGGCGCGGACGTCCTGTTTAGTGAATGTTATCAGCGCTGCCAAAAGCATTATGACGGGGCGATAGAAGGCAAACGCTGGCGAGAGCGCGGTGTTACTACTTTAGTCGTGACCAGCGGTGAAATGTTACAACAACTTTTTTGCTGTTCCCCGCAATTGACCGTGAGGAATGGTTGCTTAACTGTCGGCTGCTAGTCGTCAGTGAACGTTTGGCTACCCTGGCCGCAAATTTGGGTTGGCAGGATATTCAGGTAGCCGATGGTGCCGATAACGACGCGCTGCTGCGTGCGTTACGCTGAACTTAACAATGGGATGTGCCACATATGACGGAACAAAAAGACTCCTCCGCCATGGTTGAAGAAACCACCCCAGCGGTTGAACGCTCTCCTTCCGCCAGCAACAAACCACCGCGTAATAATAAAAACGGTGGCATGGTGCTGGGTGCGGTAGCGATTGTGATCGCCCTGGCAATTGGCGCCGGTTTATACCTTAATGGGAAACATCAGGCTGATTTACAAGCACAAACCAACCAAAGCCTGAGCGAACAACTTAGTGCCCTGCAACAGCAGGCCAACAGCGACAAACAGCAGCTGACGCAGCAGTTAACCAGCACTGAAAGCGCCTTGAAAACGGCGCAGACTCAGCTGGAAGGTTCCGCGAAAGAACTGACAACGCTGCGTGAGAAAGTGGCAGTGATTTCTGGCAATGATGTACGCAGCTGGTTGTTAGCCCAGGCAGATTATCTGGTGAAACTGGCGGGCCGCAAATTGTGGAGCGATCAGGATGTCACCACGGCAGCAGCGTTGTTGAAAAGCGCTGATGCCAGTTTGGCTGACATGAACGATCCTAGCGTAATGAATGTACGTCGTGCGCTAACGCAAGATATCAGTACCTTGTCAGCAGTAACGCAGGTCGATTATGACGGCACGATTCTCAAGCTGAATCAGTTATCGAACGGCGTGGATAATCTGCGTTTGGCCGACAACGACAGCGATGATGCCCCGATGGACAGCGACGGCGGCGAGCTTTCCAGCTCGGTTCGTGAATGGCGTCAAAATCTGGTTAAAAGCTGGCACAACTTTATGGATGATTTCATTACCATCCGCCGCCGCGACAATACTGCGCAGCCGTTGCTGGCACCGAACCAGGATGTCTACTTACGCGAAAATATCCGTTCACGCCTGCTGATTGCTGCTCAGGCTGTTCCACGCCATCAAGACGAAATCTACAAACAATCGATCGATACCGTTTCGACTTGGGTGCGTGCCTGGTATGACACCAACGACGCCGCCACCAAAGCCTTTCTCGCCCAGCTGGATGAGTTGAGCCAACAGAACATCAACATGGATTTACCCGAAAATCTGGAAAGCCAGCCGCTGCTGGAACAGTTGATGCAGACCCGTGTGCGGAACCTGTTAGCGCAACCTTCCGTCGATGCTAATCAGCAGGGAGGCTAAGCATGCTCAAGGTATTTATCCTCTTTGTGCTGCTGATTGCTGGCGTGGTCCTTGGACCGATGATCGCTGGCCATCAAGGTTACGTGCTGATTCAAACGGATAACTGGAACGTCGAAACCAGCGTGACCGGTTTAGTGATCATCTTGATTATTAGTTTGTTGGTGATTCTGGCGGTGGAATGGCTGTTGCGTCGTCTGTTCCGTACTGGCGCGCGTACACGCGGCTGGTTTACCGGACGTAAACGTCGCCGTGCTCAGCGACATACGCAATCAGCATTAATGAAACTGGCAGAAGGCGATCATAAGCAGGTCGAGAAACTGTTGTCGAAAGATGCCGATCATGCGGATGTGCCCGTAGCGAACTACTTGCTGGCAGCGGAAGCAGCGCAACAGCGTGGTGATGAAGTGCGAGCAAATCAGCATCTTGAACGTGCATCTGAACTCTCTGAAAACAATACTATTCCTGTCGAAATTACTCGCGCCCGCATTCAACTGGCCCGCAATGAAGATCATGCCGCGCGTCATAGCATAGATCGCTTGCTGGAAGTGGCGCCGCGCCATCCTGAAGTGTTACGTCTTGCAGTACAGGCCTACATCCGTACCGGAGCGTGGAGCGCATTGTTAGATATTCTGCCTGCAATGCAGAAAGCACAGGTTAGCGATGACAACCAGCGTACCGCACTGCAACAGCAAGCCTGGCTTGGCCTGATGAGTCAGGCGATGGCCGATCAAGGCAGCGATGGCTTGAAGCGCTGGTGGAATAACCTGAGCCGCAAAACGCGTCAGGAAACGGCACTGCAGGTGGCGATGGCGGACCATCTCATTGAATGTGATGACCACGACACTGCGCAGGAAATCGTGCTGGAAGGATTGAAACGCCACTACGACGATCGTCTGGTGCTGCTGATGCCTCGCATCAAAAGCGGAAACCCAGAAGCGTTGGAAAAAGCGTTACGACTGCAGATCAAGCAACACGGCGCAACGCCACTACTGCACAGTACGCTGGGTCAGTTGTTAATGCGTCATGGTGAATGGGAGCAGGCCGCCGAAGCGCTACAACAAGCCTTGGCGCAGCGCCCAGATGCTTTTGATTACGCCTGGCTGGCAGATGTATACGATCGTCTGCGTCGCCCAGAAGAAGCGGCGAAAATGCGGCGGGAAGGTTTATTGCTGACGCTAAAAAATAATCCTAACGCGTAATAGGTAGGATGTGCACAGCCGGGCTTGCCCGGCTTTTTTTGCCTGTCACTTTTATTGTCTACTGCCAAATTGCAGATAAAAAAACACCTGCCATAAGCAGGTGTAAGATCAGGTCGATAAGACAACTGGACGGTACCCGACTCAACGTGGTGTCTGTTGATCCTGTAAAGCTCACGCGATACAGGCAGGCAGACAACAGGTACCCAAAATTGGCTCTGCGTCATTCCCAGGTTTATGTAGCATCCGCTAACATAAGAGGTGGAATGAGCATCTACAAAGATATTATTGCATAAATCGTGCCAGATGGGGATATCCCTAAAAAATCATTATCTATCTGTAGGTTAAAACTGACAGACAAGAGAGAAAATTACGGGAAACGAGAAGTGTGTCGGTTAAAAGCGACAGGTAAGAGAAAGGCTGTATCCATTCAGAGACAATCTCAGTAAAACCAAGTAAATACCTTATTAAACAAAAGATTATTCGTCTCACATCAACGACAGCACGCTTAAATCACTCCGCGACTTTTCTACAGGCGAAAAAAAACCTGCTTCAGGAAGCAGGTTTCTAAAAGTGGTCGGCGAGAGAGGATTACGCTTCTCGCTGAGAAGCGCCCTGCGGGCCGTTGCTGAAGCAACGTGGTCTCGCTGCGCTCGGCTCAAACCTCCTTCGGAGGTTCTCATCCTCTGTTTGCTACAGGCGAAAAAAAACCTGCTTCAAGAAGCAGGTTTCTAAAAGTGGTCGGCGAGAGAGGATTACGCTTCTCGCTGAGAAGCGCCCTGCGGGCCGTTGCTGAAGCAACGTGGTCTCGCTACGCTCGGCTCAAACCTCCTTCGGAGGTTCTCATCCTCTGTTTGCTACAGGCGAAAAAAACCTGCTTCAAGAAGCAGGTTTCTAAAAGTGGTCGGCGAGAGAGGATTCGAACCTCCGACCCTCTGGTCCCAAACCAGATGCGCTACCAAGCTGCGCTACTCGCCGATTTTTTAATTTGTTTTGCCTGGTGCGAAGAGAGGGACTTGAACCCTCACGTCCGTTAAGACACTAACACCTGAAGCTAGCGCGTCTACCAATTCCGCCACCTTCGCGTATCCCAGCAAAATCTGGGGTGGCTAATGGGACTCGAACCCACGACAACTGGAATCACAATCCAGGGCTCTACCAACTGAGCTATAGCCACCACAATACTTAATGTTGCAAGCCAAAAACCTACATCATATAAATCTTTACTACTAACTCGGTAATCAAACCACCGCAGCTCTTGCGCACAAAGTTAATGGCGCGCCCGACAGGATTCGAACCTGAGACCTCTGCCTCCGGAGGGCAGCGCTCTATCCAGCTGAGCTACGGGCGCGTAGCGCCGTTGCGGATGTGCATACTAGAGATAAGCGCCCATCGTGTCTAGTGCTTTTTAAATAAAAAAACGCGTTTGATTACGCTTTGTGCATTTCGTCGACAAATAGACCATTTATCTTGCTCGCACGCATGAAAACGCTGCATTTATCAGCAATATCAGAGATCGCCGCGCCAATGATAGCGCAGGTATTTCAGCAGCTTTAACTGCCTGCGCCAGCGGCTGGGTTGTTTGATCAGCCGATAAAGCCACTCTAGCCCCATATTTTGCCACATTTTCGGCGCACGCTTCACATGCCCAGTAAAAACGTCATAGGTGCCGCCTACACCCATGTAGAGCGCATGGGTCCAATGTTCGCGGCACGCCAGCATTAACTGTTCCTGACGCGGTGATCCCAACGCCACCGTCACCAGCTTTGCGCCGCTGGCAGCCACACGCATAAACAGCGCATCACGCTCAGCCGGGGTAAAGTAACCATCCTGAGCACCAACAATATTCACATTCCATTGGCGACGCAGCTTGTCACACGTTTCATCCAGCACCGCCTGGCGGCCACCAATCAGAAAAACCGGCGTCCCTTCACGGCCAGCGCGTTCCATTAGCGCTTCCCATAAATCTGCACCCGCAATTCGGTTTACCGGCGCACCTGGGTATTTTTTGCGAATGGAACGCACAATGCTAATGCCATCAGGATATTTGAACTCAGCATGTTGCAGTAAGGTATTAAGCCCTTCATCCTGCTCAGCGGTTAATATCTTTTCCGCATTGATCGCGACCAACGTGCCCGTCCGTATGCCCTTTTCCGGCATGAGAAAATCAACAAAAGACGCCATGCTGTTAAAGCCATACAGCGCCACGCCGCGAATCTGATACTGCGGCGTGTCAGGTAACATAGTCATAGTTATTCTATATCTTCCTGTGAATCCCAAAGGCTGATCAGGATGGGCTGTGTAACGCCCGTACGCCGCGACTGCGAATCAGTCCGGCGTGATCCAGTAACCTAAAAATTAATTTCGCAATGCCTAAACAGGCAGCAAAAATGAGGCAGAAAAACACCACGCGCGAACCAAAAGCATCCAGGCCTTCGCGCGCCAGCACAATCATGTTAAACACCGCACCAAAGCAGAAGCTCTGCAAAATAGCGCCGCTATAGCGATTCGTTTCAGTGCGCCCGCGTTCATAAAGCGCATCAAAACCTTTGATGATCATGCCAACCGCGACCGCGCCTACAGGAATAGCCCAAACACCCCCATCACCAGCAGCGAGCCAATCAACGTTGGCGAAATGGCCAGCCCGGAATGGTTATTCAGCACTTCCCAGGTAAAGTAATTGGCGCTGTTCAGCACCATAACCGGGCGACCTGGCCACAACCAGCTCGGGATAAACACATAAAAGTCACGCCACAGTGGCGCAAGGCCCTGAAACTCAATCTTGTGATAATTCTCCAGCAACAAGGCCAGATTTTCCCACGGCGAGAACGTATCGCGCGTCAGGTAAAGAAAAGTGTAAAACGCTTCTGCACCCATCACGTCCAGGTTGTAACGCCGCAACGCCAGCCAAAACATGCCGCAAATGGCCATTACACCTGCCGCCGCCAACATCCATAACGTAATCCAGCCACGCGTAATGCCTATAAAAAGAAACAGTGCAAAGGCAATGATGATATTGGCTCGCGTGCCGCCCACCAGCGCATAGGTGAGCAAACCGAAGGCTGCGGTGATAATCAGAAACAGCATCCAGTTGCGCTGGGTTGGGCGCAAGAAATAGGGGATCAGCATTGCGGGTATAAAGAAATAGAAGAAACGCTTAAGCGCAACGCCAGAGACTTCGCTGGAGAAAATCTGGTTGTAAGCGGTCAGACGGAACAGAAGAAAACCATTGTGCAGGAAAAAACTGTCACGGTGCCCAACGCCACCAGCGCCAGGATCACACAGGTTAAATGTGTTTCTACTCGATTCATCTGCAGCCAGGGTTTCGCTGGCGGCGCATTAATCGGTTTGAGCCGCACTTTATAACTGACGTAATAGATTGCGTAAAAAGCGCTCGCCGACAGCAGCGCCTGCAACAGAAACTGAGGGGGCACCACCGACGTATCAAAACGAAACACCAGCACGCAGCTTAATGGAAAACCAAAATAAAAAGTCAGTAAAAACAGCAAGGTAAAAAACAGATGGAAATTGAAACGCACACGCTTAAATTCCCGCCAGGTCAGGGTAAGAATAAAACCGAGTGAGAGCAGATAAACCACCAGCAGACCGCTAAACTGCATCAGGCTCATGAAGATTCCTCTTCGCAAAAATATAACGCTTCACGCCAGCCCGTCAGATAACCGGGAGCAAAGAAGGCGATTGCCTGTTTATCACATCCCATCAATTGACGTCGCGCTTCCGCCACAACGGCTGGATTGAGGGCATCTTCACTAAACAACACCGGCAGTTGCTGCTCGCTGACATCGCGCCAAAAAGGATTTTTTCGACTCAACACAAAGGGCACATTGGCCTGTATCAGTAAAGATAGCGTGCCAATGCCCTGCTGACGCTCGAACATAAAATAACCTAAATGGCAGCGTGAGAGCAGATTTAAATAGGCATCAAAGGCCAGGTTATCGCGTAGCAAGCGCACTTGCCCAGCCGGGAACAACCTGTCTGCGGTGGCCTGTACTTGCTCAATATAAAGATCGTTATTGGGCGGATAGCCGAGCGGCACCATTACTTTTACCTGTTCGCCAAACTGCTCACGAATGGCGTTTAAACCCGCAATATGACGGTTACTGACGTCGCCGGAGTTACCGAGCAGGAGAGTGAACGTTTCTTCTGGTTCAGCTGTTACCGCCGCATCAGGCATTTTGGTCGGGAAATAGAGCAACGATGTCGCAACGTTGGGATGCTGTTGTTGGTAGTGATGCAAATCACCACGCGTGGCAAACACGCGCGCCACCCTACCCTGCGCGATACGCCGCAACAGATAAAACAGGCGGAATTTCAGACTGCGCGAGTCTTCATATAAGTCAGCACCCCACACATGCCAAAACAACTGCGAACGACGCACTTTGCCGCTTAGCAGCGCCAGCCAGATCCAGGGATTAAACTGCCCATGACAAAAGAAGCGCTGCTGACGATGTTTCGCCCGCTCAATCAGTTTTTGCGCCAGCGCTTTCTTGCTGCTGAATGTTTCTATCTGCAGTGCGTTAAAGGACTGAAAGTGTTCAGGCTGCTGCGTGACCACCATAAAATGGCGTGGCGATGCGGTTGGCTGTTCAACGTGCATAACGTCGTTAAAAAAGCGCAGCACCGTCAGATTGTGATGGGGAATATCGGATCCCAAAACGTGAATCAAAATCATTTTTTCCGACAATAAACAATGAAAGCGCCACAGCAAAGGGCGAAATAGGCCACATAAGTGAACATATAGGCTTGCGCAGCGCCGGTGGCACCGTGAAGCGGTATGAGCCAACGCGAAAAAAGCGTCAGTAATGTGAACTGGCTGATTTCGGTCAAAATATAGAAGCGCAGCGAAGCTTTGGCGATCACCAGATATCCGAAAACGTAAGCGCCGACTTTAAATACGTCACCACAAAGTTGCCAGACAAACAGGTCGCGCATACCACGAAAGGCATCAGAGAACAGTAAACTGATCGCCATATCGCGCAGCAGCCAAACGCAGAAACTGGCAGCGGCTACTGCAGGTAAAACAAAACGTATCGCACGACCTATTTCGCGGGCGATATCCCGCTTGTGCTCCAGACGTGCCAGCGTGGGTAAAAGCCAGACGCTAAATGTCGCGGTGATAAATTGCAGGTAGGCATCTGAGATGCTGGTAACGCCTTGCCAGAGCCCAACCTGAGCCCAGCCTTGCTGATCGGCGAGTAAATTACGCATCATCACCCAGGCAACTGGTAATGTGACAGCGGTGATCAGCGCCATGACAGTGTATTTCGCCAGCCTGCGGGCAATATCGGGTTGCCATTGTGGCCGCAGCCAACTCAGCGGTAGCGGTACGCGCCGCTTTAGGATAATCATTGCCGGTAAAACCAGTAATGCAGGCACCAGCGCCAGGCCGATAAGCGCGCCCTGATAGCCGCCAAGCCACCAGCACAACACGTAACCCGCCAAGCCGATTAAGCTGCCAAGTATCAACGCCAGCGCATTGCCGCGCGCGTCGCGATACCCTTTGATTAACGCCAGCGTCAAATTGGCCCAGGCAATACCAAGCTGCAAAAATGCCACAACGCGAATCACGTTTTGAAAGCGATCGTGACCAAACAGCGCTTCACTGATCGGCGTAGCGGCCAGTAAAAATATCAGCGCCACCAGGGTCGAAAAACCCAACACCATCGCCGACGCCGTGCCCACCACCGCGCGTAACCGTTCTGTTTCCTGCTGTGATTGCGCGACGTAAGTCGTCACGCCATTGAAAATTCCCGCTCCCGCTAAGACGCCCAGGACGGTGATCAACTGACGGAAATTCCCGGCCTGCCCTACGCCTTCTGGCCCGAAACTCACCGCCAGCAGTTTTACCACCAACAAGCCCGCAGCAATTTTTACCAGCGTAGACGATGCCGTCCACACTGAGGCTTTAGCTAATGACATCAGGAAAAGAAGCTCAGCAGAGAGCTGATCACTGTGTTTTGGTTATTGTCCGACAGGTTGTAGAACAACGGCAGACGTAACAGGCGTTCACTTTCTTTGGTCGTAAAGCGATCGTTGCCAAAAAAGCGTGAAAAACGTTCTCCAGCAGGCGAGCTATGCAGTGGGATGTAATGGAAAACAGTGAGAATTTCCGCTTCTTTCATCCAGTTAATCAACGCCTGGCGATCGTCTTGATCGTGCAATTTCAGATAAAACATGTGCGCGTTATGTTTACAGTCAGCTGGGATGGTAGGGAGCGTGATACGGCCTTTAGCGGCTAACGGTTGCAAGGCATCATGATAACGCTGCCACAGACGCAAACGCTGCTGGTTAATGCGTTCCGCGGCTTCCAGTTGCGCCCAGAGATAGGCTGCTTGCAGGTCAGACATCAAATAGCTGGACCCCATATCGCGCCAGGTATATTTGTCTACCTGACCACGAAAGAACTGGCTGCGGTTGGTGCCTTTTTCACGAATGATTTCAGCGCGCTCAACCAGACTCGCATCATTGATTAGCGTGGCACCGCCTTCACCGCCCGCCGTGTAATTTTTGGTTTCGTGAAAACTAAAGCAGCCAATATGACCAATACTGCCGAGCGCCCGACCTTTGTAACTCGACATCACGCCCTGCGCTGCATCTTCAATCACGAATAATCGGTGTTGAGTCGCCAGCGCCATAATGGTGTCCATTTCGCAAGCCACACCCGCGTAATGCACCGGCACAATAGCCCGGGTCTTATCTGTAATTGCCGCTTCGATCAGGTTTTCATCAATATTCAGCGTATCAGGCCGGACATCGACAAAGACGATTTTTGCGCCACGCAGTACGAACGCATTGGCCGTTGAAACAAAGGTATAGCTCGGCATGATCACTTCATCGCCGGGCTGAATATCAATCAGCAGCGCAGCCATTTCCAGTGATGCGGTGCAGGACGGCGTTAGCAGGACTTTTTACTGCTGAAGCGTTGTTCCATCCACTGTTGGCAACGACGTGTAAAACCGCCATCACCGCAGAGTTTGCCGCTGCTCATCGCCGACTGCATATAGTCGATTTCAGTGCCCACAATCGGGGGCGCATTAAATGGAATCATGACCTTTCCTGTAGAACCAGTACGCCGTGCTTTCCAGCCGCGCACCGCTGCGTAAATAAAGGCGCATCGCCGTGAGATTGCTAAGTTGGGTGGCAACACGTAATTGCTTTAATTGCCGAACCCGCGCCCAATCGGCGGCAGCGAGCATCAAGCGCAGGCCAACGCCGTTGCCTTGCGCTTCCGGTAGCACCGCCAGCAAACCGATACGCGCATCCCCGTCAACTTCACGCATCGAGACAAATCCCTGCAAAGCACCGGCTTCATCGCTGGCAACCAGGCATTGATTATCGAACGTGCCGCGCACGGCATTTTCAATCCACTGAGCATAGAAGCGGCCACTGTCATCTGCGGCATACCAAGGCGCACGAAAGCGGCTTTGATTAAAAACCTGCATTGCTGCGTCGCGTAGCGCAGGGATCTGAGATTCCCGGGCAATGCGAATGCCGGTTTGGCGTTCAGTGTGTTTAAGGGTGAGCGCTAAATCTGCCTCGCCTTCCACCAGTTGAAAACCGTGTTGGCCGAGCGCATCAATCACTTCCGCTTGTTCTGCAGGCACTTTAATGTGTTGCAGCGCGCAGGGATGTTGCACGGCAGTAGCCAACGGCGTTTCACCATCAAGCTCCAGCCGTACCGTATCAAGGCCGAAGAACTGGCTCTCCCATGCAAGGGGATTAATATTGACGAGGACGGGCATGCAATAAATCCAGCAAATACTGGCCGTAGCCAGTCTTAGTTAAGGCTTCAGACAGACAAAACTGCTTCATCGCCACACGCCTTTGGTATCTACAATCCAGGATTGCGTAACTTGCGCAGCATCAATGGCACGGAAAGCACGGTGATCAACCAGCATCACCAGCAAATCAGCTTGGTTAAGCGCCTCTTCGCAGGCAACTAACGTGGCATGTTCAGCCAGCGCAGACGGAATCTGGGTAATATTGGGCTCAACAACCCATGTAGCGCCGCTGTGCCATTCGGCTATCAGCTGTGCTACGCCCATCGCCGGGCTTTCGCGTAAATCATCGATATTCGGTTTAAACGCCAGACCAAAACAGGCGATGGTGAGCTCACTGGCACGTTTACCGGTTTGCACCAGGCAATCGGCTAAGGCTTTTTTCACCTGATCTAATACCCACTGCGGTTTGGCATCATTGACTTCGCGCGCAGTGCGAATCAGCCGCGCCAGTTCAGGATTTTGCGCCACGATAAACCAAGGATCGACAGCGATACAGTGACCGCCTACGCCGGGTCCGGGCTGGAGAATATTGACGCGCGGGTGGCGATTTGCCAATGCGATCAGTTCCCACACGTTAATCCCTTGATCGGCGCAAATCAGCGATAGCTCGTTGGCGAAGGCGATATTGACGTCACGGAAACTGTTCTCCGTTAGCTTGCACATTTCAGCGGTGCGGGCGTTGGTTTCAACACATTCACCTTTAAGGAAAATGCGATACAACTCGCTGGCGCGCGCAGAACAGGCGGCTGACATGCCACCAATGACGCGATCATTATTGATAAGCTCAACCATGACCTGCCCGGGCAAGACGCGTTCCGGGCAATAGGCAATAAAAATATCAGGTGCTTCACTCTGCTGCGGAAAGCGCAAATCAGGACGCGCTGCGGCTAACCATTCCGCCATTTGTTCGGTGCTGCCGACGGGCGAAGTCGATTCGAGAATCACTAAATCGCCCTTTTTAAGCACCGGTGCGATGGATTCTGCGGCCGCTTTGACGAAGCGTAAATCGGGTTGGTGCTCATCCCTAAACGGCGTGGGTACGGCAATCAGAAAAGCCTCTGCGGCTTCGGGTTTTGTGGTTGCCCGTAGATCACCGCGCGCCACAGCGTCATGCACTACGCGATCTAAATCGGGCTCAATAATATGAATCTCACCACGATTGATGGTTTCAACAGCACGCGCATTGATATCTACGCCTACCACCTTTTTCCCTTTAGAGGCAAAAACGGCTGCGGTTGGCAGCCCAATGTAACCCAGTCCAATGATGGAAATGGTTTCAAAACTCATAAGTCGACTCTGTTATCTTTTAAGGCTTGCAAAATGCGTCCGCAGGCGGCGCCATCACCATAGGGATTATGGGCGCGGCTCATTGCCTGCCAGGCGGCTTCATCCGTCAGCAACTGGCTCACTTCATTAACGATTTTTTCAATATCGGTGCCAACCAATCTTACTGTTCCCGCTTCCACCGCTTCAGGTCGTTCAGTGGTATCACGCATTACCAGCACCGGTTTACCCAGCGAGGGCGCTTCTTCCTGAACACCGCCCGAATCGGTAAGAATCAGCCAGGCACGATTCATCAGCCAGACAAAAGGCAAGTACTCTTGCGGTTCAATAAGAATGATGTTTTCAATACCGCTGAGAATACGGTTTACCGGTTCGCTGACGTTGGGATTAAGGTGAACCGGATAAACAATTTGCGCATCAGGATGCTGACGAGCGATTTGTGCCAGCGCGCTACAGATGCGCTCAAAACCCTCACCGAAGCTTTCACGACGATGGCCTGTAACCAGAATCAGCTTTTTACTTTCATCAAGGAAAGGGTAACGTGCGGTTAATTGCGCATTGAGATCGCTGTCATCTAACACCCGATCGCGCACCCACAGCAGCGCATCTATAACCGTATTGCCGGTAACAAAGATGCGCGCATCCGGCAGGTTCTCCTGCAGCAGATTCTGCCGTGAACGTAACGTTGGCGTGAAATGCAGACTGGCGAGGTGCCCCGTCAACTTGCGGTTAGCCTCTTCCGGCCACGGCGATGATAAATCGCCGGTACGCAGTCCCGCCTCAACATGCGCGACGGGAATCTGTTGATAAAATGCGGCCAGGCTTGCCGCCAACGTGGTGGTGGTATCACCATGTACCAGCACGACATCAGGTTTGAAATCGAGCAATACGGTTTTCATGCCCTGCAAAATGCGGCAGGTGATTTCAGTCAACCCCTGTTCAGGGCGCATGATGTTGAGATCGTAATCGGGTTGCAGTTGAAATAAACGCAGCACCTGATCAAGCATTTCACGATGCTGCGCAGTCACGCACAGACGTGATTCAAAGGCGGGATCCTGCGCCAATGCTTTCACGAGCGGCGCCATCTTGATGGCTTCGGGGCGAGTACCAAATACTGTCAGAACTTTCACTCTGTTTCTCTCAATGACGCGGTTCTAACATCGGACGCGGCCGACGCATCAGCGCCACACCTGCACCCACCAACGCGCCAATGGCGCCCCACATGATCATCATAAACAGACGACGCGGGCTGTCACGCGAGACCGGCTCTTCCGGTGTGCGTAAATAGCGGTAGGTTTGAAATTTGCTGTTCAGCGCCGGACCTGCCTGCAACGTGGTAAGCATTGCTCTGTTTTGATCATAGCTTATATCGTAGGTCGGGCCCGTTGCCTGCAAAGTCTCTAGCTGACCTTGCAGCATCGGTTGACCTAACAAAAACAGATCGCTGTCCGCCAGGTTTTCTCCAATATCACGCGGCTGCTTTTCACGAATACCTTGCTGGTCTGCAATTTTTAACGCCTGTTGCAGGCGATGCTCCTGACGCTGAAACACCGCTTTTGCCACATCTTCCTGACGTTTCACCTGGGCTTGCAGCTGTGTACTGCGCACTTGCCATGCTCCGGTAAGTTCAGTGTTGAGATGACGTGCAGCACGTTCGCTGGCGTAGGCGATATATTGCCGCAGCAGATTGTTAGCATCGCTGGCCGTTTCCGCCTTTAATTTGACGTTATCGAAGGTACTGTGCGCGGTGTCAGCGGGTGTAAACTGGACATTACCGATTAAATCGTCCAGCAGCGCCGCATCATTATGCGCATTCCCCGTTTTACGGCTTTTGAAATAGTCCGTTTGCTGCCAGAACTCCCGGCGCGTATCCCAGGATGAGAGCTGCATGACAAATTCCTGATAAACCTCATCCATGATCGTAGGCGACGGTGCACTCAGCGTCAGCGCATTGTTATGCACGTCCAGGTTACTGAGAAACTGCTGCTGAGCGTAGTAAGAACCCAGCATATTCACCGTTGGGCGTTCAGTCATCGCCGTGGTGCTCCATACCTGTTTCATCAACAGCGTGGCTAGCCAGGCGATCACGGCAAACAGCAACGCAAGACCAATAATCCAGCGCTTTCCACGCCATAAGCAGCAGCACAGGCCGCGAATATCCAGTTCGTTCTCCACAACGTCAGAGGGCATAACAGGGTTATCCTTTGTAAGGTCTTATCAGAGTCATTTTTTCTTCGCGTCTCGGGCGCTATTAATACGGCGCTTGATGCGTCGAATACGTCGCGCTACACGCCAGGCATGCTTCAGGCAATAGCCGTAAACCATAAAGGCAAACAGGAACAGCACCAGCATCACCCATTCGGGGATAAAGGCGAGATATTCGCCTAACACACCAATACCCGCGAGAATCGCGGCAGCAACGGTGATCAACATAAAGGCCTGACGCGAGCTAAAACCGGCCCGCATGATCAGGTGATGAATGTGCTGGCGGTCAGCAGAAAACGGACTCATGCCTTTGCGCAGGCGACGATACATGATCGCAACCATGTCCATCAGAGGAATGGCGATTAACCACAGCGCGGTAACAGGGGTGATGGGATGGCTTAATCCTTGCGTCGTTTCCAGCAAAATCCAGATGATGGTGAAGCCAATCATCGTACTGCCGGCATCGCCCATAAAGACTTTATAGCGGCGCCCCAGAAAACCGAGATTAAGCAGGATATAAGGCAGCGTGGCGGCGATCATCGCAAAGCACCACATGGCGAGGCTGAACTGACCATCGAAGTAGAGGATGATGCCCATCGCCGCAAAAGTAACAGACGCAAGGCCACCCAGCAGGCCGTCAATGCCATCCACCATATTAAAGGCGTTAATGGCCGCCCATACGGCAAACAGCGTTAGCACATAGCCAAACGGCCCAACAATCAACTCAACCGGACCGATAATAAACCCAAGGCTGAGTAAGTAGAGTTTGGCACCTACCATCATCACAACAGCAACAATGGCTTGCACCACGGCGCGAATTTTCACGCTAATATCAAAGCGATCGTCTAGCGCGCCTACCAATACCAGAACACCCGCGCAGGCTAAAAACAGCAGCGCGTGCGGCAAATAATAATTTGTAATCGCGAAGGTAAAACAGATCCCTGCATATACGGATATGCCGCCAACCAGCGGAATCGCCCCATGATGACGTTTACGCGAATTCGGCGTATCAACCAAACCAATTTTTTTAGCTGCTTTACGAGCAAAAAAGAGGAAGACTAAAGAAAAGAGAAAAATTAAACCAAGCTCAGTACTCATAGTGAGTAAATTCACGTTAAACGCTCTCAGCTAACATCTTGGGCAACAATACGCGAAAATCCACTTTTACTGCTGCTCCAGAATCCGAATTCTGCATGAAGAGGTGCGTGAATGCTTAATAATTCACCACCGCTACCACAGTCATTATAAATGCTCCTGTCAGAGTTCAATCCTATAGCCCAGAAATGAAAAACGCCACGTTAAGACGTGGCGTTGTTACGATTTCCTGCTCATTTTACTAAAAAAGCAGAAACTCGCGTTCGGCTTATTTTTTATAAAATCAGGAACGCTTCATCATATCGAAGAATTCGTCGTTGGTTTTGGTCATCGCCAACTTGTTAATGAGGAATTCCATGGCATCGATTTCGCCCATTGGGTGAATAATCTTGCGCAGGATCCACATTTTCTGCAGCTCTTCCTGAGTGGTAAGCAGCTCTTCTTTACGCGTACCTGAACGATTGTAATCAATCGCTGGGAAGACACGTTTTTCAGCGATTTTACGTGAGAGGTGCAATTCCATGTTACCGGTGCCTTTAAACTCTTCGTAAATCACTTCGTCCATCTTCGAGCCCGTATCAACCAGAGCGGTCGCGATGATGGTCAGGCTGCCGCCCTCTTCTACGTTACGTGCTGCACCGAAGAAACGCTTCGGACGATGCAGGGCGTTAGCGTCCACACCACCGGTCAATACTTTACCAGAAGCGGGTACCACGGTGTTGTAGGCACGCGCCAGACGCGTAATGGAGTCGAGCAGAATGATCACATCTTTCTTGTGTTCGACCAGGCGCTTGGCCTTTTCGATCACCATTTCAGCAACCTGAACGTGGCGAGAGGCTGGCTCATCAAAGGTCGAAGCGATAACTTCACCTTTAACCAGACGCTGCATCTCAGTCACTTCTTCTGGACGTTCGTCAATCAGCAACACCATCAGCACGCAATCGGGATGGTTATACGCCAGGCTCTGTGCAATGTTCTGCAGCAGCATGGTTTTACCGGCTTTCGGCGGTGCGACGATCAGACCACGTTGACCGCGACCAATTGGCGAAGCCAGATCCAGTACGCGAGCTGTCAAATCTTCAGTTGAGCCATTACCCCGCTCCATACGCATACGGCTGTTAGCGTGCAGCGGCGTGAGGTTTTCGAACAGAATCTTGTTCCGCGCGTTCTCCGGCTTGTCATAGTTGACTTCGTTAACTTTCAGCAGGGCAAAGTAGCGCTCACCTTCTTTAGGTGGGCGAATTTTGCCAGAAATGGTGTCACCAGTGCGAAGGTTAAAGCGGCGGATTTGGCTAGGGGAAACGTAGATATCATCGGGACCGGCGAGGTAGGAGCTGTCTCCAGAGCGGAGGAAACCAAATCCATCCTGCAATATCTCCAGCACGCCATCACCAAAGATGTCTTCGCCGCTTTTCGCGTGCTGCTTCAGGATTGAGAAAATAATGTCCTGCTTGCGCATGCGAGCCTGGTTTTCCAGCCCCATATTTTCGCCGAGGGTAATCAGCTCAGAAACCGGCGTGTTCTTTAATTCGGTAAGATTCATAGTGATGGGTTCTTAAACTCGGGGTAATACTCGGAATGTTTGTCGTGAGTGGTATGGCAATTAATCCATGCCTGTTAATGGCTTTTTTCGACTCTTCTCGACGATCATCGTCAGGGATGGCGACTGGAAGCGTGGAGAGGGTTCGATTGCTATGCCAAAGTTGGAGCTAACCGTCAGATTGCAAAACCGCTGTTATAGGTACAGTGCGACAGGGTTTAACAAGGGAAAACTTTTAGATGCTAACTACAAGGTAAGTGCGTAATGCAGTCTTGGTAACTTAGCATGCTTGAAAGAGAACGTCCAGCAGCAGGCAAAAAATTCACCAATGCTGAACGTTCAGTCCTGATTAAGCCAGATTAGCGTTCAGGAACTCTTTCAATTGACCTTTGGACAAGGCGCCCACTTTGGTCGCGGCGACTTCACCGTTTTTAAACAGTAGCAGCGTCGGAATACCACGAATACCGTATTTCGGTGCAGTGCCCGGATTGTCGTCGATGTTCAGCTTAGCGATGGTCAATTTGCCATCGTACTCTTCTGCGACTTCATCAAGGATAGGGGCGATCATTTTACAAGGACCACACCATTCAGCCCAGAAATCTACCAGTGTAACGCCGTCGGCTTTTAGCACGTCGGTGTCGAAACTGTCATCGGTCAGATGAACGATTTTATCGCTGCTCATGTTTTACTCCACAAGATTATGCCTGGCGAATTGGCGTAAAATATACCAATGTAGGTTGACTTTATTTCATCGGATACGCTTTCGTAAAGCGATAGTAAGCTGATATTCTACCACACTATGAGCAAAACACACTTAACCGAACAGAAGTTTTCCGACTTCGCCCTGCACCCTACGGTGGTGGAAGCCCTTGATATTAAAGGCTTTCAGCATTGCACGCCGATTCAGGCGTTAGCACTGCCTTTTACGCTTTCAGGGCGTGATGTCGCAGGTCAGGCGCAAACCGGTACCGGCAAAACGATGGCGTTTTTAACGTCAACGTTTCATCATCTTCTCTCAAATCCTGCGGCGGAAGGCCGTCAGGTCAATCAGCCACGCGCATTAATTCTGGCCCCAACGCGTGAACTTGCGGTGCAAATTCATGCCGACGCAGAACCGCTGGCAGCCACAACCGGGTTGAAACTTGGCCTGGCATATGGCGGCGACGGCTATGATAAACAGCTTAAAGTGCTGGAAAACGGCGTTGATATTCTTATCGCCACCACCGGTCGTTTAATCGATTACGCAAAGCAAAATCACGTTAACCTCGGTGCTATTCAGGTCATGGTGCTGGACGAAGCCGATCGCATGTTTGATCTCGGCTTTATTAAAGATATTCGCTGGTTATTCCGCCGCATGCCGGCTGCGTCCCAACGTCTGAGTATGTTGTTCTCCGCCACGCTCTCCTACCGAGTGCGTGAACTGGCGTTCGAACACATGAACAGCGCCGAATATGTCGAAGTAGAACCCGAGCAAAAAACCGGTCACCGCATTCAGGAAGAGCTTTTCTATCCGTCTAACGAAGAGAAAATGCGCCTGCTGCAGACTTTGCTGGAAGAAGAGTGGCCAGACCGCGCGATCATTTTCGCCAACACCAAGCATCGTTGTGAAGATATCTGGGGCCATTTGGCTGCCGATGGTCATCGCGTTGGTTTGTTGACGGGTGATGTGGCACAGAAGAAGCGTCTGCGCATTCTGGATGACTTCACCAAAGGTGATGTTGACATTCTTGTCGCTACCGATGTTGCCGCACGTGGCCTGCATATTCCTGCGGTAACTCACGTCTTTAACTATGACCTGCCGGACGATCGTGAAGATTACGTTCACCGCATTGGTCGTACCGGACGCGCAGGTGCCAGCGGCCATTCAATCAGCCTGGCGTGTGAAGAATACGCACTGAATTTGCCTGGCATTGAAGAGTACATTGGTCACAGCATTCCGGTCAGTAAATACAACAGTGACGCGTTGATGAGCGATCTGCCGCCACCAAAACGTCTGGCGCGTAGCCGCACGGGCAACGGTCCACGTCGTGGCGGTAACAACGCCAACCGTCGCGGTGCACCACGCAACAATAACCGTAAACGTTCGAGTTAAGCTCACCATGCTAAGCGCATCGTCACTTTATGCTGCGATTGATTTAGGATCTAACAGCTTTCATATGTTGGTGGTGCGCGAAGTGTCTGGCAGTATTCAGACCGTTGCGAAAATTAAGCGCAAGGTACGCCTTGCTGCAGGTCTGGATAAGAGCAACCAGTTGTCAGCTGAAGCGATGACGCGTGGCTGGCAATGTCTCAAACTGTTTTCGGAACAGCTACAAGATATTCCTCTTGATCAAATTCGCGTCGTGGCAACTGCCACGCTGCGTCTTGCGTCCAATGCGCAACAATTCCTTGAAACCGCCCAAAAAATTCTCGGCTGTGACATCAACGTGATCAGCGGAGAAGAAGAAGCCCGCCTGATTTATCAAGGTGTGGCTCACACCACAGGGGTTCCGATCAACGATTGGTGGTCGATATCGGTGGCGGCAGCACTGAACTGGCAACCGGCGACGGGTCCCACGCTACGGTGTTATTTAGCTTATCAATGGGTTGCGTCACATGGCTGGAGCGTTTTTTCAGCGATCGCCATCTGGCAAAAGAAAATTTTGATCAGGCTGAACAAGCGGCGCGTGAAATGATTCACCCTGTGGCGTCTCGGCTGCGCGAACAAGGCTGGCAAGCTTGTGTTGGCGCATCAGGCACCGTTCAGGCGTTGCAAGAGATTATGGTGGCGCAAGGTATGGACGAGCGCATCACCTTAAGCAAATTGCAGCAACTAAAACAGCGTGCAATTCAATGCGGCAAGCTGGAAGAGTTGGAGATTGAAGGATTGACGTTGGAGCGTGCGCTGGTTTTCCCCAGCGGCCTGTCGATTTTAATCGCCATTTTTCAGGAGCTGCATATCGAAAGCATGACGCTGGCGGGCGGCGCACTGCGCGAAGGGTTGGTTTACGGCATGCTGCATCTGCCCATCGATCGCGATATTCGTACCCGCACACTGCAAAATGTTCAGCGCCGCTTCAACATTGACGTCGAACAGGCGAGCCGCGTACGTCAGCTTGGGGAAACGTTTTTCCGTCAGGTCAGCGCGCTGTGGAAGCTCGATCAGCGCTGTCGCGATTTACTGCTTAGCGCCTGCGCCATTCACGAAATAGGCCTGAGCGTTGATTTCCGCCATGCTCCGCAACACGCTGCTTATCTGATTCGCCATCTCGACCTTCCCGGTTTTACACCTGCTCAGAAAAAATTGCTGGCTTGCCTGTTGCAAAACCAAAGTGGCAGCATCGATTTAGCGTTGCTCACGCAGCAAAATGCCGTACCGCCGCGCCTGGCGGAGCGCATGTGTCGCTTACTGCGTTTAGCGATTATTTTTTCGAGCCGCCGACGCGACGACACATTGCCAGCGGTGCGATTACGGGCCGATGATGATGCCCTGCACCTTACGTTGCCAGCGGGCTGGCTTGATCTGCATCCGCTACGCGCTGAGTTGCTCGAGCAGGAAAGCCATTATCAATCTTACGTCCACTGGCTGTTAACGATTTCCTGATCGCAGCCGCTGAACTTGTCAAAGCAACCTTAAGCCTGCATTCAATGTGATTTAGCGATCAGAGGCCAGATTTGGCCTCTTGATCACTCGGTTTCAACTACGCTTTCTTCGCCTTTTCCAGCATCGCTCTTAATCCTGCCACGCGACTCTGGCCGGTTTTCATGCGCTCTTCCGCACTTACCACTTTACGTTCGGTTTCCCACACCACATCATCTTGCGGCAGCTCAAGTAAGAAGCGGCTAGGTTCTGGGCGCATTAACTCGCCATATTGGCGACGTTCGCGGCATAAAGTGAACGTCAGCTCCTTTTGCGCACGGGTGATGCCCACGTAAGCAAGGCGGCGTTCTTCTTCGATATTATTTTCATCGATGCTGCTCTGATGTGGCAGCAAACCCTCTTCCATGCCGACCAGATAAACGTACGGGAACTCCAGCCCTTTCGAAGCATGCAGCGTCATCAGTTGCACCTGATCCAGCTCTTCATCGCTTTCACCGCGCTCCATCATGTCACGCAAGGTAAAGCGCGTAACAACCTGCGCCAGCGTCATTGGCTCATCCAGATCGGTGCCTTCAAGCATCTCAGTCATCCACTGAAACAGCGTATTGACGTTTTTCATGCGCATTTCAGCGGCTTTAGGGCTGCCTGACGTTTCAAACAGCCAACTTTCGTAATCGATACCGCGGATCAAGTCGCGCACGGCATTCACCGGTTCACGTTCGGTCAGTTGGATCAGCGTATTCAACCATTGGGTAAAACGCTGCAAATGCTCCAGTCCGCGCCCCGTCAGCGTTTGTCCCAGCCCTACATCGAAGCTGGCGTTAAATAAACTTTTATTACGCAAATTGGCCCATTCACCCAGCTTTTGCAGCGTGGCCGGCCCAATTTCACGGCGTGGCGTATTGACGATTCGCAGAAAAGCGCTGTCGTCATCGGGATTGGTTAACACGCGCAAATAGGCTAATAAATCTTTGATTTCCGGGCGCGAGAAGAATGAAGTGCCACCTGAAATACGATAAGGAATACGGTTTTGCATCAGCTGCTTTTCAAACACGCGCGACTGATGATTGCCACGGTAAAGAATGGCGTAATCTTTGTAGGCCGTTTTATTAATGAAGTGATGCGCAATCATTTCACCCGCCACGCGCTCTGCTTCATGATCTTCATTATTCGCGCTCAGCACTTTTAATTCATTGCCGATGCCCAGCTCGGAAAAAGACGTTTTTCAAACACATGCGGATTGTTGGCAATCAAGATATTCGCCGCTTTCAGAATGCGCTGCGAGGAGCGGTAATTTTGCTCCAGCTTGACGACCTCCAACGCGGGAAAATCTTCTTTCAGCAGAACCAGATTTTGTGGACGTGCGCCACGCCACGAATAGATCGATTGGTCGTCATCGCCAACGACGGTAAAACGCGCCCGCGCCCCTACCAGCAATTTCACCAATTCGTATTGACTGGTGTTGGTGTCCTGATACTCATCGACCAGCAGATAACGAATGCGCTGCTGCCAGCGTTCACGCACTTCCTGGTTGCGCTGCAACAAGAGCGTAGGCAGCAGAATCAAATCATCAAAGTCCAACACGTTGCAGGCTTTAAGGTGCTGGTCGTACAAGCTATAACAGTGCGCAAAAATAGTATCTCGCTCGGAACGCGCCAGAGCGGCGGCCCGAGGCGGATCGACAAGATCGTTTTTCCAGTTTGAGATCGTTGAAATAAGCTGCTGTACCAGCGCTTTATCTTCTTCCAGCCACTGTTTGGTCAGCTCCTTCAGCAAGGCGAGCTGGTCTTGGTCGTCAAACAGCGAGAAGTTTGATTTCATGCCCAACGCGACGTATTCGCGCTTAATGATCTCAAGCCCCAAGGTATGGAACGTTGAGATCATCAGGCCACGAGCTTCTTTGCGGCCCAATGTCTGCGCCACTCGCTCTTTCATCTCGCGAGACGCTTTATTGGTAAATGTTACCGCCGCAATGTGGCGTGCCTGGTAGCCGCACTCACGAATCAGATGCGCAATCTTATTGGTAATAACACGGGTTTTTCCCGATCCCGCACCCGCCAGCACCAGGCAAGGTCCGGTGACAAATTCGACAGCACGTTGTTGACCGGGGTTTAAACGCATAACGGAATATCACTCAGTAGAAAATGAAAAAGACGGCAGACACCCAATCTCGAACCAGAACCACAGCGGTGAGCAACGCACCTACAGTTCGAAAGATAGGGTTATAATGGGCGACGATTATACACAACGAGACACTATCATGGCGAAAACCGCGGCGGCTTTACACATCCTCGTGAAAGAGGAAGCGCTGGCTAAAGAGTTACTGGCAAAACTGGAAAAAGGCGAAAACTTCCAGCAGTTGGCGAAGAAACATTCAACCTGCCCGTCAGGGCGTAACGGCGGTGATTTAGGGGAGTTTCGTCAGGGGCAAATGGTGCCGACCTTTGATAAAGCGGTCTTCACCTGCCCGCTGCTGAAACCTTACGGACCGGTGAAAACCGCTTTTGGTTATCACATCATCAAAGTGATCTACCGTAACTGATTACTTCTTGCTCTTCATCTGCTGCAAAATAGTGCTGCACTGATTGTCTTCATTATCACTTGGAGAAATCAGTGCCAGCAATGCGGCGGCAGGCGCAACCACCGCGCCCAATGCTACCGCTGCCGCGCCACGTGCAATTAACGGCCCCGCTTTCACCCCCGCATCCGGGCTTTTAAACGTGCCGCGCACGTAAAGCGGCGATCGCAGCGTGATAATACGCACACCTTTACTCTCAGGATTAACGGTGAGATCCATGCGTTCGTTGGCAAAGTTGGCGTTGCCGGTAATATTAATCACCGCGTTCTCGGTATCGAACACAAAGAGGTTCGGCGTTGCTAAGCCGTTTTGCAGTTTGATATCGGTCGCAGCGCAGTTGATACGCACTTCATCATCACCGAAGAGTTTACCCACCACGTAATTACCGACATTCAGCCCGGCTATTTCCATCAGGCTGCGGCTAATTAAACCATCGTTCATCAGCAACTTGAGTTGACCATTACTGGTCGCCAGCAAATCCGCCACTGAGTTGCCGTTGCCGGTAAAGCTGGCATCACCGTTTAGCTGACCCATGCTGTTTTGCATGGCAGTTACATCCGGGAACAACTGACGCAGATGCAGTTTACGTGCATGTATATCCGCGCGTCCCCGCATCGGGGTTCGATCGCCTTCCAGATGTATGGTGCTGTTCAGACTGCCGCCCGCCATACCAAAGCGCAGCGGATCTAACAGCAAATCACCGTTTTTAAGCTGTAAATGGGTATAAAGATCGCTTAACGGCAGCGAATTACTGTGTTCGATGCGCTTTCCGCTGAACTTCACATCAGCGTCCATGACATCCCAGCTTTTGGTATCAAACTTGTCATGCGGCAAGACACGATCGGCAGGCTGCGTCGATTTTTCACCGCGCTGCGCTTTAGCCTGCACAGTTTTTTCACTGCCTTTACCGGAATCTACCCCAATCAGCGGCCCCAAATCAGCCATGCGCAGCTGACGAGATGTCAGTTCGCCAGCCAGTTTAGGCCGCGGTTTGCCTTGGGTATAAGTCAGCGATCCATGAATATCGCTGTCGCCAATATGACCATTAAAATTCTCATAGTGGAAAACCGGCCCCTTCTCACCCGCAAACTTGGCGATCAAATGACCATCGGTTTCGTACGGCGGGGTATCAGGCAGCAACACGCCGGTTAAACCATACAAGTTGGCTAAGGTGTCACCCGAGAAGCGCAGACGCACATCCAATCCACCAAGATTCATCGGATCTTGCAACCCGCCCGTGACCTGCACGCGTGTACTGCCATTGCGAATATCTGCCTGGAGAGGGAATGGCGTTGTCTGGCTGCGCAGCGATAACATGCCACCAATTTTGCCTTCGCCAACCAGCCGCTCATTGTTGTAGGTGCCGTTCGCCTGCCAGCCAAAGACAAAATCACCCGCGCCTTTTTGCTTGTCATCGCCGCCAGCAATTTGTGCATAAGGTAACGGTTTACCCAGCGGATTCACTTTTACCGTGACATCGGCTTTATTGACGGCGTCGCGATAACGAATCTGACCTTGATCAAACAGGATATTGTCGAGACGGAATGACCAGGCTGACGGCGGCGCGTTTTCATCTTTGCTGTCACTGTTGGCAAGATTGAAGGTCCAGTTATTTTTCTTATCCGCTGTTTGGATCAGGCGTGCATCGGGCGCTTCCAGTTTGATCCACGGAATAAAAACTTCTTTATGCAGCAGAGCCAACGGTGCCAGCGTGGCGTCCACGCGTTGTAAATGCACCATCGTCACTTCTGGAATTTCGGGCGGATTGCCCAGCATGATGTCCTGCGCATGCAGATGCGGCCACGGCACCCAGCTGCGCCAGCCCGGTTCGTCGCGATTGCGCTCCCAGGCCACGCCTAAATCGCCGCGAATGGCGAAAGGACGGTTCAGTTCAGTGGAGACTTTCTGGTTGATGGTTGGCTTCAGGCGATTCCAGTCAAACGTGGCAATCACCACGATGATCACCACAACCAACAATAAAAAATCCCAATAATCCAGCTTACTATTTTTCCCGTACGTGACATTTTGCATTCTCCTTGCCCTTCCCCGGTCTCCGTTAAAGATAGTCGAGAGCGTGGGGAACGGCATCAGGGAAGCTGGATAGGAAGATGATTCAATTCAGAAAAGGGCACTGGGCGCGAAAAAAATAGCCTTGCGCCGCCATAGCAGGAGAAGATTGCACTTGTTGCCACTCCTCTTCTGTTTCTACACCTTCAACAATCACGCCATTGCAGTAACGGTTAATCAAAGCCAACAACATAGAAAACAAGCTGCATCCCTCTTCGCTGGCGCGCAGCAGGATGAACAGTTCACGCGAAAGCTTGATGTAGTCGTACTTGAGTTCAGTCAGAGCAGAGAAATTTGCCATGCCGGAACCGAAATCATCCAGCCAAAGCGGGCCGAGTTCCGGCATCTGCGCCACCATCTCTTCCTGCGGCAAAACATGGTGTTCGGTCAGTTCGAATCGCACCCAAGGCAAGCGCGCAATTAAATTGCGAATGGTGGGATGATTTTGAATCGACAGCAGCGAAGGGCCGTCAATATTCACGGATGCGACAATGCCGGTGCGTTCGAAAAAAGTGGCCCACTGCGTTAAGAGTTCCAGCTGTTCATGCACAACATACAGACGTTGAGGAATATCGAGCGCCGCGAAATAGGCTTCAGACGATAACTTTTCCTCCGGCGTAGACGGATGGGTGATGGCGGTCAACAATTCAATCGCTAACAGCCGACCCGTGGTCTGATAGATCGGCTGAAAAGTATAAAACCGTTGGCATTGCTGCCAGAAAAGGCGCGTTTCCTGCGGGGGATTGATGTCAGTCGAAGAAGGTAGTCTGGGACTAATATTCTCCATCACCATGGTATTTTCCTGGTTGGTGGCGAGCGCCTCAATGCGGCAACCTAACGGCAATTTTGGTAATTACTTTTTTTAGGGCCGCAATAAAGCGAAGAGTGTACCAACCCACCTACCTAAACAATCGGCGAAAAAAGCCTGCATTTATTCGCTTTATCAATCAGATCGCACCCTAATCGCGACTTAAGTGGAATCAAAACGGCGTTTTAAAAATCGTTGACGTCTGCCATACCAGACGCGAGACTAATGCAATATTTCACTACAGGCCGAAAACCATGACGCAGAAAAAATCGCCGTTATTGGCGAATGCATGATTGAGCTGTCCGAAAAGGGTGAGAACATTAAACGTGGTTTTGGCGGTGATACGCTCAACACCGCAGTTTATATCGCCCGCCAGGTTGATGACGCGCAGCTAAGCGTAGATTACGTTACCGCGCTGGGTACAGATTCGTTCAGCGATCAAATGATCGCCGCCTGGCAGCAGGAAAAGGTTAAAACCGATCTGATTCAGCGGCTAGATAACAAAATGCCGGGCCTGTATGTGATTGAAACTGATCCACACGGCGAACGCACCTTCTGGTATTGGCGCAGCGATGCTGCCGCACGGTATTGGCTCGACAGTGCAAACAGCGACGCGGTTTGCCAGCAGCTCGAAAATTATGATTACCTCTATTTAAGCGGCATCAGCCTGGCGATTTTGCCTGATGCCAGCCGTGAGAAATTAATGGATCTGCTGTCGCGTTGTCGCGCCAACGGCGGCAAGGTGATATTTGATAACAACTACCGTCCACGCTTGTGGGCTGATAAATCCCAGGCACAAGCGGCCTATCGCGCCATGCTAAATTGCACTGATATCGCCTTCTTGACTCTGGATGATGAGCATTTGCTATGGGGTGAACAGACGCTTGAAGCGGTTATTGCCCGAACGCGCGAGGCTGGTGCCAGTGAAATCGTCATCAAACGCGGCGCAGAATCTTGCCTGGTTGCTATCGGTGATGATCCTTTGATTGATGTCGCTGCGGTACGTCTGGCGAAAGAAAAAATCATTGATACGACGGCAGCAGGTGACTCATTCAGCGCGGGCTACCTTTCTCAACGTTTGGTCGGTGCATCGCCTCAGGCGGCGGCCGAGCGAGGCCATCTCACTGCCAGCACGGTGATCCAACATCGCGGTGCCATCATTCCGCTAAATGCCATGCCGAATTAATATTCCGCCCCATTTATTGGGGCGTTATTATAAAAACGCGTTAAAAAATCCATTCATTAAATTGCGTCCTCCGACAATAATATTAATAATTACTGTTATCTGAACACGTTAAATATATGAATAATATAATCTGTCATTTTCAATAAAATAGTAGATCTACGTCTGAAAAAAATAATTAACTTCCTGCTTTAGATTTACTCTGCAGCCCATTTATTTTATATTTTTTTGGTCTTGAGAAAGACAAATCTATAAATCTGACCACTAAAATAAGGAAATTTCCATGCGTGAACTGACTTTAAAAGAAGTCGAGATCATCTCTGGCGCGGGCAACTTTGCAGACAAATCCAGCGGTGGAACCATCTCCAGTGGCTACAACGGCGGCAAAAGGGGTGGCGCGCCAAAAAGTTGCGCTAACGACGTCGGCGCAGGCGCTATCATAGGATTAATCGGTGGTATTCCTGGCGGCCCGGCGGGAATGGCAATGGGTGCTACTGCGGGCGCACTGGGTGCGTCTTTAGGGTGCAATAATAGCCCGTACGGTGGCAACAAAAATAATAATAGTAATAACAACAGCGGGATTGGCGGACAATGTTCCTGGTAACGTTTGAATAAGCCGTTGCGGTGATGAAAATGCGCTTAAACGATCCACGCACCCGTAGAACAATAATCAGTCTGCTTTCATTATTTATAGCAATGCATATTGCTTATAACACCAGCTTATGTCGTTTTTCAGTTACAAAAAACCCTTACGATCTTTTAATGTGGTTTTTTATGATTGTTGGCGTTTATAGCTTTTTTGCTGCAATTTTCCGCGCACTTGATTGGTATAACGGAAAATCAAGGCAACCTTAATAAATCAGGCAGCGCTGTGCTGCCTTTTTTCAAGGTCTGAAACATCAATAACATTGATAATTGCCGAGTTAAAAAAACTAAAAATTTCAGTGTCGATAAAATTTTACGCTTTGTATTTTAGTTATTAACTCAAATTTCAACGGTTCTACCCTTTCTTCTCTTCAACATATAAAACCCCGTTATAGATTTATTATTAATAATCTTAAAAATCATTAAGTTACAAAATCACCTTGCCACCAGGCATAGTCCTAATCTGCTTATTTTTACCGTTTTCGGATGGACGTCGCTGCTAAAAAAGACCATCTTTTAATCAACAACAGCAGGACGCTGTTTACCCGGCCGCGAACAAAACAATTACAACAGCTCTCGCATCAGGACCTATTTATGAACACAGAAATTATTAATATCTGGCCGCAAGGTGATGCGCCAGGTGCGAGCGACTCGCGCGCTCAGCCTCAGATTGTTGATATGGCGAAGCCGTATGAACCTTTTGATCGTGCCGCTTCGGGCGTGCGCTGTCCAGAAATGGCCATTTGGCATCCGATTGAGTCCAACGGCATTACATTGCTTGTTGCGCCCGGTGGTGGTTATCACCGCGTAATGATTGATCGTGAAGGCAGCGCGCTTGCCACTTTTTTCACTTCCATGGGCTATACGCTGGCGGTCATGACGTATCGCCTGCCCTACGATGGGCATCATGAAGGCCCGGATGCACCGCTGGCAGATGCGCAGCGTGCGGTACGCGTATTGCGTGAACGTGCGCAGCGCGGCTTGAACGGTAAATATATCGTGATGATGGGTTTTTCAGCGGGAGGTCACGTAGCTGCCAGCTTGGGCACACGTTTCGCGGAAAAGCTTTATCCGGTGCAGGACAACGCTGAAAACCACTCGCCGCGCCCAGATGCCATGGTGCTGGTGTATCCGGTAATCAGTATGCGTGAAGGATTGGCTCATGAAGGCTCTCGTACTCGCCTGCTTGGTGCCTGGCCAGATCAGCAAACCATTGATGCTTATTCAATGGAAACACGCGTCCATGCGCAAGTCCCGCCGACGTTATTGATCCACGCTGCTGATGACGAATCGGTATCGGTCAATAACAGCATGGTGTTCTTTAGCGCATTACGGGAACACAACGTTCCAACAGAAGTGCATTTCTATCAGAAAGGCGGACACGGCTTTGGTATCCGAGGTGTGGCAGATTTGCCCCTCGCCAGTTGGCCAATGTTAGTGACCGAATGGCTCAGGGCAAAAACCTGAGTCGTTAAGAAGCCGGCGGCGCAACGTCGCTGGCGCTACCATCCGGTTGGCTAGTGCTGCTGTCCGGCTGGCTGGCATCGCTGCTGGTTGCAGGCGCTGCCGGCGGAGCCATCACCTTATCCCAGTCGCTTTGCAACATTTTCACGTTGGTTTCCGCTTCGCCTTCCGGCTGAATCAACACCATCATCAATTCCTGACTGAGTTGCTGACGCAGTTCCTGATTCAGCTGCTCGCGCGTTAATCCAGCCAAAAAGCCTGACGCAGTTTTTGATATTGTTCAGGCGCAATATCCACCACGGAATTTTGCTGCGAACGCAGACGCTGACTGATTAACACGTCAGTATCGGTGCGGGCATAGGTGGTAAACAGTTTGTTCAGCTCCAACAGTTTTTGCGCCATCAGCGCATCAAACTCTTCCTGCGGTAAACCTTTATCACGCACTTTCGCCAGCTCACGCGCCACCAGATTCATATTCTGGGACAGCGTGTCGTTGCGCGCATCCATGTTGATTGAGCATTGCGCACGTTGGTATAGCACACGGCAATCGAAACCAACCTGTACGCCCTGCGCTTTGCTGTCGCTTAGCGCACGCTGCACATGCCAGAACAACGCTTCACGTGCCAGATCGCCTTGCCAGTAACGCTGCAAATTTTGCGAATCACGAATCGGCTGCCATGGCGTATCCCACACCAGCGACAGGCGATCCTGGCTCATCTTGCCATTGACCAGATTCACCGGCTCATGCGGCAACGGAGAAAGCGTCGGCAACGGCGCAGGCGCATCGCGCTTGCCTTTTAGCGGTGAGAAAGCTTTATTGATCTGTTCCGACAGACTGCGGCTGTCGACGTTGCCAACCACATAGAGCGTCATTGCATCGGGTGTATACCATTGACGATAAAAGGTTTCCAGCTGAGCCAAATCCACCGGCGCGCGTGGCTGCTCGGCGGGGTCATGTGCCAGTAGCGCCGACCCTTTCAGACGAAAGCGCCACCAGACATCCTGGGTGTTTGCTGGCCAGGTCGCAATAGGATCGGAAGCGGAAAGCGCGGTGTTAACCACTTGATCGGTAATGGCCATATTACCTGCCGTTGCCGCCAACCAGTTCAATGCTTCTTTCAACAATTCTGGCCGGTTATTGGGCAGGCTAAGGTTAAATTGGGTGTAATCATAAGATGCGATGACCGGCGGGAGCGGATGCTGCGGGTCCATCGCTTGCTGCCATAAGGTGCGTTGTTGATTAGTGTCGAGCGCAGTGTTGTGCACCATGGCAAGGCGCGGCAGCAGATGACTGAAACCTGCCTGTTGCGTCCCTTCCACCAGCGAACCGGTGTTTACCACCATACGCAGTTCAATGCGATCGCTGGGGCGTTGTGGTGTCGCCAGCAACTGCCAGTTGAAACCGTTATCCAGTTTCCCTTCCTGCCAGGCAGGATCGGGTTGCAGCGTTTCTGCTTGTACACCATAGCTGGTTGCCGCCAGCACTAATCCACCAACTAAAAGCCGAATTCTGGTGCCCTGCATGTGAACCCCTACTCAAACAATTCAAAAAATCGTTATCACTGGCGCATACTGCCGCTGTTATTAACGAACCGGCAGGCGCCGGACCGCGCTGTTATCCAACAACAAAGTCTTTGACCACAGGAAGGTCATGATGTCGCGCAACGAAGTGAAAAACATTAACTGGGGTTCATTATCCAAATGCCCGCTGTCAGGGCAAGCGACAGCGGGCATTTGTGGGGATTTAAATGGAAATCAGTGATTAAACAGAGGATTCAGACGTTTTTTTCGTCTTATTGCTACCTGAAAGTGTCTCCTTCAGCTGGTTTTCATCCAGCTGACCTACCCACTTCGCGACTACCACCGTTGCCACACCGTTGCCGACCAAATTGGTCAGCGCACGCGCTTCGGACATAAAGCGGTCAATACCGAGAATCAACGCCAGGCCTGCTACCGGTAAATGCCCCACCGCTGAAAGCGTCGCTGCCAGCACAATAAATCCGCTGCCCGTTACGCCCGCCGCTCCTTTTGAGGAGAGCAGCAATACCACCAGCAAGGTGATTTGGTGGAAAATATCCATGTGCGCATTGGTTGCTTGCGCGATAAATACCGCCGCCATGGTGAGATAAATAGAGGTGCCATCAAGGTTAAACGAGTAACCCGTTGGAATAACCAGCCCCACTACCGATTTCTTGCATCCGAGACGTTCCATCTTATCCAACATGCGCGGCAGCGCTGATTCGGAAGAAGACGTGCCCAGCACAATCAACAACTCTTCTTTGATATAGGCGATGAACTTGAAGATGTTAAAGCCCACTACGCGCGCAATTAGCCCTAAAACTATCACCACGAACAGAACACAGGTGATATAGAAGCAGACGATCAACTGACCAAGCTGGACCAGCGAGCCAACGCCATATTTACCAATGGTGAAGGCCATCGCACCGAAAGCACCGATTGGCGCAAGGCGCATAATCATATTGATAATGCCGAAGATCACACCCGAGAAGCTTTCGATAACGTTGAAAATCAGCGTACCGGCGTTGCCCATACGATGTAGCGCAAAACCGAACAGCACGGCAAACAGCAGCACCTGTAAAATATTGCCGCCAGCAAACGCACCGATCACGCTATTAGGAATCACATCCAATAAGAAGGCGACGATACCTTGCTGCTCAGCCTGCTGCGCATAAACCGCCACGGCTTTGGCATCCAGCGTGGCCGGATCAACATTCATTCCTGCACCTGGCTGAACCACGTTGACCACGATCAGCCCGATAATCAGCGCAATGGTACTGACGATCTCAAAATAGAGCAGCGCGACTGCGCCAGTCCGTCCAACTGCTTTCATGCTTTCCATGCCAGCAATGCCGGTCACTACCGTACAAAAGATTACGGGAGCGATGATCATCTTGATCAGTTTTACGAAGCCATCACCCAACGGCTTCATCTGAGTACCTAACTCGGGATAAAAATGACCCATCAAAACGCCGATGCCGATGGCAACCAGCACCTGGAAGTAAAGGCTTTTAAATAGCGAGGTTTTCATAAACAGGAGTCCACTAGCGACAGAAATGACGATATTGTCGTATTCGTTATCATGACCGTCAGGCTGGAAAAACCAGACATCAACCGGTAGCCGAAAAATAACACTCTGTTTACGTGATTAATACAGGCTGACAAAGCCCAGGGAAATGATACAGACATAATTCTGAACTGAAACGCTTCAGCTGCGACTTTTGTAACTAAAATTCTCGCAAAATCAATGTATCAGGTGATTATTCTGTTCGTGACGGTTTCACAATCCATTGTTGATTGAAACGTGTCAGATTCACAGCTTCAGAGTAGAGGTAGCCTTGACCAATATGAATACCGCGCGCCAGTAGCCAGTCGCGCTGCTCATTCGTTTCAACACCCTCAGCAATGACATCCAGATTAATGATCTCCGCGATTGCCGCCACAATACGTACCATGGTGTCATCATCGGGCAAAGCTGAGACAAAACTGCGGTCCATCTTCAGTTTATTCACAGGCAGGGCTTTGAACTGATGCAGGTAATTCAGATTGGAATAGCCCATGCCAAAATCATCCAGCGCTACGGCCACGCCGGTTTGCTGAAGCATTCGCAATAGCGAAATCGCCTGTTCTGCATCGCCAATCTGTGCCGTTTCGGTAATCTCCACCACAAAAGTGCCGGGCGCAATACGATGGCGCTCTAACAGCGACTGGAGATGCGTCACCATGCTGGCATCACGCAGTTGCACGGCTGAAATGTTCACGCTGAGTGGAATCATCACGCCATGCTTTTGCCAACCCGCCAGAATGCGGCAGGCTTCTTCGAATACCCAACGGCCAATGGCGGAGATCACGCCAATCTCTTCGGCGCTGGCAATAAATTCTTCCGACAATCCGTAGCTGCCATCCGGTTGGCGCATGCGCAGTAGCGCTTCCGCACCTGCCAATTCACCGGTTTGCATGTTGATTTGCGGCTGAAGGTAGAGCGCAAACTGCTCGTCATGCAGGCCCTGCAAAATATCGTGCTCTTGGGTTAAACGCTTTTGCGCCCGCTCCGTTAAGGCAGCATCAAAGAACAGGATTTGGTTTTTGCCTTGATGGCGTGCCGACATCATTGCCGAGGTCGCGCGGTCCAGCAGTTCATTGGCGCCCAACGGCTCATCATCGCGTAATGCCAATCCGATACTGGCATTGGGGCGTAATTGCAGCTGCTGCAAATTCACCGGCTGATTAAGTCGGATGATCAGGTTGCGCGCCAGTCGTATCGCCCGGAACGGATTATTGGCGCGCTTCATGAGCAGCGCAAAATCACTGGGGCCGGTTTGCGCCAGTAAGGTGTGATCGTCGAGTGTGCTGCGTATTTTCTCCACCAGCGTCAGCATCAGCGTGTCGCGCTGTTCATCACTCAACACGCCGTTGGCTTCCTGTAGCGTTTCTACGCGGATCACCATCAAACCAAACGGTCGACAAGGATGACGCATGTGTTGATCAACCAGGGCGAGAAACAGGGTGCGATTCGGTAAATCAGTCACGGCAAAGTGGGTCGTCAGGCGACTCATTTCATCATGCACTGACTCCAGCACCTGCTGATTGCGATTGTAACTGCGGATCAGCATGCCTATTTCATCATCGCGATGTCCCTGCGGCAGCGTCAGCTTGTGCGCCAGAATAGATTGCGGCGGCAGTTCCTGTAGCTCGCGGGAGATATTCCGCAGAGGATGAATGATTAAACGGTTGATACACCAGCTGATCGCTACCGAAAGAATCAGCGCCAGCAGCAAATAGGTGATGATCATGGTCGAGAGCGTGCTGAGAATAAATTGATACACGCGCGAGGAGTTCGCTTGCAACACCAGATACGCCAGCGGTTTAGGCGAACCGGTATTTTCAACGGAATAGAGCGGCAGTGTAATTTGCACCGGCAGTTCAAACAGGCGCGCCACTAAGCGCGGCACCGGTTTTTCGGGTTCGAAATCCGCATGCAGCGCCTGAAAAGCGTTGGGTAATACCACATCCGCGCGGGATAAAATCCCGGCAGGTTTCAGCGAATGTAAAATGTGTTCAGCTTGCGGTATATCGGCTCGCAGTACCGCTTCCGACAGCGGCTGACGCACGCTATGCGCAATCGTTTCCATTTGCTGGGCGTAGTCAATCCTGCGCTGCTGCACAAAATGAAACAGTTGAATGACGATAAAAATGCTGACCGTGATAACGGCAACCAGCGAAACTGTCGCCATCTGCTTTATCGTAAGTGACCGACTTACCCGCAAAA
This sequence comes from Candidatus Pantoea bituminis, assembly GCF_018842675.1. Taxonomy (NCBI): domain Bacteria; kingdom Pseudomonadati; phylum Pseudomonadota; class Gammaproteobacteria; order Enterobacterales; family Erwiniaceae; genus Pantoea; species Candidatus Pantoea bituminis. Next base: position 3,716,351 of record NZ_JAGTWO010000004.1, read on the forward strand.
ATTCTCTCCCGACTACAAAAAAGCTCAGATATCAGACAGGAAAATGCGCAGCAAGTATATCCCAACGCAATGTTTTTTTGATGCTTATGCGGCAAGTCGACGCAGAATCAGACCAGCGCGCCAGATTCTCCTCAGGCAAGGTGCGCTATTTAAAATCGGCATAAGGCACCAACGCCTGCGGTGGCATCGCCAGATCGCCTTGCCATCCTGCGGCTGAATAACGCAGATAAATCAAACCGTGGCTTGGCGTGTAATCTTCAGCTTGCTGGATATCAATGCCCGCGCCAATAAACCAGTTTGCGGTCACGCGTCGCTCTAGCAGCGCCTGCAAAGTGTAACCGATACCGCGACTGGTGCTGCTTTCTGACAGGGGATTCGAGGCCAGCATAAAGCCCGGATTCAGCGGATAGCGCCGCTGCGCATCGCGATGAGATTGCGACCATGAAGCTGAACCGCCGAGTTCATACGACCAGTTTTCCATGCGCTGCCACCAGCTCACCGGCAGCGAGAAGAGAGGTAGCGCTGCGGGCTGTAATAACCGCCCTGACCAAAGCTGTAACCGCTGAGATCCTTCTGGTAATGCCACAGCATGCTGTTCAATCCGACGGTAGCGCGGCGATTGTCTTCATTAATCAGCTTGTAGTAATAGCCGCCCATTACACGTTCGCGGCTATTATCCGCAACGTTTTCACCGCTAATCTGGTGCGCGCTGACATCGCCCCATATGCCTTGTGCGCCGCCGCGATCGTAACTCAACCCCATTCCCCGCCGGTGGCGACCACGCCGCCAACGGTTTTTCCGCCCTGCGCCGAGGGATCACGCGTACCCGCAAAAGCCAGTAACGAACTGGAGATGGGACGCCGTGAGGCATTGATAACAATGCCAACCTCTTTCAGATCGGTTTTCCAGCTGATGCCGCCGACCCAATTTGTCACCGCAAAGCCCAGCGGCGTGGTGCCAACATCCGCTGACCAGCGATCACTCTTCCAACCGATGCCGACAGCCGTGCCTTCGTCGCGTTGGGTAAAGTCTCGGCTACAGCCGCCAGAGTTGGCGTCATTACAACTGCCGAAAAGGGCGTCATGCGTACCGTTCGCGTGAGCAAAGCTCCCCGCCGAGAGCTGTACATGATCGAGCCGGACAAAAGTGCGTCCTGCTGCCAGCGGCGTGTCGGCCTGCAACAAGGTGGTGTGCGCGGTGAAATCAGAAAGTCCGCCGCTGCCTTTATTACGTGAATAATCCTGTTCCAGCGTCAGCGTCGTCTCTTGCTGACGATAAAGATCGGCGGCATCGCGGCGAATGCTGCGTTTTAGCCAGTCATCCTGCAATTCATTGCGCGTTAACGCCGTTAAGCTCTCGCTATTTTCCGGCCGTGTTGCCGTGATGCCGCTGGCGACCATCGCGTCACGATAATCATTAAGCGCCGCCGTGGACTGCTGCTGCGTCAGTTCAACGCGTGCCGCATCGCGGTAAATCAACGCCTTATCGGGTGAAGGCGGATCAGAAGCCACGCGAAGCTTTAGCGCCTGAAGCAACTGCTGCGCGCGTGTTGTTTCGCCCACCTGCTGCCAGGCCAGCGCGATACGACGTTCGCTGTTACTGGTTTGCCGTTCAGTAGAAGGCAGTTTTTGCAACGCCTTGTACGCTTCCGACTTATGTTTTAAAGCAATTAGCGCGTCGATACGGCCTAATCTGGCATCGCTGTTATCCGGTTCTTTTATTAAAACTTTTTGATAGGTATCCAGCGCCTGTCGCGCATCGCCTCGCTCCAACGCCCAATCCGCTAACAGCATGTCGCGGCGCGTTGATACAGGCTGCTGAAGCAGCAAAGCCGTTGCGGCCTCTTCCTGGCCCTTTTCACGCAGCGCACGCGCCTCAGCCAGCAGCTTGTCCTGCATCAACCGAGCCGCCAACGCCCGCATATTATCGTCCCATTTTGCCGACGGCAGCCGGTGCATGGTGGAAAGCGCGGCATCGCCATCGTCATGGCTGGAAAGATAAAGCGCAGCGGCATAATGAGCAGTCACATCGTCAGGATGATGATTCAGCAGCGCGTGCATGATGCCATCGCCCTGCTTCTTCTCGCCGCCGTTGTGCAGCGCACCCGCAAGGCGATAGTTAAGCCAGACATCATTCGGGGTTAACTGTGCCGCCTGTTGATACTTCACCGCAGCCTGCGCCCAATGGGTTTGCTGCGCCAGCGCATCACCTTCTGCACGCAAGGTATCGCTATGTAAATCACGTAATGTTTCTGCTAATGCAGGCTGCTGCGCGGCGGGCAGGCTACTCATATATTGCAGCGCACGTGCCGGAGATTCGCTTTGATAAAGCCCAATCAAGCGACGAATGGTGGTGATATTGCTACGATCACGCGTCAACGCCTGCTGCCAAAGCTGCTCTGCTTTCTGGCTATTTTTACGCGCCAGCGCCACGTCACCGAGGCCAATCAGCGCATAACTGTCGCGATCATCAAGCGCCTGCGCCGTACGATAGTACTGCTCTGCCCTGTCGATATCCTGTTTTGCCAGCGCCTGATCGCCGTTCTCAATCGCCAGCCAGTAGCGGTTGGTTTGCAGCAGCGATTGCCATTTGCCAAGCTGTGTACTTTGCTGCCCAGCTTTTACTGCGCGTTCCAGCCAGCTGATTGCGCTGGCACGATGATTGACTCGCGCCTGTGCCTGACCCATTGCACCCAGCAATTCGGCATCGTCGGGATGCGCTTTGATCGCTGCCGTCAGCGAGGGAATAGCATTCGCGCCGCCGCCAGCCTCGACTAATGCCAAACCACGTACGCGCTGGCGATAAGCGGGATCGGCCAGCAACGTTTGCTGGCGCGTAAGCTCTTCTTCACCTTGCCGCTGCTCGTCCCCGCTGTTGAAGAGACTGAGATAGTGTTGCAATGCAGCCACGCTGCTGTCGCTGACAGGCTGATTACGGATTTGCGTCAGCCACAGCTCTGCTGCGGCCACGCGACCTTCATTGATGTTGGCAAGACGACGCAGTTGCGTCACCGCTTCAGCAGGCTGTTGGTGTTCAAACGCCATGCGTGCCAACTGCAGTTCAACGCTGATGTTGCCCGGATAACGCTTTTCCAGCGCCTGCAACTGTTGGTATGCCGTCATTTCATTGCTGGGTAAGCGCGCCACCAAACGCCAATATTCCAGTGCCATACTGACATCAGGAAAAATCCCGGCAAATTGCGCATCGTAAGCGGCTTTGGCTTCTGCCAGCCTTCCCGACGCCGCCAACAAGCGTGCTTCCTGCAATTTTTGCCGCCCCTCGCCTGACATCATCTTCAGTCCCGCCGCCGACTCACGTGCGGCTTCAGAATCTGGCGCGACATGACGCAGTTGCGCCATCAGGCTCTGCGCCTGCGTCAAATCGCCCTGATGCAGTGACACGCGCAGGCGTGCCGCCAGCACCTGCGGATTTTCAGGGTCGATTTTTTCCAGTCGATAGAGCGATTGCTGAACTAAGTCGTACTTGTTGATCGATTCACCGGTGCGAATCTGCGTAAGCAACCACGCCACCGGCGAAACCTGTGGGCCCGAAGCCTGGGCGGTTAACGCGCCCAGCAATCCGCTCAGCAGCAGGCTCAGACGAATATTATTCATCATCATCTTCAGCTAAACGGCGGCGGCTCACCATTCGCATCAGGCGCCATGCCATCAGCGCAAACAGCACCACCACAATCACCGCGCAGGAAGCCAGCCAGAAAGGATGCGTTGCCAGCGCGTTCCATAAACGTTCCCACCACGGCAGATGCCCAACGTAATAACTTTCGCCAACGCGCAGGCTATCAACTCCCGATTCACGAATAATGGCGGCTGAACCAAACACGTCGCCACGCTTGCTGCTGTCGAGCATGGCGCTGTTCAGCAAATCCCAGGCGCGCGGGCTGCCATCCGCCAGCAAAGCCACCACGCTACGCTGCGCATTAAACGGCGACTGGAAGCCGATAATCGCTGCCAGCGGGCCGCGTGAGCCAATCGTGGTGGTGCTTTCGACCTGACGATCGCTGCTGTTTTGCGCCGTGATATCCGACAGCGGCTGGCGCATCGGCTTGTTCATCCAGCCCTGCGCGGCTTTAACCAGCGTATTGATCGTGCGTTCATCCTGCAGATCCGCCGGAATAGTGCCGATCATCAGAAGATCCTTGTCCTGCTCTTTCGCGTTGCGCCAGTCGTCCGTCAACTGCACCCGCAGCGCCGGATAACCGGTTTGCGCGCCCATATTGCCTAGCGCATCGAGCAACGTGGTCATCTGTTGCTGACCGGGATTTTTATTCACCAGCACCAGCGTTTGTGATAAGTCAGCGTATCGGCTGAACGGGAAACCGGCATTGGCAAAGGCGCGCAGCGACGGCATTTCGATGTAATGGCGATAACCGGAAAAATCGATGCTTGAACTTTCGTCAATTACCACATGATGCCCAACCGGCGCGACAGTTTCGCAGCGTCCGTCGGCGGTGCCGCCAATAAAGGTGTTGGCGTAATCGAAATCAAAACGCAGCTGATTCACTACGCCCAACCGCAGCGCCGGAATAGTGAGCTGGCGACTGCTGTCCTGCAAACCCTGAATCAATGAAAGGCGCAGGATCTGTTTATCCGCAGTATCTTTGGGTTGCAGCGGATAATCCTGCATAAACTGGTTGTTAAGATGCACCGCCAGCCGCGATCCATCTTGTTGGATCGGCGCACTGTAGCGGTAAATCAGATCCATATCGATGCCGCGTGCGCGCACTAAAAAGAGATCGGGCGGCAGGTTAAGCGTCAGGCTAATCGGATTGGGCTGCAGTCCGTCAGATTGCAGCTGATTTTGATACTGCGTGAGCTCCGCAAACGTAGTGCGTCGGTCAGTTCGCACCCAGCTCGGCGCGTCATACGCTTTGCGCGGCTCACGTAATTTAACGCTGTCGATTGTGGAGGTGTCGCCACGCAGCAGCAATTCACCCTGCGCAATCCCTTGCACGGCCGTGATCAAATCATTGTCATCACGCCCCAGAATCAGCAGCATTTTTTCATAAGGATTGCCGGGCTGGCTGACAATCTCTACCGTTGGCTTGCTGACTGACGGATGATCGTTGAGGAAATCTGGGCGCTGCGCGTTGGTGGCAAACACCACCGCATGCTGCTGCTCGGGTAGCTGGTTATACAACACCGGAAACGTTTGACCACGCCACGCAGCTTTACTGCCAAACCACGAGGCCAGCATTGCCGCAGCGCGCTGTTGGTTTAGCGTGGGTTGGGTGCTGAATACCATCGGCAACGTCAGCGGACGCGCATCGCGGGCATCAAAGAACGGTTCCGGGAAATGCGAAAGATCATCTTTTAACGGCAGTTTTTGCAGCGTTAAATCAAGGCGGCTCTCTTTGCCAATATCCAGCCAAATGGTGCTGTTGGCCGGGTTTTCGCAGACGTTCGCGTAATGGCCTACCAGCTCAAGCCGAATACGGTTGAAATCAGCAATGAAGCGCGGATCGAGTGAAATCTGCGTTTGGTTGCGTTTTCCCAGCTGGTCGGCTGTTAGCGTCACCAGCCCCACCATCTCATCATTAAGGTAAATTTTCAGCTGTGATAGCGTCGGGATCAGCGCGGGAGACGGGCGATAGCTGAGATTCAGCAAGGCTCGCGTTACCACTTCATCACTGCGCACACCAAATTCAATCTGGCTGGTGGGCTGGGTACCGCGTAGCGCCATGCTGCCTGGCGACGGGGCAACCTGAGCAAAATTCAGTAGGCTGTCACGCAGTGGCGCATTCGGATCGCTGGCTGTCGCTGACAACGCAATCGGTGCTGCTGCAGCGTAAGTTGGCATCATCGGACTCGCGGGTTGGACTGCTAAACAGCTCAGCGTCGCGGTGCCCATCAGCAGGGCGGTGAACCAACCGGTTAATCTTGTCATGGTTATCTCAATCAATGTGTTGAACTGTCACGCCTGTTGGCGCGCACTGACGCTTTTTGGCAGCAGCGAGGCCAGCCAACTCAGTAGTCCGGTAAGCAGCGTAAACAGCTGACGTAATTGCGGCGGCCCATACTCTGCCAGGCGCAGATAGCCTTTGAAGCCCAGCACCATAATATCGGCAAGACTTTGCACCGGTTTATCTTCGGGGAAACCGTCCTGCCACAACGCCCAGGTATCGGCGCGAGCAAACGTGCACTGGATAAATTCGATATGTTGTTCGGTGCTCAGTTGATGCAGCCGAATCCCGGCACGACGCCCAAATACGCGCTGTACGTGGCAGGGGAAACTGAACTCCTGCTGTCCGCGCCGTAACAGTAAGTGCACCGCTTCATCTTCCACCAGCGCGTCGGCTTCGCGCAGTTCAACGCCGACGCCACCATCCGAATAGTCGCGCAGCGTACACGGCACCATATGACCATCTTTGCGGGCAATCGCAGCGGGCATGGCAATTTCTACGCGGTGCGCTTCGCGTATCTGCCGCGCCTCTACCGATACCGCGACCGCACCGCCCAGAATCACCATGTTGTAAATCACCCAGATCAAGCTGACCCAAACGGTGAGGATTTCTGTGGTTGGGCCATTTGCCATGCGCCAAAACGCCATGCCAATGCCCGCCAGGTTGATCAGCACCAGGCACATATAAGGACGCGTGATGACCCAATCGAGATGCTGTTCCGCCACCAACCCACCTTTGGCCGTGACGTTAAAATTACCTTTGTGTGGATTAAACAGCGCCACCGTCGTTGGCCGGGCGATATACCAGGCAAGCACGGTTTCATAGACCTCGCTCCAGAAAGAGTGACGCCAGCGGCCCTGAATACGTGAGTTGGTCATGCTGGTGTGCAGCATGTGCGGCAAGACATAGAGGGCGATCGCCAGTGCGGGCGCATAAATGATGTAGGCGTGGAACAGCAAAAACGCTAACGGCGCGAGCAGGAAGATCAGCCGTGGAATCCCCGCCAGAAAATGCAGCATCGCGTTGGCATAACAGAGGCGTTGTACCAGTTTCAGCCCTTTGCCAAACAGGGGATTATCCAGCCGGAAGATTTGCACCATGCCACGCGCCCAGCGAATACGCTGACTAATATGCGCAGAGAGATTTTCTGTCGCCAGCCCCGCCGCTTGCGGAATACGAATATACGCAGACTTGTAGCCGCGACGATGTAAACGCAGCGACGTGTGAGCATCTTCTGTCACGGTTTCAACGGCGATGCCACCAATCTCATCCAGCGCGCTACGGCGCAACACCGCACAGGAACCGCAGAAGAATGTCGCGTCCCAGGTATCGTTGCCATCCTGTACCAGGCCATAAAACAGCGAACCTTCGTTAGGTGTACGACGAAAGCGACCCAGATTGCGTTCAAACGGATCGGGAGAGAAAAAGTGATGCGGCGTTTGCAGCATCGCCATTTTTTCTTCTTTTATGAACCAGCCCATCGTCATCTGTAAAAACGAGCGGGTTGGGACGTGATCGCAGTCGAAAATAGCAACGTAGTCACCCTGACAGCGGGTTTGTAAGGCATGATTGATGTTGCCCGCCTTGGCGTGTTCATGGGTTGGACGTACCACGTAATGCACGCCAACGCTGGCCGCAAACTCGCCAAAATCGTCGCGCGTGCCGTCATCCAGCAGGTAGATATTCAGCTTCTCTTTCGGCCAATCGATACCCAGCGCGGCATAAATCGTCGGCTTCACCACGCTCAAGGGTTCGTTAAACGTCGGCACCAGCAAATCCACGCTCGGCCACTGATCGACAGGAATCGGCATTGTCATCGGCTGACGATTGAGCGGCCAAAGCGTCTGGAAGTAACCCAGCACCAGCACCGTCCACGAATAGGTTTCCGCCGCAATCAGCAACAAGCCAAAGCTCAGACTCAGCGGATCGTCCCCGTTAAGCGTTGAGGTATAGCGCCACCACAAATAGCGGCAGGAAACGGTTAACGACAGCACAATCAACATGATGGTGGATAAACGGCCCGGTACACGACGCACCAGCATCGCCAATCCCCACAGCAATAGCACAAAAATAAATTGCGTCATCAAGCCAAACGGCTGAGAGATACAGAGCAGCGCCAGCAGTGTCGTACCCATAGCAACGATGATAAACAACACGCGACGCAGGGTGGGTGAAAGACGGCGTAACCGTTTTTCTGCGCGTTGACTAACGCCTTGCGCATCCATGCGTTCAGGCAATTGTCCCAACCATTGATACAAACGTTGACGCCAGCGGAACAGCGGCTGAAACGCGTTAAGACGCAGACGTTCGCTGCGGACGCTGCTATCCAGCGGCAAAAACAGCAGCAGCCAGAAGCTTTGTAGCAGATAACGCAGAATATCAAGCGGCCGCGGCCGTTCGGGCGAGATATGTGGATAAAGACGACGGCGATCCTGAATCACACGTTGCCAGGCTGGCGTTTCAAAGCGTAAAAGGCCCAGCCCAGCGTGCACCATAACAGCTGCAACACGCTGGCAATGACAGACGCGTCATGTTGACGTGCGCCGCTATAACGCCGTTGCAGCGCCTGACAAACCTGAGGGATCAATAGCCAGCGCAGCGGATTCACTGACGCACTCCCGCTATATGCAAAATCAGCCAGTTCGCTAACGTGGTGATCTCTTCGCTCGCCAAGGCGTGTGGACGATACTCACCCAGCGGCTGCTTCATCATTAGTGATTCTGCCAGTGCTTCATCCCGATGAATCAGCACCGGGATCAGGTGGGTGAGCGATGCCAGCCACAGCTGATGCAAATCCTGCTGCAATTTGCTGTTAGCATTAAATTGGTTGAGTAAAAAACGCGTATTGGCCGCAAAGGTATGTTGATGTAAACGCAAATGGCAATTGGCATCCGGCGTTAATACCTTAAGTACGCAGTCAGCCTGCGCCAGCAGAGTGTGATGCCAGGGCAAGCTGATGGCTGGGATATCCAAAAAAGCCATTGATAGTTGCGTTTCAGGACCGGAATGGCGTTGAGCAGTTCGGCGGCGATCTCGCCATCCTGCTGTAAAAGCGTTAAGTCAGATTGATGAATGAGCTGACCAAACGGCAGCAGATCAAGGCCAGCCTGATAGCGCAGTGCGCTCTCCTGCCAGCGTTGCCCGTCGCGGATTGCCTGCATCCAACCGCGTGTCGCGGTAAGCGGCGCGTTGAAATGCGCCGCCAGCTGGTTTTCAGCATCACCATCAATGGCTAATACCGATTCGCCCAACGCGGAAAGCGCCCAGCTCAGCGCCGCAGTGAGTGACGTCGCGCCAGTCCCGCCGCGCAAACCCTGAATCACCACCGTTGGCATTAGCGCTGCTGCTCCGCGACAACAGACGCTAATTCCGTCAGCAATGGCCAGCGCGCCACGATGCCCGCCAGCCGTTCTTCACGCGCAATATCAATATAGTGAAAAGTCTTGATCGCAAAAGCTTCTCTCAAGGCACTGATATCATCTTGCTGCTCACTGGCAGAGGTCACCACTGAAAAGGTGTTTTCAATATTCATTACTCTTCACTACAAAAAGTTTGTCACAAAGCGTTCGCCACAGAACTTTTTGTCACAAATAAGCGACGCAAGTTAATGTGCAGTTTTATTATTTAAATTTAATACAGGCATGCTGCGTTACGCCGATCATAAATCATTCAGAGGTATTCTGTCATAGCGTATTTTTAAATATCTTCGGTTACATTCGCCGCTTTCTATAATAAGCTAGCGCTGACTGAATGAATCGCGATACTTAAATGAAAAACTCCTCTCTACTGGGCCTGCAACAGGTTCAGCCAGAATTAATGGCAATGCAATCACCGGGATGTTATTGGGTCACCTGCCAGCGTCAGGAAGATGCCCGACACTTTATTCGTCAGGTGATCAGTGCTCAACAGTCAGCAACGCTAATCAGTGCTGATGAAGCACCTCGCGCCTTACTGACACCCGCACCCGCAGCGGGCCCCGATCGTATTCCGCTGTTTTCGCTACCAAAAAATAAAAAAGCCTGCTAAAACTCGACAGCGATTTAGCGCGAACTCTTAATAATAAAAGCGGCCTGGTACTGTTTTATACGGATTCGCTTCTATGGGATAAATTATCCGCTGAAGAATTGACGCTATGGATGAAACGTATCCGTAGGGTAATAACAAAAAAAGCATTCACCTTTTTAATCATCACCTTTGGCTCCACAATTATTAACCTTCGTGACAATCTTCAACGGTATTTTCGGCAGATTGACGGCGTCGCACATTTAGAATTTCAGCAAGATAGTTGGCAATATCGAATTAACTGGTGGTATTCGACCGATAGATTGTTGGCAGATCGTGCATTGCGCTTAAATCAGCATAATGAATCTTTTATTGCTGTTAATGAAAAAGAACAGCCTGAACCTTTAAGCCGAGATGATGTAACCCATTATCTGGCCGATAAAATTGTACTGGAAGGGGCCCCGCCGCTATCAAAACAGTGGGTTTTATTCGCGGATAATGAGCAGGTTTTTTCCCGCGCGCAACAAGCCAGTGCGGCAACGGTCATTTTTAGCCTGACGCACACAGAAGAGATCAACTCGCTGGCAAAACGTGTGCATAGCCTGCGCCGTTCACGCGGTAACGGCTTAAAGATTGTCATACGTGAGATGAAAACCAGCCTGCGCTACAGCGATGAACGCCTGCTGCTGGCGTGCGGTGTCAATGCCATCGTGCCGTCAACGGCACCGATGTCACGTTTCCTGACGACGCTGGAAGGCTTGCAGGGTTTGCAATTCAGCCGACACGTTCCGGGCAATCTTGACGCGTTGATCAGCGCATTGCAGCCCTTACAGCAAAAGGGGTATCTCCGGTTGGATGCCTTTTGCCTGGCGGTGTCGCAGTTGATGTCGAATACGCTGCTGCCAGAAAACGATAAAGGCTTGTTGGTCGCGCTGCGTCCCGTCCCAGAGTTAAAGACGGAACAGATTCTGACGCTGTGTAAGCCGCGCCGCTACGGTGATTTAGTCACCACGCTGGACGATCGCGTCTATCTGTTTTTGTCGTCTTGCCGTTTCAACGATCTCGATACCGCGCTGACGTTTATCTTTTCGCTGCCGCACGATCAGCTTTTTGCTAATCGGGTGCTGTGGTTTGAAGATCATCAAATCCTCGCTGAGGTTGGCAAGATAAAAAATGTCGTGCCTGATTCCCTGCGCGAAATGCCGCTGTCGGCGGAATCGACGACTGTTGAAAAAACCACGACTGGCGCGACGCGTATGCCGTTGCGCCGCATACCGCAACCCGTCTCGCTCAATCTTGAGGGGAAAAGACGCTGATGAACTTGATGGATAGCGTGCAGATTGCGCTGCTTGTTCTGTTTCTTTTGTTATTTTTGAAGCCGTTATATCGCCACTGGTTGCCACGCCGTTGGAACGGATTCCTGAACCGCCTGTTGCCTGCACGTGCGTTGAAGTCTCACGGTTACTGGCAGCGAGAATCCTCGAAAAAGGATGTGAAACGTTAATGCATCACCACACACATGATTCCGCCTCCTCTACGTTGCTGTGGAACAACTGGCGTGGGCTGGGCGGCTGGAATTTCTACTTTCTGCTCAAGTTTGGCCTGTTATGGTACGGCTACCTGAATTTTCATGCGCTGACTAATCTTGTCTTCCTTGCCTGGCTGCTGTTTCCGCTGCCCTCTTTACGCCTGCATCGTCTGCGCAATGGGCTATCAATTCCGCTGAGTATTGCGCTGTTCTGGCACGATACCTGGTTGCCAGGCATGCATTCCCTGCTCAGTCAGGGCGATCAGCTGGCGGGATTCTCTGGCGCGTATCTGCTTGATCTGACTAACCGGTTTATTAACTGGCAGATGATCGGTGCGGCTTTCGTGTTACTGGTGCTGTATCTGTTTGTTTCGCAGTGGGTTCGCATTTCAGTGCTGGTTTCGCTGATGCTGATTTGGCTCAATGTCATGAATTTTGCCGGTCCCTCGTTCGCGTTACTGCCGACGAAAGCCGCCACGCCGGACGTGGTACGTAACGTTGCACCAGGCGAAAAAGCCGTCGTTAATTCGTCAGACCCGCTCGATCAGTCTGCACCGCCCAGCAGCGCTAACCTGACGGCCTGGCTCAACCGTTTTTACGACAGTGAACGCCAGCGTGTGACAGAATTCCCTGCCGCGCTTCCGGCGGATTCGCAGCCGTTTGATATTTTAATCGTCAACATTTGCTCGCTGGCCTGGTCAGATGTTGATGCCGCTCAACTGCGTAATCATCCACTGTGGCAGCACTTTGATATTGTGTTGAATAACTATAACTCGGCAACCGGTTACAGCGGCCCGGCCGGCCTGCGTTTACTGCGCGCCAGCTGTGGGCAAACCTCGCACAGCGATCTCTATAAGCCCACCGATCAGCGCTGCTATCTGTTTGATAATCTCGCTAAGCTCGGTTTTAAACAGCAGTTGATGATGGATCACACCGGCGTGTTTGGTGGCTATCTTAAAGAGCTGCGTGATTATGGTGATTTGCAGGCACCGCTGATGTCGCAAGTGGGTATCGCACCTGCGCTGACGTCGTTTGAAGGGTCGACAGTGTTCAATGACGCGCAGCTTATGCAGCGCTGGTTAGATGAACGCAGCAAAAGTAATGATGCCCGCAGCGCGACTCTTTATAACCTGATTCCGCTGCATGACGGCACGCGTGAACTGGGCAGTAGCCAAACCGCCGCCTGGAAACCGCGTGCGCAGCAACTGTTTAACCAACTCGATAGCTTCCTGAATAATCTGGAGAAATCTGGCCGTCGAGTCATGGTGGTGGTGGTGCCAGAGCACGGCGCAGCGTTGCAGGGCGACAAAATGCAGATGTCAGGTTTACGCGACATTCCCAGCCCCAGCATCACACATGTGCCGGTAGGCATTAAGTTTGTCGGCATGAAAGCACCCCATCAGGGGCAGCCGTTAACGATTGATACGCCCACCAGCTTGCAGGCGATTTCAGCGCTGGTTTCGCGGGTAATTGATGGCCAGGTATTTAATGCGCCGAATGTGAATATGTCAGCTTTGACCGACAATCTGCCGCAAACGCCTGTGGTCTCTGAAAATGATAATGCGGTGGTGGTGATGTATCAGGGCAAACCCTGGATTCGCCTTAATGGCGGCGATTGGGTGGCTTATCCGCAGTAGGGATGCTAGTCCCAACCTTTTTAAGTGCGAGGTCGTTTGTCCCCCACCTCAATCCTCTTGAATGCGGGGTCGTTTGTCCCCCACCTCAGTCCTCCCCCATAAATGGGGGAGGAAGATGCTGCCATATGTTAGTGATGAGGCTGCATGTGGCAGCGTCTCCTTCCCCGCGTCGCGGGGAAGGCCGGGATGGGGGACAGCGCGCAGAGGAGGTCGTCTGTCCCCCACCTCAATCCTCTTGAGTGCGAGGTCGTTTGTCCCCCACCTCGGTCCTCCCCCATACATGGGGGAGGAAGATGCTGCCATATGCGAGTATTGAAGCTGCATGTGGCAGCGTCTCCTTCCCCGCGTCGCGGGGGAAGGCTGGGATGGGGGCAGCGCGCAGAGGACGTCGTTTGTCCCCCACCTCAATCCTCTTGAGTGCGGGGTCGTTTGTCCCCACCTCAGTCCTCCCCCATAAATGGGGGAGGAAGATGCTGCCATATGTTAGTGATGAGGCTGCATGTGGCAGCGTCTCCTTCCCCGCGTCGCGGGGAAGGCCGGGATGGGGGACAGCGCGCAGAGAACAAAAAAACGCGCAGAGAACAAAAAAACGCGCAGAGGACAAAAACATGCGCAGAGCACTTAACTCAGTGCTTATCCTGAAGCGCCAGCCACGTCAATAACTGCAGGCTAGAGGAGAAGTAGTTCTGATCCGGGGCGAGGGTATCGCTGATGTAACCGGTTTGATTCATCGTCAAATCCCGCACCGCTAACAATCCACCCTCGAGGTTATAAGGTGCTGGCGTATTGGCCAACACATCAAACCAGGCAGGCGTTTGCTGACGACTGTAACCCTGCCAGACACGCTGGAACGGCCCCAATGCCAGGCTTTGCGGATCGTACCACCAGATATTGAGCGGAATACGAATCGCGTCATAGCTAAAGCGGTTGGAATAGCCCAATGCGGGTGCCAGCGATCCATCCGCGTTCAAGGCTACCCAATCCAGCGGCAGGCCGGTTTTGCCGAAATGCATTTCGCTCAGCAAATCATTACCATCATCGATCAGTTTGCTCCAGACCTGAAGATGGCTGCGCTGTGCGAACGCCTGCCAGGCCGCAAACAGGAAATAGGACGGATTCAGCACCACATAGCTGTTTTTATTAAAGCCCTGCGCACCCGGCAGCATCACGGTATGGCCGCCAAAGGTGATCACATTGAGCTTCACAATGGCGCGCTGAATGCGATCCGAAGCCTGCTGATACTCATTTGCCTGCCATTTCTGCGCTGCACGTTGCAGCGCCCAGGCAATCAAGACGTCGCCGTCTGAAGCATTGTTTTTATCCGCAACAGGATTGTCGTTGCCCGGTGTGTAGCGCCAGTAAAACAGGTCGTTTTGTGCATTACGCAAATGCGTTTGCGTCCACAGCCAAAGCTGGTCAAACGTGGCGCGATCATCATTAGCTACCGCCAGCAACATGCCATAACCCTGACCTTCGGTATGGCTGACGTTATTATTCGCGGTATCAATGATGCGCCCTTCTGGCATCACAAAGCGGCTTTTGAACGTATCCCAGCCACTTGCACTAGCTTGCACGCTAAAAGCCATTAACAAACAACAAAATAGCCATCTCAGGCAGACCTTCGCTCTCATTCCAACGTCCTATTGATATCGATAATGCAGCGTATTGCCGTCATTCAGTTCAAGTACGATTTGTACTGCTGCGCTACCGCCCTGGCCTTGCAGCCAGCCCGAATATAATCCGGCCAGTACCGCGCCAAAAGCAGATTGCCAGTCTGCTACTGCCTGCGCATTATCACCGGCTGGCAACGCATGATGCTTCAGCAGCAGCGCGTTATCTTGCGGTTGCAGCTGCACAAAACCCCAGTTAAAACGTGCCAGTTGTAGGTTAATTTCGCGCTCCAGATCCTGGACAGTGCGTGCTTCTGGCAAAGGGTAGCGCGCAGCCAGTGATTCACCCCTATTCTGTAAAAAGGCTTCAGCTTCAGCCTGACCGGCGTTGGCGACCATGCCTTCCAGCAATACGCTGACCAGATCAAACCAACCGGGTTGATGCGGGTGCGATGCCCCAGCGAAATGTTCACTCATTACTTTTCTCCGAACATGTAACGGACGTTCAACTGCGCCGTGCTTTCGTTGTAATCACCAAAGGTGTCATAGCCAAGCTGGCCACCAATCGTCACGTCTTTGTTGATCTTGTAATCCGCGCCAGCATGCAGGTTATAGCCGATGCCGTTTTTGCTGTCGCCCGAATAGAAGGCGCTCTTCGCGCTACCCGAGGCAGCCAGCGCTTCCATTTGTGACTGAAGGTTTGGATCGTCCGGGAAGTAGGCGCTCTTATCCTGGCTGTAGGATTGATAACCGACCGAACCGCCAACGTTGACTTTCAGGTCATCAAACTTGCGTGAGAAATCGACCGGGAACGACACCGAAGCATAGTTCTGCGGGCTGAAGTAACCGCCCTGACCGTAGCTGAAATAGCTCAGGTTTTTCGAAAAATCCATCCACGACAGGCTCATGCCCACTTTCAGCTCGCGGTCGTCGTAATGATAAGGACGCACATACGCGCCAGCGGTTGCCTGCATACTGGTATTGCTGGCCACGTTTTCACCAATATAGCTGTAGCCGCCCGCGCCGACATAGAAACCCGCATCGCCGTTGTCGTAACTCAGCAAAGCGTTGCCGCCGTTCTTGGTGACACGACCCCATTTCTTGCCGCTGGTTTTATCTTCCAAACCCACGTAGGAGAGCAGGCTGTCAGTCATTGCGCGACGTTCACCCGTCAAGATCAGCGTCAGGAAGTCTGTCAGCTTCGGCGACCATTGAACGCCACCCACCAGCGTGCTGAGATCCTGGCCCAATGGCGTACTGCCTAAATCAACTTTGTAACTGTCGCCTTTCAAGGCGAGGTTCAGTTCAACGCCCGATGCAGTTTGTGAATCGGTGGTGGCGCTTGGCTGATCGGTTACGGTTGCCCCGCCTGCCGCCACGACGTTGCCTTGCGTGATCGCGTTGGTGCCGAAACGGCGCCATGCATCACCCGATGCGCTGCCTGCGGTCAGGGAAACAGGCGTCAGGGTGAAGTCGAAGCGCGACTCACCAAACGGCACGGTAGAGAAGGTCAGCGGCGCTTTGGCTTCGGTCAGTTTGCTCAGGCCCGATTCACCATCACGTCCACGCACCTGCACCGTGCCCTGCGCCCAGGTACCGGTTTTTTCTTGCAGATCGTCCATCATGGTGTCGATCTGATGCAGCATCTGCGTCTGCGGTGACGGCATACTCGCGCCGCTCGCCAGCGTGACGCCTTCAGCGCTGCTGGTAGCAGCCGGTGCACTTTGCCACGGCAACACGGTGCCGTAGCTGGACGGCGAGCGCCCTACTGGCGAGGTGCTGCGGTTGATAAACGGATTATCCGCTAAGGCCAGGCCGCCCACGGTTGGCGTGCCGCCTTGTGCACCTTGCAAACCAATCAGCTGCCCACGCGCCGAGCGCAGATAAACCATCGCTTGTGAATGGTCACCGTTGGCTTCAGCCACGCGTGCCATCAGCAGTTGCCGATCGGGCGTCTGCACGCTGTTCAGGCCGCGTGACAAATCGTTGGCACGCTGGACGTTGTTCTGCGCCAGTGCAACATTGATGGCACCGACTCGCGCATCTTGTGTTGGCGTGTCCTGCGTCATCAGATAGTCATACACCACGCCCGCATCTTTGTTCATCTTGCCGTCTTGATAGAGACGTGCCATAGCGAACATCAGATCGCGGTTTTGCGGATCGTGTTGCAGCGCGCCGATCAGCTTGTCATAAGCGGCCGCGTACTGTTTCTGCTGACGCAAGCGATCTACTTCATTGATCAAATAACCGTTACGAATACCGGCCAGCTGGGTTGGCGTGCTGCGCGCCTGCAGTTCTGGGCTGCTAAGGAAGCTCTGCGCTTCGCTGCCCAAACCCGCCTGATTCAGCACGTTAACCTGCGCGGCGTAATCGCCTGCATTGCCCTGTACACCGCGCTGCATGTTGCCGCGCACCACAGCAACCGCCGTAGTGACATCGCCCGCTTTCGCCAGCTTCTGCGCCAGGTTGCCCGCATCCACTGGATTAGTTGGCGGATGGGCCGCCAGCGCTTTTAGCGTATTCGCTGCTGCCGCGTTCGAACCCTGCGCCAGATATTGATCGGCAGTGTTCATCTGCAAATTGAAGTTCACACGCTGCGCCAGCTCCCGCATCTCACGCGTTTGTGCGTTGGACGGAATCCGCGACAGCAGCACGCTGGCCTGTTGCCAGGCACCACTTTCGCTGGCGTTCAGTGCGCCCGCGTAAAGCTCGCTGCTGCTGGCGCCGTTACGCATCACCGGCTGCATCACGTTAGCCGCTTGTAGGCTGTCGCCCTGCTGGCGATAGAGACGCGCCAGGTCGAGACGCAACCAGCCTTCGTTTGGATAACGCTGAATGCCCTGTTGCAGCGTAGCGATTGCGGCACGGGTATTGCCCGCCGCCAGCTGGCGTTTGGCCTGCTGACGAATCGGATCGATACTGCTGCCACGCGGCGTCACGCTTTGACGCACGCTGTCCGGTAAAGAAGAGAGCAAGGTATTGGCTTCTGCACTGCGATTCTGCTGACGCAGCACGTAGAACAAGCCCTCTTTCGCGCTGCGGTTGTCCGCATCGCTTTGTAAAACAGCGCGATAAGTTTGTTCTGCCTGCTCCAGCTGATTACTGCGACGCTGCACATCGGCGCGGAACAGTTTTGCAGAAATCCCTTTTTCGCCTTCGGCCTGCGTTAACGGCTCGCTCAAAGCCAAAGCCTGCGCGCTGTCACCGCTTTTCAGCGCTTGCTGTGCGTTAGCCAACTGCGCATAGAAGCGAGCATCCGCTGCCTGTTTCTGACGCTCGGCACCTTGATCGCCTCCCATCTGAGCAGCGCGTTGCAGATAATCTGCGGCGTCCTGATAACGTCCTGCACGCTGCGCGACATACCCCATGCCCGCCAGCGCGTCGGCATCTTGCGGATTAGCAGTCAGCACTTTTTCAAAGTTACTTTGGGCACCGCTCACGTCGCCACTGTTCAGCGCGGTGAAACCTGCGCCTTTCTCAGCACCGCCGACGTTTTTACGGTAATAATCCAGTACCTCAGCATCCTGCGGGTGACGCTGCTGCCAGGTTTGATAGATCGCCGCATCCGTGGCTTGTGGTGCGAGCCACAACAGCGCCTGACGCAGCGATCGATCGGCATCTTTATTGCCGTCCGCCAACGATCCCAACACATCAACCCCTTCACGGCGTGTCGACTCTTGATAAGTCATCGCTTTACCCAGCGCCAGCTTAGCGCCGGTATCTTGCGGGTGTTGTGCGGAGAACTGACGCAGCGCTTCAACTGCCTGCGGCAGCAGCGTGCGATCGCCCGCCATGGTCAGATAATATTCTGCCGCCACGCTGGCAGGGGGTTCATTGCCGCTAAAGGTGTTGCGCCAGGTTTGCAACGCCGCCGCGATATTGCCGCTGCGCGCCTGCTGGCGAGCCAGTGACAGCTGCGCCTGCGGAATGGTTTGCAATTGGCGAGCGTTATCCAGCTCGCTCAGATGGGCATCATTGGGTGAAACCTGACTCAGGCGTGCGCGATACTGCGCCGCGCTGGCGTTATCACCGCCCTGCTGCGAATAGAGCGCCAGCAAATAGAGCGCCTGCGTATTGTTGGGTTCAACCATCAATACTTTTTGCAGCGAGGACTTAGCCAGATCGTCATGCGCTTTTTGATGCCAGTAAGCCGCCTGATCAAACAGGGCCTGTAACGCAGGATTGGTGGACTCAGCCGCCAACAGCGGCTGAGAAAGTGTCAGTGCGCCGCCCAGAAACAGCGCGTGACGTATGCCGGCACTCAACAGATTTTTTTCATTATTGTTCCTTACTTCTTGCCGGAATCACGATCATTTTTGTAGTTGAGGCGGCGTCCTGCGTGACGTTTCAACATTACCCACACCGCGCTTCCCACCAATGCCGAAAGCAACAGCGCCGTCATCGCCAACAGCACAGAATGCTGGTTGGCATACCACACCACCATCATGTACCACGGCATTTCCCCACTCGGGAACTGCGGCCCGACGCGGAAGCTGCGGATACCGTTTTCATCAGTAATGATGGCGGTATCGCCACGAATGCCGGCATTGATGCGCGCTGAACTTAAATCGTTATGCAGACGCAGCAGCTGATCGTCACTGCTTGCAACCGTCATCACCACCAGGCGATCCGGGTTCCAGGGTGAGCGATAGCTCAGGAAGCCACGCCACGACTCATTCGAAGAGAAATAACGATCGGCGTCCAGCTGCTGGCGATACCAATCCCCCATCAGCCAGGCGCGGGCTTTTTCCAACGCACTCGGCTCTTTCACGCCAAAGGTGCTGCCGCTGGCTTCGTAAGGTGAATTTGCCAGCATCGCCTGATTAAACGCGCTGTTGCCGGTGGTGCTAATGGCAAGCACATCACTCTGCTGTAAACGCGCCAGGTTGGTGCCGCCGTTTGGCAGGCCAAACAGCACCTGATTCTGAGCCAGTGCTACACCCGTTGCGTTACCGGCTCGCGCAGCCAGATCCAGCAGGGTAGAGATCTCCGCATCGGTGGGCTTTTCTGGCAGCAGCAGTGTGGTCTGGCCAAAGTCCGCCAGCCGCGTGAACGGGAATGATGCACCAACAAAGTAGGAGAGATTCGGCAACATGCTGAAGTGGCGCGTATGGCTTAAATCAATCCACGAATCCTCTTCGATGCGGCTCTTGATGTTGTTATTCAGCAGTACACCGCATGGCGCATCGGCCTTTGGCTTGATGTTGAAATAGAGCGCCAACTGGTTGTCGCCGTAGATCAGGTAAGGATCGAGGTTGAGCTGATACTGCTCCTGACGCGCATCACCGCCCAAACGATGCCAGGCATTTTCCAGCAGGCCGACTTTGTTTACCGTCAGATTACGCAGGAAGGTGCCGTTCAGCGTCACGTTGAGTAACGAGGCGTTTTCATCAATCCAGCTTTCTGACGGGAAGCGATAGTGCAGATTAACCGGCACAGTGTCGCCATCCCACAGGAACAGGTCGGGCGCGGCGCGGAAGTTAACGCGCATCGCATCGTGCCAGATTCCGGTGCTGGTCAGGCTCTGATCTTTACGCAACAGCTCACTCAGACGCACCGGGCGGCTGGTGTTGATCCAGCGTGGGGCATCGTAAGGCTGGCGGTTGGCGATTGACTGCGGCTGCACTTGCAGCGCGCTGCCATCGGTGGTCAGAGGCTGTGAAGTCAAACGGTAAGCCGCCTGACGCAGCTGCTTCTCATCTTCGCCGCTCACCAGCAACAGCTTGTAAACCGGGTTGTTCGGATTATCGACTACCTGCAGATGCGGGCCAGTGACCGCCGGAAAGGTCAGCGTGCCGATCTTGTCGCCCGGATGACCGAACAGAATGCCGTTTTTCTCTGGCAGTTCACCGCGCATCACCGGAAAACGGATGCCGCGATAATCACTCTGAATGCCCAACCAGGACGCCACCAACGCCGCCGCGCTAATCGAATCTGGCGCAACGTTGCTGGCAAATCCCATGGTTACGGCACTTGCCGTCATACGTTGCGGATCGAGGAACGGGCGCGGGAAGTTACGCAGAGCAGTGCCAATGTTCAGCTGTTGCCCTTCAAGCGTCAGCGTAGTTTTCGGCAGAATCGTTACCTGATACTGCTCGGCGCTCTCTTTCTCGCACAGCAGTTTGTCTGCATCGTTGATTTTAAAGCTGAGATTATTGCTCGACACCACCATCGCTGCGGGAATATCCAGCTGGTAGTCGCTGACATCGCTGTCGCTGGAACCCAGCGGCAGTGTCCCCAGCGGCTGACCATTGAGCATCAGTTGCAGCGAGGTGTTACGCGCAGCCAGCGCTTGCGACACGCGCAAAGACAAATTGAGATGCGCATTGGTGATGACTTCATCATTTGGCAGCGTAAAGACAATACCGGATTGCAGCTGACCGCCAGTCAGCGTGATGCCTTGAGTCTGGCCCATTTGCGCCACGGTAATGGCACTGCTGATCGGCTGATTCAGGGCCGCGCTGATCACCGGCAGCGGCTCAGGCGCAGTGATTTCCTGACCTGGTGCGTAAGGCAGCGCGCTGGCTGCCGCTTCCAGTTGCGGATCGGCATTTTGCAGCCCTTCTGGCGGCGGCACTTGTGAAAGCGCATTGCTGTCCTGCGTCACCGCAGGCGCGGCATCGTTAACGGGTTGGTCGCTGGGCGCTGCACTGTTCACCGGCGCATCATAGCCGTTGTTTTCTGTGGGCGGCGTTTCTGCCCAGGCGGGCGTCAGCAACAGCGCAGCTGCCAGCGAGCTTGCCAGCAGAGTTTGCGTCAAGGTTTTCATGCTGCGCTGTCCTCTTTCGCGGCGGCGGCCTGTTCGGCGTGTTTCCGCTTGTCGTGGCGGCCTTTCCAGGTCAGCCAGAACAGTTCAAATACCGTGCGAACGATAGTGCCGAGCGAAACCAGCGGATTATCTTTCTTATACTCCGGCTGAATCCAGGCATCGGCACGCGCCAATACCACGCGAACCAACTCGCGGCGACGTGACAGCGGCATGGCGCCAAAACGCAGGCGAATGGTTTTTTCATCGCCGGAAATTTTACTCACGGGAATGGTAATGGTGCCGGACTTCAGCAACAGATCGATCTCTTCGATTTCATCCGTCTCATGACGATTATCGGGTGCATCCAACTGCGCGCCACCCATCGACATATCGCTGGTCATGGTGCGCGAGGAAATTCCGCTGGCGTAGTGAATAATCGCCGGGATCTGCACCTCAATACGGATTGTTTTACGGACCTGTTTGGTTTCACGGGCCACCGCAATCGCCGCCATTAGGATAATCAGGCTGAACACCGCCCAACCTACGTTGAGGGCAATAACGTAAGGATCGACACCGAAATAATCATGCATCACCGCACGCACCACGCCAGCAACGATGCCGACGGTCAGCAGCACCGCCACGATGACGTGAGGACGCACAATGTGGAAATCGAAGAAGCCCTGATCCAGCACACCGCCTTTATCGGTCACGTTAAATTTGCCGTGCTTGGGTGACAGCATGGTCAAAATCGTCGGGATAATCAGATGGAAACACATCACCGTTTCATAGATTTCACCCCAGAAGGTGTAACGGAAACGGCCATTCATCCGCGAGTTGACGTAAAGCGACATCACCAGATGCGGCAAAACATAGGCAAAGATCAACGAGGCAGAGGAGTGAATAATATTGAGATTAAACAGCAAGTAAGCCAGCGGTGCCGTTAGAAAGGCAACGCGCGGCAGACCAAACTGGAAGTGCAACATGGCGTTGAGATAGCACAAACGCTGCTGCCATTTCAGCCCACGACCAAACAGTGGATTATCGACGCGAAAGATCTGCGTCATGCCACGCGCCCAGCGGGTACGCTGAACAATGTGCAAACCCAGGCGCTCTGTCGCGAGGCCCGCCGCCAGTGGAATCGACAGGAATGCCGATCCCCAACCCAGACGCTGCATTTTCAATGCGGTGTGCGCATCTTCGGTCACGGTTTCAACCGCAAAGCCGCCAATCTCTTCCAGCGCTGAACGGCGAATCACCGCACAAGAACCGCAGAAAAAGGTTGCGTTCCAGTTGTCGTTACCCTGCTGAACCGGGCCGTAAAACAGCGAGCCTTCGTTGGGAATGCTGCGCGCTGCGCGCAGGTTGCGCTCAAATGGATCGGGAGAATAGAAGTAGTGTGGCGTCTGTAACAGCGCCAGCTTGGGATCTTTCAGGAACGGGCCCACAGTCGCCTGCAAAAAGGTGCGGGTCGCAACGTGGTCACAGTCAAAAATGCAAATCAGCTCACCTTTGGTGATTTTCATCGCATGGTTGAGGTTGCCGGCTTTTGCGTGATTATTGTTGTCACGGGTGATGTAACCCACGCCAACATCGGCGGCGAATACCGCAAACTCGCTGCGCTTGCCATCATCCAGCAAATAGACTTTTAACTTGTCGCGCGGATAGTCGATGCACTGTGCGGCCAGAACGGTGTCGCGCACGACGTCCAGACTTTCGTTATAGCTCGGCACGTAAATATCGACCGTTGGCCACAGGCTAGTATCATCCGGCAGCGGTTCAATGGTGCGCTTTAATGGCCAGGTGGTTTGCAGGAAGCCCAAAATTAATATCAGCCAGACATAAAGCTCCGCTAAATATAAGCCGATGCCCATGATGGCTTCAATTTCTGAATTAAAATGCAGCGTCTCAGTGGTGCGCCACCAAATATATCGGGTGGACATCAGCGCGGAAAGAATCACCATGACCACAGTTATTTTGCGGCTTTTGCTGAAACCCAATAAAAACATCATAACGATGCTGATTAAGCCAAAAATATACTGCTTTTGGCTATCCATCGGCGTGATGATGATCACCGCAGCGACCGGTGCAAGCACCAGCAGCAGCAGGTAAAACCCGATTTTACTCATGAATCACCCTAAAAGAGCTCTGGTTTTTAACGCACCTGGCGAGGCCAGGCGATTAATAGTGGCTGGTGCGAATGGGGGCCTGAACTTCGCCGTTACCTACGGTGATATCCAGAATATTGGCGACGCGTTTAGCAATCAGTTCAATATCAAACGCTGCAGCGGAAGCAGGACTGAAATCGTAAACAGATTGCTGTGAGGCATTTGCTTCACCCACGCTTTCATCACGATGAACCACACCTAACAAATTATCGCCCAGGCGCTGCTGTATAAATGCCGTAACGTCACGGTTAATATTGCGGCGATTGTCGCATTGGTTCAGGACGAAATAATGTCCTTGTTTAGTATTGAGGGGCTGACCAATCATTCGGTTCTCCTCAATATGCGGCAATAATGAGACCGATGCGGTATCCGCTAACATCACCACTAAATGCATATCGGCTAATGCACTGATTGCTTTAAGCGCCGGGCCTGGGCCGGGCGGAAAATCGGCGACGATCACCAAGCCAGGGTAATTCAGTACCGTATCGAGACCGCGGCGGAGGAAATGCGGATCTTTTGACAGATTCTCTTCAAACCGTTCACGTTGTGGTTCGGTAACATCGCCATACGGCAGCACAAAAATGTTGCCGCCAGTGGTGAGAATCGACTGACTCCAGTCTGCCTGCTCTTCTGAACGCGCCACAAAGCCGCGCCCATCGTGAAGTGGCACACCAAAATGAAGACGTAACGCATTCTGCACATCGAAATCGATTGCCAGAACTTTGCTACCTGAACGCGCCAGACTCCAGGCCAGGTTGGCCGCCATCGTGGTTTTTCCAACACCCCTTTCGGCGAGCACACACAAACTAACGGCATAACGCAATCTTCTCCAATAACGGTTTCAGTAAAGTCTCTTTGGACAGGCTGACCGGTTCGCTATTACGTGAACGGAACAGCGCACCGAAACGTCCGGGCTCGGCGCTGGAAACAGCGGCAGGTGCCGCCACAGGCGCAGACGCTGCGGCAAACACAGGCTTAGGTTGAGCAACAGGTGCAGCTTGTGCGGGAACAGCCACGGGTTGAATCATAGCCGGAGCAGGCTGAAAAGCGGCGGGCGCAGGTTGAGTGACAGGCTCTGCAACCGGCTGAGCTTGAGCAAGCGGTGGTGGAAACAGTGAAGACAAACCCGATGTGGGCGCGGCAACAGGTGCAACCGACGCGTTAGGCGTTAGGCTATCCAGAATTGAGCCACGTGCCGAGGAAGGCGTCGCCAATCCAGCAGGGCGCGACGTCACGCCTTGCGCGGGATCGCTGAATTCGTCACCACGAATCGGCTGCGGCTGCGGCAGATCGATACGCTGATTGCTATCAAAAGGGGTGGTTTGGTCATCTTTTGCCAACTGGCGAATCAATGCCCATTTACTCTGTTCCGCCGCTTCCTGCGTCTGGCCAGACATATCTTTAAAGGCGATATCGAGCGTCTGCGTCTTCTCTTTAAAACGCTGTAAATCATCGTAATTCTTCATTGGCCGTGGCCTACAACAAGGGGGAATTATCCTGGAATATATCACATCCCTTTAAACACAGTGAGATAAATCTGATTACAAAAACAGCACATTCAATAAAAGAGTTTAATCAGATAGATTGAAATTTAACGATAAAACGCGGTTGTTAACTGTTTATGCCTGGAAATTAATAAGATAGCCTTAAGTTAAATCAAGCAACATAACATTAACAAAACTGTGTAGTCATTCATCCGACCTTGAGCTGGCACGACCAACGTTGTTAACAGCGCTTTTAGTCCCAAATACTGACTAAATTCAGACTGACTCTTAACGTTAAACAGACGTTATTAGCTGAGATTGACTGCGTTATGGCAGGTTAACTCTTTCGCTGTTTTGCCGGCAAGTTTACCAAGGGTTAATCTTCATAAATGATTTTCACGGCTTTTGGCTTGTCATGTCGGGCGGGAAACAGCTCTGTTGAGGGTTTTGGCGGAAAACGGGCTTAAAAAAAGGCTCCAGAAGGAGCCTTATTACTTTGATTAACTGACTTTTTCAGCCGCGCCGACCGGTTGATTTTCATCCTGGTCGACAGCGAAGCAGGCAATTTGCTGTTCGCCATACAGCTTCAGCTTCGGCTGCAACTGTACGCAAGTGCCGAAACGACGACGGCAGCGCGCGTTAAAGGCGCAGCCCGGCGGCGGACTCAGCGGACTTGGCAATTCACCGGTCAGTTTGATGCGCTCGCGGCGATCGTCTGGATTGAGACGCGGCGTCGCCGATAACAGCGCCTGGGTATACGGATGGCGCGGGTTTGAGAAAATCGCCTCTTTACTGCCCTTCTCGACACAACGTCCGAGGTACATCACCATGACTTCATCAGCAATGTGCTCCACCACTGACAAATCATGCGAAATAAAGACATATGACAAACCCATGTCCTGCTGCAGATCCATCATCAGGTTCAGCACCTGAGCACGCACTGAAACGTCGAGCGCCGAAACCGGTTCATCAGCGATCAGCACATCGGGATCGAGCATCAAGCCACGCGCAATGGCGATACGCTGACGCTGGCCGCCCGAGAACATATGCGGGTAGCGATCGTAGTGTTCTGTTTTCAGGCCGACCTTCGCCATCATCTCCAGCGTTTTTTCGCGGCGCTCCGCTTTAGTCAGTGAAGTGTTGATCACCAGTGGCTCTTCAAGAATCTGACTGACTTTTTTGCGCGGATTGAGCGAACCGTAAGGATTCTGGAACACAATCTGGATTTTCTGTCGACGCAGCTTCTGTGCCTGCGGATCGTGCTTCAACAAATCCTGGCCATGCCAGTAAAGTTGCCCTTCGGTTGGCGTCTCGATCATCGTCAGCAAGCGGCCCAGCGTGGATTTACCACAGCCCGATTCGCCCACCACAGCCAATGTTTTGCCGCGTTCGAGATTGAATGAAACCCCATCCAGCGCTTTAACCAGACGTTCCTGACCGAAAAGTCCTTTTTTCACGGGGTAGTGTTTTTTCAGGTCAATGGCCTGCAGCAGGTAATCCTGCTTGGTTTTCTCAAGACTCATAAGTTGGTCTCCCGGCATCGTCCAGCGGATAGTGACATTTGGACTGACGCCCTGGAATATCGCGTAATTCAGGCTCTACCTGACGGCAATGATCGGTGGCATAAGGACAGCGTGGATTGAGCAGGCAGCCGAGCGGACGATCATATTTACCCGGCACCACGCCAGGCAATGACGCCAGACGCGCTTTATCCGCCGCAAACTCCGGCAGCGCACGCAGCAAGGCTTGCGTATAAGGATGGCGAGGCGCTTTAAAGATGTCCGTCGCTTTCCCGCTTTCCACCACCTGACCGGCATACATCACAATAATGTGATGTGCAGCTTCAGCCACCAGCGCCAGATCGTGTGTAATCAGGATCAACGCCATGTTTTCCTGCTGCTGCAACTCCAGCAGCAGCTCAATGATTTGCGCCTGAATGGTTACGTCGAGCGCGGTCGTTGGCTCATCGGCAATCAGCAGTTTTGGGCGACAGGCAATTGCCATCGCAATCATGACGCGCTGGCTCATCCCACCCGACAGCTGATGCGGATAAACATCCAGACGCGAAGCGGGATCGGGAATGCCGACCTGATTCAGCAGATCAATGGCACGCTGACGTCGCGTTTTCTTGTTGCCACCCTGATGCACTTTAATCGCTTCCATAATCTGAAAGCCCACGGTGTAACACGGGTTCAGGCTGGTCATCGGGTCCTGAAAAATCATCGCCACTTCCGCACCCACCAGCTGGCGGCGCTCTTTCTCGGAGATGCGCTTCAGGTCGCTCTGATTAAACTCGAGCTTCTCAGCCATGACTTTGCCGGGAAAGTCGATCAGCCCCATAATGGCCAGCGAGCTTACCGATTTACCTGAACCGGATTCACCCACAATCCCAACAACCTGGCCTTGCTCAACTTGATAACTGATGCGGTCTACCGCACGAAACGGTGCTTTATCGTCGCCGAAATGCACCGACAATTTGTCTACATTTAATAACGCCATCTCGGTGCCTCTTTACTGCTTGAGTTTCGGGTCGAGTGCATCACGCAAACCATCGCCCATCAGGTTAAATGCCAGCACGGTAAGCAGAATGACTAATCCAGGGAAAGTCACCACCCACCAGGCACTTTGCGCGTACTGCAATACGTCGGAGAGCATGGTGCCCCACTCCGGCGTTGGCGGTTGCGCACCCATACCGAGAAAGCCCAACGCCGCCATATCCAGAATGGCGTTGGAGAAACCTAATGATGCCTGCACGATCAGCGGTGCCATGCAGTTAGGCAGAATATTAACGAACATCTGACGCAGCGTACCGGCACCTGCCACGCTCGACGCGGTGACGTAATCACGGTTCACTTCGACCAATACCGCCGCGCGCGTGAGACGAATGTAGTGCGGCAGCGCCACGAAAGTCAGTGCGATAGAGGCATTGACGATCGACGGTCCGAAAATAGCCACCAGCACCAGCGCCAGCAGCAGACTTGGCAGCGCCAGCATGATATCCACCAGACGCATGATCGTATTATCAACCACGCCGCCAAGATAACCGGCCATCAAGCCGAAGATCACCCCAAAGATCAGTGACAGCACCACCACCAGACACCCGACCAGCAGCGACAGGCGCGCGCCGTACATCAGACGCGACAGCACGTCGCGGCCTACGTCATCCGTACCAAGGATATAACTCCAGCTACCGCCTTCCTGCCAAACTGGCGGATGAAGCAGTGAGTCTCGGAACTGCTCGGCAGGCGCATGCGGCGCCAGCACATCAGCGAAGATGGCGATCAGCAGCATAATAACGATGTAAACCAGGCCAATCACTGCACCTTTATTACGTTTGAAGTAGTGCCAGAATTCCTGAACTGGGGTCATCGGCTTCGGTGCAGCGGTTACGCTCGCGGGATCAACAATTGACATGATTCCCCCCTTATTTCTTATGACGTATGCGCGGGTTAACCACGCCATACAGCAAATCAACCAGCAGGTTGACCACGATAATCAGCACCGCGACCAACAGCACGCCGCCCTGCACCACCGGATAATCGCGGCGCTGCAGTGCTTCGATCAGCCAGCGACCAAGGCCCGGCCAAGAGAAGATGGTTTCGGTCAGAATCGCACCCGCCAGCAACGTCCCCACCTGCAAACCAATCACCGTCACGACCGGCAACATAGCATTACGCAGGGCGTGAACCACAATCACGCGCATACGCGTTAGCCCTTTGGCGCGCGCGGTACGGATGTAATCTTCACTGAGTACTTCCAACATGGCGGAGCGCGTCATACGCACAATCACCGCCAGCGGAATGGTGCCGAGCACGATGGCTGGCAAAATCATGTGCATCACAGCATCTTTGAAATCGCCTGGCTCGCCCCAAATCAGGGTGTCGATCAGCATGAAACCGGTCAGCGGATTGGTGTCATCAAGAAACACCGTGTCGCCAACGCGCCCTGATACTGGCGTCAGGTTCAGCTGCACCGATACCAGCATGATCAGCATGATGCCCCACCAGAAAATCGGCATGGAGTAGCCGGTCAGTGCGATGCCTACCGCCGTGTGATCAAAGATAGAGCCACGTTTCACCGCAGCCAGCACACCCACCGGAATGCCTACAGCGACAGCGAAAAGCATGGCGCAGAAACCCAGCTCAAGCGTGGCCTGGAAGCGTGGCACGAACTCATCCCATACCGGAATGCGGCTTTTCAGCGAAATACCTAAGTCGCCGTGCATCACACCATTGATATAGTGCAGGTATTGTTTCCACAGCGGTTGATCGAGGCCAAACATCGCCATTAACTGCGCGTGGCGTTCAGGGGAAATACCACGTTCGCCCGCCATGATCAGCACCGGATCGCCCGGGATCATGTGAACAAACGCGAAGGTCAACAGGGTAATACCGATAAATGTCGGGATGACAAGTCCCAGACGTCGGAGTACGAACTGCAGCATATTCCGGGTTCTCTCTTGCCCACGCGACCGTCGTCGCGAGGTTAGTTATTGCTTACATCTGACGATCGAGTAGCCTCGACCGCGACGCAGACTGGCTGCGCCTCTACCGTTTCCAGTAAAACAGGGAGATAAAGCCGGGGTGACGCGTAGCCACCCCGGAAAAGGGCAATGATTACTCTTGAATGTCTACCTGAGCAAAGTAGTGTCCGCCAAGCGGATCGACTTTATAGCCGGTGACTTTTTTGCTGACCGGTTCAAATACCGTTGAGTGCGCGATCATCAGCGCCGGTGCCTGGTCATGCATCACAACTTGAGCCTGCTTGTAATACTCGATGCGCTTCGCCTGGTCGGCGGTCGCACGTGCCGGTTGGATTTGATCCTCAAAGGATTTATCACACCAGCGCGAGTAGTTAGAGCCATCTTTCGCCGCTGAACAGCTGAACAGCGTAGCGAGGAAGTTATCCGGATCCCCATTGTCGCCCGTCCAACCCATCATCACAGTCTGATGTTCACCCGCTTTGGCACGCTTCAGATACTCGCCCCACTCATAGGTAACGATTTTGGCTTTTACGCCAATCTTCGCCCAGTCGGACTGAATCATCTCCGCCATACGGCGCGCGTTCGGGTTGTAAGGACGCTGAACCGGCATTGCCCACAGATCGATGGAGAAACCATCCGACATACCCGCTTCTTTCAGCAGTGCTTTGGCTTTTTCAACATCGTAAGGATAATCCTCAACGGCATCGTTATAGCCCCACATCGTTGGTGGAATCAGGTTTTTAGCCGGCTGGCCCGCACCTTGATAAACCGCCTGGATGATCGCTTTTTTGTTGACCGCCATGGTCAGTGCCTGACGCACTTTCAGGTTATCCAGCGGTTTTTTCTCAACGTTATAGGAGAGATAGCCGACGTTCAGGCCAGCCTGCTCATACAGGTTGATGTTCTTATCCTGCTTCATGCGCGCAATGTCTGCCGGATTTGGATACGGCATTACCTGGCATTCGCCCTTCTGCAGTTTTGCGTAACGAACCGATGCATCTGGCGTAATCGAGAAGACTAAACGATCGA
This sequence comes from Candidatus Pantoea bituminis, assembly GCF_018842675.1. Classification (NCBI taxonomy): domain Bacteria; kingdom Pseudomonadati; phylum Pseudomonadota; class Gammaproteobacteria; order Enterobacterales; family Erwiniaceae; genus Pantoea; species Candidatus Pantoea bituminis. The sequence continues at coordinate 3,746,957 of NZ_JAGTWO010000004.1, forward strand.
TTTTTGGCTTGGTTCCCCAATAATCCGGGTTAGCTTTATAAAGGATGCGTGAGTCTTTCTGGTATTGCAGCAGCTGGAACGGACCGGTACCCACTGGGTTAAGATCCACTTTTTCCGGCGTACCGGCTTTCAGCATGTTATCGGCGTACTCTTTTGACAGAATTGAGGCGAAGTCCATACCAAGGTCGGCAAGGAACGGCGCTTCAGGACGTGTCAGCACAAAGCGCACGGTATTCTCGTCCACTTTTTCGATTTTGCTGATCAGATTAGGCATATCCATGCCCTGGAAATACTCATAGCTGCCGCCGGAAACACCATGATATTTGTTGTTTGTATCCAGCTGACGTTCAAAAGTGAACACCACATCGTCGGCGTTTAAATCGCGCGTCGGTTTGAAGTCTTTGGTGGTTTGCCACTTCACACCTTTACGCAGGTGGAAAGTGTAGGTTTTGCCATCTTCACTGACGTCCCACTTTTCTGCCAAAGCAGCGTGCAACTCGGTTGTGCCGATAGTGAACTCAACCAGACGGTTATAAATCTGGCGTGAGCTGGCGTCATAGGTGGTGCCAGAGGTGAACAGCTGCGGGTTAAAACCTTCCGGGGAACCTTCAGAACAATAAACGAGGGTTTTTGCCTGAACACCGGCGGCTACAGTCATGGCAATCAGGCTCAGACCGACCTTCAGCATCCTGGATTTAGCCAGGGAGTTGATCATGCTTTTGCTCCATTGTGATGTGATGTTGTGTGCATTACCTGACCTCTGATTTTTTTATGCGGTTCAGGCGACCCACCTTTTCGGTGGAAAAGAGCGAAACGTTATTTTTGATTTCTCTGACACCATGGAATCTGCCAGACAACGCCGCTTCTGCTTCTTTATTGACGCATCAATTTGTCAACAGTTGCAAAGAACGTCAATACAACGGTTAGTTATTTACACAGAGTGTGAGGGATAGCAAGCAACGCTAAAAAAAACAGTTTCCGCTGAAATGCCACACATTACACAGTGTCATTAGCTTAAAAACCGTGCTTTGTGCTGGCTCTTAACTTTGACGCTAGTGATTCTCACCGCTAAAAAACAAAAAACTTTTACCGGCAAATGTTGAATAACTGAACGATTCACCGTGCGTTATGACGTTCAACCAGCGAAATATGCTGTCTCAATGGTATAAGAAATCAGCAATATGCAGCTTTCGGTCATAAGAAGAATGTGTCGCAAATTAACTACGCAGGCCCGATGCAGCAAGGGCTTGAAAGGATAAGCGGGCGATATTACAGCCAGGATAATTAACAACGGCGAATGAGGATTATTAGGAAGTTATCGGAAGGTTTGGTTTAAGCGATTTGATTAAACGGCTTTTAGGGGGATAACTCTTTTGCCAAGGCTCAAACCTCCTTCGGAGGTTCTCATCCTCTGTTTACTACAGACGAAAAAAAACCTGCTTTAAAAGCAGGTTTTCTAAATGTGGTCGGCGAGAGAGGATTACGCTTCTCGCTGAGAAGCGCCCTGCGGGCCGTTGCTGAAGCAACGTGGTCTCGCTGCGCTCGGCTCAAACCTCCTTCGGAGGTTCTCATCCTCTGTTTGCTACAGACGAAAAAAAACCTGCTTTAAAAGCAGGTTTTCTAAATGTGGTCGGCGAGAGAGGATTACGCTTCTCGCTGAGAAGCGCCCTGCGGGCCGTTGCTGAAGCAACGTGGTCTCGCTGCGCTCGGCTCAAACCTCCTTCGGAGGTTCTCATCCTCTGTTTGCTACAGACGAAAAAAACCTGCTTTAAAAGCAGGTTTTCTAAATGTGGTCGGCGAGAGAGGATTACGCTTCTCGCTGAGAAGCGCCCTGCGGGCCGTTGCTGAAGCAACGTGGTCTCGCTGCGCTCGGCTCAAACCTCCTTCGGAGGTTCTCATCCTCTGTTTACTACAGGCGAAAAAAACCTGCTTTTAAAGCAGATTTTCTAAATGTGGTCGGCGAGAGAGGATTCGAACCTCCGACCCTCTGGTCCCAAACCAGATGCGCTACCAAGCTGCGCTACTCGCCGATGGGGGCGCATGTTACTGCGACCCACCGGGAGCGTCAACCGCTTTTTACACTTTGACCGTTAATCGCCTGGAAAGCATGCAGCATGAAAAAAACACCCACGCGTCAATAAGTTCCAGGCAGCAATCATAGCGAACTCGTCTGGCTCGAAGCCGGTGCCTGACACCAGTTATTGGCCGCTTTAATGCCACCATCTGGCGAGGTATAACCCAAACATCCCAGAATGGTATCAAACAGCTCAACGTGGCGGTGCGTTTTACCTACGCGCTGCTGCGCCTGCAGGCGCTCAAAGTTACTACGATTAGTGGGGTCTTCCAGATATTTATCTGATGCCCAAACAATCATCGGCACGCGGAACTGCTCTGGTGGTGCCATTTCACGTGGCGTACCGTGCAGGTGCATGTTTTCGCTGATCGATTCGCCATGATCGGCTGCATAGAAAACAATCGCTTTCTTATCACGCAGCTGATCCAAAACGCTGTCGAGCATGGTGTCGACATACAACACAGAGTTGTCATAAGCGTTGATCAATTGTGCTTTGCTGCACGTCTCGTCAACGCCCATACATTCCGGCTGATAACGCGCAAAGCTACGTGGATAACGCTGCGAATAAAGATAATGCGAACCCTTGGTGTGCAAAACCACTAAGTGTTTGCCTTTCGGGAAACGCTCCAGCGACGTTTTTAACTCAGGCACCAGCAGCATGTCGTCGACCGATTTACCCTGATTACGCTTCTCGGAACCAATCTGCTCGCGGAAAGCGAAGTTGTTCGCGTTGACGTTATCGTAAAACCACACTTCACTCTGCATTGCGAACAGCTCAGAAGTGAAGCCCAGCTCTTTCATCACTGCAAAGACGTTCTGCTCTTTCAGTGTGCGTCCCGGTGTGTCCATTGTGCCGCCTTCGCGCACAAACATGCAGCGCAGAGAAAGCTTCGTCGCGGTATCACAGGATTCGCCACGGAACGCGACCAGGTTTTTCTCTTTAGAGAGTTTTGGCGTGGTATCACGTTCATAACCGAGCATGCCCATGTGATCCCAACGGGTGGTTTCACCGATGACAAACACTACATAGGTGTCATCCAAACCTTGCGGCGCAACATAGGTAAATTTCTTCGCGGGATCGAGCAGTTCCTGACTCTCCAGGGTTTCATCCAGTCGCGTCCAGGCAAACAGTCCAACCGCGGCCAGCCAGTTAGAAGGCAGATAAGAGTGTGCAACCACGCCGCCGTAGCTTGGCAGATCGATGTTGGTTATCTCTTCATTGGCTTTTTGCAGCTTGTCGAAATAGCGAATCGGCAACCAAACCAGCGCGACGCAAACTAACATGACTAACGTCGGTTTAAGGCGATGACCCGGCGTACGCAGCTGTTCATTGAGCGTCAGGCGAAGGTTATTTCGCCAAATCATCAGCAGCGGCAATGCACTAACCAGCACCATCCACGCCACGAAGTGAAACCCAATGACCTCTTTCGACAAATCCATATCGGTGGTCATCACCGATGCCACGATGCCGTAGCCAATCACCACATTGAAAAAAGCCATGTAATAGGCTGAAGCAACAGAGATCAGCACGATACAGGTGGCGAGCACACGATAGATTTTCTTGCCGCCTAGCGACAACAAACGCATGAGGAAAAAGTCAGTATGACAATCGCAATGACTTCTGTGGCTGCAGTCACCCAATTTATCAGTGTGGAATGCGTCAAGAAACCGTCAAAACGGCGATAAAAAATTGGTAAATTCAGTAGGATACCGATGTACAACGCCAGCAATAGCGACAACTTTTGCTGGGTTAAACTCTTAATATAATTCATGAAAAATGGTGTTTCCCTGGAGTGATGCGCTTTATCGAACGTTAGTGTGACTATCAGATTGCAGTAGAGTTCGATTAGTAAGCGCATCGGACAAGATGCAGGAGGATTCTGAACGCGTTACTGCGAGGTGGCACAGTAGAACATGCAAGAAATGGTTAGACCAGAAAATAATCAAAACTGTGAACAATTGCACACTTTTTGTTCACTAAATCCCGCTAAAACCGTTATAGCCCTGATCTTCCCAATAGCCGCCTGGATTCTGATCGGTAACAAAGATCGCGCCGATATGCTTGGCGTTCTTGAAGCCAAGCTTGGTGGGCACGCGCAGCCGCAGCGGATAACCGAAATCTGGCGGTAGCGGTTTGTTGTCAAAATCCAGGGCGAGAATAGTTTGTGGATGCAGAGCCGTGGGCATATCCAGGCTGGAATAGTAACGATCATCGCATTTGAAACCGACATAGCGTGCGGTTAAATCGGCCCCGATGTGTTGCAGAAAGGTCTTAAGTGGAACGCCGCGCCATTGGCCAATCGCGCTCCAGCCTTCAATGCAAATCAAGCGAGTAATTTGTTCGGTCTGCGGCAAGCGCTGCAATTGCTCCAGCGTCCAGGACGCTTTGTTCGAGACTTTGCCCGACACTTCCAGCCGGTAATCCGCAAGATCTATCTCCGGCACATTGTATTCGGGATAAAAGGCATTAAACCGGAACGGACGGGTGATTTGATCGGCAGAATAGGTTTGTGCCAGCTTCTCACCATTAAATAACCAGCTTTGTACCCGATCGTTCCAGCGTGACATCGCCCATAAAACTTTATCGACGCTATCGCCATCCTGTAAGTTACAACCGCTGAGCAGCGAAACGGCACCCAGCGTTAATCCGCTGCGCAGCAGCATGCGGCGTTGTAGATTGATCAGCTGTTTGTGCTGATCAGGTTTCAGGATGATTTTACTTTTGGGTTGTTCACTCACGATCTGCACTCCGCTTGCCACCGGTAATCATCGGCCACAACGTTTGCGGCACCAGGATCACCATCACCACGTGAATCACTGTAAACAGCACCAAGCCGCTCATGGCATAAAAGTGCACATAACGCGCCATATCAAAACCACCGAACAGCGCCACCAACCCGCTAAACTGCACCGGTTTCCAGATAGATAAACCCGATAGCACCAGCAGCACGCCGTCCACCAACACAAACAGGTACATCAATTTCTGTACCGCATTGTAGTCGCTGCCGCGATGATGCAGCCGCAGCCGCAATGCCGAGAAAAGATCTTGCCAGAGCGCGCGCCCACTTAGCGGTAAAAAGCGGCCACGAAATTGCCCGCTGATGATGCCCCACACCAGATAAATTACCCCGTTAGCAAACAGCAACCACATCACCGCCAAATGCCAGGCAATGTGGCCGCCGAGCCAGCCGCCGAGCGTCATCCATGCGGGAAAAGTGAAATTGAACAGCGGCGAGGCGTTGTAAATGCCCCAGCCGCTCATCAGCATGCCAATCATCACCAGCACATTTGTCCAGTGACAAAGCCGAATCGGCCAGGGATGACGTGAACCCGATGCTTTTTTCATGATTTACATCGGTGGTGTCAGACCATCTTTACCAGCAGAAATACCGCGAGCCACGATGTGACCATCGCTGGCTTTGCTGCCAAACAGCACTACTTTGCCGCCCGGCTTCAGCAAACTTTTATTGCCCGGCTCAATCAGCACCACCGGTACATCATCAGGAACCTGCACCGTTTTTTGCTTGTCGCCATATTTAACCGTCATGGTGCGGCCATTGCTGTTAACCAGTTTGCCGACCGTACCGTTAGTCATGGTATTGATTTTGCCATCGGCTGATTCGAAAGGATTAAAGCCTTCACCACTGCCGCGCAGGCTTGGCGCAAATACGTGGACTTCAAGCGCTTTCAGTTCGCCATTCGCTTGCGGTACCGCGGCGGTACCGATAAAGCTGTCTGGTTTGATGTCGCTCATCTGCGCTTTGCTGACGCTGTTAACTTTAGTTTTGTCGTTGATCTCGACTTTAATTTTATCGCCCTGACGCGTGGTGACATCCAGCTGGTTGCCGCTGATGGCATCAATGGTGCCGCGCATAGGGGTAATCACATTGTCAGCGGCTGCCGCAGTAAAGGCGACGCTGAGTAATAAGCCAGGCAGTAAGGCGCGCAGGCGTGAAGTCATAGGGGATTCTCCAGAAGAAGTTAGCAGACTAACTAAGCGTAAGAGGTCTGGATAAATAGTGTGGGAAAATCGAGGAAAAAGAGTGTATTGAAACATTACGAGCCCGCTTTGCAGGCCCGTAAAAACGTTTAGCGAACGATGTTCAGCGTCACGTCAATGTTGTTGCGGGTTGCATTGGAATAAGGGCAGACGATGTGTGCTGCATCAACCAATTTTTTCGCTTCCGCTTCATCCATCTCAGGCAGATGGATATTCAGGGTGGCTTCAATGCCGAAACCGTTCGGGATTGGGCCAATGCCGACTTCGCCTTCAATCCATGCATCTTTAGGCATAGAAATCTTGTCGCGACCCGCTACAAACTTCATTGCGCCGAGGAAACAGGCTGAATAACCCGCTGCGAACAGCTGCTCTGGGTTGGTCACTTCGCCGCCTGCGCCGCCCATCTCTTTCGGCACGCCTAATTTAACGTCCAGCACACCGTCAGAAGAGGTTGCACGACCATCACGACCGCCGGTTGCTTTGGCTTTTGCACAGTAAACCACTTGTTCTAATGACATAAATTCCTCGCTATATGCTATTTAATCGCCCACTACTTAAATAAGCGTAGTCGAACGGGTGAAATTTAGCGGGTGCGTGGCACCCACATTATGAATTCTTATCGCGAACGATTCAGATTATTGCGAAGATCGTCCAGCTGCGTTTTCAGCGCATTCAAAGCGGATTCATCACAGGCCGCCGCACATTGAATGGCGTCGGGAATGCTTTCTGCCTTGCTACGCAAGGCTCGACCTGTTTCGGTCAACGTCACCACTACTTGCCGCTCATCCTGACGCGAACGCTGACGATTAATGAGTCCGGCGCTTTCCAGCCTTTTAAGCAGCGGTGTCAGCGTGGCGGAATCCAAAAAGAGCTGCTCACCAATCTCCGAGACGGTGACATCATCTTTTTGCCACAGCACCAGCATCACCAGATATTGTGGATAGGTCACGTCGAGTTGCGTAAGCAGCTGGCGATACACCTTATTCATCGCCAGATTGGCAGAATAGAGCGCGAAGCAGAGCTGCTGATCCAGCAACAGTGGCGCTGCTTTCACTTTTTGTCATCTTGATTACTGTTCATGGCTAGAATATAGATAGCGCGCTACACAATTGCAAGCAACATATTATGCTAAGGAGTAAAAGCATGATGGATTCTCTTGAAGATCAGGCGCGACGCTATGCAACACAAGCCCATGCCGAAACGGGTCAGCGACGCAAATACACTGATGAACCCTATATTGTGCATCCGGCGGCAGTCGTTGAATTGGTTCGCAGCATTACGAGTGATGAAAATTTGCTGGCCGCAGCCTGGTTACACGACACGGTAGAAGATACCGCGACCACACTAAACGATATCAACACTCACTTTGGCCCGCGAGTCGCCGAGCTGGTAGAAATGTTAACAGACAGTGCCCAGCCGACCGCTAAAAACCGAGCGGCCCGCAAGCTGGCACATTTTCAGCACACGGCTAACGCAGCGCCGGAAGCGCAAACCATTAAACTTGCAGATATCATCGACAATACGCGCTCAATTGTGCGGTTTGATCCGCACTTTGCTCGTATCTATTTGGTAGAGAAAAAGGTGCAAATCGAATTGCTGAAGCAAGGTGACGCTCAATTGTGGCAGCAGGCCTCAACCATTATCGAAGCAGGCATTGCGCAGTTAGGTGAGCCGCCCTATAGCGTGCCGGAGAGTTGGTTCGTTAAACAAGCCGCTAAATATGGCGGCTTAAGCTGAAAAAACCCGCCAGCGGCGGGTTCTTTTGTTCTTCTCGTCTTATCAGTGCTTACTCAAGCAACTGCCTTCCAAGGTACGGGTTGGCATGAAGCAACTTCATTAGTTTCTGCGCCGTGGCTGAAGGACGCGTACGACGTGCCTCCCAACTTTTCACAGAAGAAACGCTAACGCCCATTACTTTGGCAAATTCATCAAGCTGCATACCGGTCATTTCGCGTAAGCGTTGTGGTTCGGGCATCGTAGGCTGGAGTTGAATTTCCAAATCAGCAGGACGTTTATCACGTGTCAATACAATCTGCTCAAGGCTGCTGAGCAATTCAAACATTGGGTCTTTTAATTCCATAGAGAACTCCTTAAAAACTCACTATGAATCACGTGAAAGTAGAGAGGTACGAACCTGAAGTCAGGTTCTGAAACCGGCCTGTTCAGGCTGCATCCCGCAAGGGTTTGTTTTTGTTATGAGTAAAACCATTACGGGACACAGCCTGTTGTGCACTGCTTTTAAAAGGTGTCAGAACAATGCAACAAAAGTCGGGAAGCTAAGTATGGATAGAGTCCTGACGATTTGCTGCGCAATTTATAATTTTTTTATCTATGCTTTGCCACTTTCGGCCAAAATTCACTAACCGATTGAATTTAATACGATTTAAAGAGGGTTTCTGTTGGCTTAAATTGAAAAATAATGCTTATGAATGCAGCTTTTTTCAGGCAAATGTCATCATCCACGTCAAAAGACACTAAACGGCGTTCATAACACCGTCGCATTCAAAGATCGTCTTACGCATTGTGGCGAGTCAATATTGCAATAGCATTGCAGGCTCGCATTCATCCTGTTCACAGAAGTCACTGCAATTTCCACGCCATCTCCACGACGCCTGCGCTCGCATCAACAGGCTGTCGCATGTTGCTCCCAGCGCGGGCGGTTATTCGTTTCAATGCTTCACGGATTAAGCGAAGTTTTGTCGCGCGCACTGACGTAAACCCGCGCAGTATTGCACACTTTTACAGCAATCACGCACTGTTCTGGCGCAATGCGCTTTTCCTCACCTGGTCGTTATTCGCCAGGGTAAGTAAAACAACAGGGATCACTGCAATTATTTCATTGTTATTAATCAATGGAATACCTCATTTTTACCCTTAATCATACTGAACCAATTAAAAATTGGTTCAGTTCTTGCCTACGCTACATAGAGCCCAACTGTTTAATTCATAAACAAAAACTTATGAAAACCGGCTTTACCCCATCTTTTTCTGATAGATGACAGGCGAACCAATAATGAGTGATACGCCCGAAACCTCAGCCAACTCCAGTTCAGCACTGGAAAAACTGCGGCAGCTGCTTCAGCAGCACGACAGCACACCTGAACTCGCTTTACCCACCGAGCGAGAGCTGGCGGAGCGTTTTTGCGTAGGCCGACGTGAAATCCGCCGAGCGCTTGATGTGCTGGAAGAAGAAGGTCGCATCTGGCGTAAGCAAGGCAAAGGTACGTTTGTTGGCCCATCCGCGCCGGTTCAGCCCTTGGTGCTGCACGCTTTGCCGCAGCAATCGAATTTGCTGGAAGTGATGGAGGCGCGCTTGCAGCTTGAACCCGGCCTGGCGAGATTAGCTGCGCTACGCGCCAGCAAAGAGCAGATCTCGCTGCTGCATCGCTTACTGGAGCGCATGCATCAGGTCGCACCCGGTGATGGCGATCAACATGAGTTATGGGACAGCGCCTTTCATCGTGCGATTGCTGAAGCTGCGGGCAATCGCTTGATGCTGGGTTTATTCGATGCCATTGACGCCATTCGCCGCGATCCCGGCTGGCAGCATCTGCGAGTACAAGCGCGCACCCTGCGCGGCTGGATACCTACGATGTGCATCATTTGCGGCTGGTCACGCATATCGCGCAGCGTCAGCCTGTAGAAGCCGCCGCCGCCATGCGCGAGCACCTATTAGCGCTGCAACAAGCGTTAATGGAAGCCCTTCATCAGCCCGATCAGGAGACGTTATGAGTGACGGTTCTTGCCGCCCGGTGTTGGCGGTACGTAATTTACGCGTGCAGTTTCGCGGCTCGCCGGTCACGGTGCTGGATGGCATTTCGCTTACGCTAAACGCCGGTGAAACGCTGGCATTGGTGGGTGAATCAGGATGCGGTAAAAGCATTACCTCGCTGGCGCTAATGGGTTTATTGCCTGCCAGTGCGCAGATTCTTGAAGGTGAAATGCGCTTCGACGATTGTGAATTACGTCACCTCAGCAACACCGATTACGCCAGTTTACGCGGCAATCAGTTGGCAATGATTTTTCAGGAGCCAATGACCTCACTCAATCCGGCGTTTACGCTTGGCGATCAACTCAGCGAGGCGGTATTAAGGCACCGCCGCGTCAGTCGTCGTGAAGCGATGGACGTCGCGTTGGAAATCCTGAAAAAAGTACAAATTCCCGCACCGGAAATGCGACTCAAAGCCTATCCACATCAGCTTTCGGGAGGTATGCGTCAACGCGTGATGATCGCCATGGCGCTGATCAACAATCCCAAGCTGCTGGTAGCTGACGAACCGACTACCGCGCTCGACGTCACTATTCAGGCACAAATCCTTCAGCTGTTAAACAGCCTGCAAAAAGAAACCGGCACTGCGGTTCTGATGATCACCCATGACCTTGGCGTGGTGGCGGAAGTTGCGCAGCAGGTGGCGGTGATGTACGCCGGACAAGTGGTGGAAACCGGTTCAGTCGAGGCGATTTTCAACGATCCGCAACATCCGTACACCATTGGCTTGATGGGCTCGATTCCCAGTCTTGCTGCCCGCAGCGGCCCGCTGTCCACCATTCCGGGCAACGTGCCTTTACCCGAGCAAATGCCTGCCGGCTGCCGCTTCGCGACGCGCTGCCCATTCGCTGAAACGCGTTGCCATCAAACGCGTCCTACGCTGCACGCTTTGGCACCCGCCCATCAGGTGGCCTGCTTTCGCGCGCCGCTGGAACAGCACGTCACGCTGGGAGAGATTGCATGAAACCGATTTTGGAATGCCGCGACCTGAGCAAAACCTTTGCTGGCCCCACTCAACTGTTCAAACGTAATAAACAGGTGACAGCGGTGGATCGCATCTCGTTGCAGGTAAAAGCGGGTGAAACTCTGGCGATCGTGGGCGAATCTGGCTCGGGCAAATCCACTTTGGGCCGCCTGCTACTGCGCCTGCTGGCCGCCAGTCAGGGTCAGGTTTTTTATCAGGGTGAAGAGATTACCCATGCGAATGGCGCGCATCTCAATCGGCTGCGCCGCGAGTTACAAATCATCTTTCAGGATCCGTTTGCTTCATTGAATCCGCGTATGACGGTTGAAAGCATTGTGGGTGAACCGTTGTGGTTGCACACCAAACTCACACGTGACGATCGCCAGGCGCGAGTGCATCAGCTGTTGCGCACCGTGGGTTTGCCGCCCGCCTGGGCGCAACGTTATCCGCATGAATTTTCTGGTGGTCAGCGCCAGCGCATCGGCATCGCGCGCGCGCTGGCGTCTGAACCGACATTGTTACTTGGCGACGAACCGGTTTCGGCACTGGACGTTTCAGTGCAGGCGCAGGTGGTGAATCTGTTGGAGAGCCTGAAACAGCAGTTTGGTCTGACGATGATCATCGTCGCGCACGGTCTGGCGGTGATTCGCCACATGAGCGATCGCGTTGCGGTGATGTACCTCGGGCAAATCGTTGAGCTTGCCAGCGTTGACGAAATTTTTGATGCGCCCTTGCATCCTTATACCCAAGCGCTGATTGCGTCGGCACCGCAAATGCAGCCAGGCGTGCCACGCACGCAGCCGCTGCTGCAGGGCGATTTGCCTAATCCGGCATCCCCGCCGAGCGGCTGCCGCTTTCATACCCGTTGCCCCTATGTCACCGATGAGTGCCGCCAGTTAGAGCCGATCAATCAGGTTTTACCCGGCGGACGTCAGGTCGCCTGCCACCGCTGGCAGGAAATTAATCGCGATCGCAGCGCCATTCTTATCGCGCCGCCGTCTGCCGCTTTTTTACGCCGCCGTGCCTTGTTCGAGCACGCGGTGAATCAACCGTCCTAATCTCTGGAGATATGTCGTGAAGAAAGCCCGCAAGACGTTATTAACGGCACTCGGCGGCCTGATGCTGCTCGGCGCCAGCGCGCACAGCCAGGCTGAAAGCGTGATTCGCATTGGTTTAGGTGCCGATCCAGACATGCTCGATCCGCATTTGGCGCGAACCTACTATGGCCGCTTTGTGTTTGCTGCGATGTGTGATCGCTTAGTGGATGTGGATGAACATCTGAAAGTGATCCCAGGCCTGGCGACCGACTGGTCATGGAGCGACGACGCGAAAATCCTCACCATGAACCTACGCAGCGGTGTTACGTTCCATGATGGTGAAAAATTTGATGCCAACGCCGTGAAATTCAATATCGAACGCGCCCTGACATTGCCGGGTTCACTGCGTAAAAGTGAGATCTCTTCGATTCAAAGCGTGGAAGTCACCGGCCCGCTCCAGGTTAAGTTCCATCTGAAAAACCCTGATGCCGCCTTGCTCAGCCAGTTAACCGATCGCGCTGGCGCAATGTTAGCGCCAGAAGCGGCGAAAAAACCGGACTTCATTACCCATCCGGTCTGTTCCGGCCCGTATCAGTTCGAAAGTCGCGTACAGCAGGATCGTATTGTGCTGAAACGATATGACAATTACTGGAACAAAGCGGCTTATCACTTCGATAAAGTGATTTTCCTGCCGATTCCTGATGCTTCTGTCCGTCTGGCTAACCTGCGTGCTGGCGATCTCGATCTGACCGAGGGTATCGCAGCCAGCGACGTGAAAACCGTGCAGGGCGACAGCAAACTCGCCTTAGCCAAAGTCACCGGTTTGGGTTATCAGGGCATTACTTTCAACATCAATAACGGCAAAGTCGATCCGAAAAGCCCCTTCAAAGATGCACACGTACGTGAAGCTTTCTCGCTGGCTATCGATCGCGATGCGTTGAATCAGGTCGCGTTTGAAGGGCTTTACACCCCAGCTAATCAGGCGCTGTCACCGGTCAGCCCGTATCACGTCAAGTTGCCGGTCCCAGCCCGCGATGTGGAAAAAGCCGCTTCACTGCTGAAAGCAGCAGGCGTCACTACACCGCTTAACGTGACATTGCTGGTGACGAATAACCCGACTTCACAGCAGGTTGGGCAGGTCATTCAGGCGATGGCGAGCGAAGCGGGCTTCAACGTGAATCTGCAAATGAGCGAATTTGCCAGCTTATTGGATCGCCAGCAGCGCGGCGATTACCAGCTCAGCCTGTCTGGCTGGTCGGGTCGTCCCGATCCCGATGGCAGCATTTATTCGTTTATTAACAGCAAAGGCACGCTCAACGACGGACGCTACAGCAATCCGCAGGTTGATGAATGGCTGAATGCGGCACGTCTTACCAACGATCCGGCACAACGTCAGACACTGTACGACAACGTGGTGAAACAGCTGCAAACCGACATGCCAATTGCTTACCTCTACTTCGAGCCACGTATATTTGGCCTGTCGAAAAAGGTGCAGGGCTTTAAAGCCTGGCCGGACGGCTTAGTGCGTCTGGCTGGCGTCAGCATGGCGCAGTAAATGCTTTGAGGAATAAAGATGCTGGAACTGATCGTTAAACGCCTGCTGCTCGCCATCCCAACGCTGCTGTTAGTGAGCATCATGGTGTTCGCCCTGCAGAAACTGCTGCCGGGCGATCCGGTGCTGGCGATGGCGGGCGAAGAGCGCGACCCGGAAGTTATCGCCCAACTGCGTGAGGCTTATCATCTCAACGATCCGCTGCCCAGCCAGTATTTTTACTGGATGGGCAATGCGTTACGCGGCGATCTGGGTGAATCACTGCGCACCAAAGAGCCGGTAACGTCGTTGATTGCCAGCAAGCTGCCGGTCACGCTGGAGCTTTCCTTGATGGCGATGATTATCGCGCTGGTGATTGGCATCAGCATGGGCATTATCGCGGCGGTGCGCAAAGATACGTGGGTGGATCACACCAGCAATTTTGTCGCGCTGTCGGGGATTTCAGTGCCGCACTTTTGGCTGGGTATCTTGCTGATTTTGCTGTTTTCGGTGCACCTGCAATGGTTACCCGCATCCGGTTATGTCCCGCTGAGTGAGAGCATTCCGCAAAACCTGAAAACGCTGCTGTTGCCTGCGCTGGTGTTGGGCACCGGTTTAGCCGCTACGTTGATGCGTCATACGCGCGCCTCGATGATTGCCGTGCTGAAAGCGGATTACATCCGCACCGCGCGCGCCAAAGGATTATTGGGCAAGAAGGTGGTGCTGAAACACGCCTTTCGTAATGCGCTGGTGCCGGTGATTACGCTGACCACGCTGCTGTTCGGCGAGTTGCTCGGCGGCGCGGTGTTGACTGAGCAAGTTTTTACCCTGCCTGGCTTTGGCAAAATGATTGTCGATGCGGTGTTTAACCGCGACTACGCGGTAGTACAAGGCGTGGTGCTGGTGGTGGCGATTGGCTTCCTGCTGCTCAACCTGCTCGCCGATGTGTTGTATGTGTTAATCAACCCGAAAATGCGAGGCTAATCATGAGCGAAGTGCTGACGGCAGGCGCCGCAAAACCGCTGCTACGTGCTAACAGCCGGGTGCTGAAGAAGTTTCTGCGTAACAAAAGCGCGCTGATTGGCGCGGTGATCGTCACGCTGTTTGTCGCGATAGCCATTTTCGCGCCGTGGCTGGCACCCGCCGATCCGATCAAGGCGAACTTTCTGGCGGTGCGCAAACCGCCGTCGGAACTGTTTTGGCTTGGCACCGATGAATTGGGCCGCGATATTCTGTCGCGTATGATTTGGGGCGCACGTACCTCATTGCTGGCGGGCTGTATTTCGGTGCTGATCGCTATTTTGATTGGCGTGCCGCTTGGGCTGATCGCGGGTTACTGGCAAGGCTGGTGTGACGGCATTATTTCACGCTTTATCGAAGCGCTGCTGGCCTGTCCGTTCTTGATTCTGGCCATTGCGCTGGGCGCGTTTCTTGGGCCGAGTTTGACTAATGCGATGATCGCCATTGGCTTGTCGGCGATGCCGATCTTTGCCCGTCTGACGCGGGGTCAGGTGATCGCCATTCGTCATGAAGAGTATATCGACGGCGCGCGAGCGATTGGTTTGCCGGATCGCTGGATTATCCTGCGCTACGTGCTGCCTAACGTTATGTCACCGATTTTGGTGCAGGCTACCTTAGCCATCGCCTCCGCCATTATTACTGAAGCCAGCCTCTCCTTTCTCGGGCTGGGACAACAACCGCCCTCGCCTTCGTGGGGTGCGATGCTCAACACTGCCAAAGGCTATCTGGAGCAAGCGCCGTGGATGTCGATTTTCCCTGGGCTTGCCATCTTTCTGATCGTGCAGGGCTTTAACCTGCTCGGCGACGGATTGCGCGATGCGCTTGATCCGCGTAACGACTGAATAAAAGGAATCATTATGAAAGAAGCATTAGATTTTGATGTCAGCTATCCCTCTCATCGCGCCCCAATGATGGGCCGCAATGCGGTTGCCACTTCGCAGCCGCTAGCGGCGCAAGCGGGTATTCGCATGTTGCAGCAAGGCGGCAACGCAGTCGATGCCGCGATCGCCACCGCCATTGCGTTGACGGTGCTGGAGCCAACCGGCAACGGCATTGGCAGCGACGCCTTCGCGATTATCTGGGACGGCAAAGAGCTGCACGGATTAAACGCATCAGGACGCGCTCCAGCGGCGTGGAGCCCAGAACGATTTGCGGGTCACAGCCAAATGCCCGAAACCGGCTGGGATGCCGTCACCGTGCCCGGCGCTGTTTCGGCTTGGGTTACGCTGGCTGAACGTTTTGGCACCTTGCCGCTGACCACACTGGCACAACCGGCAATTGAATACGCGCGCGACGGTTTTCCGGTCTCGCCGCTGATTGGTCAGCTGTGGCAGCGCGGCTACAAAAAACTGAAAGACCAGCCAGGCTTCACCGCGTGTTTTGCCCCGGAAGGCCGCCCGCCGCGCATCGGTGAGCTGTTCCGTAATCCAGCACAAGCTGAGACGCTGCAAAAGATCGCCGAAAGCAACGGTGAAAGTTTTTATCGCGGTGAGCTGGCGGAAAAGATTGCTGCTTTTGCCCGCGAGCACAACGCCGCGCTGACGCTGGAAGATTTAAAAAATCATCGTGCTGATTGGGTGAAGCTGCTGTCGCATCCCTTTGCTGGCGGTTCTGTACAGGAACTGCCGCCAAACGGCCAGGGCATTGCGACACTGATCGCGCTCGGCATTTTGGAAGAGTGGGATATTGGACAATATGCCCCCGATTCGCCGCAGTGGCTGCATCTTTCCATTGAAGCGATGAAGCTGGCATTGGTGGATTTAGAGCGTTACGTCACTGATGAAGATCACCTCGAATTCCCAGCCGATTTGCTGTTAAGCGAAGGTTATCTTAAACAGCGTGCGGCGTTGATTAATCCAAGGCAAGCGGGTGACTTCACCTTTGGATCACCGCAGCAGAGCGGCACGGTTTATCTCTCAACCGCCGACGCCAGCGGCATGATGGTGTCGTTTATTCAGTCAAACTACATGGGATTCGGTTCAGGTGTAGTCGTGCCGGGAACCGGCATTAGCCTACAAAACCGTGGCGCAGGCTTCTCGCTGGATGCCGATCATCCTAATGTGGTGGCAGGAAATAAACGTCCGTTCCACACCATCATTCCCGCCTTTGCGCTGGATGCTGAGGGCCAACCGCTGATGTCATTCGGTCTGATGGGTGGACCGATGCAGGCACAAGGACATCTGCAACTGGCGTTACGCATTATGAAACATAAACAAAACCCGCAGGCCGCGATTGATGCGCCGCGCTGGCGTGTGGTGCAAGGGCGTGAAGTGGTGTTTGAATCGACCATCGATCGCAATACGTTAAGTACGCTACGCCGCATGGGACACAACGTGGTGCTGGAAGATCCGCTGAGCAGCTATAACTTTGGCGGTGCGCAAGTGATTGTGCGCGATCCGCAAGGTTTCTATATTGCCGCAACCGAAAGCCGTAAAGATGGTCAAGCGCTGGTTTATTAATCGTCTGGTGTGCTGCTCTGAAAAGCGCCCAGCATTGCATCTTTAACGCTGATTATTAAGCACCTTAAGCATCCCTTCCTTTGCGCATTAGACAAGGAAGGGATGAAGTGTGGCTCTCTCCTGATCAACCGCGCGGGTTTCACGTTGTGTGCGCTCCCTTGTTTGTTCTATTCTTTAGGCCATTGTTACATAGACATCAGCCCGTTTACTGACAGGAGTTGAACGAATGGCTTCAGGACTTTCCCGCCTTTGGACGCGCAGCGGCATAATGCTTGCTGGCGCGCTTATCGTGCTGCAACTCACCGCATGTGGTGATAAAGAAGGCGATCAGCGCAAAGCCTTCAGCGATTTTCTCCAAAATACCGTGATGCGCAGCGGTGAGCACTTACCGAGCCTGAGCGAAAACCAAAAGCAGACCTTCGGTAAATTCGCGAGCGATTACGCCATCATTTATGGTTTCTCTCAGCAGGCGAACAAAGCGGTTGAACAAGGCATGCGCCCCGTGGTTGATGAGTTATCTGCGATTCGCGTGCCGCAAGATTATCTCACTCGCCGTGATTCGTTGCGTCAGGCTAACAGCGCGTTAGTGATTGTTACGCAGCAGATTGAAAGCGCTAAGATGCAAGCTGACAGCAGCAAAGCCTCGCTGAAACAGTCGGACGACTTGAAGAAAGTTTACGACAGCGCTTATGACAAAGTGGTAACGCAGCCCGCTAATGTGCTGATTCCGTTACTGCCGAAACTGCAAGCGTTGAGCCAGGGCGCGGTGCAAACCGGTGACTTCTTGCAGACACAAGGTAATCGCGTGAGCTTCAACGATGGCGGCGTCCAGTTCCCAACGCAGGATCAGGCCACGCAATACAATACATTAATGAGCAATTTGTCAGCGAATGCACAAGCACTGACCCAGGCACAAAATGCTGTGCAGGGCAGCCCGCAATAAGATATCAAGCAGGGCAAATCTTGAGGTTTGCCCTGCTCTCTTTTCTGTCCTTTCTTTCCAAATTCCTCTCTTCAAAATGACTCCCCCACAAAGTGTGAACTGACGCATTTTCGACCAACGATTGTTTGTGATCTGAATCACATAACAGCAACAAACCGTACCACCCAAAAGGTGACACAACTCACATAACGACCCTGTTTCCGTTCAAATAATCGCCATCGTACTTTTCTTACAGCACTTTTTTGTGATCGCCATCACTTAAATCACCCCTGACGCCACCGTAATTGCGTGATATGAATCACACTTTTCCCCTGTGCTACGCAGCGTCATATTCGCGTGATAGAGTCCGCGTGCATACAGTAATACCAACGGCTCCCCGCCGTGGTCACTTAACAAAAACAAACGCGCTCTCCTATTGCAGCGCGTCTCAATAAGGGGTGGGTTTATGTCCTCATCGGTGAAGGTCAAAGTACAAAGCTTTGGTCGCTTTCTGAGTAATATGGTGATGCCAAACATCGGGGCGTTTATCGCCTGGGGCATCATCACCGCGCTGTTTATTCCAACAGGTTGGATTCCAAACGAAACGTTGGCCAAGCTGGTTGGCCCAATGATCACCTATCTGCTGCCACTGTTGATCGGTTTTACCGGTGGACGCTTGGTTGGCGGCGATCGCGGCGGTGTGGTCGGTGCAATTACCACCATGGGCGTGATTGTTGGTGCGGATATGCCGATGTTCCTCGGCTCAATGATTGCCGGTCCACTGGGCGGCTGGGCGATCAAATCATTCGACCGCGCCATTGACGGTAAGATCAAAAGCGGCTTTGAAATGCTGGTTAACAACTTCTCTGCCGGTATCATCGGTATGTTGTTGGCGCTGCTGGCGTTTATGGCTATTGGTCCGTTGGTTGAAGGTCTGTCGCATATTCTCGCCGCTGGCGTGAATCTGATGGTGCAGAATAACCTGCTACCGCTGACCTCCATCTTTGTTGAGCCGGCGAAAATCCTGTTCCTCAATAACGCGATTAACCACGGTATTTTCTCGCCGCTGGGTATCCAGCAGGCCAGTGAAGCCGGTAAGTCTATTTTCTTCCTGATTGAAGCGAACCCAGGCCCAGGAATGGGTGTGCTTATGGCTTACATGTTCTTTGGTCGTGGCAGTGCTAAACAGTCTGCGGGCGGTGCGGCAATCATCCACTTCTTCGGTGGTATCCACGAAATTTACTTCCCGTATGTGTTGATGGCGCCGCGCCTGCTGTTAGCGGTCATCCTCGGCGGTATGACTGGCGTGTTCACGCTGACTCTGCTGAATGGCGGTTTGGTTTCTCCCGCCTCACCCGGTTCTATCCTGGCGGTGTTAGCCATGACGCCAAAAGGAGCCTACTTCGCTAACATCGCTGCGATCGTTGCTGCCTTTGCTGTTTCCTTCGTGGTATCGGCCATTCTGCTGAAAACCAGCAAAGTGAAAGAAGACGACGACATTGAAGCGGCAACCCAGCGCATGCAGGACATGAAAGCGCAGTCTAAAGGCCAGGGCGCTGCGGGTGCAGCCGGAGCGGCTGTCGCGAGCGATGCCATGAGCGTTGACCTGAACCACGTACGTAAAATCATTGTCGCTTGTGATGCGGGAATGGGTTCAAGCGCCATGGGCGCAGGTGTACTGCGTAAGAAAGTGCAGGACGCTGGCCTGAGCAGTGTGTCGGTAACGAATACCGCGATCAACGCCCTGCCGGGCGATGTGGATCTGGTGATTACTCACCGCGATCTAACTGAACGTGCCATTCGTCAGGCGCCGCATGCGCAGCATATCTCGCTGAATAACTTCCTCGACAGCGCGCTGTACGCCACGCTGACTGAGCGATTGGTTGCAGCTAATCGCAGCGAAACCCATCGCGGTACTGTGCAAAAAACGTTGGCTGATAGCTACGATGAAGGCAATGCGCATCTGTTCAAACTGGGCGCAGACAACGTGTTCCTTGGCAAAAGCGCGACCAACAAAGAGCAGGCCATTCGCTTTGCGGGTGAACAGCTGGTGAAAGGCGGTTATGTTGAGCCTGAATATGTTGAAGCGATGCTGGAGCGTGAGAAACTGACGCCAACCTATCTGGGTGAATCTATTGCGGTGCCGCACGGTACCGTGGAAGCCAAAGATCGCGTACTGAAAACCGGTGTAGTGTTCTGCCAATATCCGGCGGGTGTGCTGTTTGGTGAAGAGCCAGAAGATATTGCGCGTTTAGTCATCGGCATTGCAGCCCGCAATAACGAGCACATCCAGGTGATTACCAGCCTGACCAATGCGCTGGACGACGACACGGTGATCGAGAAGCTGGCCAACACGACCAGCGTCCAGGAAGTGTTGGATCTGCTTTCCGGCAGCACGGCAACCGTATAGTTAGCGCAGCGTTCTGACAGATTATTTTCCCTGGGGTGGGTAAGCCCGCCCCGAATTCCGGGTGGACATGCTCGCCCCATCGTCTTTTAAATGGGTCAACATTATGAAAGCGTTACATTTTGGAGCAGGAAACATTGGCCGTGGTTTCATTGGCAAACTGTTAGCTGATGCAGGCATCGACTTGGTGTTTGCAGATGTGAATCAGGCGGTGCTGGATGCACTAAACGCGCGTCATGAGTATCCCGTTCATGTTGTAGGCGAGCAGGCTAAAGTCGAAATCGTCAAGGGCGTAAGCGCGGTCAACAGCACCAGTGATGAGATCATTACGCTGATTTCAGAGGTTGATATCGTTACCACGGCGGTTGGCCCACAGATTCTGGAGCGTATCGCCGGCAGCGTAGCGAAAGGCCTGGCCAAGCGCAGCGACAACGGTAATACCCGTCCATTAAACATTATCGCCTGTGAAAATATGGTGCGCGGCACCAGCCAGCTGAAACAGCATGTGCTCAAGGCGCTGCCAGAGCAATATCATGCATGGCTGGAGCAGCATGTCGGCTTCGTGGATTCTGCGGTAGACCGCATCGTGCCGCCTTCAGAAGCGGGCAGCAACGATCCCCTGGAAGTCACCGTTGAAACCTTCAGCGAGTGGATTGTTGATAAAACCCAGTTCAAAGGCGATCTGCCTACTATTCCCGGTATGGAACTGACCGACAACTTGATGGCATTTGTCGAGCGCAAACTCTTTACCCTGAATACCGGACATGCGATTACCGCCTATCTCGGCCAGTTAGCCGGCCACCAAACTATTCGCGATGCCATTCTGGATGAAAAAATTCGCGCCGTGGTGAAAGGTGCGATGGAAGAGAGCGGTGCGGTGCTGATCAAGCGTTACGGTTTTGAAGCCGACAAACATGCCGCTTATATCCAGAAAATTCTTGGGCGTTTCGAAAATCCTTATCTGAAAGATGATGTTGAACGCGTAGGTCGCCAACCGCTGCGTAAACTAAGCGCAGGCGATCGTTTGATCAAGCCCACACTGGGCACGCTGGAATATCAACTGCCGCACACCAATCTGGTTCAGGGCATTGCTGCTGCCATGCACTATCGCAGCGAGCAAGATCCGCAGGCGCAAGAATTAACCGCGCTGTTGCAGGAGAAAGGTCCGCAAACTACGCTGGCAGAGATTTCAGGCCTTGAGGCCGACAGCGAAGTGGTGGCTTCGGTGGTGAGCGCCTATAACGCTATGGCATGATGCACGCGTGTTAGCGAAGCAAGTCGGGCGCAGTTCGCCTGCGCCCAACAGCAGTATTGAACCCATGCAGGCAATAATGGAAGAGAAGCAAGCTTTTGAAAACCGGGTGCTAGAGCGCCTGAACGCCGGTCGCTCGGTGAGAAGCTTTCTGATCGCCGCTGTCGAGCTGTTGGCCGAAGCGGTTAATCTGCTGGTATTACAGGTATTTCGTAAAGACGACTACGCCGTAAAATACGCAGTTGAACCGTTGCTGCTCGGCAATGGTCCGCTGGGTGAGTTGCCGGTGCGGCTCAAGTTGATTTACGGCCTTGGCGTGATCAATCGCCATGAGTATGAAGATTGTGAACTGCTGATCGCCTTACGTGAAGAGCTGAATCACGACATGGGTGATTATCGCTTCACTGACGATGAGATTCTCGGCCCTTTTGGCGAGCTGCATTGCGTAACGGCGTGGCCGCCCGTACCGGCCTTTCATCCCGATGACGCGGAGCTTCGCGCCATGCAGCAGCAGCGCTATTTACAGATGGTGCGTTCCACCATGGTGCTGTCGCTCACCGAGCTGATTTCCCGCATCAGCCTGAAGCAGGCGTTTAAAAAGCCCAACGGCTAAACCTCAACAGGCGCATTGCCGCCTGTTATCACCCTAACCTCACCGAGAATATGCGCCGAATTTGGTGTATCCTTTGCCTGTTTTCCTCAACGAGTTGTGGTCATGAAAGAGCTAGAAAAGAACGAAATCAAACGCCTCAGCGATCAGCTGGACGCCCTGAACCGTAAAGAGCCGCTGCTGCTGGAATCGGGTGATATAGAGAAGCTGGGTGCGCTGTTAAAAGAGAAAGAAACCCTGGTTATTGAGATCGAGCGTCTGCGTAACCAGCGCGTCGAGAAGCTGAGTGTGGAAGCACAGAAGCTGCAAAAGCTGCCGTTCAGCCGCGAAATTACCAAGAAAGAGCAGGCGAACTTAGGCGCGCTGAAGAAAAGCGTGCGCGGCCTGGTTGTGGTGCATCCAATGACCGCGCTGGGACGTGAAATGGACCTGAAAGTCATGACAGGTTTCGCTAAAAACGCGTTCTGAGTTTGGATCAGGCTGCGGCCTGATCGACTTTGCACTGTCCGGCGGCGGCATAAACCTGCACCGCCAGACCATCTAACAGTTCGTAGCGACGGCGATATTCGGCACGTTTCTTACTGGCAATATCTTCTAAAGATTTACGCGGCAAGTTTAACGGCAGCGTGAACAAGCCATCTGCGCGCGCCTCGCCATTGAGTGATAACCAAAACTCACTGTAGCTGGCAAAAAAATGGCCACTTTTGCTGTGACGGTAACGCATACTGCTAAAGACATGCGTATTTTCTCCGACAGCGGCTATTTTATTCGCCTCACATTGTTCTGCAAAAATAAACACCGCCTCCATTAATAAACGTTTAGGAAATACGCCGTGTGCCGCTTTAGTCGCCTCACGAATAACCTCATTACTGATATTTTTTCGTGGGCCTTGCAACCCGCCAATTAATAAGGTTCGCTGTTGATTTTCATTAATAATTGAAAACGAGAGCGAGGCAATCACCTGCTGTTGATAGCGCAACACTAGCGTGACTTCACCTTCACGATCGTAATAACCTGGGCTACAAGTCATTAAAAACGTCTCGCCAGTTTTGCCCAAAAACGTCGCGATAACATTATCTCCGGCACTTTGCAGCAGCTGACGCAATGGCATATTTTTCAGCTGTTCAATAAACTGATAATGATCAAGGATAGCCTGCGCACGCGCCGCCACGCTGAATCCCGCCCGCAAATAAGGACGATGCAGCTTAGCGGGCAACAGGCCTTGCAGGTTCATCATCTGATCGATCTGTGGCAAATGTGAAAGCTGATGTAAATAACGTAACGTTGTTATCGGTGAAATTAACGACCTTAAGGCAAATTTAAAACGGAAGCGTTTACTCAGCCACAGTTTATTTGGAATATATTTCCCACTGATTAACGGAAAAAACAGCGAAGCGGACGAACTTTTATTCGCCTCATGCGTGGTAATAATAGACATGGTAGCGTCACACCTTTAAATGGCAATGTCGCTAAGAGTACGGCGAGAATTATCAACGGCGAGTTAATGCCAGGCGAAGTTAATAAGGGAGAAGTAAGATTCTCCCTTTTGTTTACGTTTAGTTTATAAAATTAGAATTGTTCCCAACCTTCATCAGCGGCGACGTGCGCAGGCAAAGCGGGTGCTCGCTTTAATATCGGGGTAGCGATCTTGCGCGGTGCGGATACCGGTTCTGGCTGCTCTGTTAGGCGAAAAACAGAAACTGCACGCGCCAATGCCGCAGCCTGATCTTCCAGCGAACTGGCCGCAGCCGCCGATTGCTCGACTAAAGCGGCGTTCTGCTGCGTGGTGTTGTCCATTTCCACTACCGCTTGCGAAACCTGACTGATTCCCCGGCTCTGCTCATCAGAGGCAGACGCGATTTCACCCATGATGTCACGCACGTGACTTACCGACGTCACGATGGTTTGCATGGTGCTACCGGTGCTTTCTACCAATTTCTCACCGCTATTAACCCGTTCAACCGACTCGGCGATTAACGCTTCAATCTCTTTTGCCGCCTGGGCTGAACGCTGGGCGAGATTACGGACTTCGCTGGCCACCACGGCAAATCCACGCCCTTGCTCGCCTGCGCGCGCAGCTTCAACCGCTGCGTTTAACGCTAAAATATTGGTCTGGAAAGCGATGCCATTGATAACGCTGGTGATATCAGCAATACGTTTCGAACTTTGGGTAATTTGCTGCATGGTTTCGACAACCGCCGCCACCTGACGCCCACCGGTTTGCGCCGTGTCTGACGCTTCTGCCGCTAATTTGCTGGCCTGATGAGCATTATCAGCATTTTGTTTCACCGTTGAGCTCAGCTGTTCCATGCTGGCAGCGGTTTGTTCCACAGCCGCGGCCTGCTCTTCGGTACGCGAAGAGAGATCAATATTGCCCGCGCTGATTTCCGTTGCAGCGTGAGACACCTCCAATACACCCGAGCGAATCTCACCGATCATGGTGCGCAAACTGTCTCCCATCGCACCTACGGCGGCGAGCAGCAATCCTAACTCATCACGTCGATCGGTGGTGAGTTGCTGGGTTAAATCGCCTTCGGCAATGCGCTGGGTTGCCTGCAACGTATCGCGCAGCGGCCGGGTAATTTGACGGGAGATCCAAAAAGCGATGATACAGCCGATCAGCAAAGCAATTAACGCCACCAATACCATCATATTGATGCCTTTTTTAACGCTGCTGGAGGCGATGTCCACTTCCCGCTTCACCAGTTGCTCGACTAAATCGTTCATCTTTTTCGCCTGCTGCGACATGTCCGCTGCGGCTTTTTGCTGCTGAGCAGAAGCAGGAACATAGGAGAGAACGCTTTTTTATAGCGAATGAGCTGACTTTTCAGCGGCTGCAGCGCCTGCTCCTGCTGCGGTGTGACCAGGCTGGCAAACGTGTCCAGCATCACGGCGGCGTTATCGGCTGCAGTGGAAAGCCTCGCAGCGCTGTTTTCATTTGGGTCGGCCGCAACACCGCGCACCGTATAGTGGACATCAAGCAACGCGTGATCGAGCTTGCTCATCTGCAACTGCAACATCAAGTCAGCGCCCAGGCTCAATTCCTGCTTTATGTCCTGAAAAGCGGCTTCGCTTTTCGACAAATTCCAACTCTCTCTGATCGATTGGCGTGCATTAACAGCCGCAACGAACTGCTGCTGTGATTGCTGATACGCCTTGACCAGGCCAGGAAACGTGTCGAGCCAGGCACGCATCTCCGCGTTCCAGTACAAGGTGTTTTCCATTTCATTGAAAGACGCCAGGCCTTGTTGCAGATACTTCTGGCTTTGCGCGATATTTTCTTCAGCGTAATCAGCCTGATAATGGCGCTGCGCAGCCAATGCCTGGTTAACAGCAGCGCTAATCTCCAGACTGTAATTGATCTTCGCATTCCGGTCCTGAATGTCGCGAAACTGGTCGATGCCAGCCACTGCAATGACTGCGGCTAAAATCAAAACCAATCCAAAGCCAACGCCTAGCTTCTTCCCTACTCGTAAATTCTCGATACGTCGTCTGAATGCCTTAATCATGATGATCTGAAGTCCCGTTGCTCAATTGCATGATGAGGATAGTGTTGGCAGTTCCGCACAAAAATTTACTGAGGCGGATAATAGTTGCTGCTGAAATCTTCTATCGGTTGGGACGGGACAAGACTTTAATTGGCGCAGCGGGATTGGATGGGCATTTTGTCGGCGTAAAATGCAATGCACAGAGGTTATGGCAGGCTTTAGCCCGATAAAGAACATAAAAAAACCGATGGAATTTCTTCCACCGGTTCATCATGGCGAATTTAACCTAAGGTTAAATTACTTCGCTGAAGCGAAGCGTGCTGCTGCTTCGTCCCAGTTAACCACGTTCCAGAATGCTTTGATGTAATCAGGACGTTTGTTCTGATACTTCAGGTAGTACGCATGTTCCCACACGTCCAGACCGATGATTGGGAAACCAGACACGCCGGCAACCGCTTCGCCCATCAGTGGGTTATCCTGGTTTGCGGTTGAAACCACAGCCAGTTTATCACCCTTCTTAACCAGCCACGCCCAGCCAGAACCGAAACGGGTCGCTGCCGCTTTCTCGAATTCTTCCTGGAATTTTTCAAAGCTACCGAAATCTTTTTCGATGGCGGCTTTCAGGTCGCCCTGCAGCGTGGTGCCGATTTTCAGGCCTTTCCAGAACAGGCTGTGGTTGGCGTGGCCGCCTGCGTTGTTACGCAGTGGACCTTTTTGTCTGCTGGCAGCTGATCCAGTTTAGTGATCAGCTCATCCACCGGCAGATCGGCAAATTCAGTGCCTTCCAGCGCCGCGTTGGCGTTGTTGACATAAGTCTGGTGATGTTTGGTGTGATGGATTTCCATCGTCTGCTTGTCGAAATGCGGTTCCAGTGCGTCGTATGCGTAAGGCAGGGATGGCAGTGAATAACTCATGTTCTTCCTCTCCATTTAGTGTTTGAGCAGCACTTGATTGTGAGCGTGCCGCGTAAGCAGTCGAATCATTATAGTTAAATTCATGATCCATAAAAGGGTAATCAATGCCCCATTAAGCATAAGGATTTGAATGGGCTGGCAAAAGCAATCCCTTGTTTTTAAGGCTTGCCGGTACTGGCGCGCATTTTTAGCGTCACGGGAAGTTCATTGAAAACGGGCGGTTCGTCGCCGTTGAGTGCAGCTAACAGACGCTTACCCGCCATTCGCCCCATCTCTTCATAGGGCAGCGCTACGCTGGTCAGGGGTGGCGAACAGACCGCAGATAACTGTCCGCCGCCAATACTGGCGATCGCTAGCTGGCTGGGAATGGCGATGCCCGCCGCGTGGCAAGCCATCATCGCGCCGCAAGCCACCTCTTCAGTGGTGCAAATCAGCACATCCAGTTCAGGCCACGTCAAACGAATCTCCGCCAGCAGTGCGTGCCCGGTGGCGAAGGTTGGCGGCTTCGGTGAGGTAACAACACGATGCGGTGCCTGATTCATCGCCAACATTCCGCTGTGCCAGCCATTTAGCAGTTGTCTGAAAACGGTACTGTTGGTTTGGGTGCAGAGTAAACCTAAGTTGCGATAGCCGCGATCAACCAGATTTTGCACCAGTTGGCGAATCGCTTTAGCGTAATCAACGCCGACGCTGATCCCGGTGGAATCATGATGTACACCGCCAATATCAATCACAGGCAAACCGGAATTACTCAGCAGCCGATGCGCGTCAGAAGCGTTATCAAAGTTAAAGTGCACCATTGCCGCTGGGTTGTAGGAAAGCAGCATCTCTATCAGCTCGCTCTCTTCGGCCGCCGAATGGTTCGCTTCAGCCAACATCATGTTGTATCCCTGCGGACGCAGCACTTCCTGCAAGGCTTCGGATACCGCCGCGCAGCCTGGCGTGGCAAAAGACGGCACCACCATCGTGACTAATCGTGAGGATGCTGAAGCCAAATTACGTGCCTGCACGTTAGGCACATAGCCCAACTCAATTACTGCCGCATCGATTTTTTCACGGATATCAGCAGAGACTTTTTCTGGCATGCGCAACGCACGCGAGGCGGTCATCGTACTCACACCCACTAAACGGGCAACATCGGCTAACGTACTTTTGCCAGTACTGCGCCGTCGCTTCTCTGCCATGCGTTCTCCTGACTGGCTAGCCTTTTTCAACTGGACGCAGCTTAAGATTAATTAGGGCGTCGCGCCATGTTAAAAGCCACACTTTTGGTTATCCCTGAGTGAGTAACAGGAAATCAGAAAAACTCAGCCTGTCAGCGTGCTGCAAACAACGCAATCACGATCACAGAAAATGTTAGCGATAACACAGTTTTTAACAATATTCGTGTTAGCGCTAACTTTTGCGACTACCATCACAGAAAGTCGTTCACTAAATCACCCAGAATGCAGGTCATTCAGCCACCAACGGAAACTCAAGATGCTTACTCAATGGCTTAACGTTGATGCGATTCATATCGTTGACGATGTTATCGACTGGCAAGACGCGGTACGTAAATCTGCTGAACCGCTGCTGGCACAAGGCGCGATTACGCCCGCTTACCTCGACGCTATCTTTACGTCACATGCTGAAATCGGCCCCTATTACGTGTTGACGCCAGGATTAGCCATGCCGCATGCGCGACCAGAACAGGGCGCACATAAAAATGGCCTGTCGCTGCTGCATGTGAAGAACGGCGTTAATTTTGATGCGGATGAAAACGATCCTGTCTACGTGGTGATTATGCTGTGCGCCTTCTCTGGCGAAGAGCATATCCAGATGATTACCGCGTTGGCTGAACTCTTCAGCGATGATTCACGCCTGCAACAGCTGTTGTCGGCAAATACCTTACCCGCCATTCAGGCGGTTATTCACTCGTAAATCACCAGAGATAACGAACATGAAAAAAGTACTGATTGTGTGTGGCAACGGTTTAGGCAGCAGCTTTATTGTTGAAATGAACGTGAAAAAGATTGTGGCGGAATTAGGTAAAGAAGCTGACGTCAGCCATACCGATTTAACCTCGGCCAAATCAGAACAGGCTGATCTGATTATTGCTGCCAAGGATATTGCCGAACAACTCGCAGGCCACAGCGCCCCCTATTTGGTTTAACCAATTTATTGGATAACGCACGTATTAAAGAGATCCTGGCTGAAAACCTGTAATTACCTTATTTTCAAAATCCTGACTCTTTTTCGCTGCAATAATTCGGCAAGCCCATCGCTGCTTATCACACAGACAAACGTGTTAATGCGCTAAATGGGCGAGGCCAATGCACATGCAACGTAAATTATGATGGATATTGCATGGAGCCGCTTATGCTGCAATTTATTATTAAGGATGTTCTTGGAACACCTGCAATACTTGTCGGCCTGTTTTCACTGATCGGTTTATTATTGCAAAAGAAACCGATCAGCGATGTTATTTCAGGCACCCTAAAAACCATCATGGGTTTTGTTATTCTTATTGCCGGGGCCAATTTAATTGCCGCCACGCTCACCATTTTCAGCCAACTGTTTGAACACTCCTTCTCGATTCAGGGCGTGGTGCCAAATACCGATGCAATGGCGGCGCTGGCGCAGAAGAATTACGGCACTGAAACCGCAATGATCATGGTATTCGGTATGCTGGTGAACATTTTGCTGGCGCGCATTACGCCGCTGAAATATATCTTCCTGACCGGCCATCACACCTTATATATGTCAGCGATGCTGGCGGTGATTTTGTCGGTGGGCGGCATCAGTGGTTTCTGGCTGGTGTTTATAGGTGCGCTGATTCTCGGCACCATGATGGTGGTTTCTCCCGCCATTTTGCAGCCGTTTACGCGTAAAATTACCAATTCAGATGATTTGGCACTGGGTCACTTTGGCTCAAGCGGCTATCTGCTGGCTGCGCTGGTCGGCAAAGTGGTGGGTAAAGGCAGCCCTTCCATTGAAGAGCTAAAAGTACCGAAAACCCTGAACTTCCTGCGTGACTCTTCCGTTGCCATCTCGCTGACCATGATGATTCTGTTTATCGCGCTGGTGCTGGTGGCAGGCAAAACGTTCACGGAAACGCAAGTCAGTGACGGGCAGAACTTCATTGTCTTCGCCATCATTCAGTCAATCACTTTTGCCGCAGGCGTCTATATCATCCTTGCTGGTGTACGCATGGTAATTGCCGAAATCGTGCCAGCCTTTAAAGGCATTGCTGACAAACTGGTTAAAGACGCGAAACCCGCACTGGATTGCCCAACGGTATTCCCGTTTGCGCCAAACGCCGTGATTATTGGCTTTCTGTGTAGCTTTGCCGCTGGCCTGATCAGCATGTTTCTCTGCCCGCTATTTGGTTTGAGCGTCATTGTTCCCGGCCTTGTTCCGCACTTTTTCTGCGGAGCCACTGCAGGCGTGTACGGCAATATTACCGGTGGACGCCGTGGTGCGGTAATCGGCTCCTTCGTTCAGGGGTTACTGATCTCATTCCTGCCCGCCATTTTGCTGCCGCTCATGGGCGATCTCGGTTTCGCTTCCACCACGTTTGGTGATGCAGACTTCGGTATTGTCGGCATTATTCTCGGCCACATTATCTCTTTCTTCCATTGAGGTGATGAGCGGCCCTAAGCCGCTCATATAATGAGGAATCACTATGATCGCCAAATTTTCCCCTTCGCTGATGTGCATGGATTTAACCCGCTTTCGCGAACAGATTGAAGCCATGAATAATCACGCAGCTTTTTATCATGTTGATATTATGGATGGCAGCTACGTTAAAAATATTACGCTGTCCCCCTTCTTTATTGAGAATCTGCGAAAAATCACAGACGTCCCGATTGATGTACATCTAATGGTTAATCATCCAGAAGATATTATTCCCCTGTGCATTGAATCCGGTGCAGATATCATTAGCTTTCACCCGGAAACCGCGAACAATAAAATATTTCGCTTATTAACGCAGATCAAAGAGGCGGGTCGGCGCTGCGGCGTGGTATTAAACCCGGCAACACCCGCTGATAGCATTCGAGAATATGCACATTTATTAGATAAAGTGACGGTAATGTCAGTTGATCCCGGTTTTGCCGGACAAAAATTCATCCCGGAAACGCTGGATAAAATTCGCAAATTGATTGAAATGCGTAAAGAACATGACTTCCACTATTTGACTGAGATAGACGGTTCCTGCAACGCCAAAACCTTTAAACAGGTCGCCGCTTCTGGCGTAGAGGTGTTTATCGTGGGGACATCCGGCTTATTCAATCTGGATAATGATGTCGCGGAAGCCTGGCAGAAGATGGAATCGATTTTCGCCCGCGAGACGGCGGCGTAACAGTAAACCGGCAGCAATTACGCCGCCGGTTTACATTTTTCTGTTATTTGCCTAATTCGCGCAGTGATTTGTCTAATGCGCCAACCAGCCAGTCAATATCGCTTTCCTGAAATGCCAACGGTGGGCGCAGCTTCAATACGTTGCCGTAAGGCCCGGCTACTGAAGTCAACACGCGATGCTCACGGAGTTTCTCAATCA
This sequence comes from Candidatus Pantoea bituminis, assembly GCF_018842675.1. Classification (NCBI taxonomy): domain Bacteria; kingdom Pseudomonadati; phylum Pseudomonadota; class Gammaproteobacteria; order Enterobacterales; family Erwiniaceae; genus Pantoea; species Candidatus Pantoea bituminis. Next base: position 3,777,944 of record NZ_JAGTWO010000004.1, read on the forward strand.
CGTTCAATGCCAGTGTTTTGTCCGGCTTTTTGCTGCTGCGATCTTCTACCAGCTCAAAGCCGATAAACAATCCGGCACCGCGCACGTCACCGACGCATTCAAATCGCGCCATTAATTTGCTCAACTCAGCGTGTAACTTCGCGCCCACTATACGGCTGTGCTCCTGTAACCCTTCTTCTTTGATCACTTTCAACACCGCCTGCGCCGCCGCCATCGCCACCGGATTGCCACCAAAGGTGTTGAAGTAAGGAATCTCGTCGCTGAACGCCGCCAGCACATCACTTTTCGCCAGCAAGCCAGAAACAGGAATGCCGTTGCCCATCGGTTTACCGGTGGTAATCACATCTGGCACTACATCATGACGACCAAAGCCCCAGAACGCATCACCGGTTCGCCCAAAGCCTGGCTGCACTTCATCAGCGATAAAAATACCGCCGTTGGCATGTACCACATCGACCGCTTTTTTCAGGAAGCCACGCGGGTTAGGCAACACGCCGTCTGAGGAGAAAATCGAGTCCGCGAGGAAGCCAGCAAATTTAATGCCGTGTGCTTTCATGTCATCGATTTGCTTTTGAATTTCCGTGGCGAACCATTCGCCTAAATCTGGCGCATCGACACGATACGCATCCGGCGGCATCACTAAACGCGTGGTCGCTGCCAAAGGTTGACCGCTTCCCAACGCGGGCGACGCGCCTGATGTCAGTTCGCTGGTGCCGTGATACGCCTCTTTGGTAACAATGATGCCAGTTCCGCCGCTAAAGGCACGCGCTACGCGAATTGCCAAATCGTTGGCTTCTGAACCCGTGCACATATACATGGCGCGATCGATCTCATCCGGGGTGGTCGCCAGCAATTCTTCGCTGTAGTTGAGAATGTTTTCATGCAGATAACGCGTGTGGGTATTCAGCATTTTCATCTGCTGCGTGACCGCGTCAATCACTGCGGGATGACAATGCCCGATGCTCGCCACGTTGTTGTAAACGTCGAGATATTTATCACCCGCCGCATCCCACAAATATTGCCCTTCGCCGCGCACCAGATGCACCGGTTTGCGGTAGAACAGGCGATACGATTCGCCCAGCACTTTGCTGCGTTTATCGGTTAGCTTTCGCGTATCGACGTCCAGCGCCTCAGCATCTTCTGCCCGAAAACTGTTGGTATCCATGATGGTAGAACGCGTAACCATGATCACTCCCGTTGCGAAGGTAAAAGGGATGCAGCTGATAAAGCCATCTTGCCTGCTTTTATTTTAAATGCAACCAAATACACAAATACAACTAAATACACATGACGCCGTTAGTGCGCTCAGGTAAGCTTAGGCAGATGTTCAAGGTATCTCTGAACGCTTCATAAGGAATTTTTCATGTTGCAGGAAACGCGCCTTCACCGTATTCGCGCCTTGTTGAGTACGCTCAATCAAGTCAGTACTGAGCGCATCATCAAAGAGCTGGGCATTTCACGTGAGACGGCGCGGCGCGACATCATTGAGCTGGAAGCCCAAGGGCTGGCGCGCCGGGTACATGGTGGTTTAGTGGCCATTGCTACGCAGCCGGAGCCGCCGCTAACCGTGCGTCGAGCAGCACAAGCGAAAGAGAAACAGGCGATAGCTCAAGCGGCAGCGCAATTATTACAGCCAGGCCAAACGCTGTTTCTGGATGCTGGCAGCACCACCACGTTACTGGCAGAAGCGTTACGCACCATGTCCGGCCTGACCATTTTGACCAACAGCTTGCAAGCCGCGCTGGCGCTTAGCGCGGGAGAAGAGCATGAGAGCCTGAATAATCAGATTATTTTATTGGGCGGAAATATGAGCGCAGGCGCACATCAAACGCGCGGTGAGATTACCGTTGGCGAGATCATGCGTTATCGTGCCGATGTCGCCCTGCTTTCACCGGTTGGCATTGACGCAAAAAGCGGGGCAACCAGCTTTCATCCCCATGAAGCCGCCATTGCCCGCGCCATGGTAAACCAGTCAAAACAGTGCTATTTGCTGGCCGATCACAGCAAGTTAGGCGTGGTTAGCCGCACGGTGTACGCGCCACCGCAAGAGATTGATCTGTTGATTACCGATAATGGCGGCGACAAACCTGCGGCGCTTGAGGCGCTACACCAGGTTTTGCCGCAGGTGTTAATGGTTTAAATCAGCCGCTGTGGATGGGTGTAGATGGTCGCGCGACCCGGCTTGCTAAAGCCAACCAGTGTTAAATTGCATCGTTCCGCCACGTCAACGGCAAGGCGTGTTGCCGCAGAAACGGCAAACAAGATTTCAACGCCGCACATCGCTGACTTCTGCACCATCTCATAACTGGCGCGGCTGGAAACCAGCACCGCGCCCTGATTCCAGTGGGTTTGGCTGCGATAGCCCAACAGCTTATCCAGCGCCACGTGACGTCCAACGTCTTCACTCCCGCCCGCCAGTTCGCCGTTGGGTTGAATCCACGCCGCTGCATGCGTACAGCCGGTTCTCTGGCCAACCGGCTGAAAATCTTTCAGCTGCCCTAACGCCCGATCCAAATTAGCCAGTTCAAAAGTCTGCGTGAAAGGCAGCGGCGTGACCGGTTTACCAATCTGATCCAACTGTTCGACACCGCACACGCCGCAGCCCGTGCGGCCAGCTAACGCTCGGCGCTGCTCTTTTAGCGCCATAAAACGGCGGCTGGAAAGCTCAATCTGCACTTCTATGCCGTTGCAGTTCGGCACCACATCCAGACCAAAAATCTCGTTGGGCGCATCAATAATGCCCTCTGAAAGCGAAAAGCCCAGCGCGAATGCCTCAAGATCTTTGGGTGTCGCCATCATCACAACGTGCGAAATACCGTTGTAGACCAGCGCTATCGGCACCTCTTCCGCTAACCAATCGGCTTGTGATTGCGCTAAATCGCTGCGCTGCCAGACCTGGGTTTTTTGCAGCCCCACGATCTCGATCTCGTTCATGTCACTTTCCGCTTCGTTTCGTTTCACTTTGTCTTTGTCCGACTAAAACCACAATGAATAAAAGGCATTATCGCGTCGCTTTTCAAGCCACCGCTTATTCTGAACCCACACCGCAACGGCGACAAGCTAACAGCACAAAGCGGTAACGATAAAGAAACCCGTCATGAAAAAGCGCGATCGCTTTGTACGCTACACCGCGCATTAATCACTAAATTCTGGCGTTCTGCTTGGTGTTGGTGTCGTGATATTTACTGCATTCATACTGATGTTTATGTATTACTGGAAACATAACCCGGTTAACTGGAAAGATCGGTTCTGGGCAAAAAACATCGATAAAATCGTCCTGAACGAAGAGGACGGTGACACCGGTAGAGATAACTTTGGTCAGAAAGGTCGGTTCTGGGCTGCTATCATCAGCTTAGTCCTGCTGCTTGTCAGCGGCATTGTCATCTGACGCCCTTGCTTTGCTGGCGCGTTTGCCATTCCGTTGATTCGCCTGGCGTTGGTGGTGCATTCGGTGTCGGCAGCGGCACTGATTATCGTCATTATGGTGCACATTTATGCCGCGCTTTGGGTCAAAGGCACCCTTACTGCGATGACGGAAGGCTGGGTCTCGTTAAACTGGGCGAGACAGCAGCATCCTCGCGGGTATCGTAAGCAGCGTAATCGGCCAAAAAACAGGAAATACGCCCCTGATGAGTATTCGCATAATCCCGCAAGACCAGCCGGAGAAGAGCGATAAAACGACGGCGGAGATGATTCCGCCATTACTTTTCCCCAGGCTGAAAAATTTATACAGTCGACGCGCGGCGCGATTGCGCGATCTGGCGGCAAAAAATCCACTGGGTGACTATCTGCGCTTTGCCGCGGTCATTGCCGAGGCGCAAGAGATTGTCCTTTATGATCATCCGCTCCACATGGATTTGCATGCCCGACTGGTACAAAGCGCCAGCGAAGAGAAACCGCCGCTGGATATTCACACTTTGCCGCGTGACCTGCACTGGCACCGTTTGCTGCACTCGCTGATTGCCGAACTTAAACCAGAGATGAGCGGTCAGGCGCTGGCGGTGCTGGAGAATCTGGAAAAGGCGTCGGCAAGCGAGCTGGAAACGCTTGCCAGCGCGCTGTTTGCCGGTGAATTTGCGCAGGTCAGCAGCGACAAATCCCCGTTTATTTGGGCAGCGCTGTCGATTTACTGGGCGCAAATGGCATCGCTGATCCCTGGCAAAGCGCGTGCCGAATATGGCGAACAGCGTCAGTTCTGCCCGGTTTGCGCCAGCAAGCCCGTTGCCAGCGTCGTTCACATGGACCCTAACGACAGTTCACGCTATCTGCACTGCAATCTGTGCGAAAGCGAATGGTATGTTACGCACAACAAATGTACTTATTGCGAGCAAACACGCGATCTGCATTACTGGTCGCTGGACAGCGAGCGAGCGGCAGTGAAAGCGGAAAGCTGTGGTGATTGCGGCACTTATCTCAAGCTGTTGTATCAGGAAAAAATCCTGCGGTTGACCCCGTGGCGGACGATCTCGCCTCGCTGGTGTTAGATGCACGCATGGAACAGGAAGGTTTTGCTCGTAGCAGCCTCAATCCGTTCTTATTTCCGGGTGAACAGTAATTTTCAGGCAAGTCGTGTAGGTAGTTAAACGTCTATTGGAGGCCCTTAATGAAACTGATTGGCAGCTATACCAGCCCGTTTGTACGTAAGATTTCCATCATCATGCTGGAAAAAGGCATCATATTTGAGTTCGTAAATGCATCGCCCTACAGCGATGAAAGCCACGTTCCTCAATACAATCCGTTAGGGAAAGTGCCTGCGTTGGTAGCTGACGATCATCAGATCTGGTTTGATTCCTCAATCATTGCCGAATTCCTCGAACTCCGTGGCGACGCACCTGCGTTATTACCTGATGACCCCCTTGCAGCCTTACACATTCGCCAACTGGAAAAGCTGGCGGACGGTGTCAGCGATGCAGCTTTGGTGATCGTGCGGGAACAACTGCGTCCCGGCGATCTGCAATCTGAAGAGGTACTGTTGCGCAACCGTGAGAAAATTCAGCGTGGCCTCGATATGCTGGAAAAAATGCCGCCGAGAAAAAACACCTCAACAGTGAGCAGGTTAACCTCGCCGATATCGCTGTGGGCTGCATGATTGGTTATCTCAACTTCCGCCGTGTGGTGCCTAACTGGTGCGTGAATCGCCCGGCGCTGGTCAAGCTGGCCGAAACGCTGTTTAAGCGCGAAAGTTTCGCGCGCACTACGCCACCTTCAGCCTGATCCATAACACATCGCCTGTTCAGCCTTGCCCAAAAATAAGCCAGGATGTAAGAAATACTCTTACATCAGATAACGATAGTGGTGCGTACCAGGCGTTTGATTTAGCTGATGAACTTCGTAAGTTTGTTGAATCACTGAATGAATCAGGCGACTGCCGTACGCAAAGCGAAATGGTGCGGGACGGGACGTGAAAAGCAGGCTAATACGCAACTGGACACCCTAAAAGCGCGATTAAAAGAAGGGGTGGAAAGTGGTGAGCCAGAAGAGTGGGACAGGAAAGCTTTTTTAAAAATGATTAAAGCCAGAATGCACCATAAAAAAGGGAGACGATGATCTTCGTCTCCCTTTTTAGATTATGAATTCAGCTTACTGCAACAGTGAAATGTCCGCGACCTGTAAGAACAGTTCACGCAATTTCGACAGCAGCGTCAAACGGTTAACGCGCACGGCGGGATCTTCTGCATTAACCATGACTTTATCGAAGAAGTTATCTACCGCTTCACGCAGTTGCGCCAGTTCAATTAGCGCATCCTGATAACGGCCTTCCGCGAAGTAAGGTTGCAGTTTACTGCTCAAAGCGGTCACGAAGGTCGCCAACTGGATCTCTTCATTCTCTTTCAGCAGCGAAGCCTGCACGCTGTCGTTCAGGGTTTCCGTCGATTTAGCCAGAATGTTAGACACACGCTTGTTGGCTGCTGCCAACGCTGCGGCAGCTTCCAGCGTACGGAAATGCGATACCGCTTTCATGCGCGCATCAAAGTCAGCCGGACGCGTTGGACGACGCGCCAACACCGCTTGCAGCGTATCAATGCTGTGACCCTCTTCCTGATACCAGCTGCGGAAACGTCCCAGCATAAAGTCGATAACATCATCAACCGCTTTGGCATTGCTCAGCTTGGTACCATATAAACGCACAGCTTCTTCGGTCAGCGTTTGCAGGTCGAGCGGCAGGTTCTTCTCGACGATAATACGCAGCACGCCCAGCGCGGCACGGCGCAGCGCGAACGGATCTTTATCACCTTTCGGATGCTGGCCAATACCGAAAATACCTGCCAGCGTGTCCATTTTGTCAGCAATCGCCAATGCGCAAGCAACAGGGCTGGATGGCAATTCATCACCCGCGAAACGCGGCTGGTATTGCTCGTTCAGCGCCACCGCGACGTCTTCGGCTTCGCCATCATGGCGCGCGTAGTGCATGCCCATCACGCCTTGCGTGTCGGTGAACTCAAACACCATATTGGTCATCAGGTCACACTTCGACAGCAAACCGGCGCGCGTCGCATGATTAACGTCTGCGCCAATCTGCGCAGCAATCCAGCCTGCTAAAGCCTGAATACGATCGGTTTTATCACGCAGCGTGCCCAGATCTTTCTGGAATAGCACGGTTTCAAGGCGCGGCAGATTATCTTCCAGACGCTTTTTCCGATCGTTATTGAAGAAGAATTCCGCATCCGCCAGACGTGGGCGAACCACTTTTTCATTACCGGAAATAATCTGCTGTGGATCGCTGGATTCGATGTTGGTGACGAAAATGAAGTTCGGCAACAGGTTGCCGTCATTGTCGTAAACCGGGAAATATTTCTGGTCACCTTTCATGGTGTAAACCAGCGCTTCAGCCGGAACCTTGAGGAATTTCTCTTCAAAGGTTGCGGTCAGCACCACCGGCCACTCCACCAGCGAAGTCACCTCTTCCAGCAGGCTATCGCTCAGATCCGCGACGCCGCCCAATTGACGTGCCGCCGCTTCGGCATCCGCTTTGATCATCGCTTTACGCGTCTGATAATTTGCGATCACCTGGCCGCGTTTTTCCAAAATTTCTGGATACTGATCGGCATTCTCAAGCGTGATCTCTTTCTCGCCCATGAAGCGGTGCCCGCGAATAATGCGTGCAGACTCAATGCCTAAAATGGTGCCTGGAATCAGCTCATCGCCCAACAGCAGCGTCACGGTATGCACCGGACGCACGAACTGTACGTCGCTCGCACCCCAGCGCATCAGCTTTGGTACTGGCAGCTTGCTCAGCGCCGTGGCGATCATCGCCGGCAGCAGCGCTTGCGCCGTTTCACCTTTAACTTGCGCACGGTGAACCAGCCATTCGCCTTTGTCGGTGCTCAAGCGTTCTGCTTGATCAACGGTAATGCCGTTGCCACGCGCCCAGCCTTCAGCCGCTTTAGTGGCATTGCCTTCGGCATCAAAAGCGGCGGCAATCGCCGGGCCGCGTTTTTCAACTTCACGATCTGGCTGTGCAGCACTCAATGTGGCGACTTTCAGCGCCAGACGGCGCGGCGAAGCAAACCAGCTCACTTCGCCGTGAGCCAGATTCGCTGCATCCAGTTCAGCGGTGACCTGAGCAGCAAAGGCTTCCGCCAGACTGCGCAGGGCTTTCGGTGGCAGCTCTTCGGTGCCAATTTCCACCAGGAAGGTTTTATCTGTCATGGCTGCCTCTTACTTTTTGTCTTTGCACATCGGGAAGCCCAGCGCCTCGCGGGAAGCGTAATACGCTTCAGCCACGGCTTTGGTCAGGGTGCGGATACGCAGAATATAACGCTGACGCTCGGTCACTGAGATCGCCTTGCGCGCATCCAGCAGGTTAAAGCTGTGTGCGGCTTTCAGAATGCGTTCGTAAGCGGGCAGCGGCAGCGGTTTTTCCAGCGCTAACAGCATCTGTGCTTCTTTCTCATACTGCTCGAAGCAGGAGAACAGGAAATCGACGTCGGCGTATTCGAAGTTGTAAGTAGATTGTTCTACTTCGTTCTGATGGAACACGTCGCCGTAAGTGGTTTTACCCAGCGGGCCATCGCTCCACACCAAATCGTAAACACTGTCGACGCTTTGGATATACATCGCCAGGCGCTCAAGGCCGTAGGTGATTTCACCGGTAACGGGTTTGCATTCCAGGCCACCCACTTGCTGGAAGTAGGTGAACTGCGTCACTTCCATGCCGTTGAGCCAGACTTCCCAGCCCAATCCCCATGCGCCCAGCGTTGGGTTTTCCCAGTTATCTTCAACGAAGCGAATATCGTGCACCGTTGGGTCCAGACCCAGTTCTCTCAGCGACCCAAGGTAAAGCTCCTGAATGTTGTCTGGAGAAGGCTTGATCATCACCTGGAACTGGTAATAGTGCTGTAAACGGTTCGGGTTTTCACCGTAGCGACCGTCGGTTGGACGGCGTGACGGCTGCACATAAGCGGTAGCAATCGGCTCCGGGCCGATAGCACGCAGGCAAGTCATTGGATGAGATGTGCCAGCGCCCACTTCCATGTCCAGCGGTTGAACGATGGTGCAGCCCTGACGCGCCCAGTAATCCTGCAAGGTCAGGATCAGGCCCTGAAAGGTCTTGGTATCAAACTTTTGCATGTTGAATTCGCACGCGATTCGGCTAGATGAAAAAGAGTGCGCCAGTATACCCTTTGACCGCGTGTTGTGCAGCCGGAAATCCTGAGCGGCCTGGAACCCTTCCCCGGTGTCGATAGGTTTAAGATAAGAAAATCGTATACGAAATAAATCCACTCGACTCTTCAGCATCCGAATTCAGATTAAATACAATATTTTCAAACAATTAAAATTAAACACACCCTTCCTTGATATGTGACATAAATCACCTTTTTGACCTTATGGTCAAAAATCGAACATTGACACCGGTATGATCGTATACGAAATTGCGGTGAAACAGTTTTGTTCGGAAAACGACCATGAAAACCGCGATTACTTATCCAGGTATGAACGCCGCCGACCGTCCGATGGGTCCAGCGCCGCTTTCTGCAGCCGTCCTTCACGAACCGATGCTGTTTATTTCGGGACAGGTTGCTATCGATCCTTACAGCAGCAGCATCGTCGGTAACGACATTACCAGCCAGACGCGTCAGGTCATGAAAAACGTGGGCGATTTGTTAGGCGAAGCCAAGATGTCGTTCGATAACGTCGTCCGCGTGACCATTTATCTAACCGATCTCACCACCTTCAGCGAGATGAACGCCGCTTACAGCGAATTTTTCACGTTCCCTTTCCCGGCCCGCGCCACTGTGGGTATTCAACTCAACCATCCTGACCTACTGGTCGAGATGGAAGTCACGGCGATGCGCTAATGAATATTCATATTGAAAACGATGCTAACGCTGTCAGTGCATTACAGCTGACGCTCGCGCGTCTGCGTCAGGCGCTGGACGATCATCCGCAGTTGAAAGATCAATTTACCCTGACCGAAAACAGCGATCCCACACAAACCGCCTCTTTTCTTGTCGAGAGCGACATTCTGTGGTCTGGACGCAAGTTGGAGATTGATAGCTTCGACACGCCGCGCCTCGGCTGGGTACAGGTCATGTCAGCCGGTGTAGAGCAATGGCTGGCGCATTGGCGCGACGGCATCACGCTGACTAACGCCTCAGGTGTGCATGGCGATAAAGGCGCTGAATTTATTTTGATGGCGTCGCTAATGTTCAATTTTGGCATGCCGGGGTTTTTACAGGATCAGACGTTGCGTCTGTGGCGTCCCAGCTTTGGCGGCTGCGCACGGGGTAAAACCGTGATGCTGCTAGGTGTTGGTGGCATCGGTGCGGCCGCCGCTAATTTGCTAAGCGCGCAAGGTTATCGCGTGCTGGGCGTGACGCGCAGCGGCAAGTGTGAGGCTGACGTAGCGGGCTGCATCACCATTGATGACGTGGACGATTTTTTACCGCAGGTCGATGTCTTGGTTTCGACGCTGCCACTGACACCTCAAACACATCAGCTGTTTGATCGCCGTCGTTTGGGGCTGTTGTCTGCGCATGCTGGTGTGGTGATTGTGGGTCGTGCAGATGTGTTTGATTACACCGCACTACGCGAAATGCTGACCGCAGGCGAGTTAGCCGGTGCAGTGCTGGATGTTTATCCGCAAGAGCCGCTGCCGCAGGACGATCCGTTGTGGGGCACGCCGGGCGTAATCATGACACCACATTGCAGTTTGGACGATCACAGCGCCTATCTCGAAAGCTGTCTTGACGTTTTTATTGATAACCTGGCGCGCTATCGCCAGCAAACGCCACTGCGCAATCAGGTTGATACGGTGCGCGGATATTAGATTGTGCAGGCTGTTTAGCAACATTGTGCTGACCGCCCCCGACTTCATTCCTCTCCCATGCAGGGGAAGGTTGGGATGGGGGATAGCACACACCCATCAAGAAAAAGCCCTAAACGTTCATAAGTATCAAGGTCATCGCTTACTCATTCATCAGCACCAGGGAACCTTATTATGAAATTTGCTCGTCTCGCGTTGTTGTTATCCGGTATCACCGGTACGTTACTTACTGGCTTATCCAGCGCACACGCTGCCACCGATCCTGTTACACCCACCGCCAGCGACTTTGCCGCCATGACGCAGTGCAAAACGTTGCAAACGAAATACACCTCTTTGGTTGGTAAAGAGGTGGTTGTCGGCCTTGGGGCTACACCAAAGGCTTCGAAGCGCCATCTGAAAAAGATCCCAGTATTATAGAAGGCTTGGATCCGTCCCTTTTTGAGCGCATCAGCAGCTGCCTTGGCTTCAAACATACCTATCAAAACGGCTCATTCAACGTGTTATTGACCTCTATCACCAGCGGTCGTGCTGATATTGGCCCGATGTTATACGTCACTGATGAGCGCCTGAAGCAGATCGCTTTCGTTGCCTCCGTGCAAGTGCAGGATGGTTCCGTGGTCGCCAAAGGTAATCCTAAGAAAATTAATAGTGTCGATGATCTTTGTGGCAAAACCGTTGCCGCTGCTGCAGGCACCTACGAAGCCACCAAACTGGTGCCTGAGCAAAGTCAGAAATGCAGCGCTGCTGGTAAGCCAGAAGTCAGCATGCTGATGGTGCAGAACACCGATAACAGCATTCAGGCAGTGAAAAGCGGTCGTGCGGATATTTATCTCACTGAAGCAGGCTCCGCCCGCGCTATCGCGAAAGCCGATCCCACACTCGCCAGCGCCTTTACTGTTGATCTGCCGATCATGGTCGGTTTCCCGATCGCTAAAGACAACGTCACCATGCGCAGCGCGGTACTGGATGCCATGAAAGTGATTCAGGAAAGCGGCGCACAGAAAAAATTATTGGATTACTGGGGCCAGGGCAGCAGCGCTGAGCGACCAGCGGTTTCACGTGGCTGATAGTTTTTATCAATACCCTGAATAATTTGGCGTGCAGGAAGGCGGCAAACCGATGCCGCCAACGCATCCGCAACCCGAAAAATGACGGGTATTAACCTCCTGCCGGAGAGAGCACCTTGGATGATTTTCTAAAATATTTAACCCTGCCTTATCTTTGGCAAGGTGCCGTAATCGCAGTGCAACTGCTGGTCGGCGCATTAGCGGGTGGCATTTTTATTGGCTTTTTCCTGGCGCTCGCCAGCACCTCTAAGCATCGAATGATCCGCTTGCCGGTGCAGATTTATATTTACACCCTGCGCGGCACGCCGGTGCTGCTGCAATTGATTTTGTTATACAACGTGCTGCCGGAGTTTGGCCTGCGCTTCAGCCCATTCGCCAGCGCCATGTTAGCGTTGATGATCAACGAAACCGCCTTCTGTGCCGAAATCATTCGTGGTGGGATTATGGCGACCGATCGCGATCAGAGTATGGCAGCGCAAGCTTTTGGTTATTCACGCACCAAAGAGATGATCCACGTTGTCATCCCTCAAGCGTTGCGCGCCATCTTACCCACCATGGGCAATGAAACGGTTGGCCTGCTTAAATCTACGTCGTTGGCTTCCGTGGTGGGTGTGAATGAATTGACCATGCGCGGTCAGGCCATTGTGTCGCAAAACTTCTTGTTTATTCCGGTGCTGGTCGCTTCGGGCGGCATTTACCTGATTCTGTCGACGCTGCTGGCTGCCGGACAATGGTGGCTGGAAAAATTTTATAACCTTGATGAGCGTGCACGCCGCGCCCGGCTGCGCATAGCGAAAATGGTGCCCGATGTCTCGGTGGTGCAAATGCAGCTACCGAAACGTCGTTGGGAAACACAAACAGCCGCGCCGGTGTTGGAGATTGACAAGCTGTGCGTTGAATACGCGGGCAAGCCAGTGCTGAAATCGCTGTCGCTCAGCGTGCGTCGGGGTGAAGTGGTGGTGCTGCTGGGTCGCTCTGGCTCAGGTAAAAGTACGCTGCTGAAATCGATTCTCGCCTTAACGCCACGCCAATCGGGCACTATTCAGACCGAAGGCCATTTTATGGGCAGCGATGACCGGGGTCGACCACTGGCGGCGCGTCACTTGCCTGTCAACCGGGCACGTTCCGGGATTGGCATTGTATTCCAGCACTTTGCGTTATTCGATCATCTGACCGCGCTGGAAAACGTCATGAGCATTCCTCTGCGCGTACAGGGTGCTCAACCAGAAATCGCGCGTGGAAAAGCGATGCGGGCTTTGAAGATGGTTGGATTGGGTGATTTCTTCGCTTCATTGCCGCACGAACTGTCAGGCGGTCAAAAACAGCGCGTTGGTATTGCGCGTGCCCTTGCGGCGGAACCGCAAATCCTGCTGTTTGATGAACCCACTTCAGCACTCGATCCAGAGTTGGTGCGTGAAGTAAATCAGACCATGCGCAGCCTGGCGCAAACCGGCATTACTATGGTTATCAGTACGCACGACATCGCCTTTGCGGCGGGTGTGGCTGATCGCGTCGTGTTTCTGCAAAACGGTGCGCTGATTGAAGAAGGCCCACCTTCCATCCTTAAACACCCCAGCACACCTGAGTTTGCCACCTTTCTGGAGCATGAAAAGGAGGCGCACCATGTCCATGCCTGATTTGCCTTTCCAGCAGGAAGCCCAACAGCGACTGGGCGATGACCTGTTTCGCTATATGATCGGTCAGCCTGCCGATGCGTATGGCAAGGTTAGCGACAGCAATTACCTCGCGCTGCAACGCTTTCGTCTGCTGCCGCGGGTGTTGCAAGGTAATGAAGAGATTAATACCGAGGTGACGCTTTTCGAGCAACGTTGGGCCGCGCCGATTGGCGTTGGCGCTTTTGCGGGCGACCAGATTTTCCATGAAGAAGGTTTACTGCCGATTGCTCGCGCCTGTAAACGCCTACAACTGCCATTAGTGATCTCGGAAGAAACCGTCACGCCGATGCGCGATATTGGCGCTGAATATGACCGCTGCTGGTTACAACTGCGAGCCGCTGGCGACGTTAGCCGCATTCAGGATTTGATCGACCAGGCCGCAGACGCTGGATTTAAAGGCATTGTGCTCACGGTGCTTGCGCCAGTGCATCCGGTGTCTGGCCTGCAACCGGGCGGTTTTTCCATCGGCGAGGCGCTGAAAAAGCGCGGCATGATCACCCTTGGCGGCACTGAGCCTGGCGTTTTTCCTCTGCCTGCGTTTCCGGTCTGGAACTGGACACAGATTGATGAAGTCGCCGCCTTTTGCGCCAGCCGCGATCTGCCGCTGCTGCTGAAAGGCATTTTGCATCATGACGATGCGGCTCCCGCCGCGCAGCACGGCGTCAGCGGGCTGATCGCCTCAAATATTGGACTGCGACAGAGCGCACGCTGGTCCACCCCCGTCGATCAATTACCCGATCTTCAGGCGGTAACGCGATTGCCGCTGCTGTTAGATGGTAGCGTTCGCAGCGGCAGTGACGCGGTGGTGGCGCGCTGCCTCGGTGCACAGCTTTCTCTCAGCGTACGTCCGGTGATCAGTGCGTTGGTCGCGGGCGGTGAAGAGGCCGTTTTCGCGTTACTGAAGGGTTGGAAGAACGAGATCGCGGCTGTTAGCCATTGGTGTGGCGTCAGCAATATGTGTGAGCTGAACGGCAGCTATTTGACGGAGGCGCGCGTATGCATCTGATTTTTAACCAAGGCGACGCCAGCGAATCACGCATATATTACTGCGCACATTATCTGGCCGACAGCATGGGCCTGTTTGCCGATGAAGGTCTCAGCATCACCTTTACCACCAGCGAATCCGGTGGACATACCGTTCAGGGTGGCCAGGTTCCGGCAGTGATGAACGGCGAAGCCGATCTCACGTTGGGTGGTCCGATGGTGGTGATGAAAAATTTCCAGGAAAACGGCCCTGACTTACGCTGCTTTTGTGCCTCGGTGGCGGCAAATCCGTGGTTCTTAGCCGCCGCACAGCCCCAACCTGACTTTGTGTTCTCGCAATTACGTGGCAAACGGGTGATCGACGTCGGCAATGTCGGCACCGCTACCCTGACTTTCCGCTGGCTGCTAGCACAACAGAATTTGACCGATGCGGTCACTCTCATTCCTGGCAGCGGTGACGCTGAACGCGATTACGCCGCCATTACGAATGGCGAGGCCGATTACGCGCTACACGCCATGCATGCGCTGGCACCGGCCATTGCACAAGGTCAACTTTTTAGCATAACCAGCCTGGCGGCTTTATGCGGCAACGTGCCGTGGAGCGCCTATATCGCCCGCGCTAATGTCATGCAAAACAAAGCCACTGCGTTCAACGCCTTTACCCGCGCCATTGCTCACGCACTGTGCTTGCTGGAAAAGCTTGATGCGCGTGAGGTAGCAGAAAAAGTCCAGGCGTATTATCCCGACTACGCTTTTGACGCATTGATTATTGGGATTAACGCCTACCAACAGGCGAATATTTTTGCCCGCAAGCCGCAAATTCCTCGCAGCGAATTTGAACACTTCAGCCAGCTGCTGAGTGCCATCGGCTGGCTCAATCCCAAGCTGCCCGTGCCTTACGCCACGCTGGTGGTTTCACCAGAGGAGATCCAATGAAAACCTTGATTATCAATGGTCGGGTGATTACCGAGCAGGGCGAACTGGCCGCCGACCTGTTGATTGACGCAGGAAAGATCAGCGGCATTATGGCTCGTGGCAGCGACCGCCCTGCGGTGGATGAAGTGATCGACGCCAGCGATATGATCATCGTGCCAGGCGCCATTGATGTGCACACCCATTTCACCGGTTCGCATGACTTTCCGCAGCAAGAATTACGCGAAGGAACACGGGTGCCGCTGCGCACGGCGTGACCACGATTATTGAAATGCCCCATTCGCTGCCGCCCGCTACCACGCTAGATAACTTTGTCGCCAAGCGTGAGTGGCTGACACAAAATTGCTCGGTGGATTTTGCGATGTGGGCCGGATTAGACGGGCGCAACGTCGATCAGTTAGCCGCGCTGGATAACGCAGGTGCCCTCGCCTTTAAAGCCTTTTTGTGTAGCGGCGCGCCCAATGGCGAAGCTACCGATGAAAAGGGTTTGCCACGGCTGGACGACGATGGCCTGCTGCGCGCCATGCGCGAACTCAAAACCTTTGACGGACTGATTGGCGTACATGCCGAGAATCATGACATTTTGATCGGCGCGGGAGGCGAATTGCGCCGCGCAGGCCGCAAAGATATTCGTGCTCATGCGCTGGCAGGCCCAGAAATTGCTGAGATAGAAGCGGTTGGTCGGGTGCTGGCGATTGCCGAAGAGACCGGCGCACGCTGTCATATCGTGCATGTCAGCTCGGCCCGCGCCGCTGAAACCATCATCGCCGCCAAACCAAAGGTACGCGCCACCTTTGAAACCTGTCCGCACTATTTGATTCTCGACGAAGAAGATCTGGTACGCATCGGGCCGAACGCACGATGCGGGCCGCCGTTTCGTCCACGTTCGGTTGTCGATGCATTGTGGCAACTATTGGAACGCGGCGATATCGACATGGTGGCTTCAGATCATTGTCCTTACACACCTGAACAAAAACGGGCGGGACTCGACAGTATTTGGGATGCCGGCATGGGTTTGACCGGTATTGAAACACTCAGCCCAATGATGTTCAGCGAAGCACACGTCAAACACGGCGTCTCTTTGAGCGAGTTTGCACGTCTGACCGCCAGCGGCCCGGCGAAAGCTTTTCAGTTATGGGGCCGTAAAGGCGCCATCGCCCTGGGTTTTGATGCGGATTTGGTGTTTTACGATGCCAGTGTCAGTTGGACGGTGCGCGGTGCTGATTTTCAGGGTCTCGGCAAATGGAGCGCATTTGAAGGGATGCACTGTCAGGGTAAAGTGATGCGTACACTCATTCGCGGCGTGACGGTTTATCACGACAATCACATACAGGTTGAACCCGGCTTCGGCCAGTTTCTGACCCGGCAGGCTTAACAGGACAACACCATGGCAGGAAAGTCGACTACCCAGACGGGCCGCAGCAAAAAAATATCGCACCGCTCGCGCTTAAAGAGCAGTCGCCAGATCAATGGCGTGTCGCCCGCCCACGAACGCTGGTCGATCACGCGGTGGACGCTATTCTTGCCGCCGCCTCGCGTGGATTAATTTTACCTGGCGATCGCATCGCCGAGCCGGACCTGGTCTCGCGTCTGGGCATGAGCCGCGTGCCGATTCGCGAGGCGCTGCGCATCCTGGAAAGCCAAGGCATCGTGACCAGCGAACCCTATAAAGGCATTCGCCTGATGGAGATTTCTCATCAGCGGCTGGAACAGATTATCGATGTACGCATCCCACTGGAAACGCTGGCCTGCCGCCGTGCAATTGAGGCTGGTCGCAACGGTCAACCGCAGTTAACCCGTCTTTATCAGGCCGTGGCTGATATGCAGATGATGATGCAGCGCGACGATGTCTACGGTTTCGCCTCAGCCGACACTGACTTTCATCGCACGCTGTGCAGCTTTGGCCACAATCCGGTGCTCAGCAATTTATGGGAGTCGATTGCTCGCCAGCTAACGGTGATATTTGGCCTTTCCACTATGGGCAAGTCGATGAGCGACATCATTGAAGAGCACCAACGGCTGATTAACGTCTTCGCTGAAGGCGATATCGACAAAATGACAGCCGAAATTGAAAACCACGTGCGCATTCAGGCTCTGGATGTGGACTACGAATCGATTATTACTCAGCGCCGACAGCAACGTATTTCCGCCAGTTGACGCCTTTGTTTGACCTTTTAACACCAGGAAAAGCACGATGAAAATCACCAATGTTGAAGCCTTTTATTTGCGGCTTCCCGTGATCGAAGCGCGTACCGACAGTTCTCAGGATGCGCTGCTGATCAAAATTACCACCGACGCGGGCATCACCGGTTGGGGTGAAGTGGATGGCAGCCCTTACGTCACCAAAGCCATTATTGAAGCACCCTATTCACACACGATGGTTACCGGGCTGAAATCGCTGCTCATTGGCGAAAATCCACTGGAAACGACGCGTTTGTGGAAGAAGATGCACAAAGCCACTATCTATTACGGTCGCAGCGGTGCGGTATTGCAGGCGATGGCGGGCATTGATATCGCCTTGTGGGATATCAAAGGCAAAGCACTTGGCAAGCCGATCGTAGAACTGCTCGGCGGCGCAATGCGCGACAAGATGCGGGTTTATTCTTCAAACATGTTTCAGTTCAGTGTTGAAGAGACGGTGGCGCGTGCGCGTCACGCCGTCGATACCGGACACAGCGGCGTAAAATTTGGCTGGGAACCGTTTGGCCACGATGAAGCTCAGGATTTACGTTACCTTGAAGCACTGCGTAAAGCCGTGGGCGACGACATTGATTTAATGTTAGATGTGGGCCACGTCTGGGATGCGAAAACCACCGTTCGTCGCAGTCAGCGCTATGAACATCTCAATTTATTCTGGATAGAAGAGCCGCTGCATCCAGACAATTACGCCGGCTATGGCCAGGTTTCCACCGCCTGTCAGCAGCACATTGCTGCCGGTGAGCAAGAGTGCTCGGTGGTAGGTTTCCAGCGCCTGATCGACGAAGGCGGCATTGATATCGTGCAGATCGACCTGACGCGCACCGGCTTTACGCAGGCGATGGAAATTGCCAGCTACGCCCACAGCCGTGGCCGTAAAGTCTGCAATCACAACTTCACCACGGATATTAATACCGCCGCCTCGCTGCATTTTCTCTGTGCAATCGAGAATGCGCTGGTAATGGAATACTGCGTCGAGCCGGGCGAAATCAGTCGATCGCTGGCGAAAAATCCGGTGCGCATCACAGACGGCTATGCCTGGCTGCCGAGTGAGCCGGGTTTAGGTGTCGAACCCGATGACACTGTGATCGAGAAATTCGTCGTTCGTGACTACGTTTAGGTAACTACGTTCCGGATGGCTCTGAATCCTTGAGCCAAAGGTTGTTGGCGCGACGATGACTGGCTAACCTTCTTCGCACGGAGCGCCGCGCAAGAGGAAACCATGCAGCAAAAGATTTACTGGATCGATAATTTACGCGCCATTGCCTGCTTGATGGTGATCGTGATTCACACCACAACCTGGTACATCACCGGCCCGGTAGCGGTGACGGGCTTTCACTGGGATATTGCTAACATTTTGAACTCTGCGTCGCGCGTCTGCGTGCCGCTGTTTTTTATGATTTCGGGTTATCTGTTCTTCGGTGAGCGCAGTGCGCAACCGCGTCATATGCTGCGGCTGGTGCTCTGTTTGCTGTTTTACAGCGCGGTGGCGCTGGCCTATATCACTTGGTTAACGCCGATTAGTGAAGGCCGATCGCTGCTGAAAATGCTGCAAAAGCCGGTGTTCTACCACTTGTGGTTTTTCTTCGCGCTGATTGGTATTTATCTGCTTTCGCCACTGATTCAGGTGAAAGCGGTGCAGGCGCGCTACGTCGTGCTGTTGGTAGTGGTTCTGGCGGTGCTGGCTAATCCCAACACCGCGAGTCAGTCGTTGGGTCGATTTCACTGGCTACCGGTGAATTTATATGTCAGCGGTGACAGTATTTATTATTTGCTCTATGCGCTGCTGGGTCGCGCGATTGGCACAATGGAAACCCAAGGGCGCCGCGCAAGCTGGCTGGCTGCGGGCGGATTCATCGCCTGTGTGATTGGCATTGCATTGGGCACTAAGCAAGAACTGAAGATCAACGGCGCGTTCAACGACACCTGGTATCTCTATTGTGGCCCGCTGGTATTTATCGCTGCCATCAGCTTGCTGGTTTTGTTTAAAAATGTCCTCAATAGTCGCACAGTGCCCGGCATGGCGATGATTGCGCGCTATTCACTGCCGATTTATGGTTTCCACGCGCTGTTTATTCATTATCTCCGCACTCATCACTATGACGATATGTCGCGCCCGTGGCTGGATCTGCCGTGGGTATTTGGCGTGACCTTAGGTGGCAGCTTGTTGCTGGCAATGGTATTAAAACGTGTCGATAAACATCATTTGGTGAGCTGATCGTCCCAGCGCTGGCGCGCACGACGCAACTGGCGCGCCGAGGAAAATCCCGCCGCCAGCGCGGCTTTTTCTGCCGCTTCGCCCTGCTGCTGGCGCTGACGCGCAATGCCGACCCGCAGCTGCTCGTGATATTCCCGCACGCTGATACCCAAATGCTGACGAAACAGCCGCGCCAGATGCCGGCTGCTCACATGGACACGCATCGCGAGTTCCCCCAACGACCAGCTATGTTCCGGGTGAGCCATCATCGCATCCTGCGCTCGATGAATCGCCGGATGCAGATGATTGCGGTAACGCAGCCACGGTGAAAGTTGCGGGTCATCACCAGAACGGCGAAACCACACCACCATTTCACGCGCCACGGCTAGCGCGGTTTGTGCCCCACATAAACGGGTGATCAAGTGCAAAGCGAGATCGATGCCTGCGGTGATACCCGCGCTGGTCCAGATGCTGCCATCTTCAACGAAGACACGGTTCTCTCTGATCACTGCCTGAGGCGCGGTGGCTTTCATGCGTTCCAACACGTCATGATGCGTGGTGCACTGAATGCCATTGAGCAAACCCGCCTGCGCCGCCAATAAAGCCCCCGAGCAGACACAAACCAGCATAAGCGTTTGCGCCTGAATTGCCGCCTGTTGACGTTGCAGCCAGTCACGCGCCTGCTTCGCTTGCGGCGTGTCGTAGCAACTGCGTGAATCGTAGACGCCGGGTACCACCAGCAAACTTTCAGGCGGCAGCGTGTCGGGCAGCGGCTCGATATTGCCAATCGTCATACCCGTTGAGCAGAGCACGTTTTCCTGCGGACCGATGTAGCGCAGCGTAAAGTTGCCGTCCGCCAGCGTGAAAGCTTCAGCGGGGCCAGCAACATCCAGCGTCATGACACCGGGCAGCGTTAAGAACCAGACGGTTTGCGGCATCCATTGTCTCTGATGTTAAAGGTTAAACCAGGTTCCAACCGCGAGCGCGCCACAGCGCGGGCAGCTGTGCCATATCCTCAAATCGCGTAATCAGCGGGTGGTCAAGTTCAGGATTGTGCGCATCAGCGCAGTAGTAAAATACCGGAATACCTGCCGCAATGCCCGCGCGTGCGCCAGCTTCAGAATCGTCGACCAAAATGCAGCGTTCAATCGGTACTTGCATCTGTTCAGCGGCGTGGTACATCAGTTCGGGATCGGGCTTCCAGTGCAAAATGTCATAGCCGCTGTAGAGATGCTCCTCAAAATGCGCCAGCATGCCGGTCAGGCCCAGCGAGTGCTGCATCTTCTTCACCGTACCGTTCGATACCACACACATCGGCACTTTCACCTGATCAACCAACGCTTTCGCACCGGGAATCGGTTTCAGCTCCAGATCGAACAGCCGCGCAACCTCAGCCCGGTAGGCAGTTTCAACCTCTTCCAGGGGCAACGTCACCTGATGCGCGTCTCCCACGTCGCGAATGATGTCGTAAAGCTTGATGCCTTTATACTTCTCAAACATCTCCTGCAGTGAAAGCGTAATACCGTAGCGGGCAAAGGTGTTTACATAGCCTTGCGTACAGAGCAATTCGCTGTCTACCAGCGTGCCATCGCAGTCAAAAAATACACATTCTATAGACATCAGACTCTATCCTTTGATTTGTGGGTACCTTCACACTCTACCATTGGCAATCGGTTGCGAAAAATCATTGTATTGCGCTGTTAAAATCGCCAGGATACGCGCCGAAAGTTTTTCTTCTGGAATGGATGAAATGAACAAACAAGGCCTTTTGCAGCGCATCTTCAAGCTGCAGGAACACGGCACGTCGGTGCGTACCGAAGTGATTGCCGGTATCACCACTTTTCTGACCATGGTCTATATCGTCTTCGTCAATCCGCAGATTTTAGGGGTGGCGGGCATGGATACCCAGGCGGTGTTTGTAACGACCTGCCTGATCGCTGCCTTTGGCAGTATTTTGATGGGATTATTTGCAAATCTGCCCGTCGCGCTGGCGCCGGCGATGGGCCTGAACGCCTTCTTCGCCTTTGTGGTGGTAGGTGCGATGGGTTATTCGTGGCAGATTGGCATGGGCGCCATTTTCTGGGGTGCGCTGGGGCTGTTGATCCTGACGCTGCTGCGTGTACGTTACTGGATGATCGCCAATATCCCGCTGAGTTTACGCGTAGGTATCACCGCAGGTATCGGCCTGTTTATCGCCATGATGGGGCTGAAAAACGCCGGCATCATCGTGCCGAATCCTGATACGTTAGTGGCGGTGGGGAATCTCTCCTCGCACAGCGTGCTGCTTGGCGCGCTCGGTTTCTTTATTATCGCTATCCTTGCGTCACGTAATATTCATGCTGCGGTATTGATTTCAATGCTGGTAACAACCGCCATTGGCTGGATACTGGGCGACGTGAAATTTGTTGGTCTGTTTTCTGCTCCGCCATCAGTCACCTCGGTGGTCGGCCAGGTGGATATCAAAGGTGCCTTTAACATTGGCATGGCGGGCGTGATCTTCTCTTTCATGTTGGTGAATCTGTTCGACTCTTCCGGCACGCTGATTGGCGTCACGGACAAAGCCGGATTAACCGACGAAAAAGGGACTTTTCCGCGCATGAAGCAGGCGCTGTATGTCGACAGCATCAGCTCAGTAAGCGGCGCATTGATCGGGACATCCTCGGTCACGGCTTATATTGAAAGTACCTCCGGCGTAGCGATCGGCGGGCGCACCGGGTTGATGGCGGTGGTGACCGGTATTTTATTCCTGCTGGTGATGTTCTTGTCACCGCTGGCGGCAATGGTGCCCAGTTATGCCGCCGCAGGCGCGTTAATTTACGTTGGCGTATTGATGACATCCAGCCTTTCACGCGTGCGTTGGGATGATTTAACGGAAGCCGTTCCTGCCTTTGTGACCGCAGCAATGATGCCGTTCAGTTTCTCCATCACCGAAGGCATTGCGCTGGGCTTTATTGCGTACTGCGTGATGAAACTGGGCACCGGACGCTGGCGTGAAATCAGCCCTTGTGTGGTTATCGTCGCACTGCTTTTTGTGTTGAAAATAGCTTTTATCGACGCACATTAACCACAAATCGCTGCACGTTTAATGAAAAAAGGCCGCAATAGCGGCCTTTTTTACATTTCAGGATGCAAGCTTCGTTCGTGCGGCAAACTGGTCAAACGCAACGTATGCGGACCGATATTGGGTTTGCTCATCTCGACTTCACGAAGCGCGCACCATTGATGCGAGCTGTCCATCTCCCACAGATGCAAACGCTGTGTGGCTGGCGATAATGCACAGGCCCAAACCAGCGTCGGTTCTGCATCACACACCACCTGAATGTCGGGATAAAGCGTTGAGCGCAAACGACCCGCGCCGGGCAGGAGGCGCAACGAATCCAGCCCGCTTTCACCTGCGCCGGTTAATTTAAGGATGCTCTGACGCAGCGTCCAGATTTGCGTTACCGCTTCCATAAAATCTTGCTGGGCATTGATCCAGGCAACTTCGCCGGAGGTTAACTCCTGCATGAGCTGTTCTTGTGTTTGTCGGCTATGAGCACGCACAATTTCCATGTCCAGACCTGCGCGTCCACCCTCTTCCGCCAACAGTACGCCAATCATATTTCCCGCATAGGCGATGCTGAAATCAGGCAAATCCCGGTCGGCAAAGGCGGGGCGACCGTTGCTGTTGGTGATCAAAGCTGGAAGTTCATTAATGCCATAAACCCGCAGCATTAATTGCGCTAACAGCGCACGGGCAGCAAGAAACCGCCCACGACGCTTGTCGGCAAAATGTTGTGCTGTATCGAATACGTCTTGAGAAATGCGCAACCCTTCGGCTAAAAATCCGGGGTCGCCGGTCCAACGAACAAAATGTCCCGCCATCTGTCGCTCCGTGAAAATGGTCAGATAATCATCAATTACATTGTAAGAATTTTCTGAGCTGATTGCATCCAGCACAAGCCGGAATAGAACAAATTAGGAAAAGGACGAAGGCTACGGCCTGTTTTTGCGCACGGTTGTCATCAAATAACCGTGTCGCTTGATCATGATGACATTAAAGAAACGTGCCTGGCGCTATCGAAACAGAGGATCAAAACAGGCGAAGTGAAAAGCAAGGTGTGCGTTAAGCCGCTAATATTGCGTCGCGAAGTCTACCGCGACGCCCTGCTCATTATGCGAATTTACAGGCTTGTTCAAAACTCAGGCGTGGTAAACGCGGATGCAGTTTGCTGTCATTACCATAACCGAGATTAATCAGCAGATTAACCTGCCATTTGCTGCCGGAGAAAAAGGCTTCATTAACTTTTGCTGGATCAAAACCAGACATTGGACCTGCATCCAACCCCAGCGAACGCGCCGCCAGAATCAGATAACCTGCTTGTAGGCTGCTGTTACGAAATGCCGTTTCTTTTGCTAAATCCGGGCTGCTGGTAAACCAACTGCGCGCATCACCGTGTGGAAACAGCGTGGGCAGTTGGTCATAAAATTCGCTGTCCCAGGCAACGATGACTGTCGCGGGCGCAGCCAGGGTTTTTTCCAGATTGCCGGAAGAGAGTGCAGGTTTGAGCTTCTCTTTACCCTCAGCCGAGGTAACAAACACAAAGCGTCCCGGTGAACAGTTGGCCGAAGTCGGGCCCAGCGCAGTCAGCGCATAAAGCTGCTCCAGCAAGGCGCTGTCTATCGGCTTATCCTGCCAGTAACTGTGTGTGCGGGCTTGGTTAAACAGCGTGTCTAATGCAGCAGTATCAAGCGGTGTACTCATTCTACATTCCTTATTAACAGCAAAATTAAGACCCATGTTTACGACAATAAATGGCTCGCCGAGGTTAGCCGGTGCGCTTTTGCTTTTAATCATGACTTCACGCGCTATGCGTAAGCAGCAATAAGAACAGTGACAGCCGCAGTGAACAAATAACCGCCCAAGGCACTGATCGTTATACTGCAATGCTTCGGCGCAGCCAAATAACATTGTCGCAATAATGCATGCAGAGAAAGGGCTATTAAGCCACAGCGAAGGAGCGCAGGATGGGGCATCTCAAGACACTGACCAAAGCCATTAGGCTTGTCGCTGCGTCATAAGTGCTACGCAAGAATGTAGGAAAAACGTTGAATAGGGGAAGGCTAGCGCT
The DNA here is from genome assembly GCF_018842675.1 of Candidatus Pantoea bituminis. NCBI lineage: Bacteria > Pseudomonadati > Pseudomonadota > Gammaproteobacteria > Enterobacterales > Erwiniaceae > Pantoea > Candidatus Pantoea bituminis. The sequence continues at coordinate 3,802,375 of NZ_JAGTWO010000004.1, forward strand.
CAAGTGAGGGTCTCCGACGGCCGTTTACCGCCGGAGAAGGAATTTGAATGCTACTTACCAATACAGAAACTGGAGAAGATCCGCCCCAGCAAATCGTCAGAGGTAAACTCGCCGGTGATTTCACTCAATGCCTGCTGCGCGAGACGAAGCTCTTCTGCCAACAATTCACCCGCCCATGCACCCAGCAGCTGATCTTTACCCTGAAGTAAGTGCGTCGCCGCTAACTCCAACGCTTGCAGATGGCGACGACGAGCAAGGAATCCGCCTTCCACGTTGCCAGCAAATCCCATGGTTTGTTTCAGATGATCACGTAACTCATCAACACCTTCACGGGTGCGCGCTGATAGCCGAATCAATGAGTGACCGTTTACTTCACTCAATCCCGGCGTTTCGCCTGTAGCATCGGCTTTGTTACGTACCACGGTAATCGGCAATTCAGCGGGTAAACGAGAAACAAAATCGGGCCAGATGGCGGCGGCTTCTGTGGCGTCGGTGGTGGTGCCATCGACCATAAACAGCACGCGGTCGGCCTGTTCAATTTCCTGCCAGGCACGTTCGATACCGATACGTTCCACTTCATCGCTGGCTTCACGTAATCCGGCGGTATCAATGATATGCAGCGGCATACCGTCAATATGGATATGTTCACGCAAGACATCGCGCGTGGTTCCCGCAATATCAGTCACGATGGCGGCTTCACGTCCTGCCAGCGCATTCAGCAGGCTGGATTTTCCGGCATTAGGACGTCCGGCAATCACCACTTTCATTCCTTCCCGCAGCAGGCTGCCCTGACGCGCTTCAGCGCGGACGCTGTCGAGATCGCCAATCACTGTATTTAGCTGCGCTTCGATTTTGCCGTCAGAAAGAAAATCGATCTCCTCATCCGGGAAATCAATGGCCGCTTCGACATAGATTCGCAGGTGCGTAAGTGCTTCCACAAGATGGTTGATACGGGTAGAAAACGCACCCTGCAATGAGTTAACCGCAGAACGCGCCGCCTGTTCTGAACTGGCATCAATCAGGTCAGCAATCGCTTCAGCCTGCGCTAAATCGAGTTTGTCATTCAGGAAAGCGCGTTCAGAAAATTCACCCGGCTGCGCAATACGCAGTCCCGGTAACGCCACAATACGCTTCAGTAATAAATCGAGAATTACCGGCCCGCCGTGACCTTGCAGCTCCAGCACATCTTCACCCGTGAACGAGTTAGGGCCCGGAAACCACAGCGCGATGCCTTGATCCAGCACGCTGCCGTCGGCATCGTTAAAGGATAGATAGTCGGCATAGCGCGGCTTAGGCAGTTTGCCCAACACCTGCTGCGCAACCTCAGCTGCACGCGCGCCGGAAATACGCAGAATACCCACGCCGCCGCGTCCGGGAGGCGTGGCCTGGGCAACGATAGTATCGCTGTGGCTCATAAATTCTCTCTCACTACAAAAAACAAAAGGCGGTCGCTTTGACCGCCTCAGGATAGACCGTTTTAACGCGGGATGTCTCCCGCCTTAATGCCTTACGCTTTCTTCTTGTCGCGGCTGTGAAGACCACGTTTTTCCAGGCCACGATAAATCAGCTGCTGCTGAATAATCGTTACCAGGTTACTGACGATGTAGTACAGCACCAGACCTGAAGGGAACCACAGGAAGAACACGGTAAAGATAACCGGCATGAAGGTCATGATCTTCTGCTGCATCGGATCGGTCACGGTGGTCGGTGACATCTTCTGAATGAAGAACATGGTGATACCCATGAGAATCGGCAGAATGTAGTACGGATCCTGCGCAGACAAGTCATGAATCCACAGCGCGAACGGTGCATGACGCAGTTCAACCGAGCCCATCAACATATAGTAGAGAGCAAGGAAGATTGGCATCTGAATCACCAGCGGCAGACAACCACCCAGCGGGTTCACTTTTTCTGCTTTATACAGCGCCATCATTTCCTGGCTCTGCTTCTGCTTATCGTCACCCAGGCGCTCACGCATTGCCTGGATTTTCGGCTGCAGCATGCGCATTTTCGCCATCGAGGTGTACTGCGCTTTGGTCAGCGGGTACATGATGCCGCGCACGATGAAGGTAATCACGATAATGGAGAAGCCCCAGTTACCGATGAAGCTGTGCAGGAATTTCAGTAATTTAAACAGCGGCTGAGAGATGAACCACAACCAACCATAATCGACTGTCAGGTCCAGATGCGGCGCAACGGCTGCCATCTTGTCCTGAATTTCCGGGCCAACCCACAGCGTCGCGCCAAGGTTCTGTTGCGAACCGGCGGCGATAGTCACTGGCGCAGACTTATAGCCTACTGCAGCAACACCGTTACCCAGGTTACTGGTGTAAAGCGCGTTACTGCCTGCGGTACGCGGTACCCATGCAGTAGCAAAATACTGCTGCAGCATCGCCACCCAACCATTGTTGGTGGTGATGTTCAGGTTTTCGTTATCCGCAATGGTATCGAATTTATACTTTTCGTATTTCTCATCGCTGGTCGAGTAAGCCGCACCACGGAAAGTATGCAGAGCAAAGTTATTGCTGCCGGTATCACGATGCTTTGGCAGATCAATGGTTTGCTTCAGCTGACCAAACAGTGATACTTCCAGCGGTTGCTGGGTGGTGTTGTTGACGTTGTAATCAACGTTCACCGCGTATTCGCCACGTTTGAACACAAAAGTCTTGGTGTATACCACGCCATTTTCGGCGGTAAAGGTCATCGGCACACGCAGTTCGGTCTGACCATCAGCCAGTTCGAAATGATCTTGCGATGAGGTAAATAAAGGACGCGCACCGTTGTTCGGATTATCTGGACCATTACGGCCGGTTAAGCCGCTTTGCGCCTGGTAAATAAAACCTGGCGTGGTTTCGAGCAGCTGGAACGGCTGATCAGAACCCAGTTTGTCTGGGAAAGTCAGCAGTTGTGCTTGCTCAACATCGCCACCGCGGGTGTTGATATTTAATGACAGGACATCGGTCTTAACGGTGATCGTTTTGCCCTGACCGCTGGCCGGTACACCTTGACTGGCGGCATCACCCGCTGTGCTGTTAGTGTTTTGCGTGGTCTGAGTCTGCTGTGGCTGCGGAGCGTGGTCCGTCTGCCAGGCTTGCCAGATCATGAAAGACACGAACAGAAAAGCGATGAGAAAGAGATTGCGTTGCGAATCCATCGTTAATGTTCTCTGGTATCTAAGGTTTTTGGCGGCACAGGATCGTCACCACCCGGGTTCAAAGGGTGGCATTTTAATACGCGTTTTAATGTCAACCAACTGCCTTTTAACACGCCAAACCTGCGTAATGCCTCAATTCCGTATTGAGAGCAGGTCGGATGAAACCGACAGTGTGGTCCCAGTAATGGGCTGATAACGCGTTGGTAGACGCGTATCAGGACGATCAGGAGCCGCGCGCCAGGCGACAGTGACGACGCCATAATTTCTCCAACGCTTCCACCAACGTACGGTTGTCGAGATCGGCAACCCCTTTTTTCGCTACCACGACAAAGTCCATCGAGGGTAATTCATGCTGACGCAGGCGAAAGCTTTCGCGGGTCAATCGCTTGATCCGGTTGCGTTCGTGAGCGCGTTTCACATGTTTTTTAGCGACGGTAAGACCGATGCGGGGATGCCCCAGCGCGTTAAGGCGGCCGAGAATAGTAATTTGCGGCGTGCCAGCCCGTTGTGGCTGCTGGAAGACGAAAGTGAAATGAGTGGGAGTTAACAAGCGTAACTCCCTGGGAAATGCGAGCTTACCCATCAGGGTTAGCTTTATTACTTAGAAACGGTCAGACGAGAACGGCCTTTAGCACGACGACGTGCCAGAACCTGACGACCATTTTTATTTGCCATACGAGCACGGAAGCCGTGTGAACGGTTGCGCTTCAGTACGGACGGTTGAAAAGTGCGTTTCATGGCGATTTCTACCTAAACTTGAAAATTTTCACTGGATGACGCGTTTTTGGGCCAGTAATTCGACCTACGCCTCAATGTGTCTTTAATAAAGAGGCGGGATTGTAATAATTGTACAGTCCAGAGTCAATTTACTTCGCTATTCGCGGTACCTGGAAACCCGGATACAGCCCGCTGAGTCCGGGCATTGGGCATAGCACAACAACGCCGGGGGAGAATTATACGGGCTCCGTACCAAAGCGCAAGGATCGCACAGGATCTTATTGTGATCAGATTGCAGGATCTTGCGAGCAAAACGAGAAGCTGCTAGAAAAATCACATCATTTATACTGAACCCTGCTGGTTTTTCCCCAGCTAGCGTAAACTTCACTCCGCGCCTTGAACCTGTGGATAAAAAGGATCAAAACTGTGTAGAAAGGGAAGATCTCTGACGCGCTTTGCGCTATGATCCGCCCTTCCGCTGACGATCCTCCAGTGATTGCAGGATGGAAAACCGCTGATAGCGGTCGCAGGCGCTTTCTTTCGTCTGTGTCAAAAATGAACGTTTCTGAGTTTAGCACCTACTATTCTTATTCGAATTTGTACGAGTGGAGTCCGCCGTGTCACTTACGCTTTGGCAACAGTGTCTTGCCCGTTTGCAGGATGAGCTTCCTGCCACCGAATTCAGCATGTGGATTCGTCCGCTACAGGCTGAGTTAAACGACAATACGCTTGCCTTGTATGCTCCAAATCGCTTCGTACTCGACTGGGTTCGAGATAAATACCTCAACAGTATTAATGCACTATTGAATGAATTTTGTGGACCACATGTGCCCTTGCTGCGTTTTGAAGTCGGCACGCGTCCGGTACAGCAGACGGCAGCCGTCAGCCAGCCCGTTATGGCTAGCGTAAGCACGCCAACGCCCGTTTATACGCGTCCAGCACCCACACAAATTCTGCGTCCAAGCTGGGACAACGTTCCCGCGCCTGCTGACGTGACTTATCGCTCAAATGTGAATAACCGCCATAACTTCGACAACTTTGTCGAGGGTAAATCTAACCAACTGGCGCGCGCGGCGGCACGTCAGGTGGCAGATAATCCCGGCGGCGCCTATAACCCGCTCTTCCTTTATGGTGGAACCGGTTTAGGTAAAACCCACCTGTTACACGCGGTCGGCAATGGCATCATTGCGCGCAAACCGAATGCTAAAGTGGTTTATATGCATTCTGAACGTTTTGTGCAGGACATGGTAAAAGCGTTGCAAAACAACGCCATTGAAGAGTTTAAGCGCTACTACCGCTCGGTTGACGCATTGCTTATCGATGACATCCAATTTTTTGCCAATAAAGAACGTTCTCAGGAAGAGTTTTTCCATACCTTTAATGCCTTGTTAGAAGGCAATCAGCAGATCATCCTGACATCGGATCGTTATCCTAAAGAGATCAACGGTGTCGAAGATCGTCTTAAATCGCGCTTTGGCTGGGGTTTAACGGTGGCGATCGAGCCGCCAGAGCTGGAAACACGCGTTGCGATCCTGATGAAAAAAGCGGATGAAAATGACATTCGCCTGCCCGGTGAAGTCGCCTTCTTTATTGCTAAGCGATTGCGCTCCAACGTACGTGAGCTGGAAGGCGCACTGAACCGTGTGATTGCCAATGCTAACTTTACCGGTCGCGCCATAACGATCGACTTCGTGCGCGAAGCGTTACGCGATTTGCTGGCATTGCAGGAAAAATTAGTCACCATCGACAATATTCAAAAGACGGTCGCTGAGTACTATAAAATTAAGGTCGCGGATTTGCTGTCTAAGCGCCGTTCACGTTCAGTCGCACGTCCGCGCCAGATGGCGATGGCGATGGCGAAAGAGCTGACAAACCACAGCTTGCCAGAAATTGGCGATGCTTTTGGTGGCCGCGACCATACCACGGTGCTTCACGCCTGCCGCAAAATTGAGCAGCTGCGCGAAGAGAGCCACGATATTAAAGAAGATTTCTCTAATCTCATCAGAACATTATCTTCCTGACGCTATGAAATTTATTGTTGAACGTGAGCATTTGCTGAAGCCGCTGCAACAAGTCAGCGGTCCGCTAGGTGGGCGCCCGACGCTACCGATTCTTGGTAATCTGCTGATGCAGGTTAATGAAGGATCGTTGTTGCTGACCGGTACCGATTTAGAAATGGAGATGGTGGCGCGTGTGGCTTTAACGCAAGCGCATGAACCCGGAGCCACCACCGTCCCGGCGCGTAAATTCCTCGATATCTGTCGTGGATTGCCGGAAGGTGCAGAAATTACCGTCACGCTGGAAGGCGATCGCATGCTGGTTCGTTCGGGACGCAGCCGTTTTTCGCTGTCGACCTTGCCCGCGAGCGATTTCCTAATCTGGATGACTGGCAAAGCGAAGTCGAATTTACGCTGCCGCAAGCCACACTGAAACGTCTGATCGAAGCAACGCAGTTCTCAATGGCGCATCAGGATGTGCGTTATTACCTGAACGGTATGATGTTTGAAACCGAAGGTGAAGAGCTGCGCACTGTCGCTACCGATGGTCACCGTTTAGCGGTTTGTTCAATGCCGATTGACCAGACCTTACCGAGCCATTCCGTGATTGTGCCGCGTAAAGGTGTCATTGAGCTGCTGCGCTTGCTGGATGGCGGCGAAACGCCGCTGCAGGTAAAAATTGGCAGCAGCAATATTCGCGCCTATGTCGGAGAGTTTATCTTTACGTCGAAGCTTGTTGATGGTCGTTTCCCCGATTATCGTCGCGTATTGCCGAAGAACCCCGACAAAGCACTGGAAGCCGGTTGTGACGTGCTGAAACAAGCTTTCGCCCGTGCCGCGATTCTCTCTAACGAGAAATTCCGCGGTGTTCGCCTCTATATCACTGAAAATCAGCTGAAAATTACGGCGAACAACCCTGAGCAGGAAGAAGCGGAAGAGATGTTGGATGTCTCATACAACGGCAGCGAATTGGAAATTGGCTTCAACGTCAGTTACGTATTGGATGTACTCAATGCGCTGAAGTGCGAGAACGTCCGTTTACTACTGACTGACTCCATTTCCAGCGTGCAAATTGAAGATGTCGCCAGTCCGGCCGCCGCCTACGTTGTCATGCCAATGCGTCTTTGATTCTTATCGGCCTGGCTTACTTGTCATTCTGGTTGCGGAGAGTGCCTATCCCTGGAAGCCTACTTCAGTATGCTCCCAGGGTCTGCGTGCTGGCCGTAATCAGATTTATTGCGCTGCCGACGGCCTGGAATGATGATTTAGCCTCTTCTTGCCCTTCTCTGCTGGATTGATTCATGGCTTTAACCCGCCTACTTATCAAAGATTTTCGTAATATCGAACAGGCCGACTTAGCGCTAGCGCCGGGGTTTAACTTCCTCGTCGGCGCAAACGGCAGCGGTAAGACCAGCGTGTTAGAAGCCATTTATACGCTGGGACATGGACGCGCCTTTCGCAGTTTGCAGGCAGGACGGATTATTCGTCATGACCAGGCCGCGTTTGTGCTGCACGGTCGCCTGGAAGGCAAAGAGCGTGAAATTTCGGTGGGATTGACCAAGAATCGCGCCGGAGAAAGCAAGGTACGCATTGACGGCAGCGATGGTCATAAAGTTGCGGAGCTGGCGCAAATGCTGCCGATGCAGCTGATCACGCCTGAGGGCTTTACGCTGCTTAATGGCGGTCCCAAATACCGTAGAGCCTATGTCGATTGGGGCTGTTTTCATAATACGCCCGGCTTCTTTAATGCCTGGAGCAATATGCGCCGCCTGCTGAAACAGCGCAACGCTGCGCTGCGTCAGGTTTCGCGTTACAGCCAAATTCGGCCGTGGGATCAAGAATTGGTGCCGCTGGCCGAACAAATCAGCCAGTGGCGTGCTGAATACAGCGCGGCTATATCTGCTGAAATCATTGCAACTTGCGGCCAGTTTTTGCCGGAGTTTGAATTAGCCTTCTCATTCCAGCGCGGCTGGGATAAAGAAAGCGATTACGGCGAATTGCTGGAACGCAATTTCGAGCGCGATCGTGCCTTAACTTACACCGCCAGCGGCCCGCACAAAGCGGATTTCCGTATTCGTGCTGAAGGGACGCCGGTGGAAGATTTACTCTCACGCGGTCAGTTAAAACTGCTGATGTGTGCATTACGTTTGGCGCAGGGCGAGTTCCTGACGCGCCAGAGCGGACGCCGCTGTCTTTACCTGATTGACGACTTTGCTTCTGAGCTGGATGACAGCCGCCGCCGTCTGTTAGCGGAGCGGTTAAAAGCCACGCAAGCACAAGTCTTTGTCAGCGCCATTTCTGCCGATCATGTAATCGACATGAGCGACGAAAAGGGCAAGATGTTCCGCGTGGAACAGGGTAAAATAGTGGTTCAACCTGAAGATTAAATGAGCGAGAAACGTTGATGTCGAATTCTTATGACTCCTCAAGTATCAAAGTTCTGAAAGGACTTGATGCGGTACGCAAACGCCCGGGTATGTATATCGGCGATACGGATGACGGCACCGGTCTGCATCACATGGTATTCGAGGTCGTGGATAACGCAATCGACGAAGCGCTCGCCGGTCACTGTAGTGACATTATGGTCACCATTCATGCGGATAATTCAGTTTCCGTTCAAGATGATGGGCGCGGTATCCCAACCGGCATTCACGAAGAAGAAGGCGTCTCTGCCGCTGAAGTGATCATGACCGTGCTGCACGCCGGCGGTAAGTTCGACGACAACTCCTATAAAGTTTCTGGTGGCCTGCATGGCGTAGGCGTTTCTGTGGTTAACGCCTTGTCAGAAAAACTCGAGTTGGTTATTCGCCGCGAAGGCAAAGTACATCATCAGATCTATCAGCATGGCGTGCCGCAGTCACCGCTGGCTGTGACCGGTGAAACTGAAGCGACCGGTACGCGCGTGCGCTTCTGGCCGAGCCACCAAACCTTTACCAATGTCACTACGTTCGAGTACGACATCCTGGCAAAACGCCTGCGTGAACTCTCGTTCCTGAACTCAGGTGTCTCTATTCGCCTGGAAGACAAACGCGATGACAAAAGCGATCACTTTCATTACGAAGGCGGCATCAAGGCGTTTGTTGAATACCTGAATAAAAACAAAACCCCAATCCACCCAACAGTGTTCTATTTTTCAACTGAAAAAGATGGGATCGGTGTGGAAGTGGCGCTGCAGTGGAACGATGGTTTCCAGGAAAACATCTACTGCTTCACCAACAACATTCCACAACGCGATGGTGGCACACACCTTGCGGGCTTCCGCGCGGCAATGACGCGTACCCTGAATGCCTATATGGACAAAGAGGGTTACAGCAAAAAAGCCAAAGTCAGCGCGACCGGCGATGATGCGCGTGAAGGATTGATTGCAGTGGTGTCGGTAAAAGTGCCGGATCCAAAATTCTCCTCGCAGACCAAAGATAAACTGGTCTCTTCTGAGGTGAAATCTGCGGTCGAGCAGCAGATGAACGAACTGCTGGCAGAATATCTGCTGGAAAACCCAGGCGATGCAAAAATCGTGGTGGGTAAAATTATTGATGCTGCACGCGCCCGTGAAGCGGCGCGTCGTGCACGTGAAATGACGCGTCGTAAAGGCGCGTTGGATCTGGCGGGCTTGCCAGGCAAACTGGCGGATTGTCAGGAACGCGATCCGGCGCTGTCAGAAATCTACCTGGTGGAGGGTGACTCCGCAGGCGGCTCGGCGAAACAGGGCCGTAACCGTAAAAACCAGGCGATTCTGCCGCTCAAGGGTAAAATCCTCAACGTTGAGAAAGCGCGTTTCGATAAAATGCTCGCTTCACAAGAAGTGGCAACGCTGATCACTGCGCTGGGTTGCGGCATTGGCCGCGACGAATATAACCCAGATAAATTGCGTTATCACAGCATCATTATCATGACCGATGCTGATGTCGATGGCTCGCACATCCGTACGCTGCTGTTGACCTTCTTCTATCGCCAGATGCCAGAAATTGTAGAACGCGGTCATGTCTACATTGCTCAGCCACCTCTTTACAAAGTGAAGAAAGGCAAGCAAGAACAGTACATCAAAGATGATGAAGCGATGGATCAGTATCAAATCGCCATCGCGCTTGATGGCGCTACGCTGCACACCAACGCCAGCGCACCGGCACTCGGCGGCGAGCAGCTAGAAACCTTAGTGGCTGATTTCAACAGCACGCAGAAGATGATCAAACGTATGGAGCGCCGCTATCCGGTCGCGCTGTTACGTGCGCTGATTTACCATGCAACGCTCAGCGAGTTGGGTAATGAAGCGGAAGTAACAGACTGGTTAAACGGCCTGGTTTCCTATCTGACTGAACGTGAAGCGCACGGCAGCACCTATTTTGCGCAGATCCGTGAAAACCGTGAAGAACATCTGTTCGAACCGGTTTTACGTGTGCGTACTCACGGTGTTGACACCGATTATGTGCTGGATGCGGAGTTCATTCAGGGGCCAGAATACCGCAAGATCTGTGCTCTGGGCAGCAAACTGCGCGGCTTGCTGGAGGAAGATGCTTTCATCGAACGTGGTGAGCGTAGACAGCCTGTTGCCAGCTTTGAACAAGCAATTGAGTGGCTGGTAAAAGAGTCGCGTCGTGGTTTGTCGGTGCAGCGATACAAAGGTCTGGGCGAAATGAACCCAGAGCAGCTGTGGGAAACTACCATGGATCCAGGCAGTCGCCGCATGCTGCGCGTCACCATTAAAGACGCGATTGCTGCCGACCAGCTGTTTACTACGTTGATGGGTGATGCGGTTGAACCGCGCCGCGCCTTCATCGAAGAGAATGCGCTAAGAGCAGCAAACATTGATATCTAATCGTTGATATTCACTGACGCGACGAAAAACCCTTCCTTATTCGGAAGGGTTTTTTTATGCCTGTCGCGCACTTGAAAAGCGAAAACAGGCGCAATGAGCCGTTGATTCCTCGCAACATTCTCTCTGGTTAATGCGCCATCACATCCGTGATGGCTTTTTTCTTGCTTTACGCCCCATTCCGAAGCTGTTGCCAAACGTGCCGATAAACTGGTCAATGTGAGCTGAATCGCGCTAGCATTGAATAAAACCCTGACTCAACGAGGACGTTATGGCAATTAAACTGATTGCGATTGATATGGATGGCACGCTGCTCAACCCACAACATCTGATCACGCCGGGAGTAAAAGCAGCACTTGATCACGCACGCCAAAAAGGTGTGTCCATTGTGCTGGCAACCGGCCGCCCGTTTGTTGGCGTGCAACGTTATTTGATGGAGCTTGATCTTCAAGCTGGCCAGTATTGCATCAGCAATAACGGTGCGCTGGTACATCGTGCGGAAGATGGCGAATGCGTCGCAGAAGTCACGCTAACGTTCGACGATTATCTTTACGTTGAGCAGCTGGCACGTGAACTGGGCGTACATTTTCAGGCTTTTGATAAATCTCATCTTTATACCCCAAACAAAGATATCAGCGAATATACCATTCATGAAGCTAGCCTGACCGGCATTCCGGTGCGTTATCGCGCCGTAGAAGAGATGGATCGCAACATGCGTTTTCCTAAGCTGATGATGATCGATAAACCGGGGCTGCTGGATTCCGCTATTGAGCGTTTGCCCGCCCACGCGAAAGAGACTTACACCCTGCTGAAAAGCGCGCCTTACTATCTCGAAATTCTTGACCGTCGCGTCAATAAAGGTCAGGGCGTGAAAATGCTGGCAGAAAAACTCGGCCTGAAGCAGGAAGAAGTGATGGCGATTGGCGATCAGGAAAACGATTTAGCGATGATCGAATATGCAGGCACCGGCGTTGCAATGGGTAATGCCATTGAATCTGTTAAGAAAATCGCGCAGTTTGTCACGAAAACTAATATGGAAGATGGCGTTGCTTACGCGATTGAAGAGTTAGTCCTTTAATTTCTCGGCGGCCAGGCGCCGCCCACTTCCCTTCATTCTACGCTCCTCACCACCTGACGACGTGTCTGTTTTGTGATCAACATTGTAGTACCATCCAACAAGGTGGTACTACAATCTTTCCTGCGCATCATTCAGGAAAAGGCAGATAAATCGTGGATCAGCAGGACGTCAGTAAAACCGATCGTATTCTTCTCACGCTAGGTGAAGAAATTGTCTCTGGACAGTTTGCCCCCGGACAGGCGCTGCCTGCAGAAGCGGAGCTGTGTGAACGCTTTACCACGTCGCGCAACATAATCCGTGAAGTTTATCGCTCGCTAACAGCAAAACGGCTTATCGAAATTAAGCGTTATCGCGGCGCCTTTGTCACAACCCATCAGCAGTGGAATTTCCTCGACAGCGACGTGCTGCAATGGTCGCTGAAGCACAACCACGATCCGCAGTTGATTGCAGCGATGAATGACGTGCGTGTATTAGTGGAGCCGCAGCTGGCGCGTTGGTCAGCGGAACGCGCCACATCACAGGATTTAGCCCAGATCGAGCACGCGCTTAATGACATGATTGCGCATCATCACGATCGCCAGGCATTTAATGATGCTGACATGCGTTATCACGAAGCGCTGTTAACCTCCGTCCACAACCCTATTTTGCAGCAACTCAGCACCGCGATTGTTCAGCTACAAAAAGCGGTATTTGAACGCACTTACCAACCCGATCGCGACAATATGCCGCAAACATTGCGTGAGCATCAGACGCTGTTTGAGGCCATTCGTCATCAGGATGCCGATGCAGCAGAAGCGGCAGCTCGCACCATGATTGCCAGCTCAACCCAGCGCTTAAAGGCAATCTCATGAGCCGCTATATCGCTATCGATTGGGGTTCAACCAATTTACGCGCCTGGTTTTACCTGGATGGCGAATGCCAGGAGACGCGACGCTCAGAAGCAGGCGTAACGCGGTTAAACGGTCGCAGCCACCAACAGGTATTTGACGAAATCGTGCACGGCTGGCCAGTCAGTGAATTACCCGTGGTGATGGCAGGCATGGTCGGCAGCAATGTTGGCTGGCTACCTGCGCCTTATCTTCCTTGTCCGCTACCACTCGAATCCATTGCCGCACAATTAACTCACGTCGGCGAAAACCGCTGGATTGTGCCGGGATTGAGCATTAACCACGCCGATAACCATAACGTGATGCGCGGTGAAGAGACGCAACTGCTGGGTGCCCAGGCATTGGCGCCTGCTGCCGTTACGGTCATGCCAGGAACACACAGTAAATGGGTGATTGCCGAAGGCGACTGCATCGTTGATTTCCGCACCGTCATGACCGGTGAACTGCATCATTTACTGCTTAAACAATCGCTTATCGGCAACGGTTTACCCGAACAGCACGATGATACGCAGGCTTTTCACCGTGGGCTGGAAATCGGTGTTAACGATGCCTCAATTTTGTCGCGATTGTTCGAGGTCCGGGCACAACATCTGTTGGGTACGCTACCACGCGAATCGGTTAGCGATTTCCTTTCTGGTCTGCTGATTGGTCATGAGGTTGCCAGCCAGCAGCGCCAGCTCGCGCTAGCCGCGCCGGTAACGCTGGTGACTAATATGCAGCTGGCGCAGCGTTATCAGCATGCTTTCACCCTGATCGATATCCCGACGCAATGGCTGGAAGGCGATCGTGCCTTCCAGCAAGGAATACGGAGAATTGTTGATGAACTTACCGATTAAATTACCGCTGATTGCCATTTTGCGCGGCATTAAGCCGGAAGAAGCGGAAGCACATATTCGCGCACTGATTGATGCGGGTTTTGATGCGATAGAAGTCCCACTTAACTCACCAAACTGGCAGCAAACCCTTCCACAAATGGTGCATCAGTTCGGCGATCGTGCAGTGATTGGGGCAGGAACCGTGTTGAAAACCGCACAGGTTGATGAGCTGGCATCAAGCGGCTGTCGCCTGATCGTTACGCCGAATACCGATGCGGCAGTCATTCAGCAGGCGGTCAAACACAACATGTGGGTTGCCGCCGGGTGCGCCACGGCGACAGAAGCATTCACCGCCGTAAATGCAGGGGCGCAGGCGCTGAAAATTTTCCCCGCTTCAGCCTTTGGCGCGGCCTATATCAAAGCGATCAAAGCGGTGCTGCCGCCTGAAATCCCGGTATTTGCAGTTGGCGGCGTTACGCCACAGAACCTGGCGGAATATCTGGCAGTCGGCTGCATTGGTGCCGGTTTAGGCAGCGATCTCTATCGTGCCGGTCAATCGGTGGCGCAGACTATTGAGAAGGCGCAAGCCTTTGTGCAGGCTTATGAGGAGGCAACGCGATGAAAATTACCAGGCTCACGACCTACCGCTTACCGCCGCGCTGGATGTTTTTGAAAATTGAAACGGATGAAGGCGTATCGGGCTGGGGCGAACCCGTGATCGAAGGACGAGCCCGCAGCGTAGAGGCCGCAGTCCATGAACTGGGTGAAGCGTTAATCGGTCAAGACCCAGCGCGTATCAACGACGTGTGGCAAGTCATGTATCGCAGCGGTTTCTATCGCGGCGGGCCAATTTTGATGAGCGCCATAGCAGGTATCGATCAAGCATTGTGGGATATCAAAGGCAAAACCTTGGGTGTGCCTGTTTGGCAACTGCTTGGCGGGTTGGTGCGCGACAAAATCAAAGCCTACAGCTGGGTTGGCGGCGATCGTCCCGCTGACGTGATTGCCGGTATCGAAAAATTGCGCACCATCGGTATTGATACGTTCAAGCTCAACGGCTGTGAAGAGATGAGTCTGATCGACAGCAGCCGCAAGGTAGATGCTGCGGTCAATACCGTCGCCCAGATCCGTGAAGCCTTTGGCAATCAAATTGAATTCGGCCTGGATTTTCATGGTCGCGTAAGCGCGCCCATGGCGAAGCTGCTGATCCACGAACTGGAACCTTATCGCCCGCTGTTCATTGAAGAGCCGGTGCTGGCAGAGCAAGCAGAATATTATCCTCGCCTGGCCGCGCAAACCCATATCCCGATCGCGGCAGGTGAACGCATGTATTCGCGTTTCGAATTCAAACGCGTGCTTGAAGCGGGTGGTTTAGCGATTCTGCAACCTGATCTGTCGCACGCGGGCGGCATCACCGAATGTGTGAAAATTGCCGCCATGGCCGAAGCCTATGATGTTGGCCTCGCGCCGCATTGCCCGCTGGGCCCGCTGGCGCTCGCCGCCTGTTTGCAAGTTGATTTCGTTTCACATAACGCCGTGTTCCAGGAACAGAGCATGGGCATTCACTACAATCAGGGCGCAGAATTGCTGGATTACGTGGTGAACAAAGCGGATTTTGCCATGAATGACGGCATGTTTTCTCCCTTGTTAAAACCTGGCTTAGGCGTAGAAATCGATGAAGCCTTGGTGATCGAACGCAGCCGCAACGCGCCAGACTGGCGCAACCCTTTATGGCGCCACGTCGACGGCTCTGTCGCCGAATGGTAAAGCGTTAATTCAACCCTCTGCATAACTAAAAAATCTCTGTGGTTCCGCGCTAGCGTGGAATCCAGGCCAGCTGCACCCTACGTGAGGACATTCCGATGACACAACATCTGCACCTCAGCACCGTCAAAAAATGAATTTACGCATCATGCCGTTCATCATGTTGCTCTATCTGATCGCCTACATTGACCGCGCCAACATCTCAGTCGCTGCGCTACAGATGAACGCCGACCTGGCGATGACAGCCGAAATGTACGGCATTGCCGCCGGGATTTTTACGTCACTTACATCATCTTTGAAGTGCCAAGCAACGTGTTGCTGACGCGCGTTGGCGCCCGCCGCTGGATTGCGCGCATCATGGTGAGCTGGGGCATTATTGCTGCGGGTATGAGCCTGGTGCAGACGCCAACCCAGCTCTATGTGATGCGCTTTCTGCTCGGTGCGGCGGAAGCGGGTTTTACGCCCGGCATCATTTATTACCTCTCCTGCTGGTATCCGCGCAGCGACCGCGCTCGCGCCATGTCGATGTTTTACATTGGCGCCGCGCTGGCCTCGGTGATTGGTCTGCCGCTTTCCGGTAGTTTGCTGAATATGCACGGAATGCTGGGCGTCGAGGGTTGGCGCTGGTTGTTCCTGTTGGAAGGGATCCCCGCCTTCTTCCTCGGCATTGTGACCTGGTTTTATCTCGACGATTCTCCGGCTAAAGCGCGCTGGCTTACTGCTGAACAGCGAAACTGGCTGGCACAAACTATCGCCCGCGACGAACAGCACTCCGCTATTCATCATCACAACTGGCGCGTGGCATTAAAAAGCGGTCGTGTCTGGGCGCTGAGTTTGCTGTGGTTGCTGCAGGCATTTGGCACCATCGGCGTCACGCTGTTCCTGCCGCTGATTGTTAAAGGCGTAGCGGAAGATCGCAGCAATCTAATGGTGAGTTTACTGTCGGCGGTGCCGTTTCTGTTTGCCTGTATTTTTATGTATTTCAATGGCCGACATTCTGATCGTACCGGCGAACGCGCACGCCATTTGGGGCTGCCGCTGATGGCTTCCGGCTTGCTGCTGTTGGCCGCGATGGCGGTTTCGCAACAATGGATAGCTTACCTGTTGCTGGTGTTGATGGTGGGACTGAACTGGGCAATCACGCCAGTATTTTGGGCGGTCACTACCGAAACCATTTCTGGCGTAGCCGGTGCTGCCTCTATCGCCTTAATCAACGCAGTCGCGAACATTGCTGGCTTGGGCTTTCCCCGATTATGGGACGTATAAAAGACGCAACCAACAGCTACAACGATGGCTTGTTAATTGTGGCAGCCGCGCTGATTTTAGGCGGCATATTGGGTTTGGTGATGGGGAGAAAAAGGCCATTGAAGGACGCGAAGCCCCTGCCAAAGAGGTAAATTCGAAGCTGCATCTTTAACGCATTTGGCGTAGCGTGTGGGCAACTCTCTGATCAGGTTGCCCTCATGCGCGAAAAACAACTTACCTTTGCTTCACGTCATCACCAACTCACTAATATCAACGTCTGGACCGCAGACAGCCAATGGCTGGCCTTTGATGTACGCCCTTCAGGCGCGTCATTTACCGGTGAAACCCTTGAGCGTGTCAATGTAGAAAGTGGCGATGTCGAGGTGGTGTATCAGGCAAAAGAGGGGGCGCATGTTGGCGTCGTCACCGTCAGTCCAGATTTGCCACCCCGCTACGTCTGCATTCACGGCCCGGAACATCCTGACGAAAGCTGGCATTACGATTTTCACCATCGCCGCGGCGTCATTGTGCAAAACGGTGAAGCGCAGAATCTTGATGCCTGCGATATTACGCCGCCGTTTACGGCCGGCGCGCTGCGTGGCGGCTCTCACGTTCACGTTTTCAGCCCAGATGGCTCGCGCCTTAGCTTTACCTATAACGACCATGTGATGCATGAATGGGATACGCGCCAGGATCTGCGCAATGTCGGCATTGCTGTGCCATTGCATGCGGTCACGCCACCTAAACATCATCCACGTGAATATGATGGCAGCCATTTCTGTGTATTGGTGAGCGCCACCACGGCGCAGCCCAAACCGGGCAGCGATGACATTAATCGTGCCTACGAAGAGTGCTGGATTGGCAATCAAGGCTATATAAAGCCGGATGGCCGCCAACAACGGTGGGCGATCGCCTTTATTGGCGACACGCTCTCGCCGCAAGGGGATAAACAGCCGGACATTTTTGTGGTTGATCTACCCGATGCGCTTGAGGATTACGCCCGCGCTGGCGATACACCGCTGGAAGGCCGCAATGATTGTTTGCCTGCACCGCCCGCTGGCGTCACGCAGCGCCGCGTCACCTTTAGCGGTTTGGCGCAGCAGCCACGCCATTGGTTGCGTGCATCATCCGATGGCAGCGCCATCGCGTTTTTAAAGGCAGATCGACAAGGCGTAATCCAGTTATGGAGCGTTTCGCCTAACGGTGGCGAGCCACGGCAGATCACCCAATTGGCGAGCAGCATTCAGTCAGCGTTCAGCTGGCATCCCGAGGGCAAGGCGATTGCATTTGTGTGTGATAACAGTGTGATGCGCTGCGACGTGTCGAGCGGTGATTGCCAGCGGTTAACCGTTCAAAGCGATGAAGCGCCGTCCGGCGACGCCGTTGTGTGGTCACCTGACGGAAAACAGATCGCTTATATGCGTGAAGTGAATGGTTGGCGTCAGCTGTTTAAGGTTGCGGCTGAATAGTTGGCATCGGCTGTGCCTGAGCCAGATTCTCTTGCGTATGTGCCAGCTTTTCGCTCCGCAAAACGCGAGCACGTGGGGAGTCGAGGGATTGATCGTGGTCGCTGCGATAATAATCCCATGGCAGCAGTAGCGTATCCATCACTGCTGAGAACGGCAGGTCAACCAATGCCAGCGGCTTCAAAGCCCAGCTGGTGTTGTCATCCACTAACATATCAGCGCTGGCGCGCGTGCCGGGATAATAACCCTGGCTTGCGCCAGTGTGTGACATCACGCTGGAACAGCCTGTTGTCGCCATAGCGCAGCAGACAATGCCTGCCAGCGGTAAGGTTTTCATTATTTTCATTTCCATCATCCCTTCAGTCGTGATATTCGCCTGACTGAGTTGGCTCGCCTGACTACGTCATCACTCTACGGTGAAGTCCGCCTTGGTCAGACAAAGGTATTCCTGAGTGTATGTCATTTCACCAGATTGGCGAAAAAATTGCTTTTGGGGCCTTGAAAGTCGCTGGCTGGCACCCATTTTTATATCACGGTCATGCAGGGTGTCGCCGAAAGGGACGCCGAAGACCGAACAACCTGTCCAATAGTGGAAGGTTGCCAAAACTTGCTGAATTTCAGGAGTCTTATTATGCGGAATTTTGATCTCTCTCCACTTTATCGCACCTCTATCGGTTTTGATCGCCTGTTTAACTTGCTCGAATCAAACCAAAACCAGAGCAACGGCGGTTATCCTCCGTACAACGTTGAACTGGTGGATGAAAATCACTATCGCATCACTATTGCGGTCGCGGGCTTTGCACAAAGCGAACTGGATATTACTTCACAAGACAATATGCTGATTGTGCGCGGTGCGCATCCTGAAGAGCAGGTCGAGCGTAAATATCTCTACCAAGGCATCGCCGAGCGTAATTTTGAACGTAAATTTCAACTGGCTGACCACATCGTCGTGCGCGATGCACGGCTTGAAAATGGTCTGTTAAGCATTGATTTGGAGCGCATCGTTCCAGAAGAGGCGAAACCACGCCGCATTGAAATTCTGAAATAATAATCCCTGCCGCACGTTTACGCGACGTTACGCAGGTACAGAAAGTCGATGAGATAAACGCCGCAGCGATGCGGCGTTTTTTTATTGCTTAAGGCTGTGTACGCATCAGAAATCGTTGCGTCACCATACCGCCAAACACATTTACCAGCAGCCCAACGATGATCACCGAAGCGCCCAGCATTTGCTGTGCAGAGAGGGTTTCATTGAGAAACAGCGCCGCGCTCAATATACCCACCACCGGCACCAACAGCGAAAGGGGTGCGACACGCCAGGTTTCATAACGGCTGAGCAAATTGCCCCAAATCGCATAACCGACAATGGTGGCGACGAAAGCCAGATAAATCAGCGCCAGCACAGTTTGCAAGGTGATATGCAGCAGACTGAAAACAATTGCCTCTTTGCCTTCAAACAGAAACGCGCAGACAAAAAACGGTCCGATCGGCACCAGCGCGCTCCAGATCACCAGTGACATGATCGGCACCTTGCGGTTACGCATAATGATTTTGTTGGTAATGTTCCCCAAACCCCACGACAGCGCGGCGGCCAGCGTCAGCATCATGGTGGTTAACGTAATGCCTGCGGTGGCTTGCCCCTTCATACCTGCAGTCGCCAACATAAACATGCCCAGCGTGGCGATGATAATCCCGGCGATGTGATTCCAGCGCAGTTTCTCGGCTAACAGCAATGCGCCGAGCAGAATGGTGAAGAAGGCTTGCGCCTGCAAGACCAGCGACGCCAGGCCAGCCGGCATGCCCAACTTGATCGCCAAAAACAAAAACGCAAATTGACCAAAACTGATGGTGATGCCATACACCACCAGCCAGCGCAGCGGGATCGCCGGACGACGCACAAAGAAAATCGCTGGAAATGCGACCAAGGCAAAACGTAACCCTGCCAGTAAGAAAGGCGGCATTCCCTGCAGCCCCAGTTTAATCACCACAAAGTTCACGCCCCACGCCACCACCACGCAAAGTGCTAACAGCATATCTTTTACGGACATCACGTCCTCCTTCTGCTGCCGTCAGGCGGTGATCGCCATCGGCGTGGCAATCTCTGCACAGCAGTCACCCACAATATGAAAATAGTCTGCTACCGCCAACGCGATCGATTTTTCCAGTGCACCGGCGTTAAACCACAACGTGCCCACCTCCTGTAGCCGCGCGTCCACGCGCAGCGCCAATCGGTCATCAAAACTAAACGGCGGCACCGCCCCCATTACGCACTGGGTCAGCGCCTGCGCCATCTCTGGCGTAGCGAAGCTCGACTTCTTGCCGCCAATCGCCCGCGCCGCGCTTTTAAAGTTGATCTTGCAGTCGCCCGGCACAATCGCTAACAGGTAGCGCGAATCCGCGCCTTCCGGCATGGTGACTTCCAATACCATCGCTTTTGCTGCCTGGTTCAACGCGTTACCACGAATCTCGCTGATGACATCGGTCTGACCGATCGCGTCATGCTCTACCACACGGTAATCCGCCTGATGCTCATCCAGTAATGCTGTGATTTTTTCAAATACTGTCATTCCGTTTTCCTCATTGACGAGCCCCTGAATTAACTCCAGGCAATGGCATGCTTCATTTTTTTGTCAGTCAGACCAAAGAAGAAACCCATGGTGATGCGGGTATCGCCTTCGACGCGATCGATTTCATGGTAAAACGCCGGATTAAACAGGTAGATATCTCCACTGCGCGGCGAAAATTCACAGGTTTCGCTGCTGTCCGTCACGCCACTTTGATAGCCCAGCTCTCCAGCGGTTTTGAAACGCTCATCTTCCGGTGACCACTTCTTGTTGTAGATACGCAGCGTCCCGCCGGCATTCGATTCCTGAAGGCACACCACACAACTCAGCTGATGCAGAATCTGAGTCACCACCAGATCAGTCTCTGCGGCATCGCGTACGATGTTGTCGTTATGCAGCGGATTCGCGACACCATTGGCATGAAAGCGCACGATGGAACCCGCGTAATCACCCTTTCCTGGTTCATGCGCAATCTGCAAACTGTCGAGCTTGAGCGTATGTTGCACCCAGTTGTAAATCTGCGCGCGCAAGCAACTCAGTGACGGCGGCAGCGACGGCTGAATATCGCGCAGCTCGGTAAAGTAGTTATCCGGCGCAGCAGTATGTTTTGCCAGATACGGTCCCAGCGTCGTGAGTGCCCCGTTGGGGTAGTGGGAGACGCGGATCTTTTCGCGACACGATTGCAAATCATCGACCACCGCTTCGCGCACTTCTGGCGTGATGAAATTACGCAGCACCAGCAAAGGCACACGCGCAGTAACGATGTCATCCAGCCAGGTCGTTTCAACGAACATGTTGGGATTGATGACGCGGATCTGATTAAAAATGGCCATGTTGTTTACTCCCACAAAGGAATCTCATGAAGTTCATGATTGCTCATGCGCCGCCAGGTGTCGGCACTGCCCAGTGTTGAAACAGGTTCTGAAGAGATAAATGTGCAGCCGTCCTGTTGACGGTAATGCATCGTAAAATAGTCAGGATAGGGTGTGTCTTCTGGATACCATTGCCACGCCCAGGCTTTTTCCCGGGTGACGACAAAGGCATTGCCTGCGCTGCCGCCCGGCGCGACTTGTGCCATTTTGCTGCGCAGGTAATCGCGGTTGAAATCGGCTGGTGTGACCTTATCAACCAAATATTGCAAATATTCTGCCGAGTCAAAACGCGACTCCGTTAAGCCAAGATGGCGGTAAACCGTGGGCAAAAACCCGTTGTGCATCATGTACCAATGGTTGCCAGCACTGTTGCGCCACAGCGGATGTGAAAATTCCAGTCCGTGATTTTTGGTCAACGTTGCATGCCGTACATGTACCGCTAAAAAACGCCCGCGTAGTCGATCAATATCAATACCCGGCAGCGCTTCGGCAAAGGTATCGGTGCCGTGCAAAGTACGAATCTGCCCCTCTTCCAGCCACAAACAGCCCCACCCGTTGGGATGTGCTTTTATCGGCCCGTCGTGTTCGGCGCTTTCGCCACAACTCATAGCACGCGCAGCTTCCAGTACAGTCGCGGGGTCAAACTGGCCGTGCGCCAGAATCATCCTGCACATAATAAATTTCTCCCTATGCTGGCTGTTTGCGAAGTAATGATCTGATTAAATATCGCCAAAATGTCGTCACGCCCGCCGGTTGTCAGGCGGAAGGTGGCGAGAATACCGGCGTGTCGGGTTAAATCGGCATACAGCGACGATCGCTGCGAGACCTGCAACGCGGGCAGATTAAGTGGCGGCATCAATACGCCCTGTTGATGCTGCGCGATCCAGGTTTCTGCTGTCTGCAGCTGTTTACTTTGCCGCAAGCGCAGCTGCCCTACGGCATGAGGTGGTGCAAATTCCAGCGCAGGCATCGGTTTACCGGCTTCAATTTGAAAAGCGATCTCGGCCCAGTTAATGCCTGTGACTTCCTGCACCAAATTCACCACACCCATGCCGGAAAGGCGAAAGCCCATTTCCAAAAATGTGGCACGCCATCCACTACGATGAAATCGATATGAAATGCGCCTTGCCGGTAATCAAAGGTTTCACAGCAGAATTTCATCAGGCTGGAAAACGAAGACGGTAAGTGTTCGGCGGATGCGGCAACATGGCCCGACTCGTAGAAACTGACGCAACCTTCAGCATCACGATGCTGCTCAATCACCTTTTGGCAGCAGGTCAGCGCTTGCGGATGACCTTCATGCACCACACCTTGCAGTGAATATTCATCGCCCGGCAGCCAGCTTTCGACAATAAAACCGGTAAAGCCGCGACCGCCGTAATTCATGGTTTCCACCAGTTTGTTTACCACCGCCGCGAGTTGGCTCTCCTCTTCGATTAACCAAATGCCTAAACCCCCGCCACCATCTACAGGCTTGATCACACAGGGGTAAAGCAGCGCATCCTGCGCATCAAGAATGCTGAGTGGCGAAGCGAAGAAACGGAATTCCGGCTGTGGAAAGCGTGACCAGGCTTTTTTAACGCCATGCGCTGCGCATATTTATCCAACGGAATAAAGGCTGCGGGCGCATCGGGACCAGCCAGCATTTCGCGCACCCGACCGGCGCTGGTGTTGTAGGCTTCAAACCCGGCCAGCACCACGTGCGGGTGTTCCAACATCCCGGCGCGCATATAAGCCTGCATCACATCCCACGGGTTTTCGGGCCGATCGAGACGTAAAATCAGATCGAACGGCAGTGACAAGCTAAGCGACTGGTAATCAACAAAATCGCCCATCTCTGCCAGCACGGTAAAATAACCTTCGCGCTTCGCGACGTCGCAATAAGGATTTTGTCCGTCGCGGGTGGCACCAATCTGCAGGAAAATCTTTCTCATCGCTCTGCCTTACCGGGATTAGCGCCCGGAGATCACTTCGGTCACGGTGTCCTGAAGCACGCCGTTATTGACCTGTATCACCGCTTTATGCGGATCAAAACGCAGCACGCGCGACAGCGGATCGGCACTTTTGCCGTCCAGCAACGAACTGACCTGTTTGCTCTGCCAACAATGACGCATTTGCGCCATCGTCATACCGGAAAGCTGGGATAACGAGTGAGCCAGCGTCATATCGTCATTGCGCTGGCTAAGAAAATCGCGAATCGCCGTTTCATCCAGCGCAATATTTTGCTGTGTCAGCCAGCTGTTGAGCTGTTTTCCTTCCTCAATGAACGGGGAATAAATCATGCAAATCAGCTGTGTTTCATCTAAATCGAACGCCTGTTCAGCGAACAGGGCTGCACGCTGGCGCTGGCGCTCAATGGCTGCATCATCCTGATAACGCGCCGCCATCTCATCGATGAGCTGCGGTGGAAAATCTTTTGCACCATCAAGCCAAGCGCAAAGCGCACATATTCCCGAATGCCTTCGGCATAGTTTCTTTGCAACAGCGTTTCGGCTCGCAGGCCGCGAATATGCGCCATTAAGGTTGGGTTGCCGCAGTCCGATTCAGAGAAGCTGAACATCAGATCGTCAAAACGAAAGCGCATAAAGTCATTAAGCAGTGCCCAATGCGCACCCGCTTCATAAGCGGTATCTTCATAGATGTTGAAAAACAGCGGATCGCGCGCTAACTGATGCGTAATACGGTGGGCGGGCGTGACCTGATCGGCACCATAAATATCAGAAAAATAGCGGTCGGCTACGCCATCCAGCGTTTGCAGAAAGCCACTAAAGCCGCGACTTTTATCCGCAACGGGCGCATCAAACAGGCGAGAAAGGTGGCGCGCCCAGGCAACGTAGGATGTTTGTTCCTGTGGCGAATCGCCGGTGATGATCACATCAACGCCGCCGTTGTAATCGGCTGCCAGCCCAAAGGAGTTGACCATGCTGAGGTTGCAGGCATTGCAAAAGTGGAACGCGCATCTGCGCGAAAGCGGTGGCCATTCATCAGCACATCGTTGCGATTTTGCTGGCGGACGCTGTCCGGCATCGGCAAATGCCGCTCGAACGGACGAATCTGTAAGCCATCGACCACCAGACATTCGGTGAATTCATCACCCGGAATAGCCAGTGATTGATAAACGCGATCGATATTTTCCATCACGCTGTCGCTCATCGCCGCATGGCGGTTGGTGCTAATGCGCAGGCGAAAGGTGTTGCCCTGCTGCTGCCAGATAAGACCTTGAATGTATCGAACGTAGGCGACCATATAGCTACTGTCTTTGCCGCCGCCGTAGGCGAGCAGCACGCGGTTATTATCAAGCTGTTGTGTGTCCGGCAAAGCCGCAAGTAAACGTGTTGAGCAACGATTAGCAGAGTCGATGATTGCGGGCGAAAGAAAGGCTTCAATTTCCCTCATCATGGTGGACAAATTATTCATTTTTCACTTTTTCCTTTGGCTAATAAAATCGCATGAACGACGTGGAAAGAATTGATTCCACTAGAAAACGCCACGGCGTGGTTAGCTAATAAATGTCTCGGTCATTGAGAGCGTTAGACGCAAGCCAGCCTCGGAGAAATACCCGTCTTGCATCATGAATAATTAAGAGATGCAGCCTAAAGTACTTTGAATGTACTCTGTTGAATATGCACAGATCAGCACGATATGGGGTGGAACAGATGGCGGATGTTATCGGGGAGCAGGAGAGTCAAAGCAGTCGTTACCGCCAGATAGCAGAACAGATCAAGCAGGCTATTCATGCGGGCACGCTGCTGCCAGACAGCCGCTTACCGTCGGTACGCACGCTGGCCACGCAATATAATGTCAGCCTGACGACGGCGTTGAAAACATTACGCACGCTGGAGGATGAGCATTACGCGGTAGCACGCCCGAAGTCGGGCTTTTTGTTGCACCCCGTCTGCTGGAGAAGCATTCACGGGTAACGCTGGGTGAGCAGCCGCGTGAAGTCGCCCCGCTGGATGAGCAAACTGAGCTGCATTTGGCGATGGTCGGCTCAGATTGCCGCGTACGCCTTGATTTGGCGAACGGTGACAGCGCGCTCTATCCCGTGAAGAAAATCGGCTTGCTGATGCGCCAGATGGGTTACAGCAAACCGGCGCTTTTGGGTAACACGGTAAAAGGCACTGGCTACGCGCCGCTGAAAACCGAGATCGCCCGTCGGGCGGTCGATTACGGCTGCAACATCAACACGGATGATATTCTGATCACCAACGGCTGCATCGAAGCGATTTCACTGTCGCTGCGTGCAACCGTCAAACCCGGCGATATCGTGGCGGTGGAATCGCCCTGCTATTTCGTCTTATTGCAGATGCTGCGTAATCTTGATCTGCGAGTCATTGAAGTCGAAGCCGGGCCAGAAGGCTACGTTAACGTAGAAAAGTTAACGGGTCTGTTTCGCCGTAAAGCAGTGAAAGCGTTTCTTACGCTCTGCAACATCAACAACCCATTGGGAAAAAGCATTCCCAACGAACAGAAAGCGTACATTGCGCGCCAGGCCGACGAAAATGATGTGGTGATCATTGAGGATGATATTTTTGGTGATACCGCGTTTGGTGAACGCCGGCCCTTTCCCATGCGGGCCTTTAGCCCGAATGTCATTTTGTGCAGCGGCTTCTCGAAAACCGTGGCGCCGGGGATCCGCATCGGCTGGGTTCACAGCGTGAATTTCATGCGCAAAATTGCCTCGCTGAAATATACCTCCACCATGGGCACGTCAGTGCTGTCCCAGGCGGCGGTTGCAGAACTGCTGCGCAGCGGCGGCTACGATGCGCACCTGCGCAAGCTGCGACGTGAGCTTTCATCACAAATCAGCAAAATGCGTCAGTCGGTGCTACGCGAGTTTCCGGTTGGCACGCGCGTTTCTGAGCCAGAAGGCGGTTATGTCTTGTGGGTAGAGATGCCGGTTAACGCCTTAAATGTGCGAGCACTGTTTTTAAAAGCGCGCAATGCGGGCATTGGCATTGCGCCGGGGCATATTTTCGCCACCGATGACCGCTACGATCACTGCTTTCGGCTGAATGCCGGCTTCGGCTGGAACGCCGAAGTCGAGCAAGCCATTCGTCAGCTGGCACAATGGTGCCAACAATCGTTGATCGAAAAGCAGGTTTAGTCGCGCCAGGCGTCTTCTACTTCTTCCGCCAGAATCTGTATCGCACGCTCGATATTGCTGGCATCCGGGACATAGTTCATACGCATACACTGGTGCGTGTGCGGCCATTCATGTTCAAGCCCGGGGAAGAAGAAATGGCCTGGCACCATCAGTACGCCACGCGCTTTGAGTCGTTGATAAAGCGTTTCCGTGCTGATCGGCAAATCGCGGAACCAAAGCCAGAGGAAAATCGCGCCTTCGGGTTTATGGATCAGGCAGCGATCTTCCGATAAATAGCGACGAATAATGGTGATCGTCTGTGAAACTTTATCCTGATAAAACGGCTTGATCACCTCTTCTGACACGCGCAGCAGATCGCCACGACGAATCATTTCACAGGCAATGGCCGGGCCGATGCCGCCCGGCGCCAGGCTAATAATGCCGTTCATGTTGCCAATTGCACTGATGGTTTTTTCGTCGGCAATGATAATGCCGCAGCGCGCCCCCGGCAGACC
Source organism: Candidatus Pantoea bituminis (assembly GCF_018842675.1). Lineage (NCBI taxonomy): Bacteria > Pseudomonadati > Pseudomonadota > Gammaproteobacteria > Enterobacterales > Erwiniaceae > Pantoea > Candidatus Pantoea bituminis. The sequence continues at coordinate 3,829,345 of NZ_JAGTWO010000004.1, forward strand.
CAGCTTGGATAAACTCATGCAGAGAATGATGTTGGGATTCCACAACGGACGTGCATCGCTGAAGATAATGCCGGGAAAAGGCACACCATAAGCGTTATCGATCAGCAGCGGAATATCGTGTTGCTGCGCCAGTACATCCAGCTTCAATAACTCTTCGTCGGTAATAACATTACCGGTTGGGTTGGTGGGACGCGAGACGCAAATCAGTCCCACATCCTCATTCATCGGGAGATGTTCGAAATCGACGTGATACTTAAACTGGCCTGCTGGCAACAGTTCGATATTCGGTTTCGCCGAGACAAATAATCCTTCATCCAGCCCGGCATCAGCATAGCCGAGATATTCCGGTGCCAGCGGGAACAGCACGCGCTTTTTGCTGCCATCGGCGCGACGTCCAGCGAACAGATTAAACAGATAGAAAAAAGCGCTTTGGCTGCCGTTGGTCAGCGCAATATTTTCTGCGCTGATGGGCCAGCCCAGCTTTTCGCGCAGCAGTTTTGCCAGCGCTTCCAGCAAAACAGCCTTACCACGTGGGCCATCGTAATTGCAGAGCGCTTCGCTCAGCTTGCCTTCATCATGCATCTGTTGCAGCAGTTGCTGAAAATAGTCGTTCATAGCCGGGATCTGCGCGGGATTACCGCCGCCAAGCATGATGGTGCCGGGCGTGCGCAAGCCTGCGCCCATGTCTTCCATCAAACGTGAGATACCGGAATTTTGTGTAAATTTGTCGCCGAATTGAGAAAAAGCCATAGCGGTTAAAAATTTGTAATAACGAATGGGGATCCACCATAACGCCCGCCAGTGGCGGGCGCAATGGGAAGGCGCTTGGATTACTTCAGCGCCTGCGGGTTTACGCAGTTTTTCTCAACGTTGCCGCTCAGTGCAGCGATCAAATTTTCCACCGCATCCTGCATCATGCCGTAGCGGGTTTCGTGGGTGGCTGAACCAATGTGCGGCAGCGTCACGACGTTAGGCAGTTTCAACAGCGGCGAATCTGGCGAGACCGGTTCTTGCTCAAACACATCCAGACCAGCAGCGTGGATCGTCCCGTTCTGTAACGCAGTAATCAGCGCATTCTCATCCACCACCGGGCCACGTCCGGCATTAATCAGTACCGCGCTCGATTTCATTAATTTAAGCTGTTCAGCGCCAATCATATGGTGCGTCTGCTCAGTCAACGGCAGGCTGATACAGACAAAATCACTCTCTTTCAGCAGCGTTTCCAGATCGCAGCGCTGGGCGTCAAAGCGTGTTTGCGCTTCTTCATGTTCGCGGCGAGCGTTATAGAGCACCTTCATACCAAAACCAAAGTGCGCACGCTGCGCCAGCGCCATGCCGATGCGGCCCATGCCGAGAATTCCCAGTGTTTTGTGGTGTACATCAATGCCAAACAGATCCGGGCCAATGCTTTGCTGCCATTTACCTGCCTTCACCCACGCATCCAGCTCGGTGACGCGGCGGGCGCTGCTTAATACCAGCGCCATCATGGTATCGGCAACGGTTTCGGTCAGTACGGTCGGCGTGTGCATCAGCACCACGTGACGCTGATTCAATGCATCGACATCAAAGTTGTCATATCCCACCGAAACGCTGGAGCAGACACGCAGTTTTGGCATTTTCGCCAGTAAGTCACCATTCACTTTGCCGCCAGATCCCAGTAAACCTTCTGCCTGTTGCAAGGCATCTGCATATTGCTGTTGGCTTTCTGGCGACAAATCGTTGATTTCAGTCACCGCGCAGTGTTCGTCGAGGCGGGCGCGCAAATCGTCGGGCAGGCTTTTGTACAGAATCACAGATGGTTTCATCAATTGCTCCCTGTAAATGAGTGACGGGCGACACACAGGTCGCCCGGAAAAATACGCTTAGCGCTTACGCTTTCAGGCGTGTTTCGCACCATGTAGCGGCGGCGTTTTGTTTTGTGCTGGTTTGACGATTAACGTCAACCAGACTGAAACCAACAAGGCACCGCCCATAAAGATGTAGGAGGCTGACGGGCTACCGGTCGCTCCATTAAGATAGCCGACAACCCAGGATCCCAGGAAGGAACCGAGTGCGCCCATGCTGTTGATCAGCGCCATCGCGCCACCCGATACGTTGCGAGGCAGCATTTCAGGGATAATGGCGAAGAACGGACCGTAAGGGGCATACATCGCAGCACCCGCAATCACTAACAGCGCATAAGAGAGCCAGAAATTATCTGAACCCACCAGATATGAACCGAGGAAAGCCAGCGCACCAATCAACAACAGCGGCCAAACAAATAGCTTACGGTTTTGTGTCTTATCCGAAGCCCAGGAGACTACCACCATCGCAATGGTCGCTGCCAAATACGGTACCGCCGACAACCAGCCCGCTTCAACCATGCCCATTTGCGTACCGTTACGCAGAATCGACGGTAGCCACAGCACGAAGCCATACACGCCGATGCTCCAGGCGAAGTATTGCAAACACAGGATAATCACGTTGCGGTTACGGAAGGCTTCACCGTAGTTACGTACCGCTTTGATATTCTCTTGCTCTTTCTGTAATTCAGCCTGTAAGGCCGCTTTTTCCGCTTCACTCATCCAGCGCGCCTGCGCCGGCTTATCTTGCACCAGGAACCACCAGGCAACGGCCCAGATCACCGCCGGAATTCCCTCAAAGATAAACATCTCGCGCCAGCCGAACGATTCAATCAAATAACCGGAAACCACCGACATCCACAGTACCGTGACCGGATTACCTAAAATCAAAAAGGTGTTTGCCCGCGAACGTTCTGACTTGGTAAACCAGTTGCTGATGTAAATCAGCATTGCAGGCATAACCGCGGCTTCCACCACGCCAAGAATAAAGCGAATGGCCGCCAGCATCGGAATGTTGCTTACTACCCCGGTCAGCGAGGCGCAGCCGCCCCACAAAATCAGGCACCAAAAATCAGTTTTTTCACGCTACGGCGTTCAGCGTAAATGGCGCCGGGGATCTGGAAAAAGAAGTAGCCGAGGAAGAACAGCGCGCCAAGCAGCGACGACATGCCTTTGGTAATGCCCAGGTCGTCGTTAATGCCTGCCGCAGAGGCAAAGCTAAAATTCGCACGATCCAGGTACGCCAGACTGTAGGTGATAAACACGATGGGCATGATGAACCACCAGCGTTTAGGCGCAATTGTCTGCTTTTTCATAGAAAAACCCTCTGTCAAAGCGATTGAGATGCAGGTTAGTATTCGCCCAATTGCTGACGCGTCGGCAAACCTTCGCTGTCGCCAATCACCTGAATCGCCAAAGAACCAATTTTGTTACCGCGGCGAATCGCCTGCGGTAGCGTTTTACCTTCCAGCAGCGCGCTAATGACGCCAACCGCAAAACCATCTCCAGCGCCGACGGTATCCACCACGTTGTCGACCAAAATGGCTTCTACCTGCCCTTTTTCGCCCTCCGCAGTTTTAAACCATGCGCCGTCACAGCCGGTTTTGATCACCACCGCTTTCACCCCTTTATCGAGGTAGAAGTCAGCGATAGCTTCCGGTTGACGATGGCCGGTTAAAATCAGCCCTTCATTTTCACCTGGCAGCACCCAATCGGCATATTCCGCTAAATGGTTAAGCTGCTTACGCATTTCATTTTCGCTGCGCCATAAAACGGGACGCAGGTTGGGATCGAAAGAGATCGTTTTGCCGCGTGCACGCATCTCTTTTGCCGTGTGTTTCAACAGCGCTAATGAACTGTCAGAAATCGCCGCCGCCACGCCGCTCAGATGCAGATGGCGCGCAGAGCCAAAATAGTCGTGATTAAAATCTTCCACCGAAAGGTGACTGGCTGCCGAGCCTTTACGAAAATACTCCACCAGCGGGTCAGAACCATCGTCCACTTTTGACTTAAGCTGAAAGCCGGTCGGATAGCGTTTATCACAGGCTACCTGCTGATGATCGATGCCTTCTTTATCAAGTTGCTGGCAGATGAAGCGACCAAAGGTGTCATCACCGACACGGCTTACCCAGCCGACCTTCAAGCCGAGACGCGCCAGACCGATTGCCACGTTAAGTTCTGCGCCAGCCGCGCGTTTTACAAACGTTTCAGCAGCGGCCAGATCGCCGGTCTCACGCGCAACGAACATTGCCATCGCTTCGCCGATGGTCACAACGTCAAGCATGCCGGTTTGATGCGTTGTCATGTTTACTCCTTAAACGTTGCGCAGTAGCGCCACGTAATGACGTGTGACGGCCAACAAATCATCGCCTTCCAGCGGAAATTCAATACCGCGCGGTGCATTTTCTGGCAGCTTTTTCAACAGGTTAAGCCAGCTCTCATCCGCGTCGTCCAGCGCAATAGCGCGGAAGCTGTCGCCTTGCGCGACCGCCGCTTTAACATGGATATAGCTGACATACGCACCCAACTCAGCGGCAGCTTGCTCGGCGTTTTCTTGTGTCCAGCACCAGTTAGCCATATCGAACGTCATGCTAATGGGTAAATCTGCTTCGCTGACCGCAGCGAAAAACGCTGAGACGGCGCCAGCTTGCCCTGTTCAGTTTGATCGTTTTCTACCGCCAGCTGGATATCGCTGCTGGCAAGAAGTGTACGCAGCTGCTCGGTTGGCAGCGTTTGGAAGTTGCCCAATGCAATTTTCAAACGCTGAGCCTTCAACTGCTGCGCTTCTTCAAAGTAGTTCGTCAGCTGAGGATTTAATCTGCCGTCGTCACAAAACAGCGTATCGGGTACGGAATAGCTGGTACGTAACTGATGCTGCTCAATGGCTTTAGCCAGCGCAGGCAAGTCAGCCAGCGTGGCGTCATCAAACAGTTCGCGGCGGATTTCAACACCGTCTGCACCAGCCTGTTGAATGATCGGCAATAAGGCTAACTGACCACCAAGTGCGGCGATCTGCTGATGCCCATAGGCGGCGGTAACGACGATGATTTCTGCTTTCATGTTTTGCTCCTGCGGGGACATTCCCGTAACGAATATAAAAACGTTAGATGGAACCGGTTCCAAAGCAAAGAAGCAAAACTTGAAATTATGATCGTGCTCACGAAGTGAGCACGGCGTGACGGGAAAGAGTCTTAAAAATTAGGGCAAACGCTGGCTGGAACCGCGGATAATCAGTTCACCGGGAAAAACCTGTTCAACGATCGGCAGATCGTTGCTTTGAATACGGGCGATTAAGCGCTCCAGCGCTGCATAACCAATCTGCCAGGTCGGCTGTTTCAAGGTCGTGATGCCGACACCCGCTAAAGCGGCCCATTCCAGTTCATCAAAACCGAGTAGACCAATCTCATCGCCCCAACGCAGATTAATGCGTTGCAGAGCACGCGCGACTTGCAGGGTTAACGCGCCGTTAGCCGCCATCACCGCACTGCGCTTGCCCGCATGACGCTGGTAGAAAGCATTCAGGGCTGCATCCATTTCAGCGGGCTGATGCAGCGGCACTTCAGCGTTTTCATGCTGTATATGCGGGTAATCAGCGAGCACTTTTCGAAATGCCTGCAAACGCTCGCGACGCGTATTGACGCTGCCTAGCGGTTCGCTGAGAAACAGCAAGGCGTCATAACCGTTATCCACCAAATGACGCGTCGCCGTTTCAGCAGCTTCGGCATTATTCAGCCCAACCACATCACACGCAAAGTCAGGAATTTTACGGTCAATCAGGACCATCGGCAGCAAAGATTGTTGCAGGCGACTCAATACTTCTTCACGCATCCCAACGGCGTTGACCACAATGCCTTCCACCTGATAACTGCTGAGCAATTGCAAATAATGCTGCTCCAGATCCACTTCGTTATTGGTGTTACACATCAGCAAGGTAAAGCCACATTCACGACAGGCCGCTTCAATGCCGCACATCACGTCCACAGAGTAGGGATTGGTGATATCGGCGATGATCAAACCAATTAGCCGGGTTCGGCCACGTTTTAGGCCGCGCGCCATCTGACTTGGGCTGTAGCTCAGGTCAGCAATAGCCTGCTCAATGCGGGCCTTGAGATCCACAGAAAGGAGATGTTGTTCACCGTTCAGATAGCGAGAAACGCTGGTTTTTCCGGTTCGTGCCGCGTGAGCAACATCGCTGATAGTGGCGCGAGGCGGCCTGGTTTTCATGAAATACCCTGCTAAGTAAGAATCAGGCAGAGACTAGCACAGCCGAAGCCGGTCGCAAAAACCGTTATGCGTGGGCCTGCAACTGTAGCCACGGCTGCCAGAGGGTTTGTAACTGGTTTAATGGCGCACCATCAAGCAGGGATAAAACCATCTCCGCGACCCGTTCACCGATTTCCTTGTTCGAGGCCTGCCGGATAGCAATAATCGGCTGATCGAGAATCGCATCACGCGGCAGACCATCCCAGGCAATCAACGTGACGGCATTGTCGCCCAGCAAACGGCCCGCTTGCTGGAGCGCCATCGCCGCGCCTTCCGCAAGTGGACTGCAATCGGTAATGATGGCCTGTGGCAGCTTGCCTTGCGCCAGCCAGGCGCAGGTTTGCTGATAGCCGCATCGCCGCGAAGGCGCAACCGCAGCCATAGCAAACGGTGGAATCTGGCCCAGAGCATCCAAATAACCCTGACGCCTGTCGCGCACAAACGTGCAGGGTTCGTTGCCGCCAAGCCAGGCAATCTGTTGCAGATTATTTTTCAGGCAATGATTTACCGCCAGCTGCGAACCGGCGTAGTTATCCACATCAAACCAGGCATAGGTTTGTGGTAAATCGCTGCGCCCCATGGCTAAAAAGTTAAAGCCCTTTTGTTGCAGTTGCAGTAAGCGCGGATCTTGCGGCGTGGTGTGAGTCACGATAATGGCGTCTACCGCACGGCTTCGCAGCATACGCGTTAAGGTAGGTTGGCTTTCTTTTGGCTTATTGGCGAGCAGGAGTAAGTCAATTTCATGGCGGGAAAGGCACTGATCCAGCGTCAGTAATATCTCGCTGAAGAAGCCATCACTCAATGGCGGCGCGCTGACCGGATACACTAAACCCACCGCATTAGCCCGGCCTGTTTTCAGGTGACGAGCCGCCGCATTAGGGCGATAGCCGCGTCGGCGAGCTTCCTCTTCCACGCGCTGACGCGTTTCCTGCGCCACATCCTCGTAACCATTCAAAGCACGGCTTACGGTTGTCACTGAAAGACCTAATAGGGAAGCAATGGCTTTAAGCGACATGATGCGTTACTCACAGTTCGGATTTTGATCACGCTAGCATAAAGTTTAACCTGGCTCTATGTATCGGCACCTAACTGGAACTTATTGCGCACTTTTTACTCAAAGTTGTCTGAAAATGAGGTGAACATTAACGGTGTGCCCCCGGTTAAGAGGGCGACACAATTAACCAAGCGGCGTCAACGTAATCTCTACACGACGGTTCTGGGCTTTTCCGTCTTCCGTGCTGTTGCTGGCGATAGGATTGTCAGGTCCCGCACCTTGAGTACGTAAACGATTATTCGCGACGCCCTGTCCAATCAACGTGCTGGCTACGCTTTCAGCGCGCTGCTGCGATAAACGCATATTCAGCGCACGCGTGCCGGTACTGTCGGTATAACCCACTACGTTAACAGCTGTTTTTGGATACTCTTTCAGGACCATTGCCACGCCAGACAGCGTATTGGTTCCCGCCGCTTTCAGGCTGCTGCTGTTGGAATCAAAGGTGACATTGTTTGGCATGTTAAGCATGATGTTATCACCCTGACGCGTCACGCTGACGCCCGTACCGCGCATCTTGTCGCGCAGTTTGGCTTCCTGTACATCCATGTAATAACCGACACCGCCACCCAAGGCTGCGCCACCCGCAGCGCCAATCAACGCGCCTTTACCACGATCTTTCTTCGATGATGAAAGCACGCCTACGCCCGCGCCAACCAGTGCACCGAGGCCAGCACCCATGCCCGATTTACCCGCCTGAGATTCGCCGGTATAAGGATTGGTAGTACAGCCTGACAGGGCCAGGCTGCCGCTCAGTAACAAGGTAATCGCTAATAAATTTTTCTGCATTTTCGTTCCTTTACACTCTTCACAGTGGAGAAATGTCTCCTCTAAAACGGATCGATTATGCCGTGGAATGATGAGTAAAGGCGTGAGGGAAAGTCTTATTTTGTAAACAATGGCCGCTAAAGGTTATCGGGATGGCAGAAACAGGTCGTTTGATGATCGTTAATCAGCCCGCAAGCCTGCATAAATGAATAACAGATTGTCGGGCCGATGAATTTAAAACCACGCGCTTTTAAGGCTTTGGAGAGCGCAATAGCCTGCTCTGACGTGGTAGGCGCTAAGCGGTAATCGGCGTGATGATGAACAATTGGCGCATTATCAACAAATTCCCAGACGAAACGGGCAAAATCTTCACCCTTTGCTTCCATTGCCAGATAAGCACGCGCGTTGGTAATAATGGCTGAAATCTTGCCGCGATGGCGAATGATGCCGCTGTTTAGCAGCAGTTGCTCGATATCATCCTCATTCATTAAGGCCACGATTTGCGGATCAAACTGACCAAAAGCTTCCCGATAATTTTCGCGCTTTTTTAGCACGGTAATCCATGACAATCCCGCTTGCTGCCCTTCCAGACACAACATTTCAAACAGCATTTTTTTGTCAGTTTGCGCGATTCCCCACTCTTTATCGTGGTACGCCAGATAGAGCGGATCCTGTGTTACCCAGCCACATCGTTGCATCGTAGTAATCCTGGTTGTATGAAAATTTTATCGAGACCCTTGATCTTAGGGACAATCGGTTAATAGTTAAACGACAGGCGCAATAACGATCCTTTAATCAAAGCGCCCGATCATTCCTTCAGCCTCGCCTGGAGAATTCATGTTGCAGAAAAGTCCGTGTACAGGCCAGCACTATCCAGTGCGGCTTTTTTGTAGTGCGTTGCTTTTAGCGATCATTCAACCTGCCTTTGCATGGGGTGGCGACTTTGCCCTGCATGACAATCAAAGTTCTACGGTCATCCCTCCCGACTACAACACCATTTTGGCGGAAAAAATCTCTCGCACTCCATTGGAGTTTACCGACGAGCAGCAAGGATTATGGGATGCAGCACTCAATGCGCCGGCATCGATCCCAATGGCATTGCGTAGCGAACCCGGCAGTGTTGGGGCAACGCCGCTTGGCACCCGTTTTAGTGCAGGCTGGGATTTGCCAATCAATCACTCGTTTACGACCGGTCCGGTGGCGCAATATGCTGTTGATCAGCGCCCGCTCACTTGCCCACAATGTGATTTCAGTGAGCGGCCTAATCACGATCAGGTGGCGAGTGTCGGCTGGCGCGTCGATTCAAAGTTAGGCTGGATTACGCCTTGGGCTCAGCTCAGTTACAGTCATCAGCTCGTGGAGGAGAATCTTAATTACCGTGCTGAAGACGATCCCAACAATCGTCAGGAGAATTGGGTAGACGTCAGCGTCGGGGCGCATATGCCGCTTAATAATAATCTGGCGGCTTTCGCCTCTTTTTCTCAAACCGATGCGCTGAATACCGGTGAACAGTTCATTTATAGTCTGGGTGTAAGCGCCAGCTTTTAAGGTGCGGCATAAAATGAGAAGGCGCGCGTGCTGAATAAAATATAATGAGCGCGCTAATCATAATACTGGTAACACTATGCGTGAAAATTTGACAATTATTGGCCGTGAAATGGCCGTTTTTATATTTGCAGCACTTTTCCTTATTTTGATGGTGGCGCCGATCTATATCGACGTTGCCTGGATGAATGATGCGCTGCATGAAACCTCCTTAACGGAAACCACCCAGGAAGCGTTACTGGCCATTGTGGCCGTGCTGTTCTTTGCTGCGGCGTACCAACGCCCTGAGCAGCGTGGCGCTTTAACCCTGATCGGCGGCTTTTACAGCTGTATGCTGATTCGCGAACTCGATTTCCTGTTTGACATTATTCATCACGGGAGCTGGGTATGGTTTTCGCTGGCCGTGACGGCTGGTTGCCTTGCCGTTGCGATTCGCTCACCGAAACGTACTCTGCAAGGTCTGGCGAATCTGCTGCAAAATCGCAGTTGGCCGGTAATGGCGAGCGGCTTTTTAGTCGTGCTGGTGTTTTCACGCCTGTTTGGTACGCATTATTTGTGGGAACACATGATGATGGATGGCTACAACCGCGTAGTAAAAAATATGGCGGAAGAAGGCACCGAATTGCTGGGATACAGTTTGTGCACGCTGGCGTCGGTACGTTATTTATGGCAAACCCGCCCGGTAACAGCCGCAGTTAGCGAGCCAGTCTTAAAACCCATGGCTTCTCATCGCAGCAAAGCGACGCCCATCACGTCGTCCTAAACGCCTCAGCGCTTTTTGAGCGATTCTGCGCGTTAAAAAAGGTACAATATGCACTTCTGCGTCGGACAGGTCATCTCTCCGGCGCAACGTGTTTGCTAACGTCAGGTCTCTTCATGTCAGTCAAAATCTTAACGTCAACGCTTATTGGCCTGGATGCTTTCCGTCAGGATCCACTTAACGCCCTTCAACAGGCTGACAAAGGCACGCTGGCGGTGTTAGAAGATTATGCGCCGGTGATGTACGCCATCACGCCGGAGCGTTTGGCGCAGCTCTTAGCGCTGGAAGCCGCCATACAGCAACCCAATGACGTGGCGCTGGATGACAGCCTGTTTAACGATGCGCCCGCCGCGATTCATACGCCGGTCGGCAAGTTTGCCATGTACGATGGCTGGCAACCGGACGCTGATTTTTCACGCCAAGCCGCCATTTGGGGCGTCGCACTCAGCGAATCGGTGACCGCCTCGGAGCTGGCTGCATTTGTCGCCTATTGGCAAGCAGAAGGCCGATTATTCCATCATGTTCAGTGGCAGCAAAAGCTGGCGCGTAGTATACAGATGAATCGCGCCGCTAACGGCGGGCAGCCTAAGCGTGACATTACGCAGTTGCCCAATCCCGACCGTACTATTCCCGATGGTTTCCGAGGTGAGTAATGAAAACGCCGACCGATCTCTTTAGCCGTCTGAAAAAAATGATGCCTGCCGGCACCCAACCTAAATTCACCAGCGGTGAAGATCTGCTGGCATGGAATCAGGAGCAAGGCCGCTTGCGTTCTGAAGCCATTGTGCGCGAAAACCGCGCGATGAAAATGCAGCGCATCATGGGCCGCTCCGGCATTCGCGAACTGCATATGAACTGCTCATTCGATAACTATCGCGTTGAGAATGAAGGCCAGCGCAAAGCGCTCGAACTGGCGCGACAATATTGCGCAGAGTTTGACGGCAGTATCGCCAGCTTTGTTTTTTCCGGCCGTCCTGGCACAGGTAAAAACCATTTAGCCGCAGCCATTGGTAACGATTTAATTTTACGCGGTAGAAGTGTGTTAATCGTTACGGTCGCCGATCTGATGTCCAGCATGAAAGGCACGTTTAGCGGCACCAGCGATATCACCGAAGAGCGGCTGATTCAGGATCTCAGCAGCGTCGATCTGCTGGTGATCGATGAAATTGGAATGCAAAGCGAATCACGTTACGAAAAAGTGATTATTAATCAGATTGTTGATCGTCGATCCTCATCAAAACGTCCTACCGGTATGTTGTCCAATCTCGACCACGCAGGTATGAATACTTTGCTGGGAGAAAGGGTGATGGATCGCATGCGCCTGGGCAACAGCCTTTGGGTGCGCTTCGACTGGGAAAGCTATCGCAGCCGGGTTCGCGGCGACGAATATTAAATCTTACTGCCCGCTTCGTCGGGCAGTTTTATTTCAGCCGCTGCCGTTTTAAAGTGCAGCGGGCAGACAGCATCACCTTCCATTTCCAATAACCGTGCCAGGACGCTGTTATCCTGACCAGAGATAAATCCCTTAATGCCGACGACGCTGCTGTGTTCGTTGGGCAGCCCTTCTGGAATCTGCGATGAACGTGCTTGATTATGCGGTAATGGCGCTGTATGCCCTGATGATCGTACTCATTACGCTATGGGCGATGCGGAAAGTGGGCAGCACGCGCGACTTTTTTACCGCTGGCGGCAAAATGCCATGGTGGCTTTCTGGCGTCTCGCATCATATGTCTGGTTACAGCGCCGCCGTCTTTGTCGCCTATGCCGCCGTTGCCTATAACATGGGCATCACGCTCTATTTCTGGTGGGCTTTGCCCATCTCCATCGCAGTATTCATTGGCTCACGGGTGTTTGCGCCACGTTGGGCGCGTTTGCGCATCCACATGAATATTGAATCGCCAATGGAATATCTCGTCACGCGCTACAATTTGCCAACGCAGATGGTGCTGGCGTGGAGCGGCGTACTGCTGAAAACCTTTGATGTCGGCGCCAAATGGGCAGCTATCGCAATCATCATCAACGTATTTACCGGTATTGATCCGATCATCGGAATTTGTCTTTCTGGCGCTTTGAGCCTGTTTTATACCGTAATGGGCGGATTGTGGGCTGATGCCTGCAACGATTTTGGTCAGTTCATCGTGCAGTTTGTGGCGGCGATTGTCATGCTCATCGCCGTTGCCCTGCATTTGGGCGGTTTTCATGCTTTATTGTCCATCTGGGATCATTTGCCAGTCGGTCACACGCAAATCGTGCAGGAACCCTACACGCTGGGGTTTATTTTTGCCTATTTCATTATTTACACGCTGAGCTACAACGGCGGCACCTGGAATTTGGCGCAGCGGTTTATTGCTGCTTCTGGGGTCGCGAAGCGCGTAAAGCCGCCCTGCTTTCATCCGCGCTTTTCCTGATCTGGCCGCTGGTGCTGTTCTGGCCGATGTGGGCTGCTCCACTGCTCTATCCTGATCTTGCCGATCCGTCGCGTGCTTATTCACTGATGGCAATGGAATTGCTGCCCAATGGCTTAGTCGGCCTGGTGTTGGTCGCTATGTTTACACATACGCTCTCAATGACCTCGTCTGATGCCAATGCCATCACCGCCGTTGTTACTCGCGATATTCTGCCCGGCATGATGCCGAACCTTTTCCAGCGCGGTAAAAGCTCTTTGCTGGTGGCGCGTCTCACCGCGTTTCTGTTCATTATTCTGACGTTGATTATCGCGATAAATGCCAGCCACTTTGGCGGCGTTTTATCGCTACTGATTATCTGGTTTGGTGGCCTGGTCGGCCCCATTTCTATCCCTATGCTGCTCGGTTTGCTTCCGTGGTTTCGGCGCAGCGGCAGCGCGGCGGCGCTCACGAGTTGGGCCATTGGCGTTACGACCTTTTTCTACGTGAAGTTTGTATTGAACGATGTTAGTACCGCCACGCAGGTTGCCGCGCCCGTGCTCTCTTCACTGGTGCTGTTCACCGTAATGGGCTGGATGCGGCGCTCACCCGTTGATCCACAAGTTGATGCACTTCTCCACGCACTTAATAGCGATCAGGGCATGCCGGAAAAATCGCGCTGGCCACAGGAAAGCTCCGTTTCGCCAGAGCGTTAATTGTGTAATGCCACAGCGATCGCCGCCGGTTATTGGGCGTTGTGTGAAACAGGGCATAAAAGTGTGGGGTGACGAATGCACAGACGCTGATACACTGAAACTCTTCTCTTCTGTTGAGTGAATGCGTCATGAAAGCCAGTGGCAAAGGGCCAGCATTATTGCGGCTAAATAACCAAAAGCGGGTGATGACGCAACTGCGCAGGATGCGCGTAACGTCACGCCAGGATCTCGCCCAAACCCTGTCGCTCAGTAAAAACACGGTTTCGTTGATCATTGATGACCTGTTGGAACAGGATCTTATCGAGGAGTTAGGCCCGGTCAGCGTGGCGACCGCAGGACGACCAAAGATTGAAATCACGCTGCGCCCGGAAAAGTTAAAAAGTGCTGGCGTGATGGTAGAGCGTAATACCATTCACTGGCGCGTCTGTGACTATTTTTCACAGGTACTTGCTGAAGAAACGCTACGCACTGACACCAGTAATCCCACCAAACTGCTGGCTGAACTGGCAATGGTTTGTCGTGAGATCAGCGATAAATTCCCCGACTTATTGGGCATCGGGCTGGGCTTCCCCGGCATTGTCGATCCGCAACGCGGCTGGATGCACCTTTCTACCCATCTCGGCTGGCAGGATGTCGATCTGCTCACCTCTCTGCGCAAACATGTCCGTATGCCTATCCGCGTCATGAATAACGTGAAAGCGGCAGCGCTGCTCTCTGTGCAGCAACTTGCGCTGACGACAGAAAGCAGCCACTTCTATCTGCGCATTTCGGAAGGTATTGGCGGTGCGTTAGTGCAGGATGGTGAGGTCTTTACCGGCAATAGCTGGACGGCGGGAGAAGCGGGCCATTTAACCGTACAGCCAAACGGTCCCCGTTGCAGCTGTGGCCGACAAGGTTGCCTGGAAGCTCTGATTAGCCAACCGGCGATAAAACAACAGCTGGCTCAACGTCAGCCGGGCTTAACCTGGCAAAATCGAGAAAGCGCCCCAAAAATTGTGAATGAAGTGATGATGCAGGCGGGAAGTTTTCTGGGTAAGGCGCTGAGTCAAATCATGCTGCTGCTTAATCCGGCCAGCATCGTGATTGATTGCCCATGGAGTGCACATCTCGGGTTTTGCGAGGCAGTCAGCGGCGTGGCAGAGTCCAGCGCATTGGCTTTTACCTATCAACATACCGATCTGCATTTTCTGCAAACCCGGCTTAACCCGGCAAATGGATTGGCGCTAGCTGTGCTTGAGCAGTATGAGCAGCGAGTCAGTTAATCCATTCATTTTTCAGAGAAAGGGCAGCTTTCGCTGCCCTTTTATCTTATGAACGCGACTGATTAGCCGGTTCATTCACCAGAACGCCTTCCTCAGCCTCAACATTAAATTTCTCCAACACGCGCGCATGGATTTTTCCAGCGGCACGCCCGCCGTTTCAGGTAAATAACGGAAGGTGAAGAAATACATGCCCACCGAGAAGATTGCGAACAGCAGCAGCGGGAAGCCACCATGGAAGACTTCAACCAGGTAAGGGTTACTGTTCATAATCGGGAACGTGGTACTGATGATGAAGTTTGCCATCGACATTGCGCAGATTGAAATGCCCACGCAGATAGCGCGAATTTCAGTTGGGAAAAGTTCACCCAGCACCGTCCAGACAACTTGTCCCCACGTGATGCCAAAGAACACCATGTAAGCGAATAAACCCACCACAGCCAGCAAGCCAGGCAAACGGTAATAAAACGCGACAAAGGTGTACGCCAGGAAGATGGCAGAAGTGATGGCCCCCATCAGCAAAAGCTTGCGACGTCCCATTTTATCAATTAATGACATGCCAATCAGCACACCCACAAACTGACAAACCGAGAGCCAGAAAGTTTGTAACAGCGCGGAATCGGTGCTGCTTGCGACATTTTTCAACAAGGTAGGACCGAAATATTGAATAACATTAATGCCGCTGATCTGGTTACCCACCGCTAATCCAATACCGATAATCAACAACGGCACGGTGGTTTTATTCAGGCGGAAGCGGGCTTTGTGCTGACTCGCGGCCTCTGTGGAGAACGAGCTTTTAATCTCCTGCAAAACGCTTTCTGCGTGATCGCGATTAGAGATTTTGCTTAGCGTATCCAGCGCCTCTTTATCTTTTCCCTTCAGAACGTTCCAGCGAGGGGATTCAGGAATGAAAGCGATAAAGAAGACAAACAGCGCACAGGGCACTAATGCGGTCGCCAGAATGTAGCGCCAGCCGATATCAATCATCATTTCTGGCAGCATCGATTTATTGATGAAGTAGTTGGTCAGCAAAACCACTGATTGCCCACCGACGCAGCACACGGCATATAACGCGGTAGTGCGACCACGAAACTTTGAAGGTGACAGCTCAGCAAGGTAAATGGGAGAAATCACCGACGCCAGACCAATCGCCAGGCCGCCGAGAATGCGGAAAGCGACAAAGGTAACGAAGTTGTGCGCGATGGCGGTGCCAACCACCGAGGCGGTAAACAGCAGCGCGGTGATCGCGAGGGATTTTTTCGGCCAAATTTATCGCTGAGTTTTGGCGCAATGAAGCAGCCCACCAGGCTACCGAGCAGAATATTTGACACGGCCCAGCCGGTTTCAGCCGGTGATAACTGAAAATATTCACTTAGCGGCTCGATTGCACCGGAAATAATCGACGAGTCATATCCCATCAGCAGGCCGCCAAATGCAGCGACCGTACAACAGAGCATGACGTATTTCATGTTGTAGCGTTTTTGCCGGGTATCCATCTTTCAAGCTCCTGTTCTCTACTGCCTGAACGTATCCAGTTCAGAAAGAGGAGTCGTTATTGTCTTCGGGTTTAGCGGCTTCAGAGTGAAAGCACACATGAAATATATTTTCTAAATCGATCAATTTGGATTAATTTTTCCAAAAGTGTGAGCGAGGTTGGAATATTTCGCGATAATAAAGATGGGAAACTATCAATTTTTGCCTTTAGGAACAGTACGATAAACAGGTAAAACCAAAAAAGAGAAAACTATCAGTGATTACAAATGATTAATCCCTGAGAAAGTAACACGCTTACTTTGCAGAAAACTAAGCCAGTATGCTTGATGAAAATTTTTATTTAGATAAATCATAAAGATAAGAAACAAGCTTTGACTGCTTCATGACGTTCAGCTCAAAAACCTGTAGCGAAAAAGAACAGAAATTAAGACGGGAATTGATTTCTCCCCAAAAAATATGAAATTATTTTTCCATTATGGAGAGAGATAAAAAGAGAGGGTTGGAAGCGTTGGCGCTGTGCATTGCTTAACAGCAGCCGAACCTGCCCAGGAACGCTGGTGGTCCCAACCAGATTTAAAATCCAGCCACCTCACCGGAGACGACGATCTGTCTTTACGATAAGGCCGCTGGGGATAGCATTCGCCAGATTGCCGACAAGACTGCGGCGGGGTTAATCACATCGCTTAAGCTCGCGCATGCGACCTTGATCAATTTCTTCACACCGTTTCAACCTGCCTACGCCATTCCAGTAGATACTGAGCGCGTCATCATTCCACGCAATAGGAGCAGGTCATGTTCATTGGCATTGATCTCGGCACGTCGGGTATCAAGGTGGTGTTAGTCGACGCGCACAGCAACGTGCTGGCCAGTCAAACGGAAAAACTCAGCGTATCCCGGCCTAAACCGCTGTGGAGCGAGCAAGATCCTGAAGCGTGGTGGCAAGCGCTAGACAGTGCAATGCAGGCGCTGAGCAAAGATCACCCTCTGCGCGACGTTAAAGCGATAGGGCTGAGTGGACAAATGCACGGTGCAACGTTGCTGGATAAGGAGTTTCGCGTGTTGCGTCCGGCCATTTTATGGAATGACGGTCGCAGCGCTGAACAGTGTCGTGAGCTGGAAGAGAGAGTGCCGAATTCACGTCACATCACCGGTAACCTGATGATGGCAGGCTTTACCGCGCCAAAGCTACTTTGGGTACAGCAGCATGAACCAGATATTTTTCGCCAGGTCTCTAAAGTGCTGCTGCCAAAGGATTATCTGCGCTGGCGTTTGAGTGGCGATTTCGCCACCGACCTTTCCGACGCGTCGGGCACGATGTGGCTGGATGTGGCGCAACGCGACTGGAGCGATGAAATGCTTCATGCCTGTAATCTGACGCGTGAGCAGATGCCGCGCCTTTTTGAAGGAAATGCGATCACCGGTACGCTGAATGCTGAACTCGCGACGCGCTGGAAGATGAACGCGGTGCCGCTGGCTGCGGGCGGTGGTGATAATGCCGCCGGTGCGATAGGCGTGGGCATGGCGGAGCCGGGGCAAGGCATGTTGTCGCTGGGCACATCCGGCGTCTATTTCGTCGTGAGCGACGGCTATCTCAGTAATCCCGAACGGGCGGTACATAGCTTTTGTCATGCATTGCCGCAGCGCTGGCATTTGATGTCGGTGATCTTGAGTGCGGCGTCATGTCTCGATTGGGCCGCCGCGCTAACCGGTTGTGAAGACGTTTCGCAATTATTAAACGAAGCGGAACAGGCCAAAACGGATGTGTCACCGCTGTGGTTTTTGCCTTATCTTTCTGGCGAGCGCACGCCGCATAACAATCCTGAAGCTAAAGGCTGTTTCTTTGGTTTCACCCACCAGCATGGTCGGGCTGAACTCGCGCGTGCCGTGTTGGAAGGCGTGGGGTTCGCGTTAGCGCAAGGCATGGATGCCGTGCATGACTGTGGCGTCACGCCAGAGAGTATTATGCTGATCGGCGGTGGCGCACGCAGCGCAATGTGGCGGCAAATGTTGGCAGATATCAGCGGACAAACGCTGGATTATTGTCACGGCGGCGACGTGGGGCCTGCATTGGGCGCAGCACGTTTGGCGCAGTTGGCGGTCGATCCTGATGCTAAGGCCTCTACATTGGTGCTGGCTCAGCGCCATCAGCCTGATGCGGAACGCTTTGCCCGTTATCAGCCAATGCGCGAGACGTTTAGCCGGTTATATCAGCAGTTACAGCCTTTAATGGCGTGAGGAAGAAGCCACTGATGGAGCAACATCGCCTTCCCCCGCTTTGTGGGGAAGGCCGGGATGGGGCCAGCGCGCCTAGCCAAACTTAACCAATTGCGCCTAGCGCATCTTCCTTGCTCTGCTTTTTCGGCAGTAAAAATAGCGTGGCGAGGATATCCAGCAGATAAATCAGCGCCAGCAAGGTAATCGCTGCGACGAAAGAAAACTTACTCGCCAACAGGCCGATCACTACTGGGCCAAAGCCGCCAACGCCGCGTCCGAGGTTGAACAATACGTTCTGCGCTGTGGCGCGCGCCTGTGGTGGGAAGGTGTCAGAAATCAGCGCGCCATAGCCGCCAATCATGCCATTCACAAACATGCCCATCAGCGCACCGGTAAACAGCATCACGGTGGGATCGCGCAGTTGCGCATAGATGATGACCATCGCCACCGCACCAAACTGATACAGCAAAAAAATCTTCCAGCGCGCAAAGCGATCCGCCAACACGCCAAACAGCCAAATACCAAATGTCATGCCGACCACGGTAACTGCCGTCCACAAGCCCGATTTGGTCAGGCTAAAGCCAAAGTTGGAGGAGAGATAGCTTGGCATCCAGATCATCAAACCGTAATAACCGAAGTTCTGTACTGAGCAAAGAATGAAGATGCCGAGGCTGGCTTTTGTGGTATCACGATCGCGAACCAACAGTTTGAGTCGCGCCATAAAAGACAAGGAAGGAACGTGCTTTACCTGCTGCGTGTAACCTTCCGGTTCGCCCATGCTGCGGCGAATGGCAAAGGAAACAATCGCAGGCAGCAAACCAACCAGGAACATACCGCGCCAGCCGATCACGCTCAATAACGGTGGCGTGATAAACGCAGCCAGCAATACGCCAAGCTGCCAACCGATGCCCACCCACGCTGATGCGCGATTGCGCTTCTCTTCAGGCCAGGCTTCAGCAATTAACGCCATGCCGATACCGAATTCGCCCCTAATCCCACGCCAGCCAGCGTGCGATAAGCCAACAAATCCCAGTAACCTTGCGCGACTGCGCACAGGCCGGTAAACACCGAAAAAACCAAGATGGTGATGGTCAGCATACGAATGCGGCCAAAGCGATCGCTGAGATTGCCAAACACAATGCCGCCGATAACTGCGCCGATCAATGTCCAGGTCACCAACGACCCCGCTTGTGACGGATCAAGCGCCAGTGACACGCTAATGGCGGGCAACATAAAACCAAGGATCAGCAGATCAAATCCGTCCATGGCGTAACCACTAACGGCAGCCAGCATGGCTTTAGCAGGCGTGGCGCTCTGCCTGGAGTGGGGAGAAGAAGACATCAATTGGCACCTAAAAGGGGAAAGTGCCGCAAGTATAAAGGAGTGAGGGGGCAACAGGAAACCCGTGCGTCAGAACAACGCACGGATTAAATCACATCAGGAAGGTTTATTGCTGCCGTCGTCACCGGAAAGCAGTTCATCTAACCGGTCACCGCCAACATGGCGGAAATCCTGACCTTTAACGAAGTAGAAGATGATTTCACAGATGTTCTGACAGCGGTCCCCGATGCGTTCAATAGCGCGGGCGCAGAACAGGGCGGTCAATACGCTTGGGATAGTGCGCGGATCTTCCATCATGTAAGTCATTAACTGACGTACAATGCCTTCGTACTCTTTATCGACTTTCTTATCTTCACGATAGATTTCAATCGCTTCGTTAAGATCCATACGCGCAAAGGCATCCAGCACATCATGCAGCATCTGTACCGTGTGGCGGCCCAATGATTCCAGGCTCACCAACAGCGGCATATGTTGTTGACCAAACTTTTCCAGCGCAGTGCGGCTGATTTTCTCAGCCACATCACCGATGCGCTCCAGCTCAGAAATCGTTTTGATGATCGCCATCACCAAGCGCAGATCGATGGCGGTTGGCTGACGTTTGGCGATGATGCGCACGCAGGCTTCATCAATCTCCACTTCCATCATGTTGACCTTTTGGTCACCGTCGATGACGCGCTGTGCCAGCTCGCCGTCCAGATTGTGCATCGCGGTAATCGCATCCGTCAGCTGCTGCTCGACCATGCCGCCCATGATCATCACTTGGGTACGAATGTGTTCCAGCTCCGCATTGAACTGCCCGGAGATATGTTTATTCAGATTCAAATTGTCCATGGCAATCTCCTGACAAATCAGCCGTAGCGGCCAGTAATGTAATCTTCAGTTTGTTTCTGCGCAGGCTTAGTGAACAGCGTGTCGGTATCGCTGAATTCAATAAGTTCGCCCAGATACATAAATGCGGTGTGGTCGGAACAACGCGCCGCCTGCTGCATGTTGTGGGTAACAATCACCACGGTGTAATCCTGTTTCAGCTCGGTAATTAGCTCTTCAATGCGCCCGGTGGAGATCGGGTCGAGCGCGGAACAAGGCTCATCTAACAGCAGAACTTCCGGGCGAATGGCGATGCCGCGAGCAATGCACAGGCGCTGCTGCTGACCGCCGGAAAGACTGTAACCGCTCTGATGCAGCTTGTCTTTGGTTTCATTCCACAGCGCTGCTTTGGTCAGCGCCCATTGCACGCGCTCGTCCATGTCAGCTCGCGACAGCTTCTCAAACAGACGCACGCCAAAGGCAATGTTGTCATAAATCGACATCGGGAACGGGGTTGGCTTTTGAAATACCATGCCCACGCGAGCGCGTAACAGCGCGATATCCTGATGCGTGGCCAAAATGTTATCGCCATCCAGCAGGATGTCCCCTTCAGCACGCTGTTCAGGGTAGAGCGAATACATTTTATTGAAGGTGCGCAGCAAAGTGGATTTGCCGCAGCCCGACGGGCCGATAAACGCCGTAACCTGATTTTTAGCAATATCCAGATTAATATTTTTCAGCGCGTGAAACTTGCCGTAATAGAAGTTCAGATTACGGACCTGAATTTTATCGGCAGATGAAGTCGCGTTACGCATTGTTCGTCTCTCTTAAACGGTGCCGCGCAGGGCAGCACCGGAAGTTAACCGTGTTTACCTTTGGCGAAAATCACACGCGCTAAGATATTCAATAGCAGCACGCACAAGGTAATAATCAGTACGCCAGCCCAGGCCAGGCTCTGCCATTCGGCAAATGGGCTCATAGCGAATTTAAAAATGGTGACCGGCAAGTTAGCCAGCGGCTGCATCATGTCGGTGCTCCAGAACTGGTTCGACAGCGCAGTAAATAACAGCGGAGCAGTTTCACCGGCGATACGCGCGATGGCCAGCAGCACACCGGTGATAATGCCCGACACCGAGGCTTTTAGCGTGATAGCTGAGATCATCTTCCATTTTGGCGTACCCAGCGCGTAAGCCGCTTCTCGCATGGTATCGGGAACCAATCGCAGCATGTTTTCCGTAGTACGGATCACGATCGGAACCTGTAACAGTGCCAATGCAATCACACCAGCCCAACCGGAGAAGTGCTGCATCTGCGCCACCACGATGGTGTAGACAAACAGGCCGACCACAATCGACGGCGCTGACAGCAGAATGTCGTTGATGAAACGAATCACTTCCGCCAACCAGTGTTTACGCCCATATTCAGCCAGGTAAACGCCCGCCATGATGCCCAGCGGCGTACCGAAAAAGGTCGACCAGAAAATCAGCAGGCCGCTGCCCGCTAAAGCATTGGCTAAACCGCCGCCTGCCGTATTCGGTGGCGGCGTGGATTCGGTAAACAGTTCCCACGACAAACCATCCAGCCCGCGTGAAACGGTGGTATAGAGAATCCATACCAGCCAGAACAGGCCAAAAACCATGGTCAGTAGCGACAGCGTCAGCGCAATCTTGTTTTTTGTACTGCGCCAGGACTGCATCTTACGGCGTGACTGCTCAAGCTCAGTGCGCGCCTGCAATTCAATTGTTGTCATGAACGCGCTCCTTCACTTTTCGCCAGGCGTAAAATCATCAATTTAGAAATCGCCAAAACGATAAACGTGATCACAAACAGGATCAGACCCAGCTCCATCAGTGCGGCAACGTGAACGCCGGACTCTGCCTCCGCGAACTCATTCGCCAACGCCGAGGTAATGCTGTTACCCGGCATAAACAACGAGGCACTGTCGAGTTGGTAGGTGTTCCCGATGATAAAGGTCACTGCCATGGTTTCACCGAGGGCGCGGCCCAGCCCCAACATGATGCCGCCAATCACACCGTTTTTGGTGAACGGCAGCACGATGCGCCAGATCACTTCCCAAGTGGTGCAACCGATGCCGTAAGCAGACTCTTTCATCATCACCGGGGTTTGCTCAAACACATCACGCATCACCGAGGCGATGTAAGGGATGATCATGATGGCGAGGATCACGCCTGCCGCGAGGATACCAATACCGAAAGCTGGGCCGCTAAACAGCTCGCCAACAATTGGAATGCCTGACAGCACTTCACCCACCGGCGTCTGAAAGTACTCGGCAAACAGCGGAGCGAAAACAAACAGGCCCCACATGCCGTAAACGATACTTGGAATGGCTGCCAGCAATTCGATGGCAGTACCGAGCGGGCGACGTAACCAGTTCGGAGAGAGTTCAGTCAGGAACAGCGCAATACCAAAACTCACCGGTACCGCAATGACCAAGGCGATGACAGAGGTAACGATAGTGCCGTAGATCGGTACCAGCGCACCAAATTGTTCGTTAGGCGCATCCCAGGTTTTGGTCCATAAAAATGAGAAACCAAATTTCTGAATGCTTGGCCAGGAGGAGATAATCAGGGAGACAATAATGCCGCCCATCAGCAACAGCACAATGATCGCGGAGAGTTTTACCAGCGCGCCGAAAATCTTGTCGCCTTGCTTGCCTGGAGCTTTGAATGCCGGCTTCGTTGCAGCCATAGAAGTCTCAGTCTTCAGAGGTTATCAGGGCGGCTCAACGCCGCCCATGAGGTCTGAACGAACAGATGTCCGATCAGGGTCATTCACTTACTGGTAAAGCGCTTTGCCAGAACTGTCTTTGATATTGGCTTTCCAGGCAGAGCGAATTTGTTCAGTCACGCTGTCTGGCAAGGTGGCGTAATCCAGGCTGGTGGCGGTTTTATCACCATTTTTGTAGGCCCAATCGAAGAACTTCAGCACTTCGCTACCTTTGTCAGCGTTAGCCTGATCCTTGTACAGCAAAATGAACGTGGTCGAAGAGATTGGCCAGGCGTCGTCGCCTTTCTGGAACGTCAGATCCTGGGCAAAAGATTTGCTCCAGTCTGCGCCTTTCGCGGCATTGCTGAAGCTGGTTTCGCTTGGTGCAACCGCTTTGCCATCGGCATCCATCAGCTTGGTGTACGTCAGGTTGTTCTGTTTGGCATAGGCATATTCAACGTAACCAATTGAACCAGGCAGACGCTGTACAAACGCCGCCACGCCATCGTTACCTTTTCCGCCTAAACCAGTCGGCCAGTTAACGGTGTTGCCTTTACCAATTTTGCTGTTCCATTCTTCGTTCACTTTCGCCAGGTAGCTGGTGAAAACGAATGAGGTGCCGGAACCGTCAGCGCGGCGAACCACGTTGATGTTAGTTTCTGGCAGTTTGACGCCTGGGTTCAGCTTGGTAATCGCCGGATCGTTCCACTTTTTAATGGTGCCCAGATAGATGTCGCCGACGGTTTTGCCATCCAGCGTCAGTTCGCCCGATTTGATGCCCGGCAGGTTAACCGCCAGCACTACACCACCGATCACGGTTGGAAACTGGAACAGGCCATTTTTTTGCAGATCTTCATCTTTCATTGGCGCATCTGACGCACCAAAATCCACGGTCTTGGCGATAATTTGTTTCACGCCACCCGAAGAACCAATACCCTGATAGTTGATTTTGCTACCTGTGGCTTGCTGATATTCTGCTGCCCACTTGGCATAAACCGGCGCCGGGAACGTCCCGCCTGCGCCCGTCAGATCGGTGGCTGCATAAGCAGAGACCGCGCTTACGGCGAAGGTGGCGGCGAGGATTCGGGCTACGGTGCTACGCATCAGTGTCATGTTCCCTCCAGGGGAGTTAATCTCAGGCTCAAAGCCGTTTTAGTAAGATTTTGTGATTGCTGCTGGAGGGAAAATAGGACAGTTTGGTTACAGTGAAATGTACGAAATATGACAGTTATATGACAGCGTGCAGAAATGAAGCAGGCCCACATCGGGGCCCGTTTTTTATTCCACCGTAACCGATTTTGCCAGGTTACGCGGTTGGTCGACGTCGGTGCCTTTGATCAGCGCGACGTGATAAGAGAGCAGTTGGAGCGGCACGGTGTAGAAGATTGGCGCAATCACCTCTTCCACATGCGGCAATGGAATGATCTTCATTCCTTCGCTGTCGCTGAAACCGGCATCTTGATCGGCAAACACATACAGCAAACCGCCGCGTGCGCGAACTTCCTCTATGTTCGACTTCAGTTTTTCCAGCAGCTCATTGTTCGGCGCGACCACAATCACAGGCATATCCGCATCAATCAGTGCCAGCGGGCCATGTTTCAGTTCACCTGCCGCATAGGCTTCTGCATGAATATAGGAGATCTCTTTCAATTTCAGCGCCCCTTCCATCGCGATCGGGTATTGATCGCCACGGCCAAGGAACAGCGCATGATGTTTATCAGAGAAACCTTCAGCCAGGTTTTCGATCAGTTTATCCTGCGCCAGCATCTGTTCAATGCGGCTTGGCAGCGCTTGTAGACCGTGCACAATTTCATGTTCAGTCTCAACAGACATGCCATTCAGGCGACCCAGCTTTGCCACCAGCATCAGCAACACAGCGAGCTGGGTAGTAAACGCTTTGGTCGATGCCACACCGATTTCAGTGCCCGCTTTGGTCATTAACGCTAAATCAGATTCACGCACCAGCGATGAACCCGCTACGTTGCACACCGCCAACGAACCGAGATAGCCCAGCTCTTTAGACAGGCGCAGCGCGGCCAGCGTGTCGGCAGTTTCACCCGACTGTGACAAAGTGATCAGCAGGCTATTTTTGCGCACCGCCGATTTGCGATAGCGAAATTCAGAGGCGATTTCCACATCACAAGGAATATTAGCCAGCGACTCAAACCAGTAGCGCGACACCATCCCCGAGTTGTATGACGTGCCGCAGGCAATAATCTGGATATGATCAACCTGGCTCAGCAATGTTTCGGCTTGTGGGCCCAATTCGCTGAGATCAACTTCTCCGTGGCTAAAACGACCGGTTAAGGTGTTTTTGATCGCCATTGGCTGCTCGTAAATCTCTTTCTGCATATAGTGGCGATAGATGCCTTTGTCACCCGCATCGTATTGCACGTTCGATTCAATTTCTGCACGCGTGACCTGCTGGCCTGCACGATCAAGAATAGTCACGTCGCGGCGAGTCACTTCAGCGATATCGCCCTCTTCCAGGTAGATGAAGCGACGCGTTACCGGCAGCAGCGCCAGCTGATCGGAGGCGATAAAGTTTTCGCCCACGCCACGTCCAATCACCAGCGGACTGCCCGAACGAGCCGCCACCAGCAGCGAGGGATCGCGGCTGTCCATGATTACCATGCCATACGCACCACGCAGCTGAGGAATGACACGCAATACCACTTCACGCAGCGATCCGCCCTGCTTCTGCTCCCAATGCACCAGATGCGCCACCACTTCGGTGTCGGTTTCTGAGGCAAAGTGATAACCGCGACCGATCAGCAATTCACGCAGCGGTTCATGGTTCTCAATAATGCCGTTGTGCACGATGATGATGTGCTCTGAAATATGCGGATGCGCATTGGCCTCTGAGGGTTCACCGTGCGTTGCCCAACGCGTGTGAGCAATCCCGGTACCCCCGATTAGCGGCTGCTGTTCTGCGGCTTCAGCCAGTTTGTGTACTTTTCCTAAACGACGCAGGCGCGTGACGTGCCCTTGGCGATCCACCACGGCCAAACCTGCCGAGTCATACCCGCGATACTCAAGACGACGCAGACCCTCTAACAGAATTTCTGCGATATCGCGTTGTGCTACTGCACCAACAATTCCACACATAATAGTTTCCTGACTTCATGGCTCTTCGCCATTTTCGTTGTCATACGACCTGATTTCCGGCTTTGCCGGTTCCCCGAGCCTTGTAGAGAGTGGGGATTATAGTTTTGGACGTGCAGCGGCTCGCTCAAGGCGAGCCGTAAAAAATTTATTTTTCCTTCTGCGGACGTTGCCATCCCGCTTTGTGATTCTGTTCTTTACGGTTATAGACCAGCTCAGCGCCAGTGACATCTTTCATTACCGTGGTACCTGCCGCGATTGTCGCCCCCGCAGCCACCGTTACCGGTGCGACCAGTTGCGTATCCGAACCAACAAAGACGTCATCACCGATAATGGTTTTAGACTTATTCGCGCCATCGTAATTACAAGTGATGGTACCTGCGCCAATGTTTACATTAGCGCCAATCTCAGCATCGCCCAGATAAGAAAGGTGTCCTGCTTTAGAGCCTTTGCCCAAGCGCGCTTTTTTCATTTCGACAAAGTTGCCAACGTGCGCGGCTTGCGCCAGCTCGCTGCCGGGACGCAGGCGAGCGAAAGGACCCACCGTACATTCCTGAGCGAGATTCGCATCTTCGATCACCGAATAGGGGCTGATTTCGCAATCATCGCCAATCACACTGTTTTTAATGATGCAGCCCGCGCCGATTTTAACGCGATGGCCCAACGTCACCTGACCTTCAATAATGACGTTAGTATCGATTTCGATATCGCGACCGTGTGCCAGCGTACCGCGCAGATCAAAGCGCGCCGGATCGCGCAGCATAACCCCAGCCAACAGCAGCTTCTCCGCTTGTTCAGCTTGATAGGTGCGTTCCAGGGTTGCGAGTTGCAGACGGTTATTCACGCCATCCGTTTCGCTGATGCGTGCCGGATGCACCGCATTGATCAGTCGGCCTTCCTGGTGCGCTAACGCAATAATGTCAGTGATGTAATATTCACCCTGCGCATTGTTGTTGGTGAGCTGTGCCAACCAGCGTTTTAAATCACCGCCATTGGCGATCAGGATGCCAGTGTTGATTTCATTAATAGAGAGTTGTGTAGGTGTGGCGTCTTTTTGTTCAATAATTCCAACGATTGTTTCATTCTCACGTACAATGCGACCATATCCGCTTGGATTATCTAGCACCACTGTGAGTAATCCGATACCACCTTGTGGTTTCGCATCACGTAAACGCTGTAACGTGGCCTCTGATATAAGAGGAACGTCTCCGTACAGCATCAGAATGTCTTCATCGTCGGCAAAAAATGGCGCTGCCTGCTGCATTGCATGGCCAGTGCCTAATTGCTCAGCCTGTAATACCCAGTTCAAGGCACTGTCGGTTAATGTTGCTTTGAGTCGATCGCCGCCGTGCCCATAAACCAGATGAACATGCTGCGCACCAAGACCTTTGGCGGCGTCAATCACATGCTGAACCATCGGCTTACCTGCCAAAGTATGTAAAACTTTTGGCACATCGGAATACATACGTGTGCCCTTGCCAGCGGCAAGGATCACCACACTCATCGCGCTAATAGACATAATCATCCTGACTGAATTTTTGACTGCGGAAAGTTAAACGGTTTAGGGTTGAGATTACTACATTTTTCTCGGGCCGAAATTAGGTAGGCTCTTGCTTCATGGCTTTTAGACAAAAAAAATGCCAGCCCAAAGGGCTGGCATTTCGTGACGCATAAAGCCGGATTACATCGCTTTTTTGGTCAGCTCGATCACGCGCAGTTTAGCAATGGCTTTCGCCAGCTCGGCAGAGGCTTGAGCATAATCCACGTCGCCGTGGCTGCTGTTGATGTGCTCTTCTGCTTTACGTTTTGCTTCCAGAGCACGCGCTTCGTCCAGATCGGTACCGCGAATTGCGGTATCGGCCAGAACGGTGCTGCTACCCGGCTGCACTTCCAGCACGCCGCCAGAGAGGTAAATAAACTCCTCTTCGCCGTGCTGTTTCACGATACGGATCATTCCAGGCTTAATGGCAGTCAGAAGCGGGGCGTGACCAGGAAAAATCCCCAGCTCACCTTCGCTACCTGACACCTGGATTTTCTGTACCAGACCAGAGAATAACTGCTGCTCTGCGCTGACAACATCCAGGTGATAAGTCATAGCCATATCTTTCCTCCCGGGAAACCGTTATTACAGTTTCTTCGCTTTTTCTACCGCTTCGTCGATAGAACCGACCATGTAGAAAGCCTGCTCTGGCAGGTGGTCGAATTCACCGTCCATGATGCCTTTAAAGCCACGGATGGTGTCTTTCAGCGAAACGTATTTGCCCGGTGAACCGGTAAATACCTCGGCCACGAAGAACGGCTGAGACAGGAAGCGCTGAATCTTACGCGCACGTGCCACCAGCAGTTTGTCTTCTTCAGACAGCTCGTCCATACCAAGGATGGCGATGATGTCTTTCAGTTCTTGATAACGCTGCAGCAGTGACTGCACGCCACGAGCAACATCGTAGTGCTCCTGACCAACAACCAACGGATCCAGCTGACGGCTGGTAGAGTCCAGCGGATCAACTGCTGGGTAGATACCCAGAGAAGCGATCTGACGGCTCAGCGTTACGGTTGAGTCTAAGTGGGCGAAGGTGGTCGCTGGAGACGGGTCAGTCAAGTCATCCGCAGGAACGTAAACGGCCTGAACAGAGGTGATTGAACCGGTCTTGGTGGAGGTAATACGCTCCTGCAACACACCCATCTCTTCTGCCAGCGTTGGCTGATAACCTACCGCAGATGGCATACGACCCAACAGAGCAGATACTTCCGTACCGGCCAGGGTATAACGATAGATGTTGTCGATGAACAGCAGAACGTCGCGGCCTTCATCACGGAATTTTTCCGCCATGGTCAGACCGGTCAGTGCAACGCGCAGACGGTTACCCGGCGGCTCGTTCATCTGGCCATACACCAGTGCAACTTTATCGATAACGTTGGAGTCAGTCATTTCGTGGTAGAAGTCGTTACCCTCACGAGTACGCTCACCCACACCAGCAAATACCGAATAACCTGAGTGCTCAGCCGCGATGTTACGGATCAGCTCCATCATGTTTACGGTTTTACCTACACCCGCACCACCGAACAGACCGACTTTACCGCCCTTAGCGAACGGACACATCAGGTCGATAACCTTGATGCCGGTTTCCAGCAATTCCTGCGAGTTTGACTGATCTTCATAAGAAGGTGCTGCGCGGTGAATAGAGGCGATCTCTACTGCACTGCCGTCTTCTTCTTTCAGCTCGCCTTTCATGTCGATTGGCTCGCCCAGCACGTTCATGATACGGCCCAGGGTCGCTTTACCGACGGGAACCTGAATCGGTTTCTGCAGGTCGTTAACTGCCAGACCACGCTTCAGACCGTCAGACGTACCCATTGCGATGGTACGTACTACGCC
The DNA here is from genome assembly GCF_018842675.1 of Candidatus Pantoea bituminis. Classification (NCBI taxonomy): domain Bacteria; kingdom Pseudomonadati; phylum Pseudomonadota; class Gammaproteobacteria; order Enterobacterales; family Erwiniaceae; genus Pantoea; species Candidatus Pantoea bituminis. Next base: position 3,858,996 of record NZ_JAGTWO010000004.1, read on the forward strand.
GCCGCCCAGCTGCTGCTGTACTTCCAGCACCAGACGAGCATCACCATTCTGAACCTCGAGGGCGCTGTACACTTTTGGTACCGCGTCCTGAGGGAATTCGACGTCAACAACGGCGCCGATAATCTGGACAATCTTTCCAGTTGCCATCTTGAATCCTCTACCTAATTCCAAACCTGGTTAAACCGCGGAGGCCCCCGAGACGATCTCGGTAAGTTCCTGGGTGATGCTGGCCTGACGAGCTTTGTTGTATACCAACTGCAGCTCTTTGATCAGATTTCCGCCGTTATCGGTTGCGGCTTTCATCGCTACCATACGTGCGGCCTGCTCACTGGCCAGATTTTCCACCACACCCTGATACACCTGCGATTCGACATAACGACGCAGCAGGGTATCCAGCAGCGCTTTCGGATCGGGTTCGTACAGGTAATCCCAGGTCTTCGCCTTCATCTCTGCTTCACCTTCCGCTGGCGGTAACGGCAGCAGTTGGGTAATGGTCGGAGTCTGAGACATGGTGTTATTAAACTTGTTGCTGACGATATACAGCTTGTCGATGCGGCCTTCATCATAAGCCTGCAACATCACTTTTACTGGGCCAATCAGTTCTGACAGGGAAGGTTTATCTCCCATGCCGCTGACTTGCGCCACGATGTTGCCACCTACAGAGCCGAAGAATGACATCCCTTTGGAACCGATAATCGCCAGATCGCTCTGCACGCCTTTATCAGACCAGGATTTCATCTCTGCCAGCAATTTTTTGAACAGGTTAATGTTCAAACCACCACAAAGCCCGCGGTCAGTTGAAACGACCAGGTAGCCGACGCGCTTGACGTCACGCTCTTGCAGGTAAGGGTGCTTGTATTCCAGATTACCTAACGCAAGGTGACCAATCACTTTGCGCATGGTGTCTGCATACGGACGGCTGGCTGCCATGCGTTCCTGCGTTTTACGCATTTTGGAGGCGGCGACCATTTCCATCGCTTTGGTGATCTTCTGCGTATTTTTTACGCTTCCGATCTTACTACGTATCTCTTTTGCGCCGGCCATTAGCTTCTCCTCAAAGCCTTGCGGCTTGCCTTTTCAGACAAGCCGCCAGACATTACCAGGACTGGGTTGCTTTGAACGTATCGAGCAGGCCTTTCAGCTTCGCTTCGATTTCGTTGTTAAAGTTGCCAGATTGGTTGATTTCCTGCATCAGCTCGGCGTGATCGCGATCGGCGAAGGCCAGCAGTGCAGCTTCGAAGCTGCCGATTTTAGCAATTTCAACGTCGTTCAGATAACCGCGCTCAGCAGCGAACAGAACCAGACCCTGTTGCGCAACAGACATCGGCGCATACTGTTTCTGCTTCAGCAGCTCGGTCACTTTCTGACCGTGGCTCAGCTGCTTACGGGTTGCATCGTCCAGATCAGAAGCGAACTGCGAGAACGCAGCCAGTTCACGATACTGTGCCAGCGCGGTACGAATACCACCGGACAGTTTCTTGATGATCTTGGTCTGCGCTGCACCACCCACACGGGATACCGAAATACCTGGGTTAACGGCCGGACGAATACCGGAGTTAAACAGGTTGGATTCCAGGAAGATCTGACCATCAGTAATCGAGATTACGTTGGTCGGAACGAACGCAGAAACGTCACCCGCCTGAGTTTCGATGATTGGCAGCGCAGTCAGAGAACCGGTTTGGCCTTTCACTTCACCGTTGGTGAAACGCTCAACGTAATCAGCGCTTACGCGTGATGCACGTTCCAGCAGACGAGAGTGGAGATAGAACACGTCGCCAGGGAAAGCTTCACGACCTGGTGGACGGCGCAGCAGCAGTGAAATCTGACGGTAAGCGATAGCCTGCTTAGACAGGTCATCGTACACGATCAGTGCATCTTCACCGCGGTCACGGAAGTATTCGCCCATCGCACAACCTGCGTACGGAGACAGATACTGCAGTGCTGCAGATTCTGAAGCAGAAGCAACCACCACGATGGTGTTCGCCAATGCGCCATGCTCTTCCAGCTTACGCACCACGTTAGAAATGGTTGACGCTTTCTGACCAATCGCGACGTAGACACATTTAATGCCTGAATCACGCTGGTTGATAATGGCATCGATCGCCATCGCGGTTTTACCGGTCTGACGGTCACCGATGATCAGCTCACGCTGGCCACGGCCGATTGGAATCATCGCATCGACAGATTTGTAACCGGTTTGAACCGGCTGGTCGACTGACTGACGGTCGATAACACCCGGAGCAATCACTTCAACTGGCGAGAAGCCGTCGTTGTCGATTGCGCCTTTACCGTCAATAGGTGCACCCAGAGTGTTCACCACGCGGCCCAGCAGGCCACGGCCAACTGGAACTTCCAGGATACGGCCAGTACACTTAACTTTCATGCCTTCGGCAAGGTCAGAGTACGGACCCATCACCACTGCACCTACAGAGTCACGCTCGAGGTTCAGGGCGATAGCGTAACGGCTACCCGGCAGGGCAATCATCTCACCCTGCATGACATCGGCCAGGCCGTGTACGCGGATGATACCGTCACTTACAGAAACGATAGTACCTTCGTTGTGAGCTTCACTCACGACATTGAACTGAGCAATGCGCTGCTTGATCAGTTCGCTGATTTCGGTGGAATTCAGTTGCATATGCTCCAGTCCCCTTAAGACTGCAAGACGTCTGCCAGACGCTCAAGACGGCCGCGTACGCTGCCATCAATCACTAGATCACCCGAACGGATGATCACGCCTGCCATTACGGACTTATCAATTTTGCAATTCAGCTTAACTTTGCGTGACAGACGTTTTTCCATCGCGGTGCTGATTTTAGTCAGCTGGTCGTCACTCAGTGTACTGGCAGAAATCACGTCAACTTCCGCTGTCGCTTCATGGGCGTCACGCAGTTGAATGAATTGATCCAGTACAGCTGGAAGCGCTGTCAAACGTCCGTTTTCCGCCATCACCTTAATCAGGTTCTGCGCGGGTTCATCCAGTTGATCACCACAGACTGCGTTGAAAGAAGCAGACAAAGCTTCCGGCGCCAAAGCACCGGAAAGGAGTTCTGCCATCTGTTCATTGCGAGCCACTTCTGCGGCAAACGCCAACATTTTTTGCCAGCGTTCAATACTTTGATGCTCAACAGCAAAGTCAAAAGCTGCTTTGGCGTAGGGGCGAGCTACAGTAATTAGATCAGACATCAGCCCCTCCCTCCTTACAGTTCAGCGACCAGTTTATCAACGATGTCGCTGTTAGCAGCTTCATCCACGGAACGTTCGATGATCTTCTCGGCACCAGCTATTGCCAGCAACGCGACTTGCTTACGCAGTTCTTCACGTGCACGTTTACGCTCAGCATCAATTTCAGCCTGCGCTTGTTCAACGATTCGATTACGTTCGTTCTCAGCTTCGGTTTTGGCTTCGTCCATGATCTGCGCACGACGCTTGTTCGCTTGCTCGATAATGACCTGGGCTTCTTCTTTGGCTTTTTTCAGCTGGTCGGTCGCATTAGCCTGCGCGAGATCCAAATCTTTCTTCGCGCGTTCAGCAGAAGCAAGGCCTTCAGCAATTTCTTTCTGGCGCTTTTCGATGGCAGCCATAATCGGTGGCCATACGTACTTCATGCAGAACGCGACAAACAGGATGAACGCGATGGCCTGGCCGAGGATTGTTGCATTAATGTTCACAGCACAATGCCTCTAATTAAGTATTTAACTTTTCTGCCGTTATCAAAGATAAACGGCAGAATCCGTTCACTCGTACACAACATGTGATGAGTGAACAAAGGGCTTTAGGCGACAGCAAACATCACGTAGAGACCCAGACCAACAGCGATCATCGGGATTGCATCCACCAGACCCATTACAACAAAGAACTGCGTGCGCAGCAGAGGAATCAGGTCAGGCTGACGAGCAGCGCCTTCCAGGAATTTTCCTCCGAGGATGCCGATACCGATCGCAGCACCGATTGCCGCCAGGCCCATCATCACAGCGGCAGCCATGTACAGCAGATCCATATTCAGGTTTTCCATGACAGTCTCCAGTTTGTTTCAGTTAAACGCTTAGTGTTGAGAAAAAAATCAATGTTCTTCAGATGCCATCGACAGATAGACAATCGTGAGGACCATGAAAATGAAAGCCTGTAGCGAAATGATCAGGATGTGGAAAATGGCCCAAGGCACATTCAGCAACCACTGTGACCACCACGGCAACAGACCGGCAATAAGGATAAAGATCAGCTCACCCGCATACATGTTACCGAACAGTCGCAAACCGAGAGAAACCGGTTTAGACAGCAGGCTCACACCTTCCAAAATCAGGTTGATAGGGATGAAGATCGGGTGATTAAAAGGCTGCAGCGTCAGCTCTTTCGTGAAGCCGCCAATGCCTTTCATTTTGATGCTGTAGAACAGAATCAAAATAAATACGCCCAACGCCATAGACAACGTGATGTTCACGTCTGCAGACGGCACGACGCGCAGCGCCGGCAGGCCTAAGAAATGCTCACCAATATATGGCAGCAGATCGATAGGTAGCAGATCCATGAAGTTCATCAAGAAGACCCAGACAAAAATTGTCAGAGCCAGCGGGGCGATAAGTTTGCTCTTACCGTGATACATGTCGCGAACGTTGTCATCAACGAACCCAACAACCAACTCGATAGCCGCTTGTAATTTCCCTGGCACACCGCTGGTGACGGTTTTCGCCACTTTACGGAACAACACCAGGAAAACCAGTCCCAGCACCAGAGAGAAAAACATGGAATCGATATTTAATACCCAGAACGTCGCGGGAGCGTCGTGCGGATTCACTAACTCGAAAGTACGCAGGTCCAGCTGAAGGTTATTCAGATGGTGTCCTATGTATTCTTGCGGAGTAGAGATTTCTCCTGCAGCCATGATGCCTCTTACCCTTTGTTGTTAATTACCGCCGGTGCCAACATCTGAACCACCAGCACCGATAACCAGGTTATTCCGAGAGGCCAGAAGACCGCTCCGAATACACCCAACGCCACAATGAGCAAAATGATGGTCGCGAACACTTTGGCTATTTCACCCAAAGCGAAGCTCCACGCGACTCGCCCCGAAGCCGGGGTTTGCCCCTGCAGGCGCCAGGCTAAAAACAAAAACAACACGTTTGGCAGCCAGGCTGCCGCTCCGCCAGCCAGAGCAGAAACGCCCCAGTGGACATCTTTCAGAGCAAAGAGTGCACCGATGATGACAGTCGTCACCAGCTGAATAACCAGCAGGGTTCGGGCGTATTTCACACTGTAAAGAGACACTGACATGACGCTGATACTCTCCTGCCCCGTTAGGGGTATGTCGCGTGTCGTATAAGACTGCCTTTACTCATTTGAGTCAAGCAGCAAAAGCCGTGCAAATTATACGGGCCGCACCTGCGATTTCAATCGCTAAGTAGCGAAAAGGTGAACAATTATTTAAATTTCTTTCCGAGCGCCTATTTTTCCAAAGATTAATCCGCTGGAATTGGCAGGCCATCTACTGAAAATGCAGCCAGGACTTGCTTTTAAAGCGTGCTTTAGATCACATAATAAGCATCTGACCTACAATAACTTTTGTGACAATACCCAATTTACCGTTTTTAACAGGCCGTTATTTATTTAACTATCATCAAGTTATAAATAGCGTCAGGTCGTAAATCTCTTATTATCGATAAAAACATGTTGTTGACATCGAAGAGTGCAATAAAAGTGTGTAATTCATATTACGCACGCCAAGTTATTACTGCGATATATTTTCCGACGTGACTATCAGTATTCAGATGAACGGCAATATAAGTGATCTTTCTGATAAATAATTGTGAATTAAAAGTTAAATGTAACAGAGTTTTTCGGATAATTTCCGTTGGCTTTTTTAACCTTATTCCTGCGCACCTTTAATAAAAAACGCGCACGATAAAAGAATCAACTGCCGTTTTTTTAGCCACATTTTTTGCTAAGACGAAACCTTAACCTTCCCCTTAATCCACAATCTTTAAATGCCTATTCGCGACCAATGATGACCAGATGACGTTCACCATCCAACTGAGGTACTTTCAACTCGACAACAGCATCTAACGTGTATCCGGCAGGCAACGAAGCAATCTCATCGTCTGGGCGAACGCCTTTCAAAGCAAAGAAGCGTCCTTCTGGCGCAGGCAGATGATGACACCAGTTCACCATGTCCTCCAGCGAGGCAAAAGCGCGGCTAATAACGCCATCAAAAGGCGGCTCCGAAGGAAACTCCTCCACCCTACTCTGCACAGGCGTGATGTTTTCGAGACCAAGTTCGTGCTGTACCTGCCGTAAAAACCGTACACGCTTTCCCAAACTATCAAGCAGCGTGAAATGTGCTTCTGGCATGACGATCGCCAGCGGAATGCCTGGCAGGCCCGGCCCGGTCCCTACATCAATAAAGCGCGAGCCTTTCAAATGTGGTGCAACGACGATGCTGTCGAGAATGTGGCGCACCAACATTTGCTGTGGATCGCGTACTGACGTCAGGTTGTAAGCTTTATTCCACTTATCCAGCAGCGATACGTAGCCAATCAGCTGCTGTTTTTGTTGATCGGAGAGGGAAATATTAGCTGCTTGCAGCAGCGAGGTGAGTTTGTTAATCACAGCGTGAGTCCAGTCAGCGGGGGCGAGTTGCCTCGCCCCGTTTCAGGTCAGGCGCTTTTGCGCAGCAGACCCTGTTTTTTCAAATAGATGAGCAAAATCGAGATGGCGGCTGGTGTGATACCAGAAATGCGTGAAGCCTGACCGATTGACGTCGGTTTATGATCGTTCAGTTTGGCAATCACTTCATTCGACAAGCCATTAACCTGACGATAATCGAGATCGACCGGCAGTAAGGTATTTTCATTACGCTGCTGGCGATCAATCTCTTCCTGCTGACGCGCAATGTAACCTTCGTACTTTACCTGAACCTCAACCTGTTCAGCAGCCTGCGCATCTGACAGAGCTGGGCCAAACCCGTTCAACGTCATCAATTTCAGATACGTCAGTTCTGGACGACGCAGCAGATCTTCACCGCTGGCTTCTTTAGTCAACGGCGCGCTCAGCACGGTATTCACGTCAGCAACGTTTTCTGATTTCGGGTGTACCCAGATATCACGTAGACGCTGACGCTCTTGCTCAATGGATTCCAGTTTTTGATTAAAACGCGCCCAGCGAGCGTCATCCACTAAACCGAGCTCGCGGCCAGTTTCAGTCAAACGCAGATCGGCATTGTCTTCACGCAGCATCAAACGATACTCCGCGCGTGAAGTGAACATGCGATACGGCTCTTTGGTGCCAAGCGTGCAGAGATCGTCAACCAACACGCCCAGATAAGCTTGATCGCGACGTGGAGCCCAGCCTTCTTTGTCGGCAGACTGACGTGCGGCGTTCAGACCTGCTAATAATCCCTGTGCGGCGGCTTCTTCATAACCGGTAGTGCCGTTGATTTGTCCGGCAAAGAACAGGCCGTGAATATATTTGCTTTCCAGCGTCTGCTTAAGATCGCGCGGATCGAAGAAATCATACTCAATGGCATAGCCTGGGCGAATGATCTTCGCATTTTCCAGTCCTTGCATAGAGCGAACGATCTGCATCTGTACATCAAACGGCAAGCTGGTTGAGATGCCGTTTGGATAAATTTCGTTACTGGTCAAGCCTTCAGGCTCAAGGAAGATCTGGTGCGCATTACGATCGGCAAAGCGCATCACTTTATCTTCGATCGATGGGCAATAACGTGGGCCGATCCCTTCGATGATCCCGGCATACATTGGGCTACGATCGAGGTTATTGCGGATCACGTCATGGGTTTTTTCGTTGGTATATGTGATCCAGCACGGTACCTGTTGAGGATGCTGTGAAGCATTCCCCATGAACGAGAACACCGGCATTGGATTATCACCATGCTGCGGCGACAACACGGTAAAGTCGATGGATCGTGCGTCAATACGCGGCGGCGTACCGGTTTTAAGCCGGTTTACACGCAGTGGTAAAGCTCGCAGGCGTTTTGCCAGCGGGATGGAAGGTGGATCGCCAGCACGGCCACCGCTGTAGTTATCCAGCCCGATATGAATTTTTCCATCAAGGAAAGTCCCTACCGTAAGAACCACCGTTTTTGCACGGAACTTCAGGCCCATTTGCGTCACAGCACCCACGACACGATCGTTCTCGACAATCAGATCGTCAACCGCCTGCTGGAAGATCATTAGGTTGGGTTGGTTCTCAAGTGCAGTACGTACTGCCTGACGGTAAAGCACGCGATCCGCCTGAGCACGTGTCGCTCGGACGGCGGGTCCTTTACTCGCGTTTAGTATCCTAAACTGAATACCTGCCTGGTCGATCGCACTGGCCATCAAACCGCCTAAGGCATCCACTTCCTTCACCAAATGTCCTTTGCCAATGCCACCGATCGCCGGATTACAGGACATTTGTCCAAGCGTATCAATGTTATGGGTGAGTAACAGGGTTTGCTGACCCATTCGAGCAGCAGCCATAGCGGCTTCTGTACCCGCATGACCACCACCAATTACGATGACGTCAAAAGGATCTTGATAAAACATGAAGTGGTACCTCGTTGATGGACATTCAGGGATCGTTCTCCCTTGGGCCGTGGATTCTACTTAAATTCAGCGCAGGGGAAAGCGATGGGATCGTCAGTGTTTAAAAGAAAGGATCTTTATTCTGTATATGATCTTCTTGTTAGATCTCTTATTAGGATCGCGATCTGTTGTGGATATGTCCCAAAAAATCTCATGAAACAACAGGATGTATAAGATCACTAGCTGTTAATGATCGGTGATCCTGCAACGTATAACCTGAGATCAAAATGGCTAGTTATCCACAGCTCAAAAAATAGACTTGGGTTGTTCTTTGGATAACTACTGGTTATACGCAGGAAAAAGGGTAGTTATCCACAATCAGATGGCTTTCAAAAGCATAAAATCAGCATCTTCCACTGGGGATCGTGGCTAATTCCCGATCCTCAGCCAGATCAAATCAAGCTTTTCCAGTCCGCGATCCACTCTTCAGCTGGATCTTCAGGAATCTCATGCTCAAGAACATCGATTTCCAGGCGCTCGCCAATACGTTGAGCACCACGCGCGATCAATAGCGTTTCTATATTACGGATCGCGCCACAAAAAAGATCGTACTCGTGATTGCCAATACCAACGGCACCGAAGCGCACGCCAGACAGATCGGGCTGGCTTTCATTAATAGCGTCATAAAACGGCACAAGATTATCAGGCAGTTCACCTGCGCCGTGAGTAGAGGAGACAATCAGCCAGACGCCTTCCTGCGGCACTTCATCCAGTTCCGGCCCATGCAGCATCTGCGTTGAGAAGCCAGCTTCCTGCAATTTTTCTTCGAGATGTTCAGCGACATATTCGGCGCTTCCCAAGGTGCTGCCACTGATTAAAGTAATATCGGCCATCATGCTCTCCTGGACTAAAGGCGAGCATTGTACGCTGTGATCAAGCAGTGATCCACCTGTGGACAACAGGGTTAATAGATCGGAGGATGCGAACGCAGCCGTTGGGAGACGGCGCATTCACAGGGGATAAGGTTGTGCACAAGGCAGGGGATGGATCAGGGTTTGATGGTGCGCATGATCGGGTTTTGCAGCGAGATCAGCGTTTCAGTCGACTGAATTTCGTCAATTGTCTGTATCTTGTTGATCAGTACCTGCTGCAGCGCATCAATAGAACGACACATCACTTTAATGAAGATGCTGTAATGGCCGGTGGTATACCAGGCTTCAACGACTTCATCCAGTGCATCAAGCTTGCTCAGCGCAGCAGGATAATCGCGGGCACTTTTCAGGATAATGCCGATAAAACAGCACACATCGAAGCCCAACTGTCGTGGATCGATTTCAACGCGCGTACCCAGAATAATCCCAGCCTGTTTCATCTTTTCTACGCGCACATGAATGGTGCCCGGACTGACGTTGAACTGTTTTGCCAGTTCAGCATATGCCGTGCGTGCGTTATCCAGCAGCGCATTCAAAATGCCGCGATCCAGGTTATCCAGTTGCAGATGTTCGGCCATTGCCATCCTCTTTATGTTACTTCTTCATTGAACTGTTGAGAATGTGCAGCAAAACGGGGGATTAGGCAATGTATCGGCAGCGGTGAATACCGCTGCCGGGTAGATTAACGCTTACGCCAGAGGGTTAATTGCGCCTGCGTGTGTTGAAATTTACGCGCTGTTTCACGAATAACAAACGGCACATCCTGTGGTGCGCCAACCTGTTCAAAATCCGCCGCTAAAAGACGCTGCAGCGCTTGTAAGGTCGTTAGCGCTTCGCCATTTTCGCGCACGCCACCAAGCCAGTTCTCTTTTGGCGTGAACGCTTCCAGCCAGGTATAAGGCGAAGAGAGAGCGAGCATACCGCCCGAACGGATCATGGGCGTGATGTCCTGCAGGAAACGCTTCGGCTGGCGCAGGCGATCAATCAGGTTGGATGCCAACACCAAATCATATTGCTGTGGTTGCGGTTTCAGGTTACAGGCATCGCCCTGCACAAACTGGATCCGCTGCGCGAACTCGCTTCCCATATTCAAATCTTTCAAGCGCACCTGACGATATTCCACCAGCTCACCTTCTTCAGGCACCACATAGCGGAACTCTTCGCCACTGGCTAACTGCAGCGCCACATCAATGAAGCGTGCTGAATAATCCATACCCACAACGCTGTCGAAGTGACGAGCCAGTTCAAAGCTGGCACGCCCGGTGGCACAGCCGATGTCCAATGCCTTGCCACGTAAAGAGGTGTGTTGCAACGCCAGATTCACCAACGTTTCTGCATAGTTCTCTACGCCGAAATAGCGTGGACCATATTGGAAGTCGAGATATTGCGACACCATACTGTCGGTTTCATACGGGTTAATCGTCATGCTCTCTTGATGTGAAGAGACAACATAACGAAAACCCGCATGCTGGAAAAAGTGGCGACGGAAAGCGTAGCGCGCCGACTTCAACGCTTCATTACCGGTGGAGATCCAACTGCCGCCTTTGATTAAGGTATGTTTACCGTCAAAGGTTGGTGTTGAGAAGTCATCGTATAAAGGATGCACTCTAAAGCCTTCAAAGCCGCTAGTCGGCGTTGTCGTCCATTGCCAGACATTGCCGATCACGTCGAAAAAGTTACCTTGCGGGAATTGATCAACGGGACTGGAAGAGGCCCAGTACGCCAGGTTTATATTACCCGGTGCGCGTTCCCAGTTCGGCTGATCGCCTTCAACCTGCTCACGCAACTGCGCCCATTCCGCTTCGCATGGAAGCTGAATAGATTTTCCGGTTTGGTCAGCTTTCCAGCGGCAAAAAGCGGATGCTTCCAATTGATTCATCTCGGCTGGCCAATCCCATGGCATGGCCACTTCTTCCGTCATCAAGCGCAGTTTCAGCTGATCGGGCATCGTTGGGGTGCCGACCCAGAAAGTAGGCATTTCTGCCTGCGCAAATTCGCGCCAGCCTAAGCCTTCATTATCCCACCAGCGTACATCCTGATAACCGCCCGCGCTGATGAATTCAAAAACTCAGCATTACTCACCAGCATTTTGCTGGCCTTAAACGGCTTCAGTTCGACGTGCTGCGTTCCATATTCGTTATCCCAGCCGTAAGTATCATCGGTTTTACCTAAGGTAATGCGGCCGCCGGGCATCTCAACCAGCGTGTTGGCGGGAACGCTATTGCGAGCATGACGCGCGTTTGGGCAAGCGGGCCATTGCGGCTGAGGTTTGACCCATTCAATAGGCAGTTGGCGTATCAATACACTGGAGGTTTCCAGATGAATGCGCTCATGTTCAATGCCCATCAAAATAATCCACGCTGGGCTGTCCCAGCTGATCGGCAATTCCAACGGCATGGTTTGAATAAATTTACTGATCAGCGCTTTTACGCTGCCGCGGTAATCACGCACTTCTTCGATGGTTGGCCATTCATAATGGTCGTCGTTGAGATCATCCCAGCTCATTTCATCAACGCCAATCGCCATTATCGCTTCTATGCGATCGTCTAAGCGTGCATCAATGTAGCGACCCGCCATGAGCTTATTAATGTAAAAAGTGGCGGTATGACCAAAATAGAAGATCAGAGGATGGCGCAGTGGGATGGCTTTATTGAACCAGGCGCGCTGATCGGCAAGACAGGTAAACAAGTCTTCGTACTGTTCCCAGGTTTGGGTAAAGTACGCCAACAGTTCGGCACGTTTTTGTTCTACGTTATGGCCGGAGAGCAGCAAAGTACGCGTCGGCGCAAGCAGATCGCGATGAGATTGGGCTGGTGTCACAGAAAGCTCCAGATTGCTGAGTAAGTAAATGCGATTACTCACTATAGCAAATAAGGATTTCTGCCTGATGACTTAGCGCCGCCAGTGACGCAACAGGCGGCTTTTCATTCCGGTATCAAATCGCCAGATATGATCGAAAATGCGCAAAATACCGGGTTTGCCATGCGTCGACATAGCGACAGCATGGAAGCGTTGCTGATGATGACGCTGACGTTGTTTTATCGCGCTGATGACCTCTTCCGGCAGGCGCTGAGCGATAAAATCAGACACAATAACGGCATCAGCTTCCTGCCAGATAGTGCCTTCCATCCGTTTCACCACCGACGACAAACACGCGGCCAGATCGGTGCCGCCACGAAAACGCTGGCTAAGAAAGCGAATCGCCTGCTCCAGACCATCATCGCCGGTTAATTCATAGCCAATGACATCGTGAGCAAACAACATGATGTAGCAGCGACGGCGATCGGCCAACGCCACTTTTAGCAAAGCCAGGCAGAAGGCTTTGGCGCAGCGTTCATTGAACCCGCCCATGGAACCCGACGTATCAACACAGACAATGAACGGACCGCGCGGCTGCTCTTCATGCTGCTGGTGGCTTACCGGGCGCATCGTCACCTTTTCGTGCCAGGCATCGCCCTGCAACTTATAAGTCAGTAACCGTTTTTCCACCAGCCGCCGATAAAACTCTAACTCCAGCTCGCTGATACTCAGCGCGGCCAGCTCTGGCGGCAGAAGACGCAGCACATCATCACTTTGATGAATACCGCTGACCTCTTCTGGCACAGCATCAGGTTCATGCACCAGATGATGAAAGGCTTCCATCGGCGCCTCTTTTGACGGCACTGATTTTGCTTCGCGACTGCGGCCCAGTTGTTGGGCCAGTTTCATTAGCTCCGGCTGCTGCGCCAGAAAATCGCCATATTGCAGCATCAACTCATAATCGCCGTGCTGTAGCGACGACTTACTCATATCCCATAACCGGCCCGCTGCGGCTTCATCATCGTCACTTAACAGGGGCGCGAGTTGGCCGCTTAGCGCCATGCGCTGCTGCAACTCTGCTATCAGGCGTTCACGCTGCTGTTCCAGCAATTGCTCATTCAACGTCAGAGTTTGCAACGTCAGGCTAAGCCGCCAGCGCTGTAAAAAAGCGTGTGCTGCGCCGAGCTGAGCTGGCGTGCTTCAGTGTGGTGAAGCAGCCGATTGGCTTCTTCTATAAAAGGGAAGGCAGGCGATCCAGCGTATCTAGCGTGTCCGAAAGCTGGTGGTTAAATTCGTGGTGGCTGAGCAGTTGCACCCGTTGAAAGAGCTGAAATTCCTGCGACAGCATTTCCGGCACGGGCGTGGCTTTGAGTTCCGCATTAATTTCTGCCTTCCAGCGCGGCACATCGCGCAACAGCGCTTTCTTCAGGCCCGGAAACTTTTCAAAGAACAGAGCAAATTGGGGAGACGCCAGCAGCGCGATAATCAACTCTTCAATCAGTTCAGTTTCGCCGATTGAAAGCAGCGTGCTTAGCGTCTCAACCGAAATCATTTACGCGCCTGTTTTAGCTGTTCTGCTACATCTTGCAGGCTGCTTTCAACCCGCGCGAACCAGTCATCGCTGATAAATAAACAGCGCTGGTGTTGGCTAAACAGATGGCGCTGGGCGCGAAGTTGCGCATCCAACTCATCCAGCGCTTCAACGATTTCAGTGGGCAATTCATTGTTGTTGCTAATACCCGGCAGCGTCAGGCGAGTCGCTTGCAGGCTAACATCACGTACCGCCAGGCAATGCTGCGCATCAACCAATAAATCCACCGTTTGAGCAAAACCGATACCGTTGAGTTTGCCGCGAACGTCGCCCCTTTCAGCAGCCATTGATTAAGCGCATCACGCGCTATAACAATGTGCGTGACCTGCATGTCATGCAGCGTCAGCGGCTGTTGCAGCATTAAAGTGAGTTGCTCATCAGTAAACGTGTCGGGCAGATCGTAATGCGGCTTGCGGCTGAACATTCCGCTGTGTTTCTCCAGCGTGATCGCCTGTGACACGCTTTGTTGCTGCTGCAACGCCATACGGCGCGTTTTGATTTGCTGAAGTTTGAGCAGCATCGGCTGCTGTTGCCAGGCGTGCTGAGTCATCAATTGATCGATTTCACGATCCAGCAATTGCATTGAGGCGACATCGTGCCACAAGCAATCTTTCAGCAGGATCAAATCAATCGGCGCAATGGTGGTTCGGCCACTGTAAAACGCGCTGGCCTGCAACAGATGAATCGCTTTTTCCAACGACGATCGGAGATGTAAGGCGCTTGCGGCTGATTTTCCAGCTGCTGGCGCAGTTGATAGATCAGTTCAAAAACGTTGTCCGGCAAATTGACCTGACTAATGCCTTGCTGCCATTGAAGATACTCTTCGTCGCTGATGCGCAGCCCTTCCGCTACCGGATTGGCGTTTTCATCTTGCTGGTGGGTTAACATGCTGCGGAAGTTCTGTTTCTCATGCACGTTATCCAGCCACAGGCGGATTAACATGCGGTCATACAGCGCTTCCAGTCCGCTGTCCGCTTCAGGCAATTCGTTGGATGCTGTCACCAGCAGACGCATCGGAATTTTTCTTCGCTATCACCATTACGGAAGCGGCGTTCGTTAATGGCAGTAAGCAGCGTATTCAAAATCGCCGGACCGGCTTTCCATATTTCATCAAGGAAAACAATCTCGGCATCCGGCAAATAGCCTTTAGTAAGACGCTGATAACGCCCTTCATCTTTTAGTGCCTGAATCGACAGCGGACCAAACACCTCTTCCGGCGTAGAAAATCGGGTCATCAGGTATTCAAAGGCGCGAGCATTCTGGAAGGCGTATTTCAGGCGGCGGGCAATCAGGCTTTTGCAATGCCCGGCGGCCCCAGCAGGAATACGCTTTCACCGCTCAGGGCGGCCAGCAAGCAGAGGCGAATGGCATGATGACGCTCATATAAGCCTTTTTCTAATGCGTTGCTGAGGCGAGAAATTCTTTCTGCCAAAAGATGGGGTTGAGCCATAATCACATCATTGTCCTTAGGATCATCAAGCTGCCGCGCTTAGCGAACGCAACACTTTATAGATTATGATGCGTGAAAGCGTTGATAGCTGTCAGCTTTTTTGTTTCAGAAGGTTCAACAAGGCTTAAACCCCGCTTAACCCGCTTATTTTAAGGTAAAAAGAGCCGGATGGCAGATAACCAGACGGTTTACAAGGATGGGATTTTTTGGAATACGTGCATACTGTGCGCTTTTTAGAGGCTTGAGCGAGCGGTTTTGTGCCTCTTTGACTCCAACAAAAGATAACTCTATGAGCTCGGATAAGAAGCAGTCGCTTGGTGGATTAACGCTGGCCGCTATTGGTGTAGTTTACGGAGATATCGGTACCAGTCCGCTGTATACCTTGCGTGAATGCCTTTCAGGTCAGTTCGGTTTTGGTGTGGAACGTGAAGCCGTATTTGGTTTTCTGTCACTGATTTTCTGGCTGCTGGTATTGGTGGTGTCGCTTAAATACATCAGCTATGTCATGCGTGCCGACAACGCGGGTGAAGGCGGAATTTTAACGCTGATGTCGCTGGCAGGCCGCAATACCGGCGCTCGCGCTACTGCTGTGCTGGTGATTATGGGGCTGATTGGTGGCAGCTTCTTTTACGGTGAAGTGGTGATCACGCCCGCTATTTCTGTGATGTCAGCGATAGAAGGGCTGGAGATTGCTGCACCGTCGCTGGATCCCTTTATCGTACCGCTTTCTATCGCCGTATTAACGCTGCTGTTTATGATTCAAAAACATGGCACTGGCATTGTCGGTAAACTGTTTGCACCGGTGATGTTGCTGTGGTTTTTGGTGCTGGCGGTGCTGGGCGTCAATGGCATCATGAAAAACCCAGAAGTGTTGCAGGCGCTGAATCCGGCACATGCGGTTAACTTCTTTTGCACTACAAAACCATCTCATTCTTTGCGCTTGGCGCGGTGGTACTGGCGATTACCGGTGTTGAAGCGTTGTATGCGGATATGGGGCATTTCGGCAAAATACCGATTCGACTCGCCTGGTTCTCGGTGGTGCTGCCTTCACTGGTGCTGAACTATTTTGGTCAGGGTGCACTCCTGCTCAGCGATCCCGCAGCGATAAAAAATCCGTTCTTCCTGCTGGCACCAGAATGGGCGCTGATTCCTATGCTGATCCTGGCCACGCTGGCAACGGTGATTGCTTCACAGGCGGTGATTTCTGGTGTGTTCTCGTTAACGCGTCAGGCGGTTCGTCTGGGGTATCTGCCGGGCATGCGTATCATCCATACTTCAGAAATGGAATCGGGTCAGATCTACATTCCGGTTATCAACTGGGTGCTCTATTTTGCTGTGGTGATTGTCATCGTCAGCTTTGAACATTCAAGTAATCTGGCAGCGGCGTATGGTATTGCGGTAACCGGTACCATGGTGCTGACATCCATTCTCTCCTGCACTGTGGCGATCAAAAACTGGCATTGGCAGAAGCTAGCGGTTGGCGTCATTTTGGTACTGATGCTGTGTATCGATATTCCGCTGTTCACTGCCAACCTGGTTAAGATTTTCTCCGGTGGCTGGCTGCCGCTTTGTCTGGGATTAGTGATGTTTATCATCATGACGACCTGGAAAAGTGAGCGTTTCCGCCTGTTGCGACGTCTGCATGAGCATGGAAATTCACTTGAAGCGATGATCGCGTCACTCGAGAAATCACCGCCGGTTCGCGTACCGGGCACCGCGGTCTATATGTCGCGTGCACTGAATGTGATTCCTTTCGCTATGCTGCATAATCTCAAGCACAACAAAGTGTTGCATGAACGTGTGGTGTTATTAACGTTACGTACGGAAGATGCGCCTTACGTGCATAATGTGCGTCGCGTCACTATTGAGCAGCTCTCACCCACATTCTGGCGCGTTGTCGCGAGCTACGGCTGGCGTGAAACGCCGAACGTGGTAGAAGTTTTCCATCGTTGCGGGTTAGAAGGTTTAAACTGCCGCATGATGGAGACTTCATTCTTTATGTCGCACGAATCGCTGATTATGGGTAAACGTCCGTGGTACTTGAGGTTGCGCGGCAAGCTGTTCCTGGCGCTGCAACGAAACGCATTACGTGCGCCTGATCAGTTTGAGATCCCGCCCAATCGTGTGATTGAGCTGGGAACGCAGGTCGAGATTTAAGCGGGTGCGCCACTGATTAGGGCGTGAGATGACCAGCGCAAGGTGACGCACAATCCGCCGCCTTGCCGCTGGTTAAAGGCAATCTGCATGTCATGAAGGTGCGCGATGTTGCGCACAATGGATAATCCCAAACCGCTACCGCTTTTTTCCTGTCCCGCCGGCCGCCAAAAACGTTCTCCTAAGCGCTGTAAATCGGCTTCACTCACGCCTGTACCGTTATCCTCAATGCGTAAGCTATTGGCTTCCAGCCAGAGATCAACGTCACTTCCCGCAGGCGTGTAGCGAATCGCGTTATCCAGCAGATTGCGCACCAGCAGCGAGAGCAGCAACGGATGTCCCTGAATCACCGGTTCAGCCTGCGCATGTAAGCGTAGCGTTACACCAGCGTTGTCAGCCAGCGGCAATTGAGCAATGAGCGTATCTTGCAAGGTTCGCTGTAGATCAACCGACTGAAAAGCACTGCGGGCGTCATCCGCTTCAACGCGCGAAAGAGTCAGTAATTGATCCACTAATCGCGTGGCCCGCGTAATACCGGCATCCAGTTGTTGTAATGCATGGGTACGCATGGCTTCATCATCAGCGGCAAGTTGAATCACTTCACTCTGAACCTGAAGTGCGGCCAATGGGCTGCGCAGTTCGTGGGCTGCGTCGGAGGTAAAGCGGCGTTCGCGATGCATCATGGCGCTGATACGGCTGAACAAGCCATTTAATGCCACGATCAGCGGCTGTACCTCTTTGGGTAAAGGTTTGGCGTTTAAGGGGTGTCATCATCGGGCTCACGCTGGGTGAGCTGCTGCGCCAGCCGCTTCAGAGGACGCAACTCATACCACACCAGGCCAATGAGCAATAACAGCATCAGCGGCAGCGCGATCAGCCACGGCAAGACGCTGGCGTTGACCAAATCTTTTGCCATGTCATCGCGATATTCCCATTCCTGACCGACAATCACGCGGAACTGCTGGTCCTCGGTGGTCAGCCAGACAAAGCGCCAGCGATCGTCATCATTATCTAAACGTCCATCACGGAAGCCCTGATAATCTGCTTCAAACGGGAGATGTTTGCCGTTATCGCCATCATTAAGCACCTGTTTGCCATCGCGAGAAAAAACGGCAAACGCCAATGCATCATCATCCTGATCGCCACGATTATGACGCAGCAGCCGTTTGGTTTTAGGCAGAGAGACATTATCCAGTGTGGCAAAATCCAGGCTAAGCAGGCGCTTAGCGAGCAGCATCTGTTGAGTATCGAACAGTTCATTGATGGTTTCACGCGTTTGATACCATGCGCTCAGGCTTGCGCTGCCCCAGCAAACGCCCAGCAGCAAAACAAAGCCAATGCCAAGGCGCAGGAACAGGCTCATTGATCGCATGCCGCTTCCCCAGCGTATAACCCACGCCGTGAACGGTGCGAATGAAACGGCTGCCCAATTTTTTGCGCAGATGATGAATGTGGACTTCTATCGCATTGCTGGAAACGTCGTCATCCCAGTTATAGAGCTTCTCTTCTAGCTGGCTGCGCGTCAGGACTCGACCGGGATTAAGCATAAATAATTCGAGCAGTGCCAGCTCACGGCTTTTTAGTTCAATCGCTTCGCCGTCCATCATCACGCTGTGGTTGCCGGGCGAGAGCACCACATTGCCGTGGCGCAGTTCGGGTTGAACCTGACCATGACGACGACGAATCAATGCCTGTAAACGTGCTGCCACCTCAGTTAGGGCAAAAGGTTTGCAAAGGTAATCATCTGCACCGAGCTGTAAACCTTCGACTCGCTGATCCAGCGCGTCGCGCGCGGTGAGAATCAGCACCGGCACATCGTGGCCCTGCTGGCGCCATTGACGCAAAATATCCAGTCCGTCACGTTCCGGCAGAGAGAGGTCGAGAATGACCGCATCCCAGGGTGCAGCGGCTAATGCCTGAAATCCTGCTTCGCCGGAGACAAACCAGTCAATGCTGAATCCTAATTTGCTCAGTCCCGCTTTGATGCCATCGCCAATTAAGCGATCGTCTTCGATTAATAAAATGCGCATCGATTCTCCCCCGATAGAAAGGGATTTATACGAAGCACAGCCAGGCTTGTACAGCAGCTTTCACTCTATTTCGGCTATTTTTTATCCTTAAGATCCTGTTAAGAACCTTGTGCTTAACTGTATGCATCAAAACGAAATACATTCATGGACAAGAGGTGGAATGATGAAAAAGCAAGCCGCACTGTTAGCTGTTGTTATGTTGGCCTCTGCGCCGGTTTTTGCTGCTCAGCAAGGTGGATTTGTCGATCCTAATGCGCCTGCTGCCCAGGTTAAACAAGGTGGGTTTAATGCGGACAACACCAGCGTTGTCACCGTAAAACAGGCTGAAGAGATGAAAGATGACAGCTGGATCACTGTACGTGGCCAGTTGGAAAAGCAGATTGGTGACGAGGATTATCAGTTCCGTGATCAAACCGGCACCATGAAAGTCGAAATTGATCACAAGCGCTGGAATGGACAGACCATTTCGCCGAAAGACCGCGTTGAATTAACGGGTGAGCTAGACAAAGATTTCAACAGCATTGAGCTGGACGTTAAGCAAGTGAAGAAACTGCCTTAAATCCTGCTTTCAGGACCGCTGCGGCGGTCCATTCTTTCCTTTTTCCTATCCCCTAAGACAAATTCTCTCCCGCTGAAGCGAAACGTTTCGATAGCGATCACACTTCTTTCATTTGCCGATTGAGTTGCTTTATACATTTCATACACTGCAGCCAGCGAAACGTTTCGCTGTGGAGTGAATAGATGAAAAAAGGTCGCTTGTTAAACGCTGAACTCTCTCATGTGATTGCCCGCTTGGGTCATACGGATACGCTCACCATTGCCGATGCAGGCTTGCCGATTCCGGCCGGGCCACAACGTATTGACTTGGCGCTTACGCCGGGCACGCCCGATTTTATGCAGGTGGTCAATGCTGTCACGCTGGAGATGCAGGTAGAAAGTGCCCTGATTGCGGAAGAGATTAAGCTGCACAATCCGCAGCTCCACAGCGCGCTGCTCGCTGTGCTCGAAGCCTTGCAACAGCACCAGGGGAATACCATCGCGGTACGTTACACCAGCCATGAACAGTTCAAACAACATACTCAGCGTAGTCAGGCGGTCATTCGCAGCGGAGAGTGTTCTCCGTATGCGAATGTCATCCTGAGCGCCGGTGTGACCTTCTGAGGCCGCTATGCAACCGTTACTGCAACTCATCGGGATTGAAAAATCGTTCCCTGGCGTGAAAGCGTTGAAAAGTGCCTCGCTGGCTGTTTACCCCGGACGCGTTATGGCGCTGGTGGGAGAAAACGGCGCGGGCAAATCTACCATGATGAAAGTGCTGACCGGCATCTACAGCCGTGATGCGGGATCGCTAAAGTGGCTGGGGAAAGAAACCACCTTTAGCGGACCAAAAGCTTCCCAGGAAGCGGGCATCGGTATCATTCATCAGGAACTTAACCTGATTCCTCAACTTAGCGTGGCGGAGAATATTTTCCTTGGCCGCGAATTCGTCAACCGCTTTGGTCGCATCGACTGGAAACGTATGCATGCCGAAGCGGACGCCTTACTGAATCGGCTTAACCTGCGTTTTAACAGCCACAAGCTGGTGGGCGATTTGTCGATCGGCGATCAACAAATGGTGGAGATCGCCAAAGTCATCAGCTTTGAGTCGCAGGTCATTATCATGGATGAGCCGACTGATGCGCTCACCGACACCGAAACGTTATCGCTGTTTAACGTGATCAACGAATTAAAAGCGCAGGGCTGCGGCATTGTTTATATCTCGCATCGTATGAAAGAAATTTTTGAGATATGCGATGACGTCACCGTGTTCCGCGATGGTCAGTTTATTGCCGAGCGTGCGGTAAGTGATCTTACCGAAGAGAGCCTGATCGAGATGATGGTCGGACGCAAACTGGAAGATCAATATCCTCGCCTCGATCAAGCGCCAGGCGACGTGCGTTTAAAAGTAGAAAACCTTAGCGGACCAGGCGTAAACGGCGTCAGCTTCACGTTGCGTAAAGGCGAAATCCTTGGCGTCTCCGGTTTGATGGGCGCGGGTCGAACCGAATTAATGAAAGTGCTGTACGGGGCATTGCCGCGTAGTGAAGGCAACGTGTTATTGGATGGACGCGAGGTCGTCACGCGTTCACCGCAGGATGGGTTGGCAAACGGCATCGTTTATATATCGGAAGATCGTAAACGTGACGGTTTAGTGCTGGGCATGTCAGTAAAAGAGAACATGTCTTTAACCGCGCTGCGTTATTTCAGCCGCGGCGGTGGCAGCCTGAAACATGCTGAAGAGCAACTTGCGGTAGGCGATTTTATTCGTCTGTTTAACGTCAAAACCCCGTCGATGGAGCAGCCGATTGGCCTGCTTTCTGGCGGTAATCAGCAAAAAGTGGCGATTGCGCGTGGTTTGATGACGCGGCCCCATGTGCTGATCCTTGATGAACCAACGCGCGGTGTTGATGTTGGCGCAAAAAAGAGATTTATCAGTTAATTAACCAGTTCAAAGCCGAAGGGCTGAGCATTATTTTAGTGTCGTCGGAAATGCCGGAAGTGTTAGGCATGAGCGATCGCATTCTGGTGATGCATGAAGGCCATTTAAGCGGCGAATTTACCCGTGAAGAAGCCACTCAGGAAAGCCTGATGGCGGCAGCCGTTGGCAAGCAACACAGCGAGGATTTAGTTGTATGAGTACCCAAACCTTACCTTCCAGCCGTCGCTGGTTCAGCAAAGAGTGGCTGCTGGAGCAAAAATCGCTGATTGCGCTGATCGTGTTGATTGCCGTTGTCGCGAGCCAAAGTCCGAACTTCTTTACCATCGCTAACGTGTTCAACATCCTGCAGCAAACCTCGGTCAACGCCATTATGGCGGTGGGCATGACGTTGGTGATTTTAACCTCTGGCATCGATCTCTCGGTGGGCTCGTTACTGGCGCTAACCGGCGCGGTAGCTGCATCGCTGGTGGGGCTGGAAGTCAATGCGCTAACGGCGGTAGCGGCCTCGCTGGCGCTGGGTGCTGCAATTGGTGCAGTAACGGGCACGATTGTGGCGCGCGGCAAAGTGCAGGCGTTTATCGCCACGCTGGTAATGATGCTGCTGCTGCGTGGCGTCACGATGGTTTATACCAACGGTAGCCCCATTAATACCGGCTTCAACGATAACGCTGATCTGTTTGGCTGGTTCGGTATCGGTCGCCCGCTGGGTATTCCCACGCCGGTCTGGCTGATGGCGATCGTGTTTATCGTTGCCTGGTACATGCTGCATCACACCCGCCTTGGACGTTACATCTATGCATTGGGTGGCAACGAAGCGGCAACGCGCTTATCCGGCATCAATGTGAACCGCGTCAAAGTGATCGTCTATTCCCTGTGCGGCATGTTGGCGGCGC
Source organism: Candidatus Pantoea bituminis (assembly GCF_018842675.1). NCBI lineage: Bacteria > Pseudomonadati > Pseudomonadota > Gammaproteobacteria > Enterobacterales > Erwiniaceae > Pantoea > Candidatus Pantoea bituminis. The sequence goes on from NZ_JAGTWO010000004.1 coordinate 3,881,843, forward strand.
TGGCAGGCACCATTGAAGTGGCGCGCTTGTCCTCAGCGCAGCCAACGGCAGGAACCGGTTATGAGCTGGATGCTATCGCTGCGGTGGTGTTAGGTGGAACCAGCCTGGCAGGCGGTAAAGGGCGGATTGTCGGCACGTTAATTGGTGCGCTGATTTTGGGCTTTCTGAACAACGGCCTGAACCTGATGGGCGTTTCTTCGTACTACCAGATGATCGTTAAAGCGGTGGTAATCCTGCTCGCGGTGCTGGTGGATAATAAAAGCAGTAAATAACTCTGACCTTTACACAGGATGAAATGATGAAAAAGTTGACCGCATTGGCTGTCATTCTTGGCGCTACATTAAGTGCTGGCGCAATGGCAAAGGAGACTATCGCACTGGTTGTCTCTACGCTGAATAATCCATTCTTTGTTGCGTTGAAAGATGGTGCGCAAAAAGAAGCTGACAAGCTGGGTTACAACCTGGTGGTGCTGGATTCGCAAAACAACCCAGCAAAAGAGCTGGCTAACGTGCAAGATTTAACAGTACGCGGCACCAAGCTGCTGCTGATTAACCCAACAGATTCCGATGCAGTTGGCAATGCAGTGAAAATGGCTAATCAGGCCAAGATTCCTGTTATCACCCTTGATCGTGTGGCATCACAAGGCAGCGTGGTGAGTCACGTTGCCTCTGACAACCGTTTTGGCGGCAAAATGGCAGGTGACTACATCGCTAAGAAAGTCGGTGAAAATGCAAAAATCATCGAACTGCAGGGCATTGCCGGGACTTCTGCGGCGCGCGAACGTGGCGAAGGCTTTAAACAAGCCGCCGATGCGCACAAATTCCAGATTCTTGCCAGCCAGCCGGCAGATTTTGACCGTACTAAAGGTCTGAACGTGATGCAGAATCTGTTGCAGGCGCATCCTGACGTGCAAGCTGTGTTTGCCCAGAATGATGAAATGGCGTTGGGTGCACTGCGTGCGCTGCAAACTGCGGGTAAAACAGATGTGATCGTGGTCGGCTTTGACGGCACTGCTGATGGCGTTAAAGCGGTTGAAGCGGGCAAACTGTCAGCGACTGTGGCACAGATGCCGGACAAAATTGGCATGATTGGCGTTGATACCGCTGATAAAGTGCTAAAGAGCGAAAAAGTGCAGGCGGTTAATCCAGTTGACCTGAAGCTGGTTAGTCAATAAATCAAAGAAAAGCAGGGCATTGCGCCACCTTTCCGGTGGCGCACTCTTTCTGGATCATTCCCTATGAGCAAAAACTCAAAACTGACCGTTCTTGGCAGCATCAATGCTGATCACATCCTTAATTTGTCGCACTTTCCGCGTCCCGGTGAAACGGTGATCGGGACGCAGTATCACATTGCGTTTGGTGGCAAAGGGGCGAATCAGGCCGTTGCCGCTGGGCGCGCAGGCGCGGATATCGCGTTTATCGCCTGCGTGGGCGCTGATGATATTGGCGAGCGCATTCGTCAGCAGCTGGCGCAGGACAACATTGACGTTGCGTCAGTGGAAAGCGTTGAGAATGAATCTACCGGTGTGGCGATGATTTTCGTAAATGGCGAAGGCGAGAACAACATTGGTATCTATTCAGGTGCAAATGCCGCGTTAACGCCAGCCTGCGTTGAACGTCATCAGCAAATCATTGCACAGGCTGATGCGTTATTAATGCAACTTGAATCACCGCTGGAAAGCGTATTGGCGGCAGCCAAAATCGCCAGTCAACATCAAACGCAGGTCATTCTCAATCCTGCCCCAGCGACCAGGCTGTCAGATGAACTGCTCGCGTTGATTGACATCATTACCCCGAACGAAACCGAAGCAGAAATCCTGACGGGGATTGCGGTAAAAAGTGATGACGATGCGGCCCAGGCAGCCAAAGCACTGCATGCGAAGGGCATTGAAACAGTGTTGATTACTCTCGGGCGTCGTGGCGTATGGCTGAGTGAGCAGGGCAATGGCCAGCGTATTGCGGGTTTCAGCGTCAAGGCCGTAGACACCATCGCGGCGGGCGATACGTTTAATGGCGCGTTTATTACTGCACGGTTGGAAGGTCAAGCTATGCATAATGCAGTGCGCTTCGCCCATGCTGCTGCTGCCATTGCCGTAACGCGTCCGGGCGCGCAGCCTTCCGTGCCGTGGCGCGCGGAAATCGATGATTTTTTGCAACAGCAGGATTAAGCGCTTGGCTACCATGAAAGATGTCGCCCGTAAAGCAGGCGTCTCAACCTCAACTGTTTCTCACGTTATTAATAACAATCGTTTTGTGAGCGAGGGCGTACGTGAAAAAGTTGAGCGAGTCATCCGCGAACTGAACTATGCGCCTTCAGCGTTGGCACGCAGCTTGAAGATCAACCAAACGCATACCATCGGCATGCTGCTTACCGCCAGCAGTAACCCATTTTATGCGGAAGTGGTACGCGGCGTGGAAGACAGTTGTTATGAACGCGGATACAGCCTGATCTTGTGTAATACCGCAGGCGATGAGCAGCGGATGAATCGTAGCCTGGAAACCTTGCTGCAAAAGCGTGTTGATGGTCTGCTGATCATGTGCACGGAAAGTCATCTACCTTCAGCGGATATTCTCAACCGCTATCCTTCTATTCCTACCGTAATGATGGACTGGGCGCCGTTTGAAGGGCGCGGCGACATTATTCAGGACAATGCCTTACTGGGCGGCGAACTGGCCACGCAGCATTTAATCGACAGCGGTTATACGCAAATCGCCTGCATTGCGGGACCACTGGATAAAACCCCGGCGCGCATGCGTCTTGAGGGTTATCAGAATGCGATGGCGAAAAATGGTCTGGATATTTTGCCGGGATATATAGTGAAGGGGGATTTTGAATTCCAGGGCGGCTACAACGCGATGATTGAGCTGCTCGCGCTTGAAACCCCTCCTCAAGCGGTGTTCACCAGTAACGATGCCATGGCGGTTGGCGTTTATCATGCGTTGTATCAGGCGGGATTGCAGATTCCTCAGGACATGGCGGTGATGGGCTATGACGATATCGAACTGGCGCGTTATTTATCGCCGCCGTTAAGTACCATCCATCAGCCAAAAAATGAACTGGGCGAGTTGGCGATTGATACCTTGATCCATCGTCTGCGCGATCCCGACGTCAGCCAGCAAACGTTGGTGCTGACGCCGGAACTGATTGTACGCGGATCCGCTTAAGCCTTTTTCTTCTTTTTGTCGCGATTGCTGATCAAATTGCGGCCATCGCCATTGCGCAGCATCATGAATGTCAGCGCTGACAATACGGTGACCACACCCATTGTCAGGAAGGTCTCATGGAATTGCTGCACAGTGCTGGTTTCAAACTCCTGATAAAAGCGCAGCACCGCGGCGCTGACGGCAACACCAAAACTGATCGCCAGCTGCTGCGTTACGGCAAGAACGCTGTTGCCGCCGCTGGCGTTGTCATCATCTAAATCGGCCAAAGTTATGGTGTTCATCGCCGTAAACTGTGTCGACATTGCCATGCCAAGAATAAACAGCGGTATTAATAAGAGGAAAACGCTTTCTGCGGGTGACTGTAGCGAAAACGTAGCGATCAGAATACCGATAATGACGGTGATGCTGACTAACACGCGACGATAGCCAAACCAGCGCAGCAACTGCGTTACCGTTGATTTAGCCAAAATCGATCCGATTGCGGTAGGTGCCATCATACATCCAGCAATAATCGCCGAATAACCAAAACCAACTTGTAGCATCAATGGCATGAGAAACGGTACGCATCCAGTACCCAGACGCGAAGCGATATTGCCAATAATGCCGACTGAGAAGGTGCGGGTTTTAAACATGGGTAGGCTGATCAGCGGTGAAGGATGACGGCGCGCATGCATTATATAAAGAAGAAGTAATAAAACTCCGCTGCACAATATGCCTGCGGCCAGCCAGGCAGAGACGATACGCTCACCAAATAACTCAATACCGATTGAGATCATCACCAATCCAAAGCCAAACAGCATAAAACCAAGGAAATCGAAGCGACGTTTAGGCGTGGTGAAGTCCGGCATATATTTTCGCGCATAGAAAATGCCAAGAATGCCGACAGGAATGTTAATCAGGAATATCCAGTGCCACGTGGCGTAAGTCACCATTACCCCACCGAGCAGAGGACCCAGTATTGGGCCGACCAAACCCGGCATAGTGACAAAATTAAGCACAGGCAATAATTCACTGCGCGGATAGGCGCGTAGCAAAGCAAGTCGCGCAACGGGCATCATCATCGCACCGCCGACACCTTGAATAATGCGCGAGATAACCAGCATTGAAAGCGTTTGTGAGAAGGCGCAAGCCAGTGAACCCAACGTAAATAGCGAAACCGCCACAATAAATACTTTGCGCGTGCCATAGCGATCGGCAAGCCAACCGCTGACAGGAATTAGCATGGCAACAGTCAACGTATAACTAATGACGGCGGATTGCATCGCAAGGGGAGAACGTTCAAGGCTGGTGGCTATAGCAGGTAAAGCGGTGTTGAGAATGGTGGCATCCAGTGCCTGCATGAAAAATGCCATGGCAGCTATCCATGGCAGACCGGCCATACTGCGCGCGGATCGAATCATTGAGCATCCTTTTAAGGGTTATCCAGCAGTAAGATTGAAAAAGAATAGCATTGGCAACAATGCTGGGTATGCGCGTTTTTGCTGTTTGAGCAGTTTTCTGTGCGTTATTCCGGCAGGAAATGCCTGTTTTTAACCCGTTCGTTTAAAAAAGAGACGGTCAGTAATTTTATTCAAAGAAATACTTGTCAGCCCGGAAGAACTCCCTATAATGCGCCTCCACTGACACGGCAAACCGGCAACGGGATGACGGTTCAGGAGACACAGGAAACTGCGTCGCCGGAGAAAAGCTTCTGAAAAAGAGGTTGACTCTGAGGAGGAAAGCGTATTATACGCCCCTCGCGACAGACCGGCTAAGCCGCTGTTCGCACTGCTCTTTAACAATTTATCAGACAATCTGTGTGGGCACTCGCAGGATGGATATCAGCGTCTCCGGACGTAAAAAATATCAAGCCTCACGAGTGAACACATAATGAAATTCATTATGACGTTTTACAGATGAGCACCGCTTAACTTGTTTAAGCAAATCAAACTTAAATTGAAGAGTTTGATCATGGCTCAGATTGAACGCTGGCGGCAGGCCTAACACATGCAAGTCGGACGGTAGCACAGGAGAGCTTGCTCTTTGGGTGACGAGTGGCGGACGGGTGAGTAATGTCTGGGAAACTGCCCGATGGAGGGGATAACTACTGGAAACGGTAGCTAATACCGCATAACGTCGCAAGACCAAAGTGGGGGACCTTCGGGCCTCACACCATCGGATGTGCCCAGATGGGATTAGCTAGTAGGCGGGGTAATGGCCCACCTAGGCGACGATCCCTAGCTGGTCTGAGAGGATGACCAGCCACACTGGAACTGAGACACGGTCCAGACTCCTACGGGAGGCAGCAGTGGGGAATATTGCACAATGGGCGCAAGCCTGATGCAGCCATGCCGCGTGTATGAAGAAGGCCTTCGGGTTGTAAAGTACTTTCAGCGGGGAGGAAGGCGATGCGGTTAATAACCGCGTCGATTGACGTTACCCGCAGAAGAAGCACCGGCTAACTCCGTGCCAGCAGCCGCGGTAATACGGAGGGTGCAAGCGTTAATCGGAATTACTGGGCGTAAAGCGCACGCAGGCGGTCTGTTAAGTCAGATGTGAAATCCCCGGGCTCAACCCGGGAACTGCATTTGAAACTGGCAGGCTTGAGTCTCGTAGAGGGGGTAGAATTCCAGGTGTAGCGGTGAAATGCGTAGAGATCTGGAGGAATACCGGTGGCGAAGGCGGCCCCCTGGACGAAGACTGACGCTCAGGTGCGAAAGCGTGGGGAGCAAACAGGATTAGATACCCTGGTAGTCCACGCCGTAAACGATGTCGACTTGGAGGTTGTGCCCTTGAGGCGTGGCTTCCGGAGCTAACGCGTTAAGTCGACCGCCTGGGGAGTACGGCCGCAAGGTTAAAACTCAAATGAATTGACGGGGGCCCGCACAAGCGGTGGAGCATGTGGTTTAATTCGATGCAACGCGAAGAACCTTACCTACTCTTGACATCCAGAGAACTTAGCAGAGATGCTTCGGTGCCTTCGGGAACTCTGAGACAGGTGCTGCATGGCTGTCGTCAGCTCGTGTTGTGAAATGTTGGGTTAAGTCCCGCAACGAGCGCAACCCTTATCCTTTGTTGCCAGCGATTCGGTCGGGAACTCAAAGGAGACTGCCGGTGATAAACCGGAGGAAGGTGGGGATGACGTCAAGTCATCATGGCCCTTACGAGTAGGGCTACACACGTGCTACAATGGCGCATACAAAGAGAAGCGACCTCGCGAGAGCAAGCGGACCTCACAAAGTGCGTCGTAGTCCGGATCGGAGTCTGCAACTCGACTCCGTGAAGTCGGAATCGCTAGTAATCGTGGATCAGAATGCCACGGTGAATACGTTCCCGGGCCTTGTACACACCGCCCGTCACACCATGGGAGTGGGTTGCAAAAGAAGTAGGTAGCTTAACCTCCGGGAGGGCGCTTACCACTTTGTGATTCATGACTGGGGTGAAGTCGTAACAAGGTAACCGTAGGGGAACCTGCGGTTGGATCACCTCCTTACCTGAAGATACCTTCCCGCGAAGTGCTCACACAGATTGTCTGATAGAAAAGTAAAGAAGCAGTAAAACCCCGGCAGGCTTGTAGCTCAGGTGGTTAGAGCGCACCCCTGATAAGGGTGAGGTCGGTGGTTCAAGTCCACTCAGGCCTACCAAATCCTGTTTTCAGGATCACTGGTCGACGGGTTTTACCAGACTTTTGGGGCTATAGCTCAGCTGGGAGAGCGCCTGCCTTGCACGCAGGAGGTCAGCGGTTCGATCCCGCTTAGCTCCACCATCAACTCCCCGTTGATACCCAAACAAAACTTCAGAATGCATTTTCGAGTGCATTGCGAAGTTTTACTGCTCTTTAACAATCCGGAACAAGCTGAAAATTGAAACGACGCGCGCCGCACTCCTCCGTAATAAGGGGTGCACAGGCGACGCGTTCGAGTCTCTCAAATGCTTGCAGCACGCAGCGTTGCAAAACGCCTGTGGGTTGTGAGGTTAAGCGACTAAGCGTACACGGTGGATGCCCTGGCAGTCAGAGGCGATGAAGGACGTGCTAATCTGCGTAAAGCGACGGTAAGGTGATATGAACCGCTACAGCCGTCGATGTCCGAATGGGGAAACCCGGTGCACTCAGTGCATCATCGCAACATGAATACATAGTGTTGCGAGGCGAACCTGGGGAACTGAAACATCTAAGTACCCAGAGGAAAAGAAATCAACCGAGATTCCCCCAGTAGCGGCGAGCGAACGGGGAGCAGCCCAGAGCCTGAATCAGCTTGTGCATTAGTGGAACGGTCTGGAAAGTCCGACGGTACAGGGTGATAGTCCCGTACACAAAAGTGCACAAGCTGTGAGCTCGATGAGTAAGGCGGGACACGTGGTATCCTGTCTGAATATGGGGGGACCATCCTCCAAGGCTAAATACTCCTGACTGACCGATAGTGAACCAGTACCGTGAGGGAAAGGCGAAAAGAACCCCGGCGAGGGGAGTGAAACAGAACCTGAAACCGTGTACGTACAAGCAGTGGGAGCCTCTTTTATGGGGTGACTGCGTACCTTTTGTATAATGGGTCAGCGACTTATATTCTGTAGCAAGGTTAACCGTATAGGGGAGCCGCAGGGAAACCGAGTCTTAACTGGGCGTTAAGTTGCAGGGTATAGACCCGAAACCCGGTGATCTAGCCATGGGCAGGTTGAAGGTTGGGTAACACTAACTGGAGGACCGAACCGACTAATGTTGAAAAATTAGCGGATGACTTGTGGCTGGGGGTGAAAGGCCAATCAAACCGGGAGATAGCTGGTTCTCCCCGAAAGCTATTTAGGTAGCGCCTCGTGAACTCATCTCCGGGGGTAGAGCACTGTTTCGGCTAGGGGGCCATCCCGGCTTACCAACCCGATGCAAACTACGAATACCGGAGAATGTTATCACGGGAGACACACGGCGGGTGCTAACGTCCGTCGTGAAGAGGGAAACAACCCAGACCGCCAGCTAAGGTCCCAAAGTCATGGTTAAGTGGGAAACGATGTGGGAAGGCACAGACAGCCAGGATGTTGGCTTAGAAGCAGCCATCATTTAAAGAAAGCGTAATAGCTCACTGGTCGAGTCGGCCTGCGCGGAAGATGTAACGGGGCTAAACCATGCACCGAAGCTGCGGCAGCGGCGCGTAAGCGCTGTTGGGTAGGGGAGCGTTCTGTAAGCCGTCGAAGGTGGACTGTGAGGTCTGCTGGAGGTATCAGAAGTGCGAATGCTGACATAAGTAACGATAAAGCGGGTGAAAAGCCCGCTCGCCGGAAGACCAAGGGTTCCTGTTCAACGTTAATCGGAGCAGGGTGAGTCGACCCCTAAGGCGAGGCCGAAAGGCGTAGTCGATGGGAAACAGGTTAATATTCCTGTACTTGGTGTTACTGCGAAGGGGGGACGGAGAAGGTTAGGTTAGCCGGGCGACGGTTGTCCCGGTTTAAGCGTGTAGGCTGGCAGTCCAGGTAAATCCGGACGGCCTCAAGGCTGAGGCGTGATGACGAGGCACTACGGTGCTGAAGTAACTGATACCCTGCTTCCAGGAAAAGCCTCTAAGCATCAGGTAACACAAAATCGTACCCCAAACCGACACAGGTGGTCAGGTAGAGAATACCAAGGCGCTTGAGAGAACTCGGGTGAAGGAACTAGGCAAAATGGTGCCGTAACTTCGGGAGAAGGCACGCTGGCGCGTAGGTGAAGGGACTTGCTCCCGGAGCTGAAGCCAGTCGAAGATACCAGCTGGCTGCAACTGTTTATTAAAAACACAGCACTGTGCAAACACGAAAGTGGACGTATACGGTGTGACGCCTGCCCGGTGCCGGAAGGTTAATTGATGGGGTTATCCGCAAGGAGAAGCTCTTGATCGAAGCCCCGGTAAACGGCGGCCGTAACTATAACGGTCCTAAGGTAGCGAAATTCCTTGTCGGGTAAGTTCCGACCTGCACGAATGGCGTAATGATGGCCAGGCTGTCTCCACCCGAGACTCAGTGAAATTGAACTCGCTGTGAAGATGCAGTGTACCCGCGGCAAGACGGAAAGACCCCGTGAACCTTTACTACAGCTTGACACTGAACCTTGAGCCTTGATGTGTAGGATAGGTGGGAGGCTTTGAAGCGCGGACGCCAGTCCGCGTGGAGCCAACCTTGAAATACCACCCTTTAATGCTTGATGTTCTAACGTAGGCCCGTAATCCGGGCTGCGGACAGTGTCTGGTGGGTAGTTTGACTGGGGCGGTCTCCTCCTAAAGAGTAACGGAGGAGCACGAAGGTCAGCTAATCACGGTCGGACATCGTGAGGTTAGTGCAATGGCATAAGCTGGCTTGACTGCGAGAGTGACGGCTCGAGCAGGTGCGAAAGCAGGTCATAGTGATCCGGTGGTTCTGAATGGAAGGGCCATCGCTCAACGGATAAAAGGTACTCCGGGGATAACAGGCTGATACCGCCCAAGAGTTCATATCGACGGCGGTGTTTGGCACCTCGATGTCGGCTCATCACATCCTGGGGCTGAAGTAGGTCCCAAGGGTACGGCTGTTCGCCGTTTAAAGTGGTACGCGAGCTGGGTTTAGAACGTCGTGAGACAGTTCGGTCCCTATCTGCCGTGGGCGCTGGAAAACTGAGGGGGTTGCTCCTAGTACGAGAGGACCGGAGTGAACGCACCGCTGGTGTTCGGGTTGTCACGCCAGTGGCACTGCCCGGTAGCTAAGTGCGGAAAAGATAAGTGCTGAAAGCATCTAAGCACGAAACTTGCCCCGAGATGAGTTTTCCCTGACCCCTTGAGGGTCCTGAAGGGACGTTGAAGACTACGACGTTGATAGGCCGGGTGTGTAAGCGCAGCGATGCGTTGAGCTAACCGGTACTAATGACCCGTGAGGCTTAACCTTACAACGCCAGAGGCGTTTTGGTTGAGAGACAGAAATTTCAGCTTGTTCAGCGGATAACCCTGCGCGGCAGAAGCGGCGCGGGACAACAGAATTTGCCTGGCGGCTGTAGCGCGGTGGTCCCACCTGACCCCATGCCGAACTCAGAAGTGAAACGCCGTAGCGCCGATGGTAGTGTGGGGTCTCCCCATGCGAGAGTAGGGAACTGCCAGGCATCAAATAAGTAAAAAGCCCTTTGCATCCGCAAAGGGCTTTTTTACGTCCTGCATCCGGGCAGACGGCAGCGGCAAGCGGTAAATACCGGCGCATCAGGCGCTAAATACCGCCGGCTCAGCGGCCGGCAAGCCAGCCGGCGATAAAGTCAGCCACCCGGTCAGGCCGGCTGATGTTCAGAACGGGGACGTGAAGCGCCGGGCAGGCATCGCCGGCCACGGCAATAACGTGCCCGCCGGTTAAGGCCTCAGCGCTTTCCTCAGTACCCTCCCGCCATAAAACAATTTTAGGCACAGCTTCGTTTTTAAATCCCTCCACCAAAACTAAATCCAGCTTAGAAGTATCCATACGGCTTACTAAATAATTCAAATCGAACTCTTCTGTATCGGCGTTTTCACACATTAACGCCCAACGTTGTGAGCTGGCGACGATGACTTGATCGGCCCCGGCCTTTCTTAGCACGTAGCTATCTTTGCCTGGCGTATCAATATCCACATCGTGATGGGTATGCTTGATTAAGCCAACACGGATGCCACGCTTTTTAAGCAAAGGAATAACTTTCTGTAGCAGTGTCGTTTTTCCTGTACCGCTCCAGGCGGCTATAGCAAGTATTTTCGCTGTCATATCAGAGTACTTTTAACAGATCCTCGGGCGTGTTTATGTTACGGAAAGCTGACTCATCATCGTTAAGCTGTATTGCATGGCCACCTTGTTCTGTCAAAAACTGCATTAAGCGACGCTGGCCTTGTTGTAAATAAATCTCGAGCGCATCTGCGACACATCGATGTATTAGCGCCAATGTAGGATGATCGCGTTCTCGTGAGCACACCCATACAGCGGGTGCATCACCTTTTTGCTGTAAGAGTTGATGCACATAATCGAGAGGAATTGCTGGCGTATCGCAAGAGCAGAATACCGCCCAGTCACCAGGAATCACGTTGAGCGCACTTAAAATGCCGCCCAATGGGCCTGGATAATCGGTAATAGCATCTTGTATGACTTGGCAGCCACTCAACTGATAACGATCAATGTTACGGTTGGCGCTAATCATGACAATGTCGACTTGCGGCTCAAGCCGCTGAAGAACATGCTGATAAAGCGGTATGCCATTGAGCAGCAATAGTCCTTTGTCCTGACCGCCCATGCGGCGGCCTTGACCACCGGCCAAGATGACGCCGGTTAATGCTGACATAATCATGCCCTCGCTTTTAGCTTTCTGTTAATCACGTTGTGAGGATCCTAAGATGAAATGCCATCGACTGAATGAGTTAATTGAATTACTACAACCTGCCTGGCAAAAGGAACCCGATCTCAATCTGATACCATTTTTACAGAAACTCGCACAACAGTCTGGATACAGTGGCCCATTAAGTGAATTAACAGACGACGTATTGATTTACCATCTGAAAATGCGTGACTCCGCTCAAAGCGATGAGATTCCTGGGCTGAAAAAAGATTATGAAGTCGATTTTAAAACGGCATTACTGCGTGCCCGAGGTGTCATTAAAGATGGCGAGTAATGTATCCTTGCTGGCTAACAGCATGAGACTACATAGGTAAAAAATGAGCGAAGCCGCTTTCACATTCCAGACGCTGAATCCCGATGTGATCCTTGATGCGCTATGGGATACAGGGATTCGTGTCGAGTCAGGGCTGACAGCGCTAAATAGTTATGAGAATCGCGTTTATCAGTTTAGCGATGATGACAAACGCCGTTATGTGGCAAAGTTTTACCGTCCACAGCGCTGGAATGCAGAGCAAATTAATGAAGAGCATCAATTCGCTCTGGATTTGTTGGCTGATGAAGTTCCTGTTGCGGCTCCACTGATTCTGAATGAAAAAACGTTGCAGATGCATTCTGGTTTCTTTTTTGCCGTTTTCCCCAGTTTGGGCGGGCGCCAATATGAAACTGATAATGAAGATCAGATGGAATGGGTTGGCCGTTTTTTAGGGCGCATTCACCAAACGGGGCGTAAGGCGCTGTTTGAGCATCGGCCAACGATGGGCCTGGATGAGTATATCCATGAGCCTCGCCAAGTATTAGAACAGAGCAACTTAGTGCCTGCTAAGCTCAAAGCCAGCTTATTACAGGCAGTCGACAAGCTTGGCATCGCTTTGCAGCAGCGCTGGCATAATGCATGGCAGCCGCTACGATTACACGGCGATTGCCATCCGGGTAATATTTTATGGCGCGATGGCCCACTGTTTGTCGATTTGGATGATGCCAGAAACGGTCCTGCTGTTCAGGATCTCTGGATGCTGATCAACGGCGATCGTCAGGAGCAGCGAATTCAATGGGATATTTTGCTAGAGGCATACAGTGAATTCAGCGACTTCGATATTAATGAATTGTCACTGATTGAGCCTTTACGCGCGATGCGCATGGTTTATTATTTGGCCTGGGTAGTGCGCCGTTGGCAGGATCCGGCTTTTCCACGCGCCTTTCCATGGATGACAGATGAAGATTTCTGGCGCAGACAGATTTCACTATTTACCGAGCAGGAAAAGTTGTTACAGGAACCTCCTCTACAGCTTACCCCGCAATTTTAATGAAGAAGTCAGGAGAGTTTTTCACGATGAAAAAGATTTGGTTTGCACTGATTGGTTTAGTGCTGGCGTTTAGCGCGTCTGCTGCACAATTTGATGATGGTAAACAGTATGTCAGTCTGCAGAAGCCGGTCGCAGGTGAACCTCAGGTGATGGAGTTTTTCTCTTTTTTCTGCCCACATTGCTACCAATTCGAACGCACTTACCACGTCAGTGATGCCGTGAAAAAGAACCTGCCCGAAAACGTAAAAGTGGTTAAATACCATGTTGATTTCCTGGGCGGCGATTTTGGTCCAATTGTGACGCAGGCCTGGGCGGTTGCAATGGCATTGGGCGTTGAAAATAAAGTCACCGCACCTATTTTTGATGGCATTCAAAAAAGCCAAACCATCAATGATGCCGCTAGTTTGAAAGAGACTTTCGTTAAAGCGGCGGGTATCTCTTCTAACGAATATGATGCTGCATGGAACAGTTTTGCCGTTAAGGCATTGGTTGCTCAGCAGCAGAAAGCGGCAGCCGATGTTAATTTACAAGGCGTGCCGGCGATTTTCGTTAATGGCAAATACATGGTAAATAATGGCGGTTTGGATACTAGCTCAATGGATAACTTCGTAGCAGATTATGCCAACGTCGTAAAATTCTTGGTTGAGAAAAAGTAATACCTGCAATCTGCCAAAAAAACGCCAGTTTAGCTGGCGTTTTTTATTTGTATTAAATTTATAAATGCACTACCCAATCTCCAGGGCATAATTTTAATATCCACACAAGGGATCACGTAATTAAAAACCTCGATCGGGTCACTGACTTTCTATAACTCAATGTATTAAAAGATATTACTCAGAAAGATAATTCTTTTGTTATGTAAATAATTAAACGTTATGATTTTTACGCACAAAGTTATCCACAGCATGATCGTTGCGATCCTCGCCTCATTTGCATCAAAAATGACGGTGATTTATCGCCATAATTCAACATTCTCGCCAAGCTGTGGCATCCTTATAGACCAATCCATGGCAACGAAGAATAGACAGACTTATGGCGCAAATAGCAGAAAATCCACTGATTCTGGTTGATGGCTCATCCTATCTTTATCGCGCGTATCACGCGTTTCCGCCGCTGACCAACAGCGCTGGCGAGCCGACTGGTGCCATGTATGGTGTGCTTAACATGCTTAAAAGCCTGTTAACTCAATACAATCCAAGTCATGTTGCTGTGGTCTTTGATGCCAAAGGCAAGACTTTTCGAGATGAACTGTTCGAACACTATAAATCTCATCGCCCACCGATGCCTGATGATCTGCGCGCGCAAATAGAGCCGTTACATGAAATGGTAAAGGCTATGGGTTTGCCTTTACTCGCGGTAAGTGGCGTTGAGGCAGATGACGTAATCGGTACGTTAGCGTTAGAAGCAGAGCAAAAAGGTCGCTCTGTTTTGATCAGTACGGGTGACAAAGATATGGCGCAGCTTGTCACACCCGCTATTACGCTAATCAACACCATGACTAACACGATCCTTGGCCCAGATGAGGTGGAACAAAAATATGGCGTACCACCTTCACTGATTATTGATTTCCTCGCCATGATGGGCGACAGCTCGGATAACATTCCGGGTGTACCGGGCGTGGGTGAAAAAACGGCACAAGCATTGCTGCAAGGCTTGGGCGGTATGCAGTCCATTTATGACAATTTGGATAAAGTTGCTGATTTGTCATTCCGCGGCGCCAAAACCATGGCGACGAAGCTGGAACAGAATCGTGACGTCGCATTCCTGTCTTATCAGCTGGCAACGATCAAAACCAATGTTGAACTGGAGTTGACGTGCGAGCAGCTAACCGTGAGCGAACCAGATGTCGCTGCACTGCAAACGCTGTTTAGCCGTTATGAATTCAAGCGTTGGTTAGCCGACTTACAAGATGGAAAGTGGCTACAAGGTAAAAAAACAATCAGTCTGCCCAGAAGATCTTACCTGATGAACCGGCTGAGCAGCCGACCGAGACCGTCAGCGTGCTTTCTGCAGATGGCTACGTCACCATCCTTGATCAGCAGACATTTGATAGCTGGATTGAAAAACTGAGAAAAAGCGATGTTTTTGCGTTTGATTTAGAAACCGATTCGCTGGATACATTAAGTGCCAATATCGTCGGTATCAGTTTTGCTGTTGCGCCCGGTGAAGCCGCTTATCTTCCTGTCGCACATGATTACCTTGATGCGCCTGAGCAGCTTGATCGTAAAACGGTGCTGGCACAGCTCAAACCGCTGCTGGAAGACAGCACAGCCTTTAAAGTCGGTCAAAATTTAAAATATGACCGTGGAGTGCTGAAGAATTACGATATTGAGCTTGCAGGCATCAAGTTCGATACCATGCTGGAGTCATATATTCTCAACAGTGTGGTCGGCAAGCATGACATGGATAGCCTTTCTGCACGCTGGCTCAAACATAAAACGGTGACGTTCACAGAGATTGCCGGAAAAGGTAAAAATCAGCTCACATTTAACCAGATAGCGTTAGAGCAGGCGGCGCATTATGCTGCTGAAGATGCTGACGTTACGCTGCAGTTGCATTTAAAAATGTGGCCAGAGCTAGAAAAAGAAGCAGGTCCGAAAAAGTCTTCGAGCAGATTGAAATGCCTTTATTGACGGTAATTTCACGCATTGAGCGAAATGGCGTGTTGATCGATCAAAATATTCTGGCACAGCATTCTAAAGAACTTACCACGCGTTTGGCGGAGCTTGAATTAAAAGCGCACGAGTTGGCCGGTGAGCCGTTTAACCTTTCTTCCACCAAGCAGCTTCAGGTTATTCTGTTTGAAAAGCAGGGTATTAAGCCTACTAAGAAAACGCCTGGCGGTGCGCCATCGACCAGTGAAGAGGTGTTAGCCGAACTCGCATTAGATTATCCGCTGCCAAAAGTCATTTTGGAGCATCGTGGTTTATCTAAATTGAAGTCGACTTATACTGATAAACTGCCAATGATGATAAATCCTCTGAGCGGCCGCGTTCATACCTCTTATCATCAAGCCGTTACCGCAACCGGACGCCTGTCATCTACCGATCCTAATCTGCAAAACATTCCTGTGCGTAATGACGAAGGACGTCGTATTCGTCAGGCTTTTATTGCCGCTAAGGGAAACCGTATCGTTGCGGCTGACTACTCACAGATAGAACTGCGCATTATGGCGCATCTCTCCCAGGATAAAGGCCTGTTAGATGCCTTTGCCCAAGGAGAGGATATTCACCGCGCCACGGCATCAGAGGTGTTTGGTGTTGCGCTGAGCAAGGTAAGCGGTGAGCAGCGTCGCAGCGCAAAGGCGATTAACTTCGGTCTGATTTATGGCATGAGTGCGTTCGGGCTGTCGCGGCAATTGAACATTGGTGCAGGAGAAGCGAAAAGGTATATGGATTTATACTTTGAACGTTATCCAGGCGTGCTGCGTTATATGGAAAATACGCGACAGTTAGCCGCCGAAAAAGGCTATGTCGAAACGCTTGATGGGCGTCGACTGTGGCTGCCGGACATCACATCCAGTAACGCAATACGGCGTAAAGCTGCCGAACGTGCAGCGATTAACGCACCGATGCAAGGTACAGCTGCAGACATCATTAAGCGGGCGATGATTGCCGTAGATGGTTGGCTTGAGCAGCAGGATGACAACGCGGTGAAGATGATCATGCAGGTACACGATGAATTGGTGTTTGAAGTCAACGCAGATGCAATTGAGTCAGCAAGCCAGCAGATCCGTACATTAATGGAAGGCAGTATGAAATTAGATGTGCCGTTGCTGGTGGAAGTCGGCGTTGGTGATAACTGGGATCAGGCCCATTAAATTTGACTTTGGGCCTGTAAAGGCGCTCTTTTACAGGCCCGCTCAGAACTATAAGTAAATTGTTTACTTAATCGGTTCAGCCATGCCTCTTTGAGTCTGAAAAAATATGCGTTCACTAACTCTTTAACGACTAAGCATTTTTTCGGTAATTAAACTACATCTAAGAATCATTTTTGTGACGCGCCAGGTAAAAAAACTGTCAAGTTATGAAAACCAGCTACAAAAAATCCTTTGTGGCGCAGAAAAAATCAGGTAAAGTTCGAGGCGTAGGGTACAGAGGTAAGATGTTCTATCTTTCAGACCTTTTACTTCACGTAATCGGATTTGGCTGAATTCTAGCCGCCCCAGTCATTATATGACTGGGGCGTTTTTTATTGGGCTTTATCTGGAAGCGGCGCCTTGGCCGCTAATCATCTTCTACTTATTCTTCAGAATCACTCTCTGCATCTTCTTCTTCTCGCGCCGGTTCTAATTCATTAAACCAGCTGTCTAACTTGTGGCGTACTTTATCGACATTGATCTTCTTCAATGACGAAAACATCTCAACTTGCACATCGCCCATGAATGCTGCTGAAGCTTCACGAACTGCATTAAGCTGTGCTTTACGCGCGCCTGATGCCAATTTGTCGGCTTTGGTCAGTAATAGCAGTACTTCAATATTGCTTTCAACTGCCCATTGGATCATCTGTTGATCGAGATCTTTTAGCGGGTGACGAATATCCATCAAAATCACCAACCCTTTCAGCGCCTGACGTTTTTGCAGATATTCGCCCAATGCACGTTGCCATTTCAGCTTCATCTGCTCTGGTACTTCGGCATAGCCATAACCCGGTAAATCGACCAGACGTTTGCCTTCGCTCACCTCAAACAGGTTAATTAATTGCGTACGGCCTGGCGTTTTACTGGTGCGCGCCAAACTTTTTTGATTGGTTAACGTGTTGAGTGCGCTAGATTTACCGGCATTAGAACGTCCAGCAAAGGCCACTTCAATACCAGTGTCAGATGGCAAATGACGGATGTCAGGGGCGCTAAGAATAAAGCGGGTAACGTGATAATTTAGTTCAGGCAAGATGACACTCCAAAAATACGTATTCGGGCAATGGCGCTGATTATACGCGTTATGGCGCGAAAGTGCTCAATGGCATCCTTTTAGGCTTTTTTGTAAGAGATTTGCCATTAAAAGTGGCAGTTATATCCTCTTTTATTTAATTTTTTAAAAAATAAATCATTATAATTCATTAAGTTAAATAAAAATCATGGGTTTTTCATTGAATCTCAAGACAAGTCTGGCTTGAGGGTTTTACTAATTGGTCTACATTATTGTGCAGTGCATGGCAGCACCCATCAGGATGATGCGCTCAGGAATGTCATGAAGATGAAGAGCGATGGAGTGGAAATGGTCAGGGATTGGGACCGGACAAGGAAAAGGAGATGCTCAGGAGATGAGCTGGCGCGGGAATAACCGGGATGTTGCGAGCCAAAAAGGATTTAAAACATGATTCCTTCTTATGAAGGTGTGAAATAAGGCGACAGCTTAAGCTGTCGCCTTTTTCTTTGTCTGCTTTCTGCTAGATTTCGCCGCAATTCTATACTGAATAAAAACGCTGAGATAAAACACTATGAAGCAACCTGCACGAGCTGCGAACGGCAAACCTGCCGCCAAGGCCAAACGCAAATCGCGTGAAGAAATAAACATTGAAGCACGTGACCGCAAGCGCGATAAAAAGCATCGCGGTCATGCGTCAGGCAGCCGTGCGAATCCCGAAACCAAGGGCAGCAAAAACGGCGGCTCAGGCACTACAGCTAAAGATCCGCGTATCGGGAGTAAGAAGCCGATCGCGTTAGGTGCTGAAGGTCAAACCGCACCGGCTAAAGTGAAAAAGGCGCCAACCAAACCTGCCGTTGAGAAAGTGCGTCTAACGCCTGAAGAAGAATTGGCGAAGCTGGAAAACGATCCCCGTTTGGATAATCTGCTTGATCGCCTTGAAGGCGGTGAAACGCTTTCCGCTGAAGATCAAGGTTGGTTAGACGCAGCGCTTGATCGTATCGATGAGCTGATGGAGCAATTAGGCATCGCCATGGATGACGACGAAGACGAGCAAGCTGAAGAAGATATGTATCGTCTGCTGAAAGGCAACTAAGCTTTTTGACCGGCATGTGTGTTTGCACATGCCGGGCTTAACAGGTAAACACGAATGTTTTGGCCTGGATCAATTTTCGCGCTGTTACTTACATGTTATCTACTTTGGTTATTGATTAAACTACGACGCCTGTCGCGTCTGAAGCATCGTATAAGTCGGGTTTCATCATCCCGCTCACCTTTCTCCTCTTCTGCATCGCGACCTTCTCTTAGACGACGTCACCGGAAGGAATAAGTATGTCATCGCAGCAGATTGAGTGGGATCAGGCGTTAATTGAAAAGTACAATTACGCCGGTCCACGCTATACCTCGTATCCCACCGCGCTAGAGTTCAGCGAAAACTATGCAGAAGATGATTTCCAACGAGCGGTAGCGCGTTACCCCGATCGCTCTTTATCTCTCTATATCCACATTCCGTTTTGTCATCGCCTCTGTTATTTCTGCGGCTGCAATAAAATCGTGACGCGCCAGTTGCATAAAGCCGATCGCTATTTGGATGTGTTAGAGCAAGAAATTCGCCAACGTTCGCCTTTTTTCGCCAGCGTCGAGTGACTCAGCTTCACTGGGGCGGCGGCACGCCGACTTTCCTGAATAAAGCGCAAATTACCCGTTTGGTCACTTTGCTGAAGCAGCATTTTGACGTGGCGGCAGACGTGGAAATGTCGATCGAGATTGACCCACGTGAAATCGAATTAGATATGATCGATCACCTGCGCACGCTGGGCTTTAATCGCCTGAGTATGGGCGTACAGGATTTTAATAAAACTGTTCAGGAACGCGTTAATCGCGTGCAAGATGAAAATGTCATTTTTGGTTTGATGGAAAGAGCCCGGCAGCAAGGCTTTAGCTCAACCAGCATCGATTTAATTTATGGTTTGCCACTGCAAACGCCAGAAAGCTTCGCCTTTACTTTAAAGCGCGTTACTGAGCTCAATCCCGATCGCCTCAGCGTCTTTAACTATGCGCATATGCCCACGCTGTTTGCTGCTCAACGCAAAATCAAAGAGGAGGAGCTGCCTTCGGCCTCGCAGAAGCTTGTTATCCTTCATGAGACCGTCGCTACGCTAACGCAGCAGGGTTATCAGTTCATCGGTATGGATCATTTCGCAAAGCCGCAGGATGAGCTGGCGGTGGCTCAGCGTTCAGGCCTGCTTCATCGTAATTTCCAGGGTTATACCACGCAGGGCGATAGCGACTTGCTTGGGCTGGGTGTGTCGGCAATTAGCATGATCGGTGACAGCTATGCGCAGAATCAAAAAGCGCTCAATGTGTGGTATGAAAGCGTGGGCAGCACGGGTAATGGCTTATGGCGAGGTCTAACGTTGAGCCTGGACGACTGTTTGCGTCGCGACGTGATAAAAATGCTGATATGCAATTTTTCTTTGGATTTTAAAGCGGTAGAAGCGCAATGGAATATACACTTTAACGACTATTTCGCTGAGGATTTAACGCTATTGAAACCATTGATTGCGGATGGGCTGGTGGAGCATAGCGCGACAGGGCTACAGGTTACGGGAGTGGGGCGTTTACTCATTCGGAATATCTGTATGTGCTTTGATGTTTATCTGCGCCAAAAGGCGCGTCAGCAGCAATTTTCGCGCGTTATCTAAAGTAAACGGCTGAAGCACAAGCAATGCTCCAGCCGTTCATCTCAACACTTATTCCATGCCGAGCTCTTTTAGCTTGCGAGTCAAGGTATTACGTCCCCAGCCCAACAAACGTGCCGCTTCCTGCTTATGGCCCTGCGTATGTCGCAGCGCAGTAGTCAGCAGCGTGCGCTCCATCTCCGGCTGTGCTTCTGACAACAAGTTTTGATGACCGGAACGTAAAGCACGATCGGCCCACTGTGCCAGCAACGTTGCCCAGCTATCAGGCAGTGATTGCACTGGATTTTCTGGTGTGTTCGATTCAAACAGCTCTGAAGGCAGATCCTGAATCAGTACTTCCTGGCCAGCCGCCATCACCGTTAGCCAGCGACAGGTATTTTCCAACTGGCGTACGTTACCGGACCAGTGAAGGCGCGTTAATGCTGTCTCGGTTTCAGGATGCAAAATTTTCGCTTCGACACCCAGTTCTCGCGCAGCAACCTGCAGGAAATAACGCGCCAGACGAGGAATATCTTCGCGACGCTCGCGCAACGGTGGCAAATGTACCCGGATGACATTCAGACGGTGGAATAAATCCTCACGGAACTTGCCTTCCTGTACTCGTAGCTCAAGGTTCTGATGCGTAGCAGCAATGATGCGAACATCAACCTTTACAGGCGCATAGCCGCCAACACGATAAAACTGGCCATCAGCTAAAACGCGTAGCAAGCGGGTTTGCACATCTAAAGGCATATCACCGATTTCATCTAAAAATAGTGTGCCGCCGTCGGCCTGCTCGAAACGGCCCTGCCGAATCTGATTCGCTCCAGTAAAGGCGCCTTTTTCATGACCAAACAGCTCGGATTCAATCAAATCCTTGGGAATGGCAGCCATATTCAGGGCAATAAATGGCGATTTTGCCCGTGGGCTATGACGATGCAGCGCGTGCGCCACTAACTCTTTACCGGTACCCGATTCACCATTGATCAGTACGCTGATTGACGAGCGCGACAGGCGGCCAATGATACGGAATACATCCTGCATGGCAGGCGCTTCACCGATAATATCGGTTGTTGGCCCGCTAACTGGCTGATTACGCGGCTGCTGCTGTTCCTGATAATGACTGATAGCACGCTCAACCAGCGCGACCGCTTCATCAATATCGAAAGGTTTCGGCAGGTAATCAAACGCACCTTGCTGGTAAGCACTGACCGCAGCATCTAAATCAGAATGCGCCGTCATGATAATCACGGGCAGCATCGGATGACGCTGTTTAATCTGTTTTAGCAGCGCCAGTCCATCCATACCCGGCATGCGAATATCTGACAATAAAACATCTGGGGTTTTGGTCGAAAGTGCATCTAGCACCTCGCTTGCGCTGTCAAAAGTGGCGCAGTTTAAACCGGCTCCAGTGAGCGCGCGTTCAAGCACCCAGCGGATGGAGCTATCGTCATCGACGATCCAGACTATCCCTCGTTGCATAGAAACCTCACTGGCGAATAGGCAAGTAAACCGAGAATTCGGTGTGACCAGGCCAACTGTTAAATTCTATTTTTCCTGAATGCTGATCGATCAAGCTGCGTGCGATTGAAAGGCCTAAACCGGTGCCGCCTTCACGCCCGCTGACCATCGGATAGAACAGCGTATCTTGCAGTTGAGCTGGAATACCCGGGCCGTCATCCTCTATATCGATGCGCGCCACCAGGCGATATCGCGTGCCATGCAGCGTTAACTGAAACGCCGTGCGGGTACGAATAATGATTGTGCCGCCTTCTTCACCCAACGCCTGAAGGGCGTTGCGTACTACGTTCAGCAGAACCTGCTCAATTTGATCCGGGTCATGCGGCAATTCCGGCAAGCTGGGGTCATAATCGCGCACCAGCGAGACGTTGTCAGGCAGCTCCATCGACACCAAATTCACCACGCGCTCAGCGACTTGATGAATACTTTGAGTGATGTGCATGCCAGGCTGCTGCGGCCCTAACAGGCGATCCACCAGGTTTCGCAACCGGTCCGCCTGCTCAATAATAACTTTGGTGTATTCGTTCAGCGACGGATCGGGCAGCGCACGTGATAACAATTGCGCAGCACCGCGTAACCCTCCCAGCGGATTTTTAATTTCATGTGCCAGACCACGAACCAAATCGCGCGCTGCAACCTGTTGGGCGTGCTGTAACTGTTCCTGACTAAGACGACGTTGGTTATCCATCGGCGCCATTTCCATCAGGATAAAACCATCAGGCAAGCGTTGCGCCGTCAGTGACATAATGTGCGCGCGGCCATCC
Organism: Candidatus Pantoea bituminis; assembly: GCF_018842675.1. NCBI lineage: Bacteria > Pseudomonadati > Pseudomonadota > Gammaproteobacteria > Enterobacterales > Erwiniaceae > Pantoea > Candidatus Pantoea bituminis. The sequence goes on from NZ_JAGTWO010000004.1 coordinate 3,904,456, forward strand.
ACAACCAGCGTCACTTCACTGTCGGTAAATCCCTGGCCAGCCTCAAGACTTTCACGCATCACCTCAACATTCAGCGAAAAGTAGCCGGTTAATTCAGGTAACGGCGTGCCGAACAATTTACGTGAGCTTTGCGCCAGTAATTGCTGCGCCGCCGGGTTGGCGTAATGAATAACCAAATCGTTATCCACCAACAAAATACTGTTGATTAATGAATTGAGAATCTGCCCTGCATCGGGCAGAGAGCCAGTTGCCATACAGCGTTCCTTTGCACTAAGTGAGTGCATTGTAGTATTTAAGCCGAATTTCAGGCGAATGAACGATGGATTCGCGGAGAAAAAGCCCATCCGAAGATGGGCTAAAAATTTCCACGGCAACATAAAACCTAAAACTGATTAAACGCTGTAGTAAAGCTCGAACTCTACCGGGTGCGGAGTCATGCGAACGCGGTCGTCTTCAGCTTTACGCAGGGTGATGTAGGCATCGATGGTTTCGTCAGTGAACACGCCGCCACGGGTCAGGAACTCGCGGTCTTCGTTCAGTGCGTTCAGCGCTTCTTCCAGTGAGCCAGCCACTTTTGGAATCTCAGCTTCTTCTTCCGGCGGCAGGTCATACAGGTTTTTGTCCATCGCGTCGCCAGGATGGATCTTGTTGATGATGCCGTCAAGGCCAGCCATCAGCAGAGCAGTAAACGCCAGGTATGGGTTTGCCGCTGGATCCGGGAAGCGCGCTTCAATACGACGTGCTTTCGGGCTAGCAACAACTGGGATACGGATTGATGCAGAACGGTTACGCGCGGAGTAAGCCAGCATAACCGGTGCTTCGTAACCCGGGACCAAACGCTTGTAAGAGTTGGTAGTCGGGTTAGCTAAGGCGTTGATTGCTTTAGCATGCTTGATAATACCGCCGATGTAGAACAGCGCCATTTCAGACAGGCCGCCGTACTTGTCGCCAGAGAACAGGTTCTCGCCACCTTTAGACAGTGACATATGGCAGTGCATACCAGAACCGTTGTCGCCAAACATTGGCTTCGGCATGAAGGTCGCAGTTTTACCGTATGCATGTGCAACGTTGTGCACAACATATTTGTAGATCTGAATTTCGTCAGCTTTTTTGGTCATGGTGTTGAAGCGGGTTGCCACTTCGTTCTGACCAGCAGTAGCCACTTCGTGGTGATGCGCTTCTACTACCAGACCCATTTGTTCCATGGTCAGACACATGGCAGAACGGATGTCCTGAGCTGAGTCAACAGGTGGAACAGGGAAGTAGCCGCCTTTCAGACCTGGACGGTGACCTTTGTTGCCGCCTTCGTACTCTTTACCGGTGTTCCAGGCTGCTTCGATATCGTCGATAGCAACGTGTGAGCCGGAAGTAGAAGAACCGAAACGGATGTCATCAAACAGGAAGAATTCTGGTTCTGGCCCGAACAGCACGGTGTCCGCGATGCCAGAAGAGCGCAGGAAATCTTCAGCGCGCTTTGCGATTGAACGTGGATCACGATCGTAGCCCTGCATGGTGCCTGGCTCGAGAATGTCGCAACGGATGATCAGCGTAGAATCTTCGAAGAACGGATCCATTACCGCCGTGGTTGCGTCAGGCATCAGCACCATGTCTGATTCGTTAATGCCTTTCCAGCCACCGATGGAGGAGCCATCGAACATTTTGCCTTCTTCGAAGAAGTCAGCGTTAACCTGGTGAGCAGGGATAGTAACGTGCTGTTCTTTACCTTTAGTATCGGTAAAACGCAGGTCAACAAACTTAACTTCATTCTCGTTCATCATCGAGAGAACGTGTTCAGCGGACATACTCAACTCTCCTGGAAATGGTCATTGTCTACATGGTGAGAGAACTTCGTTGCCTGGAATGCGTCTCTTATTACAACCATTCCTAACCAACTGAATCTCGGCAAGCTCTTCAACCGTTGTCTAACTGTCGTTTTCGCTTGATTAATATAAAGCGAATTCTGTGCCAACTTTCTGTCATCGTGCTAAATAGCGCTATAATGCGCTCTCTTATCTCTCTTGCGCTGCACCAGTATGGATGCCTTGCACCAATATTGTGCTTTTCACGCAAATATCAGCACCAATTTGGTGCGTCACGCCAACTTAGTGCATTTTCTGCACCGAGAACAGTGCGAATTTCCCCCAATGCAATAAACTTTCAGTGAAAAGTGTGATCATGTTCAGTCTTCCGCTTAATCCGTGTACAATAGCGCGCTATTTCTATTTCTATAAATGCCTGAGGCAAAGCTGTGATCGAAAATTTGCGTAACATCGCCATCATCGCGCACGTTGACCATGGAAAGACCACCCTGGTTGACAAACTGCTGCAACAATCCGGTACCTTCGATGCCCGTACCGAAGCTACTGAGCGCGTGATGGACTCCAATGACCTGGAGAAAGAGCGTGGGATTACCATCCTCGCAAAAAACACCGCCATTAAGTGGAATGACTACCGTATCAACATCGTTGATACCCCAGGACACGCCGACTTCGGTGGTGAAGTTGAGCGCGTCATGTCCATGGTGGATTCGGTGCTGCTGGTTGTAGATGCGATGGATGGCCCTATGCCGCAAACCCGCTTCGTGACCAAAAAAGCGTTCGCGCATGGTCTGAAGCCGATTGTGGTTATCAACAAAATTGACCGTCCTGGCGCACGTCCAGATTGGGTTGTTGATCAGGTATTTGACCTGTTCGTTAACCTTGATGCGACCGACGAACAGCTCGACTTCCCTATCATTTACGCTTCTGCGCTGAATGGTATCGCGGGTCTGGAACACACTGACATGGCGGACGACATGACCCCGCTGTATCAGGCAATTGTTGACCACGTTTCTCCGCCACAGGTTGAAGCTGACGCGCCACTGCAGATGCAGATTTCGCAGTTGGACTACAACAACTATCTGGGCGTTATCGGCATCGGCCGCATCAAGCGCGGTAAAGTTAAGCCGAACCAGCAAGTGACTATCATTGATAGCGAAGGCAAAACCCGTAACGGTAAAGTCGGTAAAGTGCTGGGCCACTTGGGTCTGGAACGTATCGATACTGATATGGCAGAAGCGGGCGACATCATCGCGATCACCGGTCTGGGCGAGCTGAACATCTCTGACACTATTTGCGACACGCAAAATGTTGAAGCATTGCCAGCCCTGAGCGTTGATGAGCCAACCGTAACCATGTTCTTTAACGTCAACACCTCACCGTTCTGCGGTAAAGAAGGTAAGTACGTGACTTCACGTCAGATCCTTGAGCGTCTGAACAAAGAACTGGTTCACAACGTTGCGCTGCGTGTTGAAGAAACCGAAGATGCTGATGCGTTCCGCGTATCAGGTCGTGGTGAACTTCACCTTTCTGTATTGATTGAAAACATGCGTCGTGAAGGTTTCGAACTGGCGGTATCCCGTCCGAAAGTTATCTTCCGTGAAATCGATGGCCGCAAACAAGAGCCATTCGAAAACGTTACGTTGGATATCGAAGAGAATAACCAAGGCTCAGTAATGCAAGCCATGGGTGAGCGTAAAGGCGATCTGAAAAACATGGATCCGGATGGTAAAGGCCGCGTACGTCTCGACTACGTGATCCCAAGCCGTGGCTTGATTGGCTTCCGTAACGAATTCATGACCATGACTTCCGGTACCGGCCTGCTGTACTCCACCTTCAGCCATTATGACGATATTCGTCAGGGCGAAGTGGGCCAGCGCCAGAACGGCGTGCTGATCTCTAACGGCCAAGGCAAAGCAGTTGCGTTTGCATTGTTCAGCCTGCAGGATCGCGGCAAATTGTTCCTGGGTCACGGTGCAGAAGTATATGAAGGCCAGATCATCGGTATTCACAGCCGTTCTAACGACCTGACTGTTAACTGTCTGACCGGTAAGAAGCTGACCAACATGCGTGCTTCTGGTACTGACGAAGCGACAACTCTGGTTCCGCCAATCAAGATGACTCTTGAGCAGGCGATCGAGTTCATCGATGATGACGAACTGGTAGAAGTGACGCCGCAGTCAGTACGTATCCGTAAACGTCACCTGACTGAGAACGACCGTAAGCGTGCTTCACGCGGTAGCAAAGACGTTTAATCTGTCTGTTACAGTCGTTTAATAATGAGCCCCGCAATGCGGGGCTTTTTTTGCCTGCCATATTCTGATTTTGGTGTGATTTTAACTTCTCCGGCTAAATGACCCCGCCCGCGTAGCACCAGCCTGTCGCTTTCTTGCGGCAGCTTCCACTTCGTAGCTTTCTCTTCGCTGTTGCCTGTTCAGCCTCGGCTTTTGCCGCTAGAGTGAATAATCCAGGGAATAGAAGGAGGCACCATGCTGTACATATTTGATTTAGGTAATGTGATCATCGATATCGACTTCAACCGCGTATTAGGCGTCTGGAGCGATCTGAGTCGAGTACCGCTGGCATCTTTGCAAAGCCATTTCCATATGGATGAGGAGTTTGAACAACACGAACGCGGCGAAATCAGCGATGAAACATTTGCGGCTGCACTGTGTGAAAAACTAGACATTGCCTTGAGCTATGAGCAGTTTACGGCAGGCTGGCAGGCAGTCTTTGTCGGCGTACGTTCTGATACCTTGGCGTTGATGCATAAACTGCGAGCCGAAGGCCATCGCGTGGTGATTTTGTCTAATACCAATAAGCTGCATTATGCCTTCTGGCCAACGCAATATCCTGAAGTTCAACAAGCAGCAGACAAACTTTACCAGTCGCAGGATCTGGGCATGCGCAAGCCAGAAGCACGCATCTATCAGCATGTATTGAATGCTGAAGGTGTTAGCGCCGATCACGCGGTGTTCTTTGATGACAACGAGCAAAATATTGAAGCGGCACGTGCGTTAGGCATTGAAAGCGTATTAGTCACTGACAATAAAACTGTGCCCAACTGGTTTGCGAGCCAGCACTAAACCATGATGTTGCGAAGATACCGTCCTAAGCTACATGCCTTCTGGTTGTGGCTCAAACTGCTGTGGAAACGCATTAACGATGACAACATGACAACACAGGCAGGTAATCTGGCTTACGTCTCGTTGTTGGCTCTGGTACCGCTGATTGCCGTGGTCTTTGCCTTATTTGCTGCCTTTCCGGTGTTCTCTGACGTCAGCGTGCAGCTGAAAAGCTTCATCTTCAACAACTTTATGCCTGCCGCAGGCAACACGCTGCAACGTTATCTTGAACAATTTGTGGCTAACGTGAATCGCATGACGGCGGTAGGTGCGGTGGGGTTAATTGTTACCGCACTGCTACTGATGCATACGGTTGATGCCGCGCTCAATGACATCTGGCGCAGTGATAAAAAGCGCCCGCTGGTTTACTCATTCGCCGTATATTGGATGATTTTAACGCTGGGGCCGCTGTTGGCCGGGGCCAGCCTGGCGATCAGCTCGTATTTGTTGTCGCTACGATGGATAAATGCCACAGGCGTGACCAGTTTGATTGATCAGATGCTGCGTATCTTTCCCCTGCTGCTGTCGTGGCTCGCTTTTTGGTTGTTATACAGCATTGTTCCAACCAAACGTGTGCCGCCACGCGATGCGCTAATTGGTGCCTTAATTGCCGGTGCGCTTTTTGAGTTGGGTAAAAAGGGCTTTGCGCTGTATGTTACGATGTTCCCTTCATACCAGTTAATTTATGGCGTGCTAGCCGTCATCCCTATCCTGTTTTTGTGGGTTTACTGGACGTGGTGCATTGTCTTATTAGGTGCTGAAATCACCGCCACGTTGGATGACTATCGCCAGTTAAAACAACAAGAAAGAGAATTAAAACGAGAGGAACCATGATTGCATTGATTCAACGCGTGCAACACGCCAGCGTCAGCGTCGATCACAGCGTGATAGGGGAAATTGGCGCAGGTCTATTGATTCTTCTGGGCGTGGAAAAAGGGGATGAAGAGAAGCATGCGGAGCGTCTCGCAGAACGTGTATTGGGCTATCGCATTTTCAGCGACGAGCAGGGCAAAATGAACCTGAGCGTTAAACAAGCGGGCGGCAGCGTGCTGGTAGTCTCGCAGTTCACGCTAGCGGCTGATACACAAAAAGGCATGCGACCGTCGTTTTCAGGTAGTGCGGAGCCTGTAGAAGCGGAACGCCTTTATCACTATTTCAGCGACTGCTGTCGCAAGCAGGAAGTCATTACAGCAAATGGCCGCTTTGCTGCTGATATGCAAGTCGCGCTGGTGAATGATGGTCCTGTAACGTTTTGGTTGCAGGTGTGAGGTCGTTAGCCGAGCGGCAAGGGAACAGCCACGCAAGCTCCGAACGAGAGAATCACTTTATGTATCATCTTCGCGTGCCACAGACGGCGGAGGAGCTGGATATTTATTATCAGTTCCGCTGGGAAATGTTGCGAAAACCGCTGCGTCAGCCGCAGGGTTCGGAACGAGATGCATGGGATGCGTTAGCGCATCATCAAATGGTAGTAGACGAGCAGGGCAATCCCGTTGCCATCGGCAGGCTGTATATCAATGCTGATAACGAAGCCGCTATTCGCTTTCTGGCCGTTCATCCCTCGGTACAAGGCAAAGGCTTAGGTACGCTGGTAGCGATGACGCTGGAATCGGTTGCCCGCCAGGAAGGTGTAAAGCGTGTTACCTGTAGCGCCCGTGAAGATGCCGTGGCGTTTTTTGCCAAGCTGGGGTATGTCAATCAAGGCGAAATTACTGCGCCGCAAACCACGCCGGTACGTCACTTTTTGATGATCAAACCGGTGGTCACGCTGGATGATATTCTGCATCGCGCCGATTGGTGCGGCCAGCTCCAGCAGGCGTGGTACGAGAATATCCCGCTTAGCGAGAAGATGGGCGTTCGTATTCTGCAATACACCGGACAGAAGTTCATCACGACCATGCCGGAAACCGGTAATCAGAACCCACACCATACTTTATTTGCGGGCAGTTTATTCTCGCTGGCAACGCTGACCGGCTGGGGTTTAATCTGGCTGCTGCTCCGTGAGCGCCATTTGGGCGGCACGATTATCCTCGCGGATGCACATATACGCTACAGTCGGCCTATTAGTGGACGCCCCGGCGCTATCGCCGATCTCGGCTCATTAAGTGGCGATCTCGATCGTCTGGCTCGTGGACGTAAAGCGCGCGTGCAGCTGGAGGTAGAATTATTTGGTGATGATGAGTGTGGCGCGGTATTTGAAGGCGTCTACATTGTGCTGCCCGCCGATCCTGACGGGCCGCTGGAAGAGGGCGGTTCAGGCGCCCGAATCAACTAATTCAAAGGGCCGAATTTCGGCCCTTTGTTATTTTACCTGACCAGCCTGCATGCTCTGCTGCAATTGCTGGTTATCGGTTGTCACCGAAAGATTACCATTTACAGTGGGGCGTAAAGGTTCATTAGCCTTTAATGCCGCGTTGAGATGCAATTGCAAATTGCTGTCCCCGGTTAGTGAAAGCGCAGGCCATCCCCAGTTCTGTAAAACGTTTACCGGAACTGCGCGTCCGGTGAGATTAAGCGTTAAAGGACGATCTGCTTGCTGTCCCACGCCAGCGGTGCCTTCTAGCAATCCCTTATTATTAAAGGCGCTCATTTCTGTCACTTGAATCTGCTGATCGTTAGCTGTTAAAGCAATGGAAGGATGACGTAAATCGGTGCGGTTAAACGTGGCTTCAGCGGCATTCAGGTTCACCTTACCAGACCAGAATCCCCATTGATGTTGACGCGCCAGCAGCACATTTTCTCCATTACCGTCCAATGAAGTCATCTGGAAGGGGAAGGCCGGATTAATATCGATGATCAGGTTGCGATTAGAGGTAAAACGCGTCACTAAAACAGAGTCTAGCCAGTCCGGTAATGCAGTCTGCCAGCGCACTCGCCAATTTTCCGGCAAGGTATATTCCAATCCGGCCACAGCCAAATTATCCAGCGTGAGGCGTTTATCACTGCGTGACCAATTGCCGTCAGCACGTATCACTCCGTTGGCCCAGCGAGAACTAAACTGGTTCAGCGTAATGCCTTGCGGCGAAAAATCGACGTTAACAATGGGATCATTCAACTCAAAACGACCATTGATAAAGTTACCCGCGTTCATCGCCAGCGAACCATCCTGACTCTGCCAGTCGTTGCCTTGCCAGTTAAGATTTTTCAGCGTCAGATCGAGATCGGTAACTGCCCAATCCGGGCCTTGTAGACGCGCATCGGTCATATCCAGACGAGTAATCGAAATCGACGGTACGTTTTGGAACGGACGCAAAAAATCGCCCAGATTGCTGGCGGTTTGCAGACGAATATCATTCAGGCGGAGCTGATTAATCTTCCAGTTGCCTTGCGCATCGCGTTCACCGTTACCCGTCATGGAGCCGCGGGCCAAATCAGCGCCAATATTGCTGAACAGCATACGTCCTTGCGTTACGCTACCCTGAATCAGTACGTTGTCGCCGGGTACACCGTTTAACGACATTGTGCCTGCACTCATTTGAAACTGCGCATCGCGGCCAAGCATATCGCTGGCGGTCGGTTTCCACGGCACTATGCCGCCGTTAACCTGTTGAGCGAACAGAGGCAATGCGTTATTCGGGCTATCAACACGCATATTGTTCAACTGCAGGCGATTAGCCTGAACCGGCAGTGCGCTGGTTGGCGTCAGGTTTGCCAGATTAATTTCGCCGTCACGTAATTCAATGCTGCTGAAATGCAGCGGATCGCTGAACTGTACTAACGCTAAACCCAAATCAACACGTTTTGCGACCAATACCGCAGGCTGGCCATCATGACCAAAACTGAAATTATCGAGTGTGATATGAGAAGGGGCAGAGAAATTGTGCTCTATCTTACTCAGGGAGAGATGCCAGTCAGTTTTGTCACTCACCCAACGGCTAAACCAACCTGCACCCCATTGCGTTTGCAGCATGACATAAATAAAGACCAGGCCGAGCAGCAGCAGCAGCACTAAGGTGAGAAAAAACTTTCCTAAAAATTTCATTGCATCCATCCCGAGTTAAATCCGGTCAGAGGTTGTTATGCCTGAAATACCGTTACAGCTCAACCGCCTGGATGTAAATCCGAATAAATAGCAGGCAGGCCGAAGCCTGCCTAAAGAATTACTTTTCTTGAGGGAAGATCAGGTTTAAGACGATAGCGGTGATGCCGCCTGCCGCGATGCCAGAAGAAAGCAGCGTTTTCAACCAGTCAGGCGCAAATTGCAGGATCAGCGGCTGCTGAGAAACACCCAAGCCAACAGCCAGCGACAGCGCAATAATCATGATGGCACGACGATTCAGCGGTTCGCGCGAAACAATGCGCACACCAGACGCCGCGATAGTCCCAAACATGACGATCGTCGCTCCGCCCAGTACAGGTTCTGGAATATGCTGCACAAAACCGCTCACTGCTGGAAACAGGCCAAGGACGATCAGCATCAGGGCGACGACAAATCCTACGTAACGGCTGGCAACACCGGTTAACTGAATCACACCGTTGTTTTGACCAAAGCAGGAGTTCGGGAATGTGTTGAAGAGTGCCGAAACAAAAGAATTCAAACCATTTGCCAGCACGCCGCCTTTAAGACGCTTCATATAAAGCGGGCCGCTTACCGGTTGTTCAGAAACGTCAGATGTCGCAGTAATATCGCCAATCGTCTCCAGTGATGTCACCATAAAAACCAACATCAGCGGAATCAGCAGGTTCCAGTCAAAGCCCAGGCCGTAATAAAGTGGCATCGGGATGGCAACCAGCGGCTGATCGCTGGAAGCAGAGGTTTGTGGGAGCATATCCAACGACCAGGCAAGCAGATAACCCACTGCCATAGCAATCACCAACGAAGCAACGCGTAGATAAGCATTTTTCTGACGATTAAGCAGGATAATCACTAACAGCACAGCGCCTGCCAACAACAAGTTTTTCGGTGCGCCAAAACTGTGATCGTTCATCGCCGCAAAGCCGCCGCCAATGGAGGTCAAACCCACCTGAATCAGCGAAAGACCGATAATCATCACGACAATGCCAGAGACCAGCGGTGTAATAATGCGACGCGCCAGATGCAATACGCGCGACAGCACCATTTCAGTACAAGATGCTACCATTAACGTGCCGAACAGCGCTGCCATCATAGTTGGCACATCGGCCCCGCCGTTTTTAAGCGCCATTCCACCCATAATCAGCGGCGTCACAAAGTTGAAACTGGTGCCCTGAATCGATAACAGACCAGAGCCCACGGGGCCCCAGGTTTTTATCTGCAGGATTGAAGCTACGCCCGAGGCAAAAAGCGACATGCTAATGATGTGCTGCGTATCATGCGCGGGCAGGCCGAGCGCCTGGCAAATCAGCAGTGCAGGTGTAATTACCGCAACGAACATGGCCAGCAGATGCTGACAGGCGGCAAACAGGGTTTGCGGCAGCGGCGGACGATCTTCAAGACGGTAAATGAGTTCACTTTGACTGACGGAAGGTTGGCTTTGCTGCGGATTGCTGGACATCTTTTGCTGTTCCCAGAAAAATAGTGTGGCGATTGTAATCATCCGCGAGACAAAAGCAATCGTTTGCCCAATGGTGATAAAAAACGCCGATTAGACGTTGGTATAACGGACATTTTCCGGTAGCCAGCGTTCAATCAAGGCGCTGGCCTGTTCGGGATAGTGCTGGTGGATGTGGCGTGCGACGCGCTGCACTTCTGGTACCATCGCCTGGTCGCGCAAAAGGTCCGCAACTTTGAATTCAGCATTGCCGGTTTGGCGTGTTCCTAATAACTCGCCAGGCCCACGAATTTCTAAATCGAACTGCGCGATGACAAAGCCATCATTGCTGTCGCGCAGCACCTGCAACCGCTTCTGCGCGGTTTTGCTGAGTGGTGCTTTATAGAGCAATACGCAATGTGACGCGACTGCACCTCGCCCAACGCGCCCGCGCAGCTGATGAAGCTGCGCCAAACCCAGGCGCTCAGGGTTTTCGATAATCATCAGACTGGCATTAGGCACGTCAACGCCAACTTCAATAACGGTGGTGGCTACCAGTAATTGCAGCTCATTAGCCTTGAAGGCCTGCATAACTGCCTGCTTCTCTGCCGGTTTCATGCGGCCATGAACCAGCCCAATATTCAAATCAGGCAATGCATTTTTTAAGGCTTCCCAACTCGCTTCCGCCGCTTGCGCTTCCAGCAACTCTGACTCTTCAATTAGCGTACAAACCCAATATGCCTGACGGCCTTCTCGGCAAGCATGCTCAACGCGCGTCATGATTTCATCACGGCGACTATCGGGGATAGCGACTGTGGTGACTGGCGTGCGGCCTGGCGGCAGTTCATCGATGGTCGACGTATCAAGATCGGCATACGCGGTCATAGCGAGAGTGCGGGGAATGGGCGTGGCAGTCATGATTAACTGATGCGGATGGAAACCTTGCTCTTCGCCTTTTTCCCAGAGCGCCAGGCGTTGATGTACACCAAAGCGATGTTGCTCATCAATAATCACCAAGGCCAGGCCGTTGAACTGTACCTGTTCCTGAAACAATGCATGCGTGCCAACCACCATTGCGACATCGCCATTAGCGATAGCATCTTGCTGTGCCTGGCGTGCTTTGCCTTTTTGTTTTCCGGCTAACCAACCCACCTCAATACCCAGCGGCGCAAACCACTGCCGGAAATTGGCCGCGTGCTGCTCAGCCAGCAGTTCAGTCGGCGCCATGAGTGCAACCTGTTTGCCATGCGCAATAACGTTTAGTGCAGACAATGCCGCCACCAGCGTTTTACCAGAACCGACATCACCTTGTACTAAACGCATCATCGGGAAATCGTTGGCTAAATCTTTTTCAATCTCTTGCACTACCCTTTTTTGCGCGTTGGTCGGCGAGAAAGGCAGCGCTGCCAGCAATTGCTCGCTGAGGTTATGACGTGCCGGCATCGGTAAAGCGTAATAGCGCTGTGCGCCAGCGCGAACGGCCAACATGCTGAGATTGTGTGCTAAAAGCTCTTCAAGGATCAGTCGACGTTGAGCCGGATGACGCCCGCTCTCCAGTTCGCTTAATTTTAAATCGGGTGGTGGACGGTGCAATGTGCGCAGTGCATCCGGCAGGCTTATCAGTCCGCCGCTTAATTCTTGCGGAAGTAGCTCAGCAATTGGGCAGCTTTCCAGCAGTGTCAGCGCTTGATCGGTCAGGTTACGTAGAGTCGCCTGGCGAATGCCTTCCGTGGTGGGATAAACCGGCGTTAGCGTCTCTTCCAGCGCTACATTGCTGTGTTCGCCCTGAATACGGTATTCAGGATGGATGATTTCAGCGCCACGCTGGCCGCGTTTGATTTCGCCGTATGCAGTAACGCGACGGCCTGGCGCAAGGCCATTTTTCATCCCAGCGTTAAAGTTGAAGAACCTCAACGTCAGCACGCCGCTGCCATCACTGATTTGGCACACCATCATACGGCGACGACCAAAAGTGATTTCAGAATGCAACACTTCGCCTTCTACCGTGGCCCAAATGCCGGGCAGCAAATCATCAATGGCGTAAAGTTGGGTGCGGTCTTCGTAGCGTAGCGGCAGATGCAGCAGTAAGTCTTGAATGGTGTGCAGGTCAATTTTGGCAAGTTTCGCTGCCTGACTGGCGCCGACGCCGGTCAGGGTACTGAGCGGGATGGCATCCAGCAGGCGGCCTTTCATTTTTTACCTTTGGCTTGCATGGTGGCCCACCAATCAGCATCGGCTTCCACTTCGCCTTGCGTATTGATGTGCGGATAGGGCAAGCCTTTTTGATTAGCCACGCGGGCCAGCACCGGATAACCGCCTTCAAACAGCAAACGTTGCTGCTCTGCTTCATCCAGCAAGCTGTAGTCGCGTTGATAAAGGCCAGCGTTTTGACGTTGACGCTGTGCTTCATAAAGGATCAGTGCGGAGGCAACCGAAACGTTCAATGACTGCACCATGCCAACCATAGGAATGATAATGTCCTGATCGGCCAGCGCGAGCGCTTCTTCGGTGATGCCGGTTTTTTCCTGACCCATCAGAATACAGGTGGGTTTGGTGTAATCAATTTCACGAAAGTCTACGGCGCTGTCAGAAAGATGCGTCGCAAGGACCTGCATTTTTTGGTCTTTCAGGTGCTTTACCGCTTCGCGAATGTTGCGATGTGTGACCACTTTGACCCAGCTATTACTGCCTGCCGAAGCGGAAACTTGAGTTCGCATACGTTGACTTGGCCAAACGGCGTGGACTTCATGAATGCCGACGGCATCAGCGGTACGAATCACCGCAGAGACGTTATGCGGCTTGTGCACCTGTTCCATGCAGACGGTAAGATCGTGCTGGCGCAAGGCCAGCATCTCTTGAATACGCGCAAATCTTTGATCGTTCATGGACTAATTACGATTACGATGAACTTTGATCACGTCTGGCATCACGCGGATTTTACGCATGATATTGGCCAGATGGACGCGATCGCGCGCGGTCAGGCGGATAAAGGCGCTGTAAACGCGGCCATCGCGCTCTTCCGTGTTCAAGCTCTGAATATTAGAACCGGCGGTATTAATCGCTGCCGTCAAATTTGCCAGCGCACCCTGATGATTGAACATGTCGACTTTAATCTCGGCTACAAATTCTTGTTCGGTGACTTTGTCCCACTCCACCGGCATGAATTTTTCTGGTTCTTTCTGATAACCGCGAATGTTTCGACACGATTCATGGTGTACGACCAAGCCTTTACCTGGACTTACGTGAGCGACAATCGGATCGCCTGGAATCGGTCGGCAGCATTTTGCAAAGGTGATCAACACGCCATCGGCGCCTTTGATCGGCAACTTGCCACGCTTACTGCTTCCCGATTGCGTAGAACCCGTTTGCGTCAGGTTTTTTGCCACCACTACGCTCATTGCATTGCCGAGGCCAATTTCTGCCAGTAGATCATCAAGCGACGTCAGCTTCATTCGGTCAAGCTCTTGCTTGATGCTCGCAGGCGGCACTTCTGCCAGCTTGCGGCTACCGCCTAGCGCGTGACTAAGCAAGCGACGGCCCAGATTAACGGAGTCTTCACGTTTGAGGTTCTTCAGCAACTGGCGAATCTTGGCGCGCGCTTTCGAGCTAACGACAAAATTAAGCCAGGCAGCGTTCGGGCGAGCGCCTGGTGCGGTAATAATTTCGACGGTTTGACCGCTAGTCAGCGGTTGCGACAGCGGATAAGGCTGGCGATCAACGCGTGCGCCAACACAGGCATGACCGATATCGGTATGCACCGCATAGGCAAAATCCACAGGCGTCGAGTCAGTCGGTAATTCGACAATGCGGCCTTCAGGCGTAAACACATAGATCTCATCTGGAAAGAGATCGGATTTCACGCTTTCGATAAATTCAAAGGAACTGCCCGCGCTTTGTTGCAACTCCAGCAAGCTTTGCAGCCAACGCTGAGCGCGTATTTGCGCGGTGGTGCCACTTTCACCCGCCTGTTTGTAAGCCCAGTGCGCGGCGACCCCCATTTCTGCCATCTGATCCATATCTTCAGTACGAATCTGAACCTCTACCGGAACGCCGTGCGGGCCGATCATGGAGGTATGCAGTGATTGATAGCCGTTGGCCTTGGGGATGGCGATGTAATCTTTGACGCGACCAGGACGCGGCTTATATAAGCTGTGCATCTGACCGAGTACGCGATAACAGGTATCCAAATCTTTCACGATGACGCGAAAGGCATAGATATCCATGATCGAGTGAAAACGCTGCTCTTTCAGCGTCATTTTGCGGTAGATCGAGTAGAGATGCTTTTCTCGACCGCTGACGCGGCAGGGAATACCGGCTTCTTGCAGTCGGCCATCAATCTCAGAAAGAATCTTCTGGATCATCTCTTTACGGTTACCGCGCGCCGCTTTTACCACCTCTTTAATCACCCGATAACGATTAGGATACAAGGCTTCAAAGCCCAGCTCTTCCAGTTCAGTTTTAAGGTGATGAATACCTAAGCGGTGGGCCAGCGGGCTGTAGATCTCTAACGTTTCCAACGCGATGCGGCGACGTTTATCCGGACGCAAAGCGCCTAGCGTGCGCATGTTGTGGGTGCGGTCAGCCAGCTTGATGAGAATGACGCGGATGTCTTGCACCATCGCCATTATCATCTTGCGGAAGTTCTCTGCCTGCGCCTCTTTTTTGTCGCGGAACTTCAGCTTATCCAGCTTTGAAACGCCTTCCACCAGCTCAGCAACACTTTTGCCGAACAGCTGTTCCATATCCTGATAAGTCGCAGGCGTGTCTTCAATGACATCATGCAGTAGCGCGGCCATGAGTGTTTCATGGTCGAGCTTCATTTCTGCCAGAATACAGGCTACGGCGACAGGATGGGTGATGTAAGGCTCGCCGCTGGAGCGAGTCTGTCCCTCGTGAGCATCACGTGCAACAAGGTAAGCTTGCTGGAGGCGCTTGATATGCTCCTCTGGCAAGTATTTTTCAATCAGTTGATTGAGGCTTTCAAACAGATACAAGGTTGACCTGCAGGTTGCTGTTAACGACGACCTTCAGCGATAGCGGTAACAGCTTGTAATTCAGCGGCTTCCTGCTCTTGCTGCTCCTGACGATCACGCACATCTAAAATCTGATTGGTGACCAAACCTTCTTCGATTTCGCGCAATGCGATAACGGTAGGCTTATCGTTCTCTTCTGGAACCAGCGGATCTTTGCCGCCTACCTGCATCTGACGTGCACGACGTGCAGCGACCAACACCAGGTCAAAACGATTACCAACTTTTTCTACTGCGTCCTGAACGGTTACGCGTGCCATAGGTGTGCTACTCCACAGATGAAGAAATGACTGGGCATCATACTGAAACTGTATTCAGACTGCCAATAATTTGCTGATTAAAGCATCATGACGCGCCTTCTGGCGTGCCATACGTAAACGCTCTGCGCGAATAATGGTTTTAAGATCGGAAAGCGCCAGATCAAAATCATCATTCACAATTAAATAATCGTACTCGGCGTAATGGCTCATTTCGGCCACTGCCTGCGCCATGCGACGTGTAATCACCTCTTCGCTGTCTTGGCCACGGCCCCGCAAGCGGCGATCCAGTTCGTCTTTCGACGGCGGTAAAACGAAGATGCTGCGTGCGCTGGGCATTTTGGCACGAATTTGCTGCGCGCCTTGCCAGTCAATATCAAGAAATACGTCAACGCCGGTAGCGAGAACTTGCTCAATCGCTTTACGCGAAGTGCCATAATAGTTGTCAAAAACCTTTGCATGCTCAAGGAAAGCGTCTTCGGCGATCATTTTTTCAAATTCTTCTTTTTGAACGAAAAAATAATGTTCGCCATGCGTTTCGCCCGGGCGTACGCCGCGGGTGGTATGCGAAACAGACACCTGCGTATCGTACAGCGGCTGTGTCTTTAAAAGTGCCTGAATCAGGCTGGATTTACCTGCGCCGCTTGGGGCGGAAACTATATAGAGCGTGCCTTGAGCCATGATTTTCTTGAATTGAATAATAGCGGAGTCGATTTTCTGCAGAGTATACACAGCTTGCCGTCGACACGCAGCGTTTGCGCAGCGGTGACGGGTAAACTTTTGCGTATCGTCGCGCATAACACTGCGTTCTATATGTAACGCAAAGTTAAATTCTGCGTAATCTCTCCCAAGGAATAAGCGTCCAACTGGTTGAAGTGAATGTAAAAGTGTTGAATGACAAAAAACGTCAGGAGACAAAAGATGAAACGGATTTTCATATTGGCTTTGATGCTCATCATTACAGCATTTTCACTCTCTGCTGCCCAATTTGATAAGCAATCCGCACAATGTCCAGCCTGGACGCCTGCTCGCGCTCACAATGAAATGAGTCAACTTCAACAGCAATTACAGAAGTGGGATGATGCCTATTACCGAGAAGGTGTGAGTCCAGTGACTGATAATGATTACGACAGTTTGCTACAGCGCTTATCGCAATGGCAGCACTGTTTTGAATCTTCTGCGGCTGACTATCAGTCGCAATTACCTTCTGGTGGTTCAACCTTTCATCCTATCGCCCATACTGGCCTCAAAAAACTACGTGACAAGCTGGCAGTCGGATACTGGATGCAAAACCGCGACGATCTTTGGGTCCAGCCTAAAGTCGATGGTGTAGCGGTATCTTTAGTCTATCGGCATGGCAAATTGGTTTCGCTTATCAGTCGTGGAGATGGATTACGCGGTGAAGAGTGGTTGGCTAAAGCGGCGATGATTCCTGCCATTCCGCTGTCTATTGAAAGTGAGCTCGAAGATGTAATTTTACAGGGCGAGCTCTTTCTGAAGATGTCCGATCATCACCAGGCTATTGCGGGAGGTAAAAATGCTCGGGCGCAGGTTGCCGGTGCCATGATGAGTAAAAAAGCGAGCCCCTTACTGACCGAGATAGCCATTTTCATTTGGGGGTGGCCAGATGGACCTTCAGATATGGCCGATCGTTTGCAACAGCTTACGCAATGGGGGTTTGATCTTGCAGGACAATGGAGCAAAAGCGTTAAGGATGAAGACGATGTCGCTGGCTGGCGTGACCGATGGTTTCACGCGCAACTGCCTTTTGTCACCGATGGCGTGGTTATACATCAGGCTTCTCGGCCTAAAGGGAAAAGCTGGTTGCCCGGTCAAGGCGATTGGGCCGTGGCCTGGAAATATCAGCCGCCAGAGGTGAGCAGTGAAGTGCTTTCGGTCGATTTCTCAATAGGGCGTACCGGAAAGATTGCTGTGGTACTTAATCTACAGCCGGTTCAGCTGGATGATAAAACCGTCAGACGTGTGAATGTCGGCTCATTAACCCGTTGGCGAGGATACGATGTGATCGCTGGTGACCAGGTCATCATCAGCCTGGCGGGTCAAGGGATCCCAAGGTTAGAAAGGGTAATCTGGCGTGTGACAGAACGTGATTATCCTCAACAGCCAGATGCCGCAAATTTCACACCGCTGAGTTGTTATCACTTCACACCTGACTGTCAGAAACAGCTAGTGGCAAGACTGAATTGGCTTAGCCAAAAATCTGTGCTTGATATTGCAGGCGTACAACGCAGCACCTGGTTGCGCTTACTGGAAAAACCCGGCATCACGCATCTTTTTTCATGGCTGACATTAACACCCGAACAGATCACCGCTGCGGCAAGCATTTCACCTGAGCGAGCAGAGCAGATTTGGCACCGCTTTAATCTGACACGACAGCAACCATTGCGGCGCTGGATTCACGCTTTAGGCATACCTTTGCCGCGCAAAGCCTTGAATGCATTAACGGATAGCGGCTGGGACTCAATATTGCAGCGCAATGTACAAACATGGCAGGCGTTGCCAGGCGTTGGCAATGTATTAGCACAACGGATTGTTATGATGTTGCAGGATACCGAGCTGCGATCGCTTATCACTTTTTTACAGCATCAAGGCATTCCTGCAACGACATCAATGTTCCGGGTGAGGGTAGTTGAAAATCGGCAGGCCGAGACGGAAGCGCAGCGCCAGTAAACGGGCAAAGAAACCGAACAGCAGCGTAATGATCACCACGGCTTCGTGTGCCAACGGTGTTTTTAACAGCAGTATGTACATCCAGCCAGACGCGAACGCGATACCGGCATAGAGCTCTTTCTGGAATACCAAAGGAATACGATTACAAAACATATCGCGTAGCACGCCACCAAATACGCCGGTAATCACTGCACTAATCGCGGCGATAATCATTGCATGGCCGGTATCTAATGCTACCTGAGCACCGATGATTGAAAACACCACTAAACCCAAGGCGTCCAACACCAGGAACACTTTTCGCAAGTGGGTCATCAACGGAGCAACCACGGTGGTGACGACGGCAGCAGCGGCAACAATCATAATATATTCGGGGTTTTTAACCCATCCGAGGGGTAATGACCCAGCAGGATATCGCGTACCGAACCTCCGCCAATCGCAGTGACAGAAGCAATGATTATTACGCCAAACAGATCCATTTTACGCCGTCCTGCAGCAAGCGCGCCGGTCATCGCTTCTGCAGTAATACCAATAATATAGAGAACAGTAAGTAACATAGCAGGCTCCAGAAAGTCGGCAGCAAGGCTACGGTGTTAAGCGCGTAACGGCTACTGAGTTTTTCGCTTATCCAAAAAAGTGAATGAAAGGTTTAAGTGTTAATGGTGAATAATGATATAAAAATCAATGGAATGGATTAAAATCTTTAAGCTTCACTTTAGGTAAATTATATGCGCTTTAACAAAGAAAGTTATTTATTGCTGACAAATTAAGCTCGGCTTTTTAGGCGTCGCTTATGAAGAGAACGTTTGTATAACGCTTAACTTTTGGCTCACAGCATAATGACCTTCAGGACGGGAATGAAAAACCGCGCATCCAAGATTCTCTTTTACTCTTCTGATCGGCTGGCAGCTGTAGGTATTCATCATACGCTAGCGGCACTTTTTCCGCAGTGGCAAGCGCACGAAGTCTGGTCTTTTAGCGACATTTTAACGCAGTGCGAACTGCGCCAACCTCGGATGATCGTCTGCATATTTCATGAAAATATGCCGTTGGCAGGTACCTTTAATGTTCTCTTTCAATTACAGCATGCTTTTCCCGCTTTACCTGTATTGGTAATGACGCGCCGCCTCATACCCGTATTACGGTCAATGAGCTGCTTTTTACCTACCCTGGAAATTATGGATCTGAAAGTTTCTCATTCTGTATTACGCCAGCAGCTGACATATAGAATAAATGGCGGAGAAGAACGCAAAGGGATGAGGGATCGCGCGGAAATTATTTTGCCAGACCGGCAGTTGCGTATTCTGCTGATGATGGCATGGAATTGCAGTATCGAGCACATCGGCAAAGAACTCAGTCTTAATTATAAAACCGTGAGTGCCTACAAACTAAATGCATTAAAAAAACTGAAAATTAATACCAAAAATGATTTGGCAGACTTGTTCATGGTCATTGATGAATTGAGGATGATAGTCAATGCAATCAAAATAAGCGATGCAGATAAATGGCAGGAAGTGAATTTTCAAAAGAAAAAGCGTGCTGATTAACAGCACGCGAATGCATCGTTAGATGCCCAGAGCCCACCATACAGACTTGCTTTTATTATACGTTTCTTGCGCGAATTTGAGAAAATGATTTAAAGTTAAAGCGATATTCGGGCTGAAACCATGAGCGGCCGTAATAGCAATACATCAACATACGTATAGATGCCATCGCCAGATAACCCCAAATTGCGCATAATACTGAAGGTGTTAATAATACCGTAAAGAGTGTGACAGCCAGACCCGCTATTACTGAGGACATTTCAGTGAAAGCAATGCAGCTATATTGCTTTTCACGCTGTAATATAGCGCGATATTGCTGGCCTTGCGGGATAATGATAAAGACAACCGATACCATCTCAAGCATAACCGCCAGTTCCGGCTGGTTAAAAATGCGGCTAAGTACGTCGCTGCCGAGGAATAAGAAGGCACAAATCAACACGCCAGTTAGAACATTGCCCCAATAAAGTGTCGATAGATCGTTTATTGAAAGCATGCGATAGCGAATAAGTGAATTAGAAAATCCGCGGTCTGCTAAAGCATCTACAGCTAATAATCCAACTACGGCAATGGCAAGCAGATTTAGTTCATTCGCCTGCAGAATCTGTGCTAATAAAGAAAGCTGTAATACACCAATGCCAATGATTTTAATTGAAGAGAGAAGAGACCATTTTGCGCTTGTGAGACTTCTTTCATGTATAGCCATAATATGCTCGTTATGGTACATGTACCAGTTCGAAGTTATTCTTCGTGTAACGGCAAGCTGTGATTGCTGTAACACAGTAGGTAGTACAAGAGATCAATGCAATTTTTCTGGTCTAAGTCCTGAAATACCTTGCCAGGCTTGCCATGTTATTATTGATTCAATTAAATGATGTTCAGATAAAAAATAAATGTCCCTGGAGTATTCACGATTCCGTGTAATGGCAGAATCTCCTGCTGTTAGCAAAAAATCCGCCAGATCACGAATGAATCCTGTTGTAGTTGTATATTCTCCAGCCAGAATCCTTCCAGCTATCTCAACAAACTCTTTTTCTGATAACAAAGGATAGGTTGAGCGTTCCATTATTTTTTCCTGGTGTTATTTTTATAGGTGTTGCTGTGTGTAAGGAGATTTATACCGTGTTTTATTTAAATTAACACCATAAGAAAACTCTGATTAAAGCCACTCAGGAAATAATGGTTTCATGCCATTCATGATAGATTTTAATTGCTGTAAAACATTCATTATTGAACGTTGTATAGATTGAAAGCTTCTATGGAAGCGGTTCCATTTTTATGGAGAGATAAAAATGCATGAAATCAAAGGGGATAGCAGCTTATGAGACCATTACTACCAGGATTTTCCCTGGCAATAATGGTTAAGCAAAACTGGTTATAAGTGCAAATGCGGGAGTAAGAGGCTGATGATGTGTTTATGCTTTTTCTAAGAAAAATTTCAAAATATTTTTATAAAAAGCCAGAGATAACTCGAGTTTCAGAAAAAACATAATCCGTTGATTTTATTCAGTAAGTAATTTGTTAAGTTGAGCAAGATCTTTCCTAACCCATTCAATATCTTTAGAAAACTTCTCTTCTGACATCAATGGTTGACGATAAACGGTGATCAAGACTTCTGCGCCTTGCTCATTAGCAATTACTCGCATTGGCATATAAATTTCTTTGCCTACGCCGTTATTTATCCAGTGATCCATCACGCCAAATGGATTATGAGAAGTGAAGCGAATCTTGATTTTTCCTTCTGGACCTTGTGCTCGCCAATGCGTTCCTTCTGGCTCAAGCGTATTGCCGCTTAATCCCGATGCCCACTTGGGAAAAACTCCGGTTTCCAAATCGTTTCATAAAGATCTAGCCAGTTACGCGCAATAGTCATGCTAAGGGTTTGTGAGGACAGCATGTTACCTCCTGAAGGATCAAAAATTCATTAAAGCATGAGGGTGAAACCGGGAAAACGTTACACAGGCAGAAGTGTGGGGTCGATGAGGTTAAGTTCGTACAAAGGACAGCCTTGCGTGCTGCCCGTTAGTGATCGATCAGATAAAGTTGCCGCGTGCTGACACAGGTTCAACTTGGCCGCGACCATCTGCATGGCGTAAGACAAAGCTGTCAGATTGCGCCATCACTGCGCAACTGTGATTGGGAAAGATACGAAGCAAGCTGCCAACCACAGGGCGAATATCCTGATAAACGATAAAACCATGTTCCTCAGATAACTTGCTGACCTCGTAAGTATTACCCCTCTCGTCTACCGCTATGCCGAAGCCGCTGGCGTTAGTACCGTGCGGCCCTTTATCAGAGCTCAACATTTTTGAGCCTGCATCTACAATAGCAAAGTGCTCATTCACGGCTACCACACGCGTGATAACGCTAAGGGCTAACTCATCCACGCTACTTAATCCAAGGCGACAGGCAGTGAGATCGAGTAGTGCATAATTTCCAGGGCGGATTTCGTGTGTGCCAGGCACAACATTGGCGGCCAATGCAGTCGGCGTCGATCCCACGGACACGGGACAAATGTTGAAGCCTGCCTGGTGCAGTTGGGCTTGCAGCGCAAACATCAGTTGCGCTTCTTGTATTGCGATCTTGCTAATAGCCGCTGGATTTCCGGCACCATAAGCATGACCTGCGTGTGAAACCAATCCAGCAAAGCGTAGCCCGTTTTGTCTGAGTGCTTGCGCCAGTTTTATCGCCTCATCGTTATGGGGATTAACCCCGATGCGATGCAAACCCACATCCACTTTGATTGCCACGGCAAGTTCACAATCAGGCTGTTTACGCTGTGCTTCAGCTATCGCCGCGACGCCGTGTAGCGCATCAACAATTAAAGTGATTTTCGCTTGATGCTGTGCTGCCTGTTGTAATAACTCCGCGATGCTTTCAGCACGGACTACAGGATAAGCCAGCAGCAAGTCACGCGCTCCACCACGTAAAAAACTCACACCTTCACTCGGCTTCGATACCGTAATACCTTGTGCGCCTAACTCTTGCTGGCGGCGCGCAATAAACACACTTTTATGGGTCTTGATGTGAGGGCGTAGCGCCACGCCAGCGTTATCTGCTTTTGCCTGCATGCGCTGAAGATTCTGTTCAAGTCGTTGTGCATCGACTTCGATGAAAGGCGTAAGGCGATCGTCAAAAAGAGGGCGTTGCCAGTTGTCGGCGCTGTTCATATCCATACGAAATTCCTGCATTGGCTTGCTTAAAACAGACATCATTCATCAATTTTTGTACGAATGCCAGACAGCTTTTGATAGTGCTTTCTGAAAGTCCTTACCTGAATTCTTTCTTAATACTCTCCTCATGGAACCTGGCTGAGCTACGTGGAGTATGTGAGCGGGGGAAATTGCTGAGGTTGCCAAGATAAGATCAACTGGATGCGTCGGGAATACCTGGTTTGAATCGGCTGCTGGACAAACAATCACGCAAAAAAGCAGGCTCAAAGCCTGCTTTTTCTATCGAACGTAAAGGTTAGACGTAAAGTGACGCTTCGCCTGGTGGACGCGTTTTAAAACGGCGATGCAGCCAAAGGTATTGCTCTGGTGCACGCAGGATCTGGTTTTCGATGACCTTATTCATATAGGCCGCCGCCGCCGCTTCATCATTATGCGGGTAATTTTCTAACGCAGGTTCGATGATCAAATGATAACCATCATTATTCGGGTTACGAATCAGCATGATAGGCACCATAGCCGGTTTCGCTAAACGCGATAAAACAAATGTGCCGTTGGTGGTTGCTGCTTTTTCCACGGCGAACAAGGGCGCAAAGGTGCTGCCTTTCGGGCCGTAATCCTGATCGAGGGCGAACCACACCGATTCTCCCTGTTTTAATGCATGCACCATGCCGCGTAGATCGCGACGGTCAATCATCGCTTTGTTGGAGCGCATGCGACCTTTGGTCTGCACATACTCCATCGCTAGATTGTTGTGTGGACGATACATTGCCATCATCGGCTGGCATAAGCCGCTGATTCGGCCGCCCAGTTCCAGAGACATAAAATGCACACCAATCAGCATGACTCCGCGTTTTTCGTTTTGCGCGGAATGCAAATTAGCTAAACCGGATACCTTAAACAGGCGCTTAACCGCGCGGTCGGACCAAAACCAGGCAATACCGGTTTCTGCCAATGCCATGCCCAGCGAAGCAAAGTTACCTGCAATCATACGCTCAGCTTCTTCATCACTGATGTTAGGGAAACAAAGTTCGATATTGCGACGTGTAATGCGTTCACGGCGTTGTAAAAAATGACGTGAGATTTTACCCGCGCCCGCACCGAGGCGGATAAGAATGGGATAGGGAAGTTGGACCAACAGCCAGAGCACGCCCAAGCCAAACCAGGTGACCCAGTAGCGCGGATGCAGCAGCGAGGCGCTAAATTGTCCGGTGATTTTCATTGCTAACCTTTATGGAATAAATGGATGTATCGCACAAAGAGCATTTCCATGAGTTCCCCAGGCGGTACAGCTGTACTGATTTCGACCAGCACTTTATCAAATAGTGCCTTCAAAGAAAGGTAAACTCCAGAATCTACAGGATTGATTGGATTCATGGAGGGCACATAGCTTAACAAATAAAGTGGATGGCATGAGATAAAAGCGATATTTAACAGTGGTTTAGTAAGTTCGTTAATTATAAAGGAATCTTGGGCTGATGCGCTAATGAGACCTGTCTGGAAATTATTTCTTATTAATCATTACGCATTACTTACACGGCAGTTTACAGCAATTTATTCACGTTACTAACAAACAAAAACGTTGAGCATAAAGAGGTTTGCCAACCAAATCTAAACCGCCATTGAAATGCCGTAAAAAACAAACAGCGCATAAATTTTCATAAAACATTTAGCGGATAAGAAAGCGCATTTAATGGTCAAGTACCTGTTTATCTCGCCTCATTTATTCATTATATCGCATGAGGCGTTTGAAATTTGACCGTTTCGAGGCATTTAAGACAACGCGGGTCGACAAGCGCGATGATTAACAGGAGTACACATAAGTGGGAGTTTAATCTCTTGATCACATGAGATTATTTATCTGCTAAAAATGCCATCGTGGAAAACAAACTGAATACGCTTTATACCAAGCTGATGATTGTTCTAAACCCAAGGCAGACAGAAAAGTGAATGCACCTTAGTCACAAGGCCATTTCATCCGTGTTAACAAAAAAGCCCGCACGGACGGGCTTGGCAACATTCTGCGTCGCTTCTGAATACTGTTACTCGATGTTCTGAATCTGCTCGCGCATCTGTTCAATCAGCACCTTCAGCTCAATCGCGGAGGTGGTGATCTCAGCATTGATCGACTTTGATGCCAGCGTATTCGATTCGCGATTAAACTCCTGCATCATAAAGTCGAGGCGACGGCCAACGGCTTCTTTCTTTTTCAGGATGTTATAGGTTTCTTTAACATGCGCTTCGAGGCGATCCAGCTCTTCTGACACATCAACACGCTGCGCCATCATTACCAGCTCTTGCTCAAGGCGATTGTTTTCCAGCTGCACTTCAGCATCTTCCAGCTTCGCCACCAAACGCTCACGCTGCCATTTAATGACTTCAGGCATTTGTGCGCGGACCTTGATCACTTCCTGCGATACACCTTCCAGACGTTGTTCGATCATCGCTTTCAGTGCAGTACCTTCGCTTTCACGCGCGGCAATGAAATCATCCAGCGCGCCATCCAGCGCTTGCAGCAGCTGAGTGTTAATCGCATCGAGATCCTGCTCTTTCGCCGACATCACGCCAGGCCAACGCAAAATATCCATGGGATTAATCGCGCCTTCATCGCTCTGCATTTTGACCCAATTGCCCGCTTGCACCAGCTGTTTTGCCAGCGCTTCATTGAGCATCAGTTCACCTTGTGCGCTCGGATTCGCATCAAAACGTAGGTTGCACTCAATTTTACCTCGCGTCAGGCGTTGGCGAATGCGTTCGCGGATCACTGGCTCCAGACCACGAAATTGTTCCGGCAAGCGGATATACGTTTCAAGATAGCGTTGGTTTACGGAACGCAGCTCCCAGGCGGCGCTGCCCCATTCGCCTTTTGCATCGCGGCGGGCATAAGCGGTCATACTGCGGATCATAAGCGTTACTCATTTTTCAGAAAGATTGGGTGAAGTATAGCGAGGCAGCGCAGCGCATAACAGGCATAAGCGCAGCAGAATCAGGAATAGGAAAGATTTCCTCTTTAAACCACAGGCACTTATGATTAAGTCTGACTTATTTATTGAGGAACACGCATGGCTCGCGTTATTGCCCTTCCTCTTGCGCTGGCTTTGTTACTGGCAGGCTGCAAGACACCGCCCGAACCACCCACGAAGCCGCAACCGATTTGTGCTGGTGGCGACGTGATGATACAGACCACGCTGTGGTTCGGTCTGAGTAAGCCGCAAGGCGGCACGGTGAGTTCGCTCGATTGGATGAATTTTGTCGATAAAGAGGTCACGCCACGTTTCAAGCAGGGCTTGTCCGTTTATGAGGCGAAAGGTCAATGGCTGGGTGAGAATGGTCAACTGGCACGTGAGAACAGCAAAGCGTTGATGTTGATTCACGGTATCAATGCTGAAAGTAATGCACCGATAGAAGCGTTGCGCAGCGTTTATAAAAAACGTTTTGGTCAGGAATCGGTGATGCGCGTGGATGCGCCGGTTTGCGTCAGCTTTTAAGCGAGAATAGGCGGCTCGCAGGCCGCCGCTTCGTCTTAAATAAACAGTCCCGCAAAGGCAGCTGACAACAGGCTTACCAGCGTCGAGCCATAAACCAGTTTCCAGCCAAAACGTGAAACTACGTTGCCCTGTTGTTCGTTCAGGCCTTTGATTGCCCCGGCAACGATGCCGATGGAAGCAAAGTTGGCAAACGACACCAGGAACACTGACAGAATGCCTAATCCACGTGGACTCATACCTGCAGCCACTTTTTGCAGTTCAATCATGGCGACAAATTCATTGGCGACCAGCTTCGTTGCCATGATGCTACCCGCCTGCAATGCATCTGCCGAGGGAATGCCAACCAGCCAGGCAAATGGATAAAACACATAACCCAGTAACTGCTGGAAGCTATAGCCAAACACCGCCGCAAACAGCGCATTCACAGCCGCAATCAACGCAATAAATCCAATCAGCATGGCCAGAATAATCATCGCCACTTTGAAACCCGCCAGGATGTATTCACCCAGCATTTCAAAAAAGCTCTGATCTTCATGCAGTTTATCCAGTGCAATTTCCTGCTGGTCTTGGTTATTACCCGGATTAATGATGGACAGAATAATGAAGGTGCTAAACATATTAAGCAGCAGAGCTGCGACCACATACTTGGCATCAATCATTGTCATATATGCACCGACAATGGAGAGCGAAACCGTGGACATTGCCGTGGCGGCCATGGTGTAAAGGCGCTTAGGTGGAATATCGCCAAGGATACCTTTATAGGCGATAAAGTTTTCCGATTGGCCCAGAATCAGGGTGCTTACGGCGTTAAACGACTCAAGCTTGCCCATGCCGTTGATCTTTGACAGCAGCGTTCCTACCAGGCGAATCAGCAGCGGCAGAATTCGCCAATGCTGCAAAATACCAATGAGCGCGGAGATAAAGACAATCGGACAAAGCACGCCCAGGAAGATAAACGCTAAACCTTGTTTACTCATGCCGCCAAACACGAACTCAGTACCTTGTGCGGCAAAGCCCAGCAGCGTTTCAAAAAATCCGCCAACCGAGCAGACCAGCGCCAGTCCGCTGGCAGAATGCAGAAAGAACCAACCCAAAGCGGCTTCTATAACAATCAGTTGAATGATAAAGCGTGGGCGAATCTGTTTGCGGTCATGACTGACCAATAGCGCAAGGGCGAAAATCACCACCAGCGCGAGCAGGAAATGAAGAATAGCGGCCATGTTTTTTATATTTGAAAGAGAAAGAGAGGGGCATTTAGCCACAGTCGACGCATAATTTCATCTCGCAAAGCGAGAGGCCGCAGCAAGAGACAGCAGGCACGGAAGTCCGTATAATGCGCAGCCAATCATTAGCAAGCCGGAGATTACCATGCGTCCAGCAGGCCGTAGCGCACAACAGGTGCGTCCTGTCACATTGACCCGCAATTACACCAAACACGCTGAAGGTTCCGTTTTGGTGGAATTCGGTGAAACCAAAGTGCTTTGCACTGCCACGGTGGACGAAGGCGTTCCGCGTTTCCTCAAAGGCCAAGGTCAGGGCTGGGTCACCGCCGAATATGGCATGCTGCCGCGTTCAACGCACAGCCGTATGGCGCGTGAAGCCGCGAAAGGCAAACAAGGTGGTCGTACGCTAGAAATTCAGCGCCTGATTGCTCGTTCACTGCGCGCTGCTGTTGATCTCAAAGCCTTGGGTGAATTCACTATCACCCTCGATTGCGATGTCATTCAAGCTGATGGCGGTACGCGTACTGCCTCTATTACAGGTGCTTGCGTCGCGCTAGCCGATGCATTGAACAAGTTGGTAGCAGCGGGCAAGCTGAAAGCTAATCCGATGAAAGGCATGGTTGCTGCAATTTCTGTCGGCATCGTTAACGGCGAAGCACTGTGCGACCTGGAATATGTTGAAGATTCCGCTGCTGAAACCGACATGAACGTCGTGATGATGGAAGACGGTCGCATGATCGAGGTGCAGGGCACCGCTGAAGGCGAACCGTTCAGTCACGAAGAGTTGCTGGCGCTGCTGGCGCTGGCGCGAGGCGGGATTGAAGAGCTAATTCAGGCGCAGAAGGCCGCACTGGAAAATTGATGTAACAGGCGACCATAGAGTCGCCTTTTCTTTATTTGAGGAGTAAGAGATGAAATCCTGGCAGCGTCAGTTTATTGAATTCGCCTTGAACAAGCAGGTGCTCAAGTTCGGTGAGTTCACTTTAAAGTCTGGGCGCAAAAGCCCCTATTTCTTTAACGCCGGTCTGTTTAACAGCGGACGGGATTTAGCGCTGTTAGGACGCTTTTACGCGCAAGCGTTGGTCGATGGCGGTGTGGATTTTGATCTGCTGTTTGGTCCCGCTTATAAAGGCATCCCAATCGCCACCACCACCGCAGTTGCGTTAGCCGATCATCACGACCGTGACGTTCCTTACTGCTTTAACCGCAAAGAAGCGAAAGATCATGGCGAAGGCGGTTTGCTGGTAGGCAGTCCGCTTGAAGGACGCATCATGCTGGTGGACGACGTTATCACCGCGGGTACGGCAATTCGCGAATCAATGGATATTATCAGCGCGCACAATGCGACGCTGGCAGGCGTACTGATTTCACTGGATCGCCAAGAACGTGGGCGTGGCGATATTTCAGCGATTCAGGAAGTGGAACGTGACTATAAATGCAAAGTCACCGCGATTATTACGCTGAAAGATTTGATTGCTTATTTGGAAGAGAAGCCAGAAATGGCCGATCATTTAGCGCAGGTACGTGCTTACCAAAAATCTTACGGAATTTAATCGAAAGGCGGGTGTGATGCCCGCCTTTTTTATTAGATTAACTGTGAGGCGATCAGCGGCCAGCGTGTGTCAAAGTCTGCTGTTGGCCGGAAGCGAAACTCAGAACGAACATAACGTGAAAGTAATCCTTCACAAAATGCCAGAAGCTGACTGGCTAAAAGCGTGTCATCTGTTTGAAAACCTTCACCTTCACGCATTTTTCGCTCACGCATCACCTGACGCAACTGCACTTCTATACGCTCAAACAGCTGATTAATACGCCCTTGTAAGCGATCCTGCTCAAACATCAGCGCATGGCCGGTCAAAATACGCGTCAGCCCTGGATTACGCTCACCAAACCCCAGAATCAGTTGCACGATAAGACGCAGACGCGTCATCGTCTCTTTCTCATCCTTGAGGATAAGATTGATGCGGGTAATCAGACTGTCTTCGATAAATTCGATCAGGCTATCGAACATGCGTGTCTTGCTGGGAAAGTGACGATATAAAGCCGCTTCAGAAACGCCTACATTCGCCGCCAGTTTAGCGGTAGTAATTCGCTGACTGCCATCGCCGGATTCCAGCATTTGCGCCAGCGCCTGCAATATCTCTTCGCGACGGTTCCTTTTCGCGACTTTTTTCTGCCATGATCTTAAAGACCCCTGAAATTCACCATACACAGGCAACACCTACGCATCTGCCACAAGAGAGCGTCTCATGGCGATGAGAACTAAAATGATTGGCGTAAGTGAAAGTGGGTAGTGCGGGTTACTGGCGGCCTGAATGACCGAAGCCACCTTCACCGCGCAAGCTGGCGTCAAAGTCTTCAACCAGATTGAATTCGGCTTGCACCACTGGCACAAAAACCAGCTGTGCCATGCGATCGCCGGGCTGCAGCGTAAAGCTTTCCTGACCGCGGTTCCATACAGAAACCATTAACTGGCCCTGATAATCGGAATCGATCAGGCCCACCAGATTACCCAGAACGATACCGTGCTTATGGCCCAAACCCGAGCGCGGTAGAATCACTGCAGCCAGGCTTGGATCGGCAATATGAATTGCCAAACCAGTAGGTACCAGCGTGGTCGTGCCTGGCGTAATTTCCAGTGCACCATCCAGGCAGGCGCGTAAATCTAACCCAGCGGAACCCGAGGTCGCGTAAGTTGGCAGTGGGAAATCTTTGCCGACACGCGCATCAAGAATCTTAACGTCTATTTTTTTCATCATAACGGCTGACAATCTCGTCTAATAATTGTTGGCCAAGGAGCGACTTATCGCTGAGCGGTAAGTGTTTTCCTCCTTCCTGCCAAAAAAGGTGAAGCGCATTGGTGTCGCTATCAAATCCTTGTCCGGCTTTCGCAACGTCATTCGCGCAAATTAGGTCCAGATTCTTGCGCACCCGTTTTTGCCGGGCGTATTCTTCCACATTCTGGGTTTCAGCGGCAAATCCAACGACAAAAGGCCGACCTTTCTGTAATGCAGCGACACCCGCGACAATGTCGGGATTCTTTATGAGCTGTAGCGTAACGTTATCATCGCCACCCTGTTTTTTGATTTTCTCAGCCGCAATTTCAGCGGCCCGGTAGTCTGCCACGGCTGCGCTTGCAATGAAAATATGTTGTTGGTCTATCTTGCCCATCACTGCTGATTGCATCTCTAAAGCGGTGGTGACATCAATACGCTTTACCCCAGTTGGCGTGGTCAGATTGACTGGGCCAGCGACCAGCGTGACGTTTGCGCCGCGTTTGGCCGCTGCGGTTGCAATGGAAAAACCCATTTTCCCCGAGCTTTTATTTGTCAGGTAACGCACCGGATCGAGCGCCTCACGGGTTGGGCCGGCCGTAATCATAATGTTGATATGTTGCAGATCGTTGACGGGTGACGCCCACTGCACGGCATGGTCAACAATCTGAAGGGGATCCAGCATGCGACCGGGCCCCACATCACCACAGGCCTGACTGCCGCTGTCCGGGCCCCAAATCAACAGACCACGGGCATGCAATGTTTGCAGATTTTGTTGCGTTACAGCGGCACGATACATTTGTTGATTCATTGCCGGCACTACAGCAATCGGTGCGGCGGTAGCAAGACACGACGTGGTCACCAGATCGTTCGCCATGCCTGCTGTTACGCGAGCAATCAAATCCGCTGTCGCCGGGGCGAGGATAATCAGATCGGCCCATTTGGCCAACTCAATGTGACCCATTGCGGCTTCGGCTGCCGGATCAAGCAAGTCATCAAATACCGGATAGCCGGAAACAGCTTGCAAGCTGAGTGGAGTAATAAAGGCTTTAGCGCCTTCCGTCATCATTACGCGGACTTCGGCACCGCGATCGCGTAGGCGACGAACCAATTCAGGTGCTTTATACGCGGCGATTCCGCCGCTGACGCCCAAAAGAATTTTTTTACCGGCTAATCCCATCATGCTGTTGGCCTCACTAAACGGTTTGCCGCGTCTGGCGCGACTTAATGCACGAACTTTACCATAAAACCCCTAAATCGCTTTTTCACTCCCTGCCGTTTGCGAGACGCCTCGTAAAACGACGCAGTGCTGATGGCAGCAGACGGTGTGATTCGTCAGGATAGTAAAGACATCAGGGAGAACCACCATGGAAAGTATGACACCGCGAGAAAAATTACAGCTTTTGGGTGCGGAAACACTGAGCGATGTGGAGCTGCTGGCCATTTTTTTGCGCACCGGCTCAGCAGGCGTCAACGTCATGGTGTTGGCGCAGCAGATGTTGCAAGAGTTCGGCTCGCTTTATCACATCATGACAGCAAGCAAAGCGGCTTTCAGTGGCATTAAAGGGGTGGGTGATGCGAAGCTCGCGCAACTGCACGCGATTGCCGAGCTGGCAAAACGTTTCTTTGCCAGCCAACTTGCGCGCGAAAATGCGATGGAAAATCCACAGGTAACACGGCATTACTTGCAAAGCCTGTTAGCGCATCAGGAACGTGAGATCTTTATGGCGCTGTTTTTGGATAAT
The DNA here is from genome assembly GCF_018842675.1 of Candidatus Pantoea bituminis. Taxonomy (NCBI): domain Bacteria; kingdom Pseudomonadati; phylum Pseudomonadota; class Gammaproteobacteria; order Enterobacterales; family Erwiniaceae; genus Pantoea; species Candidatus Pantoea bituminis. Next base: position 3,936,764 of record NZ_JAGTWO010000004.1, read on the forward strand.
CAACACCGTGTGTTACTGGCGCAAAAGATGTTTTCTGGTTCAATAAATAGCGTCGAGGTACATCCACGCGAGATTGTGCGGGAAGCGTTAAAGGTCAATGCAGCGGCATTGATACTGGCGCATAATCACCCTTCTGGCATGTCTGAGCCGAGCAAGGCCGACCGTGAAATTACACATAAAGTGAGCGAAGCCTGTGGTTTACTGAACATTCGTTTGCTCGATCACTTAGTGATTGGCCATGGTGAATATGTCTCATTTGCCGAGCGTGGATGGCTTTAAGTATAAGAAAATAGGGTCCAGATGGTGGCTTTTTACACGATCATTCGGGATCTTTATCTGTTCGGGACTTGAGCACTTGCGCCGAGCGGCGTATACTACGCCACCTTTGAGAATCTCGGGTTTGGCGGTTAGGCCAGCTTAGCGGGTTCCATGGAACTCGCCTGGCGGGCTATGAGCCTGACGAGGCGGCCAAAACCTAATTTTTAAAGCTCGAGCTGATTTGATTTTTGGAGATATTGACATGTCACGAGTCTGCCAGGTAACTGGAAAGCGCCCGGTGAGCGGTAACAACCGTTCCCACGCAATGAACGCGACGAAACGCCGTTTCCTTCCGAACCTGCACTCACACCGTTTTTGGGTTGAGAGCGAGAAGCGCTTCGTTACTCTGCGTGTATCTGTAAAAGGTATGCGTACTATTGATAAAAAGGGCATTGATACGGTTTTGGCCGATCTGCGTGCCCGTGGTGAGAAGTACTAAGAGTACTAAGGAACTGAATCATGGCTAAAGGTATTCGTGAGAAGATCAAGCTGGTTTCCTCTGCTGGTACAGGTCACTTCTATACCACCACGAAGAACAAACGTACTAAACCAGAGAAGTTGGAACTGAAAAAGTTCGATCCGGTTGTACGTCAGCATGTGCTCTACAAAGAAGCTAAAATTAAGTAATTTTAGTGTTCTGCTAAAAACCCGGCTCCGGCCGGGTTTTTTGTTTGTGAAAAACGCTGAGGAGAAGCTATGCCAGAATTACCTGAGGTTGAAACCAGCCGTCGCGGTATCGAACCGCATCTGGTAGGAGAAACTATCCTGCACGCCATTGTGCGTAACACACGTTTGCGCTGGCCTGTTTCTCAAGAAATTCTCGCGCTCAGCGATCAGCCGGTTCTCAGCGTTCAGCGTCGTGCTAAATATTTACTGTTAGAGTTGCCGCACGGCTGGATCATTATCCATCTCGGCATGTCTGGCAGTTTGCGGGTGTTACCCGAAGAGTTGCCTGCAGCTAAACATGATCATGTTGACTTGGTTATGAGTAACGGCAAAGTGCTGCGTTACACCGATCCACGGCGTTTTGGTGCCTGGTTGTGGAGCAGCGATTTAGCGGGCAGCAGTGTGCTGTCACACCTTGGCCCAGAGCCGCTCAGTGATATTTTTGATGGTGATTATCTTTTTGAGAAGTCGCGTGGTAAGCGCACAGTGATTAAACAGTGGTTGATGGATAACAAAGTGGTGGTTGGCGTTGGCAACATATACGCCAGTGAGTCCTTGTTTACTGCTGGGATCTTACCCGAGCGACCCGCAATGAGCCTGAGCAAAAAGGAAGCCGAATTACTGGCTAACACGATCAAAGCGGTGCTGCTGCGATCGATTGAGCAGGGCGGTACCACTTTACGTGATTTCTTACAGAGCGACGGCAAACCAGGCTATTTTGCACAGCAATTGCAGGTTTATGGCCGAGCCGGTGAGCCGTGTCGTGCGTGTGGAATGCCGATTATTAGCGGCAAGCACGGGCAGCGCAGTACTTACTGGTGCCCGAACTGCCAACATTAACGCTACGCTAGCTTAGCTTGTAATGCCTGATGTACTGGCGCTGGAAGGAAGGCGGTGACATCGCCGCCGTGGCGCGCCACCTCTTTCACTAGCGAAGAGGAGACAAAGGAGAAGCCTTCAGAGGGCATCAGGAACACGCTTTCCAGCGTAGGCAGCAAATGACGATTCATATGCGCCAGCTGCATTTCATATTCAAAATCCGATACTGCACGTAATCCACGCACCAGGACATTAGCCTGCTGCGCGCGGGCAAAGTTCGCCATTAAATCACTGAAGCCAACCACTTCAACGTTAGGCAGGTGCGCAATCACTTGCTGAGCAAGTTCTACACGCTCATCCAGGTCAAACATCGGCTTTTTACTCGGGCTGGCCGCTATCGCCACCACAAGATGATCAAACATCTGGGCTGCGCGCGTCACAATGTCAAGATGCCCCAATGTAATGGGATCAAAGGTTCCGGGATAAATGGCTTTAGTACTCATATGCGCCCTTTTGCCTTGGCATGACCGAGCGCCCAAAGCGCTGCGTATTTGTTGAATGTATACTGCGCGTTGACCATCGCGAGTATCCAGCCTTGTTTGCCATCGAGAAAACCGGCGCGTAGCAGCAGCGTTTTAATAAATGCGCCCAGCGTATGGCTAAAAATGGAGAACAGCCCGCAACGCTTGCCGCGCTGAAAGCGTTCTTTTGCCCAGGCTTCAGCATAGGCAAGCTGTTTGCGCTGGAAAGCGATTAAGTCACGGCAGGTTAGGTGCTGTAGATCGCCTTTCAATACCTGAACTGGCGCGCCTTGGGTATTGAGTGATTCATGCACCAGATTATCGTTATAAGTGAGCGTGCGGGGATAAAGGCGCATTACGCGATCGGGATACCAGCCGCTGTGACGCATAAAACGGCCCAGAAACAGGTTACTACGGCACAGGCTGTAAACAGTGTTGCTGGGCGGCGTCATTAATACTTGCTCAATGGCGTTGCGTAATTCAGGCGTCACGCGCTCATCAGCATCGATCATCAAAATCATTTCGTGGCTGGCGTAACTTTGCGCACGTTGACGCTGTTTGCCGTAGCCTGGCCAGCTGTCAGCGTGAAACACTTCAGCGCCCGCTTCGCGCGCAATTTCAACGCTATTATCGGCACTGCCAGAATCTAGCACGATAATCTCATCGGCCCAGTCAACGGAGGCAAGGCAAGCCGGCAACAGCTCCGCTTCGTTCTTGGCGATCATCACCACCGAAAGACGTTGGCGTGTTGGCATTAATGGGCCCGTGGCGGTAAATGAGGTTCGAGTAACTGTAGCAGACGCTGCAAAGCACCTTGATTTTGATGCAGCACCTCTACGGCATGGCGGCCGTAATAGCGGCGATAATCATCATCCTTCAGTAAATTAGCGACCTCTTTTTCCAGAGAGATCACATCAGTGACGGTGATTAAACCTTGTGCTTCCTGCAATTTACTGCAGATATCTTTGAAGTTCCAGATATGCGGGCCCATCAGCACAGGAAGAGCATGTGCTGCGGGTTCTAGCGGGTTATGGCCGCCACGTTCTACCAAGCTGCCGCCCACAAATGCCAGATCAGCAATGCCATAAAGCAGCATTAATTCACCCATTGAATCGCCGATGACCACTTGAGTCGAACCGGAAGGGATTTCACCGCTGCTGCGTAAAATAAAGCTGAAACCACGCTTTTGCGTCAGCTCACGTGCATCGTTGAAACGCTCAGGGTGACGTGGCACCAGAATCAATAACAGGTCGGGGAAAGTTTGCAGCAATCGGCGATGAGCATCTAACACGATAGCTTCTTCACCTTCATGGGTGCTGGTGGCGATCCACACTGGACGACGCGGCGCCCATTGCCGACGCAGCGTGACTGCCCGAGCAGCCAGTTCTGGCGTTACTGAGATATCAAATTTTAGGCTGCCGGTAATCGTTAGCTGGGCGCGTTTCAAACCTAGCTCAACGAAACGGTCGCCATCTTCACTGGTCTGGGCCGCAATCAGCGTAATGCTTTGCAGTAACTGACGCATGAAATTGCCCAGTTTGCGATAACCTTTAGCCGAACGCGCTGATAAACGCGCGTTAGCAATCACCAAAGGAATTTGTCGCTTATGCAGAATACGAATGATATTCGGCCATAGCTCAGTTTCCATGATGATAACCAATCTTGGATTTACCGTATCAAGGAAACGATTGATGGAGCCGGGCAGATCGTAAGGGAGATAGACGTGATGCACATCTTTACCAAACGCAGACTGAGCGCGCTCGGAGCCGGTTGGCGTCATTGTGGTGACAGTAATGGGCAACGTCGGATAACGATGGCGCAAAGCACGCACCAGCGGAACGGCCGCTAACGTTTCTCCAACGGAAACCGAATGCAGCACAATGCCATGTGGTTGAACTTTGCCTACACAATAGCCGTAACGCTCGGCCCAGCGTTTACGGTATGCCGGAGCTTTACGACCGCGCAGCCACAGGCGCAGCCAAATCAGTGGCTGAATAAGATAGAGCAATGCGGTGTAAATGGTCGTCATAGTTACCGTTACGACACGTTGGCGTCAAAAAATACAATAAAGTCAGATTGCGGCATGTTATCAGAAACCACTCGCGCACTCATCTGACTTTGTCAGTTGGTCTTTAACACCTGCTGATAGAGTGATGTTAAGGAGCGAGCCAGCCTTTGTGGCCCATAAGGTTCAATTCTGCGGCGTGCAGCTTCACCCATGCTTGAATCCACTGAAAGTGCAGGAATAGTCTGAATGGCTTCACTTAATGCGTTGATATCCAAAGCATCACAGACGAAGCCTTCTTGACCAGCCGTGATAAATTCTGCTCCACCGCAGCCGGTGCTGGTGATCACCGGTAAGCCGCAAGCCATTGCTTCCAGCACAACATTTGGGAAAGGATCGTAGAGTGTTGGCAGTAGCAGGCCATCGGCAGCGTGATAGAAGGGTTGCACATCCTGTTGTACGCCGACAAAGCGCAGGCGGTCCAGGCAGTTAAAGCGATTCGCCAGTTGTTGATAACGCTGCAATTGCTTGTCTTGTCCTACCACAATCAGATAGCGATCGCTCTTTGCCAACGCCTCTATAGCGGCTTTTAAGCCTTTACGCTCAAAACCGGAACCGACATAAATCAGGACTGTAGCGCTGTCCGGCAGCTTGAGATGCTGACGTGTAGCGTGTCGAGTCGCTTCGGTGGCAGGCTGAAAGCGCTCAGCATCAATCGCGTTATGAATAACGTGAATTTTATCGGCATTCAGTGAGAAGCAGCGCAAGATATCGCGCTTTACCATGTCTGAATTGCAGATAACGGCTTTGAGCGTTGGAGAATTAAACATCTCCGCTTCTGCCTGCAATGCGTAGCGGTGGTAAGGGCTCAGTTTGGCGCTCAAGCGCTGCATGGGCGACACGATGCGCGCGCGTTGCTCAAGCCAGACGCGATGCACGCCGTCACCGGCACGAAAAATATCACAGCCAGCAATGCGCTCGTGGCTCTGTACGATATCAAACTTCTCTCGTTCCCAGCAGGCTCGAGCTGCTTGAGCAAAACCACGTTCACGTGAAACTCGACCCAGTTTGGCCGGGTTGCAGATGTGCAAATGCCAGTCAGGATTAGGCGTACCTTGCCAGCTACGCGTAATAATGTTCAGGTCCAGCTGCTCGCTGCCCAACGCTTCCAACGCGCGCGATATAAAGCGTTCGGCACCGCCATCGGGACGGTATTTCTGGCGCACAATGGCCAGACGTAACTTACTCATTAAGGTAGCTCCTTGCTGCGGCAACCACATCCTCTACTGGAATGATGGAAAGAAAGCGCTGTTGCGTGTTGGTATCAATCGAGTCTGGCGAAGGTAATGGGCCATAATCACCCGCCCAAATGACGCGATTATGTTCCCCCAAGGCCGCCAGTGCTGCAGCTTGGTTGGGCCAAAAAGCGCAATACAGGGTGTATCAAGTGCAGCCGCCATGTGCATTGGCGCGGAATCAACGCCAATAAACAGCTGCGCGTGATCGATCAGCGCGGCTAGCTGCGGCAATGAGAATTTTCCTGCGAGCGAAACCACATCTGGCGAACGACATAAAGATTGAATGTGTTCAATCATTACTCGTTCTTTTTGATCTGGCGCGGCAGTCAATATCACTTTTCGATTCTGTTTTGCCAGCTGATCGATGGTGGCTGCGACTTTCTCATCTTCCCAGCATTTAAAACCCCAACGGGAAGTGGGCTGCACCACAATGAAGGGCGAATTGATACCGTTTTCGAGCAGCGTTGATAGGACGTATTGTTTGTCGTTTTCGCTGTAATGCATTGAGACGCGTGCACCTTCACGGCTAATGCCGAGCGGCGCAAGCGCGCTCATGTTTTGTTCAACGGTATGCAGCGTGCTGTGATCGGCGGTAGAAACCAACTGATTATGGCAAAATCGCCAAAGAGCATTGTCGCGCTTCTTAAATGCGAAACCGATACGCAGCGGTGCTCGCGATAAACGCGTAATGATTCCTGCACGCCACTGATCGGCCAGGTTGATCACTAAATCATAATGGCAGGCGCGAACATCAGCGATCAGCGCACGTTCATGCGCTAACTTACGCCAGGCACCTTCATTCTTCCATTTGCGGTCAATGATGTGCAGGCGACGAATTGCCGGGTGCGCTTCCAGCATCGGACGCGTTTCTTGATACAGCAATACATCAATATTCGCCTGCGGATAGCGTTGATGAAGCGCATTGATAACAGGCGTCGTCAGCAGCATATCGCCATGATGGCGTAACTTGATAAGCAAAATATTTTGCGGAGAAATGTTTGCCAAAATCGGGCTTGCCATAAACCAGTGTTCTCAAATTGGAATGAACCGATTGTATGGCAAAGCCTTTAGGGGTTAAAGCCAGCCATTCGGGTTATTTGTTACGCCAAACAGAAGCGGCAAACTAAAGCAGCAACTGAAACGCCTGCGCCAGGCCATATACATTTATCAACATACAAAAATGTGTTTCGGTTGAAAAGATATCTACAATGATTGCTCTTCGGGCTTGGGTATCGGGTTTTCGACTTACGTTGTGGCAAGTGCTGAACGCTTTACGGATGATTTGATAGTGAGAAACCGAATAAATTCCCTTTGTGTCGCGATAATGGCAAAGAATTCACTGGCCGCGTGCGTCCAGGCGGGGGTGACAAGCCAGACTTACCCTCAACTTTTTCCGTAATGTCAGGGAAAAGGAACTTAATGAATGAGCCAATACACATAAGGTATTAGCCCTTTCTCGATTCGACTACTGTGGCGCATTATTTTAGTCTCTGATACTCAGTCCTTTCATCCATCAGAACTTTATTTAAAATAAGGGTCAAACGTAGAGATTTTTTGCATTTATGTTGCATACCTCCTGACCTTTTTAGAAAGCCATTCATTGCCAATTGGGCCCACTTTTATGAAGAATATATTGCTAATCAGACGTGACAATATCGGTGATATGGTATGTACGACACCGCTAATTGAGGGAATAAAACGTACCTGGCCCGATGTAAAGTTAACTGTTTTAGTCAACAAAGTGGCTCAGGATGTGGCGCTGAATAATCCGTACATTGATGAGTTATATGTCTATAAAAAATCAAAACACCGTGAAAAAGGCGAAAGTGCACTGAAGGTGTATCTACAGAGGCTAAAAATCTTTTTGCGCTGCGTAAAACAACATTTGATATGACGATTTTAGCCAATCCGGTGCCCTGTAAATACAGTTTGCGCCTGGCTACGATGGCGGGAGCTAAAAAATAATCGGTGCCGGTACCAATCCCGCCGAGTTAACTATCCCGCTGGCTAAGGAGGATTTCAATGGTGCACATCAGGTAGAACATACCTTTACCTATCTCACCAAATTAGCGCCATCGGCTGTTGCCATCCCGGAAGTGAATGTTTATCTGAGCCCGCAGGAAAAGGGTGAGGCGGAGAAACGGCTGGCGGATAAAATTCCTCAAGATGCGCGCGTGTATGGCATTCACATCAGTAGTCGTAGCGTTAAACGCCGCTGGCCGGTGGAATCTTATGCGCAGATCATTGAGAAAATTTTGCAAGATCCTAAAGCCCATGTGCTGCTGTTTTGGTCGCCGCAGGGTGCATTAGATCCCAACGATGTCGGTGATTCGGCTCGTATGCAATCTTTGTTGCAACAGGTTAATTCACCGCGCGCAATTGCCTATCCAACCTCATCTATTCGTGAATTGATTGCCGGTCTTGATCGCTGTGAACAGGTGCTGTGTAGTGATGGCGGTCAAATGCATATCACCGCCGCGTTACATAAAAGACAGGTAGTCTTTTTTGGTGACACCAACGCGGCAGCCTGGCATCCATGGTCTGGTCAGTATGCTATTTTGCAGTCAGCGTCTGGCGATTGTGCCGATATCAGCGTTGATGAAGCCTGGGCTGCCTGGCAGAAATTGCAGGCAGCCTCATAAGATCAGGCCAACTCGGTATACTGCTGAGTGATTTTTTTGACGTCGTAATGTTCCAAAGAAGATTCATTGATATGCGGCAAATGGTGGTAAATCTCCACCATCTTGTCCGCCAAAGCCTGCGCATCAATTGGCGTCAATAAATCAGCCATGCCCGCTTTAACCAAAATCTCTTCGGGACCACCGGGACAGCGAGTACTGATCACTGGCGTTCCGCACATCAGTGATTCCACAATCACATTGCCAAATCCTTCACTGTCCGAGCTCAGAACCATCATGCGGGCATGTTTAATATAAGGAAAAGGGTTTTCCTTGAAGCCTAAGAACAACACGCGATCGGCAATGTTTAACGCTTCAGCCAAGCTTTTGGCTGCCTGAATACGCTCTTCGGTGCCGGTTCCCAGTAAAACCAGTTTGCATGGCAGGCCTGACTTAGCAAATGCGTGGAGAAGGCGATCTTGTCGTTTTTGCGGGTGGATGCGTGCCACGTTGATGATGTAATCGGTACCGGCCAAATCACACGGTTCACTGGCCCGCTGGCGAAGCGTAGCGCTGTCAAAAGGATTGTTAATGACCGCTGTTTTGGCGGGTGTTACGCCCATCACGTCAATCAGATCATCAAGTACCGCCTGGGAAACAGCAGTGATATTTTTGCCCTGATAAATTTTCGCCATCTTGTTTCTTTTCAACGTGTAATTCAGGCCCTTGCGGTGCCCAAGATAAGTTGATGAGAGAACGCCATGAATGCAATACCACAGTCGAGCGGGATCGATAGCTTTACAGCGCGCAACGATGCGATCGGTTTTATGTAGATTGGAGATAATCAGGTCAAACTTACCGTTGGCGGCTTCGTCCTTGCTTAGCACCTGGTCCAGCTTTTTGGCTCGACGAGACAGCTCAGTGAGCTTACGCCATGGCGCCTTGCTGTGTTGCGTCACCACTTTATAGGCTACGCCTTCGGGGAGTTTATATGCGCAAACCTCGGCTAAAGAATAGAGGCTGACGTCATGGCCCATCTGCTGCATACACTCGCTTAGGGTCAGTACGACTTTTTCAGCGCCGCCGCCAGGCAAGCCATCAATGATCATCAAAATGCGCATATCACGTCCAAAACTTCGGTAAAATTAAGCGCCAGTTATACCTTTTCGCTGGCGCTGGCGCTATCCCGAAACGACCTTTAGCCTCGCGTTAATCCCAGTTCAGGATGACTTTTCCTGAGCGTCCTGAGCGCATTTCATCAAAGCCCTGTTGGAAATCATCAATGTGATAGCGATGCGTAATGATCGGGGTGAGATCGAGTCCTGACTGAATCAGCGCGGCCATTTTGTACCAGGTTTCAAACATCTCGCGGCCATAAATACCCTTGATGAATAATCCTTTGAAAATCACCTGATTCCAGTCGATAGCCATTTCACCGGGCGGAATGCCTAACAGCGCAATGCGTCCGCCGTGGTTCATCACTTCTAGCAAACTGCGGAAAGCGGGCGGCGCACCTGACATCTCTAATCCGACGTCGAAACCTTCCGTCATGCCCAGCGAGTGCATCACATCATGGAGATCTTCCTGTGCCACGTTAACTGCTCGCGTTACGCCCATGTTGCGGGCCAGCTCAAGCCGATAATCATTAATATCGGTGATCACCACATTGCGCGCACCCACATGGCGGCAAACGGCTGCGGCCATAATACCAATTGGCCCGGCACCACTGATCAAAACATCTTCACCAACCAGATCAAAGGAGAGCGCGGTATGCACTGCGTTACCAAAAGGATCAAATATCGCTGCTAATTCGTCAGAGATGTTTTCAGGAATTTTGAAGGCGTTATACGCAGGAATCACCAAATACTCGGCAAAACAGCCCTGGCGGTTTACGCCAACACCGACGGTATTGCGGCATAAATGCGTACGTCCGGCGCGACAATTGCGGCAATGGCCGCAGGTAATATGCCCTTCGCCTGAAACACGATCGCCAATAGTGAAGCCTTTCACTTCCTGACCAATAGCAACGACTTCACCCACATATTCGTGGCCGGTAATCATCGGGACCGGAATGGTTTTCTGTGACCAGTCGTCCCAGTTGTAGATGTGTACATCGGTGCCGCAAATAGCCGTTTTACGAATTTTGATCAGCAGATCGTTATGACCTGGCTCAGGAATCGGCGCATCCGTCACCATCCAAATACCGGGCTCTTTTTTCAGTTTAGCGAGTGCTTTCATCGGCGGTTCCTCTGGCAATGACGCCAAGTTGTTGACCGATGCGGGTAAAAGCGGCCACCGCGCGTTCGAGTTGCTCTTGCGTATGCGCCGCAGAGATCTGGGTGCGAATGCGCGCCTGACCTTTTGGCACCACCGGATAAAAGAAGCCGGTAACGTAAATACCTTCCAGCTGGAGCAAACGGGCAAATTCCTGCGCCACATTCGCATCACCCAGCATGACTGGAATGATGGCATGATCGGCGCCAGCCAGAGTAAATCCGGCGGCTGTCATCTGTTGACGGAAATAGCGGGCATTATCCCATAAGCGCTGACGCAGGCCATCACCTTCGCTGAGTAACTCCAGCACGCGAAGCGAGGCAGCGACAATGGCGGGTGCCAGGGAATTAGAAAAGAGATAAGGACGTGAGCGCTGGCGCAACCATTCAATCACTTCCGCTTTAGCAGCGGTATAACCGCCCGATGCGCCACCCAGCGCTTTGCCTAAGGTGCCAGTAATAATGTCGACGCGGCCCATGACATCGCAATATTCGTGCGTGCCGCGCCCGGCGTTGCCAACAAATCCCACTGCATGAGAATCATCAACCATCACCAGCGCAGAAAATTCGTCAGCCAGATCGCAAATGGCCTTTAAATTAGCGATGACGCCATCCATCGAGAACACGCCATCGGTGGCAATCAGAATATGACGCGCACCTTTATCGCGTGCTTGCTGTAAACAGGCGCGCAGTTCTTGCATGTCATTGTTAGCGTAGCGATAACGTTGTGCTTTACACAGCCGCACGCCATCAATAATCGAGGCATGGTTTAGCGCATCAGAAATAATGGCATCGTCTGCATCCAGTAAGGTTTCGAACAGGCCGCCGTTAGCATCAAAACAAGATGAATAGAGAATGGCATCTTCCATGCCGAGAAATTCAGCCAGACTTTTTCCAGCTGCTTGTGGGCATCTTGCGTACCGCAGATGAAGCGCACCGAAGCCATGCCGAAGCCGTGAGAATCCATGCCGTCTTTGGCGGCCTGAATCAGGGCGGGATGATTGGCTAAGCCTAAATAATTATTGGCACAGAAATTTATGACGTGATTGCCGTCCCCAACTTCAATATCGGCTTGTTGGGCAGACGTAATAATGCGTTCTTGTTTAAACAACCCTTCCTGACGCGCCGTATCCAGTTGCTGACGTAATTGTTGATAAAATTGCGCTGGCATCATTGCTCTCCTCAGATGGCGGAAATTTGGCACATCTTACTGAGCAGAGAGTCCAATCGCGATAAATCGCCCAACAGAATGTCAATTTTGCAGCATAGTTCACGCCTCGGCGCGTGAAGTACAAATGGTTACAGAGTCATCTGGCTGTCTGCACCTTGATGAAATGTTATGATAATAGTCATTAGCGTGTGGAACCTCCTGTTTCACCCCATAACTTCGAAGGTATTAACATGATTATCGTAACTGGCGGCGCAGGAATGATTGGCAGCAACATCGTCAAGGCGCTGAACGATCGCGGTCACACCGACATTTTGGTGGTGGATAATCTGAAAGACGGCACCAAATTTGCGAATCTGGTCGATTTGGATATCAGCGATTACATGGACAAAGAAGAGTTTCTGATTAGCCTGATGGCTGGTGATGATCTCGGTCCAATCGAAGCGATATTCCATGAAGGTGCCTGCTCTGCCACCACCGAATGGGATGGCAAATACATGATGGATAATAACTATCAGTATTCGAAAGAGCTGCTGCACTTCTGCCTTGAGCGTGAAATCCCGTTTCTTTATGCCTCATCTGCTGCGACTTACGGCGGACGCAACGAAAACTTTATTGAAGAGCGTCAATATGAGCAGCCACTGAACGTTTATGGCTACTCAAAAATGTTGTTCGATCACTACGTGCGTCAGATTCTGCCAGAAGCTAATTCGCCTGTTTGTGGATTCCGTTATTTCAACGTGTATGGCCCGCGTGAAGGGCACAAAGGCAGCATGGCCAGCGTAGCTTTCCATCTTAATACGCAGATCAGCAACGATGAAAATCCAAAACTGTTTGAAGGCAGCGATGGCTTCAAACGCGATTTCATTCACGTTGATGATGTTGCCGCTGTGAACCTGTGGTGTTGGGAGAATGGCGTTTCGGGAATCTATAACTGTGGTACTGGTCGTGCTGAATCTTTCCAGGAAGTGGCTGATGCTGTGCTGAAATTCCATGAAAAAGGTCAGATTGAGTACATTCCGTTCCCGGAAAAACTCAAAGGACGTTATCAGGCCTACACACAAGCCGATCTCACTAATCTGCGCGCGACAGGCTATGACAAACCGTTTAAAACCGTGGCGCAAGGTGTGGCTGAATACATGGTTTGGCTGAACCGTAACGCGTAAAGGAACCTGCACCGGCAATGAAAATTCTGGTTATCGGCCCATCTTGGGTCGGCGATATGATGATGTCGCAAAGTCTCTATCGTACGCTCAAGGCCGAGCATCCTGATGCCGTGATTGACGTGATGGCACCCGCATGGTGCCGTCCGCTGTTGTCACGCATGCCGGAAGTGAATCAGGCGCTGGCGATGCCGCTTGGACATGGCGCGCTGGAAATCGGCGAGCGACGTCGATTGGGCAAGTCGCTGCGCGGTAGCCATTATGATCGCGCCTATGTGCTGCCTAACTCCTTTAAATCTGCGTTGGTGCCGTTCTTTGCAGGAATTAAACGTCGCGTTGGTTGGCGTGGGGAAATGCGTTACGGCCTGCTAAATGATCTGCGTAAGCTGGACAAAGCGGCTTTTCCGTTGATGGTCGAACGCTATGTTGCGCTGGGCTATGACACGCCAGTCAGTTCAGCAAAACAGCTGCCGCAGCCTTTGTTGTGGCCGCAGTTGCAGGTTGAAGATCAGGAAAAATTGAAACGGCAGCGCAGTTTCAGCTTTCTGCCGATCGTCCTATTGTGGGCTTCTGCCCTGGCGCTGAGTTTGGTCCAGCTAAACGTTGGCCGCACTACCATTATGCCGCGTTGGCGCAGCAACTCATCGCTGAAGGCTATCAAGTGGTGCTGTTCGGCTCGGCAAAAGATCGTCCTACCGGTGAAGAGATCATTGCGGCATTACCTGACGAAGCTCGTTCCCATTGCCGTAATTTGTCCGGCGATACGTCGCTGGAACAAGCAGTGATTCTGCTGGCGCATTGCCGTGCAGTAGTCAGTAATGACTCTGGTTTGATGCACATCGCCGCTGCACTAAACCGGCCGTTAGTGGCGTTGTATGGACCGAGCAGCCCAGACTTCACACCACCGCTCGCCAGGCAAGCGCGGGTGATTCGCCTGATTACGGGCTATCACAAAGTACGTAAAGGCGACGCAGAGCAGGGTTATCATCAAAGCATGATCGACATTCAACCAGTTCGCGTTCATCAGGAATTAAATGCGTTATTGAATAGCGAGCAGGAGATGTCATGCACGTCCTGATTGTTAAAACCTCTTCAATGGGCGATGTGTTGCACACATTGCCCGCGCTAACGGATGCGATGCACGCCATTCCTGGCATTCGTTTCGATTGGGCGGTGGAAGAGAACTTTGCTCAGATTCCAGGCTGGCATCCAGCGGTAGATAAAGTGCTGCCGGTGGCAATTCGCCGCTGGCGTAAACACTGGTTTGGGAGTCAACAGCGTGAAGAGCGCGTGTTGTTCAAGCGAGAATTGCAGTCACGTCAGTACGATATTGTGATTGATGCACAAGGGCTGATTAAAAGTGCTGCGCTGGTTACACGCCTGTCAAAAGGTGTAAAACATGGTCAGGATAGTCGCAGCGCGCGTGAACCTTTCGCCAGCTGGTGGTACGACATACGCCATGAAGTGAGTAAGAAGCAGCACGCTGTTGAGCGTACGCGAGAACTTTTTGCTAAAAGTCTTGGTTACGAAAAGCCACAGACGCAGGGCGATTATGCTATTGCCGGTCATTTCTCGACGATCGCGACAGAAGATGCCGCTCCTTATTTAATCTTTCTGCATGCCACCACACGTGATAATAAACACTGGCCGGAAGATCACTGGCGTGGATTGATTGAGCTGGTTCAGCCAATGGGTTTACGCGTGAAATTGCCTTGGGGCGCCGAGCATGAACATCAGCGGGCACAGCGTTTGGCGGAAGGATTCGAGTATGTTGAAGTCTTACCGAAGCTATCGCTGGAAGCCGTAGCGCAACAGCTGGCTGGCGCGTGTGCAGTGGTATCCGTAGATACCGGTTTAAGTCATCTTACCGCTGCGCTTGATCGCCCTAATATCACTTTATATGGCCCAACCGATCCGGGGTTAATTGGTGGTTATGGCAAGAATCAATACAGCATGAAGGCTGAGGATAATAATCTTAACTCAATTATTAGCCGTGACGTTTTTGCCAAACTAACGTCAATTCTTAACAAGATAAGATAAAATATTTTTAGAAAAACATCCCCAGCCCATGTATTAATTATGAGCTGGGGATAATTATTTGCACTTCAAAATAATATATTTTTTTGATACTCAATTTAATTAACGGGCTGATAAAAAACTTAAATAATGGCGTCTTGCATAATATATCATTCATTCTATTTCTGTTTGCATCAGACAATTGATCATTGTGCTTATACAGTAATTGTATAATGTGAGAGGCGGTTAAATAACGCCACTTATCCCCAAGCTCAGCATCCATTATGGTCAATGCTTGCGCCCTTAAATTCACCTTCGCACAGGTTAATTTATTAGATAGGCTATGCGCATATTTAATATAGAGATAAAAAGGTGCTTCATTATAGAGAGTTTTTTCTGATTTACTGAGCAAAGTCGGAAGAAGAGCAATATCTTCATAACAAGTGAATTCGGGGAAAGGATAAGCCTCTAGCAGCGTTTTCTTTATTATTTTTCCAATAAAATGACCTTGGAATTTCTTGTGCACCAAAAATTCGCGAATAGCGACATCGGATTCAAGTTTTTTGGGCGACTGCCATTTCCAACCAGAAAGCGCAGGGGGCATTCCTCGGACTTCTTGCAATGGAGTTACCAATATATCAAATTCATTCTGCTCAATAAAAGAAACTAATTGGGCGAGAGCGTTGCTGTATAAAAGGTCATCACCATCAACCATGGTAATATATTTACCATTACAGAGACTGACAGCAAAGTTTCTCACTTTACCGATGTTTTTAAATTCTGTCCTGTAATAAAAGCAATGGTTATTTTTACTGGCGACATCTTGCAAAAGCACGCTTGTCTGATCGGTTGAAGCATCATCGATCATGATAATTTCACAATGTGAAATTTTATCGGCTAATGAATGGAAAACACTCTCCATATTTTGCATGATATAATTTTGCAAATTATGAGCTGTTACCACAACAGACAAAATCTTTTTCTTCATTATTACACCAAATTGAACACTCTTTAAGAAAGCAGTATCTTCTTTACGATATGTAGGTTTACCTTACATCTTCTTATTTATCATTAAGATGTAAGGTCTATGCCTTAAAGCGATTTATTCAATCGCTTCCTTTCACCCTGCCAAAGTATAGTCAGAAGCATGATAACTGGGAAAAATATCGTTTGATCGCGACTTATAAAGATCACATCAGTCAATCCAGTAATAAGAATAAGTATCATTACAGATAAAAGCGCCGGATTGTGGTAGCGCCAACTCACCATGATGTTAATAAAATAATAAAATAATAAAACGATTACGCCTAATATGCCTTGTAGACTTGCCGTTTCAATCACTTCGTTATGAAGGTGCACATCTACATAAGCGAGAGAAGATTTATCACGTTGGGTATTATCGACGTAATTTTGAAACCATTGTTTGCGTTCCTGCTGGCTCATACCAAAAAAATTGGAAGAAAAACACTGAATACCCACTTTCCACATGGCGAGACGTGTTGTCAGTGAACCCATATCATTGCCCTGAGATTGCTCAAAAATTTGATATTCCTGATAGGTTGCATCAATACGAGGCTTAATAACTTTAGTATAACTTGCGCCAATCAATAGCGTGATGGTGCATAATGTCAGTACGAAGCTTTTCCAACCTAAATGACGGAATTTAAGTAAACCAATGAGCAATAAAGTGACGGGAAAACTCACCATCGTATTTCGAGTGCCGGTTGCGAACAAAACTAAGTACGCAACAATAAAAATCACGAATATTGAAAAATAGTGAAAGCGACGTTGAGCATCTTGCAAGAAAATGAAAATAACAGCAGAAGCCAGCGCACTATACATATAAGCAGCACCTGTTGCCCTGCTTTGGAAGAAATCAACGCGGGGGATATTGTGCATGACCTGCCAAATCCCAACGACCGAAGCAGTTATAAAGGAAATGAGCAATCCATATTTTATGCTTTTAATATTTTTTGGCGTTAAAAACCTTTTATGTCCAAGGAAGAAAAGTGCGATTACCGCAGCAATCATTAGTCTTTTCCCGCTTGCCAGATAAGAATTGTAGATATCGAAGTCGTCTTGACCGATGTATTCGATGGCAAACCATAAAACTTTGCTCAATCCCAATAGGAAAAGCGCTGAAATAAATAATTTCTCAGACTTGGTTAATGTGAACTTTCTGAAACAAAGCCCAATAATCGTCAAATAAGATGTGATAAAGAACGCAATGCGAGCAAATTTTAAATCATAAAATGTAAATAATATAGAAAAACAAACAATAATAAGTGATGAATTAAAAATCCATCTTAATTTATCTTCAGTTGTCGAATTCAAGATCATTCGTGTACTTTTGCCTCTGGTAAAGTTTCTGCTCTAATCTTATTAAGTATAAATTCTGCCGTTTCTGCTACGCGCTCTGGTTTAATGACATCCATTACATGTGCCAGATCAGCATGAGATTTTTTGCGACTAATATAGATTAAATGATGCAGATCAGGATTTTGAAATGCTCCGGTTGCATAGGGATTAGCCGTGACAAATAAACCCAGCGTCGGAGTATTAAGCGTAACAGCAATATGTAATGGGCCAGTATCTCCCGTTACGAGTAAATCCATGTTATTAATTATCCGACATAATTGAGGTAAGCTGGTGTCTCCAACTTCATTAACGATACGCGCATGTAGATTAGCGGGTAATAACCGTAAAAAGGTCTCAGCCCGGCCTTTATCGCCTGGACCGCCAATCAGTACCAGCGTCAAATATTGAAATTGTTTGAGCAATAAAACGGCCAATTGAGAAAAATTTTCTGGCGCCCAACACCTCTCTGGTGTTGATGCGCCAAGTTGAAAGCCAATAACAGGATGGATATTTGCTGTTTTATTCTCTACAGAAAAAGGCAGTTTCATTGTTATATCAGAAACATCACAGCCCAAACCTTCAACAAGCTTGAGTTTTCTCTCAATCACATGACCTTTGAAAGCAATGGTATAATCTGCCAACCATTTATCACGCAACGCTATATCATCCCGATAATTATCCTTTAGAATTAAACGCGAACCGGCAAGAATGGCGCATAAATAATCATAGGGTTCATGTGAATGCAGCAGCAAGGCTATATCAATGGGAGGTTCACCTTTCAGTGAACGAAGCACGCGAGAAATAGTAATAGCTTTGTTATTCCAGAATACTAACTTATTCCAATCGTTGCCTTCTTTAAGAAAGTCTGCATATTTTTCATGCACAACCAGCGTGATTTGAGCATCAGGAAAACGTTTTCTTACGGCTCTGATCGCAGGTGTATTAAAGAGAAAATCGCCCAAAGCGGTCGTCGAAAAGATCAAGATATGCTTGGGGCTTAACGCTTCAGCGTTAAGCGAAGTTTCAACGCGCTTGCGTGACAGAAAAAGGTAACTTTTGATGACCTTATCCAGCAACTTCGCTTTCCAGATTTTACGCATAAAAATGACTCATTTTTAACTTAATAATTCCAAAACTTATTGGACTGTCATGTCGGTTATTTGTTTCCGCATGAAGTGATTTTTACAAGCGGGCGCCTGATGTCGCTAAAAATGAGGCGTTGAGACGACTAAAAATGCCTAATGCATCGGCGTTTGACAAGGCCGATGATGAAAATCCCTTTTCATCCTGCCTCTAGATAAGCGATCTCAAGACTAAAAAAGTGCTTTTACGATTTTGGTAAATTCACTTTGATTGATGCTTTCTCCCACCACGCTTAATGCACGTGTGGCCGGAACAGGCGCTAGCGGCTGCTTAATTTTGCACAAGCCTGGCGGTTGGAAATGAGGTTGCACGGGCTTGGTGATCGGCGGCTTGTTACCTTGTGAAGGCGTGCCACTGTGCAGTGGTTCATTCAATAACTGGCTTGGGCGAACAAGCGTGATATCTGCAGGTAAGGTGGGTAGCATCTGCTGTAAAACCCGCACCGTATTGGGATGTGGATGGCCTATCGCAATGGCGTAGCCATCGCGCTGCGCCAGCTTTACTGCGCGACTAAATTGCTGCCGTATGGCAGTAATATCCTGGCTGTCATCCAGGAAAACACGGCGCTTCAGCACGCGAACCTTGGTGCCTTGCGCGGCCGGTATGGATTGGCTGTTAGCAATCGTCATGCTGTCGAGAAAGTAAAAATTGTAGTGGTTAAGCGTCTGCATCACTTTCTGCATACCAAACAGGCTGGAGGTCATTTTGCTGCCCATATGGTTATTCAGCCCCACCGCATAAGGCACGTTATTCACCGCGTTGCGAATGATTCGCTCAATTTCGGTGCTGCTCATCTCTGGTGTTAACGTATCTTTTTCCAGTGGCTGCTTACTCAGCGGTGCCATCGGCAGGTGAATCAAAACTTCATGACCACTTTGGTGCGCTTTCGTTGCCATGTCGCGCGCATGCGGCGCGTTAGGCAGCACCGCTACTGAAATCTCGGGCGGCATCTGCAACACTTTTTCTCTTCGGCAGGACGATAGCCAAAGTCATCAATGACAATGGCAAGTTTGCCTGCGTGTGCGACGCAGCTAAGCAATAAACCGCTCACAATAGCGGGGAGTTTTCGGAGTTGAAGCAAAACTTATTTTCCTAACCACGGGAGTGGGTTGACGGCCTTTCCTTGACGTCGGATTTCAAAATAGAGCGATGGCGTGCCGCGGCCGCCGCTGGTGCCCACTAAAGCGACAGGCTGTCCTGCCTTCACTTGAGCACCCACACTCACAAGCGCACTCTGGTTGTAGCCATAAAGACTCATATCGCCTTTACCATGCTCAATGACCACCACAAGCCCATAACCTTGCAGCCAGTCAGCCATCAAAACACGGCCATCAGCGATGGCTTTGACTTCCGTTCCTTCCGGTGCGTCGATAACCAGCCCTTTCCAGCGCAGTTCACCTTGCAGTTGCTCACCGAAGCGGTGTTCTACGCGGCCACGAACAGGCCACAATGCTTGTCCACCGGCACGCCCTAAACCGCCGGTGCGCGCCATCAGCTCGCGTTCGCTCTGTGTGGGTTGGTAGTTGGAACCTTTCGATTTAGCCTGCGCCTGACGCTGGCGCACTTTCTCTGCCTCACGCGCTTCTCGTGCCGCTCGTTCACGAGCTTCACGTTCAGCTTTGGCGATTTTGTCTTGCAGACGGCTTTCGTTCTGGCGCATTTCAACCAGGTCAGCTTGATCTTTCTCCAGCGAATTTTCCAGCGCGCTCAAGGTTTTCTTACGCGCAGTACTCGCTTGTTGAAGTTTATCTTGTTGACTCTGCTGCTGTGCGAGCAGTGACTTTTGCTGTTGCTGCTTTTGCTGTAGCGCGTTGCGTTGCTGATCCAGATCCTGACGGGTCTTTTGCAGCTCCTCAATGCTCTGTTGGCGGGCATCGTTGAGATAGCCAAAATAAGCCAAAATGCGCTCGTTGCGTTGGCTCTCTTCTCCACTTAGCAGGAGTTGCACGCCATTGTGCTGGCCTTGTCGAAAGGCGGCATCCAGCTGTTGAGATAACAGCGTTTCTTGCTGCTGTTGTTGCTTTTCCAGACGCGTAATTGAGGCGGCGAGTTGAGTGATTTCGTTATTCAAAGCAGAGAGGCTATTGCGTGTTTCACGCAGTTGACGACTGGCCTGAGCAATCACCTTTTCCTGGCTTTGTAACTGATCGAGCAACTTACTGCGCTGCACTTTTTGCGCTTTGACGATTTTTTCTTTTTCAGCAATATTTTGCTGAATAGATTGCAGTTGCGATTTATTATCGTCAGCACTTTGTGCGGTAACGGGCAACAACAGCGCGCCCGCGCAAAGCAGGCTGAAGGAGAGGGTGGACAAGTGTGTTAACAACGGCAGGTTATCTCCGTTGTGACGGGTCCTTGTGTGTAAAACGGTTGTTTTTCCCTTCATAGGCCAATGATTATTCCACGATGAACAGCCGCTTACCAGTGCGCCGGACCAGCATTTGCTTTTCCAAACATGTCTGTTTTAGACCAAACCCGGCATAAGCGTTACGTCATTTTTGCCATTCGGCGATTTTTTTGGAAAATGATGCACAAATATTAACTCTGACCGCTTAGCGTCTGTACATGCGAAGTGGCGCAGGTATACTCAGAACCCTTGTTTTAGCTTATTAGCCCGGTCTGGAGTCGTTACCCCTCATGCAAGAAATTATGCAGTTTGCAAGCAATCACCCCATCCTGAGTCTGGCATGGGTCGTTTTACTCGTTCTGGTGATTGTGACTACCGTTAAAGGAATGTTCTCTAAGGTAAAAACTATCAGCCGCGGTGAAGCAACCCGCCTGATTAACAAAGAGGACGCGGTAGTTGTAGACGTGCGTTCGCGCGATGATTATCGCAGGGGACACATTTCAGGCGCAGTGAACGTGGCAGCGGCTGAGCTCAAAAAAGGCAATTTAGGTGAACTAGAAAAGCATAAAGCGCAACCCATAATTGTGGTGTGTGCGACAGGACAAAGTGCTGCTGATTCTGCTGCACACCTGAGTGCTGCGGGTTTTACGCAGGTTACTGTATTGAAAGATGGCGTAAGCGGCTGGAGCGGCGAAAATCTGCCGTTAGTACGCGGTAAATAAACTTACTGAGGTGCACACCATGGCGAACATCGAGATTTACACCAAAACAACCTGTCCTTATTGCCACCGGGCAAAGGCGCTGTTAAGTCAAAAAGGCGTAACGTACCAGGAGATTCCCATTGATGGGGACATGGCGAAACGTGAAGAGATGATCAAACGCAGCGGCCGCACCACCGTTCCTCAGATTTTTATTGATGCGCAGCACATTGGCGGCTGCGACGACCTTATCGCGCTCGATTTCCGCGAAGGTTTAGATCCGTTACTGCAGGCGTAGTTTACGCTGAACATTCTAACTCACAGGACTTAGTTACATGTCAGAACACAACACCAACGAAATGCAATTCCAGATTCAACGCGTTTACACCAAAGATATCTCTTTTGAAGCGCCAAATGCGCCGCAGGTTTTCCAGAAAGAGTGGGAACCGGACGTAAAATTGGATCTGGACACTGCATCTTCACAACTGGCTGACGAAGTTTATGAAGTGGTGCTGCGTGTGACCGTGACCGCAACCGTAGGTGAAGAAACGGCTTTCCTGTGCGAAGTTCAGCAGGCCGGTATTTTCACTATCAGCGGCATTGATGGGTCACAGATGGCACATTGTCTGGGCGCATACTGCCCGAACATCCTGTTCCCATATGCCCGTGAATGCATCACCAGCCTGGTTTCACGTGGTACTTTCCCGCAGCTTAACCTGGCGCCGGTTAACTTTGATGCGCTGTTCATGAACTATCTGCAGCAGCAACAAGGTGAAGAAGGCGCTGAACCACATCAGGATGCCTGATGACAAATAACGCTTCGATTAGCGTCATCGGTGCCGGCTCGTACGGCACCGCTTTGGCGATTACCCTGGCCCGCAACGGCCATCCGGTATTGTTGTGGGGACACAACCCTGCGCATCTGGCGCAACTCCAATCTGACCGCTGTAACACCGCTTTCCTGCCCGATGTGCCTTTTCCTGACTTTCTTGCGCTTGAACCCGATCTGGTAAAAACCATTGCTGCCAGTCGCGATCTATTAGTCGTGGTGCCGAGCCATGTTTTTGGCGACGTGCTCACGCAAATCAAACCGCATTTGCGTGATGATTCTCGAATCGTCTGGGCGACCAAAGGTTTGGAAAAGGAAACCGGGCGTTTACTGCAAGATGTAGCACGCGAGATATTGGGCGATGCGATTCCGCTGGCGGTGATTTCGGGTCCAACATTTGCAAAAGAACTGGCGGCAGGATTGCCTACGGCGATTGCGTTGGCCTCTACCGATGCGCAATTCGCTGAAGATTTGCAGCAAAAGCTGCATTGCGGCAAAAGCTTCCGCGTCTATAACAATCCTGATTTCATTGGCGTCCAGTTGGGCGGCGCAGTGAAAAACGTTATCGCGATTGGTGCAGGTATTTCTGATGGTATCGGCTTTGGTGCCAATGCGCGTACGGCCTTAATCACTCGCGGGTTGGCAGAAATGAGCCGCCTGGGAGCGGCATTGGGCGCTGATCCTACCACCTTCATGGGAATGGCAGGATTAGGCGATCTTGTGCTGACCTGTACCGATAATCAGTCACGTAACCGTCGTTTTGGCATGATGCTGGGGCAAGGCGAGGATGTTGACAGTGCGCAACGCATTATCGGACAAGTTGTAGAAGGATACAGAAACACTAAGGAAGTCAAAGCGTTAGCAGCTCGTGTTGGTGTAGAAATGCCGATAACTGAGCAGATTTATCAGGTGCTATATTGCGAAAAACCGGCGCGGGATGCAGCATTGAGTCTGCTGGGGCGTACAAGGAAGGACGAAAACAGCAGCAGCTAAGCAGGGAGCGAAGCGTAATCACCTGTAGCGCCAATTCAGGCGCTTTTTTTATCGGGAGAAAACAGCAATGTCGTCTGATGAGTTAGAACTGGTCTGGAATAATATCAAAGCAGAAGCGCGTGCATTGGCTGATTGTGAGCCCATGCTGGCCAGCTTTTACCATGCGACATTGCTTAAGCATGAGAATCTCGGCAGCGCGCTGAGCTACATGCTGGCAAATAAATTGTCTAACCCCATCATGCCAGCAATCGCTATCCGTGAAATCGTTGAAGAAGCTTATCGCGAAGATCCTTCAATGATTACTTCTGCGGCTTACGATATTCAGGCGGTGCGTCAGCGCGATCCAGCCGTAGACAAATACTCCACGCCGCTGCTCTATCTCAAAGGCTTCCACGCTTTGCAGGCTTATCGCATCGGTCATTGGCTGTGGAAAGAGGGACGACGTGCGCTAGCGGTTTATTTGCAGAATGAAGTTTCAGTCTCATTCGCGGTAGATATCCATCCAGCAGCAAATATTGGCCACGGCATCATGCTCGATCATGCGACCGGTATTGTGATTGGTGAAACGGCAGTGATTGAGAACGATGTGTCGATTCTGCAATCAGTCACGCTTGGGGGAACCGGTAAAACCAGCGGCGATCGCCATCCCAAAATTCGTGAAGGGGTGATGATTGGTGCTGGCGCGAAAATCCTTGGCAATATCGAAATCGGACGTGGCGCAAAAATTGGTGCCGGTTCTGTGGTGTTGCAGCCCGTTCCGCCACATACCACCGCAGCAGGCGTGCCTGCACGCATCGTTGGTAAGCCCGGCAGTGAAAAACCATCAATGGATATGGATCAGCACTTCAATGGCAGTCTGGCGGGCTTCCAGTTTGGCGACGGCATTTAGCCTTTAATCAGCGCGCCAGCATAATCGAGTTGGCGCCACGCTTCGTATACCACCACCGACACTGCGTTCGACAAATTCATGCTGCGGCTTTCTGCCATCATAGGAATGCGGATTTTATGCTGTGCGGGCAGGGCATCCAAAATTCCAGCGGGCAAGCCACGGCTTTCAGGGCCGAAGAGCAAGTAATCTCCCTTCTGATACGCCACAGCGCTGTGTGCAGGCGTTCCTTTGGTCGTTAAGGCAAACAGTCGCTCAGGACTTTCACTGGCTAAAAACGCCTGATAATCGGCGTGCTTCTTGATAGCGGTAAATTCGTGATAGTCGAGTCCGGCACGGCGCAGTCGTTTGTCATCCCAGGTAAAACCCAAGGGTTCAATCAAATGCAACTGGAAGCCTGTGTTTGCACAAAGGCGGATGATATTGCCGGTATTAGGTGGGATTTCTGGTTCAAATAAAACAATGTTTAGCATAAGGCCCCCGATAACGAGGGCCGAAGCATAGCAAATTATTGACGAGCAGAGGAGTAGAGCGGTAACCACATTGTCAGTCGTAAGCCGCCCAGCGGGCTGTCATCAGCTTTTACCCAACCGTGATGTTGCTGGATAGCGGTATCAACGATGGCTAAGCCTAAACCGGTTCCACCCGATTCACGGTCGCGTGCTTCATCAGTGCGATAGAACGGACGGAAAATCTGTTCGCGATCTTCTGCGCTCACGCCAGGGCCATCATCATCAACGTGAACAGTAATCCCTGATATATCCACCGAGAAGCTCACGCTGATCTGAGAATTAGAGTAACGCAATGCGTTACGTACGATGTTCTCAAGCGCGCTTTCCAACGCATGTGGATTGCCATAAAGCGGCCATGGGCCAGGTGGATAAGGAATATCTAATTTTTTGCCCATTTGTTCTGCTTCAAATTTGGCATCTTCCAACACGCCATTCCACAGATGATTGGCTTTCATCGCTTCACTGATTAATGCATTTTTGTGCTGAGTACGCGACAGCACCAGTAAGTCGTTAATCATGCCGTCCAGACGCTGAGCTTCCGTTTCTATACGTTGCAACTCTTTACCTTCGCCATGACGGCGGCGCAATAACGCTGTCGCCAGTTGTAGACGGGTAAGCGGTGTACGTAACTCATGGCTAATATCTGAGAGTAAGCGTTGCTGACCGTTCATCATGCGCTCAAGCGCGCTGATCATTTGGTTGAAGCTGGAGCCCGCTGCCAGAAATTCTTGCGGACCAGATTCCAGTTCCGGATGCTGACGCAAATTGCCACTTGCTACCTCATCTGCTGCGTATTTTAATTTACGCGCCGGACGCGCCAGGCTCCACGCCAGCCACAGCAACAGCGGCGAGCTGATCAGCATAGTGACAATCAATAACAAGAGCGGGCGGTCAAAGAGCAGGTTCACAAAGTCGAGCTGGGAACTGGTAGCAGGACGAATCATATAGAGCTGGTAGTTATCTTCACCATCATGCACGGCGAAGGGTCCCACAAGCTCTACACGACCATACTTCTTCTTCTGCGGATGATCGGCATTATCGGATTGCCCGATAAAATTACGAATCACCTGCATTTCGTTGTGTTGCGCACCAATCACCCGGCCTTCGCTGGTAACCAGCACCAGGCGTTGACCCGGTGGTGCCCATTTCTCTATCGCGCGGAAGAGTCGACGCCACCACATCAGATCATTAGGGGGATCTTGTGATAATTCGACTTCCACATGCTGTTCTATCATCAAGCCTTGCCGCTGTTCACTTTCCATTAGCGAGGTCATCTGACGCGAATCCAGCTTGGGCACCATTAACACCAGCATCAACACCAATGCCAGCGTTAACCAGAAAATGGCGAAGATGCGGGTGGTCAAACTTCCAATCATGATGCCGAAACCATCAGATAGCCGCGTCCCCGTAAAGTTTTAAACCAAGGATGCCCATCGCGGCGCTCAGGCAGTTTGCGACGTAAGTTAGAGATATGCATATCAATGGCACGGTCAAACGGCGTTAAGCGCTTACCCAGCACTTCCTGGCTCAGATGCTCACGTGAAACAACTTGACCAAGATGTTGTGCCAAAAGATAGAGCAGGGTGAACTCTGTGCCGGTGAGATCCAGCGTCTCATCATCGAAGCTGGCCTCCTGACGACCCGGATTCAAACGCAGGCAATCTACCTCTAACGTCGGTGAACTGTTGTCATGCTGTTGCTGCTGTTCGCTCCAGTTGGAACGGCGCAGGATGGCACGAATACGCGCAACCAGCTCACGATCGTTAAACGGCTTCGGTAAGTAATCGTCCGCACCTAATTCCAGGCCCAGCACCCGATCTAACTCGCTGCCGCGTGCGGTCAACATGATCACGGGTGTTTGATATTGCTGACGCAGTTCTTTTAAGGTGTCGATGCCGTTCTTCTTCGGCATCATGACATCGAGCAAAAGTAAATCAATTGAGTTATCGAGCACGTTCAGCGCTTGTTCACCATCGCTGGCCACGACCACTTCAAACCCTTCCATTTCCAACAGTTCTTTTAAAAGCGAAGTTAATTCGCGGTCATCATCTACCAACAGGATTTTATTCATTTTTGTAGCCCTCCGCAGGCAAAATACCGTGTTCCTACAGCACCAATCCATCGCTTTACGTAGTTTTACACCCCCTGACGGATGTTTGCAGCTTTCGCCGTACACTGGCTCTCGTTGAATCGCAAAACGGAACGAACTGGAGTAAACGATGCGCAAAGTAACCGTCGTTGTCCTTGCCTCAGCGTTGGTTATTTATCACGCCAGCGCAGGAGCAGCAGACACCACGACGATTGACGAGATGCATCACAGCGGATTGACGACAGGCAGTATGACGCAAAATCCGCAAAGCCACATGTTCGATGGCATCGAGTTGACTGAACAACAACGGCAACAGATGCGTGACCTGATGCAACAGGCTCGACATGAACGTCCGGCGATAAGTATTGATGATGTTGCAGCCATGCATGACTTGGTGACTGCAGATAAGTTTAACGAAGCGGCCATCCGTGAAAAAGCGGAAAAAATCGCCCAAGTTCAGATTGAACAGCAGGTCGAAATGGCACGAGTACGCAACCAAATGTATCACTTGCTCACACCTGCTCAGCAAGCGACGTTACAGAAGAATTATCAACGTCGGCTTAGCGAAATGCGCGAGTTATCGAATTTGCAGTCAGCGTCATCGCTGCAAGCAGTGAGTAGTACCGGCAGTAACCAGTAACATAGTATCCCTGTTTTCCTTGCCATAGACACCATCCCTGTCTTCCCCGCCATGATGGCGGGGTTTTTTTGCTTAATTTTTGCCATAACTCTCTTACCTGGCGAAATAACTTACTTAACGCTCCTGATAAGCCGTGCGCAAATTCACCTTATTAACATTGCTTTGGCGGTTCGCTTTTTTGCTGTCTTTTTATATTTCAATAAAGCGTAAAAATTAATACCAACTATTCTCTGAAATTTTAAGCCGTTAATAAGTAATGAGTTAGTTGCTATCGCTAACTTTTTTATGTAATAAATACAGTGATTTAACATTCCCTCGCTGCGCTTGCGGCGCAGTGCTCATCTTCTATACTTAATTCCGTTGCAGCAAGGAAGGCGATATACCCCGGGATAACGGAGAGCATCAACCACATCATGTATTCCAAAATGAATCTATTAACGGAGTAAATTATGGCAGAGCATCGTGGTGGTTCAGGTAATTTCGCAGAGAATCCACAGAAAGCATCTGAAGCTGGCAAAAAAGGCGGTCAGAGCAGCGGTGGCGGCGGTAACTTTAAAAACGATCGCGAAAAAGCCTCCGAGGCAGGGAAAAAAGGCGGCAAAAGCAAATAGTCACGCTCGTCGTTAGACCTGACCTTGCCAAATCTGCACTTTAATTTGGCGCTTATGAAAGTAAGCAATCAGCCCCGACCTCTTCCCTGGCCGGGGCATGTTTTATCCACGTTTTTCAAAGAACCACTTCCTCTTCTTTATCTCAGCCATTTTCATCTGCTTAAGCCGGTTTCATGCGTAGCGGCAGCACGAGTGTTAAACTTGAGCGATTGTCCCAGTTTGGGTACACGCCTTCATTGGCGCGCACATGGAGCCTGATATGCAACCCACCTATGCTCGATTAGTTAAACGCGCAGCATTGTCAGCTACTATTCTTGCGACCATCTTATTGATTGTGAAGATATTTGCATGGTGGTACACCGGTTCTGTAAGCCTGTTGGCTGCCTTAGTCGATTCGCTGGTGGATATTGCTGCATCACTGACTAATTTGCTGGTGGTGCGTTATGCGTTACAACCTGCAGATGCCAATCACACCTTTGGTCACGGCAAAGCGGAATCGCTAGCAGCGCTGGCACAAAGCATGTTTATCTCCGGCTCCGCACTTTTTTGTTCCTTACTGGCCTGCAACATCTTGCCTCACCCAATGTCATGCGCGCGCCTATCGTCGGTATTGTTGTCACGGTTGTTGCACTGTTCTCAACCTTAACGTTGGTCGCTTTCCAGCGTTGGGTAGTACGTAAAACACGTAGCCAGGCAATTCGCGCCGATATGCTTCATTATCAATCTGATGTGATTATGAATGGCGCAATTCTGGTGGCCTTGGTGTTGAGCAGCTACGGTTTTGTTCGGGCCGATGCACTCTTTGCCTTGGGGATTGGTGTTTTCATCCTTTATAGCGCCTTGCGTATGGCGAATGATGCCGTTCAGGCACTGCTTGATCGTGCTTTACCGGAGGAAGAAAGACAGCAGATTCTGGCCATCGCCACACATTGGCCTGGCGTTCAGGGTGTACACGATTTACGCACGCGCCAATCCGGGCCGACTAAATTTATTCAACTGCATCTGGAGTTGGAAGATCAGCTGCCGTTAGTGCAGGCGCACCGCGTTGCTGATCAAGTTGAAAAAGCCTTACTGAAGGAATTTCCCGGTTCTGACGTAATAATCCATCAGGATCCTTGTTCTGTGGTACCGTTCGAGCGCCAGGATTCTTTCGGGTTTTAACTAAAATAATCAACTTAGTACGAAAGAAAATGACGTGACGCTAACAATGCTGCAAAAATTAGTGAAAACTTGTCTGACCTGAATCAATTCAGCAGCAAGCCTTTGATATACTATCTGCCATCACGTGTCGCGCTTATCGAAAAATTTAGCTTACCGGCGCTCGACAGGCAGGATTAACCCTTAGTTTTGAACAATCCAGAGGTTGTCATGATCAAAAAAATTGGTGTATTAACCAGCGGCGGCGACGCTCCAGGCATGAACGCAGCCATTCGCGGCGTTGTTCGCTCCGCGCTGAGTGAAGGACTGGAAGTTTTTGGTATCTATGACGGCTATTTGGGTTTGTATGAAGATCGGATGATCAATCTTGACCGCTACAGCGTCTCTGACATGATCAACCGTGGCGGCACCTTCTTGGGGTCGGCGCGTTTCCCGGAATTCCGTAACGACGAAGTTCGCCAAATTGCCATCGAAAACATGAAAAAGCGCGGCATTGATGCGTTAGTGGTGATCGGCGGTGACGGTTCTTATATGGGCGCAAAACGCCTGACTGAAATGGGTTTTCCCTGCATCGGTTTGCCAGGCACTATCGATAACGATGTTGCCGGTACCGATTACACGATCGGTTATTTCACCGCGTTGGAAACTGTTGTAGAAGCAATTGACCGCTTACGTGATACCTCTTCGTCGCACCAGCGCATTTCGATTGTAGAAGTCATGGGACGCCATTGCGGCGATCTGACACTTGCGGCTTCTATTGCTGGCGGTTGTGAATTCATCGTATTGCCTGAAATTCCGTACACGCGTGAAGAGTTGGTAGCGGAAATTAAAGCGGGCATCGCGAAAGGTAAGAAACATGCCATTGTTGCGATCACCGAGCACATCTGTGATATCGACGATCTGGCGCGCTTCATTGAAACGGAAACCAAGCGTGAAACGCGCTCCACTGTGCTTGGCCATATTCAGCGTGGCGGCGCACCTTGTGCTTATGACCGCATTCTGGCGTCACGTATGGGCGCTTTTTCCATTGAACTGCTGATGCAGGGATATGGTGGCCGTTGCGTGGGCATTCAGAATGAAAAATGGTGCATCATGACATTATCGATGCCATTGAAAATATGAAGCGTCCCTTCAAACGTGACTGGTTAGATACCGCTAAACAGCTTTACTAACTTTTTCAGGGCGCGCTGTTAGAGTGCGCCCTGTCATCCTCGCCTTATATTCCCCTAAGTTATATCAGCTGGTTTTTAATTCTTTTAGCTCTGGAATGGTTTATGTCACGCTTATCTCATAACGATATTGGGAGAGTGCGCAATGAACAAGTGGAGTATTGGTTTTACCCTTTTGCTGGCTTCTACCAGCGTATTGGCGAAGGATATTCAGTTATTAAACGTTTCCTACGATCCAACGCGTGAATTGTACGAACAGTACAACAAAGCATTCAGTGCGCACTACAAACAGGAAACGGGTGACAACGTGGTTGTCCGTCAATCGCATGGCGGTTCAGGCAAGCAAGCCACGTCAGTGATCAATGGTATTCGTGCTGATGTCGTCACGCTGGCGCTGCAATCTGATGTGGATGCAATTGCTGAGCGTGGCCGCATCGATAAAAACTGGATCAAGCGTCTACCCGATAATTCTGCGCCTTACACGTCCACCATTGTATTTTTGGTGCGTAAAGACAATCCAAAAGGTATTCATGACTGGAACGACCTGATCAAACCGGGCGTTTCTGTTATCACGCCAAACCCGAAAACATCAGGCGGTGCACGCTGGAACTATCTGGCTGCATGGGGTTGGGCATTAGATCACAATAATGGCGATCAGGCTAAAGCGTTAGCGTACGTAAGAGCCTTGTTTAAGAACGTTGAAGTGCAGGATTCAGGTGCGCGTGGCGCCACTAACACCTTCGTAGAACGTGGCATTGGCGATGTTCTGATTGCCTGGGAAAACGAAGCTTATCTGGCGGTAAACAAACTGGGCAAAGATAAGTTTGAGATCGTCACGCCAAGCGAGTCAATTCTGGCAGAACCTACTGTATCGGTCGTCGACAAAGTGGTTGATGAGAAAGATACGCGCAAAGTCGCTGATGAATATTTGAAGTATCTCTATTCCCCAGAAGGCCAGACCATCGCGGCGCAGAATTATTACCGCCCACGCGATGCTGAAGTTGCGAAGAAATTTGCCAGCAGCTTTGCTCCAGTGAAACTTTTCACTATCGACGACAAGTTTGGTGGCTGGACAAAAGCACAGAAAACGCATTTCACTGACGGCGGTACTTACGATCAGGTGATGAAGCCTGAATAACGTCTGTTAGTTCAGTTAAACCCCGAAAGCGGAAGTTCTGCGAGTAGGGGTTTTTTGTTTTAAGCGTGACATTAACACGCCAGCAGGCGAGGATGCGGACTGGTGGAGAAAAGAGGAAACCTTGCTATGCAGGGAAGCCGTCATGCCTTTAGTCTGATTACATGTTTGCTCGCGCTAGTGATTACGGCAATACTCATTGCGGCTTTTCACTTCAAGAAAAATTCCGATGCCTTGTGGCAAATCGTCAGCGAAAAGTGTGTACCACAATTGCAGCAAACAGGGCAGCCCAAACCTTGTGAACGCGTTGAACTCGCTCAAGGCTATGCAATGCTGAAAGATCGCAATGGCCCGCTGCAATACTTGCTTATCCCTTTAGCGAAAATCACCGGTATTGAAAGTCCACAACTGCTTAATCCCACCACGCCAAACTATTTTTCTTTTGCCTGGGCTCAACGCCATTTATTAGCACAACGTTATGCCGCACCGATTACTGACAACACCTTATCGTTGGCAATTAACGCTGAATATGGACGCACGCAAAACCAGCTGCATATTCATATCTCCTGTTTACGGCCAGATGTGCGACAGCGTCTCAACGCGCTGGCTCCCAGGTTAAACAGCGAATGGCAAACAGAGACGCTACATAGCCATCGCTATTTACTGCGTACGCTGACAACCGCAGAACTGGCGCAGCAGAGCGCTTTTATGCAGTTGGCAGCGGAGGTTCCGAATGCTCGGCATGAAATGGGGAAATATGGTCTGGCGCTGGCGAGCTTAGCAGATGGACGATTGGTGCTGATGGCGCTTGAGCGCAACTGGCTATTATTGAACAGTGGTTCGGCGGAAGAGTTGCAGGATCACAGTTGTAAATTATTGCGGCCAATAAAAAAGGCGACGTAGCCGCCGCCTCTCATCGGGTATTACGCGTTTTTCGCTGCTGCAGCGGCTTTGACGATCACGGTGAAAGCATCGGCTTTCAGTGAAGCGCCGCCAACCAGCGCACCATCGATGTCTGGCTGAGTAAAGAGTTCTGCCGCATTTTTGTCGTTAACAGAACCGCCGTACTGAATGATCACTTGTTCAGCAATCGCGGCATCTTTCTTCGCGATATGGTCGCGAATGAATTTATGAACGGCCTGTGCCTGTGCTGGTGTAGCAGATTTGCCAGTACCGATAGCCCAAACAGGTTCATAAGCGATAACGGCATCTTTAAAGGCTTCGGCGCCCTGAGTTTCCAGCACGGCGTCGATCTGACGTGCGCAAACTTCTTCGGTTTTACCGGCTTCGTTTTCTGCTTCGGTTTCGCCAATGCACAGAACAGGGATCAAGCCCGCGGCTTTTAGCACTGCATATTTCTTCGCGATGAACTCGTCGCTCTCTTTGTGGTACGTACGACGCTCAGAGTGACCGATGATGATGTATTTCGCGCCGATGTCTTTCAGCATGTCCGCTGAAACTTCACCGGTGAATGCGCCAGACAGATTTACGTCCACGTTCTGAGCACCCAGAGCAATGTGGCTACCGGAGATGGCATGTTTTGCCTGATCGAGGTAAATCGTCGGTGGCGCAATGGCTACACCACAACCTTCAACGCCAGACAGTTCTTTGCGCAGACCTTCGATCAATTCGGCGGTCATCTGCTTGCTACCATTCAACTTCCAGTTACCCATAACCAGTGGATGTCGCATTCTATCCTCCGCATAACGCGTTCATGAAATAGCACTGCCAGCAGGCAGCGTTGTCTGCCAGACAGTATAGAGATCAAATGTGTTGATAGCTTTGCTTTTCGTCATTTTTGCCTGCCCGATCAAGGGTTGGCGAGCGTTAGTTTCACCGGTTCGATGGCGAAGGTGAGCCCTTTATCGCCGCTGTCAGAGACGACAAAGCGCAGCGCGCCTTCGTTGTGGGCAAAGTAGTGTGAACCTTTGCCGTCGCTCAATAATTCTGTCAGTTTTTTACGTCCTTCTTCAGGCGTTAAACCTGGAACAAAAAAGCGCAACATCGCCGTCATATAATCCATGGCTTTGGTTTGTGATGCGTTCTGATCCGGTCCGGGCAGCGGCAACCAGGTAATTTGCAGGGTTTTGATCTTCCCGGTTCCCGGTTCCAGCGCAGTAGAAGCGTACAGTGTTTCGCTGATCTTACTGGCGGCACGCGTCAGATTGCTTTTATCGTCCCGGTTATCAATGGCACGATACTCCAGCAGCGGGAGTTCAGGATTAGTAGTGTTATATTTTTCGCGAAACTGGCCGATAGTCATATCAAAGGTAGGCGCGCCAGATAAAAGATAAGGCGCGGCGGGCATATGTTCAGCCCGATCCAACGGTTGTGGATCGGCGGCAAATGCCGGAACCGTCAGCGCAAGACTCAACAACAGTGCGCCAGGCAAATTCTTCATTTTGTCGACCCTAACCAGTAAACTCAGCCCCAAATTAGACCGGTTTTTATCCGCAAGGTCAAAAAGCACGGCAGATTAAATTTATTTCTGGGTGATAAAGCATGACATTACAACAATGGTGTTTCTCGTATCGTGGACGATTAGGACGGCGTGACTTTTGGATCTGGCAGGCTGTTTGGCTGTTAACCACCACATTGTTATTTGTTCTCGCCGGGAATGATTTACTTGATACGCAGATGGCCGCGTTTGGCGTGGTTTGTCTGCTTTGGCCCGCCAGTGCGGTGCTGGTAAAACGCCTTCACGATCGCAATCGTCCTGGCTATTGGGCATTTCTGGTGATCGTCGCGTGGATGCTGGTGGCGGGGAACTGGAGCATGCTTGATGGCGTACTGCCGTGGCTGGTGGGGCGCGCCATTCCTTTCATCATTTTTGTTGGGCTGTTGCTCGATCTGGGCCTGTTTCGCGGCACCGCCGGTAAAAATCGCTTCGGTGCCGCTGCGCTGCCGGTACGTTATAAGCCTGCCACTTACCAGTAATGTTCGCTGGTCATATGCCCCGGCTTGCGCTTGAGATGCTTACGCATGCCGCGCGTATCTTTCAGCAGTTGCTGCGTATCACGTACCATTTGTGGATTGCCGCACAGCATAACGTGGCTGGTTTCGGCATCCAGCGTTAATCCTACCGCGCGTTCCAGCTCGCCGCTTTCGATAAGCGCGGGTACGCGGCCGTTGAGTGAGCCGGCAATCTCTTCGCGGCTTACCACGGTTTGGATATGCAGTTTGCCGTTGTAGGTTTGCTGCAATTGCTGCATCAGGGGAGAAAACTCAGGTCGGCGGCATAGCGGGCCGCATGCACCAGCACAATATTATCAAAGCGATCGAGCCCTTCGCCCTCCTGCAAAATCGACAGATAAGGTCCAATCGCGGTGCCCGTCGCCAGCATCCATAACGTTTTACATTCCGGCACTTCATCCAACACAAAGAAGCCAGCGGCTTCTTTTGTGATCATAAGCTGATCGCCGGGACGCAGTGCGAACAGGTGCGGACTCAACTTACCTTCCGGCACTGTAACCAGATAGAACTCCAGCAAAGGATCGCTTGGCGCATTGACATAGGAATAAGCGCGCTGCACGCGTTCTCCATCAATTTCCAGCGCCAGCTTGGCAAACTGACCTGCGGTAAATCGATCAATCGGTGCCTGTACTCGAAGGCTGAACAGCGCATCGGTCCAGTTTTTTACTTCTTTTACTTGCGCATTGACCCACTCGGCCATATTCACTCCTTGGTTGTTTTTCAGGCTGACGAATATCTTCGCTACCTGACGCTGATATTTCTACCCTGTTCCCGGTCAAAGGCTCTAATCGACAAACTGTTGCGCCACCTTTACAAGCTGGTGCATAAACTTGACGCACGCAAGTTTAACGCTTTTGCCTCGCCTCTCGCTTTGTCACACAATCCTGATATTTTGCCCGGCATTAACCTGTATCAGCCTTTTTTACGGCTGCTTTATCCTTAATCTCTAGATAAACCTTTCACACAATAATGATGAATAAATTAGAAAATCGCCGATTACTGGTGATGTTGATTGTATTGGTCGCGGTAGGGCAGATGGCACAAACCATTTATGTTCCGGCGATGGCCAGCATGGCGGAAGCGTTAAACGTGCGCGATGGCACGATGCAACGCGTCATGGCAGCTTATTTAATTACCTACGGCGGATCGCAGCTGATCTACGGCCCGCTGTCTGACAGTGTTGGTCGCCGCCCGGTGATCCTTGTCGGTATGATGATCTTTATGATCGGCGCATTAACCGCCATGTTTGCCCCTTCGCTCAGCGTTCTGGTGCTGGGCAGCGCGATTCAGGGCATGGGAACCGGCGTGGCGGGCGTGATGGCGCGTACCATGCCGCGCGATCTCTATTCAGGTCAGGCGCTGCGCCAGGCAAATAGCCTGCTGAATATGGGCATTTTGGTCAGCCCGCTGTTGGCACCCGTGATCGGCGCCATGTTAACGCAGCTGTTTGGCTGGCATGCCTGTTTCGCCTTTTTACTGTTACTGTGCCTGGCAGTCACCAGCGCGATGGCGCGTTGGTTGCCAGAAACCCGGCCCTACAGCGCCGAAGTGACACCCTTTCTAAAGCGCTATAGCCGCTTGCTGAGCGACACCCACTTCGTGCGCTACATCATTCTGTTGATTGGCGCGCTGGCAGGCATTGCCGTGTTTGAAGCCAGCTGCGGCGTATTGCTTGGCGGTGTGTTGGGGCTGAGCAGCTTAACCGTCAGCATCCTATTTATTCTGCCTATTCCTGCGGCTTTCTTTGGTGCGTGGTTTGCCGGGCGTGAACAGCGTTCATGGCACAGCCTGATGTGGTGTGGTGTGAATAGCTGTTTACTGGCGGGCATTCTGATGTGGATTCCTGCTTGGTTTGGCGTGATGAACATCTGGACGCTGCTGGTGCCTGCGGCGCTATTCTTCTTCGGCGCGGGTATGCTGTTCCCGTTGGCGACATCAGGCGCAATGGAACCTTATGCATGGCTGGCGGGCAGCGCAGGCGCATTGATTGGCGGTTTACAGAATTTAGGGGCTGGGCTGGTGGCGTGGCTGTCAGCGTTGATGCCGCAGCGCGATCAGTTCAGCATTGGCATGTTGATGTTTTTCACTGCGCTGGTGATGCTGCTGTGTTGGTTGCCACTCTCGCGTCAGCCGGAGAGCAGCAACCAGCCGGTTACAGGATAAATTGATGCAGCGCCGGATCTTTGCGATCGAGATAGTGAATAGACTGGATGCGGCGAATGGTGCGCGATTTACCGCGAATCAATAAGGTTTCACTGGTGGCGATATTGCCCTGGCGCGTAATGCCCTTGAGCAAATCGCCGCTGGTGATGCCGGTGGCGGCAAAAATGACGTTGTCATTACGCGCCATCGCATCCAGCGTTAGCAGCTTGCCCGCTTCAATCTTCATTTCAGCGCAGCGTTTTAACTCTTGCTCGCCAATCAAACGGTTTTGTTCGTTATCACCTTTGACCTGATGACGGGCTAACAGCCGTCCTTGCATATCACCATCCAAGGCACGAATCACCGCTGCCGACACCACACCTTCAGGCGCGCCGCCGATGCCGTACATCACGTCCACTTCGCTGTCTGGCATGCAGGTTAAAATTGACGCGGCAACATCGCCATCCGGGAAAGTAAACACCCGCACACCAAGTTGTTGTAGCTGCTTAATCACGTCATCGTGGCGCGGCTTGGCCAAAATTGACACGGTTAATTGTTCGAGTGGTTTGTTCATCGCGGCGGCGATGTTGCGTAAATTGGTTTCCAAAGGCAGGTCGAGATTGATATGACCTCGCGCCGCTGGGCCGACAATCAACTTCTCCATGTACATGTCTGGCGCATGCAAAAAGCTGCCCTTGTCGCCCACGGCCAGCACGGCGAGCGCATTGGCTTGGCCCATTGCGGTCATGCGGGTGCCTTCAATCGGATCGACGGCAATATCCACCGCGTCGCCGCTGCCGGTTCCCACTTTTTCTCCGATATAGAGCATCGGTGCTTCGTCGATTTCACCTTCGCCGATCACAATCTGGCCGTCGATATTGATGGTGTTTAACACGTGACGCATTGCGTGGACAGCTGCGCCGTCGGCAGCATTTTTATCGCCGCGGCCTAACCAGCTGTATCCCGCTAAGGCGGCAGCTTCGGTTACGCGGGAAAATTCAATGGCAAGTTCTCGTTTCATGGCATGCACCTGACAAAAAACAGGCGAGCAGTGTAGCACAGCGGGGAGAGGGCGGGAAAAAGGCCCGCGACACGCGTCGCGGGCTGACAGCATTACTCTTGTTCTTCCCACGCTTGCGCGCGAGCAACGGCTTTTTCCAACCGGCATAACGGAAGTTACGCTCGGTGGTTTCAAGGCTTGGACGGAATTCACGCTCAATCACTGATTTGGCGCGCACTTCCTCCAGGTCTTTCCAGAAGCCGACGGCCAGACCTGCCAGATAAGCAGAACCCAGCGCAGTCACTTCACGCACTTCTGGACGCTCAACACGCGTGCCGAGAATGTCGGACTGGAACTGCATCAGGAAGTTATTTGAAACAGCGCCACCATCGACACGCAGCGCCTGCAGGCGGGTGTTGGCATCGTTCTGCATCGCTTCCAGCACATCACGCGTTTGGTAAGCGATCGATTCCAGCGTCGCGCGAATGATGTGGTTGGCATTAGCACCACGCGTCAGGCCAAACAATGCGCCGCGTGCATACGGGTCCCAATACGGTGCACCCAAACCGGTGAAGGCTGGCACCATATAAACGCCATTACTGTCTTTGACTTTCATTGCAAAGTATTCAGAGTCAGCGGCATCGCTGATCAGCTTCATCTCGTCACGCAGCCACTGAATCGCCGCACCACCAATGAATACTGCACCTTCCAGCGCATAGTTAACTTCGCCACGTGGACCGCAAGCGATGGTCGTCAACAAACCATGCGTTGAGGTCACTGCTTCGGTGCCGGTGTTCATCAGCATGAAGCAGCCGGTGCCGTAAGTATTTTTTGCCATGCCAGGTTGCACGCACAGCTGGCCGTAAAGCGCTGCTTGCTGGTCACCTGCAATACCGGCGATTGGAATACGTGTACCGCCTTTACCACCGATGTTGGTCTGGCCGTAAACTTCAGAAGAGGATTTAACCTCTGGCAGCATCTCACGCGGAATATCGAGAATATCCAGCATGCGCTGATCCCACTCCAGCTTATGGATGTTGAACATCATCGTACGTGAGGCGTTGGTGTAATCAGTGATATGCACCCGTCCTTGCGTCATTTTCCATACCAGCCAGGTATCAACCGTACCAAACAGCAGTTCACCGCGTTTCGCACGTTCACGTGAGCCTTCTACATGATCCAGAATCCACTTCACTTTAGTGCCGGAGAAGTAAGGGTTAATCACCAAACCGGTGGTGTGCTGGATATACTCTTCCAGTCCCTCTTTCTTTAGCTTGTGACAATAATCCGCAGTGCGGGGATCTTGCCAAACGATGGCATTATAAATCGGCTTACCGGTTTCTTTATCCCAGACGATGGCGGTTTCACGCTGGTTAGTGATACCAATTGCCGCGATTTCGTCAGAGCGAATGTCTGCATGTGCCAGCACTTCCACCAGCGTTGAGCTTTGTGAGGCCCAGATATCCATTGGGTCATGCTCAACCCAGCCCGCTTTCGGGTAGATCTGAGTAAATTCGCGCTGAGATACCGCCACAATATTAGAGTCGTGATCCAGAACGACGGCACGAGAACTGGTTGTGCCCTGATCGAGCGCGACAATGTATTTTTTATCGGTGGTAGTAGTCATAAATTCTTTCCTGATGATAAAGGTGAAACTTACGCTTTACGCTGCTGAGCGCGTGCGACCGGTTTTTCTGTTGTTGTGCTGGCAGGTTCTTGTACTGCGCCAGGCAAATGGCGGCCAATCAGAGCGCGATAACCAAAAGCACCCAAACAAGCACCTACAATCGGGCCAAAAATCGGCACGAGGAAATAAGGAATATCACGACCGCCGGTAAAGGCCACGTTACCCCAGCCTGCTAACCAAGCGAAGAGCTTCGGTCCGAAATCACGTGCCGGGTTTAAGGCGAAACCGGTTAATGGACCCATCGCGCCACCAATAATAGCAACCAGAAGGCCAATCAGCAGAGGAGCCAATGGACCGCGTGGCAGGCCGTTACCGTCATCGGTGAGGCCCATGATTACTGCCATCAATACCGCCGTAATCACCATCTCAACCAAAAATGCCTGACCCACGCTGATATGCGGATTTGGGTAGGTTGAGAAAATGCCGGCTAAATCCAGGCTTTCAACTGTGCCGCGCACCATCTGGTGGCTAGATTCATAATCTAAGAACAGGTTGTAGTACAAGCCGTACACCAGCGCTGCTGCGCAGAAAGCGCCAGCGATCTGCGCCACGATGTAGGGCACCACTTTACGTCCTTCAAAATTAGCAAACAGGCAAAGTGCGATAGTGATAGCAGGATTTAGATGCGCACCAGATACGCCAGCAGTGAGATACGCTGCCATGGAAACGCCTAAACCCCAGATGATACAAATTTCCCACTGACCGAACTCGGCACCGGCGAGTTTTAGCGCTGCCACACAGCCTGCACCAAAAAAATGATTAACCCGGTTCCGATAAACTCGGCAATACACTGACCTTTGAGCGTGTTAGTTGTTTGACTCATAATGTTGTTCCTGAAGCGAGGTTAAATTTTATCAGTTTTTGTTCTCAATCCATGAGTCACCCAGCTCTATTGTAGGGCTGTTGTAAATTTATCGTTAACGAACATAAACGAGAAATAGCGAAATCGATTTTTGTGTGCTGTGTCATAAAAATGCGCGTTTTCGCGTATTTTTGCTTTCCTTAATCATCATATGCGCGTTCTGGAATGGTGAGCGCGATCGCGCAAAGACGAAACGGCACGATTCTTAGGGTTAAGCTGAAAAGTGTTACAGACTGCGCCGTAAAAGGCAGCGCTGCTGGACTTGCGCGGTGAGGCTACATACAATCGAAACATCGTTGCTGGCTGAAGCATTCTGTGCTTAAGCTGGCATCATCAACGCCTTGCAAGATTTAGGAGAGGTCAGAAAGATGTCATTTGAAGTTTTTGAGAAACTGGAAGCGAAAGTACAGCAGGCGATTGATACCATCACTCTGCTGCAGATGGAAATCGAAGAGCTGAAAGAGCAGAACAACAACCTGCGTAACGATGCGCAGCAAGCTGCTGGCAATCAAGATGCGCTGGTGCGCGAAAATCAGCATCTGAAAGAGGAGCAGCATGTCTGGCAAGAACGCCTGCGCGCGCTGCTGGGAAAAATGGAAGAGGTTTAAACCTCCGCTGATACGTAAAACGGGTGCCGCTGGCACCCGTTTTCGTTTCTGGATTTATTCTATATCCAGCGGATCTTCGGAAAGAATGATACCGGTGTTATCAGCATAGAGATGGTCGCCAGAAAAGAAGGTCACGCCACCAAAATTGACGCGCACATCGCTTTCGCCAACGCCTTCTCCCGCCGCACCTGCTGGAATCGCAGCAATAGCCTGAATGCCAATCTCCAGTTCTTCCAGCTCATCAACCTGGCGAACCGAACCGTAAATCACGATGCCTTCCCACTCGTTTTGCGCCGCTAAACGCGCCAGTTGCGCATCGACTAAGGCGCGACGTACTGAGCCGCCGCCGTCTATCAACAGCACACGACCGCGACCATTTTCTTCCAACAGATCGTAAAGCAAGCCGTTGTCTTCAAAACATTTCACTGTGGTAATCTGACCACCGAATGAGGTGCGCCCACCAAAGTTTGAAAAAAGCGGTTCAACAACATTCACTTCTTCATGGTAGATGTCGCAGAGTTCAGATGTATCGTATTTCATAAGGGTTTCGTCTGTTTGCCACAGGAGCGGTAAGTATATCGCTTTCTACGGATTGTTGGCAAAATCATCACCGGATGAAAAGGGCGATGCATCAGCAGTATGCAGAAAAAGCCCAACCGGATGGCTGGGCTTTGAATGAGTATTGGACTAAACGCTTTAGAGAATAAAGCGGCTTAAATCTTCGTCCGCGACCAGCTGATCCAAATGCTGACCAACGTATTCGGCATCGATTGTCACTGATTCACCGCTGCGATCGCTGGCGTCATAAGAGACATCTTCCATTAAGCGCTCCAGCACGGTATGTAAACGGCGCGCACCGATGTTCTCGGTGGTTTCGTTGACCTGCCACGCCGCTTCAGCGATGCGACGAATACCGTCGTCGGTGAAGTGAATTGTCACACCTTCTGTGTTCATCAGCGCCTTGTACTGCACGGTGATGGACGCATTGGGTTCAGTCAGAATGCGCTCGAAGTCATTCACCGTCAGCGCCTGCAATTCAACGCGAATTGGTAAACGACCCTGCAATTCTGGAATCAGATCGGACGGGCTGGCAACCTGGAATGCACCTGATGCGATAAACAGGATATGGTCAGTTTTTACCATGCCGTGTTTAGTCGAAACGGTACAACCTTCTACCAGCGGCAGCAGGTCGCGCTGTACGCCCTCACGTGATACGTCTGGGCCGCCGGCATTCTGACCGCCACGTTTACAGATTTTATCGATCTCATCGATAAACACGATGCCGTGTTGCTCAACAGCTTCAATGGCATCCTGCTTTAATTCTTCTGGATTCACCAGCTTAGCGGCTTCTTCTTCCACCAGCAGCTTCATCGCTTCTTTGATCTTCAGCTTGCGTGGCTTCTGCTTCTGACCACCAATGTTCTGGAACATTGACTGCAGCTGGCTGGTCATCTCTTCCATGCCCGGCGGTGCCATGATCTCTACACCGGCTGAGCTGGCCGCGAGATCAATTTCAATCTCTTTATCATCCAACTGGCCTTCACGCAGTTTTTTGCGGAATGACTGACGCGCCGCAGACGGTTCGCTGCTTTGCTCAGACTGGCCCCAGTTATTTTTCGCCGGTGGAATCAGTACGTCGAGAATACGATCTTCCGCCATCTCTTCCGCGCGATATTTGTTCTTTTCAATCGCCTGGCTGCGCACCATTTTGATGGCTGAGTCGGTCAGGTCGCGGATAATTGAATCCACTTCTTTGCCGACATAGCCCACTTCGGTGAACTTAGTGGCTTCTACTTTAATGAACGGCGCATTGGCGAGTTTTGCCAGACGACGTGCGATCTCGGTTTTACCGACACCCGTTGGACCGATCATCAGAATATTTTTCGGTGTGACTTCATGACGCAGCTCTTCGTCAAGCTGCATACGGCGCCAGCGGTTACGCAGTGCAATAGCCACGGCACGCTTAGCGCTGTCCTGGCCGATGATAAAGCGATTAAGTTCGCTGACAATCTCGCGTGGGGTCATCTCAGACATGGTTAAAATCCTTACGCCTTGGACGGTAATTCTTCGAAATTAACGTTATGGTTAGTGTAAATGCAGATATCACCCGCGATATTCAGCGATTTCTCTACGATGTCTCGCGCGCTCAGCTCCGTGTTTTCCAGCATCGCACGGGCCGCAGCTTGTGCGAAAGGACCGCCAGAACCGATTGCGATCAAGTCATTTTCTGGCTGAATCACATCACCGTTACCGCTGATAATCAGCGACGCAGACTCATCCGCGACGGCCAGCAGCGCTTCAAGGCGGCGCAGCATGCGATCGGTGCGCCAGTCTTTCGCCAGCTCAACGGCAGCTTTGACCAAATGGCCTTGGTGCATTTCCAGTTTACGTTCGAAGAGTTCAAACAGGGTGAAGGCATCTGCTGTACCGCCAGCGAAACCGGCGATCACTTTATCGTTGTAAAGACGACGCACTTTTTTAACGTTGCCTTTCATTACGGTATTGCCGAGAGTAGCCTGGCCATCACCGCCAATCACTACCTGGCCGTTGCGTCGTACACTTACTATTGTTGTCACGGGCAGACCCCTTATTGCAGTCGGAAAAAGCTCCGCGCACAAGGCGCGGAGTATCATGCAAACAGATATGGGGCGGGTTTAGCGGGTTTCAACCCCCGACAGCGAGCGGAATACAGCTTGAGTGTCCAGAACTGCGCAGACGTTTGAGTGTGCTATCCGCGGTTGCCCGATCCTTATAAGGTCCGATAACCACGCGATTCCAACCGCCAC
This sequence comes from Candidatus Pantoea bituminis, assembly GCF_018842675.1. NCBI lineage: Bacteria > Pseudomonadati > Pseudomonadota > Gammaproteobacteria > Enterobacterales > Erwiniaceae > Pantoea > Candidatus Pantoea bituminis. Next base: position 3,980,255 of record NZ_JAGTWO010000004.1, read on the forward strand.
CTGTCGTGATACGACTTTCAAAACCTTCAAAGGCTAAGCCAGCACGTACAGATTCAGCCTGATCGGTTCCTTTGAACGAACCACACTGCACCATCCAGCGCTGTGAAGCCGCTTTTTCTGTTGGCTTAGGCTTCGCGGCCTCTTGCGGTTTCGGCTGCGCGGCGGGCTCACGCGTAACAGGAGCTTGTTGTGCCTGACGCTGCACGCTCTCCTGCTGCTGGCGCTGTTGAGCTTGCTGCTGAAGTTGTTGCTGTTGACGCTGCTGTTGCTGCTGCTGAAGTTGTTGCTGTTGACGCTGCTGTTGCTGCTGAAGTTGTTGCTGTTGGCGCTGCTGTTGCTGCTGAACTTGTTGTTGTTGACGCTGGATTTGCTGTAGCTGCTGCTGATGTTGCAGCGTAACCTGACGCTGTGCTGGCGTTTGCTCATTCCACGGCACTTCGTTCAGCTGGGTAGGTTGCTGGCGCATGTCAGCCTGCATCTGTTCCAGTAGCTGGCGCTGCTCATCCGTCAGTTGCGTTTGCGACTTCACTTCGCCGCCTGAAGAAGGCTCAATTGGCGTAGGCATCGTTACCTGACGATTTTCCAGCTCTTTGATGTACTTCCAGCGCTCTTCAGGCTTCGGCGGTAAGTCATTGCCGTTGGCTTTATGATCCGTAATTACCGGCGCGTCTTCTTTCTTGTGATGCGCGAGGAACCATAAACCACCGGCAAAGGTCACCAACACCGCAACCGCCAGTACAATCATCAATTTCGATGCGCCCGATCCGCCTTTGCTGCTTTTCTTGCCACGACTGGGGCTTTTTTTGCGACGCGTCCCTGTTGAACGCCCGCGGCCTACATAATCTTTTTGTGCCACTCTCGTTCTGATACCCTTCAAAAAATAATGCCAAATGGGCAATTTTGCTGCTTTTACTCTGCCCGGCAAGGAGCCCGCCATGTTACTTAAGGGTAGGTACTTTGACCAGCGATGTTCGCCTTAAGAATCTACTGAAAATGAACGGAGATTGCGCTTATTTTTCACGCTTTTTGCTGGGTGCCGTGCTGCCTCGTATGGCTAATTCGGCATCGAGCAAGCGCGAGCCGTTGTTCACCCGCTTACCTTGCAACTCCGCAAGCAGCAACAGCATCGCTTCCCGACCTATTTGGTAACGCGGCTGCGTCACCGTCGTTAGCGGCGGTTCGCAGTAGCGTGACAATTCAATATCATCAAATCCCACGACCGAAAGATCTTCAGGAACGCGTAATCCCATGCGCTTTGCCTGATTAATGGCACCGAGCGCCATAATATCGCTGTGACAGAACAGCGCACGAGGTGGCTGCGGCAGCGCCAACAATTGATTCATCGCGGCGACGCCCGCTTCAAAAGTGAAGTCACCACGCACAATATAGGTGGGATCAACCGTGAGTCCGCTGCGACGCATCGCCTGAACATAGCCTTGCAGACGATACTGGCACAGCGGCATGGTTTCAGGTCCGGCGATGCAGGCAATCTGCTTATGGCCGAGCTGCAACAGATGATTTACGGCCTCGAAAGCGGCGGTCAGGTTATCAATATGAACGGTGGGCAGCGACATCTCAGGCGCAAACTCATTGGCCATCACCATCGGCGGTAAGTTGCGTTGTTCTTCGAGGCTGGCATCAAACGGCACCTGTGAACCGAGCAGCACCATCCCGTCGATTTGGCGTGTCACCATCAAATTCATAAAGGTTTTTTCTTGCTGATTTTGATGCGCGCAGTCGCCAATCAGTACCAGATATCCTTCTTGCGCAGCGGTCACTTCTACGCCCCGAATGATCTCACTGAAAAAGGGATCACAGATATCGGGCACAATCACCAAAATGGTTTGTGTTTCACCACGGCGGGCGTTGCGCGTTAAGCCATGTGGCGCATAGCCAACAGCAATGACAGCTTGCTCAACTTTCTGTCGGGTCGCTGCGGAGACTTTTTCCGGGTTCATTAGCGCGCGCGAAACGGTAGCGGTCGAGACACCCGCTTTTTCAGCCACATCTTTCATAGTGGCGGCGGGCTGTTGTTGATTCTGCTCCAACACATGCTCCTGACGCGTTATGCGCGTTCGAATGTTTATTTGGTCTGGCCTGAAAAGCAAGCCGGGCAATATTGTTAACGATTGCCCGGCCAGGTTGTTACTTAATTTGCATAAAAATTGTGACTTATGCGACTTTTTTCGATCTGGCTCGCAGACCTGCGCGGCTTAGCTTTCCGTTGGGTCGATATCCAGCGTCCATTTTACTTTGCGCCCAGCGGGTAAAGTGGAAATCAGCGGCATTGAACTGCTTAGCAACTGCTGTAAACGCTTGCGCGAAGGATGCTGCACTAACAGCTGCCAGCGCCAGCGTCCGCTGCGTTTAGGTTGCAGCGCCGGCAGCGGCCCCATCAACCACGTCGATTTATCATTTAACGGGCTGGCTTCCAGCAAATTTCGCAACTGCTGGAGAAATTCAGCAGCCTGTTGATTATCATGATCTTCCGCGCGGAACAGCGCATGGCTGGTCCACGGGGGCAGAAATACCGACTGGCGCTCAAGAAGCGTCTGCTGGGCAAAAGCAAAATAGCCTTGATGCAGCAAAATTTGCAGCAGCGGATGCTCTGGATGGTGAGTTTGCAGCAGCACTTCGCCCTGTTTGCCTGCGCGACCGGCACGCCCGGCGACTTGGGTATAAAGCTGAGCAAAGCGTTCGGCGGCACGAAAATCGGCTGAGAACAGCGCACCATCGACATCCAACAGCGAGACCAGTGTGACGTCTGGGAAGTGATGCCCTTTAGCCAGCATTTGTGTGCCAACCAGAATGCGTGCGCCACCTCGATGCACATCGGCAAGATGTTGCTCTAACGCCCCTTTGCGGCTGGTGGTATCACGATCAATACGCGAAATCGCAACGCCCGGGAACAGCGTACCAAGCTGCTGTTCAAGCTGTTCAGTACCGACACCAACCGGCATCAAATGGGTCGATCCACATTGTGGACATTGATTGGGCAGCGGGCGCTGGCTGTCGCAGTGGTGACAACGCAATTGGCGTTGATGCTGATGCAACGTGTAATAACGGTCGCAGCGCTGGCATTCCGCAATCCAGCCGCAGTCGTGACACAAAAGGGCGGGCGAAAAGCCGCGTCGATTTAAAAAAGTAAAACCTGATTATTGGCCTGAAGATGCTGGCGCATTTTACCAATCAGCGCAGGCGACAGCCCGCCAATCAGTTGCACGCCTTTTAAATCGATCAACTGCTGCAGTGCAGGTTTGGCATTACCGGCGCGCTTGGTTAAATCAAGCTGACGATATTTACCGTTACGCACGTTGTGCAGCGTTTCCAGCGCGGGCGTCGCGGAACCCATGACAATCGGAATATCTTCTTCATGGGCGCGAAATACCGCTAAATCACGCGCCTGATAACGCCAGCCTTCTTGCTGTTTATAGGAACTGTCGTGCTCTTCATCAATAATGATCACACCCGGCCTGGCCAATGGCGTAAACAGCGCCGAGCGCGTGCCAATCACAATCGCCGTCTCGCCACTGCGTGCGCGCAACCACACCGCCAGGCGCTCGCTGTCATTCAGGGCGGAATGCAGGACGTCAATTGGCGCGTCAAAACGCTCACGAAAGCGGGCAATGGTTTGGGGTGTTAAACCGATTTCCGGCACCAGCACCAGCGCCTGCTTGCCGCGTGCCAGCACGTTTTCCAATATGCTGAGATAAACTTCCGTTTTACCGGAGCCGGTAATACCCGCCAATAGCCAGGCAGCGTAGTGTTCATCTTCGCCACGTATAGCGCCAACGGCGGTGGCCTGATCGGTATTGAGCCGCAGACGTTCACCTTTAATGGCAAAGCTTTCACGCCAGTCCCGCATTTGCGGCTGGTGCTCATGCAAATCACACAATCCTTTAGCGCGTAAGGCCTGCAATACGGCATCAGTCAGATCGTGTTCACTGACCTGATGACGATAAAGCGGTTTTTGGCGTAAAGACGCCAGCGCCTGCTGCTGTTTTGGCGCACGCTTCAGGCTTTCGGGCGATGTTGCACGACCTTGTTCAGTAAGTTGCCATTGCCACAGCGGCGTCTCCTGTGCAGGTTTGCCCTGACGCAGCAAAACCGGCAGCGCATGGCTTAATACTTCACCGAGCGGAGAATGATAATATCCTGCCGCCCAGTTAAGGATGCGCCATAAGGAAGGCGGGAACAGCGATTCGCTATCCAACACCTCCGCCACTTTTTTCAATTGTGCTTCAGGCAGATCGCTGGTTTCACGCAGCGCAACTACGATGCCAATCATTTTCCGATTGCCAAACGGCACGCTCACCCGCCCACCGATGACGGGCTGCGTACCTTGCGGCGGCAGATAATCAAACAGGCGGGGTAAAGGAACGGGCAGGGCAACCTGAACAACGGGCATAGCAATCTCTTTCCGGTTCAATCATTGAGGGAACGTAGTGTACCAGCTGGGAGATTAGGCGGGTATATCAGGTGATATTTGCAGCAAGTCATAATGTTCTGTATAATATGCCGCCTTCGATGAGAAAGTGCTCGTCGGGGTACACCATTAATTGTTCAACAGCGTGTGGTGCTGCGCGGGTTTAAAACCTGGCGCGGAGAGCGACACGGCCTTAAATGAGGTTTCCCATGAAAAAAGGTATTCACCCAAAATACGAAGCAGTTACCATCAACTGTACTTGCGGTAACGTGATCCACACCCGTTCTACGCTGACTCACGAGCTGAACCTGGACGTTTGTGGCCAATGCCACCCGTTCTATACCGGTAAGCAGCGTGAAGTGACCACTGGTGGACGTGTTGACCGCTTTAACAAGCGCTTCAGCGTACCAGGCAGCAAAAAATAAGATTACGGCATTCGAATCTGTTCGATTCGACGGCAAGAAAAACCCAGCTTCGGCTGGGTTTTTTTATGCGTAACGATTTAGTATTCCCAGGTGTCTGGATTGATACCCATATCGCGCATGATCTTTTTCGCTTCTTCTGGAATTTCATCACTGCGTTCTTTGCGCAAATCCACGTCGTCCGGCAGCGGTTGCCCGGTAAAGGCATGTAAAAAGGCTTCGCACAGCAGTTCACTATTGGTGGCGTGACGCAGGTTATTCACCTGACGACGGGTACGTTCATCCGTCAGAATCTTCAGCACGCTCAACGGGATAGACACTGTAATCTTTTTAACCTGTTCACTCTTTTTACCGTGCTCAGCGTACGGGCTGATATATTCGCCGTTCCATTCAGCCATGGGTTACCTTAATCAATAAAAGTTAAATGTTAGGAAATCAGTGAATTATGCCTGATTTTTTAATGCCTGACCCCTTAATGGCGGGTTTTTCTCCGTTCAACCGGTGTAAATCAATCTTGAACGCCAGGCAATGACGCGTAATTTTAGCGGGTATTGCGATTTTGCTCAATCTATACGCAAAGACATTTAGATGTCCAGATGTATTGACGTCTAATTAAGGAGTGCTATCCTGTTGCCTTCTTATTCCACACTTCAGGAACAGTTAGCACCATGACGCGTAAACAGGCAACCATCGCAGTTCGCAGCGGTTTGAATGATGACGAGCAATATGGCTGCGTTGTCCCCCCGATTCACCTCTCCAGCACTTATAACTTCCTTGATTTTAACGAGCCACGCGCTCACGACTATTCACGCCGTGGAAATCCTACGCGTGATGTAGTGCAGCGCGCGTTAGCTGAACTGGAAGGGGGCGCAGGCGCGGTATTAACCAATACCGGTATGTCAGCGATTCATTTGGTGACAACGGTGTTCCTGAAGCCAGGCGATCTGTTAGTCGCACCACACGATTGTTACGGTGGCAGCTACCGCTTGTTCGATAGCCTGAGCAAACGCGGTGCTTATCGCGTGAAGTTTGTTGATCAAGGCGATAAAGCCGCTTTACAGGCTGCGCTGGATGAAAAACCGAAACTGGTGCTGATAGAAAGCCCGAGCAACCCGCTGCTGCGCGTGGTCGATATTGCTGCTATTTGCGAAGCCGCGCGTGAAGCGGGTGCCCTCAGCGTGGTCGATAACACCTTCCTGAGTCCTGCATTACAAAATCCGTTGGCGTTGGGCGCAGATTTGGTGGTGCATTCCTGTACTAAATACCTGAATGGCCACTCCGATGTGGTGGCGGGCGCGGTGATTGCCAAAGAGCCACAACTGGCAACCGAGCTTGCCTGGTGGGCGAACAATATTGGCGTTACCGGCGCTGCTTTTGACAGCTATTTGTTGTTGCGTGGCCTGCGCACATTATCGCCACGCATTGCTGCGGCACAACGTAATGCACTCGCAATTGTTGATTACCTAAAGCAACAGAAATTAGTGAAAAAGCTGTATCATCCTTCGCTGCCGGAAAACGCCGGGCACGAACATGCGGTACGTCAACAGCGCGGTTTTGGCGCCATGCTAAGTTTTGAAATTGACGGTGACGAAGTATTGCTGCGCCGTTTTCTAAAAGCATTACAGTTGTTTACGCTGGCAGAATCACTTGGCGGCGTAGAAAGTTTAATTTCTCACACCGCGACCATGACGCACGCCGGCATGTCAGCGGAAGCGCGTGCAGCAGCGGGTATTTCCGAAACGCTGCTGCGTGTTTCTGTGGGTATCGAGGATCACGAAGATTTAATCGCCGATTTGGATAATGCATTCCGGATCGCTGCCGAGGGTTAAGCATGACGATTTCAGCAGGCGCGGGAACGCCGAACAGTAAGCAGTTGCACAAATTTGGTGGCAGTAGCCTGGCGGATGCGCGTTGCTATCAGCGTGTAGCCAATATTATGGCGGACTACAGCCAGGCGGGCGACTTGATGGTGGTTTCGGCCGCAGGTTCAACCACCAACCAGTTGATCAGTTGGCTGAAGCTGAGCCAAAGCGATCGGCTGTCGGCGCATCAAGTGCAACAGGCTTTACGACGTTATCAAAGCGAACTGATTAGCGCGCTGCTGCCTGTTGAAATTGCCGCATCCCTTATTACCCGGTTCATTCGTGATTTAGAAAAACTCGCCGGGCTGCTGGATGGCAACATCACCGAAGCGGTCTACGCAGAAGTAGTGGGCCACGGTGAAGTTTGGTCAGCGCGGTTAATGGCGGCGGTGCTGAGTCAGCATGACATTGAAGCCTGCTGGCTGGATGCGCGTGATTTTCTGCGTGCAGAGCGTGCAGCACAACCGCAAGTAGATGAAGGTAAATCGTGGCCGCTGCTGCAATCGTTGCTGGCGCAGCATCCGCATAAGCGCATCGTCGTGACCGGGTTTATCTGTCGTAACGAGGCGGGTGAAACGGTGCTGCTGGGCCGTAACGGCTCCGACTATTCCGCCACCCAAATCGGTGCGCTAGCGGGTGTGGGTCGCGTCACCATCTGGAGCGATGTCGCCGGTGTTTACAGTGCGGATCCTCGTAAAGTTTCTGATGCCTGCTTGCTGCCGCTGTTACGTCTCGATGAAGCCAGCGAACTGGCACGACTTGCCGCGCCGGTATTGCACACTCGCACCTTGCAGCCCGTTTCCGGTAGCGATATCGACCTGCAATTGCGCTGTAGCTATCAACCCGAACAAGGTTCCACACGTATTGAGCGCGTGCTGGCATCCGGCACAGGTGCTCGTATTGTCACCAGCCATGACGATGTTTGTTTGGTTGAAATTCAACTGCCAGAACAACATGATTTTGCCATTCTGCACAAAGAAATCGATCTGCTGCTGAAGCGTGCGCAATTGCGCCCGTTGGCGGTTGGTGTGCATCCCGATCGTCAGCTGTTACAGCTTTGCTATACCTCAGAAGTGGTCAATAGCGCCTTTATGCTTTTGCAAGATGCCGGTTTACCGGGGCATTTGCAGCTGCGTGATGGCTTAGCATTGGTGGCGTTGGTAGGCGCAGGCGTGACGCGTAACCCGCTGCATACGCATCGCTTCTGGCAGCAACTGAAAGATCAGCCGGTTGAATTCGTCTGGCAATCAGAAGATCACATCAGTGTGGTTGCGGTATTGCGCGTGGGCCCAACCCAACATCTGATCCAGGGTCTGCATCAGTCGCTGTTTAGGGCAGAGAAACGCATCGGCCTGATTTTATTTGGTAAAGGTAATATCGGTTCACGCTGGCTAGAGTTGTTCGCACGCGATCAAGAAACGCTTTCTGCGCGTACCGGCTTTGAATTTGTTTTGGCGGGAGTGGCAGACAGCCGCCGCAGCCTGCTGAGTTATGAAGGGCTTGATGCCAGCCGCGCATTGGCTTTCTTTGACGACGAAGCGGAAGAGCGCGATGAAGAGTCCTTGTTCTTGTGGATGCGCGCGCACCCGTTTGATGACTTGGTGGTGTTAGATGTCACCGCCAGCATACCGTTGGCGCAGCAGTATCTTGATTTTGCCAGCCACGGTTTTCACGTGATTAGCGCAAACAAAGTGGCAGGTGCATCTGACAGTCAAACCTGGCGTCAAATTCGTGATGCTTTTACCAAAACGGGTCGCCACTGGCTTTACAACGCGACTGTCGGCGCGGGTTTACCGATTAACTATACGGTGCGCGACTTGCGCGACAGCGGCGATACTATTTTATCGATAAGCGGTATCTTCTCTGGCACCCTGTCCTGGCTGTTTCTGCAGTTTGACGGCACGGTTCCGTTTACCGATCTGGTGGATCAGGCCTGGCAGCAAGGTTTAACCGAACCCGATCCACGCGTTGATCTTTCTGGTCAGGACGTGATGCGCAAACTGGTGATTCTGGCGCGCGAAGCGGGTATAACATCGAACCCGATCAGGTTCGAGTGGAGTCCCTGGTGCCGCGCAACTGTGAAAAAGATTCAATCGACCATTTCTTTGAGAATGGCGAAGAACTGAATGAGCAGATGCTGCAGCGGTTTGAAGCCGCACAGGAGATGGGTTTAGTGCTGCGCTATGTGGCGCGTTTCGACGCGAATGGCAAGGCGCGCGTGGGCGTCGAAGCGGTGCGCCCAGAGCATCCGCTGGCTTCGCTGCTGCCATGTGACAATGTCTTTGCCATCGAAAGTCGCTGGTATCGTGATAATCCGCTGGTGATTCGTGGACCCGGCGCGGGACGCGACGTTACTGCGGGCGCAATTCAGTCTGATATCAACCGCCTTTCTCAACTGCTTTAATCTTTAAGGCAGGCGCATTCGTCGCCTGCCTTCACTTCATGTTGCCGCCTCCAGATGAATTTCACTCATGTTGTTTGAATATTTGTCACCGTTTTAAATCATTTATAAGTTGACGCTTCGCCAGGAATCGTTCATTTTGAGCATCTGGACGTCTAAACGTATGGATGTTCGCAGTCCGATAGTTAACCGAAGTGATCGATGAGGTAGCAGGATGAGTTTCTTTCATGCCAATCAGCGCGAAGCGCTAAATCAAAGCCTGGCAGAGCTGAACGGGCAAATTAATGTCTCTTTTGAATTCTTTCCGCCTCGTACCAGCGAAATGGAAGAGACGCTGTGGAACTCTATCGATCGTCTGAGCAGCCTAAAACCGAAATTCGTTTCGGTAACGTATGGCGCGAATTCGGGCGAACGCGATCGTACTCACAGCATTATTAAAGGCATCAAAGATCGCACCGGCCTGGAAGCGGCACCGCATTTGACTTGCGTTGATGCTACGCGTGATGAGCTACGCGCTATTGCGCAGGATTATTGGAACAACGGTATTCGTCATATTGTGGCATTGCGCGGTGACCTACCGCCTGGCGGTGGCAAGCCAGAAATGTATGGCTGCGATCTGGTATCGCTGCTAAAAGAAGTCGGTGATTTCGATATTTCTGTTGCGGCTTACCCGGAAGTGCATCCGGAAGCCAAGAGTGCGCAGGCTGATTTGATCAACCTGAAGCGTAAAATCGATGCGGGTGCGAACCGTGCGATTACGCAATTTTTCTTCGACGTTGAAAGTTATCTGCGCTTCCGCGACCGCTGCGTATCAACCGGCATTGATGTTGAAATCGTACCGGGCATTCTGCCTGTTTCTAACTTCAAGCAGTTACAGCGTTTCGCCACGATGACTAACGTGCGTGTACCGGGATGGATGAGTGCCATGTTTGCGGGTCTGGAAGATGACGCTGAAACGCGCAAAATGGTGGGTGCCAACATCGCCATGGACATGGTGAAGATCTTGTCACGCGAAGGCGTGAAAGATTTCCACTTCTATACGCTGAACCGTGCCGAAATGAGTTATGCGATCTGCCATACCTTGGGTGTGCGTCCAGCCATCGCGGTATAACTTTTCTGTTATAAAAAAGCCGGGCAATAAGATTGCCCGGCTTTTTTGTTTCTTAATCTCAGCAGATTACCTGCAAGAGGGAATAGCGAAGAAGGGGAGCGACGAATCGCAATCCCCGTTCCATCATCATTAACCGGTATTGCGCATGCCTGCCGCCACACCTGCAATAGTCACCATTAACGCCTGTTCAACGCGAGCATCTGATTCATCACCGCGCGCTTCCTGCGCACGTGAGCGATGTAGCAGTTCAGCTTGCAGGACGTTGAGTGGATCGGTATAGACGTTACGCAGCGCAATAGATTCGGCAATCCACGGTTGGTCCGCCATCAGATGCGCATCGTTGGCGATGGTCAGCACCGCTTTGATATCAGAATCGAGTTGATCGCGCAGCTGTTTACCCAGCGGCCACAGCGATTTGTCGACCAGACGTTGATCGTAATATTCCGCCAGCCATAAGTCAGCTTTAGAGAACACCATTTCCAACATGCCGAGACGCGTTGAGAAGAAAGGCCAGTCACGGCACATCGCTTCCAGCTGATCTTGATGGCCCGCTTCCATCGCCTGTTGCAGCGCCGCGCCAGCACCCAGCCAGGCGGGCAGCATCAAGCGGTTCTGTGTCCAGGCAAAAATCCATGGAATTGCACGCAGCGACTCGACGCCGCCGGTTGGACGGCGTTTCGCCGGGCGCGAACCCAGCGGCAGCTTGCCCAATTCTTGTTCCGGTGTTGCCGAACGGAAGTACGGGACAAAATCTGGGTTTTCCCGCACGTAACCGCGATACATGGCGCAAGAGTCAGCAGAAAGCTGATTCATAATGTTACGCCACTCCGTTTTTGGTTCTGGCGGCGGCATCAGGTTCGCTTCCAGAATGGCACCGGTGTAGAGCGAAAGACTGGCGATAGTCACTTCCGGCAAACCGTATTTAAAACGGATCATCTCGCCCTGTTCAGTCACGCGCAGGCCACCTTTCAGGCTGCCCGGCGGCTGTGACAGCAAGGCAGCATGCGCTGGTGCACCACCACGGCCAATTGTGCCGCCGCGTCCGTGAAACAGCGTCAGCGAAATACCGGCTTTTTCACAAGTTTTGATTAAGGCATCTTGCGCCTGATATTGCGCCCAGCTGGCGGCCATTACGCCGGCATCTTTCGCCGAGTCGGAATAACCAATCATCACCATCTGCTTGCCCTGAATGAAGCCGCGATACCAGTCAATGCTGAGCAGTTGGCTCATGACATCATTGGCGTTATTCAGGTCATCAAGCGTTTCAAACAGCGGTGCAACCGGCATGGCGTAATTGATACCCGCTTCCTTCAACAGAAGATGCACGGCCAGCACGTCAGAGGGCGTTTTCGCCATTGAAATCACGTAAGCAGCAATTGAACCTTGCGGCGCTTCAGCGGCAACGCGGCAGGTCTCCAGCACTTCACGCGTGTCGTCACTTGGCTCCCAGCTTCGTGGCAGCAGCGGACGCTTGGAGTTGAGTTCACGGATCAGGAACGCTTGTTTGTCCGCTTCTGACCAATTTTCATAATCACCGAGGCCGAGGTAGCGCGTAACTTCAGCAATCGCTTCAGTGTGGCGCGTGCTTTCCTGACGCAGATCGATACGTACCAGCGGCACACCAAAACATTTCACGCGGCGCAGCGTATCCAGCAACTGACCGTTGGCGATAATGCCCATGCCGCATTGCTGTAGCGATTGATAAATGGCGAACAGCGGTTGCCAGAGTTGATCGTTGGAAACCAGCAAATCAGCCGGGCGCGGCAGACGTTCGCCTTTCAGGCGACGTTCAAGAAAGGATTGCGTCGACATCAGCTGGCTGCGGATGCGCTTCAGAATCATGCGATAGGGCTCAATCGCTTCGGGATCGCCACACAGGTCGCGCACTTCATCGCTGCATTCTGACATCGACAGTTCGGAAATCAGCACACCAATATCACGCAGGAACAGATCCGCAGCTTTCCAGCGACTTAGCTGCATGGCATGACGCGTAATTGCGGCGGTAACGTTAGGGTTACCATCACGATCGCCACCCATCCACGACGTAAACTGCACCGGCACAAAATCCACCGGAAGTTTGATGCCGAACGCTTCTTCAACCTGTTCATTCAACTCGCGCAGGAAAGCCGGTACGCCTTCCCATAAGCTGTTTTCCACCACCGCAAAGCCCCATTTGGCCTCATCGATAGGCGTTGGGCGATATTTGCGAATTTCATCGGTATGCCATGCCTGCGCGACCAGTTGGCGCAGACGGCGCATGATTTGATTGCGCTCGTAATCGGAAATGTCGCTGTGATCAAGCTGCTTTAAACAGCTGTTCACTTCCACCAGCTTGTGAATCAGCGTGCGGCGCGTAATTTCGGTTGGATGCGCTGTCAGCACCAATTCCAGCGACAGCGATTCAATGGCTGCACGGATAGCACTTTCGCTAATGTCTTTCTGCTGCTTGAGGCTTTCAAAGGTTTTTTCAGCAGTTCCGGGTGGTTCGCCCCTTCGCCGCTGTGAGAAATAGTTTGATACTGTTCAGCCACATTGGTGAGGTTAAGGAACTGACTAAACGCACGCGCGACGGGCAGAAGTTCGTCATTAGACAAATTTTGCAGCGTGTTCAGCAGTTCCTTGCGATGAGTGTCATTTCCTGCACGGGATGACTTGGACAGTTTGCGGATGGTTTCCACCCGGTCGAGGATGTTCTCTCCAAGCGCATCCTTAATCGTATCCCCGAGCAGTTTGCCGAGCATACTGACATTACTTCGCATTGCGGAATATTGTTCGTTCATTTGACCCTGACACCCTTATCGTCTTAATAAACTTCTACACCCAGCCGTTCTCAGGCCGCAAAAAAAGCAGACAACTTTTACTTTTCTCAGTCACAACCGCGTGTCGCTTCTGAGGATTCGCTCAGTTGCTGCCTTTCTGCAATCTGAAATTGTTTGGATAATCACCCAATGGGCATAACATCGTCTTTTATCTAGCCACGTAATGCTTCATTCGTCAATTGACTTAAAGTGAAGCAAACGTGCAGCTAAATGACGGAAATTCATAGAATTTAACTGACAGGAAGCGGGATAAGTTATTCTTATTGCTAAATCCCACAGAATGACGGGGCATTTTGCTGTTAATACAGTGAAATGCCCCATTTGATGTTAATCAGTGACAAAAATGCTGCACGACCTGATTTATCAACTCACGAGTCGGCTTAATAAATGCAGTATCAATAAATTCATCTGGCTGGTGTGCCTGATTAATTGATCCTGGGCCTAAAACCAGGGTTGGGCACAATTGCTGAATAAAAGGCGCTTCGGTGCAGTAGTTCACCACTTCAGTCGGCGTACCCAGCAATTTTTCCACCACTTTCACCAGTTCATGATTGGCAGGGCATTCATATCCGGGAATCGGCGGATGCAGTTCGCCTACCGTAATGCGACCCGGCCAGCGCGCACTTACGGGTGCCAGCGCGTCGTTAAGTAATTCGTCTAAATCACTCAGTGTCAGGCCCGGCAGCGGACGAATATCCATGTGCAGTTCACAGCAGGCACAAATGCGGTTTGCCGCATCACCACCATGAATATGGCCAAAGTTCATGGTTGGATAGGGAATCGCAAATGCGTCATGGTGATAACGCTCTTTCAACGTGTTACGCAGCTGCATTAAATGACCAATGGCATCATGCATCAGCTCAATCGCATTCACGCCGCGAGAAGGATCGCTGGAGTGGCCCGACTGGCCCTGAACACGAATCGCATTGGAAAGGTGGCCTTTGTGAGCGCGTACGGGTTTCAGCGAAGTTGGCTCGCCGATGATCGCGCAATCTGGACGCAACTGAGTCGACTCAGAAAAATACTTAGCGCCCGCCATGGTGGTTTCTTCGTCAGCGGTGGCCAGAATGTAGAGCGGTTTGCTTAGAGTGGTCACGTCCACATCACGCAGCGTATCGAGAATGAAAGCAAAAAAGCCTTTCATATCGGCAGTGCCTAAACCGTAGAGCTTGTTGTCATGCTCAGTTAGCGTGAAGGGATCGCGCGTCCAGCGCCCATCGTCGAAGGGGACGGTGTCGGTGTGACCGGCGAGCAGCAGCCCGCCAGCCCCACTTCCGGTACGGGCCAGCATGTTGAATTTATTGCGCGTGCCGGGTACCGGCTGCACTTCAACGCTGAAGCCGAGGTCACGGAACCAGCCGGCCAACAAATTGATTAAAGTTTCATTACTCTGATCCAGCGCGGCGTCGGTTGCGCTGATTGATGGCGTAGCGATCAACTGGCGGTACAGTTCGATAAAAGGCGGTAATTTTGACTTCACTGTTGACGGTCCTTGAGTTAGGATGTATCAATATTCATGCATTAATAGTGAATAAAAATACATAAACGTCGTCTGCATGTGAACCTAAATTTTCTGCAAACGACATCGTGGGCAACGGGGCAAGGCCGCGACCCGGAACGTGTGACTGTAAAAAGGTATACAGCCTGATGTTGAATACGCTGATCGTTGGTGCCAGTGGTTACGCTGGCGTAGAGCTTGCCACCTTCCTGAATCGCCATCCACATATGAACATAACCGCTTTGGCGGTTTCAGCGCAAAGCCCTGACGCCGGAAAGCGCTTATCTGAACTTCATCCACAGCTAAAAGGTGTGGTTGATCTGCCGCTGCAACCGCTCAGCAGTGCAGCTGAGTGGGCAGATAAAGTCGATGTGGTGTTCCTGGCGACTGCCCACGAAGTTAGCCATGATCTGGCGCCGGAATTCCTTAAGGCCGGCTGCGTGGTATTCGATTTGTCAGGCGCTTTCCGCGTTAACGATGGCAACTTCTATACCCAATATTACGGTTTTACTCATCAGCATGGCGACTGGCTGGATAAAGCAGTTTACGGCCTGGCTGAGTTTCAGCACGAGAAAATTAAAGAAGCGCAGCTGGTCGCCGTGCCGGGTTGTTACCCAACGGCATCTCAGCTGGCGTTGAAACCGCTGTTGGATGCAGGCCTGCTGAATGAGGCGCAATGGCCAGTGATCAACGCGACCAGCGGCGTGAGCGGTGCAGGGCGTAAAGCCAACGTGGGCACCAGCTTTTGCGAAGTGAGTTTGCAGCCTTACGGACTGTTTAATCATCGTCATCACCCCGAAATCGTGGCGCATCTTGGTACGCCGGTGATTTTTACCCCACATCTCGGCAGCTTCCCGCGTGGAATTTTGGCCACAATCACCTGCCGCCTGAAAGCAGGCGTGAGCCGCGAAGATATCGCGGTAGCGTTCCATAACGCCTATCACGACAAACCGCTGGTGCGGGTTTACGAAGAAGGCGTTCCGGCGTTGAAAGCGGTGGTTGGCCTGCCTTATTGTGATATTGGTTTTGCCGTACAGGGCGAGCATTTAATTGTGGTCGCAGCCGAAGACAATTTGCTGAAAGGTGCTGCGTCGCAGGCGGTGCAATGCATGAACATTCGTTTCGGCTTCCCTGAAACGCAGTCACTGATTTAACGGACGAGTGAATTAACGATGAGCAATCCCTTAATTATCAAGCTTGGCGGCGTGTTGTTGGACAGCGAAGAAGCGCTGGCCCGTTTGTTCGATGCGCTGTTGACTTACCGCACCGCGCATCAGCGCCCGTTGATCATCGTTCACGGTGGCGGTTGCCTGGTGGACGAGCTGATGAAAAAACTCGCGCTGCCGGTAAAGAAAAAGACGGTTTGCGCGTCACGCCTGCCGATCAAATCGACATCATCACCGGTGCGTTGGCAGGAACCGCCAACAAAACGCTGCTGGCGTGGGCGAAAAATATGGCATTAATTCTGTGGGCCTCTGTTTGGGTGATGCCGGTTTAGTGAATGTGGCGCAGTTCGATGAAGAGCTGGGACACGTTGGCAATGCCACGCCAGGCGATCCTGCGTTACTCAATACCTTGCTGAATGCGGGATATATGCCCGTTGTCAGTTCAATCGGTATTACCGACAGCGGCGAGCTGATGAACGTCAATGCCGACCAGGCCGCGACCGCGCTGGCTGCAACTATCGGTGCCGATTTAGTCTTGCTATCAGATGTCAGCGGTATTCTGGACGGCAAAGGTCAGCGCATCGAAGAGATGACCGCTGAAAAAGCTGAACAGTTAATTGCCCAAGGCATCATTACTGATGGCATGATTGTTAAAGTGCACGCGGCGCTTGATGCCGCCCGCACGCTGGGCCGCCCAGTGGATATCGCCAGCTGGCGTCACGCTGAGCAACTGCCTACTCTTTTTAACGGCGTGTCGATTGGCACCCGGATTCTCGCTTAACGACTCTGATTCAAGGATTACGAAATGCAAACGCAAGGCATCAAAAAAATCGTTCTGGCTTACTCCGGTGGCCTTGATACTTCAGCCATCATTCCATGGCTGAAAGAGAACTATGGCGGCTGTGAAGTGGTCGCGTTCGTGGCAGATATCGGTCAGGAACGCAGCGATCTGGAAGGCGTTGAGAAGAAAGCGCTACAGTCGGGTGCCTCAGAATGTCACGTTGTTGATCTGCGTGAAGAATTTATCAGTGATTATGTCTATCCCGTGCTGCAAACTGGCGCACTGTACGAAGGCACTTATCTGCTGGGCACCTCAATGGCACGTCCAATCATCGCGAAAGCACAGGTGGAGCTGGCGCTGAAAGTGGGTGCTGATGCGCTGTGCCACGGCGCTACTGGTAAAGGTAATGACCAGGTGCGTTTCGAAACCACCTATACCGCGCTGGCCCCACAGTTGAAAGTGGTTGCGCCATGGCGTGAATGGGACCTGCGTTCACGTGAAGCGCTGCTGGATTACCTGAAAGAGCGCAACATTCCAACCACCGCGTCACTGGAAAAGATCTACAGCCGTGACGAAAACGCGTGGCACATCTCTACTGAAGGTGGCGTGCTGGAAAGCCCGGCAAACGCACCAAATAAAGATTGCTGGGTATGGACTGTTGATCCACTGGAAGCGCCAGATCAGCCAGAAGAAGTGACCGTGACCGTAGAAAAAGGGCGTGTGGTCGCCGTAAACGGCGAGAAACTGAGCCCGTTCCAGTGTCTGGAAAAACTGAATGTGCTTGGTGCGAAACATGGCGTTGGGCGTATCGATATCGTAGAAAACCGCTTGGTTGGCATCAAATCTCGCGGCTGCTACGAAACCCCAGGCGGCACCATTATGGTTAACGCGCTGCGTGCGATTGAGCAGCTGGTTCTGGATCGCGACAGCTTCAAATGGCGTGAACAGCTGGGTCATGAAATGTCTTATGTTGTTTACGATGGTCGCTGGTTCGCACCGCTGCGTAAATCGATTCAAGCCGCAGCCGAATCGCTGGCGGAAGAGGTGAATGGCGAAGTGGTTCTGCAACTTTACAAAGGCCAGGCGACTGCGACGCAGAAGCGTTCTGCAAACAGCCTCTATTCAGAAGAGTTTGCGACCTTCGGCGAAGACGAAGTGTACGATCACCGTCATGCCGGCGGCTTCATCCGTCTGTTCTCGCTCTCTTCACGCATCCGTGCCCTGAACGAGCAGAAGAAGTAATTCGCAGGCGAGGTCAGCCTCGCCTCACAGCATGACATCAGGGGCGGCATTTATGCCGCCCTTCGTTTAACGATTTGAAGGAGATTTCCACATGGCACTTTGGGGTGGACGGTTTACCCAGGCAGCAGATCAACGTTTCAAACAGTTTAACGACTCGCTGCGCTTCGACTATCGCCTGGCAGAGCAGGACATCATCGGCTCAATCGCCTGGTCCAAAGCGTTGGTGACGGTGAACGTGCTGAGCAGTGACGAACAGCAGCAGCTGGAAGCCGCGCTGAATACGTTGCTGGAGGATGTACGCGCGAATCCTGAGCAGATTTTGCAGAGCGATGCCGAAGACATTCATAGCTGGGTTGAAGGTCAATTGATTGAGAAAGTCGGTGCGCTGGGCAAAAACTGCACACCGGCCGCAGCCGTAACGATCAGGTCGCAACTGACCTGAAACTGTGGTGCAAAATGCAGGTTGAAGCGCTGCTGGGCGCCACGCGTGAATTACAGCAAGCGCTGGTGGTGACGGCAGAAGCGAATCAAGACGCTGTGATGCCGGGTTATACCCATTTACAGCGTG
Organism: Candidatus Pantoea bituminis; assembly: GCF_018842675.1. NCBI lineage: Bacteria > Pseudomonadati > Pseudomonadota > Gammaproteobacteria > Enterobacterales > Erwiniaceae > Pantoea > Candidatus Pantoea bituminis. The sequence goes on from NZ_JAGTWO010000004.1 coordinate 3,998,551, forward strand.
CTCAGCCGGTAACGTTTGCTCACTGGTGTCTGGCTTATGTAGAAATGCTGGCACGTGATGAAAGCCGTTTGCAGGATACGCTGAAGCGTCTGGACGTTAGCCCGCTGGGCTGTGGCGCGTTGGCGGGTACCGCGTATGAGATTGATCGTCAGCAGTTGGCGGGTTGGTTAGGTTTTGCCTCCGCGACACGTAACAGCCTGGATACGGTTTCGGATCGCGATCACGTGCTGGAACTCTTATCTGACGCTGCAATTGGTATGGTGCACTTATCGCGCTTCGCCGAAGACCTGATTTTCTTTAATACCGGTGAAGCTGGCTTCATTGAACTGGCAGACAAAGTTACCTCCGGCTCATCGCTGATGCCACAGAAGAAAAACCCGGATGCGCTGGAATTGATTCGTGGTAAATGTGGCCGCGTGCAGGGCGCTTTAACGGGCATGATGATGACCCTGAAAGGGTTACCGCTGGCGTACAACAAAGACATGCAGGAAGACAAAGAGGGATTGTTTGACGCATTGGATACCTGGATCGACTGCCTGCATATGTCTGTGCTGGTGTTGGACGGTATTCAGATAAAACGCCCACGCTGCCAGGAAGCGGCCGAGCAAGGTTATGCAAACTCCACCGAGCTGGCGGACTATTTAGTGGCTAAAGGCGTGCCGTTCCGTGAGGCGCACCATATCGTCGGTGAAGCCGTTGTTGAGGCGATCAAGCAAGGTGTGGCGTTGGAGGCGTTGTCACTGGCACAGCTGAAGCAGTTCAGTGCAACCATTGAAGAGGATGTTTATCCGATTCTTGCACTGCAATCCTGCCTCGACAAGCGTAATGCGCAAGGTGGCGTTTCACCGCAGCAGGTCGCTCGCGCCATTACGGAAGCAAAGCAGCGTTTAGCGTAAATCGCAGATAAAAAAAGCGGGCACATAAAATGCCCGCCAACCTCTAGCTTCAGAATTACATCTTTTTTATAGGCACATCATCAGAGGCCAGCACTCCCGGCTGACACAGAGATTTTTTACGCTGAAAGCAGGAACTGCTCCAGATCATCGCTTCCGCCGATGTGGCGGCCGCCAATAAATACTTGTGGCACAGTGGCGCGACCAGAAACGGCACGCAGGCTCACGGTGGTAGCATCTTGTCCCAGCACAATTTCTTCATACTGAATACCGCGATCCAGCAGCATTTGCTTGGCTTTAGTACAGAATGGGCAGCCTGGCTTAGTAAATACCGAGACGGATTCCTGCACTTTAAATTCTGGTGCCAGATAACGCAGCATAGTGTCGGCATCTGACACTTCAAACGGGTCGCCTGGCTTGTTTGGCTCAACAAACATCTTTTCAATTACACCATTTCGTACCAGCATTGAGTAACGCCATGAGCGTGGGCCAAAACCCAGATCGGCTTTCTCAACCAACATATCCATGCCGCGGGTGAACTCGCCATTACCATCAGGAATAAAGGTAATATGTTCAGCACGCTGCTCTGCTTTCCACGCGTTCATCACAAAGGTGTCATTCACTGACACGCACAGGATGCTGTCAACACCATGCTGTGCAAATACGCTATGCAATTCGTTGTAGCGCGGCAGATGGCTGGATGAGCAGGTGGGCGTAAACGCGCCCGGCAGAGAAAACACAATCACAGTTTTGTCTTTGAACAACTCATCGGTGGTGATATCGACCCAGCGATCGCCCTGACGGGTGTGAAAAGTAACGTCTGGGATCGATTTACCTTCCTGACTGGTATACATATTTTCTCCTCGTGAGCGATGGTCTTCAATTTGATGGGTGCATTATTCCCATCGCAGCTTGATAGGGCTAATCGTTCATTGCTATTCTATCTATCGCCACGGGCTATCGTGGTTTGGAGGGTAACAATGAATATTCGTGATTTGGAATACCTGGTTTCGCTTGCTGAGCACCGTCATTTCCGCCGTGCTGCGGATGCATGTCATGTTAGTCAGCCGACGCTAAGCGGACAGATTCGTAAGTTAGAAGATGAACTGGGCGTAATGCTGCTTGAGCGTACCAGCCGTAAGGTCTTATTCACTCAGGCTGGTTTGTTGCTGGTGGATCAGGCTCGTACCGTGCTGCGTGAAGTTAAAGTGCTGAAAGAGATGGCGAGCCAGCAGGGTGAAGCGATGTCAGGTCCATTGCATATTGGACTGATTCCAACCACCGGCCCCTATTTGTTGCCGCAAGTTATTCCTATGCTGCATAAAACGTTTCCGAAGCTAGAGATGTATCTGCATGAAGCGCAAACCCAGCAGCTGTTGGCCCAGCTCGACAGCGGCAAACTTGATTGCGCTATTCTGGCATTGGTGAAAGAGAGCGAAGCCTTTATTGAGGTGCCGCTGTTTGATGAGCCAATGAAGCTGGCAGTTTATCAGGATCATCCGTGGCACGATCGTGATCGCGTTCCGATGTCCGATCTGGCTGGTGAGAAGCTGCTGATGCTGGAAGATGGTCATTGCTTACGCGATCAGGCGATGGGTTTCTGCTTTGAAGCGGGCGCTGATGAAGATACCCATTTCCGTGCGACCAGCCTCGAAACGCTGCGCAATATGGTAGCAGCCGGCAGCGGTATTACGCTGTTACCTGCGCTGGCTGTGCCAAATGAACGTATTCGTGATGGCGTCTGTTATTTGCCTTGTTACAAGCCGGTGCCTCAGCGCACGATTGCGCTGGTATACCGTCCGGGTTCACCTCTGCGCAGCCGTTATGAACAGCTGGCAGAGGCTATTCGCACTCACATGCAAGGCTATTTCGATACCACGTTAAAACAGGCGGTTTAAGCCATTTAACGCGGCGACGCGATAGGCCTCAGCCATGGTGGGGTAGTTGAAGGTGGTATTCACGAAATACTCAATCGTGTTGCCACCGTTTTTCTGCTCCATGATCGCCTGACCAATGTGAATAATCTCGGCGGCACGCTCACCAAAGCAGTGAATGCCGAGAATTTCTTTGGTCTCGCGGTGGAACAAAATCTTCAGGCTTCCCACATTCATGCCAACGATCTGTGCACGCGCCAGATGCTTAAACTGCGCACGACCGACTTCATAAGGCACTTTCATCGCTGTCAGCTGCTGCTCGGTTTTACCCACAGAACTGATTTCAGGAATGGTGTAGATTCCGGTTGGGATATCTTCAATCAAGTGCGCTGAGGCTTCTCCTTTGATCAGTGCTTGTGCCGCAATGCGGCCCTGATCGTAAGCAGCAGACGCAAGACTTGGATAACCAATAACGTCACCGACCGCATAAATATGCGGTTGCGCAGTTTGATACATGCTGTTCACTTTCAGCAGACCGCGGCCATCGGCTTCCAGTCCAACGTTTTCCAGTGCCAGCGAATCGGTGTTCCCGGTACGTCCATTTGCGTAAAGCAGGCAATCGGCTTTCACCTTTTTACCTGATTTCAAATGCATGATTACGCCATCGCTTACGCCTTCAATTTTCTCAAACTCTTCGTTGTGACGAATCACCACACCGCTGTTCCAGAAGTGATAAGACAATGAATCTGACATCTCCTGATCCAGAAAGGCCAGCAGACGATCGCGGGTGTTGATCAGATCAACCTTGACGTTAAGACCCCGAAAAATTGACGCGTATTCGCAGCCAATGACACCGGCACCATAAATAATCACGTGGCCAGGTTCGTGGTGTAGGTTGAGGATGGAATCGGAATCATAAACGCGAGGATGGGTAAAATCGACGTCTGTTGGGTGATAAGGTCGGGAACCGCAGGCAATGACAAATTTTTCTGCGGTCAAACGCTCGCGTGAACCGTCAGGCTGTTCGATTTCAATGGTGTTGGCATCAACAAACTGTGCATCGCCTTGGTAAAGTTCACAACGATTACGTTCGTAAAAGCCTTGGCGCATGGCCGTTTGCTGGCTGATGACGCTTTCGGTGTGGTTAAGAATATCAGCAAAGGAGGAGCGAAGAAGTCGGGTCTGATCACTGTAGAGCGGGTTTTGGTTGAACTCGATAATGCGACTCACTGCATGACGAAGCGCTTTTGAGGGGATGGTGCCCCAGTGCGTACAACCGCCGCCGATGTTGTGGTAGCGTTCGATCACCGCGATGCGCGCACCTTGCTTCACTAGCCCCATCGCCGCACCTTCACCGCCGGGTCCTGAGCCAATCACAATGGCATCGTAATCGTAAGACTTTTGCATACCAATACGTCCTATTATTTATACATTTTTACAACGGGATTCTAACATCTCGCCGCGCACATCTGAATTCTAACAGCGATTTTCAACGCAGTTTGACAAAGAGTGAGGTTCACAGCCGTTCACAAAGTTTGCGCTCATGTACGCTGAAAATTTTGTTATAGTGCCCATTCAACACCGCAAAAGGCCGATAGAATGGGCGTCAGAGCGCAACAGAAAGAACGTACACGACGTACACTGATTGAAGCAGCCTTCAGTCAGCTCAGCGCCGAACGCAGTTTTACCAGTTTGAGTTTGCGTGAGGTTGCCCGCGAAGCCGGCATTGCGCCGACCTCCTTTTATCGCCACTTTAAAGATGTCGATGAACTCGGTTTAACCATGGTTGATGAAAGCGGATTAATGCTACGTCAGCTGATGCGCCAGGCGCGACAGCGCATTGCCAAAGGCGGCAGCATCATTAAAACCTCGGTCGCCACCTTTATGGAGTTTATCGGGAACAACCCCAATGCATTCCGCCTGTTATTGCGCGAACGTTCTGGCACTTCTGCCGCTTTCCGTGCTGCGGTTGCGCGCGAAATTCAGCATTTTATCGCTGAACTGGCTGATTATCTTGAGGTCGAAAATCGCATGCCGCGCAGCTTTACTGAAGCCCAGGCTGAAGCAATGGTCACCATTGTATTTAGTGCGGGCGCGGAAGCGCTGGATATCGATGCCGATCAGCGCAGCAAGCTGGAAGATCGCCTGGTGCTGCAATTACGCATGATCGCTAAAGGCGCCTATTACTGGTACCGCCGTGAGCAAGAACGTCTGGCGGTCACATTGGATAAAACTGAAGAGTAATCAAACAAGGATAATGCCATGACCCAACAGGTTTCCCGCGATAAAGGCACACTGTTATTGGCTTTTATTACCGGTTTAGCGATTAACGGCTCGTTTTCGGTGCTGTTCAGCGCTTTTGTGCCGTTCTCTATATTTCCCATTATTGCGTTGGGTTTAGCGGCGTGGTGTTTGCATCAGCGCTATCTGAACTGCAATATGCCGGATGGCATGCCCGGCTTAGCGGCCGCGTTTTTTCTGTTGGGAATTTTGGTTTACAGCGCATTAGTACGGGCTGAATATCCTGATATGGGATCGAACTTTATCCCGACTATTTTGATGGTCGCGCTGGTGTTCTGGATTGCCACGCGTATCAAGCGGAAGCGCAATCAGTAAAAGTAAAAGCGGGAACCCAGCGGTTCCCGTTTTTTTAGGCTTTGCGCGTGAGCAGCACGCCGCATTCCATATGATGGGTATAGGGAAACTGGTCAAACAGCGCTAAACGCGTAACAACATGGGTTTGCGCCAAAATGTGCAGATTGTCGCTCAGCGTTTGCGGATTACAGGATATATAAAGGATGCGCGGATAAGCCTGCACCATCTTCACTGTTTCATCATCTAATCCGCTGCGCGGCGGATCGACAAAAATTGTCTCGCATTCATAGCTTTTCAGATCGATACCTTCCAGACGATTAAAACTGCGTACACCGTTCATCGCCTGCGTAAATTCTTCCGCCGCCATGCGAATGATCTGCACGTTGTCAATCTGGTTGGCCGCAATATTGAATTGCGCAGAGGCTACAGAGGGTTTAGCTATCTCAGTGGCTAGCACCCGACGGAAATTGCGCGCCAGCGCCAGCGAGAAGTTGCCGTTGCCGCAGTAAAGTTCCAGCAAATCGCCTTGCGATTCTTTTGTGACATCCAGCGCCCATTCCAGCATTTGAATATTCATCGCCGCGTTGGGTTGGGTGAAGCTATTTTCAACCTGACGGTAGATGAGTTCGCGGCCTGCGACCGGCAAGCGCTCATCAACGTAATCGTGGTCGAGGCAAATTTTGGTTTTGGTTGCGCGGCCAATGAGCTGAACATCAATACCTTCTGCGCGCAATTGATCGCGGAGTTCGCTTGCCGCCTGCTGCCAGACATCATCCAGCTTGCGATGGTAAAGCAGTGAAATCACGATCTGATGACTCATTGTCGACAGGTAATCGATCTGAAACAGCTTGTGGCGAAGCGTACGATTGTCACGGATCGCGGCGATCATTTTTGGCATGACCAGATTGATTAATTCGCTGGCCGCCGGAAACTGATCGACACGGATACGTTCGCGCGTCTGTTGATCGAAGATGATGTGATAGATGTCATCACCATCGTGCCACAAGCGAAATTCTGCGCGCATGCGATAGTGGCTGACCGGCGAACGGAACACCTCCACTTCGGGCGCAGCAAAAGGCGTCATCATCGTGGTTAAACGGCTGACTTTTTCCGCCAGTTGCGCGTCATATTCTTCAATGGGGAGATGTTCGGGCGTCATGATCAATCCTGGTTAATAGCAAACTTGCCGGGCGATTGTAGGCATTCAATATCTGTTGTCCAGTGTTGTGCTGATAAGATGTTTGGAAGTCTGGACTTCCGTATCGCCACTCCGTAGACTGCGTGCGCCGGCCTCAACCTGAGTTAATAGGGAATCCAGTGGAAATCTGGAGCCGACGCGCAGCGGTAAGGAATGTCGTGGTGATTGCATTTGCAGACACTGTCCTGAGGGATGGGAAGTCTTCACCATTTATGGTTCCCAGCCCGAAGACCTGCCGGTGTGACGTCGCAACTCGTACGATCATCGCGTGCTATTGATTGTATGCCTGCGGCATCCTGCTTGGTCTTTTGGATGCTATTAAAAATGAATAAAACTACAGCATCGCTGTTCGCCTTCAGTGCAACGGCGATTTCTCTCTGGGCGCAAAACGGTTTCGCTCAGGAGAATGATGATACGCAAATTGTGACCGCAAACCGTTTTGCACAGCCGGTATCTTCGGTACTGGCTTCAACCACCGTAGTAACGCGTGAAGAAATTGAGCAGTGGCAATCTAAGAACCTTGTCGAGGTGATGCGTCGCTTGCCGGGCGTAGATATTGCGCAAAGTGGTGGCATTGGGCAAAGCGCTTCTATGTATGTACGCGGTTCTGAAGCTCGTCATACGCTGGTGCTGATTGACGGCGTTCCGATTGCAAAGCCGGGGATTACCGGTGTCTCTGATTTTAATCAGATCCCAATTTCTATTATTCAACGTATTGAGTTTATCCGAGGCCCGCGCTCAGCAGTATATGGTGCCGATGCTATTGGCGGTGTCGTCAACGTTATTACGCAAAATCCAGATAATCAAAACACCCTTTCAGCTGGCTTGGGGTCTAAGCAATATCAAGAATACAGCGGCAGCGTGAATCAGAATATTACTGATAGCACACGTATCACGGTTGCCGGTTCCTATCAGGGAACAAACGGCTACAACGTTCAACCGGATTCTGGCTATTCTATTGATCGCGATCGCGATGGTTGGCGTAATAAAGCGTTTTGGGCGGGTGTGGAACATCAGTTCAATGACATGTTTTCTGGCTTTGTTCGTGGCTATGGTTATTCGGCAAATTCGGATTACGATGCGAATTATAGTGGCGGCCAGGATGAGCAGCAGATTTATAATCACTCGTTTGACACGGGCCTACGCTTTAATAAAGACGACTTCTCATCGCAACTCTCCGCCAGTTACCAAAAGTACAAAAGCTATAACTATGCCAGCATTGATGGCCGCTACGCCGACTCCAACAGTTTGGATGATATGGAGCAGCGAAATCTTCAGTGGGGTAATACCTTAGCGGTTGGGCATGGAACGGTTAGCGCCGGGCTGGACTGGCAGCAACAGAAGCTGGTATCGACTGGGCAGCTTTATTCAGGTGCGCCACGTGAGTCGGATAGCTATAAACAAGATAATACCGGTGCTTACGTTACTGCTCAGCAGCAGTTGGGTACGGTAACGCTTGAAGGCTCTGTGCGCGGAGACGACAACGAAGATTATGGCCGTCATGGCACCTGGCAAACTGCAGCCGGATGGGAATTTGTTCCTGGTTATAAAGCTACCCTGTCTTATGGTACAGGCTTCCAGGCACCTACGCTTGGTCAACTCTACGGGCAAAAACGCTTTGGTATCAGTTCAAACCCAGAGTTGACCCCTGAAAAATCGAAGCAATGGGAAGCTGGACTTGAAGGTCTGACAGGCCCAGTTAATTGGCGCGTTGCTGCATATCATAATCAGATCAATGACCTGATTGATTATGCCAGCGATCCTGTTACTTATGAGGGCGGTTATTACAATGTAAAAGCTGCGACGCTGAAAGGGATTGAGGCGACAGCAGATTTTGATACCAGTTTTGTTCACCATCAAATTACGTTGGGCTACCTTGATGCACGTCGTGATTCAGACGGTGAAACACTGGCTCGACGCGCTCGTGAGCAGGCAAAATATCAGTTAGGTGCGACAGTGTATGATTTCGATGTTGATGTCATATACCAATACTTCGGTAAGCGTTATGACAATAACACCAGTGAATATGCAAATGTGCAGCGTCGTCTATCAAGCTACAGCACAGTAGATCTTGCTGTGTCGTATCCGGTCACTTCGCATCTCACCGTTCGTGGTAGAATTGCCAATCTGTTCGATAAAGACTACGAGACAGCGTATGGCTATCAAACTCCAGGACGAGAGTATTACCTCAACGGGAGCTACAGCTTCTAATCTGCGTCCCACCGTGCTGGTATTTGACTCTGGCGTCGGTGGGCTTTCCGTCTATGATGAGGTTCGGCAGCTTTTGCCGGATCTTCATTATCTCTACGCCTTCGACAATGCGGGCTTTCCTTATGGCGAGAAAACTGAAACGTTCATTATTGAACGTGTCGTTGCTATCGTCGAAGCGATCACTCAGCGATATCCTCTTTCTTTAGTGATCATCGCCTGCAATACAGCGAGTACCATCTCCCTACCGGCGTTACGTGAGCGTTTTGCCTTTCCGGTTGTTGGCGTCGTGCCAGCAATTAAACCGGCGGCGCGTTTAACGCGTAATGGTGTGGTGGGCTTACTGGCTACGCGAGCGACAGTACGCCGTCCTTATACACATGAGTTGGTGCAGCAATTTGCGACCTCATGCAAAATCGAAATGTTGGGGTCGGCGGAGCTGGTGGAGTTGGCTGAAGCGAAGCTGCATGGTGATGAAGTATCTTTAGACGAGGTGCGACATATTGTTCAGCCTTGGCTAAGAATGTCTGAACCGCCAGATACGGTTGTGTTGGGATGTACGCACTTTCCTTTATTGCGTGAAGAGCTTCAGCAAGTATTACCAGAAGGAACACGTCTTATTGATTCTGGTGCTGCTATCGCACGTAGAACGGCTTGGTTGCTGGAGCATGAAGCACCCGTGGTACGTTCTTCCCAAGAAAATGCAGCATTTTGTACGCAAATGGACAGCGAGGCGGTGCAATTATCGCCCGTTCTACAACGATATGGCTTCCCTTTGCTTGAAAAACTAGCGGTTTAACGCGTTTGAGTTGAAAAAAACAGCAGTCAGAAAATTAATTGAAATTAGCACTTGTCAGCCCGGAAG